>CAWDRJ010000013.1:0-205405 GCA_963804625.1 uncultured Acidobacteriota bacterium | reverse complement strand
GCTCGTATTGCCGCTATTCGTTAGCGTGATGGTCTGCTGGCCATTGCTGCCCACGGAGACATTTCCAAATGACACGCTTCCCGGATTTGCAGTCAATGCCGAACTCGTGGAAACGCCGCTACCCACTAAGGTAACCGTTTGAGGAGACGTTGGAGCGTTATCAGTGAAGGTGATGCTGCCCGTCGCGGCACCGGCTGTGGTCGGGGCGAACTGCACATTAAAGGAAAGCGATTGGCCGGCCGTCAGCGTTTTCGGCAAGGAAAGCCCGCTGATGCCGAATCCGTTTCCTGTAACTGTGGCGAGATTGATGACGACATTAGTGGTGCCGGTATTGGTCAGCTCCACGCTCTGCGTGCCGGTTTGGCCGACCACAACATTACCGAAAGTTAGCGCGGAAGGAGCAACCGCCAAACCAGTTTGCGTGCCCGTGGCGCTCAGCGAAATCATCAGTGGTGAATTGGATGCGTCGCTAATGACCGTCAGGCTTCCCGTTATCGCTCCGGCGGTCGTAGGCGCAAATTGAACTTGAATCGTGCTGGTCTGTCCGACAGGTATTGTGCCCGACGGGTTTCCGCCGATCACGCTGAATCCAGCGCCCGACATCGTCGCTTGTGAAACGGTGACCGTTGCTGTTCCCGTGTTGGTTACCGTCAAGCTTTGCGTGGCATTATTGCCAACCGCGACACTCCCGAAGGTCAAGCTGGTGGCGCTCGCCGAGAGCACGCCCGCTCCAGGGTTTCCGGGCTTGGTTTTCCCGGCGCTTGTGTAGCCCGCACAACTGGAGAGTCCGACAATCGCCAGAACCATGGCGAGCGTCGCCAAAAAGGCAATGTATGTTGACGAACCTCGCCGTATTACTTTTGGCTTTGAACTCGAATCTGGAGTGCGGCCTGCGTGGTTGTGCATGTGAACTCTCATGTCACGATGCAGTGTAGGGAGCGAAGGCAGGGCGCAACTACTGGTCGGAGGAACCGAGATGGTTCAAGTCTCTTCGCCTGTTCGCGCGGGCTATTACCCACCTGACCACCCGCGCGGACAGGTCGGTTTAGTTCTTTAGTGAGAGTGGTTTAGCGGTGTGTTTCGTATTCGAATACCTGAACGCGATTAGGGCGAGAGGCGAAAACGTCGTGCAATTGCGCGGCAATCCGAGGAAGACTCGCCCTTTGTGCTAGACTTTGCGACGACATTCTGGGGAATTTGACATTAGCGTAATGGAGAATTGGCAGGTTAGCCCGGCTTCCAAGAGTTTCGGCAATTCGTGGACCAATCGCATTCTGATTCTCGCGGTCGCCGGCATTCTTTTTCTTACCCTTTACCCCTTTCGTATCGATTTCCACACCCCCGACGGAGTCAGGTTCCCTTTCTTGCTGGGTAAGTCATTAAAGACTGCGGGTTTTTATGACGCGTTCCTCAACGTGTTGTTATTCACGCCCTTCGGGTTCGGCCTTGCCGAAAAGCTGCGCGAACGAGGCAAGTCGCGCCTTTTCGCCTTCGTTGCAGCGCTAATTGTCGGTGCTTGTTTTTCTTACACCATTGAGTTTTTGCAGAACTACATCCCCGGGCGCGATTCTGGCTGGGAAGACGTGTTCACGAACTCTTCCGGCGCAGTCGTCGGTTGTCTGTTGTTCTACGTGTTCGGCGCGACCGTCCTCCCCATTCTCAGTGCGTGTGAACGCGCCCTCGGAACACGCTTATCGGGCTGGCGCGCGGCAGTCGCCTTGCTGCTCTACTTTGGATTGTGGTTCGCGGCTTCGATTCCCCTGCAGCGAGAGGCCCGGTTAAGCAACTGGAATACGGGCGCGCTCCTTACGATTGGCAATGACGCAAGTGGCAAGAACCCCTGGGTTGGAGAAATTTCACCTCGTACAAACCTGGGACCGCGCAATCTCCAACGATGAGGCGAGACGAATCTTCGGGGCTATCCGTGCGGATCAGAGCGCACCGGGCTTGCTCGTATCTTATGATTTTTCGCCCACAGCGCCTCACCGTGATGGCGTGAATCTTCCGGCCGATTTGGTGTGGACTCCTAAGCTCCCCGCAAATCGGGAGACAAACTTCCTTGTTTTGGACGGCTCATCTTGGCTGTCGTCGCAAAGCGCGGTGCCACAACTGGTCCAAGACCTCGGAAAGACCAATCAATTCGCCATGCGGATCGTTTGCACGCCCGCAAAAGTGAATGGACCAGATGCGCGCATTCTCTCTATTTCCCAGCCATCAGGTTCGATCGATTTGAACGTGCGTCAAGACGGAACGGCACTGGTTTTCTGGTTTCGCAACGGCATTTCCGCGAAGAAATCTCAGCTTGCCTCGCGCGTCCCGGAGGTATTCAAGAGTGGCGAAACTCGCGACATCCTTTACTCGTATGACGGGTCGAACCTCTCACTTTACGTGGATGGAAAACCTCAGGCGATCCGCTACAACCTCGGACCCGGCGCGACGCTGGTGACATTGGTCGGTCACAGAGTCAAGTTGGCGGAGCTTGCCGGCTACAATTATATGTACTATGTGCTCGTCTTTTTTCCAGCCGGAGTGCTCTTGGGAATCGCCACAAGACAAATGCCGCGCAACAGGTTCGCCGGGCACGCGACTTTTGGGGCTGCCATCTTAATGGTGCCCATGCTGCTTGAGTATGTTCTCGTGTCAATCAGCGGCCGATCATTTTCGGTGGTGAATCTGCCGCTTTCGATTGCGCCCATGATTGGTGGCATCCTGTGGATCAACGCCGATCGCCATCCAGCGCGCCGTGCATCGTAAGGTAAGCACCGCATTGCAAACGCGAAGTGTTCCCTTACAATTGTCTCCCACGGCGGCGTGGACCCGGCAATCGACATAAACTGTTCGCGTTTGGGCCGCGGCGAAGCCGAAGCATGTGATCGGTTCGACGTTCGGTCTCAGTTTCGCAGAAGGAGAGCTTCCGAGGTGCGTTACCTTGTCACCGGCGGCGCCGGATTCATCGGTTCGAACGTGGTGGATGAACTCGTTCGTCGAGGCCAGAAGGTAGTCGTGCTGGACGACCTTTCGAGCGGCAACGAGGCGAACCTCGCCGCTCTGCGAGACAAGATCGACCTTCGCATCGGCAATATCACCGATCTCGCTGCGGTGCAATCGGCCTGCCACGGCGTTGACTACGTGATCCATCTTGCAGCCCGCACTTCCGTCCCACGCTCCGTACAGGATCCGCTGGAGACGAACCACGTGAATATAGACGGTTCGCTGAACGTGCTTGTCGCCGCTCGCGATGCCAAGGTGCGGCGGATTGTCTTTGCGGCATCTTCCTCTGCGTATGGCGAAACTCCATCGCTGCCAAAAATAGAAAGCATGTCGCCCGAGCCTATTTCTCCTTACGGCGTCACCAAGTATGTCGGCGAACTTTATGCGCAAGTCTTTGGCCGCGTCTATGGATTGGAAAATGCGTCTATCCGCTACTTCAACGTTTTCGGACCGCGCCAAGACCCCACCTCACCGTACTCGGGCGTGCTGTCGCGATTCATGCTCGCGGTGATTCAGGGACATTCGCCGGTGGTATATGGAGACGGCGAACAGTCCCGCGATTTCACGTACATCGAGAATATTGTCGAAGAGACCTTGCTGGCTTGCGAGAAGGAGCATGCGTCAGGGAAGGTCTTCAACGGCGGGACCGGTGCGCGGATTACAATCAATCAAGTGCTGCTGCTTCTCGAAAAAGTAAGCGGAAAGAAAATCCAGGCAAAATACGAACAGCCGCGTACGGGCGACATTCGCGATTCTCAGGCCGATATTTCTCTCGCGCGCAAAGTGCTGGGCTACGAACCGCGTATTCATTTCGAGGAAGGTTTGCGCCGAACCTGGAATTGGTATAAAGCCAATTTTGGCGCGGCGTAGCCCGTTCCGCTCGTGGCGGCTGCTTTTGTCGGCTGGCTGTCTACCGATTTTAGTGTAGTTACCAGAGCGTCGGCCAGAGCGAAATTACGGCCCAACGAGCGGCGCGCCCCGTAATTGAGGTCTGTGCGCTCTTGGGTATAAGCTGTTTTTAGGCCTTGGTCGATTCTTACAGACAGAGGGAAAAATGAAGGGTGTGGTCCTCGCAGGTGGAACCGGCAGCAGACTGAACCCACTCACGCGCGTCACCAACAAGCATCTCCTCCCGATTTACGACAAGCCGATGGTCTACTACCCCATCCAAACCCTGGTCAACGCCGGAATCGAGGAAATCCTTCTGGTTACCGGAGGCAAAAACGCCGGTGATTTCCTGCGGCTGCTGGGGAACGGTCGCGACTTTGGGCTGAAACATTTGAATTACACGTACCAGGAGGGCGAGGGTGGGATCGCCGAGGCGCTGGGCCTTGCTGAATTTTTCGCAGGCGATGAACCCATTTGCGTCGTCCTGGGCGATAACATTATCGAGAACAATATTTGCCGCGCGGTTGAGAGCTTCCAGAAACAAAAGGGCGGAGCCAAGATCCTGCTAAAGAAAGTGGACGATGCTCCTCGATTTGGCGTCGCTGAGATTCAAGGTGAGAAAGTCGTCGGCATCGAGGAGAAGCCTAAAGCGCCAAAATCCAATTTCGCCGTCGTTGGAATCTATCTCTACGACAAAACCGTCTTCGAGAAAATCCGCCGGCTGAAGCCTTCCGGCCGCGGCGAACTCGAAATTACCGACGTCAACAATTTTTACATCCAGGAAGACAAACTGACCTACGAAATCTTGGACGGCTGGTGGACCGACGCCGGCACGTTCGAGTCCTTGTTGCGCGCCAATACGCTAGTGGCGGAAACCGGGGCGAACAAGATGGGCCGTCTGGCTGCCGTTGGCCGTCAGGAATCTCCGCGATGAAGATTTTCGTTACCGGGGGCGCCGGGTTCATCGGCTCCAATTTTGTCCGCTACGTGCTCGGGCTCGAGGCGGGCTATTCGCTAGTCAATTTTGACAAGCTGACATATGCCGGGAACCTCGCGAATTTGGAATCCGTTGCCGATAACCCGAACTACTCATTTGTAAGAGGCGACATTTGCGATCCGGCTGCGGTTGAAGCGGCGATGGCTGGGTGCCAGACGGTCGTGCATTTCGCCGCGGAATCGCACGTCGACCGCAGCATCTACGAACCCGCGCCCGTGATCGAAACGAACGTCAAGGGCACCTTCGTCCTTCTGCAGGTCGCCCGCCGGCTCAATATTCAGCGATTCGTGCACGTTTCCACTGACGAAGTCTACGGCGACATGCCGTGTGGCGAATTCGCGAGCGAAGCCTCCCCGTTACAGCCGAGCAGTCCTTATTCTGCTTCCAAGGCGAGTTCCGATTTAATCGTCAAGTCCTACGTTCGCACTTTCAAGTTTCCTGCGGTGATCACGCGCGCTTCGAATAATTATGGCCCTTTCCAGTTTCCAGAAAAATTTCTGCCGCTGATGATCACGAATGCGCTCGACGATAAACCCCTGCCCATCTACGGCGATGGCAAGCAGGAGCGCGATTGGCTGCACGTCCTGGATCATTGCAGCGGCATCTTGGCGGTTCTGGAGCGAGGCCTCATCGGCGAGGTTTACAACATCGGCGGCCTCGACGTGGTAGAAAACCTTACCATGGCGCGGCGCTTGCTTCACGCGATCGGCAAACCCGAGTCGCTGCTGGCGTACGTGCAGGACCGTCCTGGTCACGATCGCCGCTATGCTCTTGACTGCAGTAAGATTCAGCGCGAGCTCGGTTGGCGACCGGCAGTCTCACTCGAACAAGGCTTACGACAGACAATCGCATGGTACAAGAGCAATGTCCCCTGGCTCGCTGGCGTCCGCGGTGGCGACTACCGCTCTTACTATGCGAAGTATTATGAGAACCGGGATGCATCGCTGCACGCAATCGCAGAATCCGGACGGAAGTCGCACGCTTGATTTCAGGCGCCTGTTCGGTGCCTAGGGGTTCTGATACAGTCGTCGCGTTTCTCTTGCGTTGTGAACCCAAATCCCAATTCTTTCGGCTGAGTGAGTTCTGTGCAGCGAATTGAAACAAATCTCCCCGGCGTGTTGGAGCTTCGACCGCAAATCTTCCGTGATGCCCGCGGGTTCCTTGCCGAAACCTACCATCGCGAACGCTTCGCCTCAATCGGCATCACTGACTCGTTCGTGCAAGACAATCATTCCTGCTCAAAAAAGGGCACTCTTCGCGGATTACACTATCAATGGCCACATCCGCAGGCCAAGCTTTGCCGCGTGGTCGAAGGCGAAGCACTCGATGTGGCCGTTGACATTCGCTGGGGCTCTCCTCACTTCGGCCAATGGGCGAGTGTTCGGCTTTCCGCTGCTGAAAATAACCAGATTTATATTCCTGCAGGATTCGCCCATGGATTCGTGGCTCTCAGCGATAGTGTGCAGTTCCTCTACAAGTGCAGCGACTTTTACGATCAGGCCAGCGAACACGGGATTTTGTGGAGCGATCCTGACCTCGCCATTTCTTGGGGGACTGAAAATCCGCGCGTGTCCGACAAGGATGCGAAATTCCTCAAGCTCGCCGGCGTTCCGCGCGAACTCCTTCCTCCCTATTCGTCGAAATGACGCCAAGGATTCTTCTCACGGGAAAGAATGGTCAGCTGGGCCACGACCTTGAAGCTTTGCTGCCGCGCCTGGGGAAAGTGGTCGCGCTCGACCGCCAGCAACTCGATCTTTCGCAGCCGGGCGAGATTTGCCGTGTGGTTCGCGAGATTCATCCTGATCTTATTGTGAACGCCGCAGCCTACACCGGCGTGGATCTTGCCGAAAAAGAAGAATCGCTCGCCGCGGCAATTAACGCGCTCGCGCCGGCGATCATCGCGGAAGAAGCCAAACGAATTGGCGCGGCGGTCGTTCACTATTCCACCGACTACGTCTTCGATGGCTCCAAGAATTCCCCGTACGAGGAGGGCGATCGCACGAATCCGCTGAATGTATATGGAAGGACAAAACTGGCCGGCGAGCAGGCTATTCGCGATTCAGGCGCGCATCATTTGATTTTTCGGACAGCGTGGGTGTATTCGACGCGCGGCAAGAATTTTTTGCTGACAATTTTGCGGCTGGCCACAGAACGTGACGAATTGCGAATCGTGAATGATCAATTCGGCGCCCCGACCTGGAGCCGCGAAATCGCGTCAGCATCTGTACAGGTTTTGCAGCGAATTCTTGATCGAAAAGAGAACTCGAGTGCGTGGGTGGAGCTGGGCGGCACGTATCACATGACCGCCGCCGGCGTAACGACCTGGTTCGAATTTGCAAGAGCGATATTGGGCGCGGCTCGGACGCAGGCCGATGTTCCTTCCTCGTGCTTTGCGGCAGTGACGGGCGGCAAGCCGCTCGTCGCACGCAACGTGGTCCCGATCAATACGTCGGACTATCCCACTCCCGCGCATCGTCCTGCATACTCCGTACTCTCGAATGCGCGCCTTGCACAAGTGTTCGGCATCAAGCTCGCGGATTGGCGCGCCCAGCTGCGTCGAGCATGTGCGGACGAGCGAATTAACCTCCCGTACTGAGCCGCCACGTTTCAGGGTGGAACACACACGTACTAAAACTGCCGTTACTCGTCATCGTGGATCGTTCGAGGAGGGGAAAGCGTCGGAGCGGATTCTAGGCGTTGCGCCCTCGAATCCGCTCCCAGACGAAAATCACGCGGTGAGGATGCGGCCTGGAAACCGGACACCCTGCGGTTTGTTGGAGAAAGGAAACGGCACCTTCGAAGCCGGCTGTAGCTGCTCTTGCGATCGAGCCGATTTCGCTTCTGCGGGAGCGTCGTCTTCAACCAGGGTTGGCCGCATAAAGCCAGAGGCGCGTCGCGCCAGTTCCGCTCGAGTCTCGACTCCGAACTTGCTCAAAAGAGAAGAGATATGGAACTTGACGGTGCGCACCGTAATGTTCAACTTTGATGCGATTTCTTTGTTGGCACGGTTCGACAATACCGCGTCCAGTACTTCCCGTTGACGAGCACTTAGAGAAGTCGGGCAGGCGATCGAGCGACCTTCCCGTAGCAACTCCTCCGCGCGCGACACGAGGCGACGTACCAACGAATTTTCTGCTGGCACCATCACCTGGAATTCAGTTGGATTCTGGCCCCGCACCAAGCATTGCATCGCGAGAAGTCCGGCGATGCGCTCGACCGTGCACTCCAAGTCCGCGGCAGATGTCGCCCTAAACTGCGCATTCCCAGTTGACTCCTGACAGAACAAGAACACAGCAGGAACGCTCGCCTCTTCTCTTCTCTCCTGCTTTACAAGCTTCGGAAATACGCGAACTTTTCTCAAATTGGCCTTCCCGTCCGCTTAGCCCAGGACTGCATGCGGCAAAGCTTTTTTGGTTTTTGATTACGACTTCACACTGTCGGTTGAGTCTCTGCTGTAGCTCTGAATAGGGTCTTCGCTGTACTTCTTGGCCGGGCCGTATAGTTTCGTAAGTAATGTACAGCGTTCACCCTAGCCGGGGCATTGGCCCGTCGCAGACACGGTGCCAAACTCACTGTTATTTTAATCGCCGCTAAATGAACGGGATAAGACGCACGGCGCTGCGCCGCGTGTTCGCCTGCGTAGGTAGAAAATTCTCTCCGACTGCAAAATGTTCCGCGTACTAAAACGGTCCACCAGTACCACCGAACTCGCGTTGGAGAGTCTCACAGTAAATTTATGCGCGAGTGCCACTACCCGATTGGGATCACGTTCATAGACCGCCTTTTCGGGTTACACTCCTCTTCATTACGGTGACGTATCGGTGCAGGAGCCGCGACATTGCGTAGCGCCTTTTGTTTTCTCATGTGTTTCTCGTGCTTGTCTCTCGCCGCTGCAACCGCCTCGGCGCAGATGCCGCCACTGAAGCCGCCGCCGTTCGCTCCTCAAGTGCCGCAGGGATCCGGCACCTGTTCTGTGGAAAAGTCCTGCGCGGAACTTACTCCGCAAATGATCCAGTCCGCTCTGGGCCCCGCACCTCTAGAAGAGAACTTGCGATACCTCACTGACACGATCGGCGGACGCGTCACCGGAACTCCCGCTGCAGACCGCGCCGCCGATTGGGCCGTGCAAGCGTTCCGCCATGCGGGAGTGGACGAAGTCCACACCGAAAAATTCACGATTCCGGTTGGCTGGACCGAAGGCCACACCCATTTGGAGATTCTCGCTCCCGTGCCATTCCCCGTGCGCTTGGTTTCCATCGGCTGGTCGCCACCGCTTCCAGACGGAGGAATTACGGCGGATGTCGTAGATGCAGGAATGGGCGATGATTCCGGCTTCGCCAAAGCAGGCGACGCGGCGAGCGGCGGGATCGTCTTGATCCATTCGAAATTTCTGGTGACTTGGGACGATCTCACCAACGAATACGTGATCGGTCCCGCCATCATTTCCCGGGCGATCAAAGCTGGAGCGGTCGCTGTCCTATGGATGTCATCGCGCCCGAATCTCTTGCTCTATCGCCACACTCTGGCGGTGAATGGAGAGGTCGAAAAATTGCCGCAAGCGGTAGTCGCCCGCGAAGACGCCGAGCGAATTGCGAGATTTCTAGCCGCAGGGCAGCACGTACGTGTTCACTGGGAAATGCCCAACCACGTGACCGGCCCGGTGGATTCAGAAAACGTCGTAGCGGAAATGCGCGGCCGTGAGAAGCCCGAGGAATTTGTCTTGCTCGGTGCGCACCTGGATTCCTGGGATCTTGGTACCGGCGCGCTCGATAATGGTTGCAACTCGGCCATGGTCATAGATGCGGCGCGCGTCATTCACGCCTCCGGCACCATCCCGCGCCGCTCGATTCGTTTCGTCCTGTTCACCGGTGAAGAGCAGGGGCTGCTGGGTTCCGCCGCCTACGCCCACGCCCATCGTGCGGAACTCGATCGCATGATTGCGGCTGTGATTTTTGATTCCGGAGACGGGAAAGTCACTGGTTACTCGCTTGGCGGTCGCAAGGACATCCTCGATCCGGTAAAGGAAGCACTCAAGCCCGTGCAGTCTCTCGGCGTGAATGACTTCACGTTCGACGCCGGCATGGATACCGACAATTTTGATTTCCTCATCGAGGGTGTTCCGACTCTGGTGGCCAATCAGGAGCCGGCGAATTACATGCTGAACTACCACGCCGCGTCGGACACCTTTGACAAGGTTGACATCGCTCGGCTCAAAAGGCAGGTGGCGATTTCGGCGGTCACTGTTTTCGCGCTCGCAGACGCCGAAGAACGCATCGGCGCGCGCCAGTCTCGCGCGGAAATCGAGCGGTTGCTTCGTGAAACCGGCCTGGGCGAAGAAATGAAAGAAGCCGGATTCTGGCCGCTATGGCAATCCAGCGAGCGCGGCCGCGAGCCGTGACGAGAGTTCCCGACTTGCCTACTCGGTCCGGCCGGCCGCCTCTAGCACATCAATTATCGGTGAGCGCCGCCCCGTTCCCCGCCCATGTATATTTCGAAATTAACGCGCTTGCGAGTGTGCGGCCTGCGGCAAACCTTCGCGTATAATAGAAAAAGATGACATTATCCACTTCGCGTTCTATTGCCCCGGGTGCCAGTGCGGCAATGTCCGGTTCCGAGACACGCCGAATTCTGGCCATTGACTACGGCCGCAAGCGCATGGGCCTGGCACTCTCCGACGAGTTGCAACTGACCGCGCGGCCGCTGCTCGTTCTCGTGCGCACGAACCGCCGCAACGACCTTCGCCGCCTGCGGGAAATTTGCAGGAAGCATGGGGTCGCGCGTATTCTCGTGGGCCACCCGCTGCATATCACGGGCGAAACCGGCGCAATGGCGGAAGAAGCCGCGCAATTTGCCGGGCGTTTGCAAAAGGAGCTGGGCATCGAAGTGAAACTTGCGGACGAGCGGCTAACCACCTGGGAGGCGGAACAAATCGCGGCGCAACGGAAGTCTCCCCTGCGACGCAAGAAATCATCAATTGACGACGTTGCTGCTGCCGTTCTTCTTCGCGAATACCTCGACCGCAACGGTGCTCAGGCGCAGCAGCACGTTGTGGCCGAGAGGGAATAACCGGCAATGCGGCGGCTTGGTCTATTGGCCCTGTTGGTTATCGCGGCGATCGGTGCGGGAGCTGGTTGGCTGGATTCTCAAATTAGCCGCCCCTATCGCGGCCATCGCCCCGAGCAAGTCTTTGTGGACATTCCCCACGGCACTTCGCGATGGCAAATCGCCGGAATCCTGCGCCGCGATGACGTAATTCGCAACCGCCTCGCTTTCGTACTGTTCAGCGTCTGGCATCTTCGTTCCCCGATGCAGGCTGGTGAATACTATTTCGATCACCCCGTAACTTCGCGCGAAGTCTTTTGGCAACTCGCCCAGGGCAGAATTTTTGTCCACGTCGTCACCATACCTGAAGGCTGGACGATGTTCGACATCGCCGCGGAACTCGACCGGCAAGGAATCTGCAATCGCGACGACTTCCTGGCAGCGGCGAAAGATACATCTCTCGTGTCCGATTTGGCTCCGAATGCGCAGAGCCTGGAAGGTTTTCTGTTTCCTTCAACGTATGAATTCACGCGCCATACGACCTGCCAACAGATTGTCAAACGCATGGTTCAGAATTTTCGCGCCGTGTGGGAATCTCTGAATACTGCAGGGTCGCCGAGCGTTCCTGTGGGTCTGGGTCCAGCACAGATCGCAACTCTCGCCTCTTTGGTCGAACGCGAGACGCCCCGCAAAGACGAGCGTCCTTTGGTCGCAGGCGTTTTTTACAATCGCCTAGAGCGTGGAGGGCCGTTGCAATGCGATCCCACCGTCGCCTACGCACTCGAACTCGAGGGCCATCCCGTAAAGGTCGTCCACTCTAAGGATTTGCAGATCGATTCGCCTTACAACACCTACAAATACCCTGGCCTGCCTCCCGGCCCCATCGCCAATCCCGGTGAAGCGTCTCTTCGCGCAGCACTCGCGCCAACCGCAACGGATTACATGTTTTTTGTTGCGAATGATAATGGAGGCCATTTCTTCAGCAAGACCCTGGCTGAGCACAATCGCAATGTGGCGCGTTATCGCAGCCTTCTTTCCGGAGATGCCCCGCCGGAAACCGCCCAGAAGAAAACTCCCCATCGAGGTCCGTCGTGAATCCCGGACGCTCACGCGCGCCGGATGAGGGCGGATCGCCCACGAAGAAGGCTTTGATCCTCGAAGCCGCACGCGCCCTCGGTAAGCCTCGCTACACGCCAGCGGAAATCGAACAAATCCGCCGCCAATTAATCGCGCAACTCGGCGCGCAGGGCAAAACTGCCCCAGACTACATCGTCAGCGTCCTGGAAGAAGCAGGAATGCGCGTGGTGTGGTCCACGCGCTCCGATACGGAAGGGCGCTACGAAGAAGAGTTCACCGACTTGCTGCATTTCTCAACGCTCGAAGAAGCCGAAATGTGCCTGGTTCGCCTCGATGAACTCCTGAGAAAATTCCTCCTCGACGACGAGCAAGCCGCCGCCGAGCGCGCCCGCGAAGTCGCCCGCCTGGGACGGCGCCGCGCCGAAATGATTTCGCGCAATCACAAGGTGGACGCCAGGAAGCGCGCCGAAAAAGAAGAGATCGCACACTGGTTTGCCATCTGGTTGGAAACACCCGACGCTTTTTTTGATTGGCTGGAAGTTCGCAAGCAATCTCCGGAGTTCGTAAGAAAATTCCCTTCAACAGGATTGGAAGATGACCTCCGCGGCACCGAAGAATAATCCAACCATCCTTCTCGAGGTCGAGCCGCTCGATCTCGGACCCGACGTTCGCGCCATCGGACTGGAACTCACCGAAGCCGACGAAAATCGCGAGCCGATTCGCGGCGGCAACGCAGCGCGAATCTGGAGCCGCGTTCTGCGCGCGACGGCTGCCGACGAAACTTGGGCGCTCGACTTTTTCAGCCACTTGGAACGCGTTCGTGAATATTGCGAGCGCCATCAAATCGCGTTCCGCGAAGCGAGCAGTCGCGGCATCGTGGTTCCCGCGCTCGAACTTGGCGCGCTTGAACCCTTGGTTGATCGCTTTCAGTCTGAAACGTTCGGTGCTCGCGCAGGGGAAAAACTTGCCACCGGTGATCCTGCTCTCGAGGGCGCGCTCGCGCACCGCGGCGTGGACGCGTATCACACCGCATTTCCGAATTATACGTTCTGCGCCGTCTGCAATTTCGAAGACGGCTCGCTGGTTTTGCTGAGTGAAAAACTTTGGGCCAGCGAAGTGATCCGTCGGGTCCGGCCGGCTCTGGAAGGCCAAGATGTGAACGTTCGCCTAGCCGCTTAAGCCTTGTCCTGCCCAGTTGTTAGTCCGCAACCTTAGACCTTTCGTACCATTTACGCGTAAACCCTCCTCCTAGTACATTCGGGCATGGGAACACGTTAATGCCCCCTGTTTCACGCGAAGCTACCGCGCAGCCCCAACCCACTGTCCCCAACGCTCGTGCTTTCGTCCGCAGCTTGAACGTCCTCCTTAAGTACTCTCGCCTCTATGGTTTAGAGCACGTTCGCTCCGCCAGCCAATTGGATTCTGCCTGGACTGAACTGCAAGCGGCGGTCGAGGCTGCGGGACACAGCGGTCTGCTCCTCGGTGCCTCAGGTTCGCAATTGCTTCTGGATGGCGTCCCGCTCGAATCAAGCCCCGCTGAGCGCAGTTTTGCCGACCTTCTGAATGCCGCCGGGATCGCCAGCATCGGGTTTCTGCCCCGTGTGGAGCGCACCGAATTCGCCAATTTAGTGAAATGCTTCATGGAGACGGGTCCGAAGGCCGGGACGCTTTCCGAACGTCTGGAAGCATATTTTGGAAATCGGAATAATTGCGGAATTCGCGTGAACGAAATTCGCTTTGTCGCGGAAGACGCCGGATTTTCCGAGGCACGCGTCGCCGCGACGCTGACCGCCAAGACGCTCGGCGCCGACGCGAACTGGATTCAGGAATGGTTCCGGAGCCCAGAGAAAATGATTCAGCTCATCACCGCCGCTGAAGGCGCGCATGGCGGGGCCGCCGGAACTGCTGGACCCGGGGGTGCCGGAACACCCGGGACACCGGGTGCAACGGGTACGGGATACGCGGCCGCTGCCGAGAATGTCGTAGGCAGCGGAGAATTTGTCGGTACCGGTCCCGGCTTTCCGGGCGCAGCGGCAGACGTGAGCTTAGGCGTTCCGGGCGTCGCGGGGAGACTTACAGTCGCGCTCGGAGGCGTCACGGGTCTCGCCGGCGGAATCGGCAAGCTCGAAGAAGCCGAGCTGCAGACCCTGTTAAAGCTGCTCGCGCAATTTGGTGAAGCCCAGCTGGCGAAAAATCCGCAGCTCGATCCGTCGTCCTGGCAGCAGAAAATTTCTGCCCTGCCGCAAAACGCAAAAATTACCTTGCAGCAGGCGCTCGCCACGGTCGCCGCGCAGTCTCCCAACGCTAAGCTTGACGAGAGCACCCTTCTGCATTTGGCGGAAGATCTGGCGATTAAATTTGCAATTGATCGCTATCAGCGCGGCGAAGTGAAGGTTAACGCCGTCCGCCAGATGCTCGACCGCATGGGCCACGAGCTCGATACTCTGCGCAAACTGCTGAAATCGCGCGAAGAGAAAATGGCCGGCGCGGGCATGTCCGTGGAAACCCACGCCGACATTCTCGACCGGCAGTTCTGGGCCGCCGTGCCGGAATCGGGTAAGAAATCCGTGCTCTTGTCGCCCGAAGCTTGGTGCATACCGCCGCGCAACGTGCAGCAATACGTTGAAGAACTCTTGGGACGCGGCGAATCGGACGTCGCGGGCGACATCCTCCTGCACTATGCCTCCTGTGTGACGAACAAAGACGCGGAAGCACGCAAGAAGGCCGCCATCGGCCTCGGACAGCTCGCCGAGCTTTACAGCAAAGCGGCCAGCCAGCGCCTGCAAGACGCGCTCGTCAAAATTGGCCAAGCGATGGCCGCCGAAAAAGATGCGGAGCTGCAAACGCTGCTGAGCGCTGCCTTCGTGCGCCTCAGTCAGGAGTCGGCGGCGCGCCGCTACTATCGTGCGGTGCAGCAGTCCCTGGATTCGCTCGCCGATCTCGAAGAATCGCGGCCGAGCTGGGTGCAAAGCCTGCGTCCGCGCATTGGCGTAGACCATCGAATACCGGAGTTCATCGAAGAAGCGCTCGCTGCCGAAGCCATGCCCGAGGGGCTGGTGGGCGTGTTAATGCGCGTGCCGCAAGGCGCCGCGGAACACCTATCGATACGCTTGGCGCGATCCAGCAGGCGCACAGACCGCGAAAGCATCGTCCATCTCGCAAAATCAGTCGGTGCTCCCTGCGTTCGTCACCTGAGGGAAACTTTCAAGAACGACGTACCGGCTAAGGCCGCTACGGTGGCTGGATTATTGAGCCGCCTGGATCCGGAGGCCGTTGACGAAGCGCTTCCGCGCCGTCTGCGCGATGGTGGCCGCGGTTTTCATGACGCGATTGTCCGGCAGCTTTCCACGGGCGGCGCGCCGGAGCGCGGCAAGCTTCTCGCCGATTCGCTCGAAATGTTCGATGTAATGATTCTTCCGCTCGCCTTGGACGAAATCGGCATGTGCGGCGACCCAGATACGGCTCCAAAGCTCCTGCGCTTGGCGGAAGGCGAACTTCTGCCTCAAGGACCGGAGTACCTCCGCGTGAAGGCTATCGAGGCATTGGGCCGCATGCGTGCTCCGGCTGCCGCGGGTCATTTGCGCAGGTTTGTCGAAGCGCGCAAGGCGTTTGGCTGGGTCTACCCGGACGAAATTCGCGTGGCGGCCGCGCAAGCGCTGGTAAAGCTCGACCCCGAGTGGATGGAGAGTTTCCTTCCGCAGTCGGGGTTGGATGTGAAAGTCCTACAGTTGGCTCCGCTCGATCCGATTCCCGAGCGCGACTTCGTGCGTCATCGCCGCTATCGTCGCGTACGGTTGCCGCGCAATGTGCCCGCCGTGGTCACTTCCGCAAAGGGAAAATATTCTTCCGCGATCAGCGTTCTCAGCCTCGATGGCGGTCTTTTGACCGGAGAATTGCAGCTCCCGGTTGGCACAGAAGCGACGCTCAAGATTCCAGCGGGCCTGCGCTCCATCAGCATGCAAGCGGTGGTGCGCTTCGTGCGCTCTCATCAGGCTGGATTCGAAATGGTCGGCATGAACCTCGAAGATCGCGCCAAGCTCCGCCGCCTTCTCGTCTCGCTCGGCGGGAACGATGGGATCGCCCCGACGCACCCTCCAGACGGCAGTCTTCTCGACGACTGATCTCGCTTCCCGGCTGTGATATATCGCCGCTGGCAAAGTTCTACTCGCGCTACCTCCGTTTTCACATCCTCCGCTTCGTTGACACCCCTTAAAGCGGCTGTTAGATTGCATACTTTGTGCTCATCAGGCCTCAACGAAGGGTGCGACGCGTCATTTGGATGGTTTCGCTTGCAGCGGTGGTGTCGTTTGCTTGCGGCTGTTCCGTCAGCCACAAGACAGCGGTTAAGCCTTCGGAAGCGCCCGGATCTTTGCAGACCGCTTCGAAGATGCAGCTTATCGAGTTATACGATAAGCAGGCACAGGCAATTCAGTCGCTGAACGCTGGCCTGAGTATGAAGCTGACGGCAGGCTCCGCGTACGCCGGGGTCATCGAGCAATACCATGAAGTGAACGGCTTCATTCTCGCTGCTAGGCCCGCGAGCATTCGCGTGATTGGCCAAGCTCCGGTGATCGGAAAGAATATTTTCGACATGGTCAGCGACGGCAAGACGTTCAGCATTTACGTGCCGTCGAAAAATGAATTTCTCGTGGGGCCCGCTAATTTGGAACGTCACGCGGCGAAGCCGATCGAGAATCTCAGGCCCCAGCATTTGCTCGACGCGCTCTTCTGGCCGCCTATTCCCGAGAACGCGCCGGTCCTCTTGGAAGAAGCAAGCGAGGGGAATGGCCGATACTACGTGCTCACGGTGATCTCGCGCACGCCCGAGGCTTCGGCAACTAGCAGCGCGGACTCGGGTTCGATGGACTGGGAGATTACGCGAAAAATCTGGTTCAGTCGCGCGGACCTGCGCGTCACTCGCATCGAGAATTTCGGCGCCGCCGGCAAGGTTGCGTCGGACGTGACGTATGGAAATTGGCAAACGTCAGGCGAACTCATGTATCCATGGGAAATCGCTGTCACTCGCCCTGGCGACGACTATCAATTGCAGATCGTCATTAAGAAATTGACTTTGAACGAGCCGGTTGCTCCGGACCAGTTCGCACTCCCGCAGCCGCCCGGAACGAAGCTGGTGCATGTCGGAGATGAACTGGAGAAAGATGCCGGGGGAACTCCCAAGGAGCCGCAGCGCTGACACTACAGAGCGCTAAAGATATGATCCGCTACATGATCGTACAAAACGTCCTCCACCGGCCGTTGCGCACGCTGATCACCGTGATTGCCGTGGCCGTCGAGGTGACGCTGGTCATCATCGTCGTCGGGCTCACCAGCGGACTCCTTTCGGAATCGGCCAAACGCATCGAAGGTATCGGCGCGGACATCATGGTCCAACCGCCTTCGGCCTCCGTCTTTATGGCGTTTAGCGGCGCGCCTATGCCCATCGCTATCGGAGACAAGTTGGCGCAACTCGATTACGTGCAAGCCGTCACGCCCGTGCTTCTCCAGTTTAATTCCACTGGCCTCGAAATTGTTTACGGCATTGACGTCAATAGCTTCCGTACCGTCACCGGTGGCTTTGTGTACCATGAAGGCCATGACCTGCAAGGTCCGAACGACATTCTCGTCGATGATGTCTACGCGAAATCGAAGAAGATAAAGCTCGGGCAGACGTTAAGGCTTTTCGATCACGATTTTCACGTGGTCGGCATCGTCGAACACGGCAAGGGCGCGCGGCTGTTCGTCTTCCTCTCCACCTTGCAGGAAATGGCCGGCGCGCACGATAAAGCCTCGGTCTTCTTCATCAAGTGCGATCGCACCGACCATACGCCCGCCGTGATGGACGAAATCAAGCAATTGCTCCCCCGCTATGAAATTCGTCCGCTCAAGGATTTCATCTCCCTGATGACGTCCTCCAATCTTCCAGGGCTCGGTGCTTTTATCAACGTCATGATTGGCATCGCCGTGGTCATCGGCTTTCTGGTCATTTTTCTCTCGATGTACACCACCATCATCGAACGCACTCGCGAGATCGGTGTTCTCAAATCGCTCGGCGCTTCGAAGGGCTATATCGTTCAAATCGTTCTCAGCGAGACGACCCTCCTATGCCTCGCCGGCGTATTGGCCGGCGTGGGGCTCAGCTTCCTGATGCGTTCTATTTTCATCAAGCTCTTCCCATCTCTCACGATTCTCATTACTGCCGACTGGGTCCTGCGAGCCGGTCTCATTGCAATTGTGGGCGGCCTCCTGGGCGCCGCTTATCCCGCCTGGATGGCCAGCCGCAAAGATCCCGTCGAGGCGCTCGCCTACGAGTAGCCATCCGCCAATTCCAATATCACCTGTGGTTTCGCGCGATTTCTGCGCGCGCATCCCCGCTAGGCAGAAATGCTAAACCCGACTAGAATAATTCAGTCCCCAGATTCGCTGATGCTGGCACGGGAGCCGCTGTTGGAGCCGATACTCAAGACTGAAAACCTATGGAAAGTCTATCGCCAGGGCAAAGTGGAAGTTCCCGCCCTGCGCGGCGTCAGCATTGAAGTTTTTCCGGGCGAGTTCGTTTCCATCATGGGGCCGTCAGGCTGCGGCAAATCCACGATGCTGCATGTGATTGGAGGCCTGGCGCAGGCCACTCGCGGACGAGTGCTGCTCGACGGGAACGACCTCACCATCATGAGCGATTCCGCGCGCACGCTTTTGCGCCGACACAAAGTGGGTTTTGTATTTCAGCGGTTCAATTTATTGCCCACCCTCGACGCCTATCACAACATCGCGCTCGCGCAGCACATTCATGGCAACGGTTTCGATCCTCACCGCTTCCAAGTCGTCGCTGATCTGCTGGGATTAAGCTCCCGCCTCAAGCATAAGCCTTCGGAGCTATCGGGCGGCGAGCAGCAACGCGTCGCGCTGGCCCGCGCGATCGTCAGCGAACCTAAAATCGTCCTGGCGGATGAACCGACCGGCAACCTGGACACCAAAAGCTCCGATGCCGTGCTGAATCTGTTGCGCGACTTGAACAAAGATCTGGGGCAGACCATTGTGATGATTACCCACAATCCGGATGCCGCGGCATACGGACATCGCGTGCTGCACATGCGCGACGGCGAAGTCGTAGACGGCGTTTCCGTTCACTGATATGCGTGCTTTGTGGCAGGCAATCGTTCGAACGATTTTCTGGTCTTACGAGCGGGGCAGTTGGCCCTACGACGTCGTCGTCATCGTAATCGTTCTATTTGTCCTAGCAACGCCGCGGCATTGGTTCCACGACCAGCCCCAAGTATCAGCGTTCGCCGGCTCAAAGGTTCAGTTTCGCTCCCAGGATTTTGCCGGCCAGACGCGAACGTACCGCATGGACGCGTCCGTGCTCCCAATAGAAAAGCGGGCGTCCAGCGAGACTCCGGAACTCGAACGCGAAACTCACGATATTCTTGCGCGTACGGTGGATGATTTGAGAGATCAGAGTTTCCAGGTCACACGCATTGAAGCTGTGCGCAGCCCGGACGGCGCCGTTGAGTCCTATGACGTCACAGTTCATCCGTAACCGGACTATGTAACATTTTCTCCCCTTCCGTTCCTTCCTATCGGAACCCGCTCACGCCCCGGCACGTCCAATAGACTGTAGTATTATGAACGGCGCGTAAATGGTCACGGTGGTCCAACGGGGGCAATGATTTGACCGGAAAGCACGTTCTATCGGCTGCGGTGGTCTGCGCGCTGATCTTGGGGGGTTGGCTAGATGCTTCGTCCGCCGCCAGCCAGGTCCATGGAAACCTAAACCTCGATGGCGTCTTTCGCTTGTTGGATCGAGAGTCAAAAAGTTTTCGCAGTCTTTCCGCTGACGTCGAGCGCACCAAGGTAACTGTTGTCGTCAACGATAAATCCACAGAAACTGGCAGCATTTTGGTGCACGGCGACAAGATGCTGCTGGAAATGAAAGCTCCTGACGCGCGCACGATTCTGCGGACAGGCGACAATCTATACATCTACACCCCAGGCCTCAAGCGCGTGGAAGAATACAATCTGGCCCAGCATCGTTCGCTGGTTGACCAGTATCTCCTGCTTGGCTTTGGCACATCAGGAAGAGATCTACAGAAAGCCTACTTAGTGACGCTGCTCGGCGAACCCACGCTTGACGATAAGAAAACTGCGGAGCTGGAATTGACCCCCAAATCCCAAGAGGCGCGTAACCAGATTTCCAAGATTCAAATCTGGCTCGACGAAACCACCTGGCTTCCGGTCCAACAGCGGTTTGACGAAACTGGCTCGGGAGATTATTTCGTTATTCGCTATTCGAAAGTCGCGCGCAATCCCGACCTCGGCGACGCTAAATTCAAACCTCATTGGCCCAAGGGCACCGAAAAGGTCAAGCCGCAGGGCTGATCATTGTCCGACGCTGTTTCGCTCCAGCCAAAATCAGTGCTTCGCCGCGAGTGACGCTTGGGCCTGGCGCCTCTCTGATTCTTGCTTGAGCAGCGACTGTTTTAACTCCACGCCCCAGCGATATCCTGCCACGTCTCCATCTTGGCGCACGACGCGGTGGCAGGGAACCACCACCGAAACAGGATTCGT
Organism: uncultured Acidobacteriota bacterium; assembly: GCA_963804625.1. Lineage (GTDB taxonomy): Bacteria > Acidobacteriota > Terriglobia > Acidiferrales > UBA7541 > Palsa-295. The sequence goes on along the minus strand of CAWDRJ010000013.1, from coordinate 184,848 downwards.
CGCGCACGCCCGCGCAACCGCTCGAATGGCCTTAGGCTTTCCAATCGCGCGCGCCACCTGGCTATACGTCCGCGTTGTGCCATACGGAATCTTGCGCAGCTCTTCCCATACGCGGCGTTGAAACGCCGTGGCCTGCACGTCGGTTGGCAAATCGAGGTTCGGCTCCCGCCCGCGCAGATGCTCCAGTATTTTTTCCACCCAGCCCTCCAGGCCGTTGCGATCACGGCTGATCTCCGCACGCGGGTATTCTTTCCGCAGGGCCGCTTGCAGCGCGGCATCGTCTTTGCCTAGGTACAAAGCGCTGATCCCGCGATGCGTCGCTCCTACCAGTAAACGGCCCAGTGGCGAACTCACGATGGTGAACTGAATCCGCATTCCCGCTCCGCCCTGGCGATACGTTGCCGGCGTCATCCCCAGCTGTGACGGTGCGCGTTCGTACAATCGGCTGCTCGATCCAAATCCTGCATCGTAAAGAGCTGTCGTCACGTCGTCCCCCTTTTTCAACTTCGATTTCAGCCGCCGCATGCGTTGTGCGTCGGCATACTGCCTCGGCGAAATTCCCATCACGCTGCGAAACGCACGTTCGAGCTGGTGCGGGCTCATCGCCACGGACGAGCTGAGCGCGTTCAGCGTCAACCGCGCTTCATTTTCACTCTCCGCCGTTCCCCCGCCATCCGACTCAATTCGCGCTTCCATTGCCCGGCACACGCGCGCCACCGCTGCGGTACGCGGATCACTCAGACGAACGGCTCGCGGCTTGCATCGCTGGCAAGCTCGAAATCCCTTCTGCTCGGCCGCTTCGGGCAACGAGTAAAATTCCACCTGCTCCCGCCGTGGCTTTTTAGAAGCGCAGGAGGGCCTGCAGTAAATTCCGGTGGACCGAACCGCGTAAACAAATTTACCGTCCGCTCCGCGATCGCGATCCCGCACCGCGTTCCAGCGGGCTTCGAATGTGTGCAGTCCCGCTTTCGCTGGAATTTGCAATTTAGAAGTTCGTGCCATGAGCTGAATCATCTCGTCGAGCCTCGCTTGCATCCCCAAAATAGCGAAACCCGACCGAAGCCGCTATCCGTTTATCGCGCCTGAACTAAATTGGAACGGCAAAATTTGACTGCGTCACAAAAGCGAAAGTTAGCGCCGTTGATACCTGCTTCCCGAACCGAAACCAAATCGAATATAGAAAGGCCTGTGAAAATGTTTATATTTTTAACAAAACTCCTTGCATTGCCGCTAACTGATTGAAACTACGCACTTAGTCTGTCCGCTGGGTGTTATATCTTACGTCACCATCGTGCGACCCCACTTGACGACAGCCCCGAGTCCGCGCATATTCTGTGCACCGGCAGGGGGAGTCTTAGGCTGTTCTTGGGGGACAGTACATGGGGGCTGCTCCGGATTGGAAGGACCAGCGGTCTGCCGTTTCGCCGCTGCGTGAGTTTGAAAGCCACACCGTAGGCATAATTTCACACACAGGAAAACCAGGGCCGCGCCGATTCGCTCGCGTTCCCACGCACGCCATTGGAGTAGCGCAGGAACGCCGCCGCAATCCGCGCGCCGCGCTTTCGCTACCCTTGCGCCTGATTCGCGTCGGCGACCGGCCTGAGCCTATTCCGGTCACGCTGGTCACGCGCAATATCAGCTCGAGCGGGATCTATTTCCTCGCTCCGCGGAATTTCGCGCCGGGCACGGCCATCGAGTTGGAAGTCGCGCTCATCGAGCGGCCGCTCGGCCAAGGCAGCGTTCAAATGTGCACCGCCGTGCACATCGTACGCGCCGAGGACGTCGAAATGCCCGGATGGCGCGGCTACGCCGCCAGCTTCGACGATTTCGCGCTCCGCCGCGATGACGTGCTTCCGCTGCGCTATCGTGGCCACTAGCACGCCAGTCACAAGACGCCAAAATATTCGCTTCGAAGTGTCTCCGCGAGGCACCGCGCTCAGAGCAAGGGCTCTCTGCGTACTCTGCGCGCTTTTCTCTGCGACGTCTGCGTTAAGTAATTGACGTTGATTTGAGTTCGACACCTGCCGAAAGCCGTCACTCCGGCCCACTTATCTGCCGCGCCGCGCTCTGATACGATTCCTCAGCCGTGAGACCTACTCAATTCTCCACTCACGCCGTTCTTTTCGACTGGGATGGCACGCTGCTCAATTCCTACGCCGCCGACGTCCGCGCCTATCTTTCCATGTTCCGCGCCCTGAACATCACCTGGACCGAACGTGAAGTCGCCGCGCATTATTCCCCGAATTGGCTCCGCGTCTATCGCGCGGCGCAAATTCCGCGCTCGAAGTGGCTGGATGCCGACCGGCTCTGGACGCAAGCCTACAAAATCGAAAGGCCTCCGTTGCTGCCGGGCGCCCGACGCATCCTGCGTGCGCTCTCGGCAAAATTCGAGCTGGGAATCGTGAGCAGCGGCAATCGCGCGAGAGTTCGTCGCCAAGTCCGGGAATTTTCGCTCGCTGATTACTTCTCCGCATGTGTGTGCAGTGAAGATACGCCGAAAAAGAAGCCACATCCGGCCCCATTGCAGCTCGCGCTCAAACGCCTGCGCCTCAGGCCCGAGCATTGCGTCTACGTGGGAGACACCGCAGAAGACATCGAAATGTCTCGCCGCGCCGGGGTGCGTGCCATCGGCGTGCTCGGACCATTCCCCACCGAGGAACGCCTTCGCGCAGCGAACCCGCAGATCCTGCTCGATTCGATCCGCGACCTTCCGCGTCATCTCCGGGCAGTGGATTGAAATCAGTGTGGCGAAGGCGGCGGCTGGCCCGTGGCCGCAGCTTGCGGACCTCTGAGCGGCAGGCGCCGTCTCAGCGGCGGCCGTTCCAGCTCCCGTATTCAATTTGAAATCCGTGGAATGGATCACCAGGCGTAGCGGCAGGTCATCGTTCTGGCCGTCCTTGAAGTAGTCATCTGAACGCGTGTAGGTCGGCAGCCAATATTTCCCCTGAAAATTCTCGCGGTATGTCTCAAACATCGTGAACGGCAGTTGCGTCCCGTTCCCTTCGATCTCGCTCACGAATTTCCCGTAGCTCTTCACGATCGCGAAATCGTGATCGTCGATCCACACCACTCCTTCGAAATAGCGCTCCTTGCGGCTCAATAATTTCGGCTTCACCTGGAAAATATAGGTGTTCAACTGGTCCAGTTTTTCCTGGCCCGCATATTTGAAATCGTAGTTCGCCACCTTGTCCGGAGTCAGCGGAAATTCCGGCATGCTGGCAATCACCCGCACGTCCTCCAGCGAAAAATGCATCAGCTTCAGTGTAGACACGGGCGGCGTGGTCACCCGCATATAACGCTGCCCGTCCGAACGCAACAGCACTTCCCCGGTGACGCTGAACTTCCCGCCCGGGTCGGTGAGTTCATCCAAACGAATGGATTGCGTGAAATCGTACGTTTCGTAGATCTTCTTCATCACCGCTTCGTTGGCCACAAAGCGATTGATGATCTCTTGCGCGGGAATCGGCGGAGGACCGGGATGCGGTTCAGCCGGAATGCGCTTCACTTCGAATTTCGGCGGGGCCGCTTGCGGGCCAACATCCTGGGCGCGCAAGGGCATCGCCGAAAAAATCAGCGTCGCGAACATTAGCGCGGCGAACCAACCGATCGTTCGATTCCGTTCTGGCATTCCCAATCGTTCCTTCGAGTTTAGATGCAGAATTCCGCCCTCATGGTAACTCTAACTCATTTTCCACCGCCGGACTCGCACTGCATCACCCCTGGCGGAAGCGTTTAATTCACGGGATGTCGCGGGCGGGACTCTCTGTTATGCGCCTTCGTGCTCTGATAAAATTACGCGTTTGCCGCTCGGCGGCCGCCTCGGGCATGACGGACAATCGCGAAAAGCTCCAATCCAGACGCTACCTGATCAGTGGCATGGTACAGGGCGTCGGCTTTCGCTATTTCGCAATGCGTGCCGCGGAACGCCTGAAGGTGACGGGGTACGCGAAGAATCTGCCGGATGGCCGCGTGGAAGTCTACGCCATCGGCAACGAGCCATCACTGGCAAAATTTCGCGCGGAGCTCGAGCGCGGGCCGCAGGGAGCACTCGTTTCCAGCGTTTCGGAAGAGGATGCTCCGTTACAGGAGCAATTCTCTAAACGATTTTCGATTGAGCACTAAGTAGGAAGCTGAGGCTGTCGTTGTATTTTCCATGTTGTAGTTTTCATCTGTGTTTATCTGTGTTCATCTGTGGTGATGTTGAACTTTCGTAGCTAACAACGCGCACTCACAACGCCCAAGGAGGAGCATGAACGACCTGAAAGCACTCATCCGTGAGATTCCGGATTATCCCAAGCCCGGCATTCTCTTTTATGACCTCACCACGCTGCTGAAAGATCCGGTCGGTTTCCATTCGCTCGTAGATCGTCTCTGCGAACAGTACAACGGCACCAAGGTGGACATCGTCGCCGGCATCGAAGCGCGCGGTTTTATTTTCGCGCCCGCTCTCGCCTACCGCCTGAATGCAGGATTCGTTCCAATCCGCAAACCCAAAAAGCTTCCGGGCAAGACTGCCTCAATCACCTATCAACTCGAATACGGCACGGACCAGCTCGACATCCACCAGGACGCCATCAAACCAGGACAAACGGTGTTGATATGCGACGATCTTCTGGCCACCGGGGGCACCGCCGCAGCCACAGTGAAACTGATTGAGCAATTGGGTGGCAAAGTAGCCGGCGCAGCCTTCGCGGTGGAACTCACGTTCCTCAACGGCCGCGCCAAACTTCCAGGTCTGCACGTTTTTTCGCTGCTGAAATACGACAAGTAAGCTACCCACGTTAGTCAGGAGATTCTTGCTTGGCCTCAGACGGCAATTACGCAAAGGACCTGGAGCGATTCACGGCAATCGCCGTGCGTTATTGCGAAGTTGTCGACGCCGCGGCCAATTTGCAAAAGGTACAGCTCTTGGCGCAGATCTATCGAATCCTCCCCGAATTGGTCGGTGAAGGGATCCGGCTTCCGGATACTGACCCGTTCGAACGCGACAAAGATGAAGCGGACGACGATTCTCCCCTCCCGCCCATGCGTGAGGGCATCACCTACCAGGAATGCGCGGTAGTCTACAATCTCCTAAAGGAGAAATTAGGCGAGGACGACCTTTACTGGACGGTTTTTGACCCGACCAAGGACAACGAGGTAATTCGCGGAACCCTCGCTGATGATATTGCCGGTATATACGGCGACGTGAAGCAAGGTTTGTTGACTCTCAAGAAAGGAGCAGCCGATTCGCGTCTGATAATCTGGGACTGGCGGTTAAGCTTTTACTCTCATTGGGGAGACCACGCGACCAGCGCGCTTAGAACCATACACGCGCTTTTGCGTGAAAAGTTTGAGGACGGACAATCGATCTAGCGCTGGGATTCGCAGCCGGTTGTTACGTGCCTTGGGTTTATCTGTGTTCATCTGTGTTTATCTGTGGTGCCGTTGACCTCCGTTGGCGCACCACTTCAAACAGCATCACGCCCGCCGCCACCGAAACATTGAGCGCTCGCACCGGACCAGCCGTTGGCAACGAAACCAGAAAATCGCACCGCTTGCGCGTCAATTCGTGCAGACCTTCGCCCTCACCACCTAGCACAATTCCTACCGATCCTTTCAAATCCACGTCCGTGTAGCTCTGTTCCGCGCGCTCGTCGAGCCCCACCAGCCAGTAGCCCGCCTCCTTCATCTCTTCCATCGCGCGCACCAGATTCTTCACTCGCGCAATCGGCAAATGCGCCAGCGCCCCGGCGGACGCGCGCTCAACCGTATCGCTCAATCCCGCCGCCCGCCGCTCCGGAATCACCACGCCATCAGCGCCTGCCGCCAGCGCAGTTCGCACAATCGCGCCCAGATTGTGTGGATCTTCGATTCCGTCAAGCAAAACCAGCAAACCCTGCGGGTTTTTCGCGGCGAGCAAATCTTCCAGCTCAACCGCCGGCTTCGCCGCACCCAACGCCGCGACTCCCTGGTGCTCGTGCGTTCCCACCAGACGGTCAATCTGCTGCCGGTCCTCAAATCGCACCGGCACGCCCTTGGCCTTCGCCATCTGCACGACGGTTTCCACGCGCTCACCGTGCCGCCCGCGCGCAATCACAATGCGATCAAGCGCCCGCCCCGCCGCCAGCGCCTCTTCCACCGCATGAAATCCGGTGAGCCAATTCATCGCAATCCCATTCGATTTTGGCGCCCCGAGCGAGCGCCGGATAGGCTGGAGTCGCTCCGTTGCGGAATTTCTCTGCGTCCTCTGCGTCTCTGCGGTGAATTCATCCTTCGAGCGTCGCAATCGTGTGCGCAGCAATCGCCTCACCGCGACCGATTTCGCCGGTGCCCTCGTTCGTCTTCGCCTTCAGATTGATTTGCTCCGCGGATATACCCAGCGATTTCGCCAGTGCTGCCCGCATGGCGGGGAAGTGCGGCCCCAATTTCGGCCGCTCGCATATCACCACGGCGTCCAGATGGCTGATCCGCAGCTTGCGCTCATCCAGCAATTTGCGAGTGTGCTCCAGAAACAACAAACTCGCCGCGCCCTTCCATTTCGGATCCGTATCCGGAAAATGAGTGCCAATATCGCCGAGTCCCGCGGCACCAAGCAGCGCGTCGCACAAGGCGTGCGCCAGTACGTCCCCATCGGAATGTCCCACCGAGCCTTTATCGAACGGCACTTCGATGCCGCCGACCATCAACTTGCGTCCCGCTGCCAATCGGTGCAGATCATAGCCAATTCCGGAAAGTGTCATTTCGCGCGCCGCTCCTGCTCCAGATAAAACCGCGCCAGATCCATGTCCGCCGGCCGCGTGATCTTCAAATTGCGCTCCGAACCCAGCACCACAAAAACGTCATGCCCAAACCGCTCCACCAGCGCGGACTCATCCGACGCCATGATCCCATCCATCTGCGCCTTTCGGAAAGCATCACGCAGCAGCACATAAGAGAACCCCTGCGGCGTCTGCGCCAGCACCACGCGCTCGCGAGGAATCGTCGAGGTTACGAGCGCGACGTCTTCCGGCAAACTCGCCCGCTTCACTTCCTTCACGGTATCTATCGCCGGAATGCCCAAAATCGCCGCGCCGCGTTTCCGCGCCTCCGCGATCACTCGATCCACCTGTTCTGGAGTGACAAACGGCCGCACTGCATCGTGCACCAGCACCACGTCGGTCGCAGGATCCACTTGCGCCAGAGCATTCGCCACCGATTGCTGCCGAGTATCTCCGCCGTGCACCACACGCGCCGGACGCCCCAGACCAGCTTTCGCCACTTTATCCTGCAGCGACACAATATCGTCCGCGCGCGTCGAAAGAAAAAAATCCGTGATTGCCGCGCACGCTGCCAGCCTCCGCAGCGTGAAAATCACCAGCGGCATGCCGTCCAGCTCGAGGAATTGCTTAGGCAGTTCGGAGCCCATGCGGGTTCCGAGACCAGCGGCGGGAATGATAGCGGCAACGCGGCCCATAAAGGGTCAACAGTCTATCGCAGTCAGGCTACGGAGAGAAAGAGAAGACCGGCCGCGCTCACGTCACAGCGCAAGGAAACCAGGCGAACGGCCTACGACCTGCCCGATTCCGGATACAGCGGCCGCGCAGGACGCTCGCCGCCGCCTTCTGACGTGCGCTGCGTCGTTTCGCTGAGCTGCTGCGCGCCACCGGAAATCACGCGCGGTACTTGCTGCTCGCCGCGCTCATCGTATCGCCCGAAGATCATTTTGCCGGCCGTCGTCTGATGAACCGAGGTCACCGTAATATCGATCGTCTTATTGATCATCTTGCGCGCGCCGTCTACCACCACCATCGTGCCATCGTCCAGGTACGCGACCCCCTGGTTGTATTCCTTGCCCTCGCGCAAAATGAAAACGCGCATGGTCTCGCCCGGCAGAACCACAGGTTTCAGCGCGTTGGCCAACTGGTTCACGTTCAGGATCTCGATGCCTTGCAGCGTCGCGACCTTATTCAGGTTGAAGTCGTTGGTCACGATTTTAGCGTCATAGCGTTTGGCCAGCTCGATCAACTTTAAGTCCACTTCCGGCACCTGCAAAAAATCGTCGTCCGCAATCTGCACTTCCAAATGCGCCATTTTCTGAATCCGCTGAAGAACTTCCAGCCCCCGCCGTCCGCGCTGCCGCTTCAATGGGTCGGCGGAGTCAGCCACCAGCTGCAATTCGTGCAATACGAATTGTGGAATGATCACCGTTCCATCCAGGAATTGCGCTTCAGCAATGTCGGCCACCCGCCCATCTATAATCACGCTGGTATCGAGCACCTTAAATGAATGTTTTAGGCTGCGCTCGCTGCCGAACAATCCGCCGAGCGCCTGCAAATTCAGCATATCGCCCTTATTAGCTCCCAGAATCAGTCCGATATACGCCATCACCAGGAACGCCGCCAGGCTGAAGAACGAACGCGTGCTCTCCGGCATCGTGGTGTGAGTCAGGATCAACGAAGTGAGGTAAGCACCGAGGAGACCGAGGATCGACCCAACCGCCGCGCCAATCAGACGGCGCAAGCTGGCGTGTCGCAGGCGCAGCTCAAACAATATGACTGCCAGACCGAAGAAACACCCAACGACAGCGCCAAAGATCGGCGAAACACTAAACGGGCGAAAATGAAAGCCTGCAGCAATACACACCGCCATGAAAACGATACGAATTCCGAGCATGTCCCAAAAAGTCCCAACCCGATCGAGACCGGGACGCGCCGGAGCAGCTGGTTTCAATGTTGTAGTTTCGGGAGCTGGAACGGCCGATGGCTTGTTATGCGGTACAGGAGGAGTCCTCTGCATGGTCCCACCTTATGAAAATCTGTATAAGACGAATCGCGTCCAATGATTTCGTCTCGCAATTCTTTTCCGGCGTAATAAAGTTCGGGCGCTTGGCCGGGAGGAGGTAGAGGTTCCTTATGAATTCTTTATAAGGGCACAGTATAGCACCGCGCGGGAAGTGGGAGTCAACGACGTGCAATAACTTAGTAAACGTTCCGTAGTTCTACTACTGGCAATAGGTCGGCTAGGTGGGTTAGATGTAGAATTTGGGAACGCGGCGCCCCAGCGCGCACAACAGGTCGGAAGTGACGGTGCCAATCTCGCGCGCGACGTCGGAAACCTCGATTGCCGCGGCGCCATCCTTGCCGTAAATCGTCACAACATCGCCCAAAGCGGCGCCCGGCACGTCGGTTACGTCCAGCATCGTCAAGTCCATCGAGATCGTGCCCACCAGCGGGACCCGCCGCCCGCGGACCAGCGCGCATCCACGGTTCGTTCTGGCGCGTACAATCCCGTCGGCGTACCCGGCGTTGATGACGGCAATCCGTGTCGGCCGTTTGGTCACAAACCGTGCCCCGTATCCCACGGCCTCGCCTTCGGCAATCTCGCGCAATGAAATGATTCGCGCCTTCAGCGAAAGGCACGGCCGCAGCGGAATCTGACCCGCAACTTCATCCTTCTTCTGTGGCGGATCGAACGACTGGTGATATCCATAAAGTATGGCGCCGGGGCGAACCATGTCCGCCCACGTGCTGTTCCGCGCGCAAATCGCGCCGCTGTTCGCCATGTGCACGATCCCAGGCGACACTCCCAGTTCTCGCATCCGCGCAAGGCAGGATAGAAAAACCTTTTCCTGATCATCCGTCTGTCGCGCGGTGAAATCTTCCGCGGAAGCGAAATGCGTGAAGGTCCCTTCGAGCTGAATGTGCTTGCACTCGGCCAGCGCGCGCGCAAACGCTTCAATCTCGTCCGGCGAAATGCCCAGCCGGTTCATGCCCGTATTGATCTTCAAATGAAATGGCACGCGACCCTTGCCGCCAATCGCTCTGGCGCTGCGCTCCAGGTGCGCAAGATCGTCCACGCGAAATACCGCCGGCGTCAGATGATTCTTGATCAGCCGCTTTTCCTCGCCTGGCCAGAATCCAGTCAAAATCAGAATGCGCTTGCGGATGCCCGCCTCGCGCAACTCGATGCCTTCGTTCGCGCAGGTTACGCCAAACCACTCCGTGCCGGCCTTCTGCAACGCCTTTGAGATCGGCACCGCGCCCAGCCCGTAAGCATTCGACTTCACCACCGCGAGAATCCTGCGCTGAACTCCCACGTGTTTCCGAATCACGCGCAGGTTCTGCAGGATCGCTTCCAGCGAAATCTCGGCCCAGACCGGGCGTCCCTCAAAATGAATTGGTTTCGACATCGTCATTTAGAATGCCAGACTCCCGCGCGCAAGCGCGAAGGAATTCCCGCGGAGCAAAACAGTCCGCGCCGTTTAGGTAAACATCCAATTTGAATCATTGCAGGCTAGTCGCCAAAACACCGCCGGTGAAAGGACAGTGGGAGTCCCCGTAAGTGTCTTTTTATCAGTTTTTTAGCGGCGACCGAGTTCCGGAGTAAACAGCCTCGCAGGCGGGTTCCCAACCAAGCGCGGATTCAGCGACACAACTGTGGACATAAATAAACACCGAGCCGGTTGACGCTCACTCCTCCGGCTCGCCGCCCGCGCTCCACGCGTCCGGCGCGGCTTCCTCGAACCGGGTGTGGCGCGCGAGGAAAACAAAATTCAAATTCCCAGTAGGGCCGTTGCGCTGTTTCGCGATAATCAATTCCGCCTTCGCGCGATCTTCCTCGGGCAAATCCGTCTTGTAGAAATTCGGACGGTTGATAAAGAGCACCACGTCCGCATCTTGTTCAATCGCGCCCGATTCACGCAGGTCCGCCAGCTGTGGTTTGCGCTCTTCGCGCTCCGGCGCGCGCGTCAACTGGCTGAGCACCACAATGGGGACTTTCAACTCTTTGGCAAGACCTTTCAGCGCGCGCGACATTCCCGAAACTTCTTCCTGGCGATTGCTCTGGCGTCCCATGTTCGTGGGAACCACCAATTGCAGGTAATCCACGATGATCAACGAAAGGCCGCGATCGCGTTTCAACCGCCGAGCCTTTGCGCCCATTTCCATCACGGTCGAAGAAGCCGAATCGTCAATCCACAGCGGCGCCTCGGCCAGATTCGTCAGCCCGCCCGTCACGCGGCCCCAGTCCTCGCGGTTCATGTGGCCGGTCCGGAATTTGTGCGCGTCCACCCGCGCCTCGGAAGCGAGCAAGCGCAACAGTAACGACTCCTTCGACATTTCCAGACTGAAGATCGCCACCGGCTCGCGATGACGCACCGCCACGTTTTCCGCGATGTTCAGTGCCAGTGCGGTTTTTCCCATCGACGGCCGCGCCGCCAAAATGATCAACTCCGAAGGCTGCAGCCCCGCGGTCTCGTTGTCCAGATTCGCGTAACCGGTCGCGAGACCCGTGATCCGCCGGCCCTCGCTGAAAATCTTTTCCAGCCGCTCGAAATTGTCGCGAACCAGTTCTTTGACGCCGATCAGCCCCGCCTTCACGCGATCTTCCGCCAATTGGAAGATCACCGACTCGGCGCGATCCAGAATCACATCCGCATCATCGCCTGCCGCGAGAGCCTGCTCCTGAATCGCCGACGCGGAAAAAATCAGGTTCCGCAAAACCGCCTTTTCCTTGACGATCCGCGCATAATGCTCCACGTTCGTGACGCGCGGCAGCCCATCGGCCAATTGCGAAAGGTACGCAATCCCACCAGCGGCTTCCAGTTCGCCGCGCCGCGATAAATCCTCCATCAGCGTCACAACATCAATCGCCTGCTGCTTCTCGCCCAGTTGCACCATGCGCTCGAAAATCTGCCGGTGCTGCGGCAAAAAGAAATCGTCCGAACGCACCTTCTCGATCGCTGCGTTCAATGAATGATTGTCCAGCAGGATCGCGCCCAGAATGCTGCGCTCAGCTTCCAGATTATGCGGTAACGGACGTTCGAGAGTTGTATCGCCTGGCATTGTGTGTGCTTGTGTTTTAATTCCAGCTGTCCAATCTTACGCCCGCACGCGATGAACGACAAACGCTCACGCAGGCGCCTTCATATCTCACGCGACGGCGTAGGGGCACGGCATGTCCGAGATCCGCCGAAGGAGGGCCGTGCCCGCTCGTGATAGAGCTCACTTTTTTTTCGGCGGACTGGATTGTGCGAAGTTCCGACGCTCGCGTCAACCGTACCATCAAACTATTCGCTGTGGATGATTTCGGAAAAGTGGAAAACTGTTTTTGGTCCGGCCACTCTCGGCACCAATAAAAAAGGCGCCCAAACCTCGGGGCGCCCGGAACCAAATAAGAATCTCTTTACTCTTCCTTTTTCACCGCGATTTTCACGTTGGCGCTAACTTCCCGATGTAACTTCACCGGAACCTCATACTCGCCCATGATCTTGATCGGTTCGGCCAAGACGATTCTCTTCTTGTCGATTTCGAAACCCTTGGCAACCAGCGCTTCCGCAATGTCGCCCGACGTAACCGAGCCAAATAGCTGGTCGTTTTCCCCGGCCTTGCGCGTGAACTCGAGCGACACCGCCGCCAGCAGTTCGCCCTGCTGTTGCGCCGCGGCTTTCTCGGTGGCTTCCTTCTTCGCGAAGTTGGCCCGCATTTTCTCCAGCCGCTTCAGGTTGCCGGCCGTAGCCTCCAGGCCCAGCTTTCGCGGCAAAAGAAAATTCCGCGCATAGCCCTCGGCGACTTCCACGAGCTGCCCGCGCGTTCCCAGCTTTTCCACATCTTCTTGCAAAATGATTTGCATGATTCTGCCCCTCGAGTTTCTACGAGCGATTCGATCCCGGCATCTGTCTAGCTCGACTTCTTGATCTTGCGTGTAGGGGCGGACCTGAGACCCGCCCTACGATTTCAAATGCGATTCAAGCGCTGGCGTTACAGCTCCGCGGCAAACGGCAACAACGCAATATTCTGCGCCCGCTTGATCGCCACGGTCAGCCAACGCTGATGACGTGCGCACGTCCCCGTCATGCGCCGCGGCAGAATCTTGCCACGCTCCTGGATGAACGGCGCGAGAATCTCCGCCTTCTTGTAATCAATGAAGTCGGCCTTGTCCACGCAGAACCGGCAAACCTTCTTCTTGCGCACAAAATTGCGCTTGCCGCGCTTGGCCGGACCACCCGGCCCGCCGCCGGGCCGTCCCCCACCTCCTGGCCCGCCCGGTCCTGACGACCGCATGCCTCCCGAAGAAGGTCCGTGCGAATGTTGCACTGGTGCGTTTTCTTCTGCCATTCGATTCTCCTGACAAATTTCGCCCAAATTTTTGTACGTCGTGCCTTCGGCCACGACATAAATCCCGCACATACCCGGCCCGCAAATTCAGCCGCGACGTCGCGGTACGTTTCTATGCCGAAGGCGCAGATTGCTCAGTCGGCGGCACGATCGGCGCAACAGGCGCCGCCGGTGCAGCTGGCACCGCCTTGCGCGGACGCCGCGCGGCACGTCGCTCGCGGTGCTTCTTCAACTTCTCCTGCCGCTTCAATTCCTCGTCCAGGCGCACAGTCAAATACTTGATCACCGGATCGGCGACCTTCAGCCGACGCTCCAATTCTTTCACCACTTCGCCGTGCGTGGACTTCAGCACCATGTACACAAAAAATCCCTCGCGCAATTTCTGCACGCGATAAGCCATGCGCTTGCGGCCCCACTTGGCCACCGACTCGATCTTCGCGCCCTTTTCCGTCGCCGTGTGCTCCAGCGTGGCAATCAGCTTGTCGATATCCGCCTCCGGCGTATCCGGCCGGCAGATAAAAATCAGGTCGTACTGACGCTCTTCCATATGTCCTCGATTCCTATTCGTCTTTGCTGCAACTGCGAAAATCTATTCCGCACCGTCTTCTTCGGATTCCACCCGGCGATTGAACTGCGACATCGCCTTGCCCACGCCCTCGCTCAAAATCAATTCCACTGCGTCCGCGGCATCCGCGGTCATCTGTGCCGCGACTTCGCGTTCCGGTTTGCGCATCGTCCCCAGAACGTAATCCGCCATGTCCTCCAGCGGATATTCCGGCTTCACTCCCATCCGCACGCGAATAAATTCATTCGTCCCGACGGAAGCAATAACAGACTTCAACCCGTTGTGCCCGCCGGCACTCCCTCGTTCGCGAATCCGCAGCATGCCCCAGGGCAACATCGCCTCATCGCTCAGGACGATCATCTCGGCGGCCTTGCACTCATACCGCTCGAGCAGCATCCGCACCGCCGCACCGCTCAGATTCATCATCGTCTGCGGCTTGGCCAGCACCACTTCATTGCCGGCCACAGTTCCCAATCCCACGTACGATTTCGCTTCCGGTCGCGTCACCCGAATCCCGGCGCGGCCAGCCACCGCATCCACGGCAAGAAACCCGAGGTTGTGCGGCGTGAACTCGTATTCCGGGCCAGGGTTTCCGAGGCCAACGATAAGTCTCATGTGTACCCTGAAAGCCCTTCAGCGGCCGTCCTGAAGAACTACTTCTTCTTCTCGGACTTCTCTGCCTTCGCCGCCGGCTCCGCCGCTTCGCCTTCGCCCTCTTCCGCTTCCTTCTTGCCCTTCTTCATCACTTCCGGCTCCGCCGGCGCCGCTTCCGCGGTGACTGCCGCATCCGCAGCCGGTTCTTCTTCCTTCTTCAGCACAACGACGTGCGCGATCACGCGCGTCGGGTCTGTCAAAAGCTTGATCTTCTTCGGATCAAACGGGAGATCCGCCGCGCGCAATTGCTTGCCGATCAGCATGTCGCTGATGTCCACCTTGAATTCCTCGGGAATGTCACCCGGCAAGCATTCGATTTCAACTTCGCGAGTGACCGTCTCGAAAACGCCGCCCTGCATCTTCACGCCTTGTGCCTCGCCAAACGTGTGCACCGGCACCATGACGCGCATCCGCACGTCCATCGCAATGCGGAACAGATCCACGTGCAGCAGCTTTCCGCTGACGGGATCCACCTGCCAATCCTTCACCATCGCTTTTTCCGGGGCGCCTTCGGCGACTTGCACGGTAAAAATCGTGTTGTGCCCGGTCTCCGAACGCAGAATCTTCGCCACTTGCTTCGCGTTCACCGACAGCGAAATCGAATCCTTTTTCCCGCCGTACAGAATCGCCGGAACCATCCCGGTCAGACGCGTGCGCCGCGCAGGGCCCTTCCCGCGCCCCTCGCGTACTTTCCCTTCGACTGTAAATGTCTCCATGAATTCCTCTCCTGCTAAATAAACAACTCACTGATCGAAGTCTCTTCGTGAATGGACTGAATTCCGCGCGCCAACAGCGGCGCCACGCTCAGCGCCTTGATCTTGTCCAACTTCTGCGCCGCCGCATTCAGCGGCACCGAATCCGAAACCACCACCGCCTCGATTTTCGACTTCGCAATCCGCTCCACCGCCGGCCCGGAAAGCACCGGATGCGTGCAAGCCGCGAAAACTCGCGTCGCGCCGTGATTCAGCAGCGCCTCCGCCGTTTTTACCAGGGTTCCGGCAGTGTCAATGATGTCGTCAATCACCAGCGCCGGACGCCCCGACACGTCGCCGATCAGGTGCATCACTTCGCTGACGTTCACGTCAATGCGCCGCTTATCCACGATCGCCAGGGGCGCATCAATCTTCTTCGCGAAAAACCGCGCCCGCTCCACTCCGCCCGCATCCGGCGAAACCACCGTGATCGGGCCCAGATTCATCTTCTGGAAATATTCCACCAGCACGGGCGAAGCGAACAAGTGATCCACCGGGATATTGAAATATCCCTGAATCTGCGGCGCATGCAGGTCCAACGTCAGCACGCGGCTCGCGCCCGCCGTCTCCAGCAAATCGGCAACAAGCTTCGCCGAAATCGCCACCCGCGGCCGGTCCTTGCGGTCCTGCCGCGCATACGGGTAATACGGCACCACCGCCGTTATCCGCCATGCCGACGCACGCTTGAACGCATCGATCATCAGCAGCAACTGCATCAGATTGAAATTCACCGGCGTGCTGCAAGGCTGCACCACAAAGACATCCGCGCCCCGCACATTCTCCAAAATCTGATAACGCGTCTCGCCGTCGCTGAACTGTCCGTGCTCCGCTTGGCCCAGCGGTACACCCACGAACTTGCAAATCGCTTTCGCCAGGGCGGGGTTCGCAGTGCCGCAGAAAATTTTGAATTTGTCGTCGGCCAAAACTTTCCCCTCAGCCGCACACGCGCGGGCGCGCGCTATTCCACACGCCAACCCAAAGCACGGCCATAGTCTTCCCTGGATAGGGTTTTAACGACGAAAACCGAATCTTCCGGGAACGCACGAGCGGCTCGGCGCGCCTGCGCTGGGTTTCGGAATACTCCGAACACCGCCGACCCGCTACCCGCCAGCGCGGCATCTGCGGCTCCTCGCTTGAGCAATCCCTCCCGGATTTCTCCGAGTCGCGGATGGCGGCGGAAGACCGGCTCCTCGAAATCATTCGAGATGCCCGCCCCCTGCCGGCTCCAGCACAGAGCGCAGAACCTCAAGATTCTAGGGGGTTCCGCGCGTTTTGTCAATTCCTCGGAAACCCACTGGTAGGCGTCCTTCGTGCTTATTCCGATGTTGCGAGGCGAAACTACCAGGATCGTTCTGCTTGGCGCGTTTGGCAGCGGATAGATTTCGTCGCCGCGATTCACGGCTAGAGCTCGCCCGCCAAAGAGGAAAAACGGCACATCCGCGCCGAGCCCTGCCGCGATCTCCAGCAACCGTTCAAGCGGCACACGTTTTTTTGTCAGCCGCAACGTGCCGATCAACGCGGCTGCTGCGTCGCTGGACCCGCCGCCGAGCCCGCGCGCCATCGGAATCGCCTTTTCCAGTTTCGCGCGAATTCCTCCGCGGAAACCAATCTCGCATCCAATCGCTTCAACCGCACGATACACAAGATTGTCGGGCCCGCTCGAAAGTTCGGCCACGTTCGTCTCGACAAAAATTCCGGGTTCAGGCGTGAGCGAAAGTTCCAGTGTGTCGCGCAGTGAAATCGCCTGAAAAATCGTTCGCAATTCGTGGTAACCGTCCGCACGTTTCCCCACGACGTGCAGGCTTAGATTTATTTTCGCGAACGCCGGCAGGCGCACCGATCTTGTCTTCGTTCTCGAGCGAGTCATGCGGGGGAGCTTACTGCGGTTTCGCCGAATCCGGCGCGGTTTTTTGCGCCGTGCGCCGCTTCAAGGTTTTCAGTTGCGAGTCCAACGCGTTCACTTGGTCGGAGTCGTAGTCGGCTGGCGACGCTTTCTGCCATTCCGTAAGCGCGCGTTCCCAATACGTCGCCGCGCGTTCCGGTTGCCCCATCTTGGCGTACACATCGCCGAGGTGCCCTAGAATCGTGGGATCGTGGCCTTGCCGTTCGGACGCTTTGCGCAAATTCTCTTCCGCTTCCGTCAGCTTGTTCTGCTTGTAATACGCCCAGCCCAAGCTATCCAGATAAGCGCCGTTGCTCGGCTCCTGCGTGACGGCGCGCTGGATCATCGAAGTCGCTTCATCCAAACGCACGCCCCGATCCGCCAGCATGTAGCCGTAGTAATTCAGCACCGAAGCATTGTTGGGATTCACGTCCAGGACTTTGCGGAACTCTTGCTCGGCCTGATCGAACTTCTTCTGCCGCTCGTAAATGGCGCCCAGCATGAACCACGCTGTTTCCTTGTCGTCGTCTCCATGCGCCATCTGTTCCGCTTTTTGCGCGGACTGCTCCGCTTCCGCGTACTTCTTGCCGCGTTCCTGCACCTGCGCGAGATTCAGGTAAATGTCCTGATCGCTGTCGTTGCCGCGCAATAGGCCGTCGAGCAGCTTGGTCGCCTCGTCCGTATCCGTTTTTTCGCCGTACAGCGTGGCCAGCGTCACGGTCAGGTTCGAGTCTTTCGGCGACGCGTCCAGCTGTTTCTTCGTTTCGGCAATCGCGCGATCCAGATCGCGGCTCTCGCGGTAGGTGTCTATCAAAAGCATTTCCGCGCGCTTCTGCGCCTCCGGACCCAACTTGGCCATATCTTCGTACGTACGAATCGCAGCCGCGTAGTTTTCCTGCTCCCGGTAAGCGTGCCCCAGTTGCTCGTAAAGAATCGCCAGCGCATTTGGACTTGCTTCAGCGCTCGCTGAACTATCGGGGTTGGCGGAATTGGAATTTCGCGAACTGTTCGATTGGCTGCGCATCCCGGCGATCGCGTCGCTCAGCACCCGCACGGCATCGTCGTAGCGGCCCTGGTCCTCGTATAGCAGCGCTTCGTTGTAGAGCACTTCCAGGCTGCCGGGCGCCAGTTGTTTCGCTCGCAACAGGCTAGATTCCGCCTGATCGAACTTTCCCAGCCGGCGGTACAACTGCGCCATGCGCAAATAATTTTCGGCCGTGCCCGGCTCCACTTCCGCAAGCCGCTTGAACTGCTCGAGCGCCTCTGCGTATTTGTCCTGCGCCATCAATGCCTGCGCTAATCCGTGCAGATGGCCCGGATCATCGGGATCTTCCTCCGCCGCCTTCCTATATGCGTCTTCGGCTTTCGCGTACTCCTTCGATTGTGAGTAAGCGTCGCCGAGTAAGTCATACACTTCCGGAGAGGACGAATCGTTCGCGGCATCCGCCAGAATCTTCACGGCCTCCTGCGATCGCCCTTCGTCCATCAGGAGCTGGCTCAATTGTTCCAGCGCCGCTCCGTTCCCAGGGTCGCGTTGCAGCAAGTCGCGCAGCACTTTTTCCGCGTCGCCGTGCTGGTTCTCAAACCGGTACAGCCGCGCCAGCCACAGTTCCGAATACACGTCGTCAGGCTGAATCTTCAAAATCGCCTGGAACTGTGCGATTGCTTTGTCCAGGTTTTCTTTTTGCACGTCGCCCGCGCCCAGATCGCCCAGCGTGCGGACGTAAATCCGCGCCAGCAGGCGGTGCGCTTCCACGTTGTTGGGGTCGATCTCCAGCGCCGCTTGGGCTTGCTCGACGGCGTCGCGAATGTGTTGGGACTTCGCGTAAATCTCCGCCAGCCGCTCCATGATCACCGACGATTCCGGCGCAAGCGCCAGGGCCTTCTTGTACGCTTCGATGGATTGAGTCGCGAGGTCCGGTTGGCCCGTCAGTTCGAACTGCATCTCATCCACATGCCCCATCGTGAAGTAGTAATAAACGTCCGCATGCGTCGCGTCGCTGGGAGCCGCAGTCTGCTTCGCCGATTGCGGAGTCGCCGAGGATTGAGCGTTTTGAGACGCAAAAACGGGAGAAGCTCCCGCAGTCGCGCCAACCGCTAACGCGGCCGGTGCCGCCGCGAACAGCCCGACAAATGCCCCGAGTGTGCTAATGAATATTGTTTTCATGCGCCCGCCGCAAAATTCCATTATCGTATACCCCGGTGGATGCGTCAAAGTAATAGCCGCCGTACGTCCGTATTCGTTATTGCCCAATTCTTTGGACGCGCGGAACCCGCCCCGGGATACCTCCCTGGTCGAGTTTTGCTGAAAATGTCCGGGTTTGTGCAAGAAACGGGCCAAATTCCACGATGATGCTCCAGTCCAGCACAAGAGGTGGCGCGAGATGCTTCGATTTCTACTTACCCTTCGTGGTTTTCTCGCAATCAGCGTTTTGCTGGGTCTAACGGCGACACCGAAGGCTTTCGCCCAAGAATCTGCTGGCACCGCCGGTCGGTCGCGCGCCAGCGGACAATCCGCCGTCGCCTCCGATCCGTCACCAGCGTCGGCTCAGAAAGCCCTTCCGGCCAAGCTCGCCGACTTCGAATGGCTGGAAGGCCATTGGCGCGGCGAGTGGGGGCCGAGAGTTGCGGAGCAAATATGGCTGGCCCCCAAGGCGGGCTTAATGGTGGGAGTATTTCGGCTGACCGAGGGCGACAAACCACTGGTCATCGAGCTCTTCACCATCGTGCAAAAAACCGACGGCATCAATTTTTACTTGCGGCACTTCACGACCGCGCTTGTCCCGTGGGAAAAGTCCGACGCGACGGTTCTAAACCTCGCCAGCGCTGACGGCAAGAAAATAGACTTTGAAAACCCCGCGAACGGGATGCCCAAGCGCGCGATTCTCACGCGAGTGGATGCGGACACCTACACTTCGCGCTCGGAATTGGTTCCGCCGAAAGGTGATATGCAAGTCATCGAGATCACCTACCACCGCCAGCCGCCCGCCGGGCAATCTAGTGGCGGAAATGGCGGACGCCAGAAAAAACCATAGCCATCCCCATTTTATTCGCCGCCGCGATCACGTCCGCATCACGCACCGAGCCACCCGGCTGAATGACTGCGGTTGCCCCGGCTTTTCCGGCCTCTTCAACGCCATCAGGAAACGGAAAGAACGCGTCCGACGCTACCACGCTTCCTGCGAGCGATAGCCCCGCTGTCGCCGCCTTGATCACCGCAATCTTCACGGAATCCACGCGGCTCATTTGTCCCGCACCGATTCCGACTGTTTGCCCCTCGCGCGCAAACACGATCGCATTCGATTTCACGTGTTTGCTCACAATCCATCCAAACATCAGAGCTCGCGTTTCCGCCGGAGTAGGTGCGCGCTCCGTCACAACTTTCAAATCCGATTCCGCCAGCTCATGGCGGTCCGGCTCCTGCGCCAGCATCCCGCCGGAGATGCGCTTCAAATCCAACTCCTCCACGCTTTCGCCACGCTCCATTTCGAGCAGCCGCAGATTTTTCTTGCTCGCGAACTTATCCAGAGCTCCTGCGTCATATCCCGGCGCCACAATGCATTCAACGAACAGTTTCGCCACCTCTTCCGCGGTTGCCGCGTCCAGCGCGCGGTTGAACGCCAGTACCGACCCGAACGCCGACACGGGATCGCACTGCAGCGCCTTCACATAAGCTTCCCGCAGCGAAGCCTGCTCCGCCGCGCCGCACGGGTTGTTGTGTTTGATGATCGCTACGCCGGGGCGGTGAAATTCCGACGCCAATCCCCACGCTGCGTCCAAGTCCACCAGATTGTTGTACGAAAGCTCCTTGCCTTGCAGTTGCTTCGCCCCCGCCAAGCCCGCCGGCGTGGCACCCGCAGGAACATAAAGTGCGGCGGCCTGGTGCGGGTTTTCGCCATAACGCATGGACTGCTGCCGCTCCAAAGCGATGTGAATCCTCTGCGGCAATTTTTCAAGTGCCCCGATGGATACGATCCCCGGCGCTTCCTCGCTCACCTTCAGCCGCTCCAGTTCCGTCGCAATCTCACCATCGTAACGCGCAGTCCGTGCATATGCCTTGCGCGCCAGATTCAAGCGCGTCGCTAGGCTCAGTTCCCGCTTTTCTCGCAGCTCGCCGGCCACCGCCGCGTAATCCTCCGGATCCGTCACCACCCCCACGCTCTGAAAATTTTTCGCCGCCGAACGCACCATCGCCGGCCCGCCGATATCAATGTTCTCGATCAATTCCTCGGGCGACACACCCGGCTTCGCCGCCGTCGCCGAAAACGGATACAAGTTCACCACCACCAGATCAATCGGTACCACTCCATGCTCTTGCGCTTGCTTTCGATCCGCTTCCTTCGCGCGCTGAAATAAAATCCCGCCATGCACCTTTGGATGCAGCGTCTTCACCCGCCCGCCCAGCATTTCCGGCCATCCCGTCAGCTCTGCCACGTCACGCACCGCCACTCCGCCTTCGCGCAACAGTTTCGCGGTTCCTCCCGTCGAAACAATCTCCACGCCCAGCGACGCTAGTTCCCGCGCAAACTCCACCACGCCCGTCTTGTCGTAAACGCTCACCAGCGCCCTTGCCACGCCACGTTCTCCCGCCACGATGACTTCCTCCAGAAAAGAAAGACAAGCCAGTGTATGCGCTGCAGGATTATTTCGGAAGAGGGCGATGCGGAGGGAAAATTATTAAAACAAAAAGCCGATGATCGACCAGTGAGTGCGACTCGGGGAAAGGCTCTTGAGGACCTACGCGGCGTTAGCTTGAAACGCGCGCCTTCAATTTCACGCGCCCATTCTCGATGCTGACCGTATACTCGATTTCGCGCCCGCCTTTATCCTTCAGATCTTTCGTCTTCTGCTTCACGAACCGCTCGAAATCTTTCAAGCTAGGCACTCCCGCCTTTTCGCCAGTCTCAGTTCGTGCTTCCACCAGCCGTTGATACAGCTTCTCCACCTTTTCGGTCTCGTTCTCTGGATCCGAAAGCGCCATCGCAAAATCGGTCGCGGCGTGCCGCGCCTCTGCGGCCCGTGCGGCCGCTTCCGCCGCGGCGTGAGCGGTAGCGACTGCTGTTGACACGCCCGCGCCCTCGGCACTCTCGCCGTTCGCGGCGGCGGTTTCGGCAGCGCGAGCCTGCATCTGTTCCACCGCGACTTTGCGCGAACGTTCCGCCTGGATCGCTTTTGCCGCGGCGCCAAAGTGTTGCTGGGTGCTACCGCTTTCTTTTTGGATCAGCTTCTTCCGCCACATGTCCTGGTATTTGGCGTAGGTGGACGCGAGGTTGCTGTAGCGAAATCGCTGGCCGGACGAGAGCTCCGCCGAACGGTCCGCATAGCGTTTCAAGTTCGTCTCCAGGCGCCACTGCGTATCCGTAGGAGGCCGCGAACGTCCGCCGCCGAAATACTGCTCAAACTCAATCTTCAGCGTGCGAATGTCCCGCTCGATCTGTCCGAGTTCCTCGTCAATCGTCGCCATATTTCTTCCGCCCACACCCCGGGGCACGGGCATTCCAACCCGCGCAGCAAACTCACGTGCAACCGTAACTCCAGCGTAGATTGCGACATCGCCGCCGTCAATGTGACCCTCGATGCTTTTGTCGCAAAGGGAAACGTCTGGTTGTACAGGGTGAGGTTGCCAGCCCGTATCATACTGTGTTCAAATGTCTTAGCAATGAACCCCGCGTCAGAATCCGCAGCCAAATTGCAAGAGGAAGCAGCCTCGCGTCTGCGCGCAATTCCTTCAGTAGACGAGTTGCTTAGCCGCCCATTTTTGCAGGAACTGGCGCAGAAATCGGGACGCGAACTCGTTACCCAAGCCGTCCGCAAGGTGCTGGCGGAGACGCGCGCCCTCCTCAAGGAGGAGACCACGCAGATCAGCGACCCCGGCACGGCGATAACTGAACCGGCACAATTGGAATCCCGCGCGGCAGACGAAGTCGCGCGCGTCCTCGCGCCCTCCCTCCGCCGGGTAATCAACGCCACGGGCGTCGTGCTGCACACAAATCTCGGACGCGCTCCGCTTTCCGCAGCCGTGGCCGCCGAGCTCGCCGAAACTGCCACTCATTATTCCAATCTCGAATACGACGTCGCGCGCGGCGAACGCGGCAAGCGCGATGTCCACACCTCGCGTCTTCTCGCCGAAGTCGTCGGCGCCGAATCGGCCATCGTAGTGAACAACAACGCCGCCGCGGTTTTTCTGGTCCTGAATACGTTTGCTAAAGGCGCGGAAGTGGTCGTCTCTCGCGGCGAACTCATCGAAATCGGCGACGGCTTTCGCATTCCGGACATCATGGCGGAAAGCGGCGCAATTCTTCGCGAAGTCGGCACCACCAATCGCACGCGCCTCCGAGACTACGACCGCGCGGTCAACGAAAAAACGCGCCTGCTCCTCCGCGTGCATCCCTCGAATTTCCGCATCACCGGATTCACCGAACGCCCCTCGCTCACCGAACTCGTAGCTCTCGGCGAGCGCCATCATATTCCGGTGTACGAAGATCTCGGTTCCGGCTGCATCGCGGATCTCGCAGCGAATGGAATCGCGGAACCCGTCGCGCGCGCCAGTTGCGACGCGGGCGCTGCAATCGTGAGCTTCAGCGGAGACAAACTGCTCGGTGGTCCTCAGGCGGGAATCATCGCAGGGAAAAAAGAATTCGTCGAACGCATCCGCCAGAATCCGCTCTTCCGCGCGTTACGAGTTGACAAGCTCACAATCGCCGCCCTGGAAGTAACGCTGAAAAGCTACGCCCGCGGCGCGCTAGACGAAATTCCCGCGCTTCGCATGATTCGCCTGTCGGCCGAAGAAATCGGCCAGCGCGCCCGGAACTTCTGCGAAGAATTGCGCGCGACGCTGCCCTCCGACGTTTCCGTCAAAGTGCTTCCAGGTTTTTCAGTGATCGGCGGCGGTTCCACGCCCGATCAGCAACTGAGGACTCATTTGGTGGGAATCGCCAGCCCGCGCCACTCCCCAACGCTAATCGAAGCGCGTCTGCGTCAACCGCAGAATACCAGCGCAGCCGCCAACGCGCCGCGCAACCCCAGCCCAGTAATCGCCCGCATCGAAGACGATCGCCTAATCCTAGACCTCCGCACAGTATTCCCAGCAGAAGAACCCGAACTCTCCGCTGCAATCCAATCCGCCGTTTCGTGAACCCGATCCGCCTGCGTCACAGCCTGAAACGCGGAGGGAAACCGGTGTCATCCCGAACGGAGTGAGGGATCTCTCTTCGATTTACGCCGCGCTACAGCCGGTTAATCACGCCCGCGACGCATCCAGCCCCAAATCCATTATCAATATTCACCACGCTAACATTTGAAGCGCAGCTGTTCAGCATCGCCAGCAACGCCGTCAATCCGCCAAAACTCGAGCCGTACCCCGTGCTCGTCGGCACCGCGATCACCGGCGCCGCCACCAAACCAGCCACCACGCTCGGCAGCGCTCCTTCCATTCCCGCCACGCAAATAATCACCCGCGCTTCCGCAAGTTGCTTGCGATGCTCGAGCAACCGGTGCAATCCGGCCACTCCTACGTCATAAATCGCTTCGGCGCGGTGTCCCATCATTTGCGCAGTCACGAGCGCCTCTTCCGCGACGGGAATATCGCTGGTCCCCGCCGTGACCACCAAAATCAAGCCCTTTCCATTCCTCGCGTGGCTGCGCTCGATCGTGATCGTCCCCGATGACTCATGAAACTTCGCCGTGCGCGCCAATTTCTTCACGGCCGCAAATACTTTCTTGTCCGCACGCGTAATCAGAATATTGTGCGACGCCTTAGCCCGCAGCATTCCCCGCACGATCTCCGCCACCTGCCGCGGACTTTTCTTCCGCGCGAAAATCACTTCCGGAAATCCCTGCCGCAGCGACCGATGATGGTCAATCTTCGCAAAGCCCAAGTCCTCGTACGGCAGTTGCCGCAGCCGCGCGACGCCGCTTTCCACCGTCACCGCGCCGCTCTTCACCGCTTCCAGAAATTTTCGAACTTCGCTCTCATTCATATGTTCGCTCGCAGACGTCCCATCCTAGCACTAGAGCATCGCTTGCAGCCCGCGGCCATTCTAGACGCATGCGCCGCCTCGCTTCCGAGTCTGTGAGAGCACGAGAATCTGTGTATGTCGTCGATTTAGCGATGACATAATCGTCGCGAAATCACTGCGGCTTCAGCCGCGAAAGTACAGATTTTGCAATCCTCACACAAACTCTCCCGCCGCGATTCATGCTACAGTGGCGCTCTGTCGAAGGCTGCTGCTCGTCCTGTCGCAGCTATTCAGAACTCAATCAATCGTCGCGGAGGCGCACCCATGGGCTTGCTTTGGGAAATTATCATCGGCATTCTCGCCGGCTTTCTCGCGGCAAAAATCGTCAAGGGCTCCGGCATGGGCATCCTGATTGACCTGCTCGTCGGCGTCGTAGGCTCCGTCATCGGCGGCTGGGTCTTCACGTTGCTAGGTCTCGCTGCGTACGGACTGATCGGCCGACTCGTAATGGCCACGATCGGTGCGATCATCCTGCTGCTGATCGTCCGCGCCATC
This sequence comes from uncultured Acidobacteriota bacterium, assembly GCA_963804625.1. Classification (GTDB taxonomy): domain Bacteria; phylum Acidobacteriota; class Terriglobia; order Acidiferrales; family UBA7541; genus Palsa-295. Next base: position 159,406 of record CAWDRJ010000013.1, on the reverse strand, counting down.
AAACGCGCCTGATTTGGGATGAAGCGCGGTTAGTCAGCTCCGGCACCTGCAGTTGGTTCGCCCGGACCTTATGCGACATGCCCGGATTTCTCTGCGCTCTCCGCGTCTCTGCGGTACATTCTGCCGTTGTCAGTTTTTCTCCGATTCGAATTCCTTTCGTGATCAATGCGAGCGCGTTGCAACTACCCGCGGTATCTTGACTTTCCCGAAACGCGCCACCTACACTCGGTGATTCAGCAACCAACCATGCCAAAATCCAGCGGAAGCATCATCACAGTCGGAATCACCGGTGCGAGCGGCGCGCTCTACGCCCAAGCCGTCCTCCGCTTGCTGGATTTAGACCCTCGCGTTCCGCACGTTTTTCTCGTAGCGAGCGATGCCGGAATGAGGCTCGTCACCACGGAGCTTGACGTTGTCGCCACAGACCCCAAAAAGCTGCCCGCTCTTCTGACTGGAACGGCCGCGAAGAAGATCGAATACCTGCCCAACAAAGACATCGGCGCAAGCATCGCTTCCGGCAGCGCTCTGGTGGACGGCATGGTGGTAATCCCATGCTCCGCAGGCGCACTCGGCTCCATCGCCGCAGGCACCGCAGGCGATCTGCTCACTCGCGCCGCGGATGTCTGCCTGAAAGAACGTCGCCCGCTCGTGCTCTGCCTGCGCGAAACCCCACTGAACCGCATACATCTCGAAAATGCGCTGCGCGTCCACGACGCCGGCGCAATCGTGATGCCCGCCATGCCCGCCTTTTATTACGCGCCAAAAAAGATCGAAGACCTGGTCGAGCAATTCGCCTATCGCGTCCTCGCGCAATTAGGCCTGCCGCAAGAAAAGCAGTATCGTTGGAAAGGCGGCGCGGCGGATAAACGGAAGACGCGCGATTGATGAAACGTCGGGAATCTAATGACCACGTGCTGGGGCTAAGCGGCCACGAGGAATGCTTGTGGATACGAGGAAGAAGCAACGCGCGATGCGCTGTCTCCGTGCTCTCTTCTTTTCTCTGTGTCCCCCGTGTTAAATCTTTGAAGCGCACATGACTCGCACCCGAATCCGCATCGTGCTCGAAATGATTAAGTTCGAGCACTCCGTCTTCGCCCTCCCATTCGCTCTCGTTGGCGCGCTCCTCGCCGCCCGCGCAGGCGGCAACTTCCCCTCTTGGCGGCAATTACTCTGGATCGTCATCGCCATGGTCGGCGCTCGCTCCGCCGCCATGACCATGAACCGCATCGCCGACGTCGAATACGACCGCCGCAACCCACGCACGGCAAGCCGCGCGTTGCCAAAAGGCGAGCTGTCTATCGGCTTCGCGTGGACGTTCACGCTGATCGCATCCGCAGTGCTGGTGCTCGCTGCGTGGCAGCTGAATCCGCTGGCGCTCAAGCTATCGCCTGTCGCGCTTGCTGTCCTGTTTTTCTATTCTTACACCAAACGTTTCACGTCGTGGTCGCACTTCGTGCTCGGTTTCTGCCTCGGCATCTCCCCCGCTGCAGCGTGGATCGCAATTCGTGGCTCGCTCGATTGGCGCATGCTGATTCTCTGCGCCGCCGTCACGCTCTGGGTCGGAGGTTTCGACGTTCTGTACGCCTGCCAGGACGTCGAGTTCGACAAGACCGCTGGTCTGTACTCCATCCCCAAAAAATTCGGCATCGCCCGCGCCCTGCGAATCGCGCGCGTGATGCACATCGTGATGGTCGCCTTGCTCAGCTGGCTCGCGCGGAGCTTCCACCTCGCCTGGCCGGCATGGATAGGAATTGCGGTCGTCGCATCGCTACTGACTTACGAGCACTCGTTGGTCAAGCCCAACGACTTGAGCAAAATGAATGCTGCGTTTTTCACCGTGAATGGCTATATTAGTTTGTTGTTCCTGCTTTTCTGGGGCGCCGCGACCTTTGTGATGCGGCGCTGAATCTGTCACCGAAGGACGCCCAAAAGAAGATGGATCCGCAACTCAATAGCCTGCGAATCCGCGATGCGCGCCTGGAGCCCGTAGCCAAGAAGGTGCTCGCGGGTGAGCGCCTGAACGCCGACGACGGCTTGGCCCTCTACGAGTCGCATGATCTGCTCGCTGTCGGCTGGCTCGCGAATCACGTCCGCGAAAAGAAGCACGGCAACGTCACCTACTTCAACGTGAATCGCCACATCAATCCCACCAACATCTGCGTCGCGCACTGCAAACTCTGCGCCTTCGGCCGTTCGCCCGATGCTCCTGGCGCTTACAATTTTCCGCTGGATGAAATCTACAAGCGCGCCGGCGATGGAGTCGCGGAAGGCGCCACAGAGTTTCACATCGTTGGCGGCCTGCATCCCGACCTGCCATTCGAGTATTACCTGGAATTGATTCGCGGCCTGAAGCAGCGCTTTCCGCAAGTACACTTGAAAGCCTTCACGATGGTCGAGGTCGGCTACTACTCGCGGATTTCCAAACTTTCCATTCGGGATACGCTGCTGGCCATGAAAGCTGCGGGCGTGGATTCGCTGCCCGGCGGCGGCGCCGAAATTTTTCATCCCCGAGTGCGCAAGATCATTTGCGACCACAAAGTCAGTGGCCAGCGCTGGCTGGAAATCGCGCGTACCGCGCATGAACTGGGGCTCCGCTCGAACGCCACGATGCTCTACGGGCACATCGAAACGAACGAAGAGCGCGTGGATCACCTGCTACAGCTACGCGCGACGCAGGATAAGACGCACGGATTCGTGACGTTCATCCCGCTGGCATTTCATCCCGCGAACACGGGGCTAGCGCACATTCCTCCACCGACCGGTTTTGACGATCTGAAGGCGATCGCGGTGTCGCGGCTGCTTCTCGATAATTTTGATCACATCAAGGCTTACTGGATCATGCTGACGCCGCGCATCGCGCAAGTGGCTTTGCGGTTTGGCGCGAACGATCTGGATGGAACCGTGGTGGAAGAGAAGATCTATCACGATGCCGGCGCCACAACTCCCGAGCACATGACTCGCGCCGAGCTTGAACGCCTGATTCGCGCGGCAGGCCGCGTCCCCGTGGAACGCGACACGCTTTACAACCCGGTGGACCGCGTAAAGAACCCGATGCCGCCGGCCCGTGTCGCCCCGCAGCCCAGCAACGGCTTCATTCCCGCGACTTCACTCACGCTGAACGTCTAGCCCTCGCCCCGCAACAGCTACTCCTCAGAATCTTCCGGAACGCCCAGCACCTGCACGTGGATCGAGCGCTCGCGGGGGCCGTCCAACTCCGCGAGAATAATGGATTGCCAGTAGCCCAGCGCAAGTTCGCCGTTGCGCACCGGGACGGAAAGCGTGTGCCCCAGGACCATCGCGCGCAGATGTGAATCCGCGTTTTGCCGGTTGCACTCTGAAAGTTTCGGATCGTTGTGGCGCCAGTAATCGATCCGGCCTACTAGTCCTTCGAGAAAGGATTTGATGTCGTCGAGCAGCGCTTGTTGGAATTCGTTGATGAAGACTGCGGTGGTAGTATGCAGAGATTGCACGAGAACGAAGCCGGCTTTCAGTCCGTTCTTGCGCACAACCTCGTTGAGGTCCTTCGTAATATTGATAAGTTCCAGCCGTTCGCGCGTCTTGTAGCAGAGCGTTTCCAGATACATCTGCAGTCCCTTGGTCGGACGCACTTCGGGTATAAGTTGTGTTGTTTTGGCATGCATAGTTTTCACGTTATGTAGTCCTTGGTTGCCATGTAATGACGATCCCCGATGAACCTGCAGATTGGATGCCGGGCAGAGGGGCGAGTTGCTTGAATATTCGCAGGTGAGTTCCAGAGCTCAGGCGTGCGGATGCGCTTTGTCGTAGACGGCCATCAGTTGCTGGATGCTGGCCTGGGTGTAGCGCTGAGTGGTGGAAAGCGAAACGTGGCCGAGAAGTTCCTGAATGGCGCGGAGGTCGGCGCCATCGTTCAATAAATGGGTGGCGAAGGCGTGGCGCAACGAGTGCGGATGCAGGTCCCAGTTCACGTTGGCGAGCTTGCAATATTTTTTGATCATGTAACGCACGGCACGATCGGTGAGGCGGCCGCCGAGGTGGTTGACGAAGACGGCTTCGGGATCGGATTTCACGCGCGGGTTCGCGAGAATCTCGTGGCGCAGCGGCCAGTAAGCCTCCAGCGCCGCCTGCGCTTTCGAGCCGTAGGGGACGACGCGCTCCTTGCGTCCCTTGCCCAGCACTCGGAGCATTTGCCCGGTGCGATCCACGTTGCCGTAATTCAATCCGACCAGCTCGCTGACGCGCAGGCCTGAAGCGTAGAGCAATTCGAAGATCGCGCGGTCGCGGCAGGGGATAAGTTTTTCCTCGAAGCGGGAGAGCGCTGTAGGTTTTTTAATTTGTTTGCGGGTGGGCGCGGCGTTTTGCGCTGCGGCGGGGCCGCCCGGCAGGCTGTCCAGGAACTGATTGATTTCCTCGGCGGTCTGCACGCGCGGGACGCGCTTGGGCAGCTTGGGCGTGCTGACGAGGCGCGCGGGATTCTGCTGCGCGTATTTTTCGCGGACGCAGAATTTGAAAAACGTGCGCAAGGCGGCGAGTTTACGCGCGATGGTGGGTTTCTGGAGCTTGCGGTCGTAAAGCCAGCTGACGAACTCGCGGATGACGATGTGGTCCACCTGGGCGAGGGGCAAGGTGCGCTCGCCGGGAGGGGTGAGGAAGGTCTCGAAGAGCCGGATGTCGGCGCCGTAGTCCTCGATGGTTTCCGGTGAAGCGTTGCGCTCGTAGCGCAGGTAGCCGATGAATTTCTCGATGACGGCTTTCATGGCGTGGTCAGCGGGTTGGGAGCGTGGACGCGGCATGGGACGCCGGGATTATAGTGCGCGGGAAGCGGGCCGCGGCGGGCGTTGTGCGAGGCGCGGTCGGAAGAGATAACGCGGGCGGACGCGGGTTTTAATATCGCAAATAATTGTCGATTAGAACGGGACGCGAATGTTTGTTTTCTATGAGATACGACGTTTTCTAATATCTGCCATTGTCGATTAGAAATGGCGGAGATTGCGTGTGAAAGATGGCGGGATGCGAGGCCAGTTGAGCGCGAATTTGCGCAGCGCGAGGGGATCGGTGATGCCGCACAGCTGTGGCTAGAGGCGTTTTCGTGGGGAGCAGGTGACGCCTGCGGCGCCGCCGTCGTAGTCGCGCGTTCCGTGTTGTAGCCGCTGATGAACATGGCCTTGTTTACCATTGGATCACATATCGAGGAATTTGAAAAAACCGTGTGTGTATCGGAGGACGGCCCGCGTTAGCGATGGCATCTAGGAGAAAACTCGTTAGGCTGCGAACTGTCTCAGGTGATAATCCGCGTGAATCTGCAAGAGCTTGCCCCACTCTTCGGGCGTCATCTTGCCGAACATCGGATGCGGCTTCCAGGCATCGCCAGCTTTCGCGTTCCAGGCAGCCTCTAAAATTGTCAGCAGTTGTGTTTTTTCGTGCGCGCACTCAAATATTTGCGTATGCGGGATTTTGAAGCCGGCCGGAAGCCGTAGGCCGACTGGTTGCTCCGGAAACCAATCGACGAGAATCCACTTAAAGAGCGTCCGCGAAGTCAGGTAACTCTCGTCCGGAAGATTGTAGAAACCAAGTGAGCCTCCGCTTGCCAGGTTGAGGTGGTGAAGCATCTGGTCAACCTCCACGGTGCCCCACTGGCGCGGGGAGTGAGGCTTCACACTCTCTACACGACGGCGATACTCCTGCCGCTTCTCCTCCGTGAAGAAGAGATTCCCATCCACCTGGTCCACTCGAAGGGCTCGAGGAATATAGCGGACGATTACTACTCCCGACACCGAGAGGTTCCGAGTGAAGAAGGCGCGCAACAGGTTCATGGACTAATTTCCTTCCTGTCCATCGTTCATTGATCGCGGTGCTGACCGGTTGCTGCGCAAGACCAACTTCTAGTAATCAGACCACTGGTTGAGTGCTTGCATCTTTTCTTTGGTGTAGGGCGGAAACAGGTGGTCGATGGCTACGTCGGGCGGAGATATCAGGACGGATTTGGCGTGGGTGAGAGAATCGTAGCCGTATTTTCCGTAGTAGTTTCCGATGCCCGCGCTTCCAACCCCTCCGTATGGCATGGACTCAATGAACAAGAAGACATTGGTCTGATTTTCGGCGCCCCCGCCGAAACAGAGGGATTGCATGATCCGATCGATCGCTTGCTGATTTCGGCTGAACACGTAGCCGGCGAGCGGTTTGGGGAGGGACTTAATCTTGGCGAGCAGCTTTCCGAGATCGGAGTAAGTGAGGATCGGCAAAAGCGGGCCGAAGATTTCGTCTTGCATGATTTTGTCGGACCAGGAAATGGGGTAGAGGATGGTCGGGTCGAGATAACGGGCCGGAGCGTCGGACTTCCCGCCGTAAACGACCTTTGGGGGATCGATCAGCGACGCAAGCCTTCCCACAGCGGCGGAGCTGATGACGCGTGAGTAGTCGGAGTTGCTCTTGGGGTCCGGGCCGTAGAGTTCAACGACAGCCTTCTTACATTCGGCTACGAATTGATCCGCGACCGACTCATGAACGACGGCATAGCCCGGTGAAGTGCACCACTGTCCTCCCCAAGCCATAGCGCCCCAAACAATTTTTTTGGCCGCGTCCGGAATGTTCGCTGTCTCATCCACGATCGCGGGATTCTGTCCTCCCAACTCAAGCAGCACGGGAGTGAGATGATCGGCAGCGGCGCGCATCACTACTTTCCCCACATTCACGCTCCCGGTGAGGAACATGAAATCAAAGGGAAGTTCCAACAGCTTCGTGACAACCTCGCGGGCACCGACTACCGCGCTCAGAGCTTCCGGTTCGAAATACTTCGGGATCAATTCCAAGAGCAACTCGTCCGTCGCCGGCAGCAGTTCGGAGAGCTTCAAGATGCAGGCGTTGCCCGCCGAAAGCGCAGCCACCGCGGGACGCAAGGAGAGCAGGAGCGGTCCATTGAATGGGCCAATGACTAACGTGACGCCATACGGCTCGCGGTACACGACTCCCTTGTGTCCCGATGCGGTTAGGAATTTCGGAAGCGGAGCTTCGACTGGCCTCATCCAGTCTTTGAGCTGTGACTTCACGAATTCGGCGGTTGCGATGGTGGCCGATACCTCGAAGACGTTCTCTTGGATCGCAGTTTTGAAGTCATTGCGCGACGCGTCGCGAAAACGTTGGTCGTTGTCCTTGAGCATGCGGATAAGCCGATCGAGTTGGTCGATTCTCCACTCGTAGGTCTTGGTGGCATCAGAAGCAAAGTGAGCTTTCTGTTTGTTGAATAAATCTTCCGCCCGGGCCTCTTCGTTCTTGAATTGAGCGGATGCTGCTTGAAATTTCGCAATCTTTGGTTCCGACATGCCCATCTCCTTCGCGTTTTTCGCCTTCCTTTGGGCATTTCTGCGAGTTCCGTCATTTCACGAACAATTTTCTGCGCAAACGGAATTCTTCACGACGGCCGCGCAGACTAGCTCTTGCCGTTTTTCATAACCAGCACCATCCGAAAGCGCGCCTTTCCGGCCATCATCTTCGCGTAGGCAGCAGCTGCCTGATCGAGTGGCACGGTCTCGATCATCGCGGACACGCCGCTGAGCGCGCTGAAACGAAGAGTTGCGTCACCCGTTGCCGGGTTTCCCGTCAGCGAGCCGGCTAGCTTGCGCTCTCCGAATATGAGATCCATGCTCGTGATCTCGATCGGGTCGGGCCCGACGCCGACGTCAATCGAGACACCGCCGGGACGCAAGCCCTTGAAGGTCGTGGCGATTGTCGTTCCGCCCGAAGCCGTTATCAGAATGACCTTGGCGCCGCCGAGCGCCTGGAGAGCTGCAGCGGGATCGTTGGCGGCACTGTCGATGTAGTGGTGAGCGCCAAGCTTCTTCGCCAACTCCGACGATTCGCTGCCGCGACCAATCGCCGCGACCTCGAAACCCATGCGCCTTGCGTACTGCACACCCAGATGACCGAGGCCGCCGATGCCCAGTATGGCAACCAGGTCACCGGCCTTTGCTGGTGAATTTCGAAGCGCGTCAAAAGTGGTGAGTCCGGCGCACAGCAACGGTGCAGCAGCAACGGAAGACATGCCGTCAGGAATCGAGATAAGGCCGCTCGCTTTGGCGAGCATCACTTCAGCGTATCCGCCGTCAAGATGAATGCCGGTAAATTCCTGGTTCCGGCAGTTCACGAGATCGCCATTTCGACAAAACTCGCAATATCCGCAAGGGCCGCCGAGAAATGCCACTCCGACGCGCTGACCAACCGTCCAACCTTGGACACCGGAGTCAAGAGCATCGATCCGGCCGACTGCTTCATGCCCTGGGACGCGCGGCCAATCGATGGGAAACAAACCTTCCACCGTGCCGGAATCGGAATGACAGACTCCACAGGCCTCCACGCGAATGCGCACCTGACCAGCGGCGGGCTCCGAAATCGCCCGCTCGACTACACGGAAAACGTTCGGCGCTGACACTTCTACTGCCATATACGTGCTTCCCATTTTCATTCTCCCGAGAGCGCGTCCCTTTACTTTGGGAACGCGTCCCCGAACATCGGGTTCCCGCTCTTGGACTGCTCCTTCGTTGCTTCGTCTTGAATGACGTCCCAGTGTTCGACCAGAATTCCGTCTTTCAACCGGACCACGTCCGCGACGATCCAGTTCGTGGGAAGTCCAATCCCCGAGAATCGACCGTGGAGAATTACGTAATCTCCGTCGGCAACGACGACTCCCGGCTCGTACTTAAGTGTTGGCGGCAGGCTTCGGATCATGCCAAGCAGCCCATCCCGACCGGCGGGGATGTGGGCACTGTGCTGAATGTAGTTTGGCGACCAAAAGCGCTCCGCAGCGTTGTAATCGCGCTTGTTGAAGAGAGTCTGAAAGGCCTCCAGCACGATTGCCTTATTCCGTTCTGACGTTGTGTTGCTCATCGCTTTTCCCTCACCTGTAAGATGATCGTGCTTATCCATCGGCGTTAGATTACGATCATACTCCTACGATTGCAAGAATATTGTCGCTTCTGATGTGATTATTCACGCTGCAAAAAGGCGCAATATGCGATATAGTAGCCCAGCGTCCGATGTAAAGGAGTATGGCCATACTCCCATCTCATACGTGGCGTGGAAGACGAGATGAGAGCCGCGGATACCTGGGTAGCCTTTTGGGCCGTACACTAGGCGATATGCCAAGGAAAACAAAGACCCACACTCACGCCAAGATCCTGAAAGTCGCGGCCAGGAGGTTTCGAGAACTTGGCCTCGACGGTATCGGTGTGGCCGAGGTGATGAAACAGGCTGGCGTGACCGTGGGAGCTTTTTATAAGCACTTCAAATCGCGTGACGAGCTTGTGGTGGAGGCGCTGGGCACGGCATTCAAGGATCTCGACGCCTGGGAGAAGCACGCCGAAACTCTGGCTCTGCTGTTGGAGAAATACCTCACCGAAGCTCACCGTGATAACCCTGGAGCAGGTTGTGCCATGGGAGCGTTGCTAGGAGATATGAGCCGCGCAAGCAAATCGGCAAAGACGGTATACACCGCCCGCGTCAAGCACAGCTTGGCGGTTACCGCCGGCCTGTTGCCATCCGAGGAAAATGCCGACAAACGCGGCCGCGCATTGCTCATCCTCACCAGCCTGCTGGGAGCGCTCAATCTCTCTCGGGCCGTTTCGGACCCGAACCTATCGCGCGAAATTCTGGACAAGGTGCGCCAGCAGCTCATCGATCTAACCGCGAGACAGGCGTTGTCGCAACGCGGAGCCGGGTTGAAGCAACAGAAGCCGAACCCATCCACCTCGTAAGATTCCGTCGGTCCATGGCGGGGCGTTGGGGCCATGTCGTGCAGATTACGAATCGCGCGCACGGCCGTTGGGCGCTGTGAGCGTATCGTGTGGTGGCGCAGGATTGATGCAAAGGTGCCCACCCTTCCCTAACTTCGGGAAGGATGGAGCACCCGAAATTCAACGGCGGTCGCGGCTTCGGTGGAAGGGGCGGCCACCCGGCAGAGCCTGTTGTGTCAGGAAGCTGCTACATAAGTCCCTGTATTGTCGGCTGGACTAAAATAGAAGGTCACTCGGTAGGAGCCTACTAACTTGGCAACGGTCCAGGCGTCCGCCCATCATCTGGGATTGAACAAGCCAAAGACGATTTTCATCGCCGCCGACAACGCGACGGTGCGGGCGCTCATCCGCCAGGCACTTGAGCGGGACACGGACTTTGTGGTTTGCGGTGAAGCCACCAATGGCAGTGAAGCCGTGGGCAAGGCGAGAGAGCTAGCGCCTGACCTGATTATTCTGGACCTGAGAATGCCCTGCCTGAGTGGTATTGACGTTGCCGGTGTGCTGCGCTACGCGCTGCCCAAGACTCGCAGCGTTTTGCTGACGATCTACGCAGAAGACGTGGGAGCGGACCTTGTCTCTCAGTTTCACATTGATGCAGTGCTTGGCAAGGCCAATGGGTTGGCCGACTTCGGGGCGCAGGTCACAAGGCTCCTGACCGAACGGGCGGATGACGCTGCGGCTCCGCGAGAAACGATGGAAGCTGTTTAGCAGCGCGATGGCGGCAGCTATTTTGAGGCTCGTCGAAATGTGACCGGTACGCCGCAGACGATAATCATTGTGTCGGCGATTGTTGTCGGGCTCTTGCTCTTGGCGATCGGGGGATGCTATTTCGCGCAAACTCGAAAACGGAAACAACTGGCGGATCGAACAGGGCCTGACGACAGGGAGAAGTAGGCGGTGCGTTCGTGAACTAAGCTAAGCGCAGGCTGGCAAGCGATGCCCGAGCTGCACCGCCCCTCGTGTCCGGCACAATAACCAGTTCAAGTGTGGTCACTGCGGACAGTTCAACAGTGTAGTCCTCTGTTTCCCGTACTGAGCCGGGCGAACTGAAATTCCACGGTTGGCGCACGATTTCCCGGAAAGAATTTCCATTATCAGGAGACCATCGCAGGACGAACTCTTGCGTGCGCGTATTTTCAGTATCTTCGAAAACCAACTGGATACGCCGGAGCTTTTGTGGCTGGTCGAAAACGAGCCGAACGGTCTGAGGTCCGGGGTTCGCGGCGCGCCAGCCATGATTTTCCGCCTCAAGCAGCGCCGCTTCGATTGGATAGCCGTTTTCTTCCGAGGTGACCTCGACCAGCGCAGCACGATTCAGGTCTAGCCAGGGTTGACCGGACGGTGGCACTTCCGGAAGAGTCGAAATCTGCCGCTTTCGCACGTCAATATTCACTCCTCGTGGATAGGTTTGCTGAACTGTGTGTCATCTTCGCCAGCTTCGGCGCACAGCAGGGTCCGCACACGGGCCATCAAACGTGTGAAATCACCCTTGGGAATGACCGAATCCACGCAGGAATCCCCGGCGAATAATTCCTTGGCGGTAGTGGCATGGAGCGTGAGGAGAATGATGGGAACAGCGGGCATGATCTTTTTTAGTTCGCGCGCTGTTTCAATTCCGCTCATTTTTGGCATTGCCAGGTCGAGAATCACTAAATCGGGTTTGTAGCGCTTGGCGAGAGAGATTGCTTCGCTGCCGTCAGCCGCTTGTGCGCAGAGATCATAACCGCCTTCGGCTGAAAGCGCCCTGTAGAGCGTCTGACCAATTATCGGACTGTCATCGGCTAGAAGTATGGTTTTTGGCATTGGGGTTTTCGCCTGGACGCCTCGGCCCCCTTGCGGACAACTAACCACGTTCAGCGTGGCAGGGTTCACTTCCTCAGCAAGATCGCAGCACCACACACATCTAATCTATTTATCTAGGAACGCAGCAAACTTTGAACACATTCCGCCAGTCTGTTCATGCCCTCCGCTTTGGCGATTACGGCGTCAGCAGCAAGCCCTTTGTGAGGGAATGCTCGGGCGACCGCGTCGCTATACATGGTGAATAGAATTATCCGGACGTTTGGCAGCATGTCTTTAAGGACAGAGGCCACAACGATGCCATTCGTGCGAGGCATGGCCACGTCCAGAAGTATCAAATCGGGCTTGAGTTTCCGCGCCTGCTCGAGGGCATCTTCGCCGTCGACAGCTTCGCCGCAGACTTCAAAATCTCGCTGGGTGAGATATGAATGAAGCACCCGGCGAACAGTCTGGCTGTCATCCGCCACTAGAATTCGCTTTGACATTAATTATGATTCGTTGGGGGCCCGGAACAGACTGTTAAGTAATGAGGCGGGATACCTCGTTTTACCGACCATCAGCTTTGTGCGCCGCCATTTGATCTGTCACGATTGCTGGGTACTCTACAGGGAACCTTCGATTTCACTTGCGGGCAATACAGGAAAAACCCTATTTCTGCGAGTTGCTGAAACCGCCACTATCGTAATCGGCGTCCAGTTTCGGCGCGTTCGTCACGGTGGGGCAGCATGTCCAACGGAATCCTGATCGCGGACGATAGCGCGACTACCCGAAAAGTAATTCGTGACTACCTCACGCAACGGAATTTTGAAGTTTGCGGCGAAGCAATCGATGGCGTGGATGCTCTCGAAAAGGCCACGGAGCTGGAGCCGGCCTTGATTCTTCTGGACCTGAGGATGCCTCGCATGAACGGTGTGGAAGTGGCATCCGTGTTGAGGGGCCGCCGGCCGGATGTGCGGATCGTGCTGCTTACGATGTATGAGGAAGTTTTGGTCTACAAGTCGCTGATGTCAGTGATCGGTATTGACGCAGTAATATCCAAACCTAATGGCTTTACGACACTGGCCGAATGCGTTCGAGGCTTACTCGCTTCAGCGCGCGTCGCGCCCGAAGACAATGTCTCCTAGTTGTGAGCTTTGGATTGAGCGCGGCGGTCAAAACCTACCGCAAGAGCCGAGTTGAGGTGGAAGGGTCGGGCACCTGCCCGACTTACGCGCCGGATTTATCTTGGTTCTTGTCTTTATTCTTGCTGCCTCTGTGGAAGATCTTGCCGCCCAGCTTTCCTATTCCCTTGGCGCTTCCTTCGCCGATTTTGCCGACACCTTTTCCGGCGCCGACCCCAACGTCCTTGCCGGCTCCCGCAGCGCCTTTGCCGAGATCGGCAGCGGCGTTGCCGGGGTGCAAAGTGGCGGCATTGCCGACCGCTCCGGCAGTGCCTTTGCCCAGGCTACCCGCGCCCTTGGCTGTGCCTTTGCCAATGTCCTCACCGCCCTTGCCCACATCCTTGGCGGGGCTGGTGCCAGCTTTCTGGTTCTTATCGTGCGAGCCGGATTGCGCCTGGGGGGTGGGCTGATCCTGACGTGGATTCGCGGGGCGCGTGGTGGCGCGCGGGCTCAATGAAATAGAGACGCACGCCGCCAGAAGAATCGAGGCGAATTGGAGGTTAGGTTTCATTTCCTTTCTCCTGCTGGTCAATTCAAAATGCCGATTACGCTTACGCCGTACTCTCGTTTGATGCTTCCAAGTGAAAGGCAGGTCGCAGGCCAGGGCTGATTTTCGAGCTGCGCGATTTTCGTGAATTCAAACGAGTTATCGCCGCGCCTCGACATCTGCAAAGGGTGCGCGGCTGTGCTGATCCGGTCGGCGAGGCCAAGGCTCGTTTGGCTTTCTTGATTTGTGCGGCTAATCGCCGTACACTCACAGAAGATCAGGAGGCGACATATGGCACGCACAGAGCAGCGTCAACAGCGCGTTCGAAAGCAACAGCGCCTGGAGGCCAGGGTCACTCCGGAACAGAAGCGGCTGATCGAGCGTGCGGCAACATTGCGGGGCACTACGGTGACAGAGTTCGTGGTTGCCAGCGCTCAGGATGCGGCTGCGGATACCATCAAGAATTTCGAGGTGTTGCATCTCCGGGATGAAGCCAGGGAAGTCTTTGTGAATTCAGTGTTGCATCCACCCCGGCCGAATCGCGCGGCTCGCGCGGCGGCGGCTCGGTACAAGAAACAGCGGGGGCTGTGATTGGCCGAGAACCGAAAAGATCCTCGCTTTGCGATTGAGCCGCTCGGTGAAAAACACAACCGGGCGGCTTTTTCGTGTGGCGTGGAAGCGCTCGATTCCGATCTGCAGAAACAGGCGGGACAAGACGCAAGAAAGCGCGCGGCGGCTCCGTTTGTTGCAACACCTGACGGCCGGACAATTGCGGGTTACTACACGCTTTCCCAGTACGCGATAGGCTTCGATGCAATCCCCGATCAAATCGCGAAAAAGTTGCCAAAATATCCGCTGGTCTCTGCAACCCTGCTTGGGCGGCTGGCTGTGAGCACAGAATTTCGTGGGCAAGGACTCGGTGAGACTTTACTGATGGACGCCCTGCATCGCAGCCTTGAATCGAGCAAGCAAGTGGCATCGGCGGGCATTGTGGTTGATTCGAAAGACGAGTCGGGCGCCGCATTTTACAGGAAGTACGGTTTCATTGAGTTGCCAAAAATCGCGAAGCGACTCTTCCTGCCGATGGGAACAGTGGAGCAACTGTTTCGGCAGAACAAATAGCGGGTGGCGGGCTGCGGCGCGTGGCCATCCGGGAATCTCCGCGGTCTAAAGTGTCAGGAATGTGCCCGGTCTGCAGCGTGTTTCCTTCGCAGCATCATGCGATCGCGCCGAACTGCGCTACGTTTCGCCTGGCATCCGGCTGGAGTGGTAATCTTAAATGCATCGCCCGATAGGGCATGGGGATCCGAGAGGCCTCTGTGCAGCCCGCTGTCACGGTTCTGATAGACACTTACAACCACGAGCGCTTCATCGAAGACGCGATCGTCAGCGTGCTTGAGCAGGATTTTCCGCGCGCCGATACCGAAGTGCTCGTTGTGGATGACGGTTCCACCGACCGCACGGCTGAAATCGTCGCCCAATTCGAGTCGCGTGTGCGTCTATTCGCAAAGCAAACGGCGGGCAAGCGTCCGCTTTCAATGCCGGCATCCCTGAAGCAAGCGGCGAAATCGTTGCCTTCCTCGATGGCGACGACTGGTGGGCGCCCAATAAATTAACTCGCGTGATGCGAGCCATGGACGCCGATCCCGCGGTCGGCATCGTGGGCCACGGAATCATCATTTCGTATCCCGGAAATCTGGCGCAAACCCACATACTTCGCGAAGGCTTTCAATTTCAGGCCAACTCGCTGGAAGGCGCGCGAGTGTTTCGTTTGCGCAAGACGTTTCTGGGCACCAGCCGCATGCTGCAGCAAAGATTTTGCACAGCGGATGAAACGTTCTGGCACCTGAGTTGCACTATCTCAGCGTAACTTGTTTCTTGTGTCTGTGAGTTCAGGGATTGAGAGGCCCAGAAATGTCGCCAGCGAATCAAATAATTGAAGATTCTTTTGAGAAAGCCCGCACCGCGTTCTTCGGGAACGCAACCGCGACTCCGCCACAGAATGAATCTCCAGCTGAGCGCCCCAAAACCCAGAAAGATACTTCGCCAGAGGAAGCCCGGCCGAAAGCATAAGCGAGTACGAATGACGGGTGGCCCACCGTTCCACCGAACCACGCGAAAGCTGAATTGGGGGTGCCCCATCCTTCCAGAAGTTTGGAAAGGATAGAAGCTTATGAATTCCTCCTTCGATTTTCCAGTCCGGGCACTAGTAATTAGAAGGTAAATGTGGTAACGTCAGTCGGGGCACTTTTAGGCCCCGCTGAGGACGCCACATGGATGTCGGGGCAGCGCTGACCGGGACACGGATGGCTCGACAAGCCGGATGCACGCTCAGGCACTTTTCAACGGTCCCCGCAAACCACCGTCGACACGCCGTAACCCGCGCCCGGAACGGTCACACCGCGCGCATTTCTAATCGACCGTGCAAGATATTAGAATTCGCTGTAACTTACAGAAAACAAACAACCGCGTCTCATTCTAATCGACACTATTCTCGTGTTGTGAAAGCGGCAAACCGTACCTCCTGCGCCAGACCTCAAGCCCGCCGCCGCAATTCTAATCGCAACAAGTCCGCATTCAAGAACGTCGCCAACTCCCTCAAGCCAAACGAGAAAGCATTTTCTAATCGCAACACAAATCCACTTTCCACGGACCCGGCGCGCGCACCCCGTGGTGCGATGAACGCGTGTAGAGGCGTTTACGCGTCACACGGAAGACGAATTTCTTGCGATGAACTAGCCCATGACGTACGATTCCGTACATACCAGAGTCACTGGCGCACCCCGCGATGCATACCTTGAAACATTGTTTACTCTGCGTTGTTCTCGCCGGCTCGCAGGTGTGCGCTGCTTCCAGCGGCGCGCAAACGCCGCGCGGCGCTGAGCAGGCTCCCGCATCGAAATCCGCTCCGCGTTCTCCTGCTGCGGCTGTCACTACCGTGGATCAGGCAATTGACCGCATCGTTGCGCGCGAGCGCGATGAAATTGCGACGATCTGGCGGTTTACTCCGGTGATTGAAATCTACGTTCAGGACATGAAGAAGGGCGCTGACACGGAAGCGATGCCGGCCGGTGACCACTATTTTCTGGGCTCGGTGAATCTGGCGAAGGGAGTCGTGGACCATCCGTTTCTCAGCAGCGACAAGGAGCGGGAAAAACGCGGGGGCGTGAAGTTCGGGCCCTACAGCGCAGACACCTTCGCGAAAATGGTGTATGCGGACCCGAACGATTTCGATCGCCAACATTTCGAATTCGAGTATGTGCGCAGGGAAATGCTCGGCGACGTGCGCTGCCTGGTGTTCGACGTGACGCCGCTGCCGGATACGGGCGAGGATCGCTTCGTGGGACGCATCTGGGCAGAGGACCAAAATTTCACAATTGTGCGATTTAATGGCGTTCATAGCTCGAAGGGAGCAACGAAAGGGCGCGAAGTGCATTTTGACAGTTGGCGGCTGAACCTGGAAGGGAGCACCTGGCTTCCGGCGTACATATATACGGAGCAATCGGGCGGAAAGGAACGCGGGCTGGTATTCAAGGCACAAACGCGTTTCTGGGGTTATGGCGCAGACGGTGTGCGCGGGGAAGAGGAGTCGCAGGGGGCGGCCGCGTCCTCGACACCCAGCGGGCAGGATGACGCCGCGGCGCATCGAACGATTGATGAGTTACTGGGGATGGGCTTGGTGGCGCCGCGCGGGGAACTCGATCACATCATGGAAATCGTGGTGAATAATCTGGAAGTGACCAACAATCTGGACATTCAGCCCGATATTCACTGCCGGACGCTGCTGACTTCGACGTTCGAATCATTTTCGATTGGGCACACGATCGTGCTGAGCCGCGGATTGTTGGATGCGTTGCCGGACGAAGCGAGCCTGGCTGCGATTCTGGCGCAGGAAATGGCCACGATACTGGCGCCGGCGGCGAAGACGACGAAGGCGGATAGGAAGCGCGGCGACGACAGCGGTCTCGCGGGGCTGAGCGAGTCCGGGCACTTCATGTTCAAGTACAGCGACAACGAAATCCAGGCGGCGAACCAGAAAGCGCTCGAACTGATGCGAAACTCTCCGTATAAGAACAAGCTCGATGGCCCCGGGTTGTTCCTCGAGCAGGTGGGCGGCGAACACAAAGTTCTCACGGCGCTGATCAGTCCGCGCGTGGGCGACCGCGCGAACCTGGGCGGCGAGTTAGCGGGTGCGAATGCAAGCGGACGGGCGAACTCTGGTCATTTTGTCGCGGTGCGTATGGGCACGAGAGTGAAGTTAAATCCTTGGAGCAACCAGGTCACATTACTCAAAGCGAAGCCTGCGCCGGCGGTATCTGCCCGCGAATACGATCCGTTTGAGCTGTTTCCGTTCTTTCCGTCCCTGACGCGCGATCAAGGCGAAGGTTCGAACGCCGCGACGCACGGAGCGCCGCCTCCCCAGCAATAAAAACAAGGGCGCTCGACAGCGAGAGAATGAGCGCCGCTGCAACCATATCGTTCACAACGGTTCCCGAGCGAAATCCTCACGTTGCAAGACTGGCAGGGCAAAGCTTCGCCGTATTTTAGATCCCCCTCTTCCCCCTGTATCTGCGACCCGCGCTCCTACTCGATGACGTTCCAGACGTAGAGAAACGTGCTGTCGGTGGCAGTCGCCACTTTGCGGCCGGCTTTGCGGGTGGCGCGATTGAGGGCGGAGCGGATTTTTTCCTTGGAGGCGGCCAAGCCGGAGATGGGGACTTTCAGTGCGGCGCCGTCCTGGAGTTGATCCAGATCGTCGAGGATAGTGGTGACGATCAGCTTGTGCTTGCCGTTGCGTCCCTGGGGGACGTCGGACTGGACCATCGTCTTAAAGTGCATCGGAAAGTTTTTGTTGCGCGAGTTCGGCATGTATCACCTCTCACGATGAATTCATTAAACTAACGTAGCGCTATCGTATCGAACCGTGAAAAAGTTTGTCAAGCAAAAAATACGATCCGTAATCCGGACGAGCCGAGACCGTATCAGCCGCAGATGGAGGCGGGGGGCGCTAAAGGTGCGGGGGAATCGCTAACGGCGCGAGTTCGTGGAGAGAAAGCAAACGGCGGAGACCAAAGGATTTGACCCGTACGAGCGGAGGCCAGTTAGGGTAGATGGCGATGGGAAAGAAGGAGCGTCATGATCAAACGAAAAACAGCATTCGAACAAGTACCGCTGGCAGTTGCCAGAAGGATTGCGGCGGAAGAGCTGAAGCGGAAAGAAGCGATAGGGAAGAAGGCGGGAAGCAAGCGGAAGACGAACGGTCTGCCGGAGACCACAATCGCGGCCGGTGAAGGAGCAACTCTGTGACCAAGATTCTATTCGACGTGTTTCAGAAGGAAGCGAACGGCGGCGTGCTGTGGCGGGCGGCGGCGAGGACGATGGAGGAAGCCACGGCGCACGTGCGGAAATTCGCGATGAGCGCGCCGGGTGAGTACGTGATCCTGGACATGCGTACGGGCGATAAAATGGTGATTAATTCCCACGGTCGAGGTGGCGTGGCGGCGGATTGATGGAAATTCAGCGAGGAACGAGCGAGATGAGCGGCGAGGAAATGAAATTTCCGGAGTGGCAAGAGCCTCTAGGGGCACTCAGGGAGGAATCGGATCCGGATAAGTTGTTCGAAAAAGTGCACAATGTGGAGCTCCTTGTTCTAGAGCGCCTTCAG
This sequence comes from uncultured Acidobacteriota bacterium, assembly GCA_963804625.1. Classification (GTDB taxonomy): domain Bacteria; phylum Acidobacteriota; class Terriglobia; order Acidiferrales; family UBA7541; genus Palsa-295. The sequence continues at coordinate 140,530 of CAWDRJ010000013.1, read as the reverse complement.
GTTGTATTTCAAGGAAGCGATGGGCGCGGCGAACGAGTGGCGTTAGCGGAGGCTTTACACACGTTACGCGTCATCAAGCGCGACAAGCTGGGATTCCCCGATTGGCAGTGAACGAATACGAATAGCCCTCCTCAAGCTTCAGCCGAAAGCGAAGATGTCCGCCGCGACAGCGGACACGGCATTCCGTGCCCCTACCATCACGATGTTTGGGATTTGGCCGGCGCGCTTTATTTGTGGGCGAGGCGGCGCTGGGTCGGATGGACTTCGTAGGCGCCTGGTTCCATTAGCGGAGTCGCGGCGGTGATGTAGGTTTGGCTGATGCGATCCTGCCAGGTGAAGTGATCCTCATCCCACAGCGACCAGAGAAATCCCAACATCATGGTGGCTCCGGAAAGCAGGTAGCCAAAGCTGCGCCAGAGGAGCTGGCGCGTGTCCGGGAGACTGCCATCGAGGCGGACGATGGTGATGCCGCGAAGTTGCATGCCGGGGGTGGCGCCCGCGAACGTGGTGAACAAGAAGAAATATTGCGCGTAGAAAAGGTAGAACGCGGCGAGATAGACGATGGCGTCCACCTTTTCGAGCACGACCTCACCGCCGAGCGAGCGGAAGAGGCCGAGGAAGGCACCGTAGGTGAGGGCGAGAAAAAGCGCGTCGAGGGCTCCGGCGCGGCGGCGTTCGGCGAGATCGGCGACTGGGACGATAGCATTTTGCGGATGCGCACGATCGTCAGGGGAGCTAGAGAAATCAAGTTCCGGTTGGATATTGATTTCGACGCGCTCGTTTACGGATTTGCGCGGGGCCACGCGTTGCGTGAGGCGAACGCGAGGGCGCTCGGTGAGTTCGAGTTCTTCCGTCGGCCGACCGTAGTCGGTTGCCGCCGGCGCGAAGGGCAGGCCGGATTGGGAGTCGTCTGGGCGCGGACGGCCGCGACGGACGCGATAGGCTTCCAGGCGGCGCGAGACTTCCATGCGCCATTCGGGTTCGATGGAAATGGCAGGATTGGTGGGAGATTCGGCGCGAGCGGATACACCTGCAGGAACTGGCTCGGGAGTCTCGTCGCTGGCGACGACGAGCGGGGCGTCACAGAAAGTGCATTTTTCGGCGGGCTCGAGCAAAAGCGCGCCGCACTGCGAGCAAATTTGTATCACTGGTCCGTTTTGCGCTGCGGTAGTTCCAGTGACGGAACGCGAGTATGGTAGCACGTTGCGGCGGGGATGAGTCGTGGGAATTGGCGTCGATTTGCGCTCAGTAGGCAACTGCTGGGGAGGAGAGCTGGTCTTAGTGTTGTGAGGTTCGGTTGGCTCGAATGGCGGAAGCAAAATTCGTGGGGCGCCTGGTCGCGAAATCCGAGGATCATGGCTGACTCTGAGGCCGCGCAAACATCGGCGAGGCAAGCCTCGCCTGGCAACAAGCGGGAGCAAGCTCCCGCACCCTCAGATTAGCGCGGGGCGGGTTTGCGAACCCGCCCCTACGAGATCCGTCTTACGCGGAAGCAGTGACCCAGTTTACGCGAGTTCATTGCGGGGTTCCGGGGCGCGTGTTAGGCTCGACTTTCTTTTTTTGCGAGATTGATGCGGTTCTCTTAGGCATGCCGAGCGCAATTGTCTTGTCACTTCTTCGCAGATTCGTTTGTCCTTCATCGCCAACCCAGAGGCAGAGAGCCGGCGGGACGCCGACGCTACTATTTCTTGCTGTGATTTTTCTTGCAGTTCCGCGCGTGGTTTGGGCGCAGAGCGGCGGAAACGCAGGGGCACAATCGCAAAATCAGAACGCGGTCAAAGATCAAGGTCCGCCCGCGAATGGCGCGAAGGCCGCGGCGCGTGGAGGAGTGCCGGGAGCGGGGGGCGCTGCACAACAAGCTGCAACGCTTGAAGCGAAACAGCAGCGGCAGGTGGGGCGGATTTATTACGCGGACGGGGACGTGGACGTGCGGTACCAGAACACACGATTGCGGGCGGACCACGTGGAGTACAACGAAGATACGCAGGTGGTGACGGCACGGGGCCACGTGCAACTCGATTACGAGACGCAGCATGTGGAGGCGGAAGACGCGCGGTACGAAGTGAGCACGGGACGCGGAACTTTTCATCACGTGCGCGCGACTTTTGCGATTCAGAGGCATACGACGCCGACGCTGCTGATCAGTCCCAATCCGATTTATTTCGAGGCGGAGGAAGCGGAGCGGCTGGACCCGACCACGTACCGCGTACACAAGGCGTGGATGACGGTGTGCAAGCCAGACCGTCCGACGTGGAAATTTTATGCGCCGGAAGCGACCGTTTACATGAAGACTTCGGTGCATCTGGAAAACGGGAACTTCCGGTTGTTTTCCGTGCCGGTGCTGTACCTCCCGTACGCGACGTTTCCCGCAGAAAAGCAGCGCGCCTCTGGATTTTTGATTCCCGACGTGGGCGACAGCACGAGCAAGGGATTTATTTTCGGCGATGCGTTGTACTGGGCTCCGACGGATTGGGCGGACTTGACGCTGGGAGCGAACTATTACAGCCGGCGCGGGTGGGCGCAGCGCGGCGATTTGCGGATGCGTCCGTGGGAAAACGCGCGGCTGGATGTGACGTACAACGGAGTGGTGGACCGCGGGCTGCGGGAGTCCAACGGCGAATTGATCAACCAGGGCGGACATGAGGCGCGTTTGCTTTTTACGGCGTTGCTGCCGGACGGCTGGCGGGCGGTGGCGGATTTGGATAATTTGTCGTCGCTGACGTACCGGCTGGCGTTCAGCGAAACCTACACGCAGGCGGTGAACTCGGAAGTGCGGAACCAAGCGTTCCTGACGAATAACTTTCGCGGGTTCAGCTTGAATTTGGCGGCGCTGAGCTATCAGAACTATCTAAGCGCCACCACGGTGACGACGCCGGTGAATGAGTATGTGTCGCTGCGCACCGCGCCGGAGGTGCGTTTCAGTTCCGTGGATCAGGCGCCGTGGGAGAAGCTGCCATTTTATTTTTCGTTCGATGTGTTTTCGGACGCGGCGCACCGCTCGAACAACGTGACGAATTTCGAGACGCCGAATTTCGTGGAGCGGAGTGAGATTGCGCCGAGCGTGACGATGCCGTTTCACTGGGGGCCGTGGCTGGGGGTGACGCCGACATTTACGATGCGCTCGACGTACTACGGCGGGCAGGTGCAGAACGGGTCGTTCGTCAACGTGGGATTATGGCGCGAAACGGAAGAACTGACGGTGGATATAAGGCCGCCGACGATCGAGCGCGTGTGGGGCGATGGAGATTCCGGGACAAAGTGGAAACACGTGATCGAGCCGGACTTGCAGTACAGTTTCGTGAATGGGGTGAACAATTTCAACAATATCGTGCGTTTTGATGAAGACGAAACGCTGACGGACACGAACCAGATCGAGTACGGAATCACGCAGCGGCTTTACCGGCGGAAAAAGGATGGCAGCGCGGAAGAGGTGGTGAGCTGGCGCATCGCACAGATTCATTTTTTCGATCCCAATTTTGGAGGCGCGCTGATCGCAGGGCAGCGCAACGTGTTTCAGGCGACGGATGAATTGACGCCTTTTGCATTTGCGGATGAGCCGCGGCATTTTTCGCCGATCGTGAGCGATTTGCGGATCGAGCCGGGGAAACATTGGGACACGCAGGTGATTGTGAATTACGATCCGCAACGGGCGAAATTGACGGCGATCGGAGCGTTGCTGAAACTGAAACCGTACAAGGAGTCGTTTTTGACCTTGGCGCAGATTTCGGCGATCAATCTGCCGACGCCGGCGCAGGATAATCCGCCGGGGTTCATGTTCGAGCCGCGGTCGAACCAGATACGCGCGTTGATCGGCTACGGCGACTTGACGCGGCCGGGATTCAATACCACGTTTGGGGCGAGCTACGATATTACGAACTCCACGTTTCAAAATCAGATCGCGGAAGTGAGTTACAACGGATCGTGCTGCGGGATTGGATTTGAGTACCGGAGATTTTCGTTTGGCACGATTCGGAATGAGAACCAGTATTTGGTGGCGTTCCGGATTGCGAATTTGGGGTCGCTGGGGACTTTGCGGCGGGCGGAGAAGATTTTTTGAGTTTGTGTTGCGATTCGAGGCGCCGGCGGATGCGTTTCTAGCAGCGATAGCGAAAAGCAGATCCCTGCCTGCGGTCGGGATGACACCCGCCCGATTTTTCAGCACGCAATCTGAATAATTTTTTTGCTGGGCGACATGTGGTGCCGCGATCAATCGTGCCGCTCCATCGATGGCGCACTGACGTGCGCCGCTACAAAGTCAAATTCCGCAGGGCGCCGTGACGATTCATCAGGTATTGGCCTGCGGCCCAGCCGATTGCGCCTACTGCCAGGCCTGCCAGGACATCCGCGATGTAGTGATAGCGGCCGTAGACTGTGGCTACGCACATGGTTGCGAAAAATGGCAGGCAGAGCCAGAAGAGCCAGGGTTTGTAGCGGCGGGCGGCTAGGATGGCGACCATCGAGCCGGCTACGTGGGCGCTGGGGAAGGCGGCGCCGTGGACGCGTCCGAAATGTTCGATGAGTTCGATGGTGGCGGTGAATGCGCCGCCGTTCAGTGGCATCCGGTTGAGCGGCGCTAGCGCGAAGTAGGGGCTTTCGATGGGGAACAGGATCGCGATTACATAGACGGAATAGTGCGCGATGGCTGTGGAGGTCATCACCGCCCAGAAGGCTTCGCGGTTTTCTTGCGCGTAGAGGATGGCGGGGAGGATTACAAGATAGAGGAAGTAGGTCATGTAGGCGAACTGCATTGCGTCGTTAAGCGCGGGAGTGGCGTAACGCGCTAGCCAGACCGAAGGATGCACGCCGACGAGGCGGTGGTCGAATTGGATTAGCCAGCTGTCGAACCAGTTTGGAAAGATGGCGTGGACGAGACATTGCAGTTCTTCGAAGAAGAAAATGTAGAGGGGTAGCGGGTACCAGCTGCGGGCGAACTGTAATCCTGGATTTCGCGTGCGGGCGGCGGACCAGGCTAGTTGCGCGATGGCTGCGGCGATGGCTAGATGTAATGCGGCGAATTTTTGGGCGTGGGGGATGTTGTGGTGGAAGGTTAGTAGTAGGGCTTCGAGCCAAGCTAAATAGGCAAACGTGACCTGTTCGAAGGGGGTGCAGGATTGGCGGACGCCTGTCAGGTATTCGACGAGGGAATTTTTTGAGCGGAGCGACTGGATGTCTGTTGTTGCAGGGAGGTAGGACATTAGATTTGGGTGGCCTTTTTGGAATGCGTGCGCGAGTACGGCGCGTGAGCGGGAGCATAGCGGATGGCATTGGTGCGGAATACTTGTTGGGCAAAGCGGCGGCTCGCCGCCGCACTCCCTATTGTTTGGGAGGCGTGGGTCATTGGGACGGCTTTGCCGCGAATTGAGCTGCGGCGCGGCTTGGGATTCGTGCGGGCGTGGATGCCTGCCAGTTGAGCATTGGCCAGCGGCGTTTTTTTGCGATTTGCGCGAGGCGATTTGAGGGATTGACTGCTTGGGGATGCGCGACTGTTTCCAGCATGGGGATGTCGGAGGTGGTGTTGCCGTAGGCGTAGCTTTGGGCGAGGTTGATGTTGTGGGTTGCGGCTACGGCTTCCAGCGCGTCTGCTTTGGCTTTTTTGCTCATGTGCTGGCTTGCTCGGCGGCCCGTCCATTTTTCGGAAAAGCACAGCCAGGAGTGGTTGCGCCACCCCTGCCGGTTGACTTCCAGGTGTGTGGCTTGGATTTCGACGGGGGCGTGGATTTGCGCGGCCATGCGTTTGGCTAGTATTTGCGCTAGCGGGGCTAGGGTGCCGGTGATTAGAAATATTTGGTGGCCTTGGGTGTGGTGCCAGGCGATTTGTTGGAGGCCTTGTGCGAAGAGCGGGAGAGACCCATCCTCGCAGGTTCTCGGTGGGAGCGCTCGTTCCCACTCCTTTGCTAGCGATGTGTTGATTCCTGCCAGATAGAACTTGTTTGCTTCGATCGCGTCGTGTGGACCGCGCAGAATGGTTTTTGCGAAATGCGCTATCCAGCGCGCGACTTGTGCGCTGGAGATTTCGTCGTGTTGGAGCAGGTAGTGGATGAAACGCCATTCGAGCGACGGCGCGGGGAGCAGCGTGCCGTCCAAGTCGAAGAATGCGCCGATATTTTGTGGCGGCGCGGTCATCGCGTGGCCTGGATAGCGATGGGGGCGGCGGATTTTTGCGGCGCGGCGGTTAGGTAACGGCGGCCTTCCCAAATTACTGGGATAGCACGAAGGATGCAGAAAGCGACGGTGGCGGAGACGAGCATTTGTCCCGCTACGGCGAGCACGTGACGGCTATCGGCGGTCAGCCAGCTTGCGGAAATGTGCGCGGCCGGAAGCAGCAGGCCGAGATAGCAGAAGCAGATGCATTTGAGGACGGCGTAGACGGCGCGGCTCGCGCGGGAGGCGACGAGCGTGCGTCCCCACCAGGTTTCGAGCATCGAATTTGTGCCGAAGCCGCTGCGTCCGGTGCGCGCGGCGAGGGAGCGAAGGAAATCGGTGAGCGTGCCGCGCACGAAGAAGAGCACTGGAACCCAGAGCGAGATCAGTCCGCTGACGGCGAAGAAAGTGAAGAAGAGATTTTCGACGACGCGGTCGCCGAGGATATCGAGTTGCGCGCCGAGAGGAGTGGCAAGGTTGCGGGTGCGCGCGAGGTAGCCGTCCAGGCCGTCGAGCGCGATGGCGGCGATGGTGAGCAGGACGGCGGCGAGGTCGGCGGCGAGTGAGCTGCCGAAGAGAGTAAAGAGAGCGACCGCGGCGAAAGCAGCGGCGACTCGCGTGAGAGTGACCTGGTTGGGCGTCATGGCGCTCCTTCGGCGGAGAATGCGATGCTGCGAAAATTTTGGGCCCGCCACCGAGGGAGATGATTTTGGCCACCGCGCCCGGCTCCAGCTGGCAAGCCCTTGCGGTGTGGGATAGCATTTGGCGCGCCAGAGCTTGCGGAGTGTTTTCATTGGGGTTAGGCGCGATCGCGCGGCCCGAGGTGACGTGGGGGTGATGGGTTGCGGCGGCAGTTGGAGGAATTTCCCTCGCACGAGCGCGGCGGCAAAAAGCGCGGGCGCGCGTCTAAGGGATGTGGGAAAATCGGTGGTTGGGGGCGCGACGTTTGGACGGACTGAGTTGCTCACCCGAATGACAAAACGGAAAAACAGCTGATGGATGTTTCCATATTTGCGGCGTTTTTGGCGGGACTGGTGTCGTTTCTTTCGCCTTGCGTGCTTCCGCTGGTGCCGGGGTACATTTCGATGCTCTCGGGCATCGGTGTGGAGCAATTGAAGGAAGGGAAGACGCCGCGGGGCGGTTTGCTGCTTTCCGCTTGCGCCTTCGTGACGGGATTTTCGGTGGTGTTTATCGCGTTTGGAGCTTCGGCTAGCGCGGTGGGATCCTTTTTGCTGCGGAACCGCGCGATGCTGGCGCCGGTAGCTGGGGCTTTGATTGTGATGTTCGGGCTTCACCTGATTGGGTGGCTCGCGAAAATTACCGTGCGCGTGGGATTGGTGACTGGCGTCGTGCTAGCTGTGGTGGGTGGGCTGCTTTTGTGGCGCGCGGGATTTTTTGGCGCGGGGCTCAAACCGATCCATTTCTTTTCGATCGCGCTGATTTTTTTGCTGGGACCTTCCTTGACGCGCTGGTTGAATCGCGACGTGCATTTTCGGAATATGGGCGGGCAGCCGGGCGCGGTGAGCGGGTTTTTGATGGGGTTTGCGTTCGCGTTTGGCTGGACGCCTTGCATTGGGCCGATTCTGGCTAGCGTGTTGGCGGTGGCGGCGACGCGCGAAACCGTCGGCCAGGGAATATTTCTGCTGGCGTGTTATTCGGCGGGGTTGGCGGTGCCGTTTTTGATTACGGCGCTGGGAATCGGCGGGTTTCTGCGTTTTTATCAAAAATTTCGGCGGCATTTGCATACGGTGGAAGTTTTCAGCGGAGTGCTGCTGCTCGCGGTGGGCGGGCTGGTATTCTTGAATCGGTTGACGTGGCTATCGGGCAAACTGGGATTTCTGAATAAATTTTCGTTGTGACGGGAGTCTGGCGGATGCGAAAGGGGTGGAGTCTATTTTTGATCTTTGTGGTGGCGGCGGGGCTTGCCGCGGTTTTTGTCGGGTGCAAATCGGGTAATGGAGCTACTACGCCGAAAACTTTGGCGAATGAGCCGGACGTTACGTTTAAGGATTTGCAGGGCAAGGATGTGCCGCTGGCGAGCTTGAAGGGGAAAGTGGTGGTGGTGAATTTTTGGGCGACTTGGTGCGAGCCTTGCCAGGTGGAAATTCCGTGGATGATCGAATTCCAGCAGAAGTATGCGGATAAGGGTTTCACGCTTTTGGGCGTGGCGATGGATGACGAGGGGAAGAGCGTGGTGGAGCCCTTCGTGCAGAAGACGGAGTTCGATGTGGATGGGAAGAAAATGACGATGAATTATCCGATCCTTTTGGGGAATGACGATTTGGCGGGGAAATTTGGGGGATTATTGGGATTGCCTACCAGCATTGTGATCTCGCGGGATGGGAAGGTGGTGAAGCGGTACATTGGGTTGGCTTCGCGGGATGATTTGGATGCGGAGATTAGGTCGCTACTTTGAGGGCAGGGAAGCACGGAGGCAGAGGCCACCTCAAACAACAGCTTTTACCGCAGAGACGCAGAGAACGCAGAGAAAGGCAAGATTTTCGGGGGCGATTATTTTTATGGGTTTGATAGACGAGCGGGAATTTCAGAAGAAGAGTGATGCCGCGTTTGAGGCTTTGCGGAAGCGTTTGCTGGAAATTGGGGATGAGAACGATTTTGAGGTGGAAGGCGGGAGCGGGAAATTGGAGATTGAGTTCGAGGATGAGGATGAGACGCGGTTTGTGATCAGCCCCAACGCGCCGGTGCGACAGATATGGATTTCGGCGTTGACTACGAGTTTCAAACTGGGGTGGTCGGACGCGGCGCAGGCATTTGTGCAGGAAAAAACTGGGGAGACTTTGAACCAGGTGATGAGTCGGATCTTGACGGAAAAATTGGGTACGGCGATCTCGGTATGAGCTCTGTGCGCGTGTTTGCGTGTTGCGTGGCGTTCTTGTGCGTGATGGCGGCTGGCGTTGCGATTTCGCGCGCGAGCTTGGCTGCCGCTGTTGCGCCGGCGCAGGAGTCGGCGGCTGTGCCGAGCGCCGCGAGCATTGTGAAGGCGCATAGCTTTGTTTCCATGGAGCCGGTTCCGCGGGGGAAAGAATTTCAGGTAGCCGTCGTGGCGGAGATTCGCAGCGGGTACCACGTGAATTCGCACAAGCCGTCCGATGAATATCTGATTGCGACCACTTTGACGCCGCAGCTGCCGGAGGGTTTCAAGCTCGTGGACACGATTTATCCGGCGGGGCGGCAGCAGAAATTTTCGTTTTCGCCGGACAAGCCGCTGGATGTGTATACGGGGAGCGTGACGTTCAAGTTGCGGCTCGTGGCGGAGGCCGGGGCGGCTATCGGGGCGGTGAAGATTCCCGCGATTTTGCGTTATCAGGCTTGCAACGATACGACTTGTTTGCCGCCGGTGAAGATTCCGGTGGAGTTGAATGTCAACGTGGGCGCGGCGGATACCAACGGGCGCGCCTTGCATCCTGAGATTTTTGCCGGGGCGGCGAAGTAGAGCCTTGTGCTGCGCCTCGGGCGCTGGGTTCAACCCAGACGCAAAGTGAGGACGGCACTGCGCAGCACAAACGCCTAAGAGCCGGCGAGACGCCGGCGCTACGAAACCTGCCACCAAACCCGAAGAGCCGGCCGCCGGGAATCCATTCTTACCTCCCTTAACGCCCTGTTTTCATACTCTGTCCTTCCAGCCAGTTGCTTGATACGCCATTTGGCCCGGTCATTTTCCACCGAGTGCATTACCTTTCGTGTCTAAATATTACGGGTGATTCCAACAGCAATCGTGCGTGTGCCGACCGAAGGAGGCGCCATGAAGAGCCGCGCCGGTTTTACAAGTTTGCTTGTTTTCCTGACATTCGCCTTGCTCCAGCTGGCGGCCTGCTCCGGCACTCCTTCGACGTTCAATAAAGTCACGATTTCGCCCAACGGCACGCAATATATCGGGCAGAACGGATCTATCGCGCTGAGCGCCACGGTCCTGAACGACACCGCGCAAAACGGCGGCGTCACGTTTTCCGCCATCCCCGCGGGAACCGGAACGTTGACTCAGCTCACTTCTACCACCGGGACGTACGTCGGGCCGGCCATGGTCACGGCTGAGACGGTCGTCACCATCACTGCGACGTCTGTTGATTTTCCGAACCAGTCCGCGACGCTGACAGTGAAAATCGAGCCGCCGCCAGTGATCACCACGACATCGCTTCCCACGGCTACTCTGAATGCGTCTTACACCGCGCCCGTCACGGCGACGGGTGGCGTGCCGCCACTAGTGTGGACGATCGCATCCGGGACGTTGCCGGCGGGATTGTCTTTGGGTTCGAGCAAGACCGACACGGTGAATATCACCGGGAAGGCCACCACGGCGGGACAGTCCATTGTGACGATCACGGTCACCGATGCGGTTGGGGAGACCAGCACTTCTGGGCCGCTCACGATCGTAGTCAGTTCGCTAGCGTTTACAACTACGTCGCCGCTGCCATCGGCCACGGTAAATGTGCCATATGCTGGCGTGCAATTTGCGGCCAGCGGCGGCAACTCTCCATACACATTCACGCTTGCATCCGGTGCGGTCTTGCCGCCGGGCCTGGCGTTCAGTGCGGGCGGAGACCTTACCGGCACTCCGACCACGGAGGGCACTTACACATTCGGCGTGACGGTGACCGACAGCACTACGCCGACGCCTGCTGTGATCACTGAGAATTTCACGCTATCTGTGACGCCTCCACAGAATCTTTCGCTCTTGAGCGGCAATTACGCGTTTACTTTCAGCGGAAATAATTCGGGGGGTTATGTCGCGGCGGCCGGCGTATTCACCGCGAATGGCAACGGCACTATCACGGCTGGCGAAGCGGATTACAATGCGTTGAACGGCTCGCCGGTGAATTACCCCAACCTGCAAGGCACCTACACTGTGGGCCAGGACGGACGCGGTGCGATTACCTTCACGAACGTCACCGGCTCGCCTATCTATGCGTTTTCGGTTGACGCCTCCGGAACGGGCAACACTCCTGGTACTCACGGCCGCATGGTCGAATTCGATTCGACGGGCACGCGCGGTTCGGGGCGGCTGGAAATGCAGAGCGTGACGACTTGCGTCGTGACTGCCACTACCGCGACTTACAACGGGAATTTCGTTTTTGGCGGGTCGGGATTTGGGTCCACAGCGGGCGGGGCGCAGGCGGGACCGATGGCGTTCGCGGGCGGTTTCACCGCCGTTCCGCCAGTTTCGCCGTCCACCGTCGGCAGCCTTGGTCCCGGCGAGATTGACGCAAACTACGTCGGCTCGACCCCGATGGACACCAATGGTGGCACGCCGCTTTCCGGCTCGTATCAATCAGGCTCGGATGCAACGCATTGCGAATTCCAATTCAGCACGTTTGCCAGCCTGGATTACGACGTATATCCGATTTCGGCTACCGACGCGTTTATGATCGAAACCGACGCGGCGGCGACAAGTGCGACCAGCCCGTATATCAGCACTGCCGAAATGAAACTGCAATTCGGACAGCCATTCTTTGCTGGCGCGATTACCGGCCCGATGGCTGGAGGCGTGAGCGGTCAGGTTGTGTCAGTGCCTTATGTGTCGGTGCTTCAGCTTGTGCCAGGGGGATCGGGGAGCTTCGGGTTGTCGCTCACGGACAACGAGGCCGGCAATGTGACCTCGACGAACGGTAACGCGCAGTCGGTGACTTACAGCGTGGACCAATATGGACGCGTTTTCACCGGATTTGTGATCAATAGTGCCTTCGAGCCAGTATTGTATTTGATTGATTCGCAGGACGCGTTCGTCGTCGGGCAACTCGAACAAGCCCCCATTTTCGGCGAGTTTGATGCGCAGTCCCAACCCACCAGTTTCACGCCTACATTTATCGCGCAAAACTTCCCGTTGATTCAGGGCACCGTGGCGCCGCCGGTCAGTGCCGCCCGGGACTTCTCCGGATTCCTCAACTTCAATGGCTCCGTGACGCCCGCGACGGTGAACGGAATACAGGATGAAAGCACCGCGAGCGCGAGTACCGCGGCCGAAACGGTGACGGGGACCTATGTGCTTTCGGGCACCGGCGCCACCGACGGCAGCGGCAGCATTACGCTCACTTCGCCCGCGGCTTTCACCGGCGCGTTCTATTTCGTGTCGCCTACGAAGATGGTGGAGATCACTACCACGACGGGCGACGCCAATCCAGTCCTGATCATCATCGGCGATTGAAGCGAGTTCCTTTCCAAGGTTCTTCAGCCGATATACTCCCGCCAGACGTGACGACAAGGCTCGCGTCCTAATTCAAGTCGGACGATTTCTCCCTCAAGTTGTTGAGATTCATTTCACGTCATATGCCAGATTTTGGATTAATGCAATATTGACTTGACTCATCCTGATAAGAAAGTGTACAAGCAGCACGCCCCTACTATTCCTCATGTCTTCATGCGGAATTCGCTGGTTTCGTCGCGCGCAGGGAGCTGGAGGGACGCCCAATGCAACGAAAAGTTCTGACTCGCTCGGTCTTGATTGTAGTGTGTTTTTTCTTGTTTGGTTGGTGGGCTGAGGTTCGGGTATGGGCTGGGCCGGGAGGTTTTGTGTACACCGGCAGTCTCAATGCGGTGCGCGATTGGTCGAGCGCGACGCTGCTCAACAGCGGAATGGTGCTGATTACGGGAGGCGCAAACCTGACAACCTATCTCGCGAGCGCGGTGTTGTACAGTCCCTCCAGCGGAACCTTTGCAACTACCGGCAGCATGCTAACTGCGCGAATTGAAGATACGCAGACGCTGCTGAACAATGGCATGGTTCTGGTCGTCGGGGGTGATAACCCGAGTCAAAATTACATTGCAAGCGCGGAGCTTTATAACCCAACTACTGGAACCTTTAGCGCCACCGGCAGTCTAATCACCGCGCGGCTAGCCCCGAGGGCGACACTGCTAAACAACGGGGAAGTTCTGATCGCCGGCGGAGATGGGAGCGCAGGCGTTCTTTCCGCTGCGGAGATCTACAACCCAGCGAGCGGAACGTTTTCCGCTACTGGCAGTATGATTACGGCGCGCGTTAGCTTTACTGCGACCTTGCTAAATAGCGGAAAGGTGCTTATGGTCGGAGGCAATTCCAGCACAGGCGCCTTTCTTACCAGCGCAGAGCTATACGATCCGACGAGTGGAACTTTTTCTGCAACCGGTAGTTTGAACACTGGGCGTGCTGCCCATACGGCAACTCTGCTGAACAATGGAATGGTTTTGATTGCCGGAGGTTCTACACGTGGCACGACGTATCTGGCCAGCGCTGAGCTATATAATCCAGCTACCGGGACGTTCTCGGACACGGGGAGCCTGAATGTCGCGCGGTACGACGACACTGCGACGCTACTTAATGACGGATCAGTTTTGATTGCCGGCGGCTTATCTTCGACGGGTTCTCTCGCCAGCGCGGAACTCTATACTCCGGCAACAGGGACATTCGCTGTTACTGGCTCCATGAACAGCTCGCGGTTCTACCACACGGCATCGTTGCTGAGTAATGGAACCGTTCTCGTTGCCGCAGGCTTCGAATCGGGAGTGGGTCCACTCGCCACCGCGGAACTCTACGACCCTACAACGCTGATACCCTCTGGCCTTGAGTCAATCACCCTGGGCCCCGCCAATCCTTGGGTCCCAATCGGAAACACGCTGAACCTTGTCGCCACTGGGACGTTCAGCGGAAACATTACGGAAACTCTCGCGTCTGCTACCTGGACCTCTTCAAATAGTGCGGTTGCTACCGTCACCGATGACTCAAGCAACTACGGGCACGCCTATGCGGTCGCGTCAGGAACGACAACAATTGAAGCGTGCACCGGGTCGATTTGCGCTTCGATGACGATGACTGTTGCCCCACATTCCAACATGGTCATTGGAAGCATGCCGGGGGACCCTGCAAGTTCCACATTTGAAAAATACAGCGACACCGGGGTGCGTCTGCTCACCGGAAACCTAGCGATCGCGCGTGCGCTGCACACCGCCACGCTTCTCCAAAATGGAACCATTCTAGTGGCGGGAGGAACTGGTGACACGACCTCATGCCAGGTCCTCGATCAGAACGGAAATGTCCTGAGTTCCGGCTTGCTGCAAGACGGCCGCGTATCTAGCAACGCCGCCCTCCTAAACAACGGCAACGTCTTGATCGTTGGAGGAGTCACGGGCATACCTACGGCAGCACCTGGGACCTGGGAGATCCACAGTCCGACGTGCGCTTTGGTTGCTTCCGGCGCCCTTAATGGCACCCGGGGGTCTGGCGCATCTGCTGTGACGCTGCAGAACGGAAACGTCTGGATTTCTGGAGACGCGTTTAACAGCGGCGATGCTTGCACGTACGAAATCCACAACCCCAATGGTGGTCTAGTCAGTGCAGGGTCGCTTGAGTCCTGTTTTGCGGGAGGTCAGGCCCAAGTTCTCGGCAATGGAAACGTGATGCTTCTGGGAGGCGACAACAACCCAGGAACCTATGAGATTCGCACTCAGACCGGAGCGTTTGTCAGTACCAACAGTTTGGAGAATGCATTCAACCACGGTGCGAATTCAGTTGTATTGAACAATGGAAACATTTTCATTTTTGGTTCATGTGAGGTCGGTATTAACGATCCAGACGTTAAGGATCCGTACGACATGGACCTAAACTACAATTGCGCGGTTTTCGGAGCCACAAGCACGTGGGAAATTCGGGAGGCCAATGGCAGTTATGTGGCGACAAACTCGCTTCAAGACCAGCGCGATGGAAGCGATGGGTACAGTAGCTTCACGGTATTATCGAATGGAAATGTCTTTATCACCGGCGGAAATCTATCGCCCGGATCCTGGGAGATTCGCAGCCAAACGGGAACTTTCGTTTCGTCGGGTAGTTTGTTCGATACCCGCTATGGAGGGCACACCACCACGCACTTTTAGCGCAAGAGAGCGAGCGTGAATTTGGCGTCTTGAGTCGGGCCGGCGAAGCAGTGGAGGAATCCGGTGCGAAGCCGCGCAAAGAATTTATGCCGAGTGGTTCAACTTGGATCTTGGTGCGCGTGCCTTTGCATGTTGTTGGCAGGGAGTTCGGAAGCGATTTACTACCCTTTGCAGCAGACGCAGATCCGTGAAGCTTATCTTCTGGGGCATTCTGAGGATCCGCAAAAAGTGAGTTCGGTTCTGGAGTTGTACACCCGGCGCTTTCCATTGCTGCCTGCGGCGGCACGCGTCGAATCCATAGAGTTCCGAACGCCGTATGAACAGGTGATTCTCCGAACGTCCGAGCGCTCGAATGATTACGATTTGGATCAGGCGGAAAAGGACTACGCCGCGCAGCCCGACTTGGTATTGGTCCGGGTGCTGATCTACTCGCCGCTAAGCCATTCTGGTTCGATCACGCATTCCCGCGCCGGACAATCTGAGGCTGGCGCAACGGAGGATGACTGGCTCGGGTTTCACTTCCAGATATCGCAGGAACGCTCCATCGAACCGAAGAAAATGCGCGCTCAGGCTGTCCGCGCAGGCCGCTATGACAAGGGGACGCGAAAAGAAGTGCTTATGGAGTTCGGTGCCGACCAGTTTGGGCCTGGCGCCGTTAAAATTCTGGTAACTACCCCAAATGGCCAAGCCGTGGCCGCTGAATTCGACCTAGACGAATTGAAATAGAGCGAGGGGAGGACTCTGCGGATTCTTCGAATTCTGCGCGTCCGATCAACCCTTTGTGATTACACCTGGCGAACCCTAGTAAGCCCAGCGCATCAGGACTGCGCCCGTGGTGTATCCGGCGCCTACGGCGATTAGCAGCACCAGGTCGCCTTTGCGGAGGCGGCCTTGTTCTACTGCTTCCATCATGCCTAGCGGGATTGTGCCGGCGGTGGTGTTGCCGTAGTGGTCGATGTTGATCATTACTTTTGAGTCGTCCACGCCTAGGCGTTCCTGCATGCCGCGAATGATGCGCAGATTGGCCTGGTGCGGGACCACCAGCGCTAGATCTTTGGTGGTGTAGCCGTTGCGTTCGAGCATTTCCACGGCCAGCTCGCTCATGCGGCGGACCGCGTACTTGAAGACTTGGGCGCCTTCCTGGTGGACGTAGTGCATGCGCTTCTCGACTGTTTCTTGCGACGACGGATGCAGCGAGCCGCCGCCGGGCATATAGAGATTGCAGCCGCCGGAGCCGTCTACGTCATGCACGAAATCGAGGATGCCTTCTTTTTCTGAGGTGGCCGGCTCGAGCAGTACCGCGCCGGCGCCATCGCCGAAGAGTACGCAGGTGGCGCGGTCGGTGAAATCGAGGATGGAAGTCATCACGTCGCTGCCGATGACCAGCACTTTTTTGTGCGCGCCGCTGCCGACGAATTGCGCTCCAACCGTGAGTGCGTAGACGAAGCCGGAACAGGCCGCCGAAAGATCGAAGCCCCAGGCATTTGTCGCGCCGAGGCGGTCCTGAATCAGGCAAGCGGTGGCGGGGAAAAGCATGTCCGGGGTGACGCTGGCGAGGACGATCAAGTCAATTTCTTCGGGGTTCACGCCGCGCGCTGCCAGCAGTTTTCTGGCTGCTTCGGTGCCGAGGTGCGAAGTGGCGACTCCGGGGTCGGCGTAATGCCGCTCGCGGATTCCCGTGCGCGTGCGAATCCATTCGTCGTTGGTGTCCACTCGTTTTTCCAAATCGAAATTGGTGACCACGCGCGGCGGGACGTATCCGGCCACTCCGGTAATCTTTGCGGCGATGCGTTTCCCCATTCATTTCCCCCAGGAGGATGGAAAGAGCAAGACGTCTAAGAACAGCCCGTGATTGTATGCAATCGCAAGCAGACAAAACAAGCAAATCAGGACGCAAGCAGAGCAGGCTGGTCATCGCGGATGAAGCGCGCAGCCGGCGCGGTGAATAATTTGGCTGGCGCTAGCCGTTTGCCGGCGAGATCTCGAACCGGTAAGCGATTTCCGCGGTTTTGCGGAGCATGGCCGCTACGGAACAATACTTGGTTTGGCTCAGTTCGATGGCGTCGCGCACGGCCTTCTCGTCCAATTCGCCGGTGAGCTTGTAGACCATGTCGATTTTGGTCCAGACGGACGGCGGATCTTTGGCGCGCTCGCCGGAAATCACAATTTCCAATGAGGCGAGTTTGTTGCGTTTTTTCGCGAGGATGGAGACGACGTCCACCGAGCTGCAGGCGCCCAGCGCGCCGAGCAGCATGTCCATCGGCCCGGGCGCTGAGTTGTGCTCGCGGTCGGCGTCAATCACAACTGCTTGCCCGGATGGCATTGTTGCCAGATATTGCTCGCCGCCCACCCATCGCACCGTTGCTGTTCGCATCGCTCGTCTCCCTCACAAAATCGTGCCGGCGAAATCGCCACTACAACTCTATCGAGCTTCGCGCCAACCGTCCAGAAGACGTCCGCATCTGCCCGGATCGCATCCTAGCGTCAATCCATACGGTGTGTCTGGATGTACCGCGGCGGTTCGTGGAATGACTGCGTGGTTTCTGGCGTTTAAGACGCGCCAAGTCGCACCCAAGAGAAAGTGGCAGCAAGCTGCCGCACTCCCAGAACCGCCTGTGGCCGCCGGAACGGTGCTTAGAGCGGGATTTCGCTCACCGGGAAGCGCAACAGGGCGGTGTTGCCCTGATGGAGCGGCTAAAGCTGCGAGCCCATATCTTCAGAGTCGGAAGCGCCCACCGAGGCTTCGATGTGCTGTTGCGGGGCGCGGCGCATCGTTTCGATGAACGCGCGGACGATTTTCGGATCGAACTGATTCGCGGAGCAGCGCTCAAGCTCCGCAAAAGCTTCTTCCGGGCTGCGTGCCTTCTTGTAAGTTCGCTCAGAAGTGATCGTGTCGTAGGCGTCGGCGATTGCAATCACGCGCGCGCCAACGGGAATGTGTTCGGCGGCGAGCCGCGAAGGATAGCCCGAGCCGTCGTAAAACTCGTGATGATGTCCTACCATCTCGCGGATGCGTTTCATTGCCGCCAGCGGCTCGAGAATTTTCGCGCCCAGCTCGGTGTGGGTTTTCATCGTGGCCCATTCGTTCGCGTCGAGCGGGCCGGATTTATTCAGAATCACTTCGGGGATGCCGACTTTGCCGATGTCATGCAGCAATCCGGCCAGACGCACTTCCTCGACTTCGGCTTCGTTCATGCCGAGGGCGTGCGCGATCATGACGGCGTATGCGGAGACCTTTTGCGAGTGGCCTTGGGTGTAGTGGTCCTTCGCATCAATCGCGAGCGCGAGTGATGTCACGGTTTCGACGACCGCCGGCGGGACTTCGTCGCCGGCATTGCCCCCGCCATGCTCGGTGAGCGAGCGGGTAAACTGCTCGAGGCGGCGATAAATTTCTTCGAACGCTTCCGGCCCCGTGGAGAACAGGCGCTTCAGCGTGACGCCCAGATACGCTTCCAGAACGTCTTTCTTCCAGCGTTTGGTGTCGTTAGGATCGCCTTGCTCGGCGGTGGAAACCGAGTTTCCGCCCTGATGCTTCGAGAGGTACATGGAGGAATCGGCGACCTGGATCAATTCCTGCGGAGTGGAGCCGTGAATCGGGAAGCCGGCGATGCCGAAACTCGCCGTAATATTTTTGTCGCGCAGCAGCGGATCGGCGGCCACCCAGCCGCGCAGTTTGCTGGCGAGCTGGCGCGCTTGCTCGACGCTCGTTTCAGGCATCAGAATCACGAACTCGTCGCCGCCGTAACGCGCGACGACATCCGAGCGGCGGCAATTCTGCTCGAGAATGTGGCCGACGCGTTGCAGCACGACGTCGCCTTCGAGGTGGCCGTAAAAATCGTTGACGAATTTGAAGCGGTCGAGGTCCATCAAGACGAGCGAGAAGGGACGGTTGGCGCGCGTGGAACGTTTCCATTCGGATGACAGCGCTTCCATCAGGAACCGATGGGTCTTGACGCCCGTGAGCCCGTCGGTGATGGCTTGTTCCTGTGCGCGCTGGAACGTCAGCGCGTTGTGCAACGCTCCGGCAAACAAATCAGCCAGAGTTCGCAGCAGGCGGATTTCTTCTTCGGAAAATTCGCATGGTTCGGACGACTCTACGTAGAGAACGCCCAGCAAATTCTCGGCATAGGTCACCGGCAACGCGATGGCCGAGGCGGTACCCGGCAATACGGGACGATGGGAGGAAGCGTTCACCTCCGTGACCATCGCCATCTGCCCGGCGCGCGCTACGTGGCCCACCAGTCCTTCGCCGAGCAAAATGCGCCGGCCCAGGGCGTCGCGACGCGCTCCGGCTTCCGCCTGAATCACCAATTCTTTCGAGGAGTAATCCAGAATGGCGATACCGATGTGATCGTAGGCAAGCGCGTTTTCGATTTCCGCGGAGATCTTGGTCAACATCTCCTCGGGATTCAGCGTGGTGATTGCGTGGCTGGAAACGTTGTTCACTAGCGTCAACTGCCTTGATTTCTTTTGCTCCTCGGAAAAGAGGCGCGCGTTTTCGATGGCGACGGCCGCTTCGCTGGCCAGCACGCGCAAGAGCTCGACGTGGCCTTCGTCAAAGGCGCGTTCCTGCTGGCTATGCACCGCCATCGCGCCGATCGCCTGGTTGTACAAAATCAAGGGCACGGCGCAGATCGAACCTGCGTGCCGGGCCGGCTCGATGCCGAGGCGCTTTACTTCTTCCTCGAATTGGTCGCGGATCAAAAGCGGCTGTGCCGAGCGGATCACATACTCGGTTAAGTGCCTGCCTGCTGGACGGGTGCGTTTCGGCAGGCGCTCGCCATTCACCACGTCCATTTCGAAGCGCACCTGGTCCGTCTTCTTGTCGTGGAAAGCGATGAACATGCTCCCCACATCCAACAAGCGCTTCATCTCCGAATAAATGCGCTCAAAGAGGGCGTCCGGCTCGAGAGTTGAGCTGAGCGCGCGCCCGATTTCATTCAAAATGTGCAGTTCTTCGCTGCGGCGCGCCGTCTGCTGAATCAAGTAGCTGTTCTCGACTGCCATGCCGATCTGGTGGCCTAGAGCCAGCAGCAGACGCAATTCCGGCGGAGTAAAATTGCGATTGTCCGGCGTCCCGAGAAGGAGCACGCCGAAGACTCGTTCCTTGGCCTGCAAACTGATGCCCACGACTGTGCGCAGACCTTGCTCGAGCAAAATTTTGCGAACGTGCTGGAAGGTCTCTTCCTTTTCCAGCGCCACCCAGTTCGCATCGCGGGCCAAGTCGCGTAGGACTACCAACCCGCCCAGGCGCGCCACTAGATTCACGGTGTAAGAATCGAGGCCGGTTTTTTGAATCGCCGAACAAAACGTATCGCCCATTCCGGTGACGACGATGGACGTTGGACCCTTTTCATCACCGTAGTGGAGGCACAGCGCTCCGGCCGGGATGCGCACGACGTTTAAGACGCGCTCCAGGGCCTGCGCCAGCATTTTCTGAATTTCGCCGCCGACGAAGCTCGAAGTCGCCAGGTTCAAATTCGAAAGCGCCAGCATATTGCGCTCGACGCGGCGCCGCTCCTCTTCGTAAACGGCCATGAGCATCAACACGCCGCCGAAAATTTCCGCGAGAAGCGCAAAGGGCAGCAGATGCACGGCGGCCAAAGGACCCAGCCGGTCCTGAAAAATCAGGAGCAAGCGCAGAATGCCGGTGGCCACGAAGGTGAGCGCCAACAGCTTGTCCGCGCGCGATTCCTGCTTGCGCCCTTCGTGCCAGAAGATCTGTGCGGCTCCGAAGAAAATGATGGCGACGCCCATACCCAGCGGCGCCGCGATCCATTTTTGCATGTAGGCGTAAGCCCAGAGCCCGGCGAGTAGGGCCACGATGACCACGTTGCGCGCGGAAATGTTCATGCGCGCGTAGATGCGGGCAGAGCAATAGAAAGCCAACGCGGCGGCGGCCATCGTCCATTCGTTGGTGATATCAAGCCAAACGGGGAAGATGCGCTGGCCGCCAAAGGCGTACAGAGCGAATGGGAGCGAAGCCAGCAGCCAGGCAATTGCCCAGACGAGCAGGTAGGCCTGGCGCTTCTGGCGGTAGACGTAGGCAAAAAACACCCCGAGCAAGAAGGCGCCCGCCAACAACACCACTGCATTAGAATTGAGGTGGTTCAACAACTCAACACTCCCAGTCCAGGACACGACAAACTTCTCCCGAGGATAGCAGAGTTTCGTCGGCCGTTTGGCTGCGTCTCCGGAGGAGTTGCTTGGCGGTCAACTGTTGTGCACACCCCGCCAAGCCGCCAAAACAGCGTGAAAATGCCGGAAAATCGCACATAATCGCGCGAAAATCAGCGTTTCGCAGTCCAGAAACAGCTGCTTCAGGGACCTAAGAAACTATCGAACTTGGCCTCGCCCCGGTCAACAGTACGGCTGTACCAACTGGTTACCATTGAGCCGCTTTCGGCGCTTCCCGACACTCGGCGTTCATCCTCGTCGCAATTGCCTGCGCAACCACGAGCGTCCGGGATACTCCGCGCGGCGCGCGTAGTATGGGACGCACCCGGCATCTTCTTCGGCGAGTCAGATCACTCAATTTGCGCGCCCACAAGCCATTCGTACATCTCGATGCCGCCGTTTTCGTTGGCTTGGGCCAAGCCAATTGGAACCCTCTCATACGACGACTATTCCTATCGGGAGCGGAAGCAGCTAAGATGCGCGCGCCGTCTTGCACGGCTCACCGTGAGACGCTTCGCTGACCTGCCATTTTGGAAACGGGCCGCGGCAACGAACGCCGCAGCGGCGGTCGGCGTCTTTATCGGTTTTGCCTCAGCAAAATACAAACCTCCGGTTCTTCTTGACGCGGGCATCGCCGTATTCACTTTCGGTTTTATGAATCTGATGCTGCTCGTGGTCGCGCCGCGCATTCAGATTAAGAGAATTGCGGGGGGGGCGGCGCCAAGCCGGGGGGCGTGGTCTACGAGGTCCTATCGGAGCGCCCATTCGTCACCGCACTGGTGATTCTGCAACTTTGGAGCGTGTCACGATGCATCTCGGCAGCCATTATTTTCGCGCGTTTTCCACCAGCTCTTACGTACGCAGCATGGCCAATCCTGAGTTGTTGACCCTGCGTTTGATAGGCGTCTCGGTGCTCATGGTGTGCACGGCTGTTTTGTGGCTACTGGGCGCTGTCGGCCTATGGCGAAGTCGTCCGTGGGCTTGGTGGCTCACGCTGGTCTTGAATGGACTGGCTGCGGCAACGGGTGGCATCGCGCAAATTCTCAATACAAATGAGTTTCTGCTCGATCCTGTGGCGATCATCGCCGTAGTACTACTGTTGCTTCAACCTGTCAGAACGGAATTTCGCCGAGCACGCACTGGACACCAGCCAATTGCTCCTGAATCCTAGTTATCACTGTCGGGCAACTAAACTTCGTTGGATATTTCGCAATTAACGCGCCAAGGGGAATCTGATTCGGTACTGTGTAGACCCCGTCTCTCGATTTTGGATTGGGCTTCCGATAAGATTGATCGCTTTCCGAGTGTGAAAGGATCTCGACCGAATGGCTTCATCCGAAAAACCGCGGGTACGTTTTGCACCATCGCCTACTGGATATCTGCATGTTGGGGGAGCGCGCACTGCTTTGTTTAATTGGCTTTATGCGAAGCATGAGGGCGGCACGCTGATCTTGCGGATTGAGGACACCGACGTCGAGCGCAACAAGCCAGAGCTGGTGGACGGGATACTCGTCGCGCTCAAGTGGCTTGGAATTGATTGGGACGAGGGGCCTTTCTTTCAGTCGCAGCGGGGCGAAATGTATCGGGCGGCGGCGGAGCGCATTCTGGCCAGTGGCGCGGGTTACGCGTGCTACTGCAAAGCCACTGCGTATGCGGGCGGCGATTATGCCCCTGCCGAAAATGAACAGCATGAAGGCGAAGGTGACGACGAAGGTCCCAAGGCTCTGAAGGCCGCGGCGTGTCCTTGCCGCGATTTTTCCGACGCCGACCGCGCCGCCAAGGAAAAAGAAGGCATTCCGCGCGCCATTCGATTCAAGACTCCGCGCGCCGGAGCCACGAAATTCGAAGACGCCGTTTTCGGGCCGCGTGAAATCCAGAACGCGGATATAGAGGATTTCGTCCTG
Organism: uncultured Acidobacteriota bacterium; assembly: GCA_963804625.1. Taxonomy (GTDB): domain Bacteria; phylum Acidobacteriota; class Terriglobia; order Acidiferrales; family UBA7541; genus Palsa-295. The sequence continues at coordinate 117,449 of CAWDRJ010000013.1, read as the reverse complement.
TTGCGTTCCAGTGGCGTGCCTACTTATCAGCTCAGTGTCGTGGTGGACGACATTGACATGCGCATCACGCACATCATCCGCGGGGCGGATCATCTTTCGAACACGCCCAAACAGGTGCTCATCTACCACGCGCTGGGCGCCGAGCCTCCCATTTTCGCGCACGTTCCGCTGATTCTGGGGCCGGATCGCACGCGCCTCTCGAAACGCCACGGAGCCACGAGCGTTGGGTCGTACGCCGACGAAGGCCTTCTGCCCGAAGCGTTCCGCAATTTTCTTGCGCTGCTGGGCTGGTCTACTGGCGACGATTCGGAATTCCTGCGCACTACGGAACTGATTCAGCGTTTTTCGCTCTCGGGCGTCAGCCGCACGAATGCGATTTTCGATCGCGCGAAGCTCGAGTGGTACAACACGCAATATTTGCAGAAGCCGTCCGTGGAAGAACTTTTGCCTTACGTGGAAGAGGAGTTGAAGCGCGCAGGATTGTGGAAGGACGAATGGAGCTCGACCGAGCGCGCCTGGTTCGCACACGCCGTTGATCTGATCCGCCCGCGGACTCGTCTGCTCACCGATTTCACTGGATGGGCGCGTGCGTTTTTCACGGATGATTTCGAGTACGATCGGGAAGCCCGCGACAAATTCTGGAAGGACGAGAAGGTCCCGGCGCTGCTGGCGAAACTGACAGATGCGCTGGCCGCGCTCGCCGACTGGAATCACGATGCTTGCGACGCGGCACTCCGGGGTATGGCCACCGCTGAAGGCGTAAAGGCAGGATTGCTGATCAACGCCACGCGCGTCGCGATCGTAGGGCGCGCCGTAGCTCCACCGCTCTTCGACACGATGGTAGTGTTAGGCAAAGAACGCGTCGTCAAGCGACTCCAACGCGCTTTGCAATTCCTTTCGGCAACGTAGTCAACGTCGTCGGCACATTCGCGAACGCTTAGGGGGCTGGACCCGCCGGACGCGTCGGGATATGGGTGTGCGCGAGCGTAGCTTACGTTTGTCCGGTTGGCTGAGTGAAGTTAAAAGGAACGGGCTTCGGCTGCGAGGGCTTGGTTATTTTGGACGCGGTGGGACAGTACTACCGCTGCATACCGGGCGCAGAGTGCCATCTCGCGTTGGGTCCAGCCACCGAAGCCGGGGGCGCCCGGGGAGACAATCAGGTTACCCAAGCCGTGTAGCGCGCGCACGCAGCTGTAATAGACGCGAACAAGACGCAGGCTGGGGGCTGAGCCGCTATGGAGGTCGGGGCACAAGTCCTGGCGAGCAAGGACTTCTTTGAAGTCTTTTCCGTTCAGTAAGTTACGGGACTCCTCGCCGGAATCGGCCTCAGACTGATCGAGCATCGGTTCTGAGGCGACCCGGAGCAAACCTGCGCGCCAGGTGAAGACCGCGAACTGGACCAGCGCGGCGGAAGAGATGACGAGGATGAAGGCTGCGATTAGCATGTTCGACCTTGAACAGTTTGCGGTTTGGGAGCGCCGGGGACAATAGTCCAAGCGTACCAGTGGAGGGAAACTACGCCCGCGATAATGCAGTCTGGCGGGCTCGCGACGGCGGCAGCCAACAAGAGAGAGCCCTCGCTGCGCTCGGGATGACCTCTGAAAGCTCGACAGCGGGTCAACGTAACACATGCGGTGCGCGGTGCGAAACTTCTTCTTGCTATGGCTTAAAATGGTGGCGTGGGGCTGCCGGAATCCATCGCCGTGAAGTATACCGAAGAAGAAGCCGAATACATCAGCATGCGTCCGGTGGTTGCGCAGATGTTTCGCGGGTCGGAGCTGGTGGATATGATCGTGCGGGTTTCGGGCAAGGATTCCGAGCGGGTGCGGCAGATCCTGCGGTCAGGCACGATCGTGTTTCATTCGTTCCGGTATTGGTGGCAGGGATTCGAGCCGGATGCGGCGGCGTTGGGCGAAATGCTGGCGATTTATCCGGATGCGGATCCATCCCGAGCGTTTCGCGGCGAAGACTGCACCGAGATTATTCTGGAATCGAGTGGCTCGCCGGCGCGACATTCGTTTCGCGTGGTGAGGGAAGAGGCGCGCAGACGGCGATTGCTACGCTCGCGGAGCTTTTGGGAGTGTCTGCTTGATCTTGCAAAGGGAAACTTACCGCGCTACCGGGAATATTCCTACGCCTTGCACGGCGACGTTTACACGGCGCCGGTACGCGCAGAGCACGTGGCGATTCTTGCGCGCGATGCTTCCCGGTATGCGCCGGGCAAGTTGCGCGGCGATCTCGCTGGAGTTTTTGGCGGAGGCCTGGCGATATCACAAGCGGTGTTCATTTGTCCTCGCGGGAAATCCCGCTGAAACCTGCACGTTTTGTTCGCCCGTATTGATACGACGAGCAGACTACAGCGAAGACCCGATGTGCCCTTGTTGCGGAGGCGGCTACAGTACGGATAGTACCGGCGCGCAGAGATGAACGCGTTCGGAGTGCTGTGGTGGAACTCAGAATCGGGCGAAAGAGGCGATGACACCCGTCAGAATCCTGATTGCGGACGACAATCCTTTGGTTCGATCCGGAATTAAAATGCTGCTCAGAATGCATCAGGAGTGGACGGTGTGCGCCGAGGTGGACAACGGACGGGACGCGGTGGAAAAAGCGGTGGAGCTGAAGCCGGACGTTATCTTGATGGATATTTCTATGCCGGCGATGGACGGACTAACCGCCGCGGAATTGATCCGGCGGGATGCGCCGGAGTCCGAGATCTTGATTGTGACTCACTTCGAATCGCTGGATTTGGCGCGTTATGCAGCGCAGACCGGAGTGCGCGGGTACATTTCGAAGTCGCACGTGTCGAGCGATTTGGAAGCCGCGATCGAAGCAGCGGCTCGCCATCAATCTCCCTGAAAACTTCCTGACAAACTTATGGATTGGCGCGGCGCAGGACGGCGCCGGATCTTTCGTCGACCGCGATCTGGTGAAAGAAATCGCGGACCTCGTCGAGATTCTTGGTGGGGACGAGCACGTCTTTAATTTCGTACGTGCGTTTGTAGTGGAGAACGTTATTGGCGACCAAGACCTGGCTTTTGTAGGTGCCGTAGGCACATTCGGCGTCCACGGGCTTGGGAAGTTCGTCCACGACGTAGCCTGGAGGCAGGGTGATATCGAAGATGTCATCCTGGCGGGTGGCTTCCGTAAATTCGATGGGGTATTTTCGCGGCTTTCCACTGAGCAGGCTGGAGCCTTTGGCACCGACCACGCGCGGCCGGAGAATCAGCAAGTCGCCAGCGGACTTTGCATAGCCATCCACCGCGAATTTGTATTTCAGCGTGAGACTTTCATCGTATTTTTCGAGGTTGCCGATGGAGGCGCTGGTCAACGAAAAATTCGTCAGCGAGTTTCCCAGAAATTCTTCGAACACCTTTTGCCGGTCTGCCGGAGCGGCCCTGAGAAATTGCTCACGGCTTTCCTCCGCGGGACCACCCCAGCGGAGCTCTTCAACCTCACCGCTAAGGTTGCCCGTGGCGCTGACGCTGAACGCGGCGGTGCGCAGCAGGCGATTCGTCGCCGCAGGCAAGAGCGGGAGACTGATCAGTTCGCCGCCATCGGGTGCCACGAGCAGCGCGTACGTGTCTTGGAGATAAGACGGAATGTAACCGAGCGGCACGTAGGGGTTGGTGGGATCGAAGAAAAGCAGGCGGCCTAATTTGGGATCGTTGAGAACAGCATAGAGATTGGCATCGGATACCTTTTCCGGCAGGCGAATGGCCAAGATCACGTGATTAAAGCTGCCCAGCGACGGAAATTTCGGATTCACCATGCCCCGGTCGGTGTCTATGACGACGTAATACGAATCAATGCCGACCTGCTTGAGCATGGCGCTGAGCAGCGTGGCTTTGTCCTTGCAGTCCCCATATTGATGTGCGAATACGTCCGCCGCGGGATGAGGCTGGAAGCCTCCAATGCCGATCTCGATGGCGACGTAACGGATATTGCGTTGCATGTAAGAGGTGATGGCCTTCATCTGGGCGACGGGATCGGAAATTCCGGATGTCAGTTGAGATACTTTCTGTTGCAGCGCGGGCGAGGGGATACGGCTGGATGCGGTTAGCCCGGAATACCAGACGCCGATGTCGTTCCAGGTGCCGGTGGTTTTTGCGCGGAGATTTTGGTCGCGAGGATAATATTTGATATCCATGCGTCCGGCCACGGCTTCAAATGGCGGCATATCCGGTTCGACTTCGATGGCTGGAATATCCTGCAGTTCCCATAGGTATTGACCGTTGGAAGCGGTTTGCGGTTTTTGTTCGGCGAAGTTGGCCCAGGAGTCTGTGAATTCCCATCCGGCGGGCAATTGCAGGGAAAAGCGCGCGCGGCGGGTTGGAATTTTACGCTGAAAGTTCCAGTCGTCCTCGAAGGCGTAAGGTCGCTGACGTTGGGTGTATTCAAAACCGACCACGCTGCCGACGGTGGCTTCAGGGAACCTGATCAGCTTGGCGCGATGATCGCTGTACAAGTCGTCGTCCGAACCTACTTCCGATGCTTCTTTGTCCTTCACTTCAATTTGCGCGCCGCTGGAAGTGATGGTCCAGGCCCGGAAGTACGAGACCTTGGTCTGATTGTCGAACCGAACCACGGCATAACTGTAGTCATCGCGAGCTTCGGGGCGCAGAAACTTGTATGCACAACGGTACGTGTTTTCGATGTCGCCGTTGTCCTTGACGGTAGTGTGCAGTTCATCGAGGAGCATAACAGCGACGGCATCTTTCGGATAACCGGGAAGCGTTTCCGCGGCCGCGGCGCGCAGCCAGTCGGGAGCGCTGTCCGCTGCACGGGTGCGAGGCGAGAACCATACGAGCGCCAGCAGAATCGCAAGCGCGAGCAGTGCGAGATTAATTTCTCGCCGATTCGGCACTTTGCAGGACGATTTGAACTTCATCATCGGATTTCACCGTGTTGAAAAAGGAACGTAGGGACGCGTAATACTCGACCGGGAACATGAGACCGTTGATGACGAGCTTGCGCTTCACTTCTGCTACCGTGCCTTGCTGCGAGGCGGAGATTTCGTAGCCAACCACCGCGCCGGGTTTGAGCACTTTGGCCGGCGGGACGGTTTCCACTTTATAGCCGTCGGGACCGTGGACCTTTATGTCGTCAATTTCTTCATTGGGGTAACGGAAATAGACGGCGTTGTGACGTATGGCGGTTTGGAAGGCTTGGTTTTCAGGGACGATAAATATCGTGGCAGGGACGAGGATACGGCGGCCCACCGAGCTGCCAAACGCGGAAAGCTTCACTGTGCCTTCGATGTGGACGGGCATATCTGTCTTGTCCCAATTGTCGAGCTTGGTGAGTTCGAAGTTCGAGCCGGCCGGGAGCCAAGTCTTGATTTCGTCTTCGAGAGTTTTCTTGCGGCCGGTGTCGTCTTGCAGGTGAATCGATTCCCGCCACAAGGCTGCTTTTTGGCCGGTGAAATCCACGGTTAGCTTGCCGGAGGCGAGACCATCCTCGTCAACGGTGAGGTCGGCGTCGCGCACAATTGTGGCCTCAGCACTGGTGGGAAGAGGGACGGTCACGGTGTCAGTCCCTTTCTTGCCCAAACGCAAGCCTTGCGTATTGGTTTCATACCAGGGAAGGATGCCGAAGGGAAAATAGACGGCGGCGGGATCGAGGTAGTATTCCTGCGATCCGGCGCGAACCCAGACAATGTCCGCGGTTAGTTGGCTCGCGTCCTGCAACTGCGGGTAGAAAAAATTAACGTTTCGCGGAGCCACGCGGACGTCGGAGGCATCAAAGCCGGCGGCGCGAGCGAGGCCGACGAAAAGATAGTTCATTTCGAGTCCGTTGCCGTAGCCGTGATGAAGCATGTCCTCGACATTGGAATTTTTCTTGAGGTTTTCGGCTTTCTGCTCTTTTTCCGATTTGGCGATTTCCATGCTGAGATCACGCATTTGCTGAACGCGGGCATAGATCTTGCGCAGTTTGACGTCGGGAGAGTCGCTGGGGCTGACGATACGGGAGACTTCCTGTTCGAGAACGCTCTTTTTGTTGATGAAATGCTCGAGGTCGTCGTTCCATTTCTTCTCGGTACGCGCCCAGAAATGGTCTTGCGTTTCATTGGACGGCGAGCCTTCGTCCAGATGGTAGAACTCGACGCGGGCCTCGATGGTTTCCAGGGGCGGCATATAGGCTTCGTCTTCGATGCCCGGAATATCGTGGACCGTAAGTGAGTAGGTGCCGTCCGGTTTGGGCGTCGGCGTGACCTTGGTAGCGAGGGCGTACTGGCGAAAATACAGCGGAAAATACTGGTATGAGGACTGGTACGGAAGAATCGAGAAATGACCCTCGCGGGTGTACAAGTCGCTGGAGAGTACCCACTGGTCATCATATAGAAAATTGGGCTTGAACTGGGCTCTGTACTTGTACTCGATGATGCAGCCTGGCTGAACATCGGGGAGAGTGAAAGTCTTAGCGAGAAATTTCTGGCCGCTGCGCTTTTCGATGGTTTTCTCGAAGGGTTTCCCTTCGAAGTTCACGATTGTGCCGTCGGGCTTGATGGTGCGGGCGCGCAGGTCCTTAATATCCTGGGAATCCTTGAAGAACGGGATTTCAACGTTGCCCTGTTCGGTGCCTTCCTGAGTAAAGATCTTGATGCGGAGGTAATTATCGATATAGGCGCCGTCGGTGTTGACGTACTTTTCGTTCACGTCGCTGGAGCGGTAGAGAATCATGGCGTTCGCGCCATGGCTGGCGGGGTTGTCTTTCAAGGCGAGGTCCTCCGGGGTGATGGGAAGCCAATCGTCGCCGGCGGAGGATTTGCCCGGCGGTAAAATGCAGGCGATCGCGCAGAGAATGGCGAGGCTGCAAACGAATCGCTGGGCTCGATTCATGGCAGAGAGTGTCTCCATTTTCCGCTCGTAACGGGATACGGAAGTGCTCTGCGATTCGCGGCTGAGCCGCGATCTCAGGCCCGTTCTCAAGCGGTGAAGTGAACGCAAAGCTACTCTACGTGGGCGCAACTGTCAACGGTGGGCCAGTACCAGCGTAGCCTGAACGGCAAATCCGCGATTCAATGTCAGGATCGGCGCGCGATTTTCTGTAATTTTTGCTTTTTATTCGTGGAGTGCAGGTTGATGTGGCTTGCTTGGCTGGGCTTGTGGTGCTACCTTGCCCGATTTGCGGTCGGCCAATTTGGCCGGGCTGGATGGCCGCGGATCGTCGGCGATCTGAAATGCGTGTACGGTTCGGATTCACCGCGAAATTTATGTGAGACCGGGAGCCCTTGGACCTGCCACTGGCGGGACTCAGGGCGAATCGCCCTGTAGGGCGATTCGGAGGATTGATGGCGACAAAACAGTGGAGTTCGACGGCACCGGCGGCGGACTTTCGGCCGTATGTGGACGCGGACGAGACGATTGCGGAATTCAGCCTGCGGGCTGTGATTCTGGGTTCGCTGTTCGGAGTGCTGTTTGGCGCCGTTTCAGTTTACGTCGGATTGCGCGCAGGGCTTACGGTGTCGGCTTCGATTCCGATTGCCGTTCTTTCGATCAGCATTTTGCGCGCGTTTGGGCGATCGACAATCCTGGAAAACAACATCGTGCAGACCACCGGTTCAGCGGGAGAGTCGGTGGCGGCGGGCGTGATTTTTTCAATGCCCGCGCTGATCTTCTTGGGGTTTTCGCTGAACGCCGAATATTGGCGGATTTTCTTTCTGGCGCTGATGGGCGGGTGGCTGGGCGTGTTGTTCATGATTCCGCTGCGGCGGCAACTGATCGTGAAAGAGCACGGCAACCTGACGTTTCCGGAGGGGACGGCCTGCGCGGACGTGTTGGTAGCGGGCGAGCGCGGCGGGTCGTTTGCGGGGCGCGTGTTTTGGGGATTGGGCTTGGGCGGCGTGTACACGTTCTGCATGAACACACTGGGGCTGTGGCCCGCGCAGCCCGAATATCAGCCGAAATGGCTGCCGGGAGCTTCGTTCCGGGCGAACGTCACGTCGGAATACCTGGGAGTGGGATACATCATCGGCCCGCGCGTTTCAGGGACGCTGTTTGCAGGCGGCGTGATTTCGTGGCTGGTGATCATGCCGGCGATCAAATTTTTCGGGTCGCTATCGGGGAATGTGGCGCTGTATCCCTCGACGATTCCGATTGGTTCGATGACTCCGGATCAACTATATGGGAGCTACATACGCTCGATTGGCGCGGGAGCGGTGGCGGCTTCGGGGCTGATCACTTTGATCAAGACGATGCCGACGATCATTTCGGCGCTGACCGCGGGAATCAAGGATATTCGCGCGAAGCAGGCGGCGGCATCGGCGGCAGTGGTGAATCGCACCGAACGCGATATGTCCATGCGCGTGGTGCTGGTGGGATCGGCAGTGATCATTGCGATGGTGTGGGCGCTGTTGAAGTTCAAACCGATTCCGGGAGCGATGACCAGCGGGTTCGCGGATTTTCTGGCGGCAATTTTTGTGGTGACGTTCGGATTTTTGTTCGTCACGGTGGCTTCGCGAATCAGCGGATTGATCGGCAACTCTTCGAACCCGATCAGCGGAATGACGATCGCGACTTTGATGGCGACGTGCGCGGTGTTCTTGGTGATTCATTGGACTTCGACCGCGGACCAGGTGCTGGCGCTGACGATCGGAGGAGTGGTCTGCATCGCGTCGGCGATCGCGGGTGCGACTTCGCAGGATTTGAAAACGGGATACCTGGTGGGCGCGACGCCTTACTGGCAGCAGGTGGCGCTGGTGATCGGAGTGATGGTGTCGTCGTTCGCGATCGGCGGGACGCTGATTCTGATGAATATTGGCCTGGCACAATACAAGCCTTTGCAGATTGCGCTGGACATCGATCATTTGCAGCCGGGCGTGGACGTGCAGGAGCGCGGGTACACGTACCAGGGAAAGACTTATGTGCTGGTGAATGCGCTGGGTTCGCATGAGGTGCCGGACGGAAAATATTTGTACGATCCTTCGACGAAAGAAATTGAGGTGCAGTGGGTGCAGGGAATCGGCAGCGAGCAGGCGGCGGCGCCACAGGCGCGGTTGATGGCGACGGTGATCAGCGGGATTTTGAATCAGCGGCTGCCTTGGCGGCTGGTGTTTCTTGGCGTGTTTTTGGTGATTGCGATCGAGTTGCTCGGGGTGCGGTCGTTGCCGTTTGCTGTGGGTTCGTATCTTTCGATTGCAACGACTATGGCGATGTTTGCCGGAGGATTGGTGCGTTGGCTGGCGGAGCAGGGATTGGAGAAAAAGAGCGACGCAGAAAGTGAAGTTAGTCCGGGATCGCTTTATGCCAGCGGATTGATCGCGGCGGGCGGCGTTTTTGGATTGCTCGCGATTGTTTTAAATTTGATGCAGGACCCGGAATTGAGCAAGCATGTGCCGCATTGGCTGGCGTTTGTGTTGCGGCTGCCGTGGCCGGCGAAGATGTTTGCCTTTGGCGAAAAAATCCCCGTGATCGGTCACGCGCCCGGCGTGGGCGTGCTGCTGTTTGTGCTGCTGGCGATTTCGCTGTTCGTATCCGCGCGGAAGAAACTGAATAATTAGCTATCGCCCCAAGCGGTTTCTCGAAGTTCGCGTGTCATTCGCGCCGCGGAATTTGAGAAACTTGTCTCCATGCTTACAAAACCTCGGTGGCTGCTGCATCTGGAAGGGGCTTGCATTGTCGCGTTGACGGTGGTGCTTTACCACGCGGGACATTTCCGATGGTGGGTGTTTGCAGCGCTGCTGCTTGCGCCGGATCTGGCAATGCTCGGATATCTTGCGAATGTGAAGATCGGCGCGGCGCTTTACAACCTGGTGCATACGGAGGCCGGGCCGGTTCTACTGCTAGTGGCTTCTGTTGTAGCGGCGCTTCCTGGGCTTCGGCCTTATGCTGTGATCTGGCTCGCGCATCTGGGCATGGACCGAATGCTCGGTTTCGGCTTGAAATATCCCACGCGATTTAAAGACACGCATCTGCAGCACGTTTGATTTTGCGCAATGATGTGGTGCGTCCATCGGAGCGAGAAGCTGAAACCGATGCCCTCAGCGGCTAAAGACGCATCGATTTCGCGCGCGTTGAGGCACGGCTGAAGCCGTGCCCTGACGAAAAGCAAAATCAGCGTTTTGGCTTTTCCTCGCGAGGAGCGGATTCGTGTTCCGCCGGTGGCTTCGACTCGTGAGCGGCTGGCGGTTTTGACTCGTGCACAGGAGCAGGCTTGGATTCGTGCGTGGCTGCAGGCTTCGACTCATGCGTCGGCGCTGGCTTTGACTCGTGAGTGGCCGCAGGCTTCGATTCCTCGCGCGGCTTAGCTTCGGGCTTGGGCTCATGTGTCGGCGACGGTTTGGATTCGTGCGAGGCGGCCGACTTTGACTCCGTGCGCGGTTTTGCCTCTGACTTCGGCTCGTGCGTTGGAGCGGGTTTCGATTCAGTACGCGGCTTAGCTTCGGGCTTCGATTCGTGCGTGGCTGTTGGCTTCGATTCGGTGCGCGGCTTGGATTCCGTTTTCGGCTCGTGCGCGGTTGCCGGCCGAGATTCCGTGCGCGGCTTAGCTTCCGGTTTTGATTCGGTCTTCGGTTCGTGCGTTGTGGCTGGTTTCGATCCGTGCGTGGCCGTGGAGTTCGATTCTGTGCGTGGCTTGGTTTCCGTTTTCGGTTCGCGGGATGTCGTCGCGCGTGACTCTGTGCGCGGCGTGGCCTCGCTCTTGGTTTCCGTGCGAGATTTGCTTTCGGTGCGCGAATTGTTCAAGCGTTCCGAAGCCGACGCTTTGGCCGGGACTACGTGCGCTCCGTGGAAATCGCCGGGCCTTGCAGTGGCCGCGACCGTCGGGTGGCCGTGATTGGCGGATGCGAACTGGGTGCGATCAGAGCGGGCTGCGCTTATATGCTGTTCTTGCGCAGACGTGGGCCCGACGTGATGTTCATGCGCGAATCGCTCTTGCGCGGCCGAGGGGCGAGCTGTGATGCCGCCACGGCCGCCGTTGTAGCTGACGTGCGATTCGTGCACGACGACGTTTTTCTCGTAGACGTTGTGAACGACGTTGACGTTCACGTTGTTCACTCGGCTGTTGTAGTAGAAATGGCGATCGCGCCAGTATCCACCTTCATAGCCGAATCCGGTGTAGCCGAAGCCGTAATTGATACCGCCGTAGAACCCGACTTCCGGGCCCCAATAGCCGGCGTTCCAGAGGTACGCGCCGTTGTTCCAGCCCCAATAGCCGGGCGTCCACAGAAAGCCAACTTCGGGCGGTTCCACCCACGTCCCGGGAACCCAGTAGTATCCGCCGTCATCGGTGTAGGCCCAGTAGCCGGGAGTCCAGATATAGCCCGGCGCCGGACAGATCGGCTGCGTGTAAACCGGCAGAACAGGCGGAGCAACGGACACCGACACAACCACTTGAGCGGAGGTGCTGGAGGACGCCATCGCAAACGTGAAAAGTGCTGCGGCGAGAATCAGCCAACTGGAAATTCCATAGGACTTGCGCGCACGGTAAATCGAGAAAAATCGCATGTGCATCACCTCGTATGACGGTCCGTCTACCCAAGAATTGTAGGAAGAGCGGCGAAAAGTGGCGATACCCGAAACTCTTTAGCTGTGGCGGGACTTTACCCTATGGCATTGCGTGTCATTCCCGTGCTGCCGCGTGGTTTTGCGGTGTTGGCCGTAGCATCTGCCAGAGTTGAGCGGAAAAATGCGCCCATGAGACTGTGCGCTTTTACCCTTCCATGTGACGCAAGGATTCCAGTGTATAATCCCGGCATTCGCAATCGCGCGAGGCGGCTGATGGCTGCAGACGACGCTTCTAAAATCTGGGTTCCGGTATGTTGCAGACGAGTCATGCGCTGCAATATGTTCAGGCAAGCGGATGGCGGAACATATGCTGCGCTGGTTTGTACCGTATGCAACAAAAACATCACGCTCGAGCAAGAGTCTCTTGCCGCAGCGAAGGAATTCGGGGATCGCTCGAACATTCTGAGTTTGATTGGATCGCCCAAGCCACCAAAAACGGAAAGAAAAAAGTCGTTCGCGGAAGGCAGTCCTGACGATCCAACGCTGTAGTCTGAATTACGGTTTGCCCGAAACCTTGCCTGCCCATGATCGGCCAAACGATTTCGCACTACCGCATCACAGAGCAACTCGGCGCCGGTGGAATGGGCGTCGTATTCAAGGCGCAAGATAGCCGGCTGGAACGCGCGGTTGCGCTGAAATTCCTCCCTGAAAAACTGGCACAACAACCTCAAGCGCTCGAACGCTTCCGGCGCGAAGCGCGCGCCGCGTCGGCGCTGAACCATCCCGGCATTTGCACGATCTACGACATCGGCGAGCAAGACGGCCAAGCGTTCATTGCCATGGAGTTCATTGACGGCGAGACGCTGCGCAGCCACATCCACGGAAAGCCGCTTCCGGTGGAAGAAGTGCTGGAGCTTGGGATCCAGATCGCGGAAGCGCTGGAAGCGGCGCACGCCGAACGAATCATTCACCGTGATATTAAACCCGCGAATATTTTCGTGACCAAGCGCGGGCGCGCGAAAGTGCTGGATTTTGGGTTAGCGAAGCTGGTGCCCAAGGGCATCGCGAGCGGCGATGGGGATTCGAGCGACGCATCGGCGAGCGCGAATTCGATCGTGGGAATCATCAGCGGGACGCCTTCTTATATGTCGCCGGAGCAGGTGCGCGGAGACGATCTGGACCCGCGCACGGATATTTTCTCGCTCGGCCTGTTGCTGTACGAAATGGCGACGGGGCGGCAGGCGTTTGGCGGAGGCACGGGCGGCGCGATTATCGAAGCGGTTTTGACGCGGCCGCCTGCGGCGGTGCGCAGCATCAATCCGGATGTCCCGCCGACGCTGGAAGCGATCATTGATAAGGCGCTCAACAAGAATCGCGAGCAGCGTTACCAACACACCGCGGAGATGGTTGCGGAGCTGCAGCGGGTGAAGCGAGATTTCGACACCGGTCCGCGAGATCGTTTGGGGGATACTCAATCCATTCCCGCAGCGACTGTGAGTCCGGCGTCTTCTTCGAGCAACCCGAGTTCACGCTCTACGACGCAACACAGTGGCACGTTCCGCGCGCCGCGAGTTTCGAAGACTATCGGCTCGCTGGCCGTTTTGCCTTTTGAAAACGTGAGCCGCGACCCGGCGAACGATTACTTGAGCGACGGGATCACCGGGAGCCTGATCAATAATTTGGCGACGGTGCCGAAGCTGCGCGTGATGGCGCAGAGTACCGTGTTTCGTTACAAGGGCCGCGAGATTGATCCGCAAGCGATCGGTCGCGAGCTGAATGTGCGCGCGGTGCTGACGGGAAGAATGATGCAGAGCGGCGGGTCGTTGCGCATCGGGACCGAGTTGGTGGATGTGGCGACGGGTTCGCAGCTGTGGGGCGCGCAATTCGATCGCAAACCCGGCGACATCTTTGTGATTCAGGACGAAATTTCCAACGAGATATCCGGCAAGTTACGATTGCAGCTGACGCTGGGAGAAAAGAAACGACTCACCAAGCGGCACACGGAAGATCACGAAGCGTACCGGCTCTATTTGCAAGGGCGTCATCATTGGAACCGCTGGACGGAAGAAGGGTTTTACAAGGCGATTGAATATTTCGAGAAAGCGGTGGAGAAGGATCCGGGCTACGCGCTGGCGCACGCTGGCGTCGCCGATTCTTACGTCCTGCTCGGATGGAACAGTTATTTGCCGCCGAAGGATGCGTTTCCGAAGGGCAAGGCGGCGGCATTGACGGCGCTGGAGTTCGATCCGGACCTTGGCGAAGCGCACGCGCCTCTGGCGGCGGTGTTGTGGCTTCATGATTGGCAGTGGCTGGTGGCTCGGAAGGAATTCACGCGGAGCCTGGAACTGAATCCTTGTTACCCGACCGCCAATCATTGGTACGCGGAATATGTGATGACCATGGGCCGGCAGGTTGAGGCGATCGCCAAGATGAGAAGCAGCCAGGAGTTGGATCCGCTGTCTCTCATTATCAATGACGCCATCGGATGGGCTTCCTATATGGCGGGGCGATATGACGATGCGCTCGCGCAGCTGCTGCGCACGGTGGAGCTTGATCCGAATTATCCCGTCACTTACTGGATTCTTGGGTTGCTTTACCGGATCACTGGCCGCTACGATTTGGCGATCAGCGCGGGCGAGAAGGGAGTGAGTTTGTCGGGAGGCAGTCCTTTGATGCGCGCGGCGCTGGCGCACAGTTACGGAAAAGCCGGAAAGCGCGCGGAGGCGATGCAGATCCTCGATGAACTGACGGCGCTTGCGAATTGCAAATACGTGGCGCCGCACTTCTTCGCGGGGATTCATATCGGCTTGGGAGATTATGACCGCGCGATTGAATACCTAGAGAAATCGTCCGAAGAGCATTCGCACTGGCTGATCTATCTGCATATTGATCCCAGCATGGATGAGTTGCGGAGCGATCCGCGTTTCCAGGATTTGTTGAAGCGCGTGGGGCTGCCCGCGCGGTCGGACGCAGACCCCGCCTGACACAGGCCGCCACCCAGACTCGACGTCTCGAGTCGAACACATGAGTTCCGTCCGATGGAACACGCAAGCCCTCCGCGTCTTTGACGGGATAGGTTACAAGGCGGGGAAAAGTGATACACCCCTAGTTGCTGGAGTTTCCGTTCCGCTTCCAGCGTCCCCGAAAAAATTCCGACGATCCGCGCGTGCGGTGGCGGTTGGCGATTTCGATGAGGTTGGACGAAATGGGAAATCGGTTTCGATCGCGGGGCGATTTCAACGAGGGCGACTGGGGCCGGGCGTTTACCAATATTCAATATTCCCGCGAGAATATTTCACAGCCGATGGTGATATTTCACGGGATCGGCGGCGGTTAAAAGCATAAACGATTTTTAACCTGACATTGAATTCCTGTCTCCACTGTTTACAATGTGTTGCGCCCCTGCAAAACCGTTAAATTCGCCGTTCGTTTTTTGCATCGCGTTTGACGTTCTTGCAATCGCGCGTCGCTCGCATAGGCATCGGCGTAAGCAATTGAACTCCATCGGGCTGGATGAGGACGCGAAATCCACGTGTCCGATTAATGCGTTAATCCGGACTTATATTTATTGCACGTTCGTTCGCTCCTGGTTTACTCCGACTTTTTTAAGAATAACGCCGCGAATTCAACTTAACTTGCTCGTTATTTTTGACAATACCGTTCGGCTTAGTGCTGGCGTACTATCGCTCACGTATCGGGTGTTCTCGGACCCTTGACCCGAACACCCGACCTCCCGGTTCGTCCTTGAGGCCCCATCGCGGTTGTGACAAGCAAGTAGAGGAGTAATCGAGCGATGAAATCAAATACGGTGTACAGACTTGTGGTCGTTTGCGCGTTGGCAGCGACGCTTGTTGGTGTACTGGCGTTCACTGCTGCCCAAGCAGGGGCGCAGACCGAACCGCTTGGCGGACAGCCCGCGCTGGGCTCGAAGCCGTCAGTGCCCGACCTTGATGCACAGGTCGCCTATCAGCGGGCGTTCGAGGCTGTTTTATGGGCCATGCCAGCATCAGCGATTTACCGATTCCGGGTAGGCGCGTTTGAAATTCCCGGCGCGGGCGATAACGTCGTCATCGCCTATTCGGCACCAATCACTCAATTGACCGAGGCGATCACAGGAAATACGGTTACCCCTTATATCGTATCGTTTTCCGATCTGCGGAACGGCCCCGTGGTGCTGGAAGTTCCAACCAAGAGCGACAAGGCGAGCCTTTATGGGCAGATTGTGGATGCTTGGCAGTCGACGCTCGCCGATGTAGGGCCTGCTGGACTTGACAAGGGCGCAGGAGGTAAGTATCTGCTGATCCCACCAGGCTACAGCAAGACCCGATTTCCTCCTCCCCAGACAATCATTTTCAGCAGCTTTACAGGTCGCACTCCGGTAACGCGACGCAATAGAACTCTCCAGGAGCTAACCGTGCGACCGCATAAATTATGAGCACCGTGCCGCCATGATGCCTTGTCAAAACGACATCATCGGCCGGTCGCTGCGAGTTCCCTTTTCGCTCCCATGTATTCAACTCGCACCTGCTCGATCTTGCCATTGAACTTGAACGGCATCTTGTCATAGTAATCGAGCGACACGGGCGAACCGTGGGCGATGCCGATGTCGAGGCAGTCGTTGGCAGTGAAAAGCAGCGGCGCGGATATCGGCACCTGACCTGTTGCTACGACCTCGCCATTGACCTTCATCGTGACGTTGAGCGGGCCGCCGGGCCGGGGCACTGCGTACTCCGTTTCGACCTCGATCTTCACCTTGCCAAGGGGAAGCTTCTGCTTTGCGCGGATCTTGGTGCGCTGGATGATGAATAGATTGTATTCGTAGCAAAGAACACGGTCCTCCACGAAGCAGGTGAGGCCCCCGGAGTTCGCGCCCAGCTTGTAGAGCACGCCGTTGGCGTTAGCCGGGATCTGTGCGTCAATGCTGACGACGTTGGGTTTGTTGCCCAGTGCTGGCGCGCAGAACTCGGGCATACGCACGGTCTCACGAGAGAAGGTCCACTCGGTATAGGGAGGAGTGATGCGCATCTCGGGGTGTAACAACGGAACCCAAAGGCCGCCCCCGATGGGCAGAGCCTTGTTCTTCGTGGCCTCAATGAGAAACATATCCTGCAGTTGGGCCAACTTCTCCGGCATGCTCGCAGCGAGATCGTGCGCTTGGGTCCAATCGTCCTCCAGGTTGTACAGTTCCCAGACGTCCTTGTCCGGCGTCCATTCCTGAATGCCCGCTGGTACGCCCGCCTCCCACGGGACGCGCGGTCCGAAAGCGGAAGCCATCCAACCATTGTGGTAGATTGAGCGGCTACCCATTATCTCGAAGTATTGGGTGAGCAATTGGCCCTTGGCTTTCGGGTCGTTAAAGCTGTAGGCGAAGCTCACGCCGTCGATCGGGTCCTGGGGAACGCCGTTGACTTCCAGCGGTGGTGTGATTCCTAGAACTTCGTAAATTGTCGGGACGATGTCGTTGCAGTGATGGAACTGTGGACGTGGAGTGGCATCGGGTTTGATCTTGGCCGGCCAGCGGATAGCCATCGGGTTGCGCGTGCCACCGAAGTACGAAGCGAGAAGCTTGGTGCCCTTGTAAGGCGTGCTGCCGGCCCAAGCCCATCCTGCGTGGTACTGGTTGTCAGCCTTGGGTGAGCCAAGCACATCCAATCCGCCAAGTTCATTAAGCGCTTTGATGTGCTGCTTGACGGTGCTGGGAATGCCATTTTGTGCCAGCAGTTCGCTGATCGTGCCGTTCTGTCCCTCCGCCGAGGAACCGTTATCGCCCCAGACGTAGAAGATCAACGTGTTGTCGCCATAGCCCAGCTTGTCGATTTCATTGACGATCCGGCCAGCCTGAACGTCCACGTGTTCGGCAAATCCGGCGGCTACTTCCATTAGGCGGCGCTGGAACGGCTTCTCATCCTCGGGGATACTCTCCCAGGACGGCATCGTTTCGTGTCGTGGCGTGAGCTGAGCGTTGGGCGGGATCCAACCCCTCTCCTTGGCGCGCTTAAACACGCGCTCACGGTAGGCGTCCCAGCCGTCATCGAACTTACCCTTATATTTGTCGGCCCACTCCTTCATGATGTGGTGCGGGCCGTGGATCGCGCCGCTCGCCCAATACATGTAGAACGGCTTATCCGGCTGAAAAGCCTTGTGCTTGTTCAGCCATCCGATGGCATCGTCTGCCAGGTCTTCACTGAGGTGGTAGCCTTGCTCCGGGCTCTTGGGTGGAAGAACGACGGTTGTGTTGCGCACCAGGTTGGGCTCGTATTGCGAGGCCTCGCCTGCCAGAAATCCATAGAAATATTCGAAACCCAGCTCAGTAGGCCAGTTCTCGAAAGGGCCAGCGGCAGTCGTTTCCTCGGCTGGCGTGTTGTGCCACTTGCCAAATGCTGCCGTGCTGTAGCCATAGTCCTTCAACACCTCGGCTGGTAGTGCACTGCTCTTAGGGATATGGCCCGAGTATCCGTCCCAGTCGTTCGCCAACTCCGCGATCTGCCCGGAGCCGACGCGGTGATGATTCCGGCCGGTCAGCATTGAGGCCCGCGTAGGAGAGCACATGGCCGTCGTGTGAAAGCGGTTGTATGTGATCCCTTCCTTGACGATGCGGTCCATCGTCGGAGTTTGGACCTCGCCTCCGAAGGTGGCGGGTAAGCCAGGACCCGCGTCGTCGATCAGCACGATGAGGATGTTCGGAGAGCCGACGGGAAGGCGACGCGGCTCAACCCGCCGCTTGTAGACCGACTCCTGCATCGTACGGCCCGCGATGCTCGCCGATGGTGTAGGAGGGAAAGGCAGAGAGTCCTGTCTGATTGCTTTGTTATCCGCGCTCAGTAGTGTCCCAGCGTTACGTGAACAAAATCAATTGGTTATCGGAAACGCGTTGAATTTCGTCAGTCATCGTTTGGGCAAGTAGTTGATCCAATGGGATTTTCTCGAACATGGTCAGGCTGAGGATCTGTAGGATTTCATACAGGCTGGCCGAGAGATGCAGTCGCTTCTTGACGATGGCGACCAGAACGTAGGCGGAAACGGCTATCCAGATTTGTGACCTGACCGCGTTTTCCGAAGTTCCGAAGAATGCTTTGATTCGCAGATGCTGCTTGATCCATTTGAAGAAGAGCTCCACTTGCCAGCGGCAGCGGTATAGTTCGGTGATCGTAAATGCTGGCAAGACAAAATTGTTGGTCAGAAAAATGAGGGTCTTGGCGGTTTCAGGATCCTTGAAGCGGATGCGCCGCAACGGTGCCTCGAAACCTTGATGCGAGTAGAAGCCAGTAAGGACGACACTCTGGTCGCAGATCAGCCCGGTCTCGCGATCGACCGGATGCGAGTAGCGCCGTTGGACTTTGAGGTTCGACTTGCCCCGGGTCACGAAGAAGCTGCCGGCCTCGTGGAAGCGATAGAGGCGCTCGAAGTCGAGGAAGCCACGATCCATGATGTAGAAAGCGCCCGGCTCGGGCAGCAGTTGGTCGAGGATGTTGACCTCGTGCACCTTACCATCACTGATGTGAATGAAGGTGGGGATGTTGCCGCGCAGATCGAGCAGTGTATGCAGCTTGATGGCTGCTTTGGCCGTGCGGAATACCGCCCACGGAAATACCGACAGACACAGATCGATAGTTGTGGTGTCGAGCGCGTAGACGGTTTCTTGCAGATCGACGCCGAAGGACTCCTGCGCATACAACGGCCGGGCGATGCCGATCAGGCTCTGGGCAAAATCGGCATAGATGCGCCAGTCGCGCACCGCGTTGGCATTGGCCAGCGTATTACGAGCCACCGCCGAACGGATCCCGAGATGATAGAGCTTGGAACTTTGCGCGCGCAGGCATACTTCAATGTCCCGAAGACTCTCCCGAAAGGTCAACTGAGCGAAGGCCATGCACAGGAATTGATCCAGACACGAGAAGGACTTCACTTTGAACGTGCCCCGATAGCGGGTGACGCAATGGCGAAAGGTGGTCAACGGAAGATGTTGCATCAGCTGCGCAAACACCAGCTTGCCTCGGTTCATCGATGCCCCCACGAAGTTATGCTTCGCAGGGTGGCAGAATCAGCATTCGCAGTTCAAATCGAGACCAAGAGAATCTGCCGGTTATGCGTTTCTCATCAATAATTTACGGAAGGCAAAGGCCGAAACGTTGGGACACTACTGATCCGCGCTCATAGTTATTCCTCTGTGGAAGTCCTAGATCCAAACCCGAGAGGCGAACGACTCGGGTTGAGCAACTCTATGAACCACCGGACCCTCTCCGTAAGTGTCAAAACTGACAGTTCCGAGGAACTCGACAGAGCCTTGCGGAAGGTCTTCCGAGATACGGCGCACCCGAATCGCTACTCGTTAAGTTCTCGGGACAAGTTCAAAACTAACCAAGACGGCTCAATGGTTTGTACATTCAGAAGGAGTCTCCCGGAGCGGACAAGAAATCCAACCGGCTGCCCAGTCCGGACGGTGAGTTCATACTGATGCTGCGCTTGTACTGGCCGAAGGACGAAGCTGTGGACGGAGCGTGGGTTCCCCCTCCTGTTCGTCGTGTGGATTAGTAAATGTGTTCTATTGCTTTAAATTCACCGGGGGTCCGCTGATCCGTTTTCCGGTGAGATCGACGGTTACCTCTACACGGTCAGCAATCTTGATGAACGGAATTCCGCTGTTCATGCCGAATTGCTTTCGGTCGAACGCCATAGTCCCTTTTACAGTGCCTACGCCTTTCCTGTCGGTGGGAACCGTAAATGTCAGCGCCTCCTGCTTGGTGACGCCGCGAATCGTAAAATCGCCGTCGAACTCAACCGTGTTAGGACCGGTTTGCACCACCTTTGTTGAGTGAAAGGTGATCAGCGGATTGTGCTCGGCATCGAAGAAATCTTTGCCTTTCAGCTTGCCGTCTTTCATGCCGCTGCCGGTATTCACGCTGGCTGCCTGAATCTTGATATCCAACACACCTGTCGCTAGCTCTGGCGAGGTGAACGTCATGCTGGCGTCCCACTTGTCAAAAGTTCCGGCTATTTCAACGGAAGCAGTTACCTTGAACTTGATAGAGCTGTTTGCGTGATCGATCTCGAAAACCGGAGCCTGCGCTCGCCCTACCGACGGAAAGATAGCAAACGCTAAGAGGCAGAGGATGGCCGCTCGCATAGCCGCAAGTCTCTGCCTTTACCATTTATTTTGTCAAGTGTCCGGAGCTAGGCTAAGTCCTTACCTGACAAATGGATTTCGCACTCGTCCAGCCATTCAGAATTTTACCGATCACGCGGATATCTGCGCATGCGACGCGAAATCGAGGGACTATGAAATATCGTGCAAAAATGGCGCGACGGATTTAATCGTCATTATTTGCGGCGCAACCTGCTGTAAACAGGAAGGATAGAATGTCGTAACAACGCGAAAACGATTTCCGATTTCACTAACGACCGATCCCGTAAAATATCGCGGCCCACGGTGAAATGTCCGACGTCAGTACTTAATTCCGCCAAAACTCCGGTCACCCCCAGGCGTCGTCGCCGAAATTACGCCCGCAACAAAAACGAAATTCCCGTTGCAATAAATCTCCATCGAAATCCCCCTCGCCGACCGCCGCCGGCAACGCATGCGCGGATCGTAGGAATTTTCTCTTGGCTGTTCGCAACGAATCGGAACTCGGCGACGACGAGGCCGAGGGGTGTATCACTTTTCCCCGCCCTGTAACCAATCCCTCCGTGTCTTTGACTCCTGCGGGGTCAGCCTTTAGACTTGGGGGCTGTGAGATCCTTTTCGCGCGGATACGGCGGGTACCGGTTTGATATTGGGGAGTATTTTCCGCGCGCGATCAAGACGATTTGCATTATCTGCGTTTCGGTTTTCTTCCTGCAGGAAATTTCACAACTGATATTCGGTTTGCGGGGCTGGAATTGGTGGCTGGTGTGGCTCGGTTTGGTGCCGAGCGAGGTCAAACACGGATTCATCTGGCAGCCGTTTACGTATATTTTCCTGCACGGCGGGATCCTGCACATTCTCTTCAACCTGCTGTATTTGGCGATGTTCGGAGCGGATCTGGAGCATTCCTGGGGTGCACGGAAATTCTATACGTACTTTTTAATTTGCGGAGTGGGCGCGGGTGTTATCGAGATCATCGTGAAGCTTTTGATTGACCCGAACGGCCGCGGGACGTCAACGATTCCGACGATTGGGGCTTCGGGGGCGATTTACGGCGTGTTGCTGGCGGTGGCGGTGATCATGCCGCACCGGCAGGTTTGGGTTTTTCCGCTGCCGGTGACGGTGTCCATGCGCGTTTTTGTGATTGTGATGGGCGCGATCGAGTTTTTCAGCACGATTGGAGCTTCGGGCGACGGCGTCAGCCACGTCTGCCATTTGGGCGGGATGTTGGTGGGCTACGTTTATTTGCGGCGCGGGTCGTATGGTTACAGCGTGCGGAATTATTTTTCGGATTGGAAGAAGCAGAGATTGAAGAAGAAATTCGAAGTGTATGTGCGGGACCATCAAGATAAGCCGCCTTCGAATCCGGATAATTGGGTGAATTAAGCGAAAAGCAGGTCCGCTGCGCTCCCTGCCTGTGTCAGGGCAAGCGGGATGACGCTCCTCGTAGTTTCCGCGAAGTGCAGCTCTCTCAAAGAAGAATGAGCAGGCGCACGCTAGCCGCCGATACGGAGCAGGCGCATTAGGTTTGTGGAGCCAGTGGTTCCGATGGGCGTGCCGGCGACTACGCCAACGATGTCTCCGTGCTTGACGAGTTTTTCTTCCAGCAGGCGTTTCTCGGCGGCTGTTGCGAGCTTGTCGATATCATGCACGCGGCCCATGCTGCGCGGCAGCACTCCCCAAAAAAGCGCGAGGCGGCGGCGCGTTTCCTGCAGCGGCGAGAAGGCGACGATGGGCGCGCGCGGACGGTACTTCGAGACGAGACCGGCCGATGAGCCACTTTCGGTGAATACGGCGACGACTTTCAATTTGAGTTCTTCGGCGGCGTGGCAAATGGCTTCGGCGATGGCTTCATTGATTTGCAGATCGCCGGAGCGCGCGGGACGCGGCAGCGCGACGACGCTGGCTTCGGCTTCGGTGATGATGCGGTCCATCATCACAACGGATTCCAGAGGATAAAGCCCCGCGGCGGTTTCGCCGGAAAGCATTAGCGCGTCGCTGCCATCGAAGATCGCGTTAGCAACGTCGGAAGCTTCGGCGCGCGTGGGCCGAGGATTTTTCTGCATGGAATCGAGCATCTGCGTGGCGGTGATGACCGGAATCAGAGCGTTGCGAGCCTTGGAGATGATGCGTTTCTGAACGACGGGAACTTTTTCCGGGCTCATTTCGACGCCGAGGTCGCCGCGCGCGACCATCACCACATCGGCGACGGCGAGGATCTCGTCGAGATTGTCAATCGCTTCCGGCTTTTCCAGCTTGGCGATCACCGGAGTGGCTTTCCCGGCGCGCGCTATCGCATTTTTCGCGGCGCGCACGTCGGCGGCCGTGCGCACGAAGCTGAGCGCGACGTAATTGGCGCCGAGACTTAACGCGGAAACCAAATCCTTGCGATCCTTCGGCGTCATCGAGGGAATGTTGAGCTTGATTCCGGGAAGATTGATGCCTTTGTGCTGCCCGAGCTCGCCGCCGTTTTCCACCTGAGTGATTACGTCGGGCCCGCGCGTTGCGATGACGCGTAGCGCGATATCGCCGTCGCTGAGCAGGATTCGATCGCCTTTGTGCACTGATTCGGGAAGCGCGTGGAACGTGGTGCTGACGCCTTCTTCAGTGCCGACGATTTTGCGCGTAGTGATGGTGAAGCGCTGGCCGAAACGGAGGCGGACGGGTTTCCCTTGCTCGAGAACGCCCGTGCGAATCTTGGGCCCCTGCAAGTCCGCCAGGATTCCGACGGGCTTTTCGTAACGAAAGGAGGCGCGGCGAAGAGACGCAACCATGCGGGCGCGGTCTTCATGAGTGCCGTGCGAGAAATTAAGGCGGGCGACGTCCATTCCGGCGTGCACGAGCTTATCAATCATCTGGTAAGAGGAACTGGCTGGGCCCAGGGTACAAACTATTTTTGCTCTTCTAGTAGTGGTCACTTTTTATTTGGTCACCGAAAAATCGCTCACGATAGCGTAGAGGAATTCGATTCCTTTCTGAAAAGAGTCGAGCGGGATGCGCTCGTTGTCCGCGTGGAAGCGGGAAAGATCGTCGTCGCTTAAAGCAAAGGGAAGCACTCCGTAGGCTTGCACGCTGCGCATGCGTAGCGGAGCGGAATCCGTGAAGTAGGTGGACATCATCGGAACAACCGGAGTGCCGGGATATTTTTCTCCCGCGGCGTGGATGATCGTGTTGTAGAAATCGGAAGTGAGCGAGGATGAGGGAGCGGTTTCTGAGAGCGGAAGCTCGGGCTCGAGATGGACCGCGGGATCGTTGATGAGCTGCTGCAACTTTGCGAGAAGAGGGTCGAGTTGATTCCCGGGGAGCAAACGGATATTTACTACGCCGCGCGCCTCGGAGGGAATCACGTTGGGGCGAATGCCGGCGCGCAACATGGTGGGTGCGACCGTGTCGTGCAGCATCGCATTCCACGCCAGGTTGTCGTTGGAGATGACGCGGGCGGCGTGCTCGCCGCGGTCGCCGGTGTCGAGTGAACGCATCCATTTCGAGGTTTCATCGTCCTGCAGCGGAGCGATGGCCTGGAAATAGGCGCGCGTGACGGAATTGAACTGCACGGGGGCTTCGTAGTTGCCGATTTTTTCGATAGCCGCGGCGAGATGGGTGACAGAATCGTCTTTGCGGGGCATGGAAGCGTGGCCGGATGTGCCTTGAGCGATCACGTCCACATTCGCGGGGACTTTTTCGCTGACCTGCACGCCGATGTACTGCGTTTTTCCGTTCTTGGTGAAAACGCCGCCGCCTTCGTTGATAGCGAACCCTGCGGCGATTTTGTCCCAGTGCTTATCCACGGCGAATAACATGCCTTGCGCGCCGTAGGCTTCTTCGTCGCCTTCGGCCAGGAAAATTACGTCGCGGTTCAAGTGCGCGCCGGAGCGTTTCAATTGGATGAACACGGCGAGGTTCGCGGCCAACATGCCTTTGTCGTCAATTGCGCCGCGTCCGTAAAGATAATTTCCTTGAATTACCGCGCCGAACGGGTCCACCGTCCATTTCGATTTATCCACGCCGACGACGTCCAAGTGAGCCATCAAGAGCAGCGCGCGCGAGGGATCCGGCACAGCGCTGGAGGAAAGCCGCGCGACCAGAAAGCCGCGGCCGGGCGTGCTTTCAAAGGTCTCGGACGGAATGCTTTCTTTTTGCAGGATGGCGGCGATATATTTCGCGGCGACCAGTTCGTTGCCCGGCGGGTTGGTGGTGTCAATACGGAGCAGTCCTTGCAGCCAGCCGAGCGCGTCGATTTCGACCTGCGAAACAGTAGAGTTTGTGGCTGGCACGGGTTGCGCGGCATGCACGGCGGCTCGGCGGGATTGCGCATGGCACGGGGAAATAAAAAGCGAACACGCCATGAGGACAAGAATCGGAGCTGGAATGCGCGAGCGCGCCATCCTGATTTTCCCCCAGAAGTTGAAATTCTTACGCAGAGCGAGTGACCACTCATACTATCATGTCGATGGACGGCGCCCGGACGGGGACTCGGCGAGCGTTTTCTGAATTGCAATTGCGGGATTGCGGAAATTGGCGTGGACCATCCTGAAGGGGTGTTCGGCGCATCCTAGTGAACGAAACCGGACATTAAGAGGGGAGTACGCATTTGAAGAGCGTGAAGGCAGGGACACAGGCAATTTTCTTGGCGATCTTGATTGCGATGCTGGGCGTGCCGCCGGCAGCGCTGCGAGCGTACGCGACGCAGCAGGAAGGGCCGGTAAAGCCGGCGCCGACGCAACAACCCGGCGCGGCGCCGCCGCAGCCGACGGGGCAGCAGCAGCCGTCGTCGGCTGGACAAGCGCAGTCGCAGGCGCCGCAAGTGGCGATCTCGGTGCAGTCGAACGTCGTGAATATTGACGCGGTGGTGACCGACAACGACGGCAACATCATCACGGGGTTGAAGAAGGATAATTTTCGAGTTCTCGATGACGATAAGCCGCAGCAGATTTCGAATTTCGGAGCGAGCGAAGCGCCGATCACGATTGTGATCCTGATGGAATTCAGCAGCCGGATGGGAAGCTATTTCGGTTATCGCGGCAAGTATTGGGCGTACAACTTTCTGGAGCACTTGAATCAGAAAGATTGGGTGGCGATGAAGACGTTCGATCTAAAGACGAATCTGGTTTCGGATTTCACGCAGGATAAGAAGGCAGTGGAGCAGGAAATTGCGTCACTTTACTTCCCGGACTTCCACGAAGCGAACCTGTTTGACGCGGTGCTGGAAACGATGGACCAATTGCGCGATGTAAAGGGCAAGAAATCCATACTGATTATCGCGTCGGGGTACGACACATTCAGCAAACACACGCTGGACCAGACGTTCAAGCGCGTAAAAGAAACCGATGTGACGATCTTCTGCGTGGGGATGGGCGCGGCCTTGGATGCCATGGGAATCCACGAGCGCAGCATGACCGGGCCGGAATTCGCGAGCGTCAATTACTTGCAGGCGGAAAACCAATTGAAGACTTTTGCGGCGATGACCGGCGGCTACGCGTGGTTCCCGCGGTTCGAAGGCGAAATGAACGATATATTCAATTCCGTGGCGGTGTTTCTGCGGAATCAGTACACCATGGGATTTACTCCGCTGACTGCGCCGGATGGCCGATATCACAAGTTGAAGGTGGAAGTGGTGGATGAGGCCGGGGATCCGCTGACGACTCTGGATAAGAAGGGACACAAGAAGAAGGTCGTGATCACGGCGCGGCAGGGCTACACTTCGCCGAAGCCGGCGGCGGGGGATTGAAACACTTTTCGTGTTAGGCCTGGAAGTCTGCGACGAGAGATTCCTCGCTACGCTCGGAACGACAGTGTTGTCGGTGAAGGTAAGCGACAGAAGATGCGCTAACGGTGTTTCAACCAGAGCGCGACACCAATTACGACGCCGAGTACGAGCGCTCCCAAGAGAAAGAGTCGCGTTACGGGGAGCTCTTCCCAAAGACGCCCCATCCTAGCAACAGCACTGCGCCAACCCAGCTTTCCGTTATCCACAGGGTTCCGAACTGAACTTCCGGACGATCGCGGTGCCCTTCGCTCATGTTTTCGCCGCCTAGTGTTGGTGTAGCGGGCGGCGCTGCGGCCGTCAAGAGTACCTGTTGCTACTTCTTCACTAGGCGCAAATCGCGGCCGGTCATTTCGCCTGGCTCTTGAACTCCCATAACGCCTAGTAGGGTTGGTGCGATGTCGCGCAGGGAACCGCCGGGGGTTAGTTGCGTGCGATCATCTTCCGTAAGTAAGATAAATGGGACCGGATTAGTCGTGTGGTAGGTGTGCGGGCCGCCGGTGACGGGATCAATCATGGTTTCGGCGTTTCCATGATCGGCGGTGATGATCCAGGCGCCGCCGCGCGGGCGCAGCGACTGGAAAATTCTGCCGAGGCATTCGTCCACGGTTTCGACGGCTTTGATGGTCGCTTTCAGCTTGCCCGAATGTCCCACCATGTCTGCGTTCGCAAAATTCATGATGATGGCGTCGAAGTTTCCCTTTTCGATGGCGTTGATGACGGTATCGGCGACGCCAGCCGCGGACATTTCCGGTTTTAGATCGTAGGTAGGCACTTTCTGCGAGGGCACGACGATGCGTTCTTCTCCGGGGAAGGGTTTTTCCACGCCGCCATTGAAAAAATAAGTGACGTGCGCGTACTTTTCGGTTTCAGCGACGCGCAAATTTTTGTAGTCCTGCTCGGCAAACACATTGGCCAGGAGGTGCTCGAGTTTTTCGGGCGCGAGGAGATAGCGCAGCCATGGCCAGGTCTTTTCATACTGGGTCATGGCGACGAAGGCGAGATTTTTCGGGCGCGCGGAATCGCTGAATTCCTTGAAATCGGGTTCAATGAGAGCGCGCGTCGTTTCGCGGGCGCGGTCGGCGCGGAAATTAAAAAAGATCACGGCGTCATCGTCGCGGATTATGGCGCGAGGAGCGGCGGGCTGGCCCGGTGTTGGTTCGGTGGTGATGACGGCGGGAACGACAAACTCGTCGGTGACGCCTTTTTCGTAACTCGCGCGGATGGCGGCGATAGGATCGGTGAATTTCGCGTCGGCGTCGCCGTGCACCATCGCGCGGTAGGATTTTTCGATGCGCTCCCAGCGATTGTCGCGGTCCATGGCGCAGTAGCGGCCAATGACGGTGGCGATCTGGCCGACGCCGTACTCGCGCATTTTTTGTTCGAGCGCGCGCAGAAAATCAATGCCACTATTGGGCGGCGTGTCGCGGCCGTCCATGAAGCAGTGAATGAAGACGCGTGCGACTTTATTTTCGCGGGCCATGCGCAGCAGCGCGTAGAGATGTTCGATGTGCGAATGAACGCCGCCATCGCTGAGGAGGCCGAGGAGATGGAGTTGGCGGGCGCGGCCGCGTTCCATGGCTTCGAGGAGCAGCGGCTGGCGCGCGAATTCGCCGCTGGCGATGAGCTGGTCAATGCGCGAGATGTCCATGTGCACGATGCGTCCCGCGCCGATATTCAGGTGGCCCACTTCGCTATTGCCCATTTGTCCTTCGGGCAAGCCCACGGCGGGGCCGGAGGTTTGAATCAGCGTGTTGGGAAATTCTTTGAGCAAGCGCTCGTAGTTCGGCTTGCGCGCGAGCGCGATGGCGTTGCCTTTGGTTTCAGCGCGGTAGCCCCAGCCGTCGAGGACGGTAAGGACGATGGGTTTTGGGCGTTTCGATTGGGTCGTCATGTCGCGGGTCAGAATACCTCAACGACGGCGAGTGTTCCATTTCACCGTGCGAGATTCTTGTAATTTTCAGGTGTCCCGATGCGTAATTTATTGAGAGAGGGACAAAGCTGGAGCGGATGCGAATTCGGCGTGGCGGCGAGCGGCGAAAGAATGGTACTCGCTTCATTTTTCACAGAGCGTCGTGCCGTGCGGGCACGCAAGGAGTGAGCCATGCAGCCCAAGGGATACAAGGGCTTGGGAATGGAAGGACGCGTCGCGAAGTGGTACGCGACAAATACGCGCAAAGATTTGGATGAGTTCAAGGCGCTGGCGAAACGGGTGTCCGCGAACTTGGCGGCGGGTGCGAGCGTGCTGGAAGTCGCGCCCGGTCCTGGATATTTTTCCATCGAGCTTGCCAAGCTGGGAAAGTACAAAATCACCGGGATCGACATCAGTAAGACATTTGTGGAACTCGCCCGTACGAACGCGCGCGAAGATAACGTGGAGGTGGATTTTCAGCGGGGGAATGCTTCGCAGATGCCGTTTCAGGACGACAGCTTCGATCTGATTGCGTGCCGTGCGGCGTTCAAGAATTTCACCGAGCCCGTTCAGGCGTTGCAGGAAATGCGCCGCGTTTTGCACCCGGGCGGAAAAGCGCTGATCATCGATCTGAGGCGGGATGCTTCGAAGCAGACGATTGACGCGTACGTGAACAAAATGAATATCGGAGCGGTGAACTCGGTAGTGACGAAATTGACGTTTCGTTTGATGCTGCTGAAGCGGGCTTACACGCGGGATGAATTCGAGCGATTCATCGTGGAGAGCGGATTCGGGAAATCTGAAATTCAGGAAACGCCGATTGGGCTTGAGATTTGGCTTCTGAAGTAGCGAAGTCCCGCCACGGCAGTCCCGTTGATGCGGTGCGCATCGCTGGCGATATCTCGAGCGCTGCAGCCCGCGCGCTACAAAATCACTACTTCCGCTGAATAAA
The DNA here is from genome assembly GCA_963804625.1 of uncultured Acidobacteriota bacterium. GTDB lineage: Bacteria > Acidobacteriota > Terriglobia > Acidiferrales > UBA7541 > Palsa-295. The sequence continues at coordinate 88,256 of CAWDRJ010000013.1, read as the reverse complement.
TGCCAGGGCTGAGAGCGGCGAGGCAAGCCTCGCCTTGCACAGGCGGAAGCAAGCTTCCGCACTCCCAGAAACTGCAGGCCGTGCATCGCGCGCAATTACAAGTGCAGTGCTTTCCGACCTGGGAAGCGGGCTGCGCTGCCTAGGGCTTCTTCGATGCGCAGAAGCTGGTTGTATTTGGCGATGCGGTCGGTGCGAGAGGCTGAGCCAGTCTTGATTTGGCCTGTGCCCATGGCTACTACGAAGTCGGCTAGGAAAGTGTCTTCGGTTTCGCCGCTGCGATGCGAGACGATCGCGGCGTAATTTGCTTTGCGCGCCATTTCGACGGCTTCGATGGTTTCGCTTACCGTGCCGATCTGATTGAGCTTGATCAGAATGGCGTTGCCGATTCCTTCCGAGATGCCGCGAGCGAAAATTTTCTGGTTGGTGACAAAAATATCGTCGCCAACGAGTTGAATGAGTTTCTTTCCGATGCCGGGGACTTCGGCGGCCGTATTGATGACCCGTTTGCGCGCGGCGGCGGAACTATCGCCGAGCTCGATGTTGCGCGGCGGCTCGTGGAGCTCCTCGGGACGTCCCAGCTCTTTCGTGAGAAGCTTCCAGCCTTCCCAATCATCCTCGGAAAGACCGTCTTCGATGGAAACGATGGGGTATTGGCGCACCCAGCCTTCCCAGAACGCAACCAGCTGCTCGGAGGTGTGGGCGGATTTGTCGGACTTCTTGAAAATGTATTTTTTGCTGGCGCGGTCGTAGAACTCGCTGGCGGCGGGGTCGAGCGCGATGGCGATTTGTTCGCCGGGCTTGTAGCCAGCGGCGGTAATGGCTTCGAGGACGCGTTCGAGAGCTTCTTCGTTGGATTTGAGGTTGGGCGCGAAGCCACCTTCGTCGCCGACCGCGGTGGAGTAACCGTTCTTCTTTAACACAGACTTCAAGTGATGGAAGACTTCCACGCCCCAGCGCAGCGCTTCGCGAAAATTTGGCGCTCCGAGCGGCATGACCATGAATTCCTGGACATCCACGGAATTATCGGCGTGCGCGCCGCCATTGACGATATTCATCATCGGAACGGGAAGAGTGTTCGCGGAGGGATCGGATGAATATTTCGCCAGATATTTATAGAGAGGCTCGCCGAGTTGTGCGGCCGCAGCACGCGCGGCGGCCATGGAGACGGCTAGGATAGCGTTCGCGCCGAAATTCGATTTATTGGGCGTGCCGTCGGCGTCAATCATCTTGCGATCGAGAGCTTTTTGGTCCGCGGCGTCCATGCCGGTGACGGCTTTAGCGATCGCATTGTTTACGTGACCGACGGCTTTGAGCACGCCTTTGCCGAGATAGCGGGATTTGTCGCCGTCGCGGAGTTCATTGGCTTCGTGCTCGCCGGTGGATGCGCCGGAAGGAACCGCGGCGCGGCCGATAGCGCCGCCGGCGACGTGGACGTCGGCTTCGACCGTGGGATTGCCGCGGGAATCGATGATTTCACGGCCGTGAATGCTGGTGATCTTTGTGGACATGCGGTCTCCTGATATGACTGCTGAGTATTGGGAGCGACAAGCATCGTAAGCTGTTGGTGCGTGGTGTTCAAGTTGTTGGCAGCGATGGCCGAAGACGAAGACGAAGAGAGATCCCTCCCTTCGGTCGGGATGACAACGAAATACCAGGGCGGCGAACGGGTCACGGCGGGCACGACATGCCGTGCCGCTACGGGCGCGGGCGGGTTGAGGGGACGCTTCGTTGGCCGAGGAGTTTACGGCCGCGGGCGCGCATGGCTGCTGTGCCTACGAGCGTCAACTCTTCGATCAGTGGGATGATTTGCGCTTTCAGCTTTGGATCCGCGGCGGCGAGGTCCCAGAGGGCTTGCATGGCGAAAGTTTTCACGATGCTGCTTTTGTCGCGCAGATAGTCGAAGAGGATGTCGAGGACAACGGCGCGTTCTGCGCGCGTGAGCGTTAGACGAGGGAGCATCAGCGCGGAGTGCCAGCGTACTTCTTGTTGATCGCTGCCGCCGGCAATGGCCAGAAGCTTTCTCTTGAACGGTTGCAAAAGTTCGGGACGTTGCGTCGTGATTTTTTCGATGGCGTCGGCGGCGCGCATGCGGATTACCGGATCGTCGTTTGAAAATCCCGCGAAAAGGGGCCGGAAACAAGGCTGGGCGGGCGAGCACAGCTGCGACAACTTCATTCGAGCGGCCGATGGAGCCGCGATTGCCGCCGGTGAGTTTGGTCAGGACCGAGTTCATTGTAAGAGTCGGGCATGGCGTGCCGTGCCCCTACTGCACGCGAAGCGCCCGGGCCGAGTGCGAAGAGAGATCTCCCTCGCTGCGCTCGGGATGACAACGAAACCAAACGCGCGGAGATTATTCCGGTTCTTCGATCATGGATTCGGGACGAACCACGACGACGATGCCATTGTCGGTGACGGAATAGCGCGCGCGATCGGCTTCCTGGTCGTAGCCGATCACGGTGCCTTCGGGCAGGCTCACATGGCGGTCAATGATGGCGCGACGGATGCGGCAACTGCGCCCGACATTCACGTGGTTGAAAATGATGCAGGAGTCTACGTCGCTGTAGCTATTCACGCGCACGTCGAGTCCGAGGACCGATTGCACCACGCGGCCGCCGGAGATGATGGAACCCGCGCCGACGATGGAATCGAGCGCGACGCCCATGCGGCTGGGATCGGCGAATACAAATTTTGCCGGAGGATATTGCTGTTGCCAGGTGTGCAGCGGCCAGCTTTTGTCATAGAGGTTGAAGACCGGCGAGACTGACACCAGGTCCATATTGGCTTCGTGATAGGCCGCGACAGTGCCGACGTCGCGCCAGTACGATTCTTCTTTTTTATTTTCGTCGCGGAAGTTGTAGGCGAAGACGCGATGCTTTTCGATGATGCGCGGGATGATGTCCTTGCCGAAATCGTGCTTGGAATTGGGGTCTTCGGCGTCGGCGATCAGAATGGGCACCAGCAGCTGCGTATTGAACAGATAGACGCCCATCGAAGCGTTGACCTTGTGAGGGTGCACGCGGGAGGGTTTCGGGTTGGCAGGCTTTTCTTCGAAGCCGATGATGCGCCAGTCCTTGTCCGTTTCGATGACGCCGAAACTGCCGGCGGCGTCCTGTGTGTCCACTTCAAAGGTTGCGACCGTGACGTCCGCGCCGGCTTCCACGTGCTGCTCCAGCATCTTCTGGTAATTCATTTTGTAGATGTGGTCGCCGGAAAGAATGAAGGTGTAATTGGATTGCTCGGAACCGATGGAATAAATGTTCTGGTAGACGGCGTCGGCGGTGCCTTGATACCAGTGCTGCGAAACGCGCATTTGCGGAGTGAGGACTTCGATGTACTCGCCATGTCCCATTAAGGAAGACCAGCCGCGGCGCACGTGGCGGTTCAGGCTGAGAGCTTTGTATTGAGTGAGAACGAAAATGCGGCGGAGATCGCTATTCAGGCAATTCGAGAGTGTGATGTCAATGATGCGGTAGATGCCGCCGAAGGGCACGGCGGGCTTGGCGCGATCGCGCGTCAAAGGCCAAAGACGTTCGCCCTGCCCGCCCGCCAACAGCACACCGATCGCGTTACGCATCAGAGGCATGGGTTCGCGTCTCCTCGAAACCGAGCAGCCGGTGAAGCGACATTCTAGCAGCAACCGAGGATGCGCCGCACGCGGGAGCGTTAAAATCCCGCGGTCGCTGTAGTAATCGCAGAGATACCCCGGACGGCATGATTAACCAAAGAGTTACAGAAGGGCGCAAGTTCAATTTATAACTTGACTTAGGGGACTGCCGAGGATATTAGAACTTGGCAATTGCCGGTTTGGGTGTGAACCGGCTACACTGATGGTATCCCACCAGTGCAACTCAACAATCAACGGGGAACGGGGGTGAATACGCGTGGCAGAAGTTGTGATTCAAGAGGGTGAATCCCTGGAAAATGCGCTCCGGCGTTTCAAGCGGAAAGTCCAGTCGGAGGACATTATCAAGGAGATTAAAAAGCACAGCTACTACATGAAACCGGGTGAAAAGCGGCGTGCCAAAGAGGCCCTCTCGCGTAAACGTCTCCGGAAAAAGCAACGGCGTGAGCAAGACTAGGCGACCAAGTTGTTTGGGTCCATTCAAACAGTTTCGTGCCGGCCGGCATCAGGGTGGCGCAGGTTTTTCTACTGAGTTTCCCTTAACGGCAGGCACGGAGCGTTCCGCTGCGACACCTTTCCCAGCACGGCCTCGGAGCAGCGTATGGAATACCACGATAGGGTCCTGAAGTGCGCCGAATGTTCGGCTGAATTCGTTTTCACCGCCGGCGAACAAATGTTTTTCGCCGATAAGGGTTTCAAGAACGAACCCAAGCGGTGCAAGGCGTGCAAAGCGAACCGTTCGACGGGCAATGGTACTGGCACAACGCCCAGCGTACAGCGAGTGGAAACCAAGACCGTTTGCTCGCAGTGCGGTAAAGAAACGACGGTCCCGTTCAAGCCCACACAGGGACGCCCGGTGTATTGCCGCGAATGTTTCCAGCAGCGGCGAACGATTGGGCCGACCGCCGCGACGGCGTAGTCACAGCCGTCAGGCGCGGGCTTGTAAGGCCGGCGAGGTTCCCAAGACGCGGTGAGTCCGAGCGATCGGCGGGCGACGCGGGAGAACTCGTCCGGTAAAGGGAATCGGTATTTTCAGAGGCTCTTCTCGGCGCGTGAGCGCGGGGAAGGGCCTTTTGTTTTTGTGGCGCGGTTATCTCACGCCGCAGCTTTTGCGGAGGCGGCGGGCGAAATTTCGCGGAGCGCGGCCAGGAATGCCGCCATTTCTTGTTGCGTGCCGATGGTGACGCGCAGGAAATTGGGCGTGGAAGCGAAGCGACGTCCGACGAGGATGTGGCGCGCGCGGAACTGGTCAATGAATGGTTGGGTGTCCGAGCCCATATCAAGCATCACGAAATTTCCGTGCGAAGGAATGAACGGCCGAGAATCTTTGGCGAGTTCGGCGCAGAGCCAGCGGCGGGTATCGTTCAACCGCGCGCGGCAGGTGGTGGCGTAATCGTTGTCGGCCAGGCTGGCGAGCGCGGCGGCGAGGACGGCCGCATTGCTATTATCTTGCGTGAGTTGATTGCTGATCAGCGCGATGGGTTCTTTGGCGCCGACCGCGTAACCCAGGCGCATTCCGGCCATGCCGTAAATTTTCGAGAAGGTGCGCGCGACAATCACGTTTGGGTATTTCGCGATGAATTCGGTGGCGCTGCCGTAAGCGGGGTCGTCGGCGAAATCGCAGTAGGCTTCGTCCACGAGGACGAGCGTGGTGGGCGGGACGGCCTGCATGAACGTGGCCATTTCGTCGCGCGTCACGATTGTGCCGGTGGGATTATTGGGATTGCAGATGTATACGACGCCGGTTTTTGAGGTGCAGGAGGCCGCCATCTTGGTGAGATCGTGGCGATGATCCGCGGTTAGGGGAATCTTCACCGGCTGCGCGCGGACGACTTGGGCGTACTCGAGGACTGCTTCGAAAGTAGGCTCCGCGGCAACGACATTCTTGCTGGAATCGAGGAAGGCGGCATCGGCGCAGCGCAGAATTTCCGTGGAGCCGCAGCCGAGAGCGATATTGTCAGGAGTGACGCTGAATTTTTGCGCCAGGACGTCCATTACTTGAAGACGGTTCACATCCGGATAGCGATTCGCAATTTGGCCACAAGTGGCGAGCGCTTCGAGGGCGCGGGGCGAGGGGCCGTAAGGATTCTCATTGTAGTTCAGGCGAATAGCTTCGCCGGGAATCGGTTGATGGCGCTGCGCATCCAATAGCTTCGGCAGGCGCGGAGTGGCGAAAGCGAGCGCGAGGGATCGGCCGAAGAGGCGCGAGAAGTCGCGACGCGAAAAGCTGTGGCGGGTCATGAAGGCTCCTGTGGGAAAATTTCGTTCGGATAGTAACCTTCGGTGCGGGCATAAACAAGAAACGGATTGGCCCTGCGATTTTTAAATGACACGTGACAATGCGCAGGAATTCATGAGGAGGCCGAGATGAGCAAAGGTAAGAAGGTCAATCGACAAGCGAAGAGCGCAGCGAAACCGACGGCTGCAGTTCGTGCGAGCGCGGGCGCGAACGATAAAGAGTTGCGCGAGTATTTAGCGAAGGTTCTTACCTGGGGAGAAGCGCACGCGGATTGGAAAAAGGCACTTGCAGGACTTGACGCGGCGCACCGGGGCGTGCGGCCGGCGGGATCGCCTTATTCGGCTTGGGAGTTGCTGGAGCACGCGCGAATCTCGCAAGAGGATATTGTGGATTTCTCGACGAATCCAAAATATCGGGCGCGCGAGTGGCCTGCTTCGTACTGGCCAAATTCGCCGGCACCGCCCGATGATGCGGCGTGGGAAAAGAGCGTGAAGGAATTTGCGAAGGGTACCCAGGAAATGGTGAAGCTGCTGAACGATCCGCGGACGGATTTATTCGCGAAAATACCCCACGGAACCGGCCAGACGATGTTGCGCCAGGCATTGCTGCTTGCCGACCACAATGCTTATCACTTGGGCGAATTCGTGCTGGTGCGGCGACTATTGGGAGCTTGGGACCAGAGCTAGCGAACGATTCTCGCGAGTTCGCCAGCCAGCCGTTATAATAGTGATGAGGTTTTGAGGACATTGATGAGCCGTCAACAAGCAGTGGTGGACTCCGCGGCGAGCCACGACGCGCAGGAGCGCGTTTGGGACGCGTTTCGCCGGTGGGGATATTTGCAAGCGAATCTGGATCCTTTGGGCGGCCTGGCGCCGGTGGCGATGCCGGAGCTGGATGTGTCCGGTCCGGAAGCCGATGCGGCGCGCCAATTCTATTGCTGCACCATCGGCGTGGAATTCATGCACATTCCGGAGCGCGAGAGGCGCCAGTGGATTCAAGAGCGCATGGAAGCGGAGATTGAGACGCCTGCAGCGGACCGTGAGCGGATTTTGGACTGGCTAGTGCGCGCGGAAATTTTCGAACAGGTTCTGCAGACGCGTTATCTGGGAACGAAACGCTATTCACTGGAGGGAGAAGCCGCGCTGCTGCCGCTGCTGGATGCGATGTTGAATTCCGCGTCGGAGCAAGGAGCCGTGCAGGCGGTGCTGGCGATGAGCCATCGCGGGAGGCTGAACGTAATGGTGCACATCGTGGGACGCGGCGCGGCGGAAGTCTTTGCGCGATTCGAGGACGTGGACCCACGCAGCGTGCTGGGCGGCGGCGACGTGAAATATCACATGGGCGCTACCGGAGCATTCGAGACCGCGAGCGGCAAGAAAGTAGGGATTCACCTGGTTTCAAATCCGAGCCACCTGGATGCGGTGGATCCGGTGGCGATCGGGCGCACGCGCGCAAAACAGATGCGCCGCGGCGATGCGGGATTGCAACACGTCGTGCCGGTGATCATGCACGGCGACGCGGCGTTTGCGGGGCAGGGAATTTGGGCCGAGACACTGAATATGGCAGGCGTCGAGGGATTCACGGTGGGCGGGTCGGTGCACATCATCGTGAATAATTTGATCGGGTTCACCACGATTCCGCGCGATTCACATTCCTCGCGCTTTTCGTCGGACTTGGCGAAGCGGCTGCCGATTCCCATTTTTCATGTGAACGCGGAAGATCCGGAAGCAGTGGCGCGCGTTGGACGGATGGCGATCGATTACCGCTACGCGTTTGGAACGCCGGTGGTGGTGGACTTGATCGGTTACCGGCGGCACGGGCACAGCGAGGTGGACGATCCGACGATCACGCAGCCTTTACGCTACCGGAAAATTGAAGCGCATCCGCCGCTGTGGCAGATTTACGCCGAAAAAATCGGCCTGGATGCAAAACCGATTGTCGAACGCGTGCGCGAGGAATTGGACGCAGCGCAGAAGAGCGCGCTGGAACTCGAGAAGAATCCGCCGATGCGGAAACTGCCGCCCTATTGGGATTCCTATCGTGGCGGTCCCTACAACGCTTCGATGGAAGTGGAGACGGGAGTGGCGCAAGAGGAATTGGCGGCGGTTGGCGAAGCGCTGACGCGCTATCCGGAAGGTTTTCACATTCATCCGAAAGTGAAAAAGCTGCTGGAGCAGCGCGTGGAAATGGCGCAGGGAAAGCGGCCCATCGATTACGGTATGGCCGAAGCGCTGGCGTTTGGCACGCTGCTGAAGCAGCGGGTTCCGGTGCGGCTGAGCGGGCAAGACAGCCGGCGCGGAACGTTCAATCAGCGGCACGCGGCGCTGATTGATATCGAGACGGAAGAAGAATACGTTCCGCTGCAGCACGTGGGGCACGGCGAAGCGTGGTTTGAAGCGATCAATTCGACGCTGTCGGAAGCGTCGGTGCTGGGATTCGAATATGGATTCAGCCGCGATTTTCCCGAGGCGCTGGTGCTCTGGGAAGCGCAGTTCGGCGACTTTGCGAATGGCGCGCAGATCGTGATTGACCAATTTATTTCCGCGGGCGAAGACAAGTGGAATTTGCTCTCCGGCGTGGTGCTCTTGCTGCCGCACGGATACGAAGGGCAGGGGCCGGAACACTCCAGCGCGCGCATGGAGCGATTTTTGCAGTTGGCGGCGCGCGACAATATCCAGATCTGCCAGCCTTCGACGGCCGCGCAATATTTTCATCTGTTGCGGCGGCAAGCGTTACGCGCGTGGCGCAAACCGCTGGTGGTTTTCACGCCCAAGAGCATGCTGCGGAATCCGGTGGCGTCTTCGTCGCTGGCGGACCTGGCGGCGCCGCGATTCCAGAACGTGATTCCGGATGCGGGCGACGGCGGCGCGAAGCGCGTGTTGCTATGCACTGGCAAAATCCGGCATGAATTGATTGCCGAGCGGAAACGCCGGAAGGATACTTCGACGGCAATAATTTCACTCGAGCAGCTTTATCCTTTCCCCGAAGCGGAACTGGCCGCGGAGATGGATCGGCACGCGAACGCGCGCGATTTTGTGTGGGTGCAGGAAGAGCCGGCCAACATGGGCGCGCTGGCTTTCTTGCTGCCGCGCTTGGAACGGCTGGCGCGCGGGCGCGGAGTGCTTTCGGTGAAGCGGTCGGCGAGCGCAAGCCCCGCGACCGGTTCGCACAAGGCGCACGAGATGGAGCAGCACACCTTGCTGACGGTAGCATTCGGCGGGGCGCAGAAAAGCTAAAGCTCCCAGCGTTTTACTTCTTCGAAACTATGAAGCTTTGCGGTCCTGCTCCCGGGTGAAGTTCGTTCGCGGCAAATCCCGCCTTGCGGAACATTTCATCGTACTCGGACATCGGGTAGGCGTCACCGGCGCGCGTGGTGCCGAGCATGATCATGCTGAAAGCAGCGGGCGCGGGCGGGCTGACGCGGTCTTCATTGGGCACAAACTCCGCGGAGACGGCGCGGCCACCTGGTTTTAGCGCGGCATGAACTTTGCGCAGCAATGGGGCGATTGTTTCCTGATCGAAGTGGTGCAGGAAACCGGTGAGCAAGACCAGGTCGTAATCTTTCCCGAAGTCCACTTCGAATGCGCTGCCCGCGATTGTGTGATAACGCGCGGCGACTCCCGCGGCCTTGGCATTCTCCTCGGCTACTTGCAACACTTGCGGCCAATCCACGGCAAAAATCTCGGCGTTGGGATTTTGTTTCGCGATGGTGACGCCGTACATGCCGTGTCCTGCGGCAATGTCCAGCACTTTCCATTTTTCTCCCGATTTCGCGTCCAGCAGTTCCGCCAGCGCTGCGGCAGGCATCCGCTGTAATCCGCTCATGGAACGGGCGAACTCTACCCACTTTGAACTATCCGGCTCGGCGGTGTCTTCTTCGCCCTTCACGGAAGTGCCGGCGCGAACGATGGCGGGAAGGTCGTAGTAAAGATTCATCATTTCTGGAAGCGCCAGGAATTTTGCGGCGGCGCCGACGTAAGCTGGTGAGCGGCGGTCGAGAAACGTGGCGGACTCCGGCGTCAGGGCGTATTGATTGGCATTCTTGGTTAGGAAACCGTTGATGACGAGGTAGTCGCAGAGGATGCGCATGCCGCGATCGCTGGCCTGGCAGCGCTTGGCAAGAGCCGCGTGCGTGGTCGCTCCTTCGCCGACGGCCGTGAAGACGTCCAGCTCGATGGCGGTTTTCAGCGCGGCTGTTTTTTGGTAAGCGTTGAGCGTTTCGAAAATTCGTTCCGGGTTTGGGCGTGCGGGTTGGGTGCGTGCTGGTTCGGTGTGTGCGGCCATTTTGCGTGATCCTCCGGGAAGTAAGATGCGTTACTGGATCGCGGAATTTTCCGCGAAGCACCAGTGCACGAATTCCTGTTTGTATTTGTCGACGACGTAGGCGGGCACGTCCGATTCATTGATATGGCGGTAGGCGAAATCAATTTCGCCGCCGGGCTTCACCGTAGCGAGCAGATATCCGTAGACGTGCGTTTCCGCGGCGATCGCGTCCGCATGTTCGGGCGGGAGCGCATAGCGCACGGCACCCGCAGAACCGACGATCCAGCCGGGCAAGACGCCACCGTGCGTCCGCCAGTATTCCGTATTGAAAATTCCCGCCATGTAAAAGTGTTGGTGACTGCCGATGAGATAGACGTGTTTGCGCGCGTCGTTTTGCGTCTTCAGTAGGTCGGCGTAGACGCGGCGGCCCGTGGCGATTCCAGCCGGTGTTTCGTCCATCGCGTGATTCGCCGCGATGCTGTCCGGTAGCGGTTCGTGAGCGCCCACTACGATCGTTGTGGTCAGCGGATTGGCCATATCGAGCTGCAGAATTTTCTCGAACCAAGCCAGTTGGGCTTCGTCGAATTCGCTGTTGACGGCATTGTCGAGCGTGATGAAATCAACGCCATTTTGAATCCAGTGATAGTAGGTCGTCAGCTTGTGGGCGTTGGCATCGTCGCTTAGGCGCTGTTTGCGGAGCACGGGCGTATCGAGCCAGTCGGCGAATTGGACCAGGTACATGTCTCGCGTGTGCGGCCAGACGGTTTCGTGATTGCCGATTCCCAGAAAAACGGGGAGCGTGCCGAAAGTCCTGAGCTGGCTTTGGATAAAATCGTCCCAGACGATTTGCTGGTAACGGCTGATGCTGAGGGGCGTGGCAATGTTGTCGGGTTGATGCTGAATATCCTCATCGAAATCGGAGTTTTTGCGGAAATCGCCGAGGTGCCAGTAGAAGGAGGCGTTGTCTTTCAAGACGCCGGCGGCGATGGCGGGCATCACCACGTCGCCGCAATTGCGGGAGTCGCCGGAGACTGCGAAGGACCAAGGGGCGTCATTCGTAGCGTTCTGCGCGCGCGCGGCGCGGGGAAATCCGCTGAAGACGAGCACGGCGAGGAATACCACAGAGCGGCCGATTCGCCATTTCATCGAATCGCCGCCGGAACGAGCCGAACTTGCGCGCGCGGAAGCATCAGAGCAGACCGTTATTGTCTCGCGAGATTCCGATGGATGGCAATACCGAAGATATGCGTTTCAAGAGCGGAATTCATTTGGGAATGCGCGCGGCTTCGCTTACATTTCTGACGCGCGGTGGCACGCCGGATTTGCGCGCCGCCACATTCGAATTTCGAGGTGAAGGAAATGCAGATCGAGCCGTTTGAGCTGGAGCGCTGGCAGTCGGTGTGGGAGAACAAGGTCGAGCTGAATATTTCGGAGAGCGGTGTGCATCCGCTGACGACGGCCGAGCTGGTGCCGGATCCGGAACAGCTGCGGAAAATTCTCGACGTGCAGCTGCTTTACCCGCAGACCAACGGCAGCGAGGAATTGCGGTCGCTGATTGCGGGATTGTATCCGGGAGCGACCGCGGAAAACGTGCTGGTCACGTGCGGCGGCTCGGAAGCGAATTATGTGTCCACGTGGACGCTGATCGAGCCGGGCGATGAAGTCGTTTTCATGATGCCAAATTACATGCAGATTGCGGGAGTGGCGCGCGCGATGGGCGCGACGGTGAAGCCGCTGTGGTTGCGCGAATCGCTGGATTGGGGAATCAATGTGGACGATTTGCCGCGTGTGGTGACGGAGAAAACGAAGCTGATCGCGATTTGCAATCCCAGCAATCCGACGGGTGCGATTTTGCGTGATGACATGCAAGCGGCGGTGGTGGCGGCTGCCGCGAAAGTGGGCGCGTGGGTGATTGCAGATGAGGTTTACCGCGGCGCGGAATTCGATGGCGAGCTAACGACGAGTTTTTGGGGCAGCGGCTACGAGCGCGTTTTGTGCACGGCGGGGCTTTCGAAGGCATACAGCTTGCCGGGCTTGCGTACCGGGTGGGTGGTGGGGTCGCCAAAAATGATCGAGAAATTGTGGAGCTATCACGATTACACCAGCATCGGGCCGACGATGTTGACGGACCGGCTGGCTTCGGTGGCACTGGCGCCGGAGCGGCGCGCGTGGATTTTGCAGCGAACGCGCGAGACTTTGCGGAGGAATTATCCTCCTTTGCAGGCGTGGCTCGCGGCGCATGCGGATATTTTTTCGCATGTGCCGCCGCGAGCGGGGGCGATTGCCTGGGCGGGTTTGCCTGACGGCAGGAATTCGGCGCAGATGGGCGAAGAACTGCGAGTGAAAAAGAGTGTGCTGCTGGTGCCGGGCGAGCAATTGGGGATGCAATCGTTCGTGAGGTTTGGATTCGGCGGAGACGCGGAGATTTTGCAGAAGGCGCTGGGGCGGATTGATGAGTGGCTCGGAGAAACACGAGCGGTGAGCGCACGGTGAACGGCTCGGGGAGAATCGTGTGGTCGCGCCTTGCCGCTTCTGGAGTCGTCGCGAATGCATCAAAGGCAGCAGGAACTTCGGCGGCTAAAGCCCTTCTGAATTGCCGGCAATTATGTCGTGGCTGAAGCCACGACCCACAAAGATTCTTCGGTTGTTGATCCCGCTGGATGAGGACGGACGTTCATGAGGATGTGCGCAGGGCGATGTCTCGCGTTGTTGCTGGTAGGGGCGCTGATAGTTCCGGCGGCCAACGGGCGCGAGCCTGTTTATGGACGCAAGGCGATGGTGGTCGCACAAGAGGATTTGGCGACTGACGTTGGCGTGTCTGTTTTGCGCGCCGGTGGCAACGCGGTAGATGCTGCCGTGGCGGTCGGCTTCGCGTTGGCTGTGACTCATCCTTATGCGGGAAACCTCGGCGGCGGAGGGTTCATGCTGATCCGCATGGCCGACGGGCGCGCTACGTTCATTGATTTTCGCGAGAAGGCGCCGGGCAGCGCGAGCCGCGATATGTTTCTGGACGCGCAAGGGAATCCGACCAATGACAGCGTGGTGGGATGGCGCTCGGTGGGAGTGCCGGGGACCGTTCGCGGATTCGAACTGGCGCATGAAAAATACGGACGAAAACCTTGGGCTGAGCTCGTGAATCCCGCAGTGGCGCTTGCCGAGAAGGGGTTTCCCGTTTCGCGCTGGCAGGTGAATTCGTGGAAACGCTCGGCGCCGCTGCTTTCGCAATTTCCAGAATCGCAGCGCATTTTTCTGAAGGGAGGGGCGTTCTACGACTGGCAGGACAATTTCCGGCAACCGGAACTTGCGCAGACGCTCGGGCGAATCGCGCGATTCGGTGCGCGAGATTTTTACGAGGGCGAGACGGCTCATCTGTTGGCGAGCGCGATGGCGAAGGATGGCGGGTCAATCACGCTCGCGGATTTGCGCGATTACAAAGCGGTGGAACGCGCGCCGCTGGAAGGCGATTACAAGGGCTATCACGTCATTACATCGCCGCCGCCGAGTTCGGGCGGAGTTGGTTTGCTGCAAATGCTCGCGATGTTGAACAGCACCGGCTATGAAAAATATGGCGCAGGCTCCGCGGAGGCTTACCACTACATGGCGGAAGCGATGCGACGAGCTTTCGCGGACCGCAGTCAGTATCTGGGCGATCCCGATTTCGTGAAGAATCCGATTGCCGCGCTGCTGGATCCGGCTTACGTGCGCTCGCGAGTCGCGACGATCGATCCGGAACATACGACGCCGAGCGATCAAGTGAATCCCGGCCTTCCGGCGGGCAGCGAAGGTACGAACACGACGCACTACAACATTGTGGATGACGAGGGCAACGCCGTCTCCGTGACTTACACGCTTAATAACGGATACGGCAGCGGCGTGACGGTTCCGGGACTAGGATTTTTGCTGAATGACGAGATGGACGATTTTGCGGCGAAGCCTGGGTCGCCGAATATGTTTGGGTTGGTGCAGGGTGAGACCAATGCGATTGCGCCGGGAAAGCGGCCGCTCTCGTCCATGGTGCCTACGATTATTTTGAAGGACGGCAAACCGTTTCTAGTGCTCGGCGCGCCGGGCGGCCCGGTGATCATCACGGCCGTTTTGCAGGCGATTCTGAACGTGATTGATTTCGGGATGAATGCGCAAGATGCGGTGGATTTTCCGCGCGTGCATGAACAATGGAAGCCGGACCGGCTCGATGTGGAAAAGGGCGTTTCGCCGGACACGATTGCTTTGTTGCAGCACATGGGCCACACGGTCGAGGTTGGGAATCCGGAAGTGACGGCTCGGGTGGAAGCGATCGAGATCAGCGATGGCTGGTTGCAAGGCGGGCATGATGAGCGGGGACCGGGGAAGGCCGAAGGGTACTGACAAACTCGAGTTCAAAGTTAACAGTCGACAGTTATAAGTCGAAAGCAAAAGTCGAAAGATTTAACGCAGAGGACGCAGAGAAAACCGGGAGACCGCAGCGAAACCGGTTGCTCGCATGGAATCTGGAGTCGCGTCTGTTGGGTGACAATTCGCTCGAGACTCTACGGCTTTTGGCCCGGGGCGTTTCCACTGCGGATGAAGTAGTGCGGCTTATCTAAATCCGCGCGCACGGCTACGTCGAAAAAGCCCACCATCATTTCATCGTAGGTTTGATCGCCCCAGCGCACGGCTGCGTCTGGATCCGGATTGTGCGGATTATTTTTCGAATTGTCGTACCAGGCGACGGCCTGCAGGACTGTGCTGGCTTGCAGCGGGCGCGGCTCGGCCAGGCGATAACTTAGCTGCCAGTAGAAATTGTAATGCACGCGGAGCAGCGGCTCGACGCTGCCGTCTTTGTGCAGGATGTTGTATTCGAAGCGCTTTCCGCGTAGGTGCATGTGCGGGAAGAAACTGAGCAGCAGCGCGTCGTTTGGCAGCGAGCCGTGGACTTCCACGCGGTAATCGTCCACGCCGGGCGGAATGATGAAGCGGTCGTTGGTCAATTGCAGCGTCAGGACGCGCTTCTGCGGCGGCTGTTTCGCGAAAATGATGCCGATGCTGGTCTGATCGCTGGCGGGTTTGCCGCGCGCCATGTAATGCATTTGAAAAACCAGATCGGAACCCTTCGGCACGAATTTCGCCATCCCTGGCAGCCAATTGTCCGGCGAACTTCCCGGCGCGTAGACGAGCAAGATCTCGGCCGTGCTGAAGTGCGTGTCCGCGCGGTCTTGCGCGTCGCTCATATCCGCGCCGGTGAACGGCACGCCGACCGGCGCGTGACGCAGCCAGTTGGAACCGGGCGGACGAACGTACACGACTGCGTGATGGACGTTCGCGCGACTCGACGGACGAATCTCGGACATCTGCACCCATTTGTCTTCGGTGAAGTCCGTCGGCACGATTTCGTACGTGTAATCAATGTCGCCCTCCGCGGGCAGCGCGACGGGCTTGGGCATCTGCACGACTGCGTCCGGCTGCGGAATCATCCAACCTTGCGGCCAGTTGCGCACACGCGGCGCGTCTTCGGGATTGCCGGCGGGCGCGTTGGCATTAGCCCAGGCGACGACCGCGTCAATTTCTTGCTGTGCGAGCGAAGGATCGTTTGAAAAGTGCCCGACGTCCGGATCAGCGAACCACGGAGGCATCTCGCGTTTGCTGACAGCTGCCGCGATGGCGCGCGCGAAAGGGCGAGTTTGTTCGTAGGTCACGAGCGGCATGGGACCAATTTCGCCGGGGCGATGGCAGCTCTGGCAATGTTGCTGCAATATCGGCAGGACATCGCGATAGAAAGTCGGAGTTGCCGCTGGATGCGGTGGCGCATTCGAATTTTGCTGCGCGAATAGAGCCCCGGCAATGGCCGAAACGAGCAGCGCAGCCAGTGGCAGAGAGATTCTCAAGAAATTACCGACGCCAAATGATTTACCGGAGTCTTCGTTCTGATTTTCGCTCCGAATGAAATTGTACACCGAGCGGCTGAAGTCGCAGTTAAACCAGTCTTATTTTCTCCGGTGGAAACTGAAGCCCGAGGGTCGTCGCGAGCCTTCAGTACTGACAAGTTGAATAAGATCACAGTAAGATGCCCGCATGTCCGCACGCGTTTTTACGCGATGGTCGATAAGAATTGGCCTATCAGCATTCGTGCTGGGAATTTTGCTTTACGGCCAGCTGGATAGGATCGTTGAACTTCGCTTCAGTCTCAGCGTCCTCAACACGCTGTCGCTCTTGAGCCTTGCCCTCATGATTTTCGGCCCGCTAGCAGCATTGGGAGGCGCGCTCGCTTGAGCTTATCGAGCGCCGCTCGAGTCCGTAGTCTTGTTCGGATTTTCCCTTGGATTCGTAGCATTCTTGCTCGGCGAACTTGTGAATATCAATATTCATGGACCGACTGCTGTCGTCATCTTCGTGATCGTCGCTGCGGCGTTGGGCGCCGTCGCGATTCTCGTCCTTGCCGCGCTACGTTTCGCGGTGGTCATCGGGAAAAACAGCCCTGACCGATCGGATCGTGAGGGTAAGATTTGCGCTTGAGTTCCTTACACGTAGCTGCCCAGACTTCCACTTCCGTTGACTTCGCCTTGGCAGCCGCCATAAGATGACGCGCAGCCGGGACCCTGCCCGCCTGCCATGAAAGCGCGTCCACCTGAGAACGAAACGGCGAGACTCGACGCGCTGCAGCGCTACGCAGTCCTCGATACGCTCCCCGAACAGGAATTCAACGATCTTTCGCGGATGGCCGCGCTGATTTGCGGCACGCCGATCGCGCTGGTCAGCTTAGTTGACGCCGACCGGCAGTGGTTCAAATCCAAAATCGGGCTGGAAGAAAACGAGACGCCACGCGACATTGCGTTTTGCGCGCACGCGATTTTGCAGCCGGACGTGATGGTGGTGCCGGACGCGCTAGAGGACGAAAGGTTCCGCGATAATCCGCTGGTTACCGGAGAGCCCAGGGTGCGTTTCTATGCTGGCGCGGCATTAATGACGCGGGAAGGCTACGCGCTCGGAACGCTGTGCGTGATGGATCGCGTTCCGCGAGATTTGTCGCCAGAACAGAAGGAAGCGCTGCGGGCGCTTGGCCGCTTGGTGGTGGCACAGCTGGAGCTCCGCCGCAGCGTTGCGGATTTGTCGAAAGCGATTCGCGAACGGCGGCTCACCGAAGAAGAACTCGACCAGCTTTTCACTCTTTCGCTGGACATGCTTTGCATCGCCGGCTTCGACGGATATTTCAAGCGGATCAATCCAGCATGGGAAAAAATCCTGGGCATTCCCACCGCGGAGTTGCTTTCCAAACCCTACAGCGAGTTCGTTCATCCCGACGATCGCGCGATCACCGAAGCGGAGGCGCAGAAGATTGACGAAGGCGAGCAAGCGATATCGTTCGAGAACCGCTACCGCCGCGCGGACGGTTCATATCGCTGGCTGCTCTGGAACGCGACGCCCAGCATGGAGCAGAAACTCGTTTTTGCGGTGGCGCGGGATATCACGCAGCGCAAAGAAGCAGAGCGCCGGCTTTCGACGGGTTACGCGGTGACGCGTGTGTTGGCGGAAGCGGAATCGCTGGACGCAGCCGTGCCGCTCCTGCTGATGTCCATCTGCGAAGGGCTGAGCTGGGACGTGGGAGCGCTGTGGAGAGTGGATGAGAATGCGGACGTTTTGCGTTGCATGGATTTATGGCACCCGCCGAACCTGAATTTCCCAATGTTTGTGAAGGCGACCCGGGAATCAACATTCGCACGGGGCGTGGGTCTCCCGGGGCGAGTTTGGGAAACGTGCCAGCCGGTATGGCGACCGGAGTTACACGAGGGAGCGAATTTTCCGCGGGGGTCTTTTGCGCACGCGGAGGGTCTGCACTCGGCGTTCGCCTTTCCGATACGGCTGGGCGAGCACGTCGCGGGCGTGATCGAATTTTTCACGCGGCAGTCGCGCAAGCTAGAACCGGACCTGATGGAAATGTTCGATTCGATCGGAAGCCAGATCGGGCAATTCATCGAGCGGCGCCGCGCGGAGATGGAATTGAAAATGTATGCGGATTATCTGGAAGCGGCGCGGCACGCACAACAGGAGGACGCCCGGCGCCTCGCGCAATTAGTGAAGGAACTGGAAATCGCCAAAGCCAAGGCGGAGGACGCCACGCGCGCGAAAAGCGAGTTTCTGGCCAACATGAGCCATGAAATTCGCACGCCGATGAATGCCGTCATCGGCATGACAGACCTGGCACTGGAAACGAGAATGTCTTCCGAACAGCGGCAGTACCTGGAAACGGTGAAGAGTTCGGCGGGGTCGCTGCTGAATTTGATCAATGACATTCTCGATTTCTCGAAAGTGGAGGCAGGCAAGGAAGAATTGGAGCATATCGAGTTTCGCCTGCGCGATTCGATTGACGACACGCTGAAGTCCCTCGCCTTGCGCGCGCAGGAAAAGGAAATCGAGCTGGCATCGTATTTTCCGGCGGATGTGCCGGACGCGTTGATCGGCGATCCGGACCGACTGCGGCGCATCGTCGTCAATCTGGTGGGGAATGCCATCAAGTTCACCGAGCGCGGGGAAGTAGTGCTGCGCGGCAATCTGGAATCGCAAGTGAAAGACGACATTCTGCTGCACTTTTCCGTCACCGACACGGGGATCGGAATCCCGCTCGAGAAGCAGCAGAGGATATTCGAAGCGTTCGCGCAGGCGGATACTTCCACGACGCGGAAGTACGGCGGCACGGGATTGGGCCTGGCGATTTCGGCGCAACTTTGCGAATTGATGGGCGGAGTTATGTGGGTGGAGAGCGAGGTGGGCCGGGGCAGCACGTTTCATTTCACCGCGCACTTCGGGCGCCCCCAAACGTCCGTGGGAAAAGTATCGGAACCGGCGCCGGTCAAGCTACAAGACTTGCCGGTGCTGGTGGTGGACGACAATGCGACCAGTCGGCAAATCCTGGAGGAAATGATCGGAAATTGGCGGATGAAGCCGGTTACGGCGAAGGACGGCCCATCGGCGATGGAAGCCTTGCGGCGCGCGCACAAGGAGGGCATCCCATTTCGATTGGTGCTGCTCGACGCACATATGCCGGGAATGGACGGATTCGACGTGGCCGCGCAGGTCAGGCACGATCCGCATTTGCGTGGCACCACGCTCATTTTGTTGACGTCGGCTGGGCACACCGAAGACATTGCGCGGGCCAAGAGTTTGGGTGCGGCAGCGGCGTTGACGAAGCCGGCGAAACAGTCGGAATTGTGGGACACGATCATTACGGCATTGCACGTGGCGGGAAGGCAGAAGTCGCGTCCTTCGGTTGCGCAGCGGCGCGCGCGCACAGCCATCCAGCCTTTGCGTATTTTGCTGGCCGAAGATAATCCCGTGAATCAGGAAGTGGCGGTGCACCTGATCGAGCGGCGGGGGCATTCCGTAATCGTCGCGGAAAATGGGCGCCAAGCTATCGAAGCGCTGGACCGGCATAAATTTGACTTGGTCTTAATGGACGTGCAAATGCCGGAGATGGGCGGTTTGGAAGCCACCAGAATTATTCGCGAAAAAGAAAAGGCCAGCGGGCAACATCTGCCGATCATTGCCATGACGGCACACGCTATGCAGGGAGATCGCGAGCAGTGCCTGGAAGCGGGGATGGACGGCTACCTCGCGAAGCCGATTGACCCAAAAACATTCTTGCAGACGGTGGAGGGAATTTCGGAACGCTCTTCGGAAACCGCTGCGAGCGTCGGCGAAGGAGCAGCTGAGGCAGCCGGAGCGCTCGATTCGAAGGCGTTACTGGCGCGATTTAGCGGCAACCGCAAGCTGCTGCGAAATATCGTGAAAGCTTTCCGCGAAGATTGCCCGCGAATGATGAACCGGATTCGCACGGCTCTGACGGCGCATGACGCAGTAGCCCTGGCCGATGGTGCGCACGCTCTTAAAGGCTCCATCGGCAATTTCGGCGAATCGGCGGCGCTGGAAACCACACGAGAGATGGAAAAAGCGGCGCGGCAGGGTAAACTCGACGGCACTTGGGAGCTCTACGCGACACTGGAAGATCAGATCGCGCTGCTCTTGCCGGCTCTGCATACGATCGGCGCCAAAAAAACAAAATCGCAGCAACAGGCCCGTCCACAACATTCCGCCGGGAGGAAACGATGACGCGCATTCTGGTCGCCGATGATGACCGCACCACTCGCCTGCTCCTTTCCGAGACGCTACGGGCGCAAAAATATACTGTGGTCGCGGTGGAAGACGGCGCGACGACTCTGAAAAAATTGAAAGAGAGTAAGTTCGACCTGGCGCTGCTGGATGTGTGGATGCCGAAGATGAACGGTCTGGAAGTGCTGGCGAAACTGCGCAACGCGAAGACGCGTCCGAAAGTGATCGTGATGACCTCCGACGACACGCCGCAGACATTGCTCAGCGCGATCCGCGAGGAAGCATATACCTACGTTGCGAAGCCAGTGGATCCGCAGGCGCTGGTTGTGCTGGTGAAGGAAACGTTGGCGAAAAAACCGGGGCAGGGCTCCATCGAAGTGGTGTCCGCAAGCCCCAATTGGGTGGAACTAGTCGTTCCGTGTTCGCTGGAAGAGGCGGAACGGATTGAAGCGTTCATGGCGCATTTGAAGACCGGGCTTTCAGAGGACGTGCGCCGCTCAGTGGGGCAGGCGTTTCACGAATTGCTGCTGAACGCCGTGGAATGGGGCGGAAAGCTGGATCCCAATCGCAAGGTGCGAATTTCGTATTTACGCGCGCGGCGAATGTTGATGTATCGCATCGCCGATCCGGGCCCCGGCTTTAAGTTTAGCGACCTGGAACACGCCGCGATCTCCCACGAAGCCGATGAGCCCACCAAGCACGACCAGATTCGCCAGGACAAGGGGCTGCGCCCGGGCGGATTTGGTTTGCTGCTGACGCAAGCCAACGTGGATGAGCTTCTTTACAACGAGAAACAGAACGAAGTGGTGTTTGTGAAATACCTCGAGGAATAAATCGCCGGCTGGAGGCTCGCAGGTAGTAACGGCGAATCGCGCCTATCGCAGAGCCGTTTCATGGTAGGTTGGCCATTGTGGTAAATTCGCAGTTAAATGGCTGCCATGCGAAAGCTGCTGATTTTCGTGCTGTTTCTGTGCGTCCTGGCGCTCGTCGCGATCGAGTTTTTTCCTAGGTCGCCGCGCCAGGAGCCGGCCGCAAAAGCCACGCAAGCCCCCGCATGGAATTCCGCCTCGGTACGCGGCAGTTTTGCCGGTCTGCAAGTTCATGAAGTGGATCCCGGGCACGTCCAGCTGATTTTTTACTATGACCTCGATAACGAGAGCGATGCGGATTATCAGCTCACCAAAGGGCCGGAAACCGTCGTTATGACGCGACTGAAATCCAACGGCAGCTTGAGTTCCGACGAACCGATGGAGCTCGACCACTCCGTGTTTCTGCCGGCGCGAAACCGCACGCGCATTTCGCTGCAAACCACGCAGGTTTTTGGCTGGCCTTCGGGAATGCAGGCGGGGCAAATCGGGCCTGTAAACCAGGACAAATTCCGGACTCTCGTGACGCAAGAAGTGGGAAGCGTGAGCGGATTCGTGCTATTTGACCAGGCCAAGCACATCCAAATTGAGCTGCCGGGCGGCTGGCAGGAATTGCAGGTTCCGGTGACGACTGCGGGTTTTGACTGAAGCATTTAGCGGTGCTGCAGATAGATTGTCCCGGCGTTGAACCAGGCACAGCGCCATCGTAAAATGATCAAAACCAGGGCGTGTGGCCCTTGGACGACAGACGCCATCCATGGCTGAGATTCCAGAACAAAATGGTGGTTCTAGTCCGGCATCAGTACCGGTCAAAGACCGGCGCTTGCACCCGCGACAGCGCGTTTCCTCGCTTACCTACGTGGACTTGGGCGAGGATAATGGCGGAATTGTGCTCAACGTCAGCGAAGCGGGTATTCGCATACAAGCGGCGGCCGGGCTGGAAGAAGGACCGATTTCGATCCGCCTGCAGCTTCCGGGGAGCCGCAAGCGGCTGGAGGTGAACGCCGAGGTCGTGTGGGTCGGCGAGTCGCGCAAGGAAGCGGGGCTGCGCTTCGTGGATCTTTCCGACGGCGCGCAGCGGCAGATCCAGAAATGGATGGCGCGCGAGGCGTCGCCGGGCGCCACGTCCGAGGAAGAAGAAATCGAACATGACGCCGAGCCGACGCGCGCCGAGGCGGCCCTCGAGGAAGAGGCGCCGGCAGAGGCTGCGTTTGCGGCGCTGCGGGAACCCGCAGTTGACGACGGGCTTGCGTTTGACGACGACTACGCGCCAGAAAATGAACGGGTTCTGAACCCCAACGGGAGCGCTGAAGAAGCGGCCGCAGCTGAGCCGGATGAGGCTGCTGTCGATGATTTCGAAACTTCGGACGTCGAGGAGGCGCCCGAAGAGATCGTTGAAGCCAGACCGCAGCCGGTAGAGACATCCGCACCGATCGCAGCGCGCGTGATAGAGCCGGAAGCACCAAGTTTGCGAATTCCGGAAGTGCGCAAGACAGCAGCGCCTCAACATGCCGCAGCCGAGGTTGCAGCTCCGATGCCGCCCGAGACCGATGAGCTTCCAGTTTCCGTTTTCAACGGAATCAGCGGCACTCACGGAGCACCAAGCCTCGGACTTTCCTCTTCGGCGCGCATTGCGCCAGGGCCTGCGCCTGTCGCCGGTGATGCGCCGCTGTTCGTCCGGCCGCACCGCGCGGCGCAAGTCCCGGCGGACGACGACTCCAAGAGCTACCGAGTGAAGCTGCAGAGCGGATGGTTTCTCGCAGCTCTCGTATTCTTGCTCGCCCTGATTTCATTTATCGCCGGTATGGCGGTGCGGCGGGGAGCGTTGAACAGCGTGATCGGCCAGCACGACGAGCCTGCACATCCGCAGAGCGCTCCGCCACTCGCGACGACTACACCGCAAGCGGGCCCACCGCCCGACGCGGCATCCGCTGAATCGGCCGAGGCCCCAGCGAAGCCGCTCGAGATTGAGATAGTAGATTCGAGCGGCAGGCGGTGGGAGATTCCAGCTGTGTCCGGGACGAGTCATGCGGATGCGAGCGCTGAACACTCGTCGCCACCAAGCGAAGCCGCCCCGCCGGCTACAAACGATGCGGCCCCTGCGCACAAACCCGCTGAGCAATCGGGAGCGCCGCAAGACGCGTCGCCCGCGACCGCTGGCGCCGATAAATCGAGCGCACCGCTGATGTTGACGTTGCCCGAAACGCCGATCAGCGCGTCGGGTTCGGTGGCGATTCGCTCGCGTGGAGAAGTTCCCGTCCCACAGGGCGCCGCGAAATCCGCGCAAGAGGGTCGTAACCTGCAGATTGGTCAACTCACGAATCTCGTGGAACCCGTTTATCCGCCGGATGCGCTGCAGCACCGCGTTGAAGGGACCGTGAAACTACATGCGGTGATCGGAGCGGACGGTGCTATCAAGAGTTTGGAGCCGCGGAGCGGGCCTGAGCTTCTGATTCAAGCCGCAATGACGGCGGTACGCGAATGGAAATACAATCCCACGACATTGAACGGCAAGCCCATCGAGACGCAAGAAGACGTCAGTTTCGTGTTCCGCCTGCCGAAGTAGGTCCCTGCTCGAAAGTTCGCCGGCCAACGCTGGATTTTTTGATTTCACCCTGAGAGAAATGCACGCGTACAGCGCAAGAATGATTGACGATAGGTGCGGGCGGCGTATAGGATGGCAGCGATTTCATTTTTATACGGAGGCAATATGGCAAAGAGCAGGCTTACGAAAGTAGCGGAAGGAATCGGCGGCGCCATCGGCCGCGCGGATCGCACGGCGCACAAAGTAGCGAAAGCGGGAATTGTCGCCAAGAAAGAACTGGAAGACTTGTCGAAAGAAGTGGACGCGCTCAAGAAAAGGTTGCAGAAAGCCACCAAGAAATTGCAGAAGGCGTTGCGTTAGGATTTCGCGGGAGTCGCGGCAGGCTTCGCCGCGGGGGCGGCGAAGTTTCTAAGGACTTTTTTGCAAGCGATGACAAAGCATGACCCGCTGCGCTCGTCGCGCGAGAACCCGCGGGATTTAGAGATGCGCTCTGACGGTTGCGCAGCTTGCGCGCAGCGCAGCCTCATTTCGCCGAATGCAATTTTCGTTTCAATCCCACCGCAAGCACTCCGCACCCGAACAGAAGCAGCGACGAAGGCTCCGGCACCGCCGCGGGCTGACCAGTCAGTATTCGCAGCGGCCACTTAATCCTTGGCATCAGTCCATTGCGAAGCCGGCCCGGGCCATCGGCAGAACTCAAACCACCGTCACCGGGGTGCCCAGAGCCCAAATCGATTCGATCGGATTCTGCGCCCGTCAAGGGCTGCCCGGACGGTCCCGAGCCTGCAGGAACGCCTGCGTAGTAGTAGAAGCCTCCGCCGCCATAGAAATTCGCCGCCCACAGAGACGCGGTTGAACCATCGTTCGTGCCCTGATTGAAACCTGCGTCGTAAGCGGGTGCACCGTACGTTAACTGCTGATCTTCTCCCGAAGGATTCGACGAGTTGGAGACGGTCGGCTGAATTGCGGCGGGTGACGAATCGCTCCAAATCGCCGCTGCGCGGTTCAGCGGCGTATTGTCCTCAGATACGAGGCCGGCTTCTTCGAGCCGGATCTTCGCAATTGTCGGCGTCGCGGAGTCCGTTGCTCCGACAGCTGCGGCGTCAAAGGCATCGCCGCGAATTTGCGTTACAAACTTCTTGCTGTCAGCGTGAACGGTTCCCGGCAAAGCCACGCACAACAGGAGTTCACACAGTGTGACGATTGAAACTAGTAATTCGGAGATACGGCGAAAGCGGAAAACTTTTCGAAGTGGCATGGGTCCCCGGCCGGCGCGGGCTGGCGCGCGGCAGCGCTAAAATTTAGTGGAGAGCGGCCGGTCACGCCATCGGGCGAATGCTGTAAGTTGCGTGGCAAACCCGATCGCAGCTATCGCCAAAACTACGCAATGTTGAATACAGCGTTTTACTGGTGAAGAGCGCGCGAAGGCGCATAAATAGATATGTAGGGTGAACGACGCTTGTATATTGCCGCTGAAAATCACGTCGTGATTGTTTGGCGACCGGAGGAGCCCCAAAATCAGTGTCACTTTAGCTCCACTTGCTTTGAATCGGTTTCGTGAGGGCACCGACTCGGTTGAGCGCATCATCCGTCGCAATCAATGATGCGCCCAACGTTTTCAGCTCATCGAGCGTGCGTTTCGACTCTTCCGGGTTCAGCGTTTCGATGGCGTCTCGCACCACGGACACGCGGCGCCCGCGCTCCAGCAACCCTTTGGCAGCGAGGCGCACGCAATATTCGGTGACGACTCCAAACACGATGAATTCCGCGTCGCGCGGGAGTCGCGTTAATAGCGACTCCGCGTGGCGGCTTTGGAAGATATCCAGAGTTTGCTTTTCCAAGACGATTTGCTGGTACTGCGCGAGGTTTTCCGGAAGCTCGGCGCTGCGGTCGTTCGGTATCGCAACAAAATTGTCACTCAACGCTTCGGGCACCAATTTCGCGCCTGCCGAGCCGCGGATGCAGTGCGGTGGAAATTGCGCGAATTCCGGATCGTCCGCGTCGTGGATGCAGCCGTGGGAAACCAGGAACACTCGCCCCTCACGCGCGGCATTCGTGAGGCGCCGGAGATTCGGCAGAATCTTCTCGGCACCGGGTACGTAGAGTTTTCCGCCCGGCTTCATGAAATCCTCTTGCGCGTCCACCGCCCAGAAGATTTCGTCTTGCGAGATCGTTTTATTTTCCATCCCCTTCATTTTAGCACTCGAGCCACGGCCGCACGAGAGCGGGCAGGAAAGCGAGCCGCGTGCGGTGCTGTCAGCTATCTTTGAGTGCCGATTGATGTTAGTTTGCGGATGAAACTCGCAGCCTGATTTTTCGCGAAGCTTATATGCCCGAGCGATTTCGTATTCTCCGGACTCCGCGAACTTTTTGCCAAGGCCAATGAGGAGAAGTCTGGCGATCAATTGGCCGGAATCGCTGCGGCATCGGAACGCGAGCGAGTCGCCGCCAAACGCCAACTTGCCGATTTGCCCCTCGACGAAATTGTGCGGCAGCCGCTGATTGATCCGGATGGCGATGACGTCAGCCGGCTGATTCTCGATTCCTTCGACCAGCAGGCTTTCCAGCCGCTCAAAAGCATGGCCGTTGGCGAATTCCGCGAGTTCCTTCTGGAGGATTCAACGGGGGAAGCCGAGCTGCGCCAGATTCAGCGCGCGATTATTCCGGAAATCGCCGCAGCGGTGGCGAAAATCATGAGCAACAAGGATCTGGTGCTTGCAGCGGCCAAGATTCGCAACGTCACGCGTTGCCGCAACACCATGGGAGAGCGCGGCGTGCTGGGCATTCGCGTGCAGCCGAATCATCCGGTGGACGATGTCGGCAGCATTCTACTTGCGGCGCTGGAGGGTTTGTTTTACGGCTGTGGCGACGCAGTGATTGGCGTGAATCCCTCAGCGGATTCCGTCGAGACGGTCGGCGCGATCCTGCACTCGCTCGATCGCCTGGTGACTGCCTGCAAAGTGCCGACGCAAACTTGTTGCCTGGCGCACATTTCAACGCAAATCGCTGCGCTCCGCCGAGGTGCCCCCGTGGATTTGCTGTTTCAATCGGTGGCCGGAACGGAAGCCGCGAATCGCAGTTTCGGCGTCACCCTTGCTATGTTGCGCGAAGGCCGCGAGCAAGTGCTCGCGCATCACCGCGAGCGGAACGACGTCGCGTGGAAGGGCACGAACGTGATGTATTTTGAAACGGGGCAGGGCAGCGCGCTTTCCGCGGAAGCGCACTGCGGAGTGGATCAACTGACGCTGGAAGCGCGGGCCTATGGAGTCGCTCGAGTGTTCAATCCGTTTCTGGTGAATAGCGTCGTCGGATTTATCGGACCGGAATATCTTTTCAATGAACGCCAAATCATTCGCGCAGGCCTGGAAGACCATTTCATGGGCAAGCTTTTGGGATTGCCGATGGGTTGCGACGTTTGCTACACGAATCACGCGGAGGCCGATCAAAATTCCGTGGACAATCTTCTGTTGCTCCTTGCGGCAGCGGGTTGCAACTACTTCATGGGCGTACCGTGCGGGGACGACGTGATGCTGAATTATCAATCCACGAGTTATCACGATGCGATTGGCGTGAGGAGGATTTTCAAGCTGCGTCCTGCACCGGAATTTCTCGCTTGGCTTGAAGAGGCGGGAATCTATCGCGATGGCGAACCGGCGAAATTCGACGTGTCGGTGCGGAGGCGGCTTATGCAGGGGCTGGAATCGTCGCTCGAGGGGATTGCTTGATGGCCAATCGCCACGACGAACTGGCCGCGAATTCCGGGTGGTCCGAGCTGGTACGCAGAATTCGCGCGCGCACTCCGGCGCGCGTGCTCGCGGGCCGCGCTGGCGCTGCCTATCGGACGGAAACTCAAATCCAATTGCGGGAAGATCACGCCGCGGCGCGCGACGCCGTGCGCGCGGACTTCGATATGCGCGATGCTTTCGCCGCGGAATTCATCGAGAAATGGAAACTCTTCGAAGTCCGAACGCGCGCTTCCAGCAAGGATGAATATTTGCTGCACCCGTCGCTCGGCCGGGAATTCAGCGACACCGCGCGCGCAGAGATATCGCGATGCTGCGCACCAGGGCGCGATTTGCAGATCGCGGTCGGCGATGGTCTGTCGGTTCCGGCGGTTCGAGCGCAGGTCCCGGCGCTTTTGCCATTGCTTATTGCTGGAGCCGAGGCGCGCAGCTGGAGTGTAGGGCAGACGTTTGCCATCAAGTACTGCCGCGTGGGAATTTTGAATGAGATTGGCGCGCTGCTTAAACCGCGCGTCGCCGTTCTGCTGATCGGCGAACGCCCCGGACTTGCCACTGCGGAGAGTTTGTCGGCCTACATGGCGTACCAGCCCCGAGCGGCGCATTCCGACGCGGATCGCAACCTGATTTCGAATATTCACGCACGAGGATTGAATGCTAAGGACGCGGCCGCGCGCATTCTGAATTTGTGCGCGCGGATGATGAAGCTCGGCGCGAGCGGCTATTCCGTGAAAGAGGACTGCGATCCTGGAAAGCAGCTGAAGTAAAATTTCCCGCCTATCAATCGTCGGACATCTTCCCCAAATAGAGCGCCATGCCGACCGCTGCGTTCATCCCCAGCTTTTCAAGCGCGCGAACTTCTCTTTTGCTGCGAATTCCGCCGGCGGCAGTGATCGGGAATTTCGTCAGGCTCCGGAGCTTTCGGAACCATGCGAGATTCGTACCTTGCATCGTTCCTTCGCGGTCCACGTAGGTGGCGAGAAATTCGGAACCATACGCCTCGAGCTCAGGGATCACGTCGGCGGGGCGCAGCGCCAGCCGCTCGCGCCAGCCGCGCACGACGATGTGGCCAGCCTCCGTGTCTATCGCGATGATCACGGGCTTGCGGCCGACGCGCTTCCGCAGTTCGCTGAGAAAATCGTGCGCTACTTGCCCGTCGCGAAACGCGGCGCTACCCACGATGATTTTCTCCGCGCCCCAGGTGAGCAGTTTTTCGGCGCGTGCCACGGTGCGTACACCGCCGCCCACGCGAATCTTCATTGTGGCGCCGCTAGAAAGAAGCTTGATCAAGCGGCCGTTGGAGCCTGTGCCGATGGCCGCGTCCAGGTCAATCACATGCAGAATCGGGTAGTCGCGAAAACGCTCGAGTAAGCCGAGGACGTCGTCCACCGATAGCGCGCGCTTGCGCCCGCGCACCAATTGGACGGCTTCGCCGCCTTGCAGATCAATGCAGGGAATAATCATCGCGTGATTTTGCTCATTTCACTGGCTCAGGCGCACCGGCACGCCTTGCGCGGCGAGATATTGCTTAAGGCCGCCGAGGGATTGTTCGGCAGAATGGAAAATGGAGGCGGCCAGCGCGGCGTCCGCTCCGCCTTTGCCGAAAACGTCGAGAAAATCCTCGAACTTTTTCGCGCCGCCGGACGCAATTACCGGAACGGATACCAGCGCGGCGATGCCCGCCGTCAAATCGCAGTCGAATCCGCTGCAGGTGCCGTCGCGATCCATGGAAGTCAGGAGAATTTCGCCCGCGCCGCGCGTCACCCCCTCCTGCACCCATTTTGCGGCGTTGAGTCCCGTCGCCTGGCTTCCGCCGCGAATGAATACTTCCCAATGATCGCCGGTCTTTTTCGCGTCCAGTGACAGAACGACGGCCTGCGAGCCGAATTGCGCCGCGAGTTCCGAAATTAATTCCGGACGCTCGATCGCGGCGGTGTTAATGGTCACTTTGTCGGCGCCGGCGCGCAACACGGCCCGTCCGTCCTCGAGGCTGCGAATGCCGCCGCCAGCGGTGAATGGAATATTCAATTGGCGGGCCACCCCGCGCACTGTATCGAGAAACGTAGCGCGTCCATCGCGCGAAGCGGTAATATCCAGCAGGATCAATTCGTCGGCGCCTTCGCGGTTGTAGCGCGCGGCCAGCGCTTCCGGGTCTCCCATATCGCGCAGAGCCTGAAACTCGATACCTTTCACCACGCGGCCGGCATTTACGTCAAGGCAGGGAATGATGCGGTGCGCCAGAGTCATTGCACCCACTCCACGAAATTGCGCAGGACGGCAGCTCCCGCCGCGCCGGATTTTTCGGGATGGAATTGCACGGCCAGCAGATTCTCGTGTTCGACCACCGCGGCAAAAGGGAAGCCGTGGTCGCAGACGGCGGCGGTATGCGGCTCACAAACCGCCGCGGCGTAGGAATGTGCGAAATAAAAATGAGCGTCGTCCGCAATTCCTTGCAGCAAAATTCCCGGACGCAGCGCTCGCACCTGGTTCCAGCCGATGTGCGGAGACTTCACATTTGTCGGCAACGCCTTCACCTTCTGGTGAATGAGATCGAGGCCGATTTCTACGGGTGCTTCTTCGCTAGACGCGAACAGCACCTGCAAGCCGAGGCAAATTCCGAGCACCGGCACGCGCGAATCAATTGCGGCGCGCAATGCGGAGGTGAGATTGCGTTCGCGTAAGCCGGCAACGAACGCGGAGAAGTGTCCGACCCCCGGAAGCACAATTGCTTTAGCAACGTGAAGCTGCTCCGGCGTCGAGACGCGCTCGGCTTCCACGCCCAGCTGAGCGAACGCCCGCTCCACGGATGGCAAATTTCCTTCGCCGTAATCAATGATGGCGATCTTCATAGCAGCCCCTTGGTGCTAGGCAGCACCCGGCGCAGCTGGCGATCGCGCGTCACAGCAAAGCGCAGCGCGCGGGCGAAAGCCTTGAACATCACTTCAATCTGGTGGTGCGAGGACCGTCCATACATGAAACGCAAATGAACGTTGGCGGTGGCGGCCTGCGCAAAAGCTTGGAAAAAGTCCTCGAGCAGTTCGGTCTGAAAATCACCAACGCGACGCGCGAGCGGCCGCCACTTGCAGACGAAATGCGCGCGCCCCGAAAAATCGAGTGCGGCCATCGCGAGCGATTCGTCCATGGGCATCAGGAAATAGCCGGCGCGCAGAATTCCGCGCTTGGAACCGAGGGCTTGTTTCACGGCCTCGCCGAGCGCGATTCCGGTGTCTTCGACCGTGTGATGCTGGTCCACGTCGAGGTCGCCCCGGGCGATGAGTTCCAGATCGAGGCCGCCATGGCGCGCGATTTGTTCGAGCATGTGATCGAAGAAGCGAATGCCCGTATCAATGCGCGCCTTGCCGCGGCCGTCGAGATTCAGCTTCACGCGGACGTCGGTTTCCTTGGTTTTGCGATGCAGCGACGCTTTTCTCATAGGCACTCCTTCAGTTGGCGAAGAACGCGACGAGTGTGGGTGAGCGTGCCAATTGTGATGCGCACGTAACCCTGCCCGGCAAAATCGGACGAGCGATCGCGGATCAGCGTGCCGGCGCGAGCGAGCGAGGCCACGACCGACTTTGCGCGGTCTCCGAGATTCAGCAGGATGAAATTCGCGGCGCCAGGAAAGAATTTGATTCCCAGCCTAGCCAGGCCGCCTTGCAGTTCCTCGCGGCTGCGGCGAAATTCGCGCAACGTACGGCGCATGTAGGACCGATCGCCTATCGTGGCGCGCGCTGCCACCAGTGCGGCGATGTTCACCGGGTAAGGCGATTGGGCTTTCCTGAAAATCGCGGCAAGTTCGCAGCGCGCGAAGATGCAGCCCAAACGCAGGCCAGCGAGGCCGGCTGCTTTAGAGAAAGTACGAGTGAGCACCAGGTTCTTGTGCCGTCGAATCCACGGAAGAATCGTGGTTCCGGAATATTCAAAATAGGCTTCGTCCACGACCACCAGCGTTTTCGCCGCCGCTAGCAGGATTCGGCGCAATTGAGCAGGCTTCAACACATTGCCGGTGGGGTTGTTCGGATTCGCAAGAAAAAAGATTCGCGGAGCGGAGCGTGAGCGAAGCTTCCGCAGAAGCTCGTCCCTTGGAAATTGCAAGTTGGCGCCATAACGCAGCGCCTGGATGCGCGCGCCCGACAATTCTGCGTAGAACCGGTACATCGCGAATGTGGGCTCGACGAGCAATACGGGATCGCCGGGTCCCAGAAAAGTATCGGCGATCAAATGCAGCGCTTCGTCGGTGCCGTTGCTCAGCAGCAACTCGTCGGCGTCCACGCCGAAATATCGCGCGAGTTCGCGGCGCACGGTTTCCTGTTCTGGATACATGGAAACGTCTGCGGAACTGAGTTTGCGTAGCGCTCTGAGCACCGCCGGCGAGCAGCCGGCCGTGTTCTCGTTGAAATCCAGACGCAGCTTGCCGCCGCGGTCTTCGAGCGGCGGATGATACGGGCGCATGAGCTCGACGGCACATCGCACCCGGATGCTCGGCTTCATCGGCGTACCTCGACGGAGCGTCCATGCGCGAGCAGGCCCTCGGCCTTAGCAAATTGCTCGACTACCGGTGCCAGCCTCGCGCAGCCGGATCGCGATACTTTCTGCATGCTGATGCATTTCACAAAATCAGCCGCGGAGAGGCCACCGCGCGAGCGCGCGCCGCCGCCGGTGGGAAGCACGTGGTTCGTGCCGGTGGCATAATCGCCGAAAGATTGCGTGCTCCAATCGCCCAGGAAAATGCTGCCCGCGCTTTCAAAGCGATCTGCGCGTGCGACCGCTGTTCCGCTCAACGTCAAATGCTCCGGCGCAAAGCGGTTGATGAATCGTGCTGCGTCTGCAAACGTGCGCGCGATGAGCACGCGGCCATTTTTCGCGAGGGCACGCCAAGCCAGATTCGTTTTAGGGAGCGCCGATAGTTGGCGCTCGAGTTCGGCTGCGACAGTGCGCGCGAACGGCGTGGACGTGGTGACGAAGAGCGCTACAGCGTCCGGGTCATGTTCGCTCTGCGCGAGCAAATCCGCCGCGATGAAGCATGGATTGCCGCGGTCGGCGAAAACGATTGCTTCCGTCGGCCCGGCGAGCATATCAATCGCACAATCTCCACTGACCAGGCGTTTCGCCGTCGTGACGTAGCGATTTCCCGGGCCGTAGATTTTGTCCACGCGCGGAATCGTTGCAGTGCCGTAGGCAAGGGCCGCGATCGCCTGCGCACCGCTGACGCGCGCAACGTGCCGCAAACCCAGCAGACTTGCCGTCGCAAGAAGTTGGTCGCCCGGCTGAGGACTGACTACCACGATTTTCCGCACGCCGGCTTCCTGCGCCGGGATGACGGTCATCAGCAGGGTCGAGACCAGCGAGAGTCTGCCGCCGGGAATGTAAAGCCCGACGGTTTCAATTGGCTGCACTCGTTGTCTGACGCGCACGCCGGGTTCGACTTCTATCGCCCAGGCTTGCGGCTTCTGGCGGCGCGCCACCGCGCGAATATTGCGCGCGGCATGATTCACTGCGTCCAGAAAATCGGCGGAAACACGGCGCGATGCGTCCTGCATTTCCCGCGCTGACACCCAGGCGCTAGCGCGATTCAGCGCCAACCGATCGAAGCGCTTGGTCCACGCAAACAGAGCAGCATCGCCGCGGCGGTGCACGTCGCGAATAATCCTCGAAGCAATCCCTTCCGCTGCGCGATCACGGTTGCGCCGCCGCGCCAAAATCTTTTCTGCGATCGCGCTGGTGAGCCGGAGCACACGCATCAGTACACGATTTTGTTGAGCGGGTACTCAACAATCCCTTCGGCGCGCGCCGATTTGAGTTTCGGAATTAACTGCCGCACCGTACGTTCTTCGACGATGGTGTTGATCGCTGCCCACGCAGGATCGCTCAATTGCGCGATGGTTGGATTGCGCAAAGCGGGCAGGACCGAAAGCACGCCGGGAAGATCTACGCGGCGCACGTTCAGCATCAGGCCCACGCGGTTGTGGGCCTTGATGGCTCCTTCGAGCAGCAGCACCATATTCTCGATTTTTTCGCGCTTCCAATTGACTTGCCACGACGCGCGATTCGCGATGAACCACGGCGCGGATTCGAGCAGCGTCTCCACGATGCGCAGATGATTGGCGCGCAGCGAAGCGCCCGTTTCGGTGACTTCGACGATGGCGTCGGCCAGTTGTGGAACTTTCACTTCCGTCGCGCCCCACGAAAATTCCACGCGCGCGCGAACTCCGTTGCGTTCCAGGTACCGCTCCGTCAGGTGTACCGCTTCCGTGGCGATCACTTTACCTTCCAGGTCGCGGACGCTCTTTACCGGCGAATCCTCGGCCACCGCGAGCACCCAGCGCACGCGTCCCAGGCTGCTTTTGGCGTACACAAGCTCGGCGACTTCCTGCACTTCGCCGCTGGTCTCGAGGATCCAATCTTTCCCAGTGATTCCCGCATCGAGCGCGCCGCTGCCGACGTAACGTGCCATTTCCTGCGCGCGCACCAGCATGCATTCGACTTCCGTATCATCTATGGCGGGAAAATAATTTCGCGAGTTCACCGCAATCCGCCAGCCCGCTCGCGCAAATAATTCCACCGTGGATTCCTGCAGACTGCCCTTGGGGATGCCCAGCTTCAGCGCGCTCATTGCGCTCTGCCCTCGCCGTATAGTTCCGCCGGAGAAATCACTCGTTCGGCTATCGCCGGGGTTGCATCGTCGGCTTCCAGACGCCGGAAAAAGCAGCTGCGATAGCCTTCGTGGCAAACGGCGCCACCGGAAAGTTCCGCGCGAACCAGGAGTGCGTCGGCGTCGCAATCCACGCGCAGCTCGCGGAGCAGCAGCTTCTGCCCGCTGCTTTCTCCCTTCGTCCACAATTTTTTGCGCGAGCGGCTGTAGAAGGTTACGAAGCCGGTCTCGCGGGTCTTGTCCAGGGCCTCGCGATTCATAAAACCCAGCATCAATACCTCGTCGTTCGCGCAGTCCTGCACGATCGCCGGTATCAGTCCATTTTCCTTTTTGAAGTTGAGGTCCATTTCATCTCCCGAAAAACAAAAAGCCCGCTGGCGCGTGTTGCGCCAGCGGGCCGATGAGTCCAGCTATTTTGCGTCTAGCTAGTCACACCACCGCGGGCACGGTAGGGTGTGATGATGATGGTGAAGAATGTGTGCCCGCACGTTCATGACAATTGAAACCTAGCGCACAGCCCGGCGAATGTCAACGAAATTGGCGGCGCGCCTTCGTTTGCATCTACTTTTCGCCGTCCAGCGGCACGAAATCCACGATCGTGGGAGAATTCACCTCAATCGATTTTCCTGTCTGGGTCAGGCGGCCGGTTTTCGGGTTGATGCGAAATGTGACGATATCGTTGGAATCCTGATTGGCAGCGAGCAGCCATTTGCCGGACGGGTCAATCGCAAAATTGCGTGGCGTCTTCCCTCCGGTGGGAACGAATTCGACCAGAGTAAGCGTGCCTTTCGCTTGATTCACCCTGAAAACGGCGATGCTATTGTCGTCCCCGCGATTCGAAGCATAGAGAAACTTTCCGGAAGGAGCAACCACGACTTCCGCAGCCGTGTTTTCGCCGTGAAAGCTGCTGGGAAGTGTCGAGATTTTTTGCAGCGGTGCCATCGCTCCATTGTTCGCGTCGTAGGAATAGACCGTGAGCGAAGATTGCATTTCGTTGACCACATAGACGAACTTGCCGCTGGAAGCGAGCGTGAGATGGCGCGGGCCGACGCCGGGGTCCGTCTTGATCACGCGAGGAGCGCCCAGCGCGCCTTGTGCCGCGTCAAACGGGTATACGAGCAGCTCATCGAGGCCGAGGTCAGCGACGACGGCGAAGCGATTATCTGGCGACATCGCGATCGAGTGTGCGTGCGGACCTTTCTGCCGGTCCGGATTTACGCTCGAGCCATAATGGCGGACGAACGCCGTGGAATCGCCAATTCTTCCGTCGGGCTGAATGCGATATACCGCGACGCTGCCCTCATCGTAATTGGCAACGAGGACGAAATGTCCACTGCGATCGAGCGTGATGTACGCAGGCCCGGGCGCGAGCGAAGAGACCTGATTCAGCAAAGTAAGTTTTCCGGTCGCCGGAGCAATCGAAAATGCGGTTACACCTCCGGTCGGCTGGCCATTGAAATGATCGGTTTCATTGATCGCGTATAAGAAATGGCGATCTGGCGAAACGGCCAGGAACGATGGATCCACAGTCGCTGCGGCGAGTTCGGGCGACGTTAGCGCGCCGTTCGACGGATCAAATTCGCAAACGTAAATGCCTTGGCTGCGGTGATCGGTATAAGTTCCAATATAGACGCGATCCTTGGTGGCGGCGGCGGCGTGCGCGGAAAGAATTGCGGCGAGCGCGATAACTGCCGCTAAAAAAAGGCGTTGCACAATCGCAACGCGACCTGCCGAAAGCTCCGTCTTCATAAGGGAAGTCCTCCGAACTGGGTGCTGATTCTCGCAAAGTCCTCGATTGCCTGCGACATTCATTTTATTGCGGCTCGGGGATTGGTTCGATGCGGCTCAGTAAGAAAATATATCCGGCGATGCCGAGCAACAAAATCACAGTGGCGGCGACGAACGCCGACGCAAACGCGTGTGTGATCGCCGCGACGTATCCCGTCATAATGGGCGCTGAAATTGCACCCAGTTGTCCGCAGAGATTGACGATTCCGCCGAGACGACCGACGCTTTCCCGCGGCGCGATCAGCGATGGAACAGTCCAAGCGACTGGGGCAGCGGCGGCCAACCCACCGAGCGAAATGCTGATCCAGATCAGGGCCGTCAGCGGAGAGTGCGCGTGCGCCGCGCCCAAAATTCCAAGCCCTAGGCCCGTGCCGACGACCAGCACCGTCTGGCGAACGCGGCTCGGATCCGCTCCGCCGCGAATCAGGGCGTCCACCAGCCACCCGCCCACCACGAGATCCGTCAGGGTCGCGAAAAGCCACGGCACGCTGGTGTAGAGCACCGAATGCAGCAGATCAACATGCAGCGAAATCGAGAGGTAGCTGGGCAGCCAGGTCAGCAGGAGATAGAAACAGTAATTGTACGCGCCCCAGCCGAGGCCGAGGCCCCAGACTTTCGGCTGGCGCAGCAGATAGCCAAGCGAAGCGCCGCGCGCGGCAGTCGAGGTCCCTTCCGGTTGCACGCGGCCTTGTTGCATGAATTGAAGTTCTTCGGTGGATAGCAATCTGTCTGCGCTGGGGTTGTAGTAGGTCCAAAAGAAAAGGACAAAGTAGAAAAAACTGATCAGACCAGTGGCCGCGAAACTCCAGCGCCATCCAAAACGCAAAAGCACTACGCCGAGAAACGGCACGCCGATTGCAGTGGAGAATTTCGCGGCGGCGTCGGTGATGGCGGTGGCCAAGCTGCGTTCGCTTTCCGGAAACCAGTAGCCGATCGCCTTGGCATTGGCGGGAAAAGTGGGAGATTCGCCGATACCGAGAAGAAAACGCGCACCAAAAAATCCCGCGAGTCCGCTGGAAACGGCCGCGCCGAAGGAAGCGGCGCTCCAAAGCAGCGTGCTGACGCAACCTACCTTGCGCACACCCCAGCGATCGAGCAAGACTCCGGCGGGTATCTGCATCAACGCGTACGTCCAGCTATAAGCGCTGGAAAGGAAGCCAAAGGCGATCATGGACAAGCCAAACGAAGCGTGCAGCGCGTCCTGCGATACCGAAAGATTCACGCGATCGAAAAAATTCACCAGGACGCCAAAGGAAAGGAGGAACGCGATTCTCCAGCGCCTGCGGGGAAGGCCAGAAGGATTGGGGAGCGGCTGCGCCAGGTTCAAGCCCCGTTCGACGGCGTTACGTGGAATCGCTTGCGCCCGCTCATCGCAAATCGTCTCCAAATGCGATGCGTTGGTGGGCCCGCTAGGATTCGAACCTAGGACCAACGGATTATGAGTTCTCCGGTGCCGTCTGAGGCGAAAGAAGATAAATCAGTTACCCCTGCAAAGCAAGGAAAAGTCCGGCAGAAACCGCAACCTGGGAGCAACCGAGATGCTTGGAAAGAGTCTCCTTGGCAAACGTCGTCTAGTCTGCTGGCGATTCGCGTCGACGCTAGTGCAAAGGCGAGGCGTTTTGATGGATGCAAGCAAAGCAGTAAACCGCGACCTGCAAGCACGACCCGCGGGCTCGGACAAAGGAGAACTGCAATGGCGACAACAAACCGAGAATTTGAGTTGGTCGGAGAGGAATTATACTTCACCGACAAAGAAATCATGGACCTTGAACAGAAGTGGACATCGGGCGTCAACGACCTTGCCCACCGCGACATCTTGGACGATGACGACACCCGCAATGTCGTGGTGGACCTGCTACGCGAGATTCGCAAACTTCGCCACATGCTTGAGACCGAAAGAACGAAAAACGTGCCCGTGAATTGAAACACTGGCCTACAGCAGCCGATTGCTGGTGGGAAGAGGATTTATCAACATGTACCAGCGACTGCGCCGGCTATCGTTCTACTTGGTGGCCGCTCGACACGTCGCATTAACCAGATTCAATCAGATGTTCGATCTCGCTAGTGGCAAGTCCCACGAGCGGACAGCTGCATGCAATTGGCCAATCGAAAGAACCCTAAGTGGCTTGCCAGCCAACGTCTTGGGGTTAGCTTGGATGGGCAGGGACATGCTTTGAATCGCTGTAATATGCGGTTGGAGGTGCGCAAATGACCTCGTTCTGGCAAGACATACGGTACAGCCTGCGGATGATCGCGAAAGCACCTGGGTTTGCCGGGATTGCCATCCTGACGCTCGCACTCGGTATCGGCGCGAACACCGCAATTTTTAGCGTCGTAAAAGCGGTTCTCCTGCACTCGCTTCCTTTCAAGAACGCGGACCAGCTCGTGGTTCTCCGCGAAGATGTGAAAAATCGCGGCGCCGAATCCATCTCCTTCCCAAACTTCCAGGATTGGGAAAAACAAAATCACGTTTTCAGCCGGATGGCGGCCTATACGGATGCCGTATTCATTGTTAGCGGCGTGACAAGCTCAGAGTGCATCTACGGCGAAGAGGTCTCGCAGAACTATTTCGATATTTTAGGGATTTCCGCCACGAAGGGCCGCGTCTTTCTGCCGGGAGAAAACCGGACGCCGTTGAGAGACGCGGTTGCGATGATTGGCTACGGGCTCTGGGAACGCCGATTTGGTTCTAACCCGGATATCGTCGGGAAATCGATTACGCTCAATCACGCGAAGTTTACGATTGTAGGCGTCGCGCCAAGAGGGTTTCTTGGAATTTCCGATCAATCCGAAGCCTGGATACCGGTGATGATGCGCGACGCTGCGTGGCCCGAAGTTGCGAAGTTCGATTTCCTACACAACCGCGGCGTTCACTGGCTCCGTGGCATCGCCGTTCTCAAACGCGGCGTTTCAATCGCGCAGGCGCAAACGGAGATGAGCACGATTGCCTCGAACCTCGCCGCCGCGTTTCCTAACGAAAATCGCGATCGCGGCGCTGCCGTAAAATCTGCGAAAGAGGAATACATCGGCAGCTTCCGTTCGCCGCTCTACATTCTGCTCTCCGCGGTCGGATTCGTCTTGCTGATCGGGTGCGCGAATGTTGCGAACCTTGTTCTCACGCGCACCGCTTCTCGCGAACGCGAGATAGCAATTCGCCTCGCCCTCGGTGCCGGTCGCTCGCGCCTGATGCGCCAATTCATCACGGAAAGCCTACTTCTATCTGCCGCGGGCGCGCTTCTCGGTTTTGCAATCGCCGAATGGGGGCTGAGTCTGCTCGTTGCAGCGCTTCCTGTCACGTTTCCAACTTTTACGCACGTGCGTCTCGACCTCGGCGTGCTCGTCTTCACTTGCGTCCTCATGATGGCGACCGGGATTCTGATCGGCTTGATTCCCGCACTCACCGCCGGCCGCGACTCGCTCAACGAGCCGCTGAAGGAAGGCGCCAAGGGCACTACCGGCTTACGCGGCCGAAGAATTGGCGCGGCGCTCGTCGTGTCCGAAATCGCCCTAGCGCTCGTGTTGCTTGCCGGAGTGGGCTTGCTTCTGAAAAGTGTTCAACGGCTGCTTAGCGCGAATCCCGGTTTCCGGCCCGATCATTTGATTACCATGAGATTTTACGTCCCCGCCCGTGATTACAAGGATGATCAGCGCAATCGCTTCGGTCCGGAGCTCGCTCAGAAAATAGCCGCTGTTCCCGGCGTCGAGTCCGCTGCCGTGACTTTCATCGACCCGTTCGTATGGGGCGGTTTCTCGCGCGACTTTACCACTGAGAATCATCCGCGACCTTCAACTGCCGATCAGGACTCCACGTATTACCAGGAGATCGGCTCGAACTATTTTCACACAATGGGCATTCCCATTCTGTCCGGACGTGATTTCACGATGACGGATACTCTTGATAAGCCGCACGTCGTGATGGTCAGCGAGGCCTTTGCACGTAAATTCTATCCCGGTGAAAATCCAATCGGCAAACGGATCAGGTACGGGGCGCCAGATTCGAAGTACCCGTGGATGGACATCGTTGGTATTGTTGGAAATATAAAGTTCAAATCGCTACGTCAGAATGCCGCAACCCAACCCGTTTTTTACGGTCCGCTGCTCCAGAGCGAAGTAATCATCGACATGAGCGTAATTGTCCGGACCCGTCCTACGCCGGAAACGATGATCGATTCACTGCGTGCGGCCATTCAGAAAATCGGTCCCGACGTGCCTGTCTCGAACATCGCGACCGTCGACCAACGCATGTACGAAGATTCCGCCGAGACGCGCTCCTACACTCTGCTTCTCGCTCTGTTCGCCGCTCTAGCGTTGAGCCTCGCAGCGATCGGCATCTACGGTGTGATGGCATATGCTGTCACTCAGCGCACGCATGAACTCGGCATTCGCCTCGCGCTAGGCGCCCAACGCAAGGACGTATTTCGACTCGTCATTGGCCACGGATTGTGGGTCGCGCTAGTAGGCGTCGCCGCAGGACTCGCCGGCACTTTCGCGCTCACGCGGGTACTGACGGGCTTGCTCTACGAAGTAGCGCCCACCGACCCGGCAGTTCTCACCGGTGTTTCGTTGGCGTTGGTCGGAAT
Source organism: uncultured Acidobacteriota bacterium (assembly GCA_963804625.1). GTDB lineage: Bacteria > Acidobacteriota > Terriglobia > Acidiferrales > UBA7541 > Palsa-295. Next base: position 47,884 of record CAWDRJ010000013.1, on the reverse strand, counting down.
CGCGCTTCTCGCGTGTTATTTGCCCGCGCGCCGCGCCATGCGCGTGGACCCGATGGTGGCGCTGCGCTACGAGTAGGAGAAATCGTGCGAACTTTATTTCAAGATATTCGCTACGGTCTTCGGATGATGGCGAAAAATCCCGCCTTCACATTTTTCGTGGTGGCCGCATTGGCGCTGGGCATCGCCGCGAATACGGCTATCTTCAGCATCGCGGACGCGGTGCTCGTGCGCTCACTCCCTTATCGGCAGGCGGATCGCCTGGTGATGGTCTGGGAAGACGCTTCGTCATACGGGTTTCCGCGCGATACACCGGCGGCCGGAAATTTTGCTGACTGGAAAGCGCGCAACCAGGTGTTTGAGGATATGGCCGCGTCGTCATTCAGTGGTTCGTTCAACCTCACCGGTGAAGGAACCCCCGAAGAGATTCCCGGAGATTTCGTCACCGCGAATCTTTTTTCGGTGCTCGGTGCTCGCCCTGCTCTCGGCCGCGACTTCAGCGCCTCCGACGATGTGCCGGGAGCGCCGCGCGTGGTGATCTTAAGCCAGGGACTTTTCTTGCGAAGGTTTGGCGGCGATCCGCAAATCATCGGCAAGCAGCTCTGGCTCAACTACGAAAAGTACGATGTGGTTGGCGTCATGCCGCGCGGTTTCCAATTTCCCGACCGCGATCCCCAGCTTTGGACTCCCGTGCAATTTACGGCTGCGCAACTGGCCAATCATGGGAACCATCATCTCCAGGTCATTGCGCGACTCAAGCCCGGCGTTTCGCTGAAAGTCGCGAATGCCAATCTGGCCGCCATCGCGAAGCAACTGGAGCAAGAGTATCCGTCCGAGAACGCCAAAGTCGGCGCGTACGCGATCCCCCTGCGCGAAGAACTTACGGGGAAGACGCGTCCCGCGCTTCTCGTCCTGATCGGAGCTGTTTCCTTCGTGCTGCTCATCGCCTGCGCCAATGTTGCCAACCTGTTGCTTGCGCGCGCCTCCGGTCGGCGGCACGAAATTGCCATGCGCCTGACGCTCGGCGCCAGCCGCGGGCGAATTGCGCGGCAACTTTTGACCGAAAGCCTGTTGCTCGCCGCGCTTGCCGGCGCCGGGGGCTTGCTGCTCTCGACATTCGTAACGCGGTTCCTAGCGAGCTTGATTCCAGAGGGCATCCCGCCGTTGAACGGATCCGGCGCGGATAGCAATGTTCTTGTCGCCACGCTGATAATTTCAGTGGCCACTGGAATCGTTTTTGGAATTCTTCCCGCGCTCCGGGTGTCGCGGCTTGATCTCGTCACGTCCCTGAATCAGGGTGGGCGCAGCGGCGTTGGGTCGGGGCGCCGCTTGCGCGATGCGCTCGTGGTTTCCGAAGTAGCGCTCGCGATCGTTCTGCTCGCGGGAGCGGCGCTGATGATGCGCAGTTTCGAGAAATTGTTGCATCTCGATCCAGGCTTCCGCGCGGATCATGTTCTGGTCGTCCGCACACCGTTGCCGCGCCAGAAATACGAAGCGTTTGCGCCGCGCGCCGCTTTCTATAGCGACGTCCTCGCGCGCGTCGCACGATTGCCCGGCGTCACTGCGGCTGGTTACACCACCTGGGTTCCACTCACCAATGCCGGAGGCGCCACGGGCATCACCGTCGAAGGCCGGCCGCAACCTGCGCCCGGTCAAATTCCGATTCCGAACTGCCGCATCATCAGCGACGACTACATTCGCGCGCTGGGCATGAAGCTCATCGCTGGGCGCGTTCTCGACGAGCGCGACGGTACCACGGCGCCGCCAGTAGCGCTGATCAACCAGACCATGGCGCGAAATTTGTGGCCTGAAGAAAACGCCATCGGCAGGCGCTTCAAGCAGGGAAGCTACGTCGAGCATTCGCCGTGGATCACGATCGTCGGGATTGTCGGAGACGTGCACCAAGCGGGGCTTGATTCTCCAGCCCGACCCGAGGTGTACCTGCCCTACCTGCAGCAGGACTTCGGATTTGAACCGGAATATCTTGTCGTGCGCACGATCGGAGATCCGATGCGCATGGTAGACGCAGTCCGTCAGCAGGTCTGGGCCGTTGACAAAGAGCAGCCCGTCGCCGACGCGATGCCGCTGGAAGATTTGGTGGACGATACGCTCGCTCCGCGCAAGACACAAGCGGGTTTGCTGGCCGGTTTCGCCATGCTCGCGCTACTGCTTGCCGCGCTGGGAATCTATGCGGTGTTGTCGTTCACCGTCACGCAACGCACTCAGGAATTCGGCGTGCGCATGGCTCTGGGAGCGCAACCCGGCGATGTTCTCCACATGGTGTTCTCACAGGGTGTCCGGCTCTTTATTTTGGGCGCCGTTATCGGATTGGCCGCTGCGTTCGCTCTTTCGCGCACGCTCGAACATTTGCTCTATGGCGTGAGCGCGACCGATCCGGCGTCATTCGTCCTCGTCACCCTGCTTTTGGCGGGCGTCACTCTGCTGGCCTGCTATTTTCCGGCGCGCCGCGCGATGAGCGTTGATCCGATGATCGCGCTGCGGTACGAATGAAAGGCATTGATTCAATCCCTAAAGTCGCACTCCTGAAACAACGGAACCGCATAGCTTTCGATAACTGGGACTATCACCAGCTAATGCACTCAGTGCCTTCCATGAGAAGGCCGGTGAGTGTCAAGCCATTTCTTTCATTTTTCTCTCTTTTTCTTCTTTCTTCTTCATTTCTTCTTTTTCCAAATTGTTCCCATGGAGCCAAGCCGCCTCTGTCGCCACCCTTCCATCCGCACTCTTTGTTGAGCGATGGTCGCTCGGTGCAAGTTGGGTGTACTCGATTCAGTAGGTGCTGCTACCTGGTAATCGACCTCTGTTCCCCCTTGCGAAGGGAACTGGTCCAGGCACTGTCGCAGTCACCTGCTCTCGGCGGTCGAGCTCGGCTCTTGGATAGAATCTCCCTTCTCTCTTTTTTGCTCCTTTTCTCTTTCTTCCTGCCTTTCCCAGTTTTTCCCCGAGAAATTTCGCGCCAGGATCGCCTAGCAACGACGATCGCCAACTCCCGCGACCTTTAGCATCCCCCGTTTTGTGGCAAGCTCTTCTCGCTAGGCCACCGCACGCATCGCTGGGTGGCTATTGCGCAGGGGTTCGTACACCTCTCCACTCACCCACAACCGATGCAGCAGTACCGCGAGCTTTCTCGCGACCGCCACAACGGCTCGCTTCTTGGCATTTTTTCCTCCGCGCTCCGCCAGTTTTAGCCCCCAACGCCGTAGATCACTGTCTTCTCCAAAGGGTCCCAGGATGTAGTGCGCCCCCTGCACCAGCATGGTCCTCAAATACCGGTCTCCTTCTTTACTGATGTGCCTGTGTGGTTCGCTCTGCCCAGAGTTCCGACGCCCAGGTCGCAACCCCAGAAAACAGCCGACCTCCCGACTCTTCCGCAAGCGCTGCGGGTCTTCGAGGGTCAGCACATACGTCAGCGCGATCTGTGTTCCTACACCCTTCACTGGTTTGAGCAGCTCGACTTGCGGGTAGCTCTCCCTGGCGATTTTCTCCATCCGTGCGTCGTATTCCTGGATGCGCTCGTTCAACGATTCGATTTCTTGGAGCCACGGCTCCAGAACATCCCGTAACTCTGTGCTCCATTCACCGGCCAGCTCCCGGCTCACTTGCTGCGTGCCACATTTGTGCAGCCGTTCCCCATAAGACTTCGCCAACCCGCGCGCCGCGTTCACCAGGGCGGTTCGTGCACTCACCAATTCCGCCCGGGCCCGAATCACCGTCAGATGAATTTGTGCTTTCGCGCTGCGATGCCGCACCGGCCCCAACAGCTCAGGATCGATTCTGGCCAGCCGTGCCAGGGTCCGCGCATCGTGTCGATCATCTTTTCCAGTGCTCTTGGTAATCAATTGCACCTTCTGGGCGTGCGCCACCAGCATCTGGTGTCCCAGCTCCGTTAACAGCCGGCTGACCCAAGGCGCATGTGTTCCGGTCTCCAGCGCGATGAGACTTCGCGGTATCTTCGCAAAGGTCTGCTTCATCGCTTCCGGTGTCGTCGGTAGTTTCTGTTCCAGAATCACTTCGCCCGCTTCATTCAAAATGCAGTAATGACTGGTGCGGTCTCCCAGATCCAATCCGAGGGTTAGCTGGTGCCCTTTGAAAATCTCGATGATGTCTATCGCCACAGTGCTAAGCTTCTTCATAGCCGCTCTCCTTTTCTCGTGCGCTTCGAGCGCGTCGATCATTGGGAGCGTATCGCATCCCGCTGGAGACCGGCCTTCTCATCCCATCTGTCCTTTAGGGCCTGCGGCCCGCGAAAGCTCATGAAAATCACTGCGCGGTAAGATCGGAACAGCCAGGAGCGGCGAGGTCGAGCTTATCAGTGGAGAGTTCGAGGCCGTCCATCTGTCTGATCCGGAGCGTGCGTGCTTGAGCGAATAATTGGGCGTCGTTGTCTCCCCCTAAGGGAGCGGCGATAGCCCGTGACCCTGGTTAAGGTAATCGCAGCGCGCTCTCCGCTCCCGGCCAGGAGGAACTAATGCCTTACAGGATAGCGGGAATCGATGTTCATAAAAGGGTGCTGGCCGTAGTTGTGTCTGACGTCGAAATCGAAAGCGAGTTCCAGTTTGAGCGACGAATGTTTGGCAGCAACCCCGAACAATTGCGCTCGCTGGCAGCTTGGCTCGTCGAGCAAGAGGCCGAGGAAGTCGTCATGGAATCAACGGCGCAATATTGGAAACCAGTTTGGGGAGCACTGGAACGGTATTGGAAGCCGATACGCGAGAAGCGAGAAGGAGCGCGCCGTAAGTCGGGAACGCTGCATCTGGCACAAGCGCAGTCCAATCGCGGGCGGCGGGGACGCAAGAGAGATTTTCCCGATGCCGAACGCCTGGTGAAGCGGCTGGTGGCCCGGGAACTGACGTTGAGCTTTGTGCCCGATGCCGAGCAGCGTTTGTGGCGGACGGTAACACGCAAGAAGTACCAATTGAGGCGCGACCGGGTGCGGTTGCACAACCAATTGGAGTCACTTCTGGAAGAGGCCCATATTAAGTTGTCCAGCCTGGTCTCCGATCTGCTTGGCGTCAGTGCCAGGCGCATGTTGAAGGCGCTAGCTGACGGAGAAACCAATCCAGCAGCTCTGGCCGCTCTGGCCCATGAGAGGTTGCGAGCCACGCCGGAACAATTGTGTGATGCGCTCGGCGCGTGTACGGACCTCAAGCCTGTGTACCGACGGCTCCTGAAAATGGCACTCGAGCAGTTGCAATTCCTCGAGCAGCAGATCGGTCAACTCGACCAAGAGCTAGCCACTTTGCTCCATCCGCACCAGGATGCCGTCCAGCGGTTAGCGGAGGTGCCGGGTCTGGGAGTGGACTCAGCGCAACAAATCATTGCTGAAGTTGGTCCCACCGCAGCGACCTTTCCGTCGGGGGAGCAGCTCTCCTCGTGGGTGGGCGCCTGTCCCGGCGACGAAGAGAGCGCAGGCGTAAACTACAGCCACCGATCTCCGAAGGGCAATCGTCAGATGCGGCGCTTACTCAATCAAGCTGCCAACGCCGCCGTGAAAGCCAAAGGAGGTATCTTCGAGATTATCTATCGCCGCTCGGTCCCGCGCCTGGGACACAATCAAGCCATCGGAGTCATTGCCCATCGACAGTGTCGTCTGATCTGGTTAATCCTGCATCAGGGAGTCCGTTACGAAGAACGCGGCCCAGCGGTCACGAAACAATCCAAGTATCAGCGCACATGGAGAATGATTCGGCAACTCCGACAGCTGGGATATCGGATCGAATCACCGAATCCTCAACCCAGCCAAGCACCGGCGTAGTGATTTTCGACCCTGATTAACGCGGTGGTCTCAATGGGTCGACGCAACACCAAGCTCGCATCGACCTCGCATTGAAAACAAATGCTAAAGTCGCCCGCTAGGGCTAGACCGGCCGGAACGCTGCTCTGGCTAGGTTTTGACCGAGTGCAGCCAAACAGATAGTTCTCCCGCGGAAGCATTGTCGAATCAATGCGCTGGATGGTGTTGCATCGACCGGTTGAGCTGGCAGCGCTAACCGGACATCTCTAACAATGCTGACTCTGTCAAGCTCGTTTTGAGCTTTTTCTGAGCAGACTTCTCCACTCACTCCGAAGAGTGGTCTTGTTCTGTTTTCTTTGACGCTCTGCATCGACGACCACGGCTCGTTCGTAATCTGTCGGGCGGATTCAGTCCGACCCAAACATCTCTCCGATCAAAACTTCGAGTCGCGGTAGGGACGCCAGTTGCCCAGCGCCCCCCGCACAGAGCCGCACGTGCAGTTTTCCTGCATGCGGCTCTTACCGCGGATGCTTGGCGTCGAAGCGCAGGTAGGGATACGGATGAAGGATTTTGGGAACGGGAAGCCATTGCTTAACAAAACCAGCCATCTGCTTCCACGACATCCGGTTCTTCTGACTGCGACGTTGGAGCACTCGCAGCCAGCGTTTGCTCACCTCCAGCCGAAAGCTCTGCAGACTGGCGAAGTTTCCGGGAACGGCATGATAGTTGAAGTAGCCTCGAACGACGTTCCTCAACCATTTCCCGACTTCCGCCAGCGGCTGATGCATGCGCATCCGAAGCTCGTCCTTTACCTGTTTCAGCTTAGCCAGGAGTCGCTTTCGGATACTCTTGCGCAGCATGAGGAACTTGCCGTTCTTCCTGGCTTGTCCGCAGATATGCGTGAACCCCAGAAAGTTAAACGTTTCCGGCTTGCCCTCTCCACGCTGCTTCCGGCTTCCTGCGGCAAAACGCCCGAATTCGATCAGGCGCGTTTTATCCGGATGTAGTTCCAGTCCGAACTTCTGCAGACGGTCCCGCCAGTCCTGGAGGAACCGCTCTGCATCGCCACGATGCTGGAACCCCAGCACCATATCGTCCGCATAGCGGACCACGATGACATCGCCCGTGGTCCGGTGCGTCCGCCAGTGCTGCACCCAAAGATCGAAAACGTAATGCAGGTAAACGTTCGCGAGCAGCGGCGAAATCACCGAGCCTTGCGGAGTCCCTACTTCCGTCTTCGACCATTTCCCATCTTCCGATACGCCGGCCCTCAGCCATTTCTCGATCAGCCGGAGGATCCGTCGATCCGCGATTCGGTGCTGGAGGAACTTCACCATCCATTCGTGTGAAATTGACCCAAAGAAATCACGAATGTCGGCATCCAGCACCCAATTCACCTTCTTCCTCATGATCCCGATCCAAAGCGCGTCCAGCGCGTCGTGTGTGCCGCGCCCAGGTCGGAAACCATAGGAGAACCCCAAGAAGTCCTCCTCGTAAATCTGACTGAGGACCGTTCCCACTGCCTGTTGAACGATTTTATCCTCCAGGGCTGCTATGCCCAGGGGTCGCTGTCGTCCATCCGGCTTGGGAATGTAGGTTCTCTTGGAAGGTAGCGCTCGATACGTGCTCCGGTGCACGCGACTGTGCAAATCCTCCAGCCGCTTGTCCAAGTCCGTTTCGTATACCTGCCACGTCAACCCGTCCACTCCCGGAGCAGCTTCTCGCTTCAAGGCATAGAAACTGTTCGAGAGAAGCGCGACGGATACGTGGTGTAGGAGCGCGGTGAATCGTAACCGCTTATCCCTCTTTGCTGCTTCCCGCACACGGCGCAGCCCGTTCTGCGCGTTCCCCCAGCTTTGGATCTGGGACGCGGCCGTCTGTCCCGTGTTCTCCTTGGTCGGTCGTCTTCCCTCTGCACCCTCCGCCGACGACTTTCCGTCCTTGTTCGGGTACTTCGCAGGTACTACACGACCGTCCGACTCCCCACCAACGTGCATGTTGGACTTATGGTTCATCGCCTTCTCCAACCGGCCCGTTCACTACTTCGTGTCGGGTGTTGGTAGGGCCTCCCGGTTCTCGCGCGTGGAGTTTCCCTGCATGCGGGGGTCTCTGACCTCGCAGAGTCCGATGGATGCTCGCGATTTCGCATCCACCGTTGTTGCCTTCCGCCATCATGGACGGCGTCGGCCCTCTGATTCATAGATTACGCGGCTGAATACCCCGCCTGCCTGTGCTCCTGTCAACGCTTCACGTCTAACCTGTCTAACCTCGCGATTAGCTCGGTCAGCCGCGCATAACTCGGAGCCGGTGTGACTCGCTAGGCCTTCACCGTATGGCTCTTTCATCCACTACTCCACGCCGGTTTATCCCGGCGCACCCATAATTACTAGTTCAAACTCCCTCTCGCGAGAGAGCGGGATGCCCAATCAAGTCCGCGACGCACTACTGCACGCCATGTCCGGTTCCGAGCTTTCCCGCGTTCGAACCGAATTCAACCAACTGCGCATATTGCCAATGGTTGCGCCACATCCAGTACAACCGAACCGCGAGTTTCCTGGCCATGGCCACCTTGGCAATGCTTTTTTCCCGGCGCATCGTCAGATGCACATACCGACGTCGCCAGTCGGGGTTACACCGTGCGGCAGCTTGCGCTGCTTCTCCCAGCAAGTAGCGCAACAACGCGTTGCCTTGCTTACTGATGTGTCCCAACCGTTGACGGCCGGCACTGGAGTCTTCACTGGGAATGAGCCCCGTGTAGCTGCCGATCTTCTTGCCACAAGGAAACCGATCGGGAGTCCCGATGACCAGCACATAGGCCAGCCCCGTGATGGGTCCCACGCCGGGATGGGTCATCAATCGCACCACCTCGGTCCGTTTATCGGCTTCCTGCTCGACGGCTCTGGTTAACTCCGCAATCTTGGGATCCAACTGGTCCAGCAGCTCCAATAATTCTTTCCGGCGCCGACTGGCCCAGGGAGCCAACGAGAGTTTCTCTAGCAGGGCTCGTCCCTTTTCGCTGAACAGCTTTTTCTTCCAGCGATAGCCTTCGTTCATGGCCACGGCCTGCAGCTGATTCATGATCCGCGTGCGCATCTGCACCAGCCGATGCCGGTGCCAAAGTAGTTGTCGTAGATCTCGATTCTCTGGATTCGGTACCCAGATGCGAGGAAAGCGATTCTCCAGAAGCAACCGCAACAGGAGTCGGCCGTCCTCGCGGTCGGTTTTCTGCTTCCGGCCTCGCTGTCTCTTGATCTCCGCGGCATCCCCAATCCATACCTCGAAACCCAACTCCGCCAGTAACCGCTCGAACCAGCGTGAATATCCAGTGGCCTCCAATCCCACACGCACGCTGACCCCTCTCTCCTTTAGCTCCTTGTAGAACCGCTCGGCTTCTCCATCGCTGTGATTCAATCGCCGATCGCCGCACTCACCAGTTTCCTGATCCAGAAAAGAGATTTGCTGAAAGCTCGGGTGATAATCTACGCCTATAATCAACATGTCTGGCTCCTTTCTCCCGAGCCTATGGTCGTCGATAAACCACAGTCTACTCGGGTCGAGGGAGCCAGCATTGTTATGAAATCATGTCAGATAATACTGCCGTAGGTAGATTTAGTTCGGGCGGTAGGCTTTCAACCCACTACTCGAGCCTTATCAATAGCAAAGTGTTCTTCAGGCACGCGAAATCTCACCAAAAGCAGCCAAGAACGGCTCATTGCACTGAGGAACGAATTGCGCTGGTTCAAGGAACATTGAGTTTTGGCCTATTCAAGCGTACGGTCCGCTTCTCTGTGACATAGCATCTTTGCCACGAAGTTCTGCGGCAGCAGGATGGTTCGCGTCCGGATCAAGGGCGAACCTGAACGAAGTGAATCATTTCTTGTCTGCCGACTTACGCATACTTGGAATGTGATAAGAAATATTTTGATTCTGAAGTGATTTTTTCTATCGCGCAACACTCTGGGGGAAACTACTTCCGCGTCAGCCGCAACTCGATCATCATCCGCTCGTTCCCTTTGTCATCGATCAGAAAATGGCGATGGAGGAGAACGCGGCCGCCTTCCTCGAGGTGTGCGCGCGCGACGGTCTTGCGCCCAGGACGATCGGGATCGAGGGGCGTCGCCCACAGGACAATATTCTGGCCGTCAAACGTGCCGTCGCTCTGGCGAATCGACATCGTCGTCTGCCGCGAGTCGTACCACACGGTGGTGAAGCGATTGGATTTGGAATCGAAGCCGGAGATTCCGGTGCCGGTGCTCTGCGTTCCGTCAGAATCGGAGAAAATAAAATCCGACTGCAGAAACTTGCCATCCTGGATCATGTACTGCTTGCACGTGCCTTTCGTCACTTTCGGGGCGCCGTTCTGCGGGAAGAACGTCTTGACGAGGTCCCAATCGCCCACAAATTGCGCGAGCAGCTTCTGACCGGCGCCCGGCGCGTTCGGCGGCTCATATTGCTTGTGAGTTTCTTGCGCGACAGCGACCGCGGCAGTGGCAATGAGCAGCGTTGCGACAATCCATTTCTTCATGGCACGCGATGATATGCGAAAGTCTTAAGCCTTGCACGCCTTTTTAGCTTGGCGAGCCGACCTTCGCAGTAGGTGAGATCGAAAATCCTAGGAAATGCCAAGCGCTCTACTATCAATGGTAGTAGTTCGCAGCCTACGCTAGCTTTCTAAATCTCATGACTGAATTCCGACGCAGGGCAGGCTTCTATTCTGTTTTTCTGGCGGTGAGTTTCCTGGTTGCTAGCGGCGTTCGAGCCCAGACCCCAGATACAGCAACGGTGCGCGGCGAAGTTGTGGATCAGAGCCAGGCGCCGGTTGCGGACGCGGAAGTGACCCTGACGAATACGCTCATCGGACTGCAACGACAGGTCCACACAGACGGTTCCGGAAGTTTTTCGGTGGCCGGATTGCCGGTTGCCGGGCACTACGATGTTACGGTGCACAAGCAGGGTTTCGCGGAAGCAAAGCTGACCGACGTCGCCTTGGCTGGCGGTACAACGGCGAGCCTGCACTTGCAACTCAACGTCGCGGCGGGCAAGGAAGAAATCGTGGTGACCGGAACCGTGGGCGGCGTGCGCACGGACGAACCGCAACTGGGCGATCATCTCAGCGCGACGCAAGCGGAAGAAACGCCGCTGCTCAATCGGCGCACCACCTATCTGCCGCTGCTCGAGGCTGCCAATCGTCCCGCCATCAATCAAGGCGACGTCTTCATGAACGAAGACCTCTTCACCACCAACGGCACCGGACGCCGCCAGACTTGGTTCGAAGTGGACGGAAGCAACGGCGTGGATGCCTGGGGGCGGCAGACGATTTTCGCGAGCGTGCCGCTCGACGCCGTGGACGAAATGACAATCTTGACCAATGCATTCTCGGCGGAATATGGATTCACGGCCGGAAGCGTCGTCAACATCGTGACGAAAAGCGGCGGCCACGATTTCCATGGCGACGTGTTGGGAATGTGGCGGCCCAAGGCTACGTCCGCATCACTTTCGGGGTTCACTCCCGACACGGCTAGCAGCGGCAACGACGTCGCCAGTGATTCGTTAAGTCAGACAGCTGCTTCGCTGTCCGGGCCTATCGGAAGCAATGGCCGCTCCCAATTTTTCGCCAGCGGAGAATACAGCTGGGAGAACCGCGGTTCTCCGATCACATCTCCGCTGGAGCCGGGAATCTTCGTGGGACACTATCGCGGGTGGCTGGCGCTGTTGCGGATCGACCATCAGATCAACAACAGCAACAATCTTTTTTTCCGTAGCGATGTGGACAGCTTCTACGATACCAACCCCAACGGAATTGTCGGAGGCAACAGTCTTCCAAGCGTGGACCGGATTTTCAAGCGGCGCACTTATTCCGAAGAACTCGGCGAAACCGCGGTGTTGAGCCGGTCCTGGCTCAATGAAGTTCGTGTGCAGTTCCAATTGGCTTCCCCCATCACGCAATTCAGCCCGGTTGCTTTCGGGACGCAGTTTTCCGTTCCGATCACCTCGGCCTGCGGGGCGGTCGCTTGCGGCACGTTCACTACGGGCACTTCGCAATCGGCTTTGCTGCTGAACCGGCAATATGAAGTGAACGACACAGTTTCGTCCATTCATGCGCGGCACAGCATTAAGTTCGGCATGGACGTAATCCATGCGCACAACGGCGGTGATAGCAAAGAGTTCGGCGGTCCGATCTTTCTCGGGCAGTTCACCTACAACGTCTGCTCGGACCCGGCTTCCGTTTGCGAAAGCCCGACTTACCTGGACGACATCAGCAACGTCCAGAAATATACGCAGAGCTTCGGCAACGCAAACTACACGGTGGACGACACGCTGTGGTCTCTCTTCGTGCAAGACGATTACCGCGTGCGGCCCGACCTGACGTTGAATCTGGGATTGCGCTACGAGCGCCAGACCTTTACCAACTCGGATAAGGATTTCGCACCGCGGGTGGGCTTTGCCTACAACCTGCACGGCGATGGGCGCACCGTGATACGGGGCGGGTTCGGCATCTACTATTCCCAGATCGTGGACAATTCCGAGGCCAACTACGCGCTGACGGGGCCCACCGGAGTTTTCAATTACACGGCCACGCCCGGCCAAGTCGGATTTCCAGCGAGCATAGCGGACGCGCCATTGCCGGCGTTCCCGCCAGGAGCCGTTGTGCCACTTCGCAGCCTTTACATTCGCCCAGGGAGCAGCGCCTTTCTCGACCAATTCTTCCCGACCTCCGTTTTGATTGGTTACCCCGGGAAATTGCTGAACCCCTACACAGAGCAATGGACAATCGGGGTGCAACGCGAGCTCGGGCAAGGTTGGGTGCTCAGCGCCGATTACGTTGGCGCGCACACCTTGAAAATCAATCGTCCCTTGGACGTGGATCCGCCGGCGTCCTTCGTGCGAACGATGCCGAACCAATTTCGCGGTGCCGCGCCGAACAGCTCGGGAGTCGAGCAATGCATCCCCAATCCCGCCGTCGGCAACACCGCGAACACGCCGCTCGCCGCCTGCGCCGCGAATGCCGCCAACGCCACGCGCCCTCTATGGATCTATGACGCGGCGAACGGCATCACTCCCGGCTACAGCACGATTCAAAGCGATGTGAACGACGGATTCGCTTTTTATAACGCGGTGGACTTGGACCTGAGCCATCGTTTCAGCAACGGATTCTCGATGCTGGCGAGCTACACCTGGTCCCATGCAATTGATAACGTGGATCCAGACATTCCCAGCCAAAACCCCAACGATCCCAACTTCACGGGCGCGCAAGAGAAAGGCAACGCGATCTACGACCAACGGAATCGGTTCGTGCTCAGCGGCTTCTATACCGCTCCTTGGAAAATCAGAGTGGGCGGCATAGCAACGCTGGCGTCTGGCCTTCCCTACAACCTCACGACCGGAACCACGAATAGCGGCGACACCGGCGCGACGACGGATCGTCCGGTGATCGACGGAGTTGTGGTGGGACGGAACGCCGGCCATGGGCGCCCGATCTACAGTTTCGATCCCTTCGTCGAGCGTCCCTTCGCCCTCGGCACCGACCGCGTCATACTCAATTTTCGCGCCGAGGCTTTCAACGTTTTCAATCATCCCAACTTCGTGGGCTTCAACGGAACGTTCGGGAATGGCGAGACTCCTGGCACCGGCTTCGGCCTGCCGCTGGCGGGCATCACCAACCAACTTCCGGCACGCTCGCTCCAATTTTCCGCCAAGCTGACTTTCTGATACCACCAGCCGGCTGTGCACTCCTTTCCTGTTGTGTTTGGTATGATTGCTGCGCAAAACAATGTTCCGCCTCTTGAAAACTCCAGTCGCGAAGAACCAGGCGGAAGTTTCGCCTGCGGCCTTGGGCCACCTGGAATTCAGCGTGATGGAAATTCTCTGGGACCTTGGGGAAAGCAGCGTCCGTGACGTTCGCGAGCGGCTCAACAGGCCGCTGGCCTATACCACTGTGATGACCACCCTGGAGCGTTTGTACAAGAAATTCCTCTTGGGCCGGCGCAGGGTTGGGCGGGCCTTTCTGTATTCTCCCCGATTGTCGCGGCAGGAATGGGAACAAGGACGAGCCGGAGATTTGGTGATGGCATTCGTCGATGGCTCCGGGTCCTCACGTGAGTTGTTGTTTTCAACCCTAGTGGACGCGCTGGGCCAGCATGATAAGGCGCTTCTCGACGTGCTCGAAAACAAAATTCAAGCGAGGCGCCAGGAGCTTGCACGGCGGGAGCGTCAATGATTCTTCCTTACGCCTTGAAACTGCTGGCTTGCTGCGCGGCCGCCTTCTTCCTGGTTCACGGCTTCTTGGGATTCGCTGCTTTGGGCGCGGCCCCGATGGCCATTCGCTTCGCGGAAAAGATGCCTGCCCGTCAGGGCGCTCGCTTCCTATTGTTTCTCCGTGTTTTGCCTGTCTCTCTCTCGTTGGTGATAGTGGCCGGTCTATGCGCCCCCAGCTATTTGCTTTTTGAGCCCCGCGTGTCCGACGAGCGTATGAATCTGCTGTGCTCGGCAGCCGCGCTTTGCGGGCTGGCGATTTGGGCCGTCTCGATCTCGCGAACCATTTACGCGTTAATGCTCTCGGCTGAGTTCGCCCGCTCTGCCGAACTGGCAGGCCGTGCGACGTCTCTCGCCGGGGATTCGTCTCTAACCGCGGTGGCTTGCGCTAGCCCTCCGATTTTCGGGTTGTGCGGAATATTTCGCCCGCGTGTGATTTTCTCGCGAGATGTTCAACTGGCCCTTTCGCCTGAAGAATTTGCGGTGGCGTTACGTCATGAAAAGGCGCATCGAATTTCCGGCGATAACCTAAAGCGACTCCTTATCTTGCTGGCGCCTGAGGCGCTGCCGGTCTCGCGTTGCTTTGCACGCCTGGAACGCGCCTGGATGAAACTTGCCGAGTGGTCCGCGGACGACGATGCAACACGCGGGGACGCCCAAGCGCCGCTCATACTTGCCCAAGCATTGGTTCGAGTTGCAGGCTTGGGTGTAGCTCCCCGTTCGCGCCTTTCGGTCTCGCTGGTCGGGGACACTAATCTAGAGGAACGGGTTAACCGCTTATTGCTGATGGAGCCGGGCACTTCGGTTCAATCGTCTTCACAAGAGTCGTTCCGGCGGGTCCGCGCGGGTGATTGGGGAGAGTTGCTCCTCCTGACTTTGGCGGCGATCATGCTGAACGCGTGGCCTGCAATCTTTCGTGCAGTCCACCTCGTTCTTGAACGAATGATTGGCTGAGGCCAGGCTACGCGCACTTGCCGCTCCAGAAAAACCCCGACAGCAGTAACGCGACCAACGATTCGGACGTTCTTCGGTGCGTTGTTCGGTGCTGAGCGACAGGGGGAAGGACGGCACGATTCCGCGCGCCGTCGGGCGCCTCGATTGACGGAGTTAGCTTCGAATCCGTCGAAACGGGAGCGTTCGTGTGAAAGTATTTCTTGTAGGCCGCGATCCAGTTGGTCGCGATATCGTGTTGCGCGGTCGGAAGGTCGAGTTTCCCCGCACAAACCAATTGATGAAGATACTCTTCCAAAGCGTCCTTCCTGTGCGCGTTCCATGCGGGCATAGAGTAGGGCTCCGGCCAAAGGTTACGGATGTTTTCTGCCCCTCCTAATCGTGGGGCGATAAGGAAATCGATTTCGTAGTCTTCCGCGCGAGCATTCACAAGCCCGTACTCCTGGAAAACTTGTTGACGCAACGACGGTGGAACTTCGCGGACCACTTCTTCGTGAAGCGCGGCACACACGTCGTTGATGGTAACGGGCAACGTCACCCCAGGTGTCAAGGTGTGATTTGGCAAGGCCGCGTTATCGAACAGAACGGTTGATGACGCCGATCGTTGCGGTTGCGAATGCCGCAGTAGAATCTCGCCTCCCAAGGCGGCGAGGAAGAGCGTCACGCAGACATATGCCACAGCGCGGCGGGGTCGAATAAGTTGCAGAAGTTGCGGCCACACTCCCAGCACAGGCTTGGCTGCCAACTCGGCCAATTGGGCCTTGAGCAGAGCGCGTGAGCCTGCGCCCGGAGGCAATTGTGAATTCAGCGTGTCGCAATGGAAGTGGACGAAGTCCGCTATGGTGGAATCGATGTCTCGCGACCGGGTCCGGCAAGTCCAGCAAGACGCCAGGTGCTTTTCGATCTTCCTCGCTCGCCTTCGGGGAAGCTCGCCATCAGCGGCGCGCAGCAGGTCCTGGTCTGATACGTGGAGCTCTTCGTCTACCATAACGTCTGTCCTTGGCTTGCACTTCTTAGGCGCGCTAAAGAACGCGCGAGCGAAATCGATACGGACCCCAGAGAAATCCCCAGAGTCATTGCTAGCTCCCGGTAACGCAGACCCTCCGCACGGAGCGTGAGGCAGCAGCGATCCTGTTCCGGCAAGGCGCGCAGAGTCGCTCGCAAACGCCCCATCTCTTGGCCTGAAGCCATTTGCTCTTCTGGGTTGGGAGTCGCGTCCAATAACCCCTCCACAACGGTCGTGTCTGTACCCAGCGTGTCTTGCAGCCGTATGTTGGCGGTCCGCTTCTTCAGGGAGAGATTGTGCGCCACCCGAAAGATCCAGCCGTGGAGGTTTCGACGAGATTTTCCAAGTTGCAAGTGCCCGAAGAGCGCCAAAAATACCTCCTGAATGACGTCCTCTGCATCATGCACGGATAGGCCCAGCGACAACGCATAGCGCAGAAGGGGACTTCGAAATCGATCAAACAGGTCAATGACCCGGCACTCGATCTCGGAATGCCCGCCGGCACCTGCGGCGGCCGCACGCCTCGGAAAAAGCACTTCGCCGATCAAATCTTTCGGAGGAATCAGCATCGTCCCCATTACATATATTCCTTTAGCTCGAGTTCTGTTCAAGGTTTTTGAACTTCGTTTTCAGCTTCCGCGCAGGGCCGAAAAAAAAAGGCTGAACAAAACGGGAGGGAACGGAATATTCAAGATGAAGGGTGAACGCACAGGAATGCCTCGGGCTTGGTGTGGGCGCAATCCGCGCCGTGGGGCCTTTTCCATCTATCAAGACCAATTGCGAAACCACAGGGGTGCTTGTTGATGAGGAGAATTGCGTGTCTTTTCTTTCTATGTGCCTTCCCGCTCTATTGCCAAAGCAATAGCGGCGAATTGCGTCTCAGGGTGACAGATCCATCCGGTCTTGCCGTGAAAACGACGGTGCTGATCGTGAGCGAGGCTAACCAGTATCGCGATTCACTTGCTACCAGTGATCAGGGCACCCTCGACGTGCAGTTCCTGCCGTTAGGAATCTATCGGCTGGAAATTACCAAGCCCGGCTTTGCTGTCGCATCCGAATCCGTGGAAATTCGCTCCTCCATTCCAATCGATCACCTTATTCAACTGAAGCTGCCGTCGGTCCAGCAATCCGTCACTGTCAGTGCAGGTGATACACTGATTGACTCCGATCAACCTGGTGCCGTCAGCCAGATAGGCGCAGACACCATCCAAAACCGGCTCAGCTCGCTTCCGGGTCGTTCGTTACAGGACTTGGTAAATTCACAGCCGGGCTGGCTTTACGAGGGCAATGCGGTTTTGCACCCACGCGGATCGGAATATCAGACGCAATTTGTTGTCGACGGCATACCGCTCACAGACAACCGTTCGTCCAGCTTTGGTCTGGAGCCTGCCGAAGTCGATGACGTCGAATCCCTCACGATTTATACCGCCGGCATTCCTGCGGAATTTGGCCGCAAGATGGGCGGCGTGGTTGAGGTCACTACTCTCAAGAACGAAGATCCGGGATTCCACGGGCAACTCACCCTTTTCGGCGGCACCTACGACACGGCCGGGATCAGTACCCAGGACCAATACACGTGGGGTAAGAATACGATTGGCCTGAGCGCCTCCGGGAACATGGCCGGGCACTATCTGAACCCGGTGGTACCTGAGAATTACACCAACACCGGTACCGTCGCGAATTTTTCGGGGAGCTATGAGCGGGAGTTCACGCCAAAAGACCGTCTAACTTTCATTGTCCGCCATGAACTGGCGCGCTATCAAATCCCCAACGAATTGGTACAACAGAACGGAGCATATCTACCGAATGCGGACAACATCTCCGGCTGCCCACCCGCTCCCCCGGAGCCAAGCGATTGCGTGTTTATTCCCGGTGGGCAGCTCCAGACCGGGGACAACTTTGAAACCATGGGGAGCGTCACTTACCAACACATTTTTTCTCCCGACGCGATAGGCGTGTTACGCGGAATGGGCCGCGATAACTCGAACGACTTCTATTCCAACGAGGCTTCCTGGCCCCTTATTGCCACTCAGCACAACGACTTCAAGGAGATCTACTTCAACGGCAGCGTCTCCATCCATCATCGGAGGCAGGAATGGAAAGCGGGAATCGAATCCGATAACATCTTCCTACACGAAAACACCAAATACGTGATACCCGACTGTGAAGACCCTACCAATCCGCAATGTCCTATCAATCTGGGAATCTTAGATTCCGGCGCGATAAACTTTGCCTTTCAAGGCCAGCGTCCGGATGTTGAACAATCGGCCTATGTTCAGGATTTAATCCGACTCGGCAATTGGACGGTCAACGCCGGCCTTCGCTGGGATCACTACCAACTGTTGGTGAATCAGAATGCGGTCAGCCCGCGCATTGCCGTCTCGCGCTATTTCCCCACTATTGGCTTAAATATTCACTTCTCCTATGACCGGGTCTTCCAGACGCCCTCCTTCGAAAACATTCTTTTAGCCAGTTCTCCGGCTGCGGAGGCCATAGACACCAGCGTTCCCGCACTGCAACTGCCGGTTCAGCCTTCTCACGGCAATTATTATGAATTGGGAGCCACGAAAGCATTTTTCGGGAGACTGCGGCTGGATGCAAATATGTTCCGTCGTCAAGTGAACAATTACGCCGACGACTCTCAAATTCTGAGCACCGGGATTAGTTTTCCCATCGCATTTGACCACGCCATCCTCTACGGTGCCGAAGCCAAGCTGCAACTCGTGGAATGGAAGGGGTTCTCAGGATTCGCTAGCTACTCCTACATCGTCGGGAACGCATGGTTCCCGGTGACCGGTGGCTTGTTCTTGGGAGATAATGCGATTAACCCAACCACCGGGCATTTTCCCGACTCACAGGACCAGCGAAATACCGCGCGCTCTCGTTTCCGCTATCAGATCGTTCCGCGCTTGTGGGTCGCTTTGGGATGTGATTACAACACGGGACTGCCGTTTCAACCGGATTTGACTCCTGAGCAATATGCCGCGGAATACGGTCAAGTGGTGGTTAATCACCTCAATTTTAATCGCGACCGCATCAGTCCGTACTTCACGCAGAATGCTTCGGTGAGCGTCGATCTCTACAAGCGGGATAACCGCTCGGTTCGATTCCAGGCCGATGCTCAGAACTTGAGCAACGCGCTCGAACTGATCGACTTCGGAGGATTGTTCTCCGGCAACGCAATCGGTCCGGCACGGCAGTACACATTCCGCCTTGTTACGTCGTTCTAGAGGCCGGAGTGTTTGGCGCTGGCTCGTGCGGGCGGTATGACTTCCCCCCTGTGTCATCGGCCGACGGACGTCTCATCGCTCAAGTCAGCGAAGAAGATTGCGGTGCCGTGGATTCGTTTCACAGTTCCGTCCAGCTCTGGCAAGAGAAGCAAGGCCTCTCCGCGCACGTGTTTGGAAAACGAGTGTGGGTTCCGGAAATTCTGAGCCGCCAATTCCGGAAATTCTGAGCCGTTTTGTATTTTCTGGCAAGGTCTCTTCCAGGTTGAGATGACGGGTTCTCCCCGAGGGTCCATCGAGATGGATAAAGCGCCCGCGCTCGAGAACCCGATCGAGGATTGCCGCTGCCATATCTTCGTCGTGTAATACCTTGCCCCACTCATTCAGTGGCTTGTTGGTTGTGAAGATCATCGGCCGCTTCCTCAGGTGCCGATCATTCACCACGTGGAAGAGCACGTTGGCAGCGTCCGGCCCGTAGGTCAGATATCCAACCTCATCGATGATGAGGGCGTGAGGGTGCGTGTAGGTTGCCAGCGATTCCTGGAGGTGTCCCTTCTTGCTGGCATTGGAAAGATCTTCGATGAGTTCTGCGGCCGTCGTGAAGAGTGCCTCGAAGCCGTTCTGGATGGCACGGTATCCGATGGCCACCGCCAGATGGGTCTTCCCTCTGCCGGTCTTCCCGTGCAGGATCAACGACCGTCCCTCGGTGACGAAGTCCAGCCCGAGGTAGGAGCCGATCACGGATTCCCGGAGTGTCGACTGCAAGGTGAAGTCGAACTCGTCGATGGTCTTGAAGAACGGGAAGTGTGCGCTCCGCGTACAACGCTGCAGTCGCGTCTGTTTCCTTCGCGCTACTTCTTCGGCCAGCAGCAGAGCCAGGAAGTCTCGATACGACCAACTTTCCTTCTCCGCCCGAACGGCAACTTCCTGGTAGATCCGGCGCGTGTGCGCCAGATTTAGACGCCGGAAGTGCGCCTCGAGCTGGCCTTCGGAGAGTTCCAGACTCTTCAGCGTGTGGTCGTCCTGCTTTGTAGCCATCGATGCCTCGCGCGGATTTTTCTTAACCTGTTCTTTGCTCATGGCATCTCCTCCTGGAAAACGAGTGGACGCTGAAGAGAACTCTCAATGTAGATGGCACTAAAAACTTGCTCTTGCAGGCCCTGTTGCATGGCACGGCGAAGAACCTCAGCTCCGTGGTTCTGCAGGAGGTCGTGCAGCCGATCGATGTCGTGGAACCACTGCCCGGGCCGGCGATGAACGATCTCGGTGAGGTAGAGAAAAGCAGGCTCTCCGATTTCGAGCAACTGCTGACGCTTCAGATAGCGTTTGCCGCGCTTGCCGGATACCGCCGCCACCAGGGCCGCGCGATGCGCGGCGAGCGTAGAGCCTTCGTGGGCAATGAATTTCCGCGGATGTTTGACATCATAGCGGCCCGCCACGATGCGTACGCGATCGGCATACAAGTACAGCGTCGCCGGCATGCTAAGGGCCTCGGGAGGCATCGAGTAAGGATGACCATCATGCAGAACGGTGCCCGTCGGGCCGACATAGACTGGAATGCGAAGCGCTAGATCTTTCGGGGGCACCTTCAAGGAACGCAGTCTGGGGGCTTCTTCGGCAAGGCGCACGGCGGGGATGATGCCCGTCGCGCGGCAGGGACGCTCCTGGTTCACTTCGCGATGCCATGCGACGAGTTGCTGCTCGAGATCCGCTTGATCGTGGAAGCACCGCACTTTGAAGAAGGAAGATTTTACGAAGCCCACCAGGTTCTCGACAGCCCCTTTTTGCTGCGGCTGCTGAGGCCAGCACAACTCCACCCCGATGCCCATCTCCAGCATGGCGTAAGCGAAGACCGGATTCCATTCCGTGACTTCGCCGTTCCTCCGCCACTTCAGAGCCACCGTTTTCGGTCGATCGAACACGCACAGCAGCGGAACTCCACCCCAACTGTCGAGATGCTCGGCCAGGTTGCGCACCAAGCTCTCTACCGTCTGGTCCTTCACTACACTGACGCGGATCCATCGGGAGTACTTCAGGCGAGAAGCGAAAAAGTGGGTGCGACGGGACGACCCGTCGAGAAAGGTAACCTCTACTTCTCCGAAGTCATGTTGGCTAAATTCTCCGGGCAGACCTTCGAAACGAATTAGCGGTTTTATCTCTTTCGGACGAACACAAGCCACCAGAGCGTACAAGGCGGTCTTGCCTCCCTGGTAGCCCGCTTCCCGAACCCGGCGAAGAATCTCCAGAGAGGGTAGGTCGGGTTTTTCTTCTAGAATCTTTAAGACGGGCTTCCGGAAATCCTCAACGATGCTGGGTCTGCCGATCCGCCGCTTCTCTCGCTCCGCGGCATCATCGACATGAACCACCGGAACTTCCTCTGCAATGCGCTTAACAGAGCACAGGGAAACTCCCGCCAGACGGGCCACTTCGGCCTTGGGGTGCCCAGCCTTCAGTAGAATCTCGACTTCGTGACGCTTTAGCATTCCTAACATCCTCCTCCCTCCGCCCGACCGGTTCACCGACCGGGGGCACAGAGAGAGTTTTAGCCCTTCCGGCTATTGCCGGACGGCTCAGAATTTCCGGAATGAAAAGGGTCAGAATTTTCGGAACCGACAACGAGGGCATTCGATGACTGTCTTCACAGTTGGACACGGCCCACGGCTGCTAGAGCTTGAATGGAAAGACGCGAGGACGCTTCTTATTCGTTACCCGAACGACTCGCGAAACCTTGGTGAGTTTCGCTGTCAGTCGAGGTGGGAGGATGTTCAAATTGAATGCATCGCCTACACACCGGACTACAGTAAACCAGCTATGGAAATGCCGGCTGTCAAAAGATGGCTCTGGTGAGCGTGGCCCTCAATGTCCGGTAACGCGACGCGATATAAAAGGGCGCCCCTTATGGAGTAGGGTTTGGAGTGTTCGGCTCAAACCTCACCACAAAGGAGCGCCCTCTAATGGATAGCGTGAAGTATATCGGGATGGATGTTCACAAGGAAGCGATCTCCCTCGCAGTTCTAAATTCTGCTGGCAAGCTGGTGATGGAATCAACGATCGAAACGAAAGCCAGCACCATTCTGGATTTCCTCAAGGGATTGCGCGGAAGCCTGCGTGTCACTTTTGAAGAAGGCACCTGGGCGGCCTGGTTGTATGACCTCATCAAGCCGCACGTAACCGAACTGGTGGTATGTAATCCCCGCCGGAATGCTCTGCTCAAAGAAGGGAGCAAGAGTGATCGCATCGATGCGCGCAAGCTAGCCGAGTTGTTGCGCGCGAACCTGGTCCGCTCGGTCTATCACGGGGAGCACGGAGTACGGACACTGAAGGAGCTGGCGCGCAGTTACCTGGCGATCAGCAAAGATCTGGGACGAGTGATGAGTCGCTTGAAGGCGATCTACCGCAGTTGGGGGATTCCCTGCGCGGGGAAGCAGGTCTACGCACCGCGGTATCGCTCGGAGTGGCTCGCCAAGATTCGAGAAGCCGGGGTGCACCGCCGAGCGGAGTTCTACTACCAGCAGTTCGATGCATTAAGGATGTTGCGTCAGGAAGTACGGCGCGAGCTGCTGGCCGAGGCCAGGAAGCACGACGCGCGGAAATTATTACGTGAGATTCCGTTCATCGGTCCGATCCGGGCGGCCCTGCTGATCGCTTTGATCCAGACCCCGCACCGGTTTCGTACGAAGCGGCAGCTCTGGACCTACAGCGGGTTTGGAATCGAGACACACGGCAGCGCCGAGCACCGCTGCATCCAGGGAGAACTGAAGCGCGCGAAGAAGCCGGTCTCGATTCGTGGGCTGAATCGCAATCACCATCACGATCTGAAGAACCTGTTCAAGAGTGCCGCCACGGTGGCCGCGGCCAAGCCCGGACCGTTCCAGGAGTTTTATGAGGCACTGGTGGCCCAAGGGATTCGGCCGGAAATGGCGCGCCTGACCTTGGCGCGCAAGATGGCCGCCATCACGTTGATCCTCTGGAAGAAAGGAGCGCACTTCGACGCCAAACATCTGAAACCACAAACAGCTTGAGTGTCTCTGGAATCCGTTCCATCCCTGGGATTCCTCCTGGTGGTGGTCCGCTGGGTTCGGGAGACATTCGGGTTCGAGGGCGAGTCTCAGCTGATTAGCAGTTTGTTGAAAAACCCCTTTCTTCTGCAACTTTAAATCAAGAAACTCGTCTGAAGTAAGGAAGGTCAAGGAGGCGAGTGAATGCGCGGAGACGATAACCAGCAAGAAGGAATGTTCAGCTACGTTTCTCCCGAGAAGCGCGTACCAGCCGATCATCCGTTGCGGCCGATCCGCAAGATGGTGGATGAGATTCTGAAAGAAATGTCTCCGCAGTTTGCGAAGCTGTACTCCGAAGTGGGGCGACCATCGATTGCACCCGAACGGCTGTTTCGGTCCCTGCTGTTGCAGATCTTCTATTCGGTGCGCAGCGAACGAATGCTGATCGAGCAACTGCAGTACAACCTGCTGTTCCGGTGGTTCGTGGGGATGGAGATGGACGAGGCGGTGTGGAATCACGCGGTGTACAGCAAGAATCGGGAGCGCTTGTTGAATGAACAGGTCGCGGCGTCATTTTTCGCGCGGGTGCTGGAACGAGCGAGGCCGTTCCTGTCGGATGAACATTTCACGGTGGACGGAACGCTGATTGAGGCCTGGGCCAGTCAGAAGAGTTTCCGACCCAAGGATGGGAGTGGGAAGCCCGCGGGACCGGGAGGAGACGTCAACTTCCAAGGGGAAAAGAGAAAGAACCAGACCCATGCATCGACCACGGATCCCGATGCCCGGTTGTGGACGAAGTCTGGAGGCAGCGCGGCGAAGCTGAGCTACATGGGACATGTAATGATGGAGAACCGCAATGGGCTTTTGGTCGAGACCTTTCTGACCGAGGCGAACGGAAGAGCGGAGCGAGATGCGGCGCTGCTGATGGCCGAGGCCCTCCCGCCGGGAAAGCGCGTGACGTTGGGAGGAGACAAGAATTACGACACCCGAGAATTCGTGCGAGAACTGCGCGGGATGAACATCACCCCGCATGTGGCACAGAACACCACCAATCGGAGGAGCGCGATCGACGAGCGGACCACACGGCATGCGGGGTACGAGGTGAGTCAGCGGAAGAGAAAACGAGTGGAGCAATCGTTCGGGTGGATGAAGATGGTGGGGATGCTAAAGAAGGTGAAGTTGAGAGGAATCGACAAGGTGGGGTGGCTGTTTATCTTCACCGGAGCCGCCTACAACTTGTGCCGATTGCGAAACCTGATGGCCAGAACGTGACCCGTGGCTTCGACGAGCCGGCTCGGTAGATAGAAAAACTCAAACCACTCCCTTACAACTCAGCGAAAACTCAAAACTGAGAACGAAAAAACTTCGAAAACTAAATTCTTCAACAAGCTGTTAGCAGTTTGTTGAAAAACCCCTTTCTTCTGCAACTTTAATTCAAGAAACTCGTCTGAAGTAAGGAAGGTCAAGGAGACGAGTGAATGCGCGGAGACGATAACCAGCAAGAAGGAATGTTCAGCTACGTTTCTCCCGAGAAGCGCGTACCAGCCGATCATCCGTTGCGGCCGATCCGCAAGATGGTGGATGAGATTCTGAAGGAGATGTCGCCGCAGTTTGCGAAGTTGTACTCCGAAGTGGGGCGACCATCGATTGCGCCCGAACGGCTGTTTCGGTCCCTGCTGTTGCAGATCTTCTATTCGGTGCGCAGCGAACGAATGCTGATCGAGCAACTGCAGTACAACCTGCTGTTCCGGTGGTTTGTGGGGATGGAGATGGACGAGGCGGTCTGGAATCACGCGGTGTACAGCAAGAATCGGGAGCGCTTGCTGAACGAAGAGATCGCGGAGTCATTTTTCGAGCGGGTGCTGGAACGAGCGAGGCCGTTCATGTCGGATGAACATTTCACGGTGGACGGAACGCTGATCGAGGCCTGGGCCAGTCAGAAGAGTTTCCGGCGCAAGGACGGGAGTGGGAAGCCCGCGGGACCGGGAGGAGACGTCGACTTCCACGGGGAAAAGAGAAAGAACCAGACCCATGAATCGACCACGGATCCCGATGCCCGGCTGTGCAAGAAGTCCGGAGGCAGCGAGGCGAAGCTGAGCTACATGGGACATGTAATGATGGAGAACCGCAATGGGCTTTTGGTCGCAGACCTTTCTGACCGAGGCGAACGGAAGAGCGGAGCGAGATGCGGCGCTGCTGATGGCCGAAGCCATCCCGCCGGGAAAGCGCGTGACGTTGGGAGGAGACAAGAATTACGACACGCGGGAATTCGTACGAGAACTGCGCGGGATGAACATCACCCCGCATGTGGCGCAGAACAACACCAATCGCAGGAGCGCGATGGACGAGCGGACCACACGGCATGCGGGGTATGAGGTGAGTCAGCGGAAGAGAAAACGAGTGGAGCAATCGTTCGGGTGGATGAAGATGGTGGGGATGCTAAAGAAAGTGAAGCTGCGAGGAATCGACAAGGTGGGGTGGCTGTTTACCTTCACCGGAGCCGCCTACAACTTGTGCCGATTGCGAAACCTGATGGCCAGAACTGACCCGTGGCTTCGACGAGCCGGCTCGGTAGATAGAAAAACCCAAACCACTCCCTTACAACTCAGCGAAAACTCAAAACTGAGAACGAAAAAACTTCGAAAACTAAATTCTTCAACAAGCTGCTAGTTAGGCTTTGCCTGCCTCGGGCGGCGAAGTCTCCCACGCGACCCTAGTCCCCCTCGGACAACCCGAAAAAGCTATGGGCCACGAGTCCCCAATAGAACCATGGTTGCCACCTGACCACCGTGCTGCTGCTTTGTTGGTCTCAGAACGGACGGGCTTCGTCGTGAAGAGGCGATGAAAACCACTGGTAGAGAAAACCAAAAGCGCTACGCAATTGTTTGGAGCGTCCCGAGCTCACGGAACGGAAGGCAAGAACAATCCTGTTCAATGCAGCGGGCTGGAAGGCAAGAAGAGCCCCGGCCAAGGGAGAACATTTTTTTCTTGACAACTTTTATAGAACTTCTCACGAGGTGACAGGTATTTCGCCTGTCGGGGGAATTTCAGTAGCGTACTAGCAGGCTGCTGAAAAACTCGGAAATTTTGCAACGGAGCAGCTCTTGATGCGTCCAATGTCGCATGCGAGGAACCGATCAGCAACAAAATCACGTGTTCAGCTACATTTCTCCGGAGCAGCGGGTACGCAAGGACCATCCGCTGCGACCGATCCGCACGATGGTGGACGAGATCCTGAAGCAGCTCTCGCCGCAGTTCAGCAAGATGTACGCGAAAGTGGGTCGCCCGTCGATTCCGCCCGAGCAACTCTTGCGCGCGCAGTTGTTGCAGATGTTCTATTCGGTGCGCAGCGAGCGACTGCTGATGGAAGAGATGGACTACAACATATTGTTCCGCTGGTTTGTAGGGTTGAATTTGGACGATCCGGTGTGGGACGCGACGGTGTTCACCAAGAATCGGGACCGCTTGCTGGAGGCCGAGGTAGCGAAGGAATTTCTGGGGCGGGTGGTGGCACACGCGCGAGAGCAGGGGTGGATGTCGGACGAGCACTTCAGCGTGGACGGCACGCTGCTGGAAGCCTGGGCCAGCTTGAAGAGTTTTCAGCGGAGGGACAAAACGAATTCGTCTCCGCCGGAGGATCCGGGAAATCCCACGGTGGATTTTCATGGGGAGAAGCGCTCGAACCGGACGCACGAATCAAACAGTGATCCAGAAGCCCAGTTGGCGCGCAAGGGCCCAGGCAAGGAGGCCAAGTTGAGCTACAGCGGGAATCTGCTGGTGGAGAATCGCAACGGATTGATCATTTCGAGCCTGGTGTGGGAAGCGACAGGCACGGCCGAACGCGATGCGGCGATGACCATGTTGCAGGATGTTCCAGGAAGAAAGCGTGTGACAGTGGGTGGCGACAAGGGTTTCGATACCGCGGAGTTTGTACGCGAGTGCCGGAACATGCGCGTGACGCCACACGTGGCGCAAAATCTGGCGCGGCGAGGCGGCAGCGCCGTTGATGGACGAACGACACAACACGAGGGCTACCACATCAGCCAGAAGAAGAGGAAGCGTATCGAAGAATGCTTCGGCTGGCTGAAGACCATTGCTCTGTTGCGTAAGGTGCGTCATCGCGGAACCTTGAAGGTGGACTGGACGTTTACGTTCGCGTGCGCGGCCTACAATTTGGTGCGCATGCGAAACCTGATGGCCGTCGCGGTTGGGGCGCAGTAAGTCCGGGCCGTAGTGTCTTTGCACGGTGCTGAAAACGCCACTTCGGGCATTCGGCGGCACCGAAAACCGAACAAAGGGCCAGTCGCAACTCACAAATAACGCAACGGCAGAAAGAAATTGCCGCCCCAACTCAATTTTTCAGCAGCCTGCTAGAGAGCGAGAAGTATTTCCGCAGACAGGGATACACGCCTGCGAGGTTGCTTCCCCGGGGTGGACTACGGGTGGCGATGCAATACATGTATGGCGATATCCGGCCAGAATTCGCGGAATACATTCGTGAGCGCATCGCGGCCAATCGCGTATGCGTACTTTGAGGCGAACCCACTAGCCGTCCGAGTCTGGCTGGGGTAATACGATAGTGAAATCGCTTGCGCGGTGCCCCTACCGATCACCTCCGACGCATTGAAGACATTCTTTCCTTCATAGTTTTTAGCGACGGCAACACGAGAGGCTGCGTAAAAAGCTCGCTTCCAAAAACCGCCCGTGCCCATTGCGTAATAACGCTCGTCCTGATGCAGCATTGTGGGGAAGGCAAAAATCACGAGATAGTTGCCGTCCGTTTTGTCCACAAACCCTCGCCAGTAATATTGGCCGTAGCCTGCCATGCCCTGGCCCAGCTGCGGGTGGGCGTTCGTCCACTCAGCGAGGGCCGAGGTCATCCCCACAAAAATGAACGATGAGTAGTCAAAGCTGTTCTTCGTAGCGATTATGAAAGCTTGCTTGGCGGTCGGGGGCGGCGGGATTGTGCCGGCACTGACCGCTCGAAAATTGGGCATGATGCCCATAATTCGCTTTGGTTGCTGTCCTGCGGGAACGGCGCTCTGCGGCTTAGTCTCCGGCGATACTTGCTTCGGATTGCTGGCGGTTGGCGATGTTCCGGACTGCTCCGACGACGGATCTTTGGCGGGAGCCAGCATCTCGAGCGACGTAACCCTGGAGGATTCCCACAAGGGAAGTGCAATCGAATCCGAAGCGGCATTTTGGCCAAACGCGCTCGCAGCAGCCGCGGCCAGGAAAAACAAAAATGACAAGAAAAGACGCAAGTTAGAGCCTCCGCAGTCTAGATCAGGGGATTCCCATTGCAAATTATAGCGCGGCGAAGTTCGAAAAGGCGTTCAGCGCACGTGACCGTGCCTAATCACACGCTTACCGAACATGTCCGGTAAGGCGATAAATCAGGCCTTGACCATCTTCACGGTACAAACGAGTTGGCGGAGAGTTGCCGATCACTTTAGCCCCACATGCCTGATAAACGCGGTTACCGGAGAAGTGGAATTCTCAGTTTCCGATTACGACTCTCCAGAAACTTCTTGATTGAGAGGTTCACGCATGGGCTGGTGTGACCTTTAGGCCGAGTTGGGCGGCCTTCTTTCTGAGGAACTCGATTTGTTGTTGGCGGTTCCTTCGTTCGTAATACTCTGCACCTTTGTCGACGTACTGCTGACCATACTTCAACATTCGATAGACCAGTCGAGCGAGGCGATGAGCCATGGCGGTGATGGCTTTTGGGGCGCCGAGCCTGCTACGCAAGCGGCGGTACTGCGCCCCGAGGTAGGTTTGGCTTTTCAGTAGGGTCGAGGCCCCCAGACGAAGTGCCGTGGCCGCACGGTTGAGCACATGGCGAGTACCTCGACTGAGCACTTTGTCTCCGCTGATGCGATTGTCTGGGCAGAGCCCCAACCAGGAAGCAAAGTGTGCCTCGGTTTTCCATCGACTCATGTCTAGCAGTTTGTTGAAAAATGCAGTTCCGCTGCAACTTTAATTCAAAAAACTCGTCTGAAGGAAGGAAGTCCAAGGAGACGAGTGAATGCGCGGAGACGATAACCAGCAAGAAGGAATGTTCAGCTACGTTTCTCCCGAGAAGCGAGTCCCGGCCGATCATCCGTTGCGGCCGATCCGCAAGATGGTGGATGAGATTCTGAAGGAGATGTCGCCGCAGTTTGCGAAGTTGTACTCGGAGGTGGGGCGGCCATCGATTGCGCCGGAGCGGCTGTTTCGGTCTCTGCTGTTGCAGATCTTCTATTCGGTGCGCAGCGAACGAATGCTGATCGAGCAACTGCAGTACAACCTGCTGTTCCGGTGGTTTGTGGGGATGGAGATGGACGAGGCGGTGTGGAATCACGCGGTGTACAGCAAGAATCGGGAGCGCTTGCTGAACGAAGAGATCGCGGAGTCGTTTTTCAGGCGGGTGCTGGAACGAGCCAGGCCGTTTATGTCGGATGAACATTTCACGGTGGACGGAACGCTGATCGAGGCCTGGGCCAGCCAGAAGAGTTTCCGGCGGAAGGACGGGAAGGGGAAGCCGCCTGGAGCGGGAGGAGAGGTCGACTTTCACGGGGAAAAGAGAAAGAACCAGACCCATGAATCGACGACGGATCCCGATGCCCGTCTGTTCAGGAAGTCCCAAGGGAGCGAGGCGAAGCTGAGCTACCTGGGACATGTATTGATGGAGAACCGCAACGGGCTTTTGGTGCAGACGTTTCTGACCGAGGCGAATGGAAGAGCGGAGCGGGATGCGGCGCTGCTGATGGCCGAAGCGATCCCGCCGGGAAAGCGAGTGACGTTGGGAGGGGACAAGAACTACGACACGCAGGAATTCGTAGGCGAACTTCGCGGGATGAACATCACGCCGCATGTGGCGCAGAACAATACGCAATCGCAGGAGCGCGGTGGACGAGCGGACCACGCGGCATGCGGGGTATGAGGTGAGTCAGCGGAAGCGAAAACGAGTGGAGCAATTGTTCGGGTGGATGAAGATGGTCGGGATGCTAAGGAAAGTGAAGTTGAGAGGGATCGACAAGGTGGGGTGGCTGTTCACCTTCACCGGAGCTGCCTACAATCTGTGCCGATTGCGAAACCTGATGGCCAGAACATGAAACGCGAGCTTCGATACGCTGGCTCGGTAGATAGAACAACCCAAACCACTCCTTCACAACTCAGCGATAACTCAAAACTCAGAACGAAAAACCTCGAAAACCAAATTCTTCAACAAGCTGCTAGTCCCACTTCACTTACGAGCGTTTGCGCGACCATCACATCGACGCCGTCGATGCGCGTCAGATCCACTCCGCTGATGCGCTGCAGTTCAGCAGCGAGATGGAAGTGAGGATTATTCTTGTTTTGTTTCTTCTTCTTTTTCGGGGGTGGTTCTTCCTTCCCTGGCGGCGAGACAGTATCGGCAAAAGCGCTCAGGTGCTTCTGCAATTCCTGGTCGCATTCCGCAACTCGTCGCTGGTAGGTGTCATACATCTGGATTTCTTGTTGCAGCACAAAGATCAACTCCTGGCGCCAGTTGCCTTCTAGGCTTTTGGCAATCTCCTCGCGGCTGGCTTGAATCCGCGGGTGACTGAGTTCGGCGAGCTTCCACGGGTCACGTTCACCAGCGACGATGGCCCGCACAATCAGCTGTCCAGTCACCCCGCTCAGGTCGCTGATCACATTCGCTAACTGTATGTTCATCTGCGTCAGCGCTTTCTGCATGCGTTGCACACAGGTGGCTGCTCCCGTGACGTGTTGTAACCGCTGCCGCCAGTAGGTGCGTAGGATCCGAATCTTCGAGGGTGGTTGGAACGAATTATTCAACAACCCGTAGGTATGCAATTTCAATAGCCACTGGCTTTCCTGCACATCGCTCTTGCGTCCCGGCAGATTCTTGGTGTGCCGGGCGTTAACCAGATAGACCTGGAACCCACGTTCTTCCAAAATGTCGTACAAGGGAATCCAATACACCCCCGTCGACTGCAAAGCCACGGTCTGCACACCACAGTTCTGCAACCAGTCGGCTAAGCGATACAGATCCGCGGTGAAGCACTCGAATCGGCGTACCGGTTGCGAATCACGATCCGGTCTCACGGCCGCGTAGTGCGCACTATTGCCCACATCGATTCCCGCGGCGTGTGGCTGGACCACCTCCAGTCCTGGGTTCTCAGACTGCAACCGCCGCGCCAGTTCTTGCTTCGCCTTTCGACTTCGCCACAGCTTTGTGTCCGTCCTCATCCCTGTACTCCTTGATGGAAATAGGGATTCGGTTCGGCCCGGTGACGACCGGTTTAAGAAACTCTCCAACGGGGTCAAAGGACTGTGCACATTCAGTCCTTGCCACCAAACAAGTGATCGCCAGTACCGGAGCCATGCTAACCGTCGGGCACGAAGCGCCATGTCGTATATCGGCCTTAGCTTGCCGAATCGAATCCCAGGATCACTTTGGCAAAGAGGAAGACTCTGGACAAGTTTCTGGCACTAGCGACGCGTCGAAGACGCAGTCAGGGCTTATCGGGAGCTGGGAATCAGGCCACTGGTTTGTCGCTATGGTCGCGCTTCTGGGAGCGCATCAAGCACCTTGCGAGCGTCCGCTGCATCTTCTTCATTCACGAGGATCTGATAATAAGTGCCGTCATACCGGACTGTTGCGAAAATGCCTGCGGACAAAAGCGCACCTTGCAGATCTTCCACTTGGATCTCCGTTGCATTCTGAAGTAGCACGAGATCATCGTTTTGGGGCAAGGCAAGAAGGCTTCGCGCCGCGGCGGCATCTTCTTCGCGCACGAGCACCCGATGTCCCAGGCCGCTCCATGCCAGATGCTCTCGCATGCGACCAGCCGTATCCGCCTGAATCATCGCATCGATGCCTGAAGATTCGAGGATGCCCTTCGCAACCTCGGCCTCGCCTTCAGTGCCGTACGATTGAACAACAACTAAATCACTTTGCGACATGCGCTCAGTATACCCCTTGCATACGTTCCGTAGTGACAACTAACGAGCCAAGCAGACTCGACGGAGCGAAAGAGGTCCAAGATTAGAGAAGTCGAAAGCCACTCGCTCCCGATAAACGCGGTAACCGTCCAAGTGGATTTCAGGCAATTTGACTTTTCCGGTTAGGCGACAAACCAGGCACTAGCAATCAAACCAGGGGCCAAGCTAAGTACTTTCGGCAAATTTCGTGTATCGTGTTGCGCTCGGCAAGTTCATTTTCGTAGCGGCATCGCTAAGGGCGATCCAAAATTCTTTACTGACCTGATGATCCTCGGCATACGCTTCGAGCATGTCGCACGCCAATTCAAGTTCATTGTGGTTGAGAAACGCTTGATAGTAGCGAACGGGTTCGCTGGTCGCAGCCTCTTGAGGCAGAGTGCTCCGCGCCCGCTCAAGGTCAGCTTCGATCAATGCCCATTGCTCGGGAAGATCCACCGCTCAGAACGATACAACGGCGCACAGTGGATCGCAATTGCCATGAGACATGCCGGATCAACGCTAATCGTCCAAGTGGTTTTTCAAGTTGTCGAGTAGCCGGGCGCCATTGCTGACGCCCAGCCCTCTAAGAACCGGACGTGAAGGTTTCCCCTCATCCGGCTCGAGCACCCAAAAACGCCCCCCTGAAAAACGAGGACGCGGCCTGATTCAAAACGAAGCAAGACCTACTCGATACTGACTTGCTGCCGATTCGCACAGCGGCGGAGAATCCACCGGTCGTGTGTGAAGCTGCACCAACGGCTTGCGCCGTCGTCATTTGCTTTGCTTCATACATCGGTTCCTCAAGAGTTCTCGAGTTGAGCACCAACAGGAAGTCAGCTCCGTTTCCGGCGAGGTGATCTTGTCCCCACGAGGCGACGCAACCTCTATCTGCCCGATTACAGGGCAGCCTTCGCTTGCTCCCATCTCCGTTGCCCGCATCGCCATTGGAGCCATCTTGCGATGGTCCTTCCCCTTGCGGGGAGCGATCCGGGCTTACCCTGTTCCGCTGAAATGACGCGATCGGTTAGGTCTGCTCTATACGCCGGCAGTGTTGATTACCCATGACAGAGGAACCGGAAGCCTCTGTGCCCACTGCAAGAAGAGCCGCGCAGCATTTTAGGCTCTCTTCGCGTGACGACGCTTAGGAGCATTTGTATATTCTGACCCACGCTTGTCCAAATTAGGATTTGGTTTTGTGAAGTAAGAAAGGCCGAGCATCTGATAGCTTGAGGTTGGGCTCTGCAAAAGCCAATCACAACGCTAAGGAGGCTCAGCCTTGACTCGAGTCAGCAGTATTTTCTCACAAATTCTGCAGTTGATTCCTCGTTTAGAATTTGAATCGGCCGTGCGCCAGCACCAGGCCGAGTGGCATGCCCGCGGTTTCAGTAGTTGGGGCCAGTTCATCGCTATGCTCTTTTGTCAGCTGGGCCACGCCAAGTCCTTGCGTGAAATCTGTGGGGGCTTGGCCGCCAGTGAAGGAAAACTTCGCCATCTGGGTTTGCCCACCGCTCCGGCTCGCTCCACCTTGGCTTATGCCAACGAACATCGGCCTTGGCAGTTGCAGCGCACGGTATTTGAACAACTGCTGGCGAAGTGCCAGATCCTGGCGGCCAGCCAAGCAGGAACCAGGAAGAAGAGGAAATTCCGTTTCAAGAACCCGCTGCTGAGCTTGGATGCCACGGTGATCGATCTCTGCGCCACGATGTTTGATTGGGCCAAGTTTCGCCTGACGAAAGGTGCGGTGAAGCTGCACCTGTTGCTGGACCACGATGGCTATTTGCCGTCCTTCGCGGTGATCACGGAAGGCAAAAAGCATGAGGTACGCGTGGCGCGGCAGATGCAGTTTGCGCCGGGGGCGATTTTAGTGTTTGACCGCGGCTATACGGATTACGAATGGTTTGCGAACTTAACCAAGCAAGCGGTCTATTTTGTGACCCGCTTGAAGGAAAACGCCGACTACGGAGTGGTGGAGAAGCGTGAAGTTCCACAGCGGCGCAGCGTGCTACGGGATGAAGTGGTCTTTTTCTACAAGCTGGCCCAGGCGGGCAGGGATGCCTACTTCCGGCGGATCGAGTTTTACGATAAGGAGCGCGATCGCGTGCTGGTATTTCTGACCAATCACTTGGAACTGGCGGCGGCTACCATCGCCTCGGTGTACCAGGAACGCTGGCAAATAGAGTTGTTTTTCCGGGCCTTAAAACAGTCGCTGCGGGTGAAAACGTTTGTAGGGACTTCGGCTAACGCCTTGAAGACGCAGCTTTGGACGGCGCTGATCGCCATGCTGCTGGTGAAATATCTGCAACTACGGTCGACATTCGGTTGGTCCCTTTCGAATCTGGTGGCACTCCTACGGCAGCAGTTATTTGTTTACCGTGACCTGTGGACTTGGATCGATGATCCCTTTCAACCGCCGCCGATGCCACCCACCTCGCCACAACAGTTGGCGTTGCAATTGGCCTAAGTGGGCCAATCGGTTGGACAGCAGCGATCATCTACATCGAAAAAAACGCGTAACTGCGAGATTTTAGGGGGGGAGAATTTAGACAGCATCAGAACAGGAGCAACCCTTCGGGCCCGCCAACCTGCCCCACGTCTAAGGCTCCGGTGACGACTTTTGCCCTTATTCTGGATATGTCCGAGCCGAGTTCTCAGCTAATTTGGACAGCAGTGATTCTGACCCTACGATCAAGCCTAGGCCCGTCTCCACCTAATGCTGGCAGATACACCGTGGCCTCGCGGTTTCGGCGCTGCTCTTACGAGCATGGGTACATTGTCCAAGGGCTCCAGAACGGTTCGTTGCCTCCCCGCTCTGCTTTGTAGGCTACGTGCGATGGGACGCACGGTCTGATCGATTTCCTCCTCCCCAGACAATCATATTCAGCAGCTTTACAGGTCGCACTCCGGTAACGCGACTTACCGGGACTTAGCGCACAATCACCCGGCTCATCTGCAAAAGCTCGTTTTCGATTGTCCGATTCTTTTGGGGGGATTTTTTCCGAGGCCCGCTTGGACTCCTTTCACTCCACGGTTTCAATTTCTAAGAATGATGCAACGATGTGCCGCAATTGCGCACTATTAACCAGACTATTCCGCGTACTCGCCAGTCGAAACCGAGGAGTACGGGAGAATCCGACGTAGGCAAACTAATCTCACCATTCCGGAACGGTAAGCGCTAGGTTAAAGACGGATAGGGCGGTCGCTCACCGAGAAACACCTTTCTTAAAGGAGAGCTTCGACCCTATCGCGCAACGGCCCGGCGAAACCGCGTTCCGCAACGCCAAGGAGGGCGCGATGAACGGAAATCTCTTCGTGTTCCGACCCGGGGGGCCATCGGAAGGGAACGTTTTCACTGATTGGCAGTTGCTTATCAAAGCCATGTCGTGCGTGGAGGGGCGCAAGATCCTCGAGTTCGACGACTCACTTCTTCCGGCCCCGGCGTTTTGCGAGATCCCCGCAGGCGTTTGGCCAATGAAGGATGTGATGTGGGCCGGATTTGGGCCGCGGCAGACCGTTCCCCGCACCACTGTGCACATCCTGAGCGGCGCCGTGTTTACAGACCTTCGCATGATCGGCGGCCAACTCACGATCGTGAACCTGGCAAAGAGTCCCGATCCTGCGCCAATCTCGGATTTCGGCACTCGCGACCACGTACACATCGGGATGAGAGACGATTGTGGCAACCCGCAGCTTGTGAACCAATTCGATGTTCCCATGTTCGATCTCGGAAGCCAGTCAGCCCTGTTCTTCTTACAGAATTCCCTCTTCGGGATGCCGACCACAGACGTTCCGAATCCTACCCCGCTGATCCGACATACCGGTCCGACGAGCATGCTGACACTCAACCTGTTGGGTCAGAACCAGACCGGTCAGAACGTGATATCGAGCGCGAACGGCGCCTCGGTACTTTTTGGTGCTCTCAGCAGCTCGGCTCAAGTAGCAGCGGTGCAGACGAGCATTACTGCCGGCGGCAGCTATAGTTTCGGACCGCAGGGTCGAATTCAACGCCTCGTGATCCCTCGTCCCCCGGCACCGCCCGCAACCGCGAGCCAGACTATCAGCACGCCGAACGTTCTGGTTCGATGCGATGGCACTCATCCTGGGTTTACGCAAGAACTTACACCGATTGCCGACGTTCCCGGTGGATTCAAGATCGGGGCCACCGCAGTAGGTCTTTATTCCGGTGGTCAGGAGGTGGTCGTCGCGGAAGTAGTTGGGGGATCCATGTTGAAAGTTCGCCCGGCTCCGGGCGAAACGATCGACGGGGATACGGCTCCTGTCCACGTTGGCAAGCATGGATCGAGGACGTTCGTGAGCGACGGCGTCTCCAATTGGATCACGATCTCCGAGGTGCGCCAACCAGCATGAGCCGAAGCTCAGACCTATCCTAGGTCCTGATTAACGCCCCAATCAGACAAATAAAGCGCTACTTCACATCTCCGGTAACGCGACTACACAGGAGTTACCTCCACCTTTGCGTCTGGAGGTCAAGCACAAAATTGAACGATCGATATGCTAGAGTCGTTTGTGGCGTTTCTGGATAGTAGAACCAGACTTCCTAAGACCTAAGTTGGAACCAGAACTTTCCACGCTCAATTCACAACATTCGGGACTCTTGGAAGCGTAGAATCTGCCCAGCCCCGACGACGGACCGTATGAGAATTTCTCGCCACCTCGCCTTGATGTGCCTTGTTTTGATCCTCATCGTCTCTAGCCAGGCAAGCGCCCAGCAGGCTGCTCAAGCTTCGAGTAGCAACGTTGACATAGCCTCTCCCTCGGTTCCGAAACCGACAGCGCATGTGTTGGTCACGATTTCTGACAATCACGGCCACCTGACCTCGCAGCCACGTGAAGACGAACTGGTCGTTCACGATGACGGAAAGTCCGCCCAAGTTGAAGCACTCCGTCCCGTGAAGGACGACCTTTTAGTGTTTTCACTTTTAGTTGATGCAAGCGGGTCGTCTCGCCATTTGCAGGATTCGCAGGTGGCAACAGTAAATAGGCTCTTCCAGACACTTTCAGCGAGGGGCAATCATGGTTACCTTATAGTGTTTGGGAGTGATGAGGATGTCCGAGTTTTAGGAGGGTGTAAAGAAAACTGTGTAAATGGTCATCACATGGGGCAGAGTCGAACAAGGAGAACCGATGACCATAAATCTGAAGCTGATTGATGAACTTCTGGCCGACTACAAGAAGCCGGAAGACATTATCGGCGAGAACGGACTGTTAAAGCAGATCACCAAGGCGATTTTGGAACGGGCACTGAAAGTGGAACTGACCGAGCATGTGGGCTACGAAAAGCATGATCCCGTCGGTCACAATAGTGGGAACTCAAGAAACGGGAGCACTACGAAGAAGCTGAAGGGCGAGTTCGGCGAGATTGACCTGGAGACACCGCGGGATCGCAACGGGAGCTTTGAGCCCGCCATTGTGAGCAAAGGGCAAACGCGCTTCAGCGGCTTTGACGACAAGATCATCTCGATGTACTCGCGAGGGATGACTACGCGAGAAATTGAAGGGCACCTGCAGGAAATCTACGGGGTGGAGGTTTCGCCGACGTTAATCTCCAACGTCACCGAAGGGGTGATGGAGGAAGTCAAGACGTGGCAGAACCGGGTACTGGATGAGGTGTACCCGATCCTGTACATGGATGCATTGCGGGTGAAGGTGCGCGATGGCGGACACATCCAAAGCCGGGCGATCCACGTGGCGATTGGAGTGAACCTAGAGGGCAAGAAGGAAATTTTGGGATTATGGGCGGCGCAGAACGAAGGGGCGAAGTTCTGGCTGCAAGTACTGACGGAGTTACAGAACCGTGGGGTGAAAGACATCTTGATTGCCTGCGTGGATGGGCTCAAGGGGTTCCCGGAGGTGATTGAATCGGTGTATCCGAAGGCTGAGGTACAGACCTGTATCGTGCACCTGGTGCGAGCCTCCCTGAACTATGTGAGCTGGAAACAACGCAAGCTGGTGGCAGCAGACTTACGAAAGATTTATCAAGCGGCCAGCGCGGCAGAAGCGGATTTGCAACTGGATGCGTTTGCGCAAAAGTGGGATGCCGTGTGCCCGATGGTGAGCCAGACCTGGCGCCGGCACTGGGAACGGATCACGCCGTTTTTTGCGTATCCGGCCGATATCCGGAAGGTGATTTACACGACCAACGCGGTGGAATCGCTGAACATGTCGCTGCGCAAGATCATCAAAATGCGGGGTTCGTTTCCGAACGATGAGGCCGCTCTGAAGTTGTTATACCTGGCGCTGCGTAACGCCGCGAAGAAATGGACGATGCCGATACCGAATTGGAATGCGGCGCTGAACCGTTTCAGTATTCTGTGGCCGGAGCGCATGCCGGCCGGAGAGCGTGTGTGAGAACCTGGACCAGAGGTCGTGCGCGGCAGAACTGCGAAGAGAGCTGTGAAAATGGCGGAGCGGTGGAAAGCCAACAGCAGGCTTTCCCCCGCTCCTTGGAAATCTCGCAAACCGAGATTCCCACATTTTCACAGCTCCGGCGGCGGTTGTTTTTACGGAACAGAGGGCTTCAAACAATAAAAACTGAAACCGTTTACACAAAAGTCTTTACACCGCCAGTTTTAGTTGATTGCAGCGACTCTCGATCTTCGGCACTGTGAGTCTACCTACCACCAAGTTCAAGCGACTTCTACTGCCCGGACCCCTTCTGCTGAATGCGCGAGGGATTCAGACGTTCCTTCAGCAACAGGATTTCTTGATAGCCTTTGATGCGTCGGAACTTCTTTTCTGCTTCCAACAGTCCTGTGGCGGTCCAGCGCAGCGGCTGATTTCCTTCGCGCCAACGTTTTACGTTCCGCGCCACCCGCTGAACGGTCGACAAGCACGATTCGATCGGGCTGGTCGTGGCCAGTTTCCGCCGCAACACCGCTCCTACTCCCAAGCGATGTACCGTCAGCGTTTCTTCCAGCCCCTCCTCCAAGCTTCGGGCCGCGCTCGGATTGATTCTTTCCAGTTGCCGGAAGATTTTCTGTAGCGCCTCTTGGGCCTCCGCGTAGTTGCTCATCGCGTAGGCATTGCGCATTCGCCGATCGTAGTCTTTCTGGCAGTTCTCCGGCAGGTACTCCTGCACGTTCCGTCGCTTGTGGATCTGACAACGCTGGACTTCCACTTGCTCTCCGAAGACACGTTCCACACCGGCGCGCAGTGCTTTCGATCCATCCAGCACCACCAGATACCGCCGCCGCAGATCCAGTCCGCGGTCCACCAGATCTTCCAACAACCCTTTGACCACCGTGGTGTTCTCCGTGGCTCCTTGCCACACTCCCAACACGTGCTTTTCTCCGCTTTCTGCAATGCCCAGGGCCACCACCAGCACCTGGCCGCCAAAGTGAATGCCATCGATCATCAGCACCACCAGATTTAGATCCTCCAATCGTCGCTCGCAGAGCGCCCGCAACTGATTGCTACTGGCCTCTACAAACTGCCGACTCACGCTGCTTTTCTCGATCCCGTAGCCTGCCACAACACTCTCCACCGCGCGCCGGTAGTTCCGTGTGGACAACCCGGCCACCAGGCGTTCCCGCACCGCTCGTTGCAGTTTTCCGTCCTGTTGCAACTGACCGTAGCTCTCTAATTCCACTTCTCGCCCTTCGCGGGTTCGTACGCGCGGTCGTTCCAGTGGAATTTTCTGTCCAGCAAAAACTACATAACCCGGTTGCTTGCCCCAGCGCACACAGCCGGCCCTAGGATTTGGCCGATGCGGAGGTCCGACTCGGCTCCTCACTTCGTTTTCCAAGATGGCACGCAGAATCTGCAGCCCGGCTTGCCCCGTCAGCTCTTCCACCTGCGCTTGCAGTTCGCTCCAGACCTCGGCGATCGGCAACGGCACCTGCACCAGCAACGCCTGCCCACCGACGACCTCAAACTTGGGATTGGACTTGTGGTCTTTGCTCTGGTATTTGTTTCTCACGGCGGCTCTCTCCTTTAAAAAGGGATTCTCAACCCGAACTCTATCCGAGTTCGGGCGAGAGCCGCTGCTTCTTCTTCTCAAGTTTCAACTAAAGGCGGGGCATCCTCCCTGCCAACTGGGGACCTTCGCGAGTGTATGATGCTTTGATGATAAAACGTATCCGGCTCCTGGCACTTGCCGCCCTGTCAACGTGGGCTCTGCTTCTCCCTACCCCAGCACTGTCGCAGTCGCCCGTGGCGGTGCAATACACGGAGGGCGTGGTCCGCGGGTTCCTTGTGTTAAGCACACTGGATGGCAAAGCCCTCGCCGAGGGTGATGTAACGCAGTTCGCCCGCGGCGATCGGGTGACTAGCCACACGGTTCTTCGCTTTAAGGACGGCTCGGTAAATGAAGAAACCGTCGTCTTTTCTCAACGCCATACTTTCCGGCTCATAAGCTATCACCAGGTGCAAAAGGGCCCCGCATTCAAACAACCGATGGATGTCTCGGTTGACGGTTTAACGGGCCAGGTCACCGTCCGCTATACGGACAATGACGGCAAAGAAAAGACCGCCACCGACCGGCTCAAACTTCCCGCTAACGTCTCGAACGGCATGATTCTTACGCTGCTGAAAAACATCCGGCCCGATGCTCCACTGACGACACTTTCGATGGTGGCAGCCGCTCCAAAACCGCGGCTTGTGAAACTGTTGATCTCCCCCGAAGGCGACGACTCAGTCTCAGCTGGAGGCCTCTCCCACAAAGCTACGCGTTATGTCGTAAAGGTTGATATCGGAGGGGTCGCCGGAGTGGTGGCGCCGATTGTCGGCAAGCAGCCCCAAGACACCCACGTCTGGATTATTGGCGGCGATGCCCCGTCCTTCGCCAAGTCAGAGGGCCCGCTCTATAACGGTGGCCCGATCTGGCGGATCGAATTGACCAGTCCGGAATGGCACGATCATTAGGCTTTTCCGATCGTCTTTGATTCGCGCGCGACTCTTGTTAATCGTGAGATACACATGCGATCAGTGCTGCGTTGATTTTCGCCGCCCACTGATAGCGCGGTTTTGGGCTTTGACGTTCTCACGCTGATAACCAGGCCTTACCTCCCTTCCCCATCCCACTCCCTCGGCGATCAGCGTCAATCCTGTTGATGGCATTGCGACACGAATGAAAATCGTGCGGTAACGCCCGATAAAACGCGCTAATCGTCCATGTGGATTCAAGTTTCCGATTACGCGACAAATCGTCCACTGAGACTTGCAATGTTCGGGAAAGCGCGTACTGACCGCTTGCTCTATTTCAAAGAAACGACCGCCGTTTTGCATGTCATATGGCGATTGCGAATCAGGTTTAGCCAGCTTAGGGCCTCGCGACGAAGCTCAGGGCTAGGCGAAGACACAAACAAGCGATAGAACGGGTTCGCACATGCACCAAGGAGGTCGAAGACGGATGGAAAGTATGCTGCTGCCTCCCCAGTCATACCCGGCGGTGGAGATGGCACGCCCAGCGCAGCCGTCTCCAGTTCTTGCGCTATCGCCTCGTATCGCTGTTCGGGCAAGGCTTCGGACAAGTTGCGAGGCGAGCCGGATGGTGACTCGGGTGCCAACTCGACCTCAAGTGCATACACCGGCATCGCAACGGTCCAGTCAGATTTATTTCGCTTGAGGAAAACTAAATAGCGTTTGCGCGTTTGGAAATTTGCAAGCGGCGGACCGGAATAACCGTATCCTTTTGTCCCATCCGAATGAATCGTAAACCAGGAGAATTGCAGCTCCTCTCCGGTTTTCCCTTGAAAAACTCGGTCCACGCGGAGACGGGCGATGTTCGCATTAAGTGTTTCACCGTTTACGATTTGCAATCCGCGTGGCGACGACGATTCAATGGTTCCGGATACAACCAAATCGGAAATCCGTAGGCGCTGAAGGAAATCACCCGGCATCGTCCACGGCACAGAGTGCGTTTCGCGGACGAGCCACGAAACAGTCCACGCCTGCGAACTTGGCACGAGCAAGACGCCTACTACAGCGAAAAATAAGAACCGAGCAATGACGCGCATCGTGGCCTGATTGTAGGTATTTGCCGGACACTTCGCAATGAACTCGACAGTGCTTGGTGAACGCATTTACCGGAAAAGTGAAATCGGGGGAAAACCATTTGTACGGTAACGCGACTAACCATCCAAGTGAGGTAAGGCATCAAGCGAGACTTCCAAATCTAGCCGAGTCAGGTGAGCAACCGTCTTACGCACAGTTGAATCTACGAGTTCCAGGGTTATAGTGTGCAGTGCGGCCCGTCGTATGACCGGGAGGCCGGTATGAATGCTCTCGTTTTTTCCTTGTCCGCTGCCCTCAGCTTGATGTTGTCTTCCGTTCCTACGTATGCACAAGACCAGAACCCTCGCGACGCAAATAGTTTTCGTGTTGGCGTGGCGGTTCCCGATGGCTGGTCTTTTCTGTGGGACGACTCACGCAGCGAACTCGTCAGTTCTGGTTACCAGCAAGACCAAGGGGACCGCTCCACTCCTCTCGTGAATATTTACAACGTAGTGTCGGGAGAGAAACGCTCCATCGACGTTCTGAAAGAGTTTCCGAATGCTCGGCGCGTCTACATCTACGGTCTGGCGGGTGGTCCCGAGGGCTCGGTGCTTCTCGCAGGAGAAGTGGAATCAAACGATGGCGTCTTCGCTGGGGACAAGCTTCTTTTGTATGACAACCATTCCACGCTGCTCATGAATCTGACCGCAGCCGACTACGACGTAGGCGCAGTGGCGATGGATAAGCAGGGCAACATTTACCTCGTCGGGACCCATGATGGCGAACGCTCATCGGACGAGTCCTATCCATTAATGGTTAAATACGACTCCCAGGGGCGCATCACGCTGGAGGCGCTGTCGCGCTCACTTTTCGCAAATATCGACGACCCTACCGGGCTTGACGGAAACAGCTATCCTCATAGCGGAACAACGCGCATCGCCGTTAGCGAAAAGTCCATCCAGGTATATCTGGCGCCAGTAAGTGAAATGATCGTCCTGAACCAGGCTGGAGAAATCCAAAAGCGTGTCAATGTGTCGAGCAAGCTTTCCGAATTTGCAAAGACGAAAGGCTACAAGGAATTCTGTGTGGACGGGGATGAGTTCTCGCCATCTGGGGATTTGTGGATTGTAGGTGTTCTGAATGAGTTGTCGGACAGCACTTCCGTTTCGCTACCCGCTCATAATTTTGTCGTCCGACTGACGCCAGAAGGCCAGCTTCAAGTTCCTTACGCGCACGTCGGTGAAGAGCCTCCC
The DNA here is from genome assembly GCA_963804625.1 of uncultured Acidobacteriota bacterium. Classification (GTDB taxonomy): domain Bacteria; phylum Acidobacteriota; class Terriglobia; order Acidiferrales; family UBA7541; genus Palsa-295. The sequence goes on along the minus strand of CAWDRJ010000013.1, from coordinate 4,541 downwards.
GGCTACTATCTTCCTCACTTAATCGGTTTCACGCAGTCGAATGAGCCCGTGGGTTCAGTGACGGCACGTGACTCCATCCTCGTGCAAAAAAGTCCGTACTGACATGTAGTCCCTGGTAACCGCCGTAATCGTACATGTGGATTCAACTTTCCGGTAACGCGACTAACAGTTTGTTGAAAAACCCCTTTCTTCTGCAACTTTAAATCAAGAAACTCGTCTGAAGTAAGGAAGGTCAAGGAGGCGAGTGAATGCGCGGAGACGATAACCAGCAAGAAGGAATGTTCAGCTACGTTTCTCCCGAGAAGCGCGTACCAGCCGATCATCCGTTGCGGCCGATCCGCAAGATGGTGGATGAGATTCTGAAAGAAATGTCTCCGCAGTTTGCGAAGCTGTACTCCGAAGTGGGGCGACCATCGATTGCACCCGAACGGCTGTTTCGGTCCCTGCTGTTGCAGATCTTCTATTCGGTGCGCAGCGAACGAATGCTGATCGAGCAACTGCAGTACAACCTGCTGTTCCGGTGGTTCGTGGGGATGGAGATGGACGAGGCGGTGTGGAATCACGCGGTGTACAGCAAGAATCGGGAGCGCTTGTTGAATGAACAGATCGCGGCGTCATTTTTCGCGCGGGTGCTGGAACGAGCGAGGCCGTTCCTGTCGGATGAACATTTCACGGTGGACGGAACGCTGATTGAGGCCTGGGCCAGTCAGAAGAGTTTCCGACCCAAGGATGGGAGTGGGAAGCCCGCGGGACCGGGAGGAGACGTCAACTTCCAAGGGGAAAAGAGCAAGAACCAGACCCATGCATCGACCACGGATCCCGATGCCCGGTTGTGGACGAAGTCTGGAGGCAGCGCGGCGAAGCTGAGCTACATGGGACATGTAATGATGGAGAACCGCAATGGGCTTTTGGTCGAGACCTTTCTGACCGAGGCGAACGGAAGAGCGGAGCGAGATGCGGCGCTGCTGATGGCCGAGGCCCTCCCGCCGGGAAAGCGCGTGACGTTGGGAGGAGACAAGAATTACGACACCCGAGAATTCGTGCGAGAACTGCGCGGGATGAACATCACCCCGCATGTGGCACAGAACACCACCAATCGGAGGAGCGCGATCGACGAGCGGACCACACGGCATGCGGGGTACGAGGTGAGTCAGCGGAAGAGAAAACGAGTGGAGCAATCGTTCGGGTGGATGAAGATGGTGGGGATGCTAAAGAAGGTGAAGTTGAGAGGAATCGACAAGGTGGGGTGGCTGTTTATCTTCACCGGAGCCGCCTACAACTTGTGCCGATTGCGAAACCTGATGGCCAGAACGTGACCCGTGGCTTCGACGAGCCGGCTCGTTAGATAGAAAAACTCAAACCACTCCCTTACAACTCAGCGAAAACTCAAAACTGAGAACGAAAAAACTTCGAAAACTAAATTCTTCAACAAGCTGCTAATCAGGATGTTGAGTATTCATTTGGAGTAAGGCGGACAGGTGCGTTACGGGAAAACGGAATGAGTAAGGTTCTTCTCGATTTTTATCTGAACTGGTGGTGGGAATTATATCTAGGATGCCTGCTAGGCGGCTTTGCATCAGCCCTCGCACTTGTTTGGGTTCCTAAGGCCGACCTCCTCAGGCGGTACTCCGTATTCCTTCAATTTCTGCTCTACTTTGCAGCGGTTAGTGCAGTCGTTGCGATGAGCATAAGCGTTGCACATCATAACGACTCTCCATGGACCGGAATATGCTTCATGAACATGAGATTCGCGTGGTTCTTTGTCGATGGGGTGTTGCTGGCTGCCCTCATCGCGTCGCCTGCGCATATCCGGGGAGCCACCCCTGGTGACCAGGGTTTATTCCGCGTCCTCCTTCTGTCACAAACGGTTTGGGTCGCCCAAGTTTCTGTTGCATCTCAATACGTGACCGCAGGTTTGCTGAAATTTCTCCGACGAGAGACTCTCGATTTTTTTCACATGTCTGGCTACAGCACAGCATTTTTCTTCTTCATCGCGGCGTGGGAATTGGTTTGGGGTATCGGAGTTCTGTGGCGCTCTACCGCAATTCTATCGCTCGTGGCATTGAGTCTCGACATGCTCGGCGCGATTTATACTCATTACCATAATTATTTCACTAGGGGTTATTCCGGACCATTTGGCAACTCACTCGACGCACTACGAATGTTGCTGCTGATGACCTATGTGGCATTCGCCCTGATTCGGCAACAGCAGGGGCACGGGACGGGCCAAATCTAAGTTGAATCGTGCCACCTTACCGGAAACGAAGAGTCAGTTTCCGATTACGCGACTTACCGGGCGCTAATGAGAATTTGGTGAGGGTTGGGCCTCTGGTCCCTCGTCGATAGTGAACAAAATAGCTACGGTATTTGAGGAAGCAATTCTTTCGTAGGTGGGTTTTACGATCGCAGATGGACGCCCATGCGCCGCGAGAAGTTTTTCGAGGACCGTCGCAACACGCGTCATCTTCTCCGGGTCGAACCAGCTTTCTACCGACAGCGTAATCTTGTTCTCTTTGTAAGCGTTTTCGATATCAGCCTGGCTTAGCGACTCGATTCCTCGGTATTCAATCCGGCGAATAACGGGTCTTTCCTTCACGTCAAAGCGGACGATTTTTCCTTTCGGCGCGTCCGGGTCATCCTCGACTCTTAGGCGTACGTCGTCACAATATCCAGTGTCACGGAGGGCCTGAGCATCGCGCTGGACGACTTCCGAATTGTAAGTGTCACCAGGGCGGGAAACAATGTGGGCCATTATTGTGGCGAGTTGGACGCGTCGGCAACCGACGGTTTCAAGCCGCTCGATGAAGGATTGACTCGCATGACTGTCGTGTGACTGCTGAGACTCAAGTGACTGCACGAACATAAGAAATAGGCAAGCGTTCACACAGGCCCGCAATATCGGACGAATACTTCGCATCTCGGAGGTGTATGAAACCATGGCCGCGCCTGCTTGGATGCTCTGATAGCGTGAACTGCATTTTGGATTCTTGGCGTGGGAGTGGAGTTGCTTCGACGTACCATTGCACTCCAAGCGCCTGATCAACGCCCTAACCCGTAAAGCGGATTTTCCTAGTTGTCGAGTAGCCGGGCGCCATTGCTGACGCCCAGCCCTCTAAGAACCGGACGTGAAGGTTTCCCCTCATCCGGCTCGAGCACCCAAAAACGCCCCCCTGAAAAACGAGGACGCGGCCTGATTCAAAACGAAGCAAGACCTACTCGATACTGACTTGCTGCCGATTCGCACAGCGGCGGAGAATCCACCGGTCGTGTGTGAAGCTGCACCAACGGCTTGCGCCGTCGTCATTTGCTTTGCTTCATACATCGGTTCCTCAAGAGTTCTCGAGTTGAGCACCAACAGGAAGTCAGCTCCGTTTCCGGCGAGGTGATCTTGTCCCCACGAGGCGACGCAACCTCTATCTGCCCGATTACAGGGCAGCCTTCGCTTGCTCCCATCTCCGTTGCCCGCATCGCCATTGGAGCCATCTTGCGATGGTCCTTCCCCTTGCGGGGAGCGATCCGGGCTTACCCTGTTCCGCTGAAATGACGCGATCGGTTAGGTCTGCTCTATACGCCGGCAGTGTTGATTACCCATGACAGAGGAACCGGAAGCCTCGACACTCACTGCAAGAAGAGCCCCGCAGCATTTTAGGCTCTCTTCGCGTGACGACGCTTAGGAGCATTTGTATATTCTGACCCTACGATCAAGCCTAGGCCCGTCTCCACCTAATGCTGGCAGATACACCGTGGCCTCGCGGTTTCGGCGCTGCTCTTACGAGCATGGGTACATTGTCCAAGGGCTCCAGAACGGTTCGTTGCCTCCCCGCTCTGCTTTGTAGGCTACGTGCGATGGGACGCACGGTCTGATCGATTTCCTCCTCCCCAGACAATCATATTCAGCAGCTTTACAGGTCGCACTCCGGTAACGCGACTAACCGGGCACTGGGACGATTTTTCGTGCGTCTACGGCAATGAGAGGATAATCGTTCGGAGAAGCTGGGGGATTTGAGTCATGTTTGAAAAATATACTGAAGGAGCGCGCCGAACGATATTCTTCGCTCGATATGAGGCCGGTCAATACGGCAGCGGTTCTATCGAACCCGAACACTTGCTCCTGGGTCTGATTAGAGAGGACAAGCGCCTCGCGCGACGCGTCTTTCAACGACCCGGCGCGGCCGAATCGATCCGAAAAGAAATAGACGCGCAAGTCATACATCGAGGCCGCATTTCCACAACCATCGAGATGCCTCTTAGTGCCGAATCCAAGCAAATCCTGCGACTCGCCTCGAACTCGGCGGAAAAGTTTGGGCATCGAGACGTGGATAATGTGCATTTGCTTCTCGCAATCCTGCGAACAGAAGAATGCGCTGCAGCGGAAATTTTGAAGCGTCACTGCGTGGGGCGTAACATCATCGAACAAATGGTTCAAAACCGTGCAGAACGGTCGAATTAGAGGCAGTGGCCGCAACCGCAATCGGAAACGACTCTCATTGTCCGATTACGCGACTATACGTCCAAGTGAAATTGAATGGTAAACATAAGCG
>CAWDRJ010000012.1:0-78690 GCA_963804625.1 uncultured Acidobacteriota bacterium | reverse complement strand
GGCCCTCGTGTGCAGGCCGCAGGGGCGGTGCTACTTGACGTCTACTTTGGCCCCGGCGTCTTCGAACTTTTTCTTGATCGTCGCGGCTTCGTCTTTGTTGACGCCCTCTTTCACCGTCTTGGGAGCGCCATCCACCAGATCCTTGGCTTCTTTCAAGCCCAGGCTGGTGACTTCGCGAACCGCTTTGATCACGTTGATCTTGTTGGCGCCCACTTCGGTGAGCACGACGGTGAATTCCGTCTTCTCCTCCGGTGCGCCCGCTGCTCCCGCGCCCGCTCCGCCCGCCATCATCACGGGCGCTGCTGCTGCCGCGGAGACGCCGAAAGCTTCTTCCATCTTCTTTACCAGATCAGAAGCTTCGAGCAGCGTCAGACCCTTGATCTCTTCCAGAATTGTTTCTACTTTGCTGGCCATCGCTGTTTCCTATCCTCCTCCGAATTGAACAACCAAATCTCGTGAATGCAAGATTGCCGGACCGCCGTACGAATTCCCCTACGCTTGATTCGCTTCAGGAGCCGGGCCGCTCTCAGGTGCCGCACCGCCCGCTCCGAACTTGTTGGCCTTCGCCGCCTCGCTGGTAACCACCGCCAGATTCCGCGGCACCGCTGCCAGCACGGTGGCCACGCGCTGTGCCGGAGCATTCAGCAGGAACATGATCTTGCTGATCAGTTCATCCTTGCTCGGCAAATCCGCCAGCTGCTTGATTTCCTGGATCGAAATGACGCGCCCTTCCACCCACCCGGCGCGGAACTGGAATGCCGGAACGTCCTTCGCGACTTTGGTCAGAATCTTCGCGAGCGCCACCGGATCCGTCTTGGTGTATGCGATCGAGTTCGTGCCTTTCAGGCCCCTCAGCAATCCCTCGGTGGGCGTTCCTTCTCCCGCTCGCTCCGCCACCGTGTTCTTCACCACTTGATATTTTCCGCCGGCGGCTTCCACGCTGCGGCGCAGTTGCGTGTCCTGTTCGACGGTGATCCCCTGGAACGTCGAAAGAATCACGGTGGACACCGTCGCCAGCTGCTTTTTCAGCTCTTCCGCCTGCGTCACTTTTTCGGACTTCTTCTTCATCCCAAAATCTCCCTCGTGCTGCCCTGGTTACGCTGCCACCGCTACGGCGTGATCGCCTTCGGCTTCGTCAATCAGCACGCCCGGACCCATCGTCGAAGTCAGCGTGATTTTCTTGATGAACTTGCCCTTGGCCGCCGCTGGCTTGGCCTTGATGATCGCCGCGAGCAACGCATGCGCGTTCCCCGCCAGCTGCTGCGCCGAAAAGCTGATTTTGCCGACCGGCGAATGAATCAGCCCGGTTTTATCCAGGCGAAACTCGACTTTACCGGCCTTGATTTCCTTGATCGCCTTAGCGACATCCGCCGTCACCGTCCCAGTCTTCGGATTCGGCATCAGCCCGCGCGGCCCGAGCACTTTGCCCAGTTTGCCGGCGGAACGCATCATGTCCGGAGTCGCGATCACCGCTTCGTAATCCGTCCAGCCACCCTGGATCTTCTCCACCATGTCGTCGCCGCCGACGAAATCCGCGCCCGCTTCCTGCGCCTCGCGAATTTTGTCGCCGCCCGCGATCACCACTACGCGCTTCGATTTGCCGAGGCCGTGCGGCAGCACCACCGTGCCGCGCACCATCTGGTCGGATTGCTTGGAATCCACGCCCAGATTCAACACCAGCTCGACGGTCTCATCGAATTTTACGTAGTGCGCTTTGCGCAGCAATTCCGCGGCTTCTTCCAGCTTATAAGGACGCGCTTCCACCATCTTTCGTGCACGGTCTATATTCTTTCCACCAACTTTTGCGCTGCGGCCCATCGTCTTTTCTCTCCTGCGCAGTTAAGAACTACTTGCGTCCGATTTCTTTTCGGACTCCTGCGCGTGCTGCCAAGCTACTCGGTTACTTCAACGCCCATGTTGCGGGCCGTGCCCCGGATCGAACGCACCGCCGATTCCAGGCTCATCGTGTTCAGGTCGGGCAGCTTCAACTTCGCGATTTCTTCCACCTGCTTTGCGGTCAGCTTGCCCACTTTGTTGCGGTTTGGTTCCGGCGAACCCTTGACGATTCCCGCCGCGCGCTTGATCAATTCCGAAGCCGGCGGCGTCTTCATGATGAAGCTGAACGTGCGGTCGCTGTAAATCGTCACTAGCACCGGAATAATCATGCCGTCCGGCTCTTTGGCCGTCTTGGCGTTGAACTGCTTGCAGAAATCCATGATGTTCACGCCGTGCGGGCCTAGTGCCGTGCCCACGGGCGGCGCCGGAGTCGCTTTCATCGCCGGCAACTGCAATTTCACTGTCGCTTGAACTTTCTTCGCCATTTTTACCTGTCCTTAAAACGCTTACGCGACCTTTTCCACCTGCGCGAAATCCAGCTCCACCGGCGTCGAACGCCCGAAAATCGTCACCGAAACTTTCAACGTGGATCGGTCGGAATTCACTTCCTCCACCACGCCCGTGAAGTTCGCGAACGGCCCTTCGCCGATGCGCACCTTCTCGCCGCGGTCAAACGACAGCTTCGGCTTGGGCTTTTCCGCCGTAGTCGTCGCGCGATTCAAAATATTCTGTACTTCTTCTTCGGTCAGCGGCGAAGGCGTCTGCCCTGACCCGACGAATCCCGTCACCCGCGGAGTGGAACGCACCACGTGCCAGGTATAATCGTCCATATCCATTTCCACCAGCACGTAACCCGGGTAACACATGCGCGGTGAAATCACTTTCTTGCCGCCACGCACCTCCACCACCGACTCGGTCGGAATAATGATCTGGCCGATCTTGTCGGTCAGCCCGAAAGCCGCCACGCGGCCTTCCAGGCTTTCCTTCACTTTCTTCTCGAAGCCCGAGTAGGTGTGGACGATGTACCACTGCTTTGTGCTGGAGCTTCGCCCCAGCGTTCGCTTCTTCGTGCCCTTCGGGCATTTCCGGCGCTTGGTTCACTTCGTTGCCTTCGCTGCTCGCGTTGGTTTCTTCAGAGTTTCTTTGCATATTCAATCAGCCATTTGATCGTATTTCCGAAAATCATGTCCGTGAAAAAGAAATACACGCCGAAAAACGCCACCGTCAGCGCCACCACCAGCGTCGTCGAAATCACGTTCGCGCGCGACGGCCAGTTCACCTGCCGCATTTCGACGCGCACTTCATGCAGAAACGCCCGGAACCGTTTCGGGTACGCCGCCAGCTTCCCCACCGGCTCCATCAGGGAAAACGCGTCTACGCGATCTGACTCGTCCTTATTCACTTTTGCCGCCTGTGCCATCTCCACGCCCGCCTTCGTCCCCAAGAATTCCCCGGCACGTCCATCGCTCACTCCGCATCGAACCGCTCCGCGTCGCAGCGCCACGCAAAAGAGCTGGCAGGGGAGGAGGGATTCGAACCCCCACTCTCGGTTTTGGAGACCGATGGTCTACCGTTAAACCTACTCCCCTGAATTTCGGCTTAACGCAACCTACTTAACTTCTTTATGCCCCGTATGCTTCCGGCAAGTGTTGCAAAACTTGGAAGTCTCCAAGCGCTCCGTGTGCTTCTTACGGTTCTTGGTCGTCGTATAGTTCCGATTCTTACAATCGTTGCACTGTAGTGTGATGATCTCTCGCATGGTCGTTTACTCGATGATCTCGGCAACTGCGCCGGCTCCGACCGTGTGCCCGCCTTCGCGAATCGCGAAACGCAACCCCTTCTCGAGGGCCACCGGCGTGATCAGCGTGATCTCGCACGATATGTTGTCGCCCGGCATCACCATCTCTACTCCCTGCGGCAACTTCACATCCCCCGTCACGTCCGTCGTCCGGAAATAAAATTGCGGCCGGTAACCCGTAAAGAACGGCGTGTGCCGCCCGCCTTCTTCCTTCGTCAACACGTACGCTTCCGCCTTGAACTTCGTGTGCGGCGTAATCGATCCCGGCTTCGCCAGCACCTGCCCGCGCTCCACTTCATCCTTTTCCGTGCCGCGCAGCAGCAATCCCACGTTGTCGCCCGCCATGCCCTCATCCAGCAACTTGCGGAACATCTCGACACCCGTAACCGTCTTGCGCATCGTCGGCCGGAAGCCCACAATCTCTACTTCTTCTCCGACCTTCACCTTGCCGCGCTCGATTCTCCCCGTCACCACCGTGCCGCGGCCAGAAATCGAAAAAATATCTTCGATCGGCATCGCGAACGGCTTATCAATATCCCGCACCGGCAGCGGTATGTTCTTGTCCACCGCTTCCATCAATTCCAGTATCGACTTCTCCCACTTCGCATCGCCTTCCAGCGCCTTCAGCGCCGAGCCGCGAATCACCGGCAGCGTGTCGCCCGGAAATTGATAGCTCTTCAGCAGCTCGCGCACTTCCAACTCCACCAGCTCGAGCAATTCCGGATCGTCCACCATGTCGCACTTGTTCAAAAACACTACGATGTACGGCACGCCCACTTGCCGCGCCAGCAGAATATGCTCGCGCGTCTGCGGCATCGGTCCATCCGTCGCCGCCACCACCAGAATCGCGCCGTCCATCTGCGCGGCTCCGGTGATCATGTTCTTTACGTAATCCGCGTGGCCCGGGCAATCAATGTGCGCGTAGTGCCGGTTCGCCGTCTCATACTCGACGTGCGACACCGCAATCGTGATTCCGCGCTCGCGCTCTTCCGGCGCGTTGTCGATCGAATCAAACGCCCGGAACGCCACCTTCGGATTGTTCTTCGACAAAACCTTCGTGATCGCCGCCGTCGAAGTCGTCTTGCCGTGGTCAATGTGACCGATCGTCCCGATATTCACATGCGGCTTGTTCCGCTCGAATTTCTCTTTCGCCATCTGGTATCACCCTCGTATTAGGACTGCGCGGCGATGTCCGCGCGAAATCGTTTCAGTGCTCCGGGCCCTATCAAGAGACTGCAAAGTTAGGGTTGTGCAATGGAGCGGGGGACGGGGCTCGAACCCGCGACCATCTGCTTGGAAGGCAGAGACTCTACCACTGAGTTACCCCCGCTCATTCCGACCACGACTTCCAGATTCCGCGCCATCAACCCAGCCCTGTTGCGACTCGCGAAAACTGGAGCCTGGGACCGGGATTGAACCGGTGACCTCGTCCTTACCAAGGACGCGCTCTACCAACTGAGCTACCCAGGCTTGTACCGGCTGCCCCGCATCTCCCAAATGCAATCAGAATCGCCGCCGGAGCTGCCGCGCTTCTGAATTTTTGGCGTTGCTTTGAATATCGTCGCGCTCGGTTGTCCAACCATGCGCTGGCTCACGCGAGCTGCTGGTGGACGGGGGAGGATTCGAACCTCCGTAGCCCGCAAGGAGCGGCAGATTTACAGTCTGCTGGTTTTAGCCACTCACCCACCCGTCCCGCAAAACCGTTCGGGACGCTGCAGCTCCGTCCCATGAAATCTTCCGGGGCACAATTGCATCCCGCATGTCCAACCAGTTTCTTTAACCGGACTGCTGTACGGGGCACTCCGCAATGCAGAAAGGGCTCGTGTCCAGAGACACCAGCCCTAGCGCTCTTATCGCGAGGAATTCCGTCCGCAACCCCTGCCAAAATTTTCGCTACGTCAATCTCAGCTGGCGGAGGGATTTGAACCCCCGACCCTCTGATTACAAATCAGATGCTCTACCAACTGAGCTACGCCAGCACTGGCAAACCGAGCAAAATTATCACACAGGCAATCAAATTGCAAGCAACTTTCTACCAGCCGCAAAACCATTGCCAGATGGCAACACACTCGGCGCCCAGGATGCCTTGAGTGCCCTAATATTATACAGCGAAATCTTCTTCCGCCGGTAATCTTTCTGCAAAAACCAGCTACTTCGTCGCCGGTTCCGCGGTCGGCTTGGCGAACTGGCTGTCCGCAAGCTTCACATTATGCTGGATTTCCGTGAAATGGATGGTGAACGCGGATTCCGCGCTGCTCTGGTGCACCGTGAACGGCAGCTTAACCCCGTCCACATCCTTGTAGTCCCCCACTTCCGCCGTAAACGCCTTTACCCCGTCCGGCGTATTCCGGTGATTGATAGCCCGCACTAATAACCAGTTCTCCGTGTCGAAATACATCTTGTCCGGATCGCCTGCGCCCGTCGAAGCTTCCAACACATACGCATCGCGGTCGTTGATTTTTTCCGTGCCGGTCACGGTCATGCTTGCGTAGAGTTTCTTTAAATCGAGCGGATGATAAAAATCCGCTTCGCGCCGCGCGTCCTCTAATTCCGCGCCGCTCAGCACCCGCAGTCCATTTTGCGGATCGTCCGACCACGCGGTCGTCCCGTCGAATCCTTGCTCAAAAACCGCGCCGGCCAGCGTGATCACCGCCAGCATCGAATTCGGCGCCTTCTCGTGAATCTCGACGCTTCCGCTCAAATTATTCATCGAAGGAATTTCAATCGTGCCCTTGGACACGCGCGAGTTCAGCTTGGTCCACGCCGTGCGCCCGCCAATCGCGTTCACGTAATGATCGAGCACTTGATCCGCGGTGGGCGTCGCAGCGGTTGTGGCCTGCGCGGGCGTCGCCTGCGAGGAGGTCTGTGCATCCGCGGAGAGACTGATGAAGACTCCCAGCATTCCCAGGCCAATCGCTTTCATCCAAGTGGATTTCATATCGGAAACCATCCTTCGCGAAAAGCTCAGCCGTATCTGGGTTAGAAGTCGGCCGCCTCTCGCCTGTTGGCCGGAACTTGCGGCCTTGCGAATTCGGGCCTTTCGCGCAATACGAGCTATCTGAATTCCGCTACGCAGCCGGGGACGAAAACATTACACTAAGTTAGACGGAACGATTACAAATTTAACGTGCCGGTTTCTTCTACAACTCGCGCCTGGATCGCCGTCGCCATCCTGCTGCTCCTGTTGCTGGCTGGCGGCGGCGCATTCTACTTTTGGCAGCATCGTCCGCTCCCACCCATCGTCTCGACCGTACCTGGCGCCCCTGCCACGGTCCCTCCATCGGATATTTTAAGCGAATTGCCGCCGGACGCGCCTGTCGTTGCCTATATAGATGCGAGCGCGCTTCGCTCGTTGCAAAATTCCCCGCTCGCCGCCGCGCTGGGGCTTGCTTCGCCCGGCCCCCAAGCCGATCGTGACTATGCCAATTTCGTCCGCGATACCGGTTTCGATTACACCCGCGATCTCGACCATGCCGCGGTCGCTTTCTGGCCGGCCAGCGTTGGCACGCCGGCAAACGTTCTTGGCGAAGATCGCGTCGTCGCCATCGCCGACGGCCGTTTCGATCAGCAAAAAATCAAATCCTACGCGCTGCGCACCGGCAAAGAAGTGACTCACGGGTCGCAAACGGTCTACGAAGTCCCCGGCAATCCCCCCGTTTCGCTCACGTTCCTTTCACCCACGCGCATCGCTCTCGCCGGCGGCAAAAATGCCACCCAGTGCCTTTCCAGCATCAATCTTTCCGGATTATCCCGTCGCGATCCCGCCATGCAATCGCGCATAGACCGCGTCGCAGGCGCGCCCATCTTCGCCGTTGCGCGCACCGACCATCTTCCCTCCAGCCTCTACGATAGTTTCCGCAACGCGCCGCAGCTCGAACAGCTCGCCCGCAGCATTCAGGCTATCACCCTTGCCGGCCAACCCGCGGGCAACAATCTCAGAATCACTCTCGATGCCGAATCGGACTCGCTGAAAAACACCCTCGCGATTTCCATTCTCCTCGAAGGCGGCCGCATGGCAGGCTCCATGGCGCTTTCCGATCCCAATACCCGCCGCCAAATGACCAAAGAGCAAATCGCGTTCCTGCAGGCCCTGGTCAGCCAAGCCCAAATCACCCACCAAAATAAACTTGTGCGCCTGGTTCTCGACATCACTCCCGCCATGCTGAACGCCACGCCTACCCACGGCCCCGCGTCGGCGCATTCGCCGGCCGTTCATCCCGTCGCACACTAAACGCAAAAGCGAGCCGTGCGCAAGATCGCGAGAAAATGCCGAATAAATTTTACGGCGATGAGGGTGTTTTCGAAACCCGGAAGAACTAATCCGCAGCGGAAGCCGAAGTGGCCGCAGTGCTGAGGTAACGCCAGGGGTTCACAGGCGTATTGTAAATGCGGACTTCGTAATGCAAGTGTGGACCGGTCGAACGCCCGCTCTGCCCTTCGTATCCAATAATATCCCCGCGCTTCACGTGCACGCCGACGTGCGTCGCGAATCCCGAAAGGTGGCCGTACCAGGTGGTGACGCCAAACCCGTGATCAATCACGACCAAGCGTCCATATCCGGCGCGCTGGTCCATCACCGCCACGACGCCGTCGGCTGTCGCGTGAATCGCATCTCCATAATGCGACGCAATATCCATTCCCGCGTGGAACGCGCCTTCACCACTAAACGGATCCAGCCGCTCGCCAAAATGTCCGGTGATCTCACCGACCACCGGCCACAGCGTCGGCACGATTCCCAGGCTGCTCAATTGCGCCGCAGGCAGCAAACGCATTCCGCCGCTCGACATCGCGACAGCAGAAGCATTTCTTTCGAGGTAACTGAATTCATCCACCGAATCCTGGTATTCCACGTCCGACTGCTGCTCATCATCGCTGAACGCAAAAGGCGTCTGCCGGAACCGCGTGATTCCGTAAGCGACGGCCACTTCGCTCGCGAGCGATTGCAAGGAGTCGAGCCGCTGGTTGGTGTCCTTCACTTCCGTTTGCAACGCTTTATACTGTTGCTTCAGCGTATCCTGCTCGCGCCGCAAAGAATTGTAGTTCGTCGCCTTCCAAAGCATCCTCGAGTATGAGCCCATCCCAGCCAACACCGTGATTCCGCCTACCGCCGCTAGAATTGCCAGCGCGTGCAGGACGTAATACGGCACACGAACGCGCCGCATCCCCCCAGACGCGCTTGATGCAATGAAAAACGTGTAATACTTGCCCTTCATGATCTTACTTTTTTCCAGAATGATTTCGATTCAGTTTATCGAGCTCCGCGCGTCCCCCGCCGCGGCTACTCGATTGCTTCAGCAGTCTGCAGTATGAGGTCTGGTGCAAAACCGCGTGAATTGTAATGACCGCAACCATGCTGGTCAACATCAAACTTAAGTTTTCCACAGCCTCTCCATGAATGCAAAGTACTTATCGGCGTGCCATCCAATTTTCTTTAAAGTTTTCCTTGAACAAACCTTACCTTAGATGCGGAAATAATCGCAACTGTACGGAAGTGCAGGATGGAACGAGAAAGCCAACAGGTCAAAAAAATCGCGCGCGCGCTAAGTGCTGGCACCACATCGAATTCCGGCAAGAAGCGCGCTCCGCGCCACCTGTCCGCGTCTAGCACTCAAGCTGGCTCCGCGCTTCGCCTCGGCATCGGTGACGACGCCGCGGTCATCGCCCAATCGCCTCGCAATGAGTGGGTCCTCACCTGCGACGCGTTCCTCGAAGGCGTCCACTTCCTTGCGAAAACGCACCCGCCCGATTCCGTCGGCTACAAATCCATTGCCCGGGCCACCAGCGACCTGGCCGCCATGGGCGCCACCCCACGCTACTTCCTGCTGACCCTCGCTGTACCGTTGCAATTCCGCCGCGCGATTGGTTTTCGTCAGGGCACGGCTTTAGCCGTGCCGAAAAGCCAAAACCGTGTCGGGGCCTCAGCCCATGAGGCCTGGCTCAAGAACTTTCTCCGTGGCATGGCCCGCGCCGCCCGCGAACTCGGCATCACGATCATCGGCGGCGATACCACAAAAAGCGACCGCGTCTTCATCAGCATCACGGCGCTAGGTGAAATCGCGCCTGGCCGCGCATTGACCCGTTCCGGCGCAAAGCCCGGCGACCTGATATACGTAAGCGGCAAACTAGGGCGCGCACAACTCGGCCTCGAACTAGTCCTTCGCGGCCTCGCCAGCGACCGGCGTTTCCGCGTCCTAACCCAACCCCATCTCTACCCCAAAATTCGCGTGGCACTCGGCGAGTGGCTAGCCCGACGCCACATCGCCTCCTCCGCCATGGACATCTCCGACGGCCTCTCCACCGACTTAGCCCGACTCTGCGCCGCGAGCCACCTGGGCGCAAAAATCTACGCCGACAAAATTCCGTCGGTCGCAATCCCGCCAGCAGCCACGCAAAAATTAGGCAAACGCAAACTCGACCCGCTCCAACTAGCCCTGCACGGCGGGGAGGACTACGAACTCCTTTTCACAGTCCCGCCGCGTCAGGCAAAAAAACTTCGCGAAGCCCCAGGCGGCGCGTCAGTGATCAGCGCTATCGGCGAAATCACGCACAACAAAAAAATCGTCCTCGTCCATCCAGATGGTCGCAGCCAACCACTTAAGCCCAGCGGATGGGATCCGTTCAGGGTTTCCTAGCGCCGCTTCATCCTGAGACGACGCCCGCAGCGACGTCGAAGGGCGTCCTGCCCGCTCTTCGGCGGATTTCACATGAAACGGCGAAGCAACGCAAACAGGCTGGATTTGTTTCAGTTTTGAACTTGCGGGCACGTCTGAAAATTCAATCGCAGGTCGGCCTTCCCGCTTTTCACGTTGCGATGAACACTAACGTCACTCATGGAAACGTCGGGCGGCAGGGACAATTTCTTTTCGGCAAGAAAATCTTGAATAAGCTGACTATTGAAAACATCTCCCGAGTGCAGCTTTGTCTTCAGCGCAGTTTCGATCGCTGGATTAGAACTGAAAACCTCAATCTTCCCCACACGATATTGTCTCCCTTGCTGCATCTCCATCACCAGCGAAATGCGTGGGCGGTCGTCAGCGATGTTTGTGGTGGGCGAGACGACAAAATCTATATACCCATAGGTTCCGTACAATTTCATTATCGCGTCGAGCGCCTTTCTGATTTTGTCGACGCTGAAAAGCTCTCCCTCGCGTATCGGAATCAATGCGCGCAGTTGCTCATCGGAAAACACCAGAGGGCTATAAGGATCGACTGAACGAAATTCAATGTTCCCCAACCTGTATCGCAGGCCCTCATCAACATGAACAATTAGCAATACACGTTGAGCGCCCGGGTCGTTGCTTATGATCTGCGTCCTCGCAGTTGCGACCGCTTTGAAGAATCCTTGATCTTGCCAGGTACCGCGAATCGAAACCTCTGTAACTTCTTGTAACCACGCGGAATTGGCGTCAAACCTACTTTCTTTCAAATGGGAAACGAGTTGCTCTCGAATCGAGTCGTCCAAATGAATAGTTCCGTCAAATCTAACGTCGTCGATTACAATTTTTGGCTGCGGCTTGCCCGCTCCCACCAGCGCGGCCGCCTTCGATTCAACCTCTTGGTGCATGTCGCTAATCTCGTCGGCGAGCGTTGGATACGGCAGGCAGCGCTTGAGCGAGCGCGGAATTTGGGCGGAAGCGGGTAAGGCGCAAACTAGCGCAGCGGCAAATGCCAACGAGGCGGAGCGCGATTGAGTCCGACTCCACATGACGCAAAGTATAGACTCGTTAATTGGCATCGGCAAGAACCCGCTGATTGCTTTACCGGGTTCACAGAAACATCAGACAACGTTGCGAAGGTTGGGCGGCCAATCGCCGGCGTTACGAATGCGGCGAAGCAAGCGCAGTGACACGCGCAGGCGCTGGTGCTGAAGTTGGTGCAATAGTCTTCGGAGGCGCCAATTTAGGCGCAGGCTTCGCCCCAGGCGGCACCGTACTAACCGGCGCAGCGACCGGCACCTTCGCCGGCGCCAACCCCTGCTCCGCAGCATCCGCAGGCGGCGCGGTATCCGGCACATCTACCAACACCTGCTTCGTCGGCGCAATTTTTTCCAGCGGCACCACATTTGGAAACGCTTCCACCGCCACGCCCTGCGTCGCCTGCTGCATAAACTCGATCCAAATCGGCAATGCCGCCCTCGCTCCAGTTTCCTTCTTGCCGAGCGAAATGCGCTTGTCGTCGTTTCCCACCCAAACTCCCGCGGTCAGTTGCGGCGTAAACCCGATGTACCAGGCGTCAGTAAAATCGTTGGTCGTCCCGGTTTTCCCTGCCGAAGGACGCCCCAACTCTTTCGCGCGCACTCCCGTCCCGAACTGCACCACGTCCTCCAGCATCGCCACCATTGTCCGCGCCACATCCGGCGGGACCACATCCGTCACGTTCGGCCGCGGCTCTTCGAGCACCGCGCCATCATAAGAAGTCACGCGCCGAATGTAATGCGGCTCGATGTGTATGCCGTCGTCCGGAAACACCGTGAACGCCGAGGTGTGCTCCATCAGCGTTAAATCCGCCGCGCCCAGCGCCAAAGGCAAATAGGGTGGGAGCGGACTGGTAATTCCGAACTTTCGTGCGAGATCAACCACGTTCAGCACGCCCACGTGGTCGAGCAGCCGCACCGCCGGAACATTCCGCGAATCGGCCAGCGCGCGCCGCAAAGTGATTCGCCCTTCGAATTTTTCGTCGTAATTGCGCGGAGAATAATTCTGCCCGCCGCTGCGAAAGGTGACCGGCTCGTCTACGACCGTATCGAACGGGCTCATTCCCATCTCTAGCGCGTCTGAGTACACGTACACCTTGAACGAACTGCCCGTCTGCCGCATCGCCTGCGTCGCGCGATTGAATTTCGATTCCTCGAAGTCGTAGCCGCCCACCATGGCTTTGATCTCGCCGCTCGCGTTATCAATCGCCAGCAACGCGGCCTGCGCCGCCGGAACCTGCTCCAGTCCCACTCGCGCCGTAATTCCGGAAATTTCCTTGATCGAAACGCATACCAGGTCGCCCACCTTCAGCAGTTCTGGCGGAGATTTGTGCCCCGTCCACGAAAAATCCGCCGGCGTCAACATCGCGTGATACGGCCCGATCTTGATGGACGCGAACGTCGGCTCAACCTTCATGACCAGGCCGGTCACGTAATCGCCCTTCTGGATCGCGTCGTGCCAATCGTCACTCTGATAACGGTCAAGCGGCCCTTCGTGCTGCTCCAAAATGTTCGGCAGATTGCCGCGCCACCCGTGACGCCGGTCGTAGGCATGCAACCCGTCCCGCACCGCCTGGTCTCCCGCCTTCTGCATCGCTACATTTAGAGTCGTGTACACGCGCAATCCCTGCTCGTGCACCGCCGCGGTTCCGTAGGTGTGTTCCAGATACTCGCGCACTTCCTCGACGAAATACGGCGCCAGATCGTTGCGCAGCGGCGCGATGTGCAGGCCCAGCGGCAACTTCGTGGCCTCCTCCGCTTGCGCCTCCGTAATCTTGCGGTCGTGCGCCATCAGCGACAGCACCAGATTCCGCCGCGCCAGCGCTCGTTCCGGATGATTGATCGGCGCGTAAATCGGTCCGCGGATGATTGCCGCCAGCATCGCCGCCTCCGGCAGCGTCAATTTCCCCACAGGTTTATCGAAATAATATTCCGACGCAGCCTCGAACCCGTAATTCCCCGCTCCCAGATAAATCTGATTGCAGTACATCGTGAAAATCTGTTCTTTCGTGTAATGCCGCTCGATCTGGATTGCCAGCAAGGTTTCTTCGATCTTGCGGCGCGCGCTCCGGTCTGAACGATTGAGGAAAAGCCCGCCGGCCAACTGCATCGTCAACGTGCTGGCGCCTTCCGCCAGCCGGTGGTGACGGATATCGTGCCACGCGGCTTCCAGCACGCGCGGAATGTCCACGCCCCAGTGCTGTTCGAAGTGCTGATCTTCGGTAGTGAGAATGGCGTCGCGCAGGACTTTCGGAATCTGGTTGTAAGTGAGCAATATACGGCGTTGCAGCGCAAACGTCCCAATGGATTGCCCGTCGTCCGCGTACAGCTCCGTCACCACGTTTGGCCGGTAATCCTGCAGCGCATGAATTTCAGGCAAGTCGCTCGAGTACACAAACAGCAATCCCACCGCCGCGCCCACCGCCACCGCGCACAGCAGCAGAAACGTAAACGCCAGCTGGCCGAAGACCGTGTCTCCGGTAATCTTCATCGTCGCCCGATAAAATCTTTCCATTACCCAACATTCTAACGCATCCCCGCGCCCACCGCCGGATTCTCCCTTCGCAGAATGTTCCAATCAGTCGCGCAACGATTCGAGCCCGGGGGTAGGTGGCGCCGGCGTCCCGCCGGCTCTTTGCCGTTTCGGGCTGACGCACGAAGTCGCCATCTGCCTCTCTGTCTCCGTGTCTCCCGGCTTCCTTGCCTCTTTCCCTCTGTGTCTCTGTGCCTCCGTGGCGCCCTTGATTTTTGCGATTGCAGCCTCACCGCCCACCAAGTAAATTTGTCGCGCCCGAAAGCGCAGCCGAGAACCCATGGAAGCCAATCCAATCCTGTTTCGCGATCTAACCTATATCTTCCTCGCCGCTGTTTTCGGAGGCCTCGCCGCCTGGCGCCTGAAGTTGCCGCTCATCCTTGGATTCGTTCTGGGCGGCATTGTCATCAGCCCATTCACACCCGGCCCGCATCTTTCCGACCTGCACACGTTCGAAGTATTCGCCGAAGTTGGCGTCGTCCTGCTGATGTTTTCCATCGGCGTGGATTTTTCCATCCCGGACCTGATGCGTGTGAAGTGGATCGCTCTCGGCGGCGGCACTCTGGGAATTTTGTTTTCGATGTGCCTCGCGCTCGGCGTCTCCTGGCTCATCGGCTGGACCGTGATTCAGGGCTTCGTCATCGGCGCCACCATCTCCGTCGCCAGCACCATGGTCCTCGCGCGGCTGCTCGCCGATAGTGGCGCGCTCGGCACCGAATACGGCCGCGTGATGATTGGCATCACTCTCGTGGAAGATATCGCCGTCGTCTTCATGACCATCATCATTCCCATTTTCAGCGGCCCCAGCGAAGGCCGCTTCCAGAAAGCCGCATGGACTCTCGGCAAAGCCGCTCTGCTGCTCATCCCGCTCGTTTTTCTCGCGATGACGGTGGTTCCCCGCGTTCTCCGTAAAGCCGCGCGCACCAAGGACCACGAACTTTTTCTACTGGTCGCCATCGCCATCTGCCTCGTCTCGGCGGCCGTCGCCCAAGCCGTGGGCTTCTCCGTCGCTCTCGGCGCTTTTCTCGCCGGCCTATCGATCAGCGGCTCGGAAGATCTGCACGAAGCGCATACCAGGCTGATTCCCCTGCGTGATGCCTTCGTCGCGCTCTTTTTCGTCTCGCTCGGCACGCTCGTGGTCCCCAGCGTCATCATCCACAATCTTCCGCTGCTCGGCGTAATGCTCCTGCTGATCGTCGTAGGCAAATTCGCGGTGTGGTTCTGCGTGATGAAACTTTTCCGTTACTCGCTCTGGACCTCGATCGCAGTCGCCGCCGGCCTGACGCAAATCGGCGAACTCTCGTTCATCCTCGTCGAGGTAGCAAGAAAATCCGGCCTGGTAGGCGAAGAAATCTTCACCGCCACTCTAGCCGCATCCCTAATCTCAATTTTCCTGAATATGCTGCTAGTAAGATGGGTGATGCGCCGAATCACCCCAAGAATCGCGCCAAAAACAGCCGCGGAAGCCAGCGCATAGCTCCGGTTCGCCTCCCGGCCCCGCGCCACGATTTACGATGTCATCCCGAGCGCAGCGAGGGATCTGCTTTTCGGTTTGGCGCGCGACTCGCACGCACTATCGAACGAAATCCGACCACAACAAGGGTCCGTAGGGGCGCTGCTTGTCGCAGATTCACCACAGGAGGACTGCGCCCTTGATCACGGGCAAATCTCCTCACACACGCGCAACCAGCGATCGACATCCGGGCCGAAACTCAGGAATATACAAAGACCGAAGGCGTTGAAAGCCGGGCTGAATCACGCGGGACAAAACAAAAGTGGGAGAACCGCCTAAACCGAAAACTGTACAACCCGAATTTCCACTTTCACTTTTCCAATTTCTATCTTCTACCCCAGCGCTTCTTCCGCTTCCTGCACCGTGTCGTACGACTTAATCAAAGTCCCCACATGCGTCATATCAATCAAAGCCTTCACCTGCGTATTCATCCCGGTCACGGCCAATTTCCGTTGCGCGCGTTGCGCCGCCACGTAAGCACCGACCAGCGCACCCAGCCCCGCCGAATCCACATACGGCACTCCGCTGAAATCCAGTATCACCTTCGGAGCCGTCTCCGCGCGCGTCGCCGTCTGAAATTCGAATACCGTCTGAATATTCAGCGAACCCTTCAGCGTCAGAACCTTCTGGCCTTCCCGGCTTCCTGCGGATGCGACAATTTGCAAATGTTCATTAGGCATGGCTCGTGATTCTACCGAATCGCCCACGCGCCGGTTATGAATATTGTGTTACAGCGACAACGACCTCGCTTCACGGGTCAAACCGCGCTCTCAATTCCGCCGGAACCAGAGGGCAGACCTCGTCCTGCCGGCCAAACACCCGATACCGCACCCGCGCCACAAAATCGTAAACAAAATCCCGCAAGGCCCGCGGTATCAGCCCCACTACCGTCGCGACCACCACCCATCCGCCACCCAGCCGACGTAAAATATGCAAAAACGCGGCAGACCGCACCAAAAGCGCCCCATCTCGAGTCTGCACCACAACGCTGTCCGGCAATCCCGCCCGCCGCTCCACCTTCACCCGCGTCGCAAAAGTCTCACCCTGCAGCGGCGCAAACCGAAACGCGCGCCCGCCGCGATCGTGCTTCAGCACGAATTTCACCGCGCGATGGCACAACCCGCAATGCCCATCGTAAAAAAGATAATCCGCGCCCTGCGTTTCTTGCCCCACCAAAAAAGCATAGCACGGCGCACCACTACGCAGTTTCGTGCCCTGCGAATCGCGATTACGGAAACGATTCCCCCTTCCCGCTTGCCACTCTTTCCGAAACTCTCTAAGCTTGGTTAGTTCGTCCAAGTCTGCGGGAGCAATCCACGCACATGAAGTGCAACAACATCCTCGAAGCCATCGGCAATACGCCTATCGTAAGGCTGAACCGCCTGGCGAAAGATTTCTCCGCCGAAGTCTGGGTCAAAGCCGACTACATGAATCCCGGCGGTTCGGTGAAAGATCGCATCGGCATTACCATGA
Organism: uncultured Acidobacteriota bacterium; assembly: GCA_963804625.1. Lineage (GTDB taxonomy): Bacteria > Acidobacteriota > Terriglobia > Acidiferrales > UBA7541 > Palsa-295. The sequence continues at coordinate 61,844 of CAWDRJ010000012.1, read as the reverse complement.
TCGAAGAAGCTGAACGCACCGGCAAACTCAAGCCCGGCGGCACGATCATCGAAGGCACTTCCGGCAACACGGGCCTGGGACTCGCGCTCGTCGCCTGCGTGCGCGGCTATAAAGTCGTATTCACCATCACCGACAAGCAATCGCGCGAAAAAATTGATCTGCTCAAAGCCTTCGGCGCGGAGGTGATCGTCTGCCCCACCGCCGTCGAGCCCGAAGATCCGCGCAGCTACTATTCTGTCGCCGCCAAACTCGCGCGCGAAATTCCCAATTCTTTTTATCCCAATCAATACGCCAATCCTATGAATCCGGAAGCGCACTATCGCTCCACCGGCCCGGAAATCTGGAAGGATACCGAAGGAAAAATCACGCACTTCGTCTGCGGCATGGGGACCGGCGGCACGATTTCCGGCGTGGGACGCTACCTCAAGGAACAAAATCCCAACGTCAAAATCATCGGCGTGGATCCGATCGGCTCGCTATACTACGAAAAGGTCAACACTGGAAAGGTCGGAAAAGCCCTAACGTACGTCGTCGAAGGCATCGGCGAAGATTTTTTCCCCGCAACGATGAATCTGGAGATTCTTGACGACGTCTTGCAGGTTAACGACGAAGAATGTTTCGTCTGGGCTCGACGCCTGGCCAAGCAGGAAGGAATTTTCACGGGAGGCTCCGGCGGTGGCTGCATCTCCGCCGCGTTGAAAGTCGCCAAGACCGCGAAGAAAGGCGATTTCATCGTCGCCTTCGCGCCCGATTCCGGTTCGCGCTACATGTCCAAAGTTTTCAACGACGGCTGGATGCGCGAGCACGGCTACGTGGATGCCGAAGTCGCGCTCTCCGCCGCCGACGTAATCCGCGTGAAGCGCCAGAACGGCAAGACGCGCGAGATGATCGTCGCCGGCCCATATCAAACCGTCTTCCACGCGCTGCAAACCATGCAGCAGCAGGATATCTCGCAACTGCCCGTCTTCGAAGAAGGAAAATCCATCGGCACAGTCTTCGAGGACCAGATTCTAAATCTCGCGTTGCAAGGCAAAGATCTCCGCAAGCTAGTCATCCGCGAAGTGATGGGCGCGCCGCTCCCCCAGGTTTCCGCAAACGCTCCGGTCGAGCGCGTCACGCACATCCTCAGCCACGACAGCCCCGCCGTCTTCGTCGAAATGCCCGGCGCCAAACTCGAAGTCCTCACCAAGTTCGATCTCATGGACACCGTCGCAGGCCTAGTCGGCCAAAAGCGCTAAGAATTCTGTCGTGAACGTACGCTCTCGAAGGCCAGGATGGATTTTGGTCTTGCCGCACCGCCACGCGTCGTCAGAAAGCCGGACGCTCGTCATCGGAAGCGCGGGACTTCGGTCCCGCCGTACGCGTTTCTATGCGAAATCTTGGTTTTTTCGCCAGGGCTTTAGCCGCTGAGGGCTCGGACCGCCAATTCTCGCCCGCGCTCGTATCCCGACACTCCAAAGCCTTTACATTTTTAACGCTCACTTTACTAGCTCTCTAGCAGTCTCACATCTATCCGGAAAATCTCGGCGCAGAGCGAAAAACGCGGGGAGTGCAATTTGGACTTGGGAAAAATCAAACGGCGGGCATGGCTCTCCTGGGCTTCGGTAATTTTGCTCGCGATTCTTTGCGCGGTGCTCGCCGTTCTGCAATATCGATGGACCGCGCAAGTCGCGGCCGGCGAACAACTGCGTCTCAAAAGCAATCTGGAATCCCGCCTCGAACTTCTCCGCCGCAGCTTCAACGAGCGCATTGATTCCGCGTGCCTCGCCTTCGTGCCGTCCGCCGCGGAATTCGCCAGGCAAAGCACCGAAGACGCGTATCTCGGAAAATATCGCGCGCAACGCGCCTCGCAAGCAGAAATCATCTCAAGCATTGCCCTCGCGATCCCGCATGGGAATGAAGTCGCTCTCTTCATTCCCGATTCCGCCGGCCGCCAGTTCCAACAAATCGCGTGGCCCTCCGATTGGACCACCACCCACAACGAAATTCTCGCCCGGGCGAATGGCGCTCCTCTCGGCCCAATCCTTCCTCAAATTCCCACGCTTCGTGTCATCCCGCACTTTGGCCGCGAAGAGGGCCACCACGGACGCGCGACTTCGCGCGAGCAGGATTGGCTGATCCTCAAACTCAACGACGCCTACATCGCCCGCACTCTCGTTCCCGAAATGTTGAACGGTTATCTCGGCATCCCCGGCAAGCTCGATTACGACGCCCAGATCGTCGTCAACCAGGTGCCCTTCACCCCGCTCTATGATTCGGAGCCGCGTCCCCCGCGCAGCAAAATTTGGACGCCTGACGCCTCCGTGGCCCTGCTGGAAACCACGCCGCCAACTTTCGCTATGACTCGGGCGTCCTCGGAAAACGCGCCCTCGGCGCCGTCCCCGCCACCCTTCCCCGCGCGCGCTTCCGGAATGTGGCTCTTACGCGTGTACCATCATGCCGGCTCGCTCGAATCCATCGTCGCCGGCGCGCGCCGCCGCAATCTCGCGCTTTCGGCAGGATTGTTGCTTCTAATCCTCGCGACGGTAGCCTCGCTGGTGCGCTCCTCGCGCCGCGAACGCCAGATGGCCGAGCTACAGATGAATTTCGTTGAAGGCGTTTCCCACGAACTGCGCACGCCGCTCACCGTTATCCGCACTGCTGCGTTCAATCTGCGCGGCAATCTGGCGCAAAAGCCTGAGCAGGTCGCGCGCTACGGCACGTTAATTCAAAACGAAAGCGAGAAATTGACGGCGCTTGTGGATCAAGTCCTGCGTTACGGCAGCGCGCGTTCCGGCCGCGTCATCGCCCAACGCTCGCCAGTCGCGATTGACGCGCTTATCGAAAACAGCCTGCAATCCAGCCGCCTGGACCTCGAAAATACGAATCTCACGATCGAAAAGAAAATCGCGCCCGATCTGCCGCTGGTGCTCGCCGATCCCGAAGCCATGGAGCACGTCCTCCAAAATCTTTTTGAAAACGCCGTGAAATACGGCACGCAATCGAGCAACTGGATCGGCATCTTCGCGGACGCCGCGCCGCCCAATGGCGCGCCCGCGGTCGAAATTCGCGTCGCCGACCACGGCCCGGGCATCCCCAAAGAAGAACGCGAACATATTTTTGATTCTTTCTATCGCGGTCACCTCGCCATCCGCGACCAGATTCACGGCACCGGCCTCGGCCTCACTCTCGCGAAAAAAATCGTGGAAGCACACGGCGGCACGATCGCCGTGAAAAGCCAACCGAGCCAGGGAACAGAATTCATAGTTCGCATTCCTGCTGTCTCCGCAGGAGCGCCGGAATGAATCCACGCATACTCATCGTCGAAGACGAACCCGGCCTGGTGCTAACAATTTCCGACCTGCTGACCGCGGAAGGTTACGACGTCGCTGCGGCCACCGACGGCCTCGCCGGCCTCGCGATGGCCGCCGAACAGCAATTCTCCGTCATCATCCTCGACGTGATGCTCCCGAAAAAGACCGGCTTCGACGTCTGCCGTGAGCTCCGCCAAAAAGGTGTGGACTCCGCGATCCTGATGTTGACCGCGAAAACGCAAGTCGTGAATCGCGTCATCGGCCTGAAGCTGGGCGCCGACGATTACCTCGCCAAGCCTTTCGAACCCACCGAGCTGCTTGCGCGCATAGAAGCTCTCTTGCGCCGCGTGCACAAAGAACGCCGCGTCGCCGTGCGCACCTTCCGCTTCGACGACGTCGAGATCGATTTTGAAAACTCGGAAATCCTGAAAGCTGGCCAGCGCGTGGAAGTCGCCGCGAAAGAACTTCTGCTACTGCGGTACTTGGTGGATCACCGCGACCGCGTAGTCCCCCGCGAGGAAATCCTGCAGAAAGTCTGGGAGTACGACGGCCAGGTAACGTCCCGCACGGTAGACGTCCACGTCTCCTGGCTCCGCCAAAAACTCGACAACTCTCAAAATCCCAAACACATCCAAACCGTAAGAGGCAAAGGCTACCGCTTCACCGCCTAACGAGAATGTTGCCACAAGCGCAGCGCGAAACCCGCTATCCAATGGCAGTCACATATTCGCTTGCTGCCGGCGCCATCCCTGCTTTCGGAAAAAATCAACTACTTCGATGCATGGAATGCTCAAATCCTTGCAAACGTCGGGTATTTTCGGCTTCGCCAAATTTCCGGAAGGCTTCTCCGCGGTCACAACTGTCCACCCACGGGCCTGAGCTAAGGCTATAACCTCGGGTCACCGCCCGATCTATTTCTCTTGGAATCAACGAGTCGGGCGTATTTCGACATCAGTTTTACGAGACAAGTCTGAATGTCCCCTTCGATCGCCACGATCATCGCCTCGCGTTGTTTCACCCATTTGTGAACATCGTCGTCTTTGCGCTCCAGTTCCGCGACCACCTCCTCTATTACAAAGCTCTCCCGTTTTTTCGATGACTCTGACATCAGCAGCCATAATGCTGGAAAAACATCTGGAGGATAGTGACGCACCCGTGCATCGAGTATTCCGCCAGTGTCTAGGCTATATGGCACGGTTAACGCATTACGCTCTCTTTGTAAGTTCTCCCTGCAGTTCCTTCAAATGCTTAAGCCGGATTTGAAGGTAGTCGCTAACATCACTCACGGTGATTTTGTCTCGATTCAAGTTCTCGAGAACCAATGCCGTAAAGAGAGGTCCAGCGCTAGAAAGGGCGATTACATGTGGTGGCGCAACGCCTTCCGCTTCCTGCTTCTGTTTTTCTCTTTGGTCGTATTGTTTTACAAACTCCTTGTGCATGCGATCGTAGAAAGATTGTGTCGTGAGCTTGAGAGTCAGGAGACGTACAAGGGCGGCCTCACGGCTTCCGCCGAACTGGCGCGACAATTCTTGAAGTTCCTGATCCTTCCAGGCTTGAGCGCCCTTGCTGTGCCGTTGAACCGTCGGGCTGCGAAGCAGCGCCTCTTTCGGAAACAGCGCTGCGCCGGCGACACGATTGCAAAAGGCCTCTTCGCCTCCGTCATGGAGGTCACAAATGCCTCCATCGTTGAGCATGAGATGCGTAGCCTCATGTAGGAGCGTGAATATGCGCCCTCTGGGCGCGTCCTTGTTGTTCACCACGACAACGGGCAGAGGCATCAAGCTGATCGAAAATCCTCGAGCCTCACGCAATGGGATGCTGGTAGTTTGCAGAGTCAAAATCCCAGCTGGCTCAAGCACGCGGCGCCATTGTTTGAAAGCCTCGCTACCTATGCGCCAAGTCGCCTGTTGCGCGATCTCTATTCCCACAGCCTTGCGGAGACGAATTGCTACTTCCTCCACGCCATCGCGCAATGTTGCGGTCGCGCCAAAGTCAGGCGGCGTTTCCTCAATATCTCGCATGAGCTCCAACGCCCACTCTCTGCGGTCGTAGGCACGGCGTATTTCAAACGCCAACTTCGGAGAGCGGCAACTCATCGGCCGAGAATCGGCGAAAGTCATGCATGACTTCGAATCGCGCCGGGGGTTCGGCCAAATAGAACGCTGCAAGTGGACGACGCTAAACCGACGCGAGTTTGCGAAGTTGCGGGATACTCGGTTGCTCCTGTCCCAATTCCCACGAAGACAACTGCTCCGCCGTGATGGCCGCCTTGCTAGCGGCGGCGTCGACTGACATTCCGGCCGATTTACGTGCCCACACCAAAATTTGCGGATTTGGAGTTGCCTTAAGGCGAGCCATTAGTCTAGCGATTGATACCCGAGTAGATTCTCGGCATTGTGAACCTATTCGATTAGATTATACAACTGGGTGTGCGTGCGCGGTTCACTCGCGAACCGCGTTGACGAATTAGGTTGCATCCCGCTATTTCGCAGCACGCGCGGCCATGAGTAAAATCTTGGTTCTCCCGGACCTATAGCCGCCGGCATATTGGCCTCGGACACCGCCCTTCAATTCTGATAGGTCGTATCCGCGACGCAGCTCGTCTGGCCGTTCTCGATACCTGATTTTCTTTTTCATAGCGGGTCCGTTTAGCGTCTATCCTTCGCCCTTTACATCCCGGAAATCCGTGCGCACCGCCTCGATTTGCGCCCGGTAAGCCTTCGCATCGCCATACGGCAAAAAATGCGGATAGCGGTCGTGCGCATGTTGAATGCGATGCGCGTGTCGGATCGGGCACCAGTGCTGCTCGGTGCGCGCCGCGATTTCCACCACGTAAGCCATCAACCCATTGCCATACGAGCAGTAAGCGCAATTGATGCGCTCCAGCAAATTCAAATAACACAGCTTCCCGCGGTCAAAAATGATGTAGTCCGACCGCCGCACCTTCGGTATCTCGTAAATCGGAAACGAGAATCCCTGGTACAGCGTGATGAACAAATCCAGGATCATGAACGGAATAATGCAGCCGTAAATAAGCGGCGAAGTCAGCGCCACGAAAAATCGCGACCCACGAATATAGCGCCACAAAGATTCCTTCAGCCGCGCGTGCTCGCTCCGTATTTCATCGGAGAACCAGATTTTGCGCTTGCGCAGTTCATAAAACGGCCCGCGAAATTCCTCGTCCCGGTCCGGCTCGCGCGCCACCCGCACCAACGGCTCGTTTTTCTTCGCGCTGCTGTCATTCATGGTCAATCCGCCAGCCTCAAGTTTTCCAGATAAGCGTTGTACGCCGCTTTCACTTTCGCCGCCTCGGGCGCGCCTTTCGAGTAATTCTCGAGCGGCGTGATGAAATCATCCATCGCCTTATCAACTTGTTTGAACAGCGTAGGGTTGGTCTTGGACAGTGCCGTATCGCCGCCGTAATCCTCGGCTTTGTCCCACACACGTTCCAGGATGTGCGCCAATTCCGCAGCCGTCGCGCTATCTCCCTTTTGGAACGAGGCGTACGCCAGTTTCGCGAGCGCGCGATACGGCCCCATTTTGGTGTTGTCCACGCCCGCATTCGGCGGCTGATGCGCGGCCTGCAGGATCGGCAAACGCCCCGGAACACGAATCGTCGCGCGTACGACGACAGGCGCAGCCGCAACGCAGCACACCAATCCAACGCCGAGCGGGAGCAGTAATTTCACAATCATTCGTGAAACACGGGACATGCCGCCTCCTCGCATTCGTTTTTGAAACCGCTTCGCGCCGACTAGATAGCACATTTTCCACGGCTGGCGCCGGAAAAATTGAGCGCCGGCACCCGGCGCACTGCGCGTCCGGCACCCCAATGGTATAATTGTGAACTTTTTGCAGCCCGCTGGAATCTTCAGCGCGGCGCAGCACGCACGAAAGGGCCAGCGACCGAGCATGAAAATCGAAGACTTCAACGAGCGGCTGAAACACTCCATCCTGGTAGGCGATGGAGCCATGGGCTCCCTGCTCTATGAATCCGTCGGCCCGCAGCGCTGCGTGGATGAACTCAACACCACGCACGGCGAAGCCGTGTTCCACGTCCATCAAACCTACATCGAAGCCGGCGCACAGCTCATCGAAACCAACACCTTCAGCGCCAACCGCCACAAGCTCTCGCAGTTCGGCATGGGCGCCCGCGTCGCCGAGCTGAACCATCGCGCCGTGAAAATCGCCCGCGAAGCCCGCGAGGCCGCCAAGCACGAAGTCTTGATCGCCGGCTCCATCGGTCCCCTCGGAATCGTCCAGCACGTGCGCGAATTGCCGCACGAAGAGGTCGTGGCAATTTTCAAGGAACAGGCCGGCGCGCTCGAAGAGCGCGGCGTGGATCTGTTTTTGCTCGAAACCTTCAGCGACATCGAGGAACTGCTCGCCGCCGTGGACGCCATCCGCTCGTTCTCGCGCCTGCCCATTGCGGCTGAATTAACCTACTCGGACGAAGGCTCCACCTTCGGCGGCACGCGCCCACAAGACGCCTGGGAAAAATTAAAAGACAGAAATATTCAAACCTTCGGCGCGAACTGCACCATCGGCCCGCAGCTGCTCTTGCCGGTTCTGCGCGAACTTGCCGGCGCCGCGAAATTGCCGTTAACCGCCATGCCCAATGCGGGCTTCCCCAAGCGTGTCGGCGACCGCATCGTCTACCCGAAATCCTCGCCTGAATACTTCGCGCTCTTCGCCCAGGAGGCCGCGGAAATCGGCGTGCGAATTCTCGGCGGCTGCTGCGGCACCACGCCCGAACACATCCGCGCAATGGCCGAAGCCGTAAAGAAGTTGCGCCCCGGAAAATCCGCTGCTGCGAAAGACGGTGCGAACGCCTCTGCGGCGACGATCGAAGTCTTCGAGCCCGCCGAACGTTTCCGTCGCATCGCCGCCCGCGAGCCCGAAAGCAAGCTATGGCGCAAAATCCAGGCCGAAAAATTCGTCACCTCGGTCGAAATCGATCCGCCCAAGGGCGTCACCATCGAACGCATCCTCGACCAGGTTGGCCGCGTGATGGCCTCCGGCGAAGTGGACTCGATTGACATTAATAGCGGCACGCTCGCCCGGGTCGGCATGGACGCTCTCGTCCTAGCCGGCGCACTTGAAGCCCACAATTTCGAAACCATCCCGCACGTCACCACGCGCGACGCCAATATCATCGGCCTACAAGCCATGCTGCTCGGCGCCTGGGCCGTCGGAGGCGTGCGCAACATCCTCGCGATCACCGGCGACCCGCCATCGCTCGGCGATCATCCCGAAACCAGCGGTGTCTACGAAGTGGATTCGATCGGTCTGGTAAAGGTTTTGTCGCGGCTGAATCAAGGGACCGACTGGGCAGGAAAAAGTCTTGGTGGCGCGACGAATTTCACGATCGGCGTCGCTGTAAATCCGGTCGCGGAAAATATTGACGAAGAGTTGCGGCGCTTCGAAGCCAAAATCGAAGCCGGTGCGCATTTCGCGATGACTCAGCCGATCTTCGATCCCGAGCACTGGCACCAGTTTCTGAAGCGCCTCGGCGGAAAATCACCGGTGCCGATCGTCGTCGGCCTCTGGCCGCTGACGAGTTACAAACAAGCCCTGCGGCTAAATAACGAAGTCCCCGGAATCGTGATCCCCGAAGCCACCCTGCGCGAAATGGAAAAAGCCGGCGAACACGCCCGCGAACGCGGATTCGTCCTAGCCCGCCGCATGCTCGATTGGGCGCGCACAGCGCGCGGCGAGAGCATAGCTGGCGCGTACCTGATCGCCCCGTTCAAGCGCTACGAGGAAATCCTCGAACTATTCAAATGATCGTGGCGAGCAGGACTAAAAGAACCAAAACCTCTTGCGCTTCTTCAATGGTTTCGCCCCAGGACTAAGCCCCACATCCTCATCCATCTCCGGCACCCAAGGCAGTGGCTTGCCTTCAAACACCGCCCGCGGATTATCCACCATCAACGCCGTGGCCACGTCCTCGCCGCGCTTCTTCGCCACGTGCTCAAACACCTCCTTCAGCCGCAATGGCCGCGACGTCACGTTATGCGCGTCGCTGGCCACAAAATGCACGGCGTTCATCCCGATCCACTCTTCCGCCACTTCTTGCGCCGACTTCCCGAATTTCCCCAGCAACGATTGCCCCGTCACCTGCGCGTAACAACCTTGCCGCAGCCACCGAAACAATCGCTCCGGCTTCGATCGTATTAAAGGATTGCGCTCCGGGTGCGTGATGATCGGCCGCAAACCCGCCAGATGCAATTCATGCAGCGATTGGTCCATCGAAGGCGGAATCGAGTAGTCGGCAAACTCTACCAGCAAGTAGTTCTTTTGGTTCAGCGTAAAGCGGCGCGAATCGTGGCGTATCTCGCGCAAGTTTTCAAAACTCAAATGAAAATCGCATCCGGTTGCCAGCACCAACCGCCCTTCGAATTTCGCCTGCAATTCATCGCGCCGCTCCTTTACCAATTCGGGAACAAATGCGTGATTCGGATGCGCGTGCGGCGTCGAAATGACGTGCGTAATCCCATCCGTAATAGCCATTTCCGCCATTTCCACGGACAGCTCAACCGAATCGGGACCGTCATCAAGCCCAGGAAGTATGTGGCAATGAATATCAATCATCGCTGCCGAGAATAACGCAGCGCGAAACGGATAACAACGCGCGAGCCCCAGCGCAGGTGCGCACGAAGCACTACAACGTCACACACGCATTGGCCAGATTATTGCTCTCCAGGCCTATGCAGCCCAGTGAAACTGTTTCATTTGCGGAATCGTCAAACGCCGCCGCGAATGGGCTGAAGTAACTCCCAATTCGGTCGAATCTGTACTTATCAGGAACTTTTCAGGCCCAACGCGCCATCGGAGCGAGCACGCAAATGACAGCCGCCTTCCCAGACCGCCGCAGGCGAGCGTTCATCACCGGCATCACCGGCCAGGATGGCTCCTATCTCGCCGAGTTGCTCGTCGGCAAGGGCTACGAAGTCCACGGCATCAAGCGGCGCTCCAGCAGTTTCAATGCGGACCGCGTGGACCATCTCATCTCAGATTGGCACGAGCACGAAACCCGCTTCTTCCTCCACTTCGCCGATCTTTCGGACGCCACCAGCCTCTCGAAGCTCCTCTACCGCATCGCGCCTGACGAAATCTACCACCTGGGCGCGCAGAGCCATGTCCGCGTCAGTTTCGACATTCCCGAATACACCGGAGACATCACGGCCCTCGGCACGACGCGCTTGCTCGACGCCATCCGCGAAACCGGAATTCCCGCACGCTTTTACAACGCCGCTAGCAGCGAAATGTTTGGCCAAGCCTACGAATGTCCGCAAAGCGAAACTACGCCCTTCCGGCCGCGCAGCCCGTACGGTTGCGCAAAACTCTATAGCTACTGGATGACGGTCAACGCCCGCGAAGGCTACGGCCTCTATGCCGTGAACGGCATTCTCTTCAATCACGAATCGCCGCGCCGTGGCGAAATTTTCGTCAGCCGCAAAATCACGCGCGTCCAGCGCATTGGCGCAAAACTCCGGGACTGGCTGCGCGGCGAGCGCGAGCAAGGGCGGGAGATTTCGGTCTACGACGCTTCTAACAAGGGCAACACTCTGCTGCAGATTTTTGGCCTCGATCACACCCTGATTCGTTCCGCAGCCGAGCGCAATCCCGAAAAATGGGGCAAATTCACGGTCGGCACCTGGATCCCCATCGTCTCCGAAGCGGAAGCCCGCGCCCACGCCGACGATTTTCTAGTCCTGCCCTGGCACTTCATGCCCGAAATCCAAACCCGCGAACGCGACTTCCTAGCCCGCGGAGGCAAACTAATCGCCCCACTTCCCACTCCGCGCGCCATCACCGCCAACGGCTGGCACGGCCTGGCCTAAGCGAAAACTGCATCTAAGCCCTACAAAGATTATGGAGCGGCCGGTGCGTCCCAGCCTTCGGGACGCACCGGGCACCGATGACCTAGCACGACTCTCCCACGCCCGCCGACCCGTTTCTCCCGCTCACGCCGTCCCGCCTCTCACTGAATGTGAAAATCCGCCACAATCAACCGCGTATCCACGGTCACATGCGGCGAGATCGCATGAAACCCCCACACATGCACCCAGGCATTCCCCGTGCGTACCGTAAGAAATGACTTCATCACTCCGGGAGGAAAAAACGTGAGGAACACCATGATCACCGACAGCACCGCGTGCTCAAGCGTGTCATATCGCGTCCACGATTCCAATACATGCATCGCCGGATAGCTCGCCGCTCCCAGCAGGAATGCCGTCACGGGCGCCGTCAACTTCGCGTAGCGCGGCTGCAGGATCGCGTAAATAAAAATCATCACCGGCAAATCGGTCCCGAAAAGATGAAGGATAAACGACAACAGCCCGCCCACGATCTGCTGATGATGCGTCAACCGCAAGAAATTCCCGTCAAGCCCAAAATCCAGCAAGCACCCGATCCCCATCACCACGAAAATCACGATCGTGTCGTTCTTCAAATTCGCCGACCGCAAGTTCAACTGCTCGTGCGAATACCCGCGCAGCCGGAACACCACATACGGAACCAGCGCGAAAAATACTCCGTTGTAAGCCGCAAACGCATAAACCTCTTCCGGCGATTGCACTCGCGTCGCGCCCACCAGCGAGCCATTCAGATGCAGCGCAATGCCCGCTCCGAAAAAGTGCAGCCCAATAATTCTTCCAGCAAGTAAAACCGCCGCGCCGTAAATCCACAAAAGCAATGTCTCGCGCAACGCCACGCCGCGCTCTGGCGCCCGCCCGGCTAAATCCGGCATCGGCCGCCGCCGCGTAATCAACGCCACGAGGCCAATCTCCAGCACCAGAAACACCAGCGCAATCGAACTGAAGATAACCATCGCCTTCGGGTGGCCCGGATGCGGCCCCATCGGCAGCGGCATCGTCCCATGGCAAAGCTCCACCGCCGCCACGCTGATCAAAACCCACAGAATCAGCGCGAGCTGAATACTCCGCTGCCTCACAAAGTAGCCGAGTTTTGAACCCACACTGCCCACGCGCCATGCTCGCGCAATGTCTGCATAAGGACAACCAGAATCGCGCCAGCGTCGGCTGGACTCCACCCCAGGACGGCTGTGTCCGGCGTCTTTCGGGACGCCGCGGGCATCCGTGACCAAGCACGGTTCCTGGGCGTCCCCGGAGCCCCGCCTTTGTGCAAATTCTGATTCTTGCTATAGTCAATTTTCGTCTTGCAAGCTGTCTTTCGGCCATTCCTGAGGGCGGCCGGCAAAAATCTTCAACTTCAACGAGAGGTCGCAAGTGCCCGCAGAACGCACTCCGGAATTTTTCGCGTCGAAAGACATCAAGATCGGCATTATCGGCTGCGGTTACGTCGGCCTGCCGCTCGCCTTGCGTTTTGCCGACGTCGGCCAGCGCGTCACCGGCTTCGACCTCGACCACGAAAAAGTCAAAAAGCTCAATGCCGGCCAGTCCTACATCCAGCACATCGCCGCCGAAAAAATCCAGCACCACGTGCACGCCAAGCGTTTCGACGCCACGACCGATTTCGCGCGCCTCCAGGAAATGGATGCGGTGCTGATCTGCGTCCCCACGCCTCTCGACGAGCGCCGCGAACCGGACCTCAGCTACGTCGAAAACACCGCCAAAGCCATCGCCCCGAATTTGCAGCGCCATCAACTGATCGTCCTCGAAAGCACCACCTACCCCGGCACTACCGAAGAACTGGTTCTGCCGATTCTAGAAAAAGGCGGCTTGCGCTGTCCTCTGGTGAAAGGCCCGGCCACGGAAAACACCGCGACGGACTTTTATCTCGCGTTTTCCCCGGAACGCGAAGATCCCGGCAATAAACAGTACGGTCTCGCGCAAATCCCAAAAGTTGTCGGCGGCATCAATCCGCCCAGTGGACGCGCCGCCGCCAATCTCTACGCCCAAATCGTATCAAAAGTAGTTCCGGTCAGCTCCACGCGCGCCGCCGAAATGGTCAAGCTCCTAGAAAATATCTTCCGCTGCGTGAATATCGCGCTGGTAAACGAGCTCAAGCAGCTTTCCCTGCGCATGGATCTGGACATCTGGGAAGTAATCGACAGCGCGGCCACCAAGCCCTTCGGGTTTATGCCGTTCTATCCCGGGCCGGGCCTAGGCGGTCATTGCATCCCCGTGGATCCCTACTATCTTGCGTGGAAAGCGCGCGAATACGATTTCGTCACCCGCTTCATCGAACTCGCCGGCGAAATCAACACCGCCATGCCCTACAACGTGGTCGAAGCCCTCATCACCGCGCTGAACGATCACGAGAGAAGCGTGAAAGGCTCAAAAATCCTGCTTCTGGGCGTCGCCTACAAGAAAGATGTGGACGACCTGCGCGAATCCCCTTCTCTGAAACTCCTCGAGTTGCTCACCGCGCGCGGCGCGAACCTCGATTACAACGACCCGTACTTCCCGCGCCTCCATAAAATGCGGCACTACGATTTTTCAAACATGCAATCAGTCGAGCTGACGCCCGAACGCCTAGCCAGCTACGACTGCGTCCTGATCGCCACCGATCACTCCAGCTATGATTACGACGCCATCGTCCGCCACGCGAGATTAGTCGTGGATACGCGCAACGCCACGCGCAACGTCAAGCAACCCGCCGGAAAAGTCGTCCACTGTTAGTATCTCGCCGCCATCCGCACCGCACGCGCTCCCGCGTCCCGCGATTCCGCCGCATCAATATTGCCTGCACTTTCGCCTGTACTCGCGGCCAGCGAACCCCGTTCGCCCGTGCCAGTAACTGAAACTCGCCAATAGGAAGATAGTTCCATTGCCCAGTACGGACCAGCTAGCTATCGTAAGCGTATGGGCGCACCGACAGCTCCACACAAAGAAGCTCAAAAGCTCATCACCGATCCCGGACGCCGCCGCAGTATGCGCGTGCTCCTCAGCGTGCCGATCAGCGTGAAAGGCAAAACCACCACGAATCAGGATTTTGATGAAGAAACGCGCACGCTCGTTGTCAACGCCCATGGCGCGCTAATCGCCCTGGCAGCGAGCGTCGCCGCCGCCCAGGAAGTGACCATCTCGAATAAAGCCACGCAAACCGCGCGCCAATGCCGCATCGTCTACGTCGGCACCGAACAAGCCGGCAAAGCCCAAATGGGCATCGAATTCGTGAAGCCATCGCCCAGCTTCTGGCAAATTGACTTCCCGCCCGACGACTGGGTCATCCCAGAAGACTAACTCGGCCCAGTCATTTCTGCACCGCCGTCAATTCCCCTCGAAAATTTCCATAGGGCATCTCCGCCTCAACCAAAACAGGCGTCCGCGCCGCATCATGCGCCAGCCAAACCGAAAAATTCGTCTGCGGCATTTCCTTGCCATGCATGAAAAGACGAATAGCAATCCGCGCAGCCTGATAATTCCCGATCGTAATTGCCACGGTTTCCGCTGGAACTTCCAGATGCGCGCGCATCTCGTACAGATCGCTCCCGTCGTAAAGCGGCACCCGCAATTCCGGCGTGCGCTTCCAATCCGTAGCCCGCAGCGCATAAAACGCGCCCAGAGGATCCCGTGTTCCCGGCTGGACAATCACGGGCGCCACATTCCCGCGCCGCGATTGACCGATCGCGATCAAGTGAAGCACCGCGTCCTGCTTCTTCCCCATTTCATCGAGATACATCTCATATTGATGGCTGTCGAGATTCGCGACGTCGGTATACGAATCAAATTGGTCGTCCACCTCAAAAAGATTCCGCAAAGGCGCCTGCGAGTGCACCGAAGCGCGAAAATGCCAAGTCTGCCACCCAAAAAGGTCGCGCCGCTCGACCACCGCTGTCTGCACCGATGCCGCATTCGAAAATGGCGCCCACTCCAGCCGATAATTCAAAATCTCACCCGCCCGAAAAGGCATCGCCGCAACCGCAGCGGCGCCTTTCGCATCAGTATCGGAATAGGAAACGAGAAACGCAGCAGGATTGCCGCGCACAAAACCACCGGCCATCAAGACCAGCAAGGTCGCGAACAGCAACAACGCAACTCGCCGCCGTGATTGCATTGCAAAACTCTCAGCCACAAAAAGCCTTTGCGATGGCGGACTTCAATGCGCCATCTCTCGGAAACGGTCCGCCTTTTAGAACGTCGGAGCTTCACCTCCGACAATCACTCGCGCCCCGGTTTCCTTTCATCTGTCATCCCGAGCGCAGCGAGGGATCTCTCTTCGCTAAACCATCGTGCTGGCGAGTCACGCATCCCCATTCAAATGCCCCAGCAGCTCCATCAAACTATCCACCATCAAATCCGGCGGATGCGCCCGCAAACCCGCCAGTCCAAAGCCATAACTCACTCCGCAAGCAAATATTCCCGCATTGCGTGCCGTCTTGATGTCCACGTCCGAATCTCCGATCAGCAAAGCCTCCTGCGGCGAGACCTGCAGGTCGCGCAACAACACTTCCACTCCGATCGGATCCGGCTTTTTCCTCTCAAAACTATTCCCGCCATACACAAACCGAAAATACCGCGATAACCCGAGCCCATCCAAAATAGCCCGGCTGAAAACCACCGGCTTGTTCGTTAACACCGCCATCACCCGCGCCGAATCTGTCCCCGGCTTTGCGGAATCCCCCGCCAACTCCGCCAGCGCTTCGCGCACCCCCGGATAAGCCACAGTGTTGTCCAGCATGTGTTCCCGGTAGTACTTCAGAAAATAATTAAGTCCCCGCTCGACTTCCGCTTCTGTAACGCTCTCCCCCAGCGCCCTCCGCACCAGCATCGCCGCGCCATCCCCAATAAAACCAAAAATCGTCTCGTGAACGTGCGCCTCCCGCCCCATGTGCTCCAGCATCGCATTCACCGAATGTGCCAGATCCAATTTCGAATCAATCAAAGTGCCGTCCAGATCGAAAATCAAAACGCGCACGCCTGCAAACCGCCGGTGATTAGTAGTCGTCGTCATCCGAAGTCAAGCCCTCGCGAAATCTCGACGCATCTTGCCGCAACAAACGATCAATCCATTTTATGTGGCGCCCCCAACAATGTCATCCGCAGCCTGGGAACGCCAATCTCCCGATTGGCGCCGTTGCCTTTGCGAATCGCGCTGCAGCGCGATTCGCCCTGAGATCCGACGGCGTCGGATCGAAGGGTACCCGTCGGTGCGTCCCGGCATTTCAGGACGCACCGGGCAGCCTTGGACTTTGGTTTTTCTCCTTGCTTTACACCGACCGCCCTTTAATCCCTACTCGGCCCCGCCAGGCAAATTGAATGTTGCAATGACAACACCACTATGTTGTAATAGCAACATTGGAGGTGACCACCATGCCTGACGTTCTTGAAACCATCTGCCACAGAAGAGCCGTGAAGGTTTTCGAACCCATCCCCATCCCGCCCGCAACCCGCGACCAAATCCTAGACGCTGCCTGCCTCGCTCCTTCCAGCTTCAATATCCAGCCCTACCGCTTCTACTGGCTGTCCACTCCCGAGGTGCGCAATGAAGCCGCCGAACTCTGCTTCGGCCAAAGCCCCGCCGCCACCGCCTCCGCCCTGATCGTCGCCGTCGCGGACATCGGCTCCTGGAAATCCACAAGCGCCGGCGAACTCGCCTGGATGCGCACCGCCAGCTTCAGCAAAAAAAAGATCGCCGAATACGAACGCCGCGCCAAATTCGGGAAATGGTTTTTCATCCAGGGTTGGTTCGGCATTTTTGGCGCGATCAAATGGATCATCCTTCGGCTCCTGCATTTCTGGAAAACGGGCGGCACGCTCCCTGTCGGGCGGCAGGGTATGTTTAAATGGGCCACCAAAAGCGCCGCTCTCGCGTGCCAGAATTTAATGATCGCTGCCCAAGCCCTCGGTCTCAACACCTGCCCCATGGAAGGATTTGACAGCCGCCGCCTGGCCAAATTGCTGAAGCTTTCGCGCAAAAATCATGAGATCGTCATGGTTATCGCCATCGGAAAAAAATCCGCCGCCCACGAGGACCGCCCGCAATGGCGCAGGCCGCTTTCGGAAACGGTGCAGGTTCTATGAACATCGTCGACAAAAAGCTCGTCCCGATCCCGCCGCAAATAGTGAAAGACTCGATCCTGTTGAATCTCGCCTTCGCCTACTTTTCCGTCGGCAAGCAGCTCGAACAAAAAACCAAATGCTCGCAGACCCGCGGCTTCATCATGTCCACGCTGCGCGGAGGAGTCGCGCTCAATCCCAATCAAATCGCCAAAGTCCTCGGCTTCGACCGCACCGTAGTCCATCGCGCCATCAAGACCATGATTCGCGAAGGCCTGTTGGCCCAAAAAAGAGCCGCCACCGGCCGGGCGCTCCCCGTCCAGCTCACCGCAAAAGGCAACAAGTATCGCGACCAACTGATCAAGGAACGTCGCAATGCCGAAGAAAAGCTGCGCGAGACCTTGAATCCCGAAGAAATCGCCACCTTGATCCGCCTGCTGAACCAAATCGCCGAATTCAAATTTTGACCGCCAACCTGGGAACGCCAATCTCCCGATTGGCGCCGCGTCGATTCAACCCTTTCCCGCGCTTGTCGCGGCGGACTGCTTATGTCGTACAATCCCATCGAGATCTGATCTCGAACGCGCACGAAAAAATTCATTCCCATTCATGTCTATTGAAGGAGCGCATTATGAATGATGGAGAAGAAAAAGAAAGGCTAACGCGACGAGGATTCCTGGGAGTGGGTTCAGTAGCCCTGGCGGCGGCCAGCCTTCTCTCAGCCGAAGAGTTAGCCGCGCAAGAACAATCCGGCGCAGAGGCCGCCGCAGATCGCAGCACGAGCGATCCCGGCCCCACCAATTCCGTTCTCGACGCTGCGAATCCGGATTCGAATCACCCGTTGCCCACCGACGCCGGCGGCGTGCAAACTTTCAAATATCCATTTTCATTCGCGCACAAGCGCCAACACGAAGGCGGCTGGTCGCGCGAAGTCACCCAGCGCGAACTTGCCGTCGCCACCACCCTCGCCGGTGTGGACATGCGCCTCACCGCCGGCGGAGTCCGCGAACTCCACTGGCACAGCGCCGCCGAATGGGCTTTCATGCTCTACGGCAGCGCGCGCATCACCTGCATTGATTCCGAAGGCAAAAGCTTCGTCACCGACGTGAAGGAAGGCGACCTCTGGTTTTTTCCCACCGGCATTCCCCACTCGATCGAGGGACTCGCCCCCGACGGTTGCGAATTCCTGCTGGTCTTCGATGACGGCAACTTCTCCGAATACGCCACCGTCCTGCTCTCGGACTTTATGGCGCACACGCCTCCCGACGTCGTCGCGAAAAATTTCGGCGTCAATCAACAAGCGGTCGCCGCCATGCCCACAAAAGAGCTCTTCATCTTTCAGGCCGATGTTCCTGGCTCTCTCGCCGACGACCGCCGCATCGCCGCCGGTGCGCTCGGCCCTTCACCAATTGATTTCGCCTTCCGCGCGATGCAGATGCCGCCCACCAAATCCAATAAGAGCGGCGAAGTCCGCATCATTGATTCCAACAACTTCAAAATTTCCGAGGCGATCTCCGCCGCCATCGTCACCGTAAAGCCCGGCGGCCTCCGCGAACTCCACTGGCATCCCAACGCCGATGAGTGGCAATTTTATTTCGGCGGCAAAGCCCGCATGACCGTTTTCGCCACCGGCGGCCGCGCCCGCACGATGGATTTCGAAACCGGCGACGTCGGCTACATCCAAAAAACTCTTCCCCATTACATCGAAAACACTGGCACCACCGACCTGAAGTTCCTGGAAATGTTCAAAAGCCCCTACTACCAGGATCTAGCCCTCTCCGAGTGGCTCGCCCACACGCCCCCGGAATTGGTAGCCGCCCACTTGCATCTCGATAAAGCCACCCTGGACGCGCTGCCGAGAGAAAAACCGCTGATCATGCCCGAATAGCATCTCGCGCGGCATCGTGAGCACGGCGAATCCTGCCCGCTGCTAGAACGCTCGCTATTCCGGACGCTTTCGGAAGCGATTCGTTCACTGGCCGCTGCGCGCGCCGGCTTGACCTTCTACGCGTCCTTGCACTTGGTAAATCGCGATGCCGCTCATTAATTTCGGGTAGAAGTCTGTGGATTTTTGCGGAAGTACGTCGCCGCCGAGGGCGATATCGGCCACTTGCTGGACGCGCACGGGATTCAGCAGGCATGCGAGTTGCGCTTCACCACGGTCTACCGCCGCGAGAGCTGCGTCCACTTCACGCTCGTAGCCGACATTCCTTTCGGCTGCCACCGCCTCGGCGCTGATTCCCAATCCTCGTTCGATGATCAGCCGGTGCAGCAGAACGATGTCCAGGCCGCGCTGCGCTTCAGAGACGTCCGGCAACGTGGTTTCCAGGTCCGCATCGCGGCGCAGCAGAAATAGATAGAATGCGCCGCCGCCGGGGTAGATTCCGATAGCGCGGCGGCCGTGATTCACTTTTTCCAGATCTTTGTGGAACTCGGCGAACGCGGCGGTGCGCTCTTCGGGATTTTGAAACGGGTAGGAATACCAGTCGAATGCCTGGGCGACGTTCTGACGGAATTTGTCGAAATCGAAATCGGGGACGTTGCGGACGAGGCGGTGCGTGGGCAAGATGGTGAGTCCCTTGGAGTGCGTGTTGATGAAGGTCATCATGGCGAATTCTGGGGCGGCGTACGGATCGTTGACGCCTTCGCGGACGCGGGATTCATTGCGAAAATTCAGGGCGGTTTCGTAGCGGTGGTGGCCGTCGGCGATGATCAGTTTTTTGTCGGCCATGGCGTTTTGAATTCTGCGGATATTGGCGACGTCGGTGACGGGCCAGAGCCGGTGAGTCACTCCGTATTCGTCTTGCATTTCGTTGGTTGCGGGCTGTTTCGCGATTTCTTCGAGCAAATTGTCAATGCGGCGCGCCGCGTCGTCGTAGAGCATGAAAAGCTGGCCAGTTTGCGCGTGGGTGTGGCGTAAAAGCTCGATGCGGTCGGCTTTCGGCGCGGAGAGAGTGCGTTCGTGGCGGAAGACGATGTGCGCGTCGTAATCTTCGACGCGGCCCAGTGCGATGAAGCCGATGCGCGTCTTGCGGGTGTGCGTTCCGGGAAAGAGATATTCCTGGGAATAGACGTAGATGGCCGGAGCGGCGTCCTGAATCAAGACTTTTTCCGTGATCCATTCTTTGATTTTTTGACCGGCCCGCGTGTAGACGTTGTTTTCGGGCGTGTCGGCGGCCTTGATGAGCCCTTTTTCGATGGCGATCAGGTTGTAGGGGCTTGCCGCGTAGTACTTCTCCTGCATCGTGGGGGTGATTTTGTCGTACGGCTGCGTCAGCGCTTTGTCCAGCGGGACGCGGTTTGTGTCGTAGCGGAAGGCGCGAAAGGGTTGAATTTCAGCCATGTGGGCCTCGGGTGGCGGTCTGAGCAGCTTGAGAAACGTAGATTGTAGCAGAGGAGGCCGTGTCCCGCGAAAGCACGCGGGGCGCAAACGGGGCGATTGGTATCCCGCACAGGCATTCGGGAGGCAATCCGGGCGATTTGCGACTCGTGATCCGTGGCCCGCGACCCGTGACTCTCGAACTGGCGCCGTGGAGCTCGCAAAAAAATGACGATTAGAACTGGGTGCTGTGCTTTGTTTTGTGTGAGATATAGCGTTTTCTAATCGCGGGGTGTAACGATTAGAAATGGCGTTGGCCGGGATAGCGGCAGTGGCTAGAAGTTATCTCATAAACACTTTCAACGCACAGAGTGGTTGAAACTTATGGTGAGTGACGTAAATCAAGAGCATGGACCTCACCGACGCCCAGTGGGCGACGCTGGAACCACTGTTTCGCCCGAAACGCAGGGACGATGGGCGCGGTCGCCCGTGGCAAGATACGCGTGCGGTACTGAACGGTGTTTTTTGGGTTTTACGCACCGGCGCTCCTTGGCACGATCTGCCGCGTCGTTATCCTCCCTACCAAACCTGTCATCGTCGCTTCCAGCAGTGGCAGCGGTCCGGGCTACTCACCCAACTGCTGCAGAAACTAGCGGAAGAGTTACGCGATCGCGGGAAACTCGATCTGAGCGAATCGTTCATCGATGCCACCTTCAGTTCGGCGAAAAAGGGGGCTCTGCTGTCGGCCCTACTCGCCGCGGCAAAGGCAGCAAAATCATGGCGATCAGCGACGGCCATGGTCTTCCTCTCGCCGTACACGTGGCCAGCGCTTCGCCGCATGAAACAAAGCTCGTCGAACCCACGCTCCAGCGACGCTTCCTTGGGGAAACTCCCGAGCGCTTGATCGGCGACCGCGCGTACGACAGCGATCCTCTGGATGCGCAGATTCGCGAACGCTTCGGAGTCGAGTTGGTTGCGCCGCACAACTCCACACGCAGCCGCAAAGCCACACAAGACGGGCGCGTGCTGCGCCGCTATCGTCGCCGGTGGAAAATCGAGCGTTTGTTTGCCTGGCTCCATAATTTTCGTCGCGTGGTCATCCGCTGGGAATATTACCCAGAAAATTTCCTGGGAATGGTGCAGCTTGCCTGTGCCGTTATCCTCCTGAGGTATTTATGAGATGGCTTCTAGTGATGAGTGACTAGTTGTCATGTATCAACACGTTGTTCCGATCGAGGCCGGAACGAGAGATGGGTGGAGCACCGCCGAGGCTAGCATGAGGACGGTGCCAGTTGTAGTCATGGAGCCAACGGGGAAGATGCGCGGCGCGTTCCTCCGAAGTGTTATAGGCGCAAGCGTAGGCCCACTCGCGCAGCGCGGTTTGAATGAACCGCTCGGCTTTCCCGTTGGTGCGTGGGGTATAAGGCCGCGTGCGAATATGTCGAATTCCGTGTTGTTGACACACCGCGCGAAAAACTCGCGATTGGTAACACGGCCCGTTGTCGGTGAGCAAGCGTCGCACGCGGATTCCCAGTTGGGCGTACCAAGCCAGCGCAGCAGTGAGAAAGGCCGCCGCAGAAACTCCCTGCTCATTGCCGGCGACTTGCGAGAAGGCGATGCGCGAGTGATCGTCAATGGCCACGTGGACGTATTCCCACCCTCCGTTGGGAAGGTGCTGATTGCGATCGCCATGGATACGGTGCCCCACACAACCAAAACGGCCCAATTTCTTGATGTCCAGATGCAGCAGATCACCGGGACAAGCGTGTTCGTAGCGTCGCGGCGGCGGAGCCGGATCCAAATCTCGCAGGCGACTGATCCCTTGGCGTTGCAAGATGCGGCTGACCGTGGCCGGGCTCAGGCCGGTCGCACGAGCAATGCGGCAGCCGGTCCAGCGCTGGCGACGAAGCGTTTGCACCTGCTCGACCAAAGACAAAGAGGTCGGACGATAGAAGCGGTGCGGACGCGAACTGCGATCGAGCAGGCCCGCGCGACCGTGCGCCTGAAAACGGCGCACCCACTTGGCCGCGGTGCGCGCGCTGACTTTGAACTCGGCTGCAGCCGAGTTCAAAGTCACTCCTGGAGTTGTTCCCATTCTTGCCAGCGCCTCTCGACCATGCACAGTAAGTCGGGCATTCTTATGGATGTCCATTCGACCTCCCGGACCGATGTGATTGCTCAGCACAATCAGCATCTCCGGTTCTGGTCGAATGGACAACCTGTTGAAAGATCACAACTAGTGGCTAGAATGTTGGGGGGCTGATCGGGCGTGTTTTGCGATGTGGATGAAGTGCCTGAAAGTTGGCGATTGATTTGACGGGCGGATGTTTGTTTTGTGTGAGATGCGATAATTTCTAATCGCCGGGGTTGGCGATTGATTTTGGCGTGATTTTTGGCGATGTAACATTGTGACATCTGGTGTAACAGAGGATGCGAAAGCGGGCGCAGCGCGACCGATCTGCGATGCTGACTGCTCCGCCGTGCACTATGTGCCTTCCTCTCTTGGGCGCGATTATAGCCCGACTGATGATAACATAATGGTTAACGACAGGCAAGAGTAAAACGAATGGGGGGAAGCTTGGACGCCCGGGCAAGCTGGGGCGCGGCCCTTCGATTCGGCACTGCCGAATCGAAGGGT
This sequence comes from uncultured Acidobacteriota bacterium, assembly GCA_963804625.1. Classification (GTDB taxonomy): domain Bacteria; phylum Acidobacteriota; class Terriglobia; order Acidiferrales; family UBA7541; genus Palsa-295. The sequence continues at coordinate 38,663 of CAWDRJ010000012.1, read as the reverse complement.
GAATCGCGCATTGGCGCGATTCACAAGCAGCGCCCCTACGCAGAAGGTAATTCAGGGAGCATCGGATCAGTCTGCGACTTGAATGTGAAAAAGCCCCACCCTTCAGGGAATTCGGGAAGGATGGGGCACGCGGAAGCAAAAGGCGAAGAGAGATCCCTCGCTACGCTCGGAATGACAAATTCGGAAAGGGCGCCGCGAGGTTTCGTTCTCGACTTGATCGAGACCTCGGTCCCAATGAGTGGTTGTGCCACCCGGCCCGCGTCCGCGAGGGATTCATTGCTTCTGCATTCGTGCTCAGCTTTCTTCGATGTGTTGGACGTGGATCTCGCTGTTGGCGGGGTTTAGGGTGCCGGTGACTTTTACTTCTTTGCCTTCGAATTTGGCGATTAGCTTCTGGTCCGCGTCGAGGTGATACCAGCGTTTTTCGTGTTCGTCCCTTAGGACGAAGCGGTCGCCATTCATCCAGATGGTTCCCTTGAAGGTTTTTACTTCGGCCTCGTCGTTGGATTGGGTTTGGGATTGGGTTTGGGATTGGTTTTGCGCCATTGGCTGCTGCGTCCGAGAGCTTCCGGGAATTCTTGAATCTGAACTTGCGACGGAAGCAGTTGCTCCTAGCGCAACGATTATGATGAACGTGTTCAGGACCGCGCCTGTTCGGTACATGCGTCACCTCAAGTCATGGTTTGGGGCTGGATTTTGGTGCGTGGCCGAAGAGCGTTTGGGTTGATGGCGGCATTTAAATCGCCATTGGCGATCGGGGAGGGATTACTTGCGTTAATTCAATCTGTTGGAGGGTGACGGGCTTGTTACTTGGACATCTCGGAGCGAGAATTTGCCCGGTATTTTCTGCGGAGGTACGGGCAAAATGTTCCGTTGGGGGTACTGGGACGATGAGTACCGGAAATTCCTGTGCCGTTCGATGAGCAAGGCGTAGAGAGTCTGTGTGAGGACTGCAAAATCTGTACTTCAGCGGCTGAAGCCGCACTGATTTCTCAATATTTATGTCGTCGCTAAAGCGACGACCTACAAAGATTCTCGTGTTCTCACACAGACTCGTAGAGAGAGCCCCCACCTGCGGCGGGCGGGCTTCGCTACGCTCAGTAGGGCGGACCAAGAAAGAGTATGGCGGAGAGAGAGACTTGCTTGCGCGGTGGATGATAATCGCGGCAACGGGCGAGGGGCGGGTACAAGACCCGCCCCACTGACCCGGTTGAAAGTCGGAGAGCTGCCCGAACGTCGGCGTTATTTCGCGAAACTTTGAATCGCGGCCGTTTCGCTGTCGTAGGTATCGAACACGGTCATCAACTTGGTGACTTGCAGCACTTCCTTGAATTTCGAACCGAGGTTGGCGAGCTTCAGGACGGCGCCTTGGGAGCGGGCGCTGTGGAAGGTGGCCACCAAGGTGCCGAGACCCGCGCTGTCAATGTATCCGACCTGCGCGAGATTCAGCACAATCTTCTTCTTGCCCGCCGCCAGCAGGCTCTTCACTTTCTCGCGGAACGCGTTGCTCTCTTCGCCCAGCACGATGCGCCCTTCGATCTCGAGCACGGTCACGCCATTCACTTCGTTCTCAACCATTCTCAGTGCCACGTTCGCGCCTCCTGGAAAATTCGAAACGGTATTTGGAATTAGTGTAAATGAGAAGCCACTGCCCTGGGGCAGCGAGCTTTCTCGTCAGTAAAAATCCGAGCAGGACATGTAATACCCGCAAGACGTGCAGATCATCTTGCACTTTCGCGGCTCGAGTCGAGCCGAACAGCGCGGGCAATACTGTGATGCCTCTGCCGGCTCCGGCGGAACCGCGCGACGGATCGCGTTCGACTCCCCTGCTTGCGCCGCTCGTAAAGCGGCTTCCGGCTGTCCCATTTCTAGTAGTCCTTCGGACGGACGTTTATAGCACATCCGGGGGATAGGGAAAAGCAAAGGTCAAGTTTCCGACAGCCTTTCGATGCGGTGTCATCGGTTGGGGATAGCCAAGGCCCGGGCGATGTCCGCTGCCACTTTTCGGAACGCACGTTATTGCCGCGGCCGGCTGTCCGTGAGAAAACTCACGTCTTCCACGCCCGCGAGACCTACCTCGTCTAGAACGGGCTTAACCTCGGAATAGCGGGCACGGGCGTCAGTGAGTAGATAGACTCTTTTTTCCGCGCCGTCCTGGATCCGATTCCGGATTTCGGTGGGCAACTGATCGAGCGCGACTTTCTCGTTGCCAAAATAGACTTTGCCGTCTCGAGCGATTACCAAGCGCAATGCATCGTCGCGCATTGCCCAAGGCATTGGCCTAGAATGGGCGCTGCTTGCTAGGTCTATGGGCAAACGGTGGTGCGGTGAGCTAGGCCCCGGAATCAGCATGAAGATTATGAGCAACGCAAAGAACACCCCCGTGAACAGAGACGGGTCAATCCGACAGTAATACTGTGAATGCCGCTTCGCGAGCTTCTGGCGCAAAATTGCCGACGGGTGAAAATCTAGTCCAAGTTCGCGACGCACCATGCTGATTAGACACCGATAGCGTTCAAATAGTTCGCAATGCAACGGGTTGTAAACGGGTGTAAAGTGGCAGCAACCGTCGGGCAGTTTGGAGCGTCTGATGGGTGCAGGGCGGAAAGAGAAGCCATGAGAGCTAAATGGCTGTTTGGCTTGCTGACAATGGTGCTGCTTGCCGTTCCCGCGGCTGTGCGAGCGCAGCGGGGAGGCGGCGGAGGCGGGATGCGCGCTGGCGGCCCCTCTGGCGGGATGTCGTTCTCCGGCGGTGGCACCCATTCGGCCGCCATTCGAACCATTCCCTCTGTCACGATCAACAACGGCTCATCCGCCGGACGCCCGCGAACAAATCCCTTTACAGCGTATGGCGCGGTGGCACCCTATCGGCTTACGGGCGCAACGGGCAATTCGTCGCTGGGCATCAGGGCACCTCACGTCGGACCCATCCGCGTCGGGAATGGCGGTAACGGCAACCGCAACCATCAGCCGCCGGGTAACCCGCGAGGTGGCACACCTCAGTTTGTTTTTCTCACCGGTGGAGGCTATTACTACGCGGGTCCTGTCGCAGATGATGATTCCGACGGACAGACCCAGGACGCGACCGATCAGCGCGACGTAATGGCTAACCAAGGGGATGACAGTCAGCAGGCGGATGATCAACAGCCGCCGGACGACCAGCAGCGCGATTTTCGCGGCGACGCCATGAACGCACCGATGCCGGCACCTGAGGAACCGCAACCCCCGCCATTGCCGGATGTGGGTGCGTTTGCTCTCGTGATGCGCGATGGCACGCAAGTGGACGCGCTCGCGTTCACGCGCGCGCAGGATAAAATCATCTACATCACGCCTGATGGCGGGCGCCGCACGGTGTCCGCGAGCGATATTGATAGCGATTCGACCGCGCGCGTGAACGAAGAGCGCGGAACGCCGTTGCAGATGCCGCTATAGGGAATTCGCCAGGGTACTTCAGGGGCTAAACGCCTGATGATAGGCTGAGCTTTATGTCGGAGCTAAAGAGCTCCGGCCCCCTAGAAAGCCGAGTTTCCCCACAGGCTGAAAAGCTGTGACCACGAAGATGCCGGCTCCACTCAGTTCGGTAAACTTGGCAGTGAATGTGGCATGAGCGCGGCTCACCAATCACAACACAAAATTCAAATGGGTTTTCTCTCGCTGGCAGAGCCTATTCTTCCGTGCGCTGCAGAGGCTCAGGCATGTACAGGCCGGCGTGGGCGGGGAGTCCGGCGCGTTCGAATTGGATGGTGGTGTGGCTGATTCGGAATTCGCTGGCTAGGACGTCGCGGACCTGCGTCAGAACTTTTTCGCTTTCTTCCATGTGCATATCGGGAATGCGTATGTGGCAGGAGAGTGCGTTGAGGTCGGTGCCGAGCGTCCAGATATGGATGTCGTGAACTTCCTGGATGCCTTCGACGCGCAGTAGTGCGCGGGCGACCGCTTCGAGCTGAATATTGCGCGGCAAGCCTTCGAGCAAAATGTGCGAGCTTTCGCGCAAAATCCCGATTCCCGACCAGAAGACCATCCCGCCGATTGCAAGGCCGATGAGCGGATCCACCCAACCGGCGCCGGTGTAACGAATCGCGAGCGCTCCTATCACAATCGCGACATTCGAAAGCGCGTCGCCCAAATTGTGAATCCAGACGCTGCGTACATTCAGGTCGCGCCGGCCGCTGTAGACCGCGAGCGTGATTCCGCCATTCACAAGCAGCGCAAACACCGAAACCCACAGCATGAGGCCAGTCTTTACTTCCACAGGGCTGCGTAGTCGCATGAAGGACTCATACAAAAGTCCCAGAGAAACGAGCGAGAGGAGGACGGCGTTGACGAATGCCGCGAGGATTCCCGCGCGGTGATAGCCGTACGTTTTTTCGGGCGTGGGAGGCTTCATGGCCCAGCGCATTGCGAACCACGAGAGCACCAGCGTCGGCACGTCGGTGAGGTTGTGCACCGCGTCGCTGACGAGGGCGATCGAACGGCCGGTGTATCCGGCGACGAGCTCGACTGCAACCAGCGCAAACGTGGCAATCACCGCCGCGCCCAGCGCGAGGGTCATGCCTTCAGCGGGAAGCGAGACGTGCGAGTGTCCGCCGAGTCCATGGCTCTGGCCATGATCGTGGCTGTGACCGGCGTGCGTGTGGTCGTGCATCAGTGGGATTTTAACCGTGAATCGGTTGTGCGCACAGCGAGGATTCGAACGGTTGCAGCTAGGAGTTAGCAGATTGCGGAGGCGGGATTTGTTGCGCCCGTCTTCTGACCGGCATCGGTTGTTGCCGCGACCCGGATGGCGCACTGAAGTGCGCCGCTACAAAGTCAAATTCAAATGGCCGGCGGGAATGAACGCGCGCCTCGAAACGCAATTGACTTACATTGCCGCACCCGCCTACCATGGCACAGTTTCGTGGGCTTCAACTCTCAGAGGGAGCGCGGGCGGGGAACATCGCGATTCACCCGGCGATGACGCACCAAATTGCCAAACTAGTGTTCTGGGGCGTGCGCGGCTCCACGCCGACGCTCGAGCGCGATACCTGGCGCTACGGCGGGAACACTCCTTGCCTGGAATTAACCGCGCCGGACGGGACGAAGTTCATTCTGGATTGCGGGACCGGCTTGCGAACGCTGGGAAATTGCCTGACCGAGGCGCAACGCGGACTGGGAATTGACGCGCACATCCTGGTGACGCACTACCACTGGGACCACATCCAGGGAATTCCGTTTTTTCATCCGTTCTTCGAATCGCAAAATCGTTTTCAATTTTACAGTTTTCAATCGAAATTCCTGGGTCCGAATAGCCTGGAACAGGTGTTCGCGGCGCAGCTTGCCACGCCCTATTTTCCCGTGGATGTGACGATGATGACGGCGGCGCGCGAATTCCGCGAAGTGAGCGACGGCGAAAAATGGGAAGTGAACGGCACGAAAATTTCGACATGTTTCTTGAACCACCCGCAAGGATGCCTGGGATACAGGATTGACACCGCGGGCGGCTCGATGGTCTATGCGACTGATAATGAGCCAGGCGTGCACGAGTGCGACCAGAACCTGCGGCACCTGGCGCATGGGGCTGATGTGTTGGTTTATGACGCGCAGTATTCGCCCGAACAACTGGCGTCTGAGCGCCGGGGCTGGGGCCACTCGAGTTGGCTGGAGGGCGTGAAGATTGCGCGCGAGGCGAAAGTGCGCAATCTGGTCTTGTTTCACCACGATCCCGATTCTTCAGACAAAGCTGTGGACGGATTCCTTTCGGCGGCGCGGCAGGAATTTCCAGCGACGTGGGCGGCTACCGAGGGCATGTCCATCACCCTGAGCGAGCGCGGGGTGAATGTGGCCATTCGCGAATCGCGCTTGGGATTGCGGCGGCGATTGAGATTTGCGGCGACGATCAGCGGATTGACCGACGACGGAAAGCCATTCGAAGAAAAAGCTACCGTACGCGATTTGAGTCTGCAGGGCGCTTATCTCGCGCTGAATAGCCGGCCGCGATTGCAGTCCGAGGTGCGCGTCGTGATTGAAGCGTCGGGCGATCCCACGCGATCGAGCATGCTGAGTTTACGCGGGACGGTGGTGCATTTCGATCTGGGACGCGAGAAAAATCAGAATGGCGTCGGCGTGGTGTTTATCGAGGACCCTGATCCGGGACGCCCGCGGGATTAGACGCTTCAGGAGTATGCACATGCTCCGGCCGGAAGCCGATTCCGATCATGCGGGCTGGGATGCGGCGCAATATCGGAAATTGCCGGAGCAATTTCAACGGCAGAGGCAGCCCGCGAGTGGGCGTCCGGTGCGCGAGGGCAGGGCTCAGAAACCGCTTGTGAGCGAAAATTTGGACTTGCTGAGTTGCACGCGTCGGAAACTGCCGGCGCTCTTGAACCTTACGAAGTAGATCATCTGTGACCGCGTCTTGCACGAGTGGTTTCGCCAGCACGTTCGCCGCGGCCACGGCATCCTGAATCGCAAGATTAATGCCGACACCACCGACAGGCGACATCGCGTGGGCGGAATCTCCAATGCACAGCAGTCCGGCGCGCCACCACTGCTGCAAACGGTCCACGGAAACAGACAGCAGCTTGACGTCGTTCCAGTCTTTCAGTTCGGCCGTGCGGTCGCGAAGAAATGGAGCGATGCTCGCGAGCTCGTCGCGAAACCCTTGCAAGCCCTTCTGCTTAATAGTCTCGAAGGCGCCTTTGGGGATTACGTAAGCGCACTGCCAATAATCACCGCGGTTGAGCGTGACTAAAATGCTGCCCGCATGAAAGCGGCCGAGAGTCTGGTGCGGGTCCGTTGGCTGGCGCGAAACGCGCATCCAGAGAACGTCAATGGGTGCGCCAAGATCAATCACCTTAAGCCCGGCCTTCTGGCGGACGATGGAATGGCGTCCGTCCGCTCCTATGGTCAAACGCGCCCGCACTTCGATGGCTCCGGTCGGCTTCTTGGCGCGAACGCCGGCGATCTTACCGCTTTCTTCAATCAAGTCCGTGACCTCGGACTGCATACGGAGGTGGAAGTTCGGATAGGCCTTGCCCTTTTCGGCGATAAAATTTAAGAAATCCCACTGCGGCATGAGGGCTACGAATTTGCAATGCGTGGGGAGATGAGATAAATCGGCAATGGTCACTTCCTCCTTCTCGATTTGACCTCCGATTTGCTGAATTTCCTGATGAGGACGTTGTAGAAAATCTTGCAGGATGCCCAATTCGTGCATCAACTCCAGAGTGGAAGGATGAATCGTATCGCCGCGGAAATCGCGCAGGAAATCGGTATGCTTTTCAAGCACCACGACATCCACTCCCGCGCGTGCCAACAGAAAACCGGCGATCATGCCTGCCGGCCCGCCGCCTGCGATGCAACAACGGGTTTGCACGACTTCGGGAGCTGCTTCGATTTGCGGCGGCACCGCGCCCCCTTCAATTCAAATCATAGCGTACCCCTTCGCCTAGATTCGCATTCTTTGCATTGGACGAACGGGGACGAACGACCAAGGTGATCAATTTTCTGGCGGGATTCGGCGAGACCATGGGGCAACAGCGCTTCAGCGGTGGTGGCTACTTCGACTCGCCCGATAGCTCGGCCAACTGGGCGTCCAGGTCAGCCAGAGCGCGGGTGAGTTGTTCTCGATAGCGCGGATCTTGATTGGATTGCAGTTGTTTTTCAACGCGGGCGCGGGCGAGCAGCAAGACCTGCGTTTGCCGCCGCGTCTCGACTTGGGCCTGACTAAGCTGCTTCTTATTCTGGCGATCTTCTTTGGACTGAAATTCCTGGACCTGTCCCTCTACGGCTTTGCTTTCCCATCCCCTGGCCATCCGTAAATTTTAGGTGCGATGGCGCCGAATGCAGCGTTAAATTTTCGCGCAGGTTTCCTTGAAGCACCGGGCATGCACGGCTCAAGCCAGCCGGCGGACTCCCGCAGTTGACGACGACCGGCGGACACGGATTGCTAGTAAACTGCTGGCGCAGATGTCGAGGTGGCGAGATGAAATTCGATGCGATTGTGATCGGGTCGGGGCAAGCAGGGAAACCGCTTTCGTACGCGCTGGCGGACCACGGGTGGAAAATCGCGTTTATCGAGCGCGCGGAGCTGGGCGGGTCCTGCATCAATACCGGCTGCACGCCCACGAAGACGATGGTGGCCTCGGCGCAGGTGGCGCGTTATGCGCGAGACGCGGCGCGCTGGGGAGTACGGGCGAGCGACGTAAGCGTGGATCTTCCCGCGGTAGTGGCGCGACAGAATAAGGTGGTGCAGAACTTTCGCAATTCGATCCAGAAACGCATCAGCGACCGGCCCAATATCCGGCTGGTGCGCGCGCACGCGAGATTCAGCGGACCTCATCAAGTGGAAGCGGGCGGCGAAACTTTCGAAAGCGAGAAAATCTTTATTGATACTGGGACGCGCCCCGAAATTCCCAAGATTGCAGGAATTGACTCCGTTCCCTTCCTTACCAATGAAACCATCATCCAATTGCAGGAACTGCCGAAGCATTTGCTGGTGATGGGCGGTGGATATATCGGCCTGGAGTTCGGACAGATGTTTCGCCGCTTCGGCAGCCGCGTAACGATTATTCACAGGAGCGAGCGGATTCTGCGGAACGAAGATCCGGACATCGCCGAAATATTGCAAAAGGCGTTGGAAGCCGAGGGCGTCGAATTCTTGCTCGGTGCGAAAATAATACGCGTCGAAAATCGCAGCGGCGAGATTGCGCTAACGATTGAGTCCAAAGAGGGCCCGAAGACCGTCTCAGGCTCGCATCTTCTGGTTGCCAGCGGGCGCGTACCGAATACCGATGACCTTGGCCTCGAGAAAGCCGGCGTCGAAACCGATGCGCGCGGCTACGTGAAGGTGAACGGCAGGATGGAGACGAGCGTGCCGGGAATCTGGGCGATGGGCGACGTGAAAGGCGGGCCGGCATTCACGCACATTTCCTACAACGATTATCAGATCGTTTACGCAAACCTGATCGAAGGAAAAAACCTCACCATCGAAAACCGTTATCTTCCGTACGCGCTTTTCACGGATCCGCCGCTGGGACGCGTGGGAATCACTGAGCAGGTCGCACGTGCCTCTGGCCGAAAATTCAAGATGGGGACGTATCCGATGTCCTCGGTGGCGCGTGCGATCGAGCGCGATGAAACGGCCGGCCTGATGAAAATTATTGTGGATGGCGAGAACGACCAGATTCTGGGCGCGGCGATTCTGGGAAGCGAGGGCGGCGAGACTGTGCAGATCCTCGGCGCGATGATTTTGGCCAAGGCGCCTTACACCGTGCTCAAGGGAGCGGTGTACATTCATCCCACGCTTGCGGAGGGATTTTTCGGATTGATGGAGTCGGTGAAGCCGGCGAATTAGGCGGGTACGCGACGGCGTCGCTGTTTGCTTGTTCTTCACTCTGAAAATCGAAGAGAGATCCCTCGTCGCCTGCGGCTCCTTGGGATGACAACGTACGCTGCGCCACCACATCGTCGGCCGACGAAATTTTCTCAACTATTGCAGCGCGCCGATTTGGAAGTTGAGAGCCGACAATTCGGCTTGGTAGTCGTATTTAGCGCTGGCCTGGGCGATCTCCGCTTGCGTTTCGTTCAATTGCGATTGGCTCAGCTCGATGATGGAGCTTAAGCCGAGTTTGTAACGCGCTTGCGCGAGATTTAGCGCTTGATTCGCCTCGTTCAGAAGTTGGTCGGTGAGAGCCAGACGCTGATAACCGGAATTCGCGTTGAGCCAGGCCTTGCGCACGTCCCGGACGATATTGTTTTGCAGGTCACGAAGGTATTGCTGCTGGGCGCTGGCTTCCGCATTCGCTTCGGCGTGCAGCGCGTTGAACTGCCGTCCGTTGAAGATGGGAATATTCACGTTGAATCCGGCGGCCGCATAGCGCGAAGCGAGGGGCTCTTCGCGAACGGGCGTGAGGCCGGCGACACCCACGCCGCTGATCGTTGGAAACCAAAGATCGCGTTCGGCGGTGGCGTAGCTCTGCGCGGAATTTACATCGAGCCGGCGGCCCACCAACTCCGGACGATTCTGCATAGCCTGTGCGATGAGGGTAGGAAGGTCCGGCGGCGGCGCGGAAGGCAGCGGTTGGTCAGCGAGTTGAAACGTGCGCTGATCGGAATAGCCCAGCGCGGTGGAGAGATCGGCAAAGGAAGCTTGTAAATCGTTTTGTGCTTGCACGAGCAGGAGCTGCGCCTGCGCCAAGTCCACATTGGCAAAACTGACGTCGAGACCGGACTTCAATTTATTTTTTTCCAGTGTAGTGATTTGATCGGAAACGAGCTGGCGATCCTTAACGGTTTCCTGCGCAACCTGCAGGACGGCCTGCGCTTTCAAGACACCGTAGTAGGCAGCGTCCACCGCGAGCAATACGTCAGCGCGCGTTGCGGTGACGTTCTCCTCCTGGGCTCTGGCGTGCAGCAGCGAGCTCTTCACCAGTTCGTGGGTACGGCCAAAATCGGTGACGAGTTGTTGCACCGTTACGCCGTCCGCGAAGCGATCGTAGACGATGGAGTTATTCAACGCGCCGGCGGTGATACGGCTGTTGGTTTCCGATTTCGCGCCCGTAAGGCTGCCGTACGCGTGGGGGTAATAGTCGGAGCGGGCCTCGGTGACCTGCGCGTTGGCCAGGTTTGCGAGATAGGACGCTGCTTGCATCTGCGGATGATTTTGAACGGCGATTTTCTCAGCGTCCTGGAGCGTGAGGCTCTGCGTCGCCTGCGATGTCGCCTGCATTTGTGGCTGCGCCAACGGCTGCGCGGGCGTCGCTGGTTGCATCTGGGCCCGGGTGGGGGGCGCCGCTCCCAGTAGAGCTGATAGCAAAATGAAGGGGAGAAAAGAATTGCAGCAACGCATTAGTGAGCCTCCTCGGCGATTAAGGACGCAGCCGCTTCGGCGCGGCGGCGATACATCAAAAGGTAGGCCGCGGGGACGACGAAAATCGTGAGCACGATCGAAGTGAGCAGCCCGCCGATAATCACGCGCGCGAGCGGCGCGTAGGCTTCGCTCCCGGTTTCGAGCTTGAACGCCATCGGCAAAAGCCCCACGACGGTAGCGAGCGACGTCATCAAAATGGGACGCAAACGGATGCGGCAAGAGTGCACGACCGCTTCGCGCAAGTTGTGTCCTTGGCTGCGCAGCACGTTGGCGAAATCAACGATCAAGATGCTGTTGGAGACCACCATGCCCTGAAGCATCACGATGCCCATCAGCGACTGAATATTCAGCGTGGTACCGGTGAGCGCAAGCGTGAGGATTACGCCGATAAGACCGGTAGGAACTGCGAGAACGATCAAGAACGGATCCACGAAGGAAGAAAACTGTGCGACGAGGATGAGATAAACCAGCAGGACGGCGAGGAAAAGACCCAGACCGAAACTCTTGAAGGAGGACTCCATCGTCAGCACGAGGCCGCGAATATCAATCCGCGTGTTGGGCGGCAATTGCGTGTGCTGAATGATTCCGGAAATTTCGCGCTGCGGGCCGCCGATGTCTTCTCCCGTCGGCGCAACGTAAACGTCAATCGTGCGCTGCAACTGGTAATGATCTACTTCGGTGGCTGTTTGAAGAGGCACCACATCCGCGACCTGATTGAGGTATGTAGGCATTTTCAGGTCGGGCGCGTGCAGCGGCATGGCTTTCAAATCCTCGATCGATTTCACCTGATTCTCCGGATATTGCACGGTCACGAAGTAATTGTTGCCGTTCTTGGGGTCCACCCAATAGCTGGGAGCGATCATCACGTCTGAAGTGAGCGCGGTGATGATGTTGTCAATCACTTCCTTGGGGCTGAGGCCGAGCTCGGCGGCGCGTGCGCGATTCACATTTACTTCCAGCGCGGGATAGTCCATATCCTGCGGGATATAAACGTCCGAAACTCCCGGCGACACTTTGATCTGGCGCGCGAGTTCCTGGGCGATGCGGTCGTCCGTCTTCAGATCCATGCCGCTCACCTGGACGTCAATCGGCGCAGGCTTGCCTTGATTCAGGACGGCATCCACCAGGCCGCCGGACTGAAAATAAGTGCGCAACTGAGGGAGCTGGGAGGCGATGCGACGCCGGACTTCGTCCATGTAAACAAAACTGCTGACTTTGTGATCTTCCTTGAGGCCCACTTGGACGACCGCCGTGTGCATCCCGGAATTGGGCGTAAAAAGCGCGGACAAATCGGCCATCACGCCGATGTTGGACACCACGGTGTTCAAATCATCCGGCCTCACCACCTGATGCACGATGCCTTCCACCTGCTTGACGTAGTCGTTGGTGACCTCGATGCGCGTGCCGGTGGGCGCTTTCACGTTGATGACGAATTGGCCGGCATCGGAGCGCGGGAAAAATGAGACGCCGACGAAGGGAATCAGGACAAAGCTGAGCAGGAAGATTCCTGCGAACAAGAACAGTGCCTCGCGCGGCCGGTCGAGCGTTTTATTTACGTACTTTTCGTATACGTTGAGCATCTTTTCGAATTTGGCGTTGAAATTCGCGTGAAACCTGGCGCCCCAGGACTTTTTCTTTTCCGGGGCGCCTTCGGCATGTTCGTGGGCCGGCTTCAGGAAATACGCGCAGAAGAGCGGGACGACGGTGACAGCGTCGAAGTAAGAAGCGAAAAGGGCGAGGACGACACCGAGCGCGAGTGCGGAAAATAAATACTTGCTGACGCCGAAGAGCAGCGTCACCGGGAAGAAAACGACCACGGCGACGAGCATGATGGCCAGTACCGCCAGGGCCACTTCGTTCGCGCCTTTCACGGCTGCGACTTTGGGATCCTCGCCAAGTTCGATGTGGCGGTAGATATTTTCGATGACCACGACGGAGTCGTCGATCAAACGGGAAAATGCGAGCGCGAGGCCGCTGAGAACCATGCTGTTGATAGTCTTATCGGCTGAGTGCAGGACGAAAAACGTAATCATCACCGAAAGCGGAATGGAAAGAAAAACCGCCGCCGTAGCGCGCATGCTTCCCAGGAACAACAGAATCATGACAGCGGTAAGGAACAGCCCGATACCACCTTCGCGCAACACGGTGGAAATCGCCTGCTTTACGTAAAGCGATTGATCAAAAACCACATGCGTATGCAACTGCTCCGGAATATCCCGTAGCGTCTTAATGGCCTTCCTGATTCCGTTGACGACCAGGATGGTATTTGTGTCGCCGCCTTGTTTGAGAATCGGCGCGTACACGGATTTCTGGCCGTTGACGCGGACGATGTTGTATTGCAGATAGGAACCGTCCACGGCCTTGCCTACATCGGAAACGAAAACTGATTTTTCGCCTTCGGTCTTCACCGGAACCTGGTTCAAGGCGTCGGCGTTCGGAACTTGCGCGTTCGTGTAAATGTTGTAGTCCATCGGGCCGATACGCACATCGCCCGCGGGAAGAATCAGGTTGGATTCGTTGATGGAGCGCACGACGTCCAGGGGGCTGAGATCGTGCGCCTGCAACTTCAAGGGGTCCACATAAATCATGATCTGCCGGTATCTGCCCCCGTAAGGAGGAGGCACGGTAGCCCCAGGGACCCCGGCAATCTGGTTGCGGATTTGATACTGCAAATAATCGTGCAGCTGGGTTTCGTTGAGCCCTTGGCCCTCGACCGTGAGCAGGCAGACAGGGAGACTCGAAGCGTCTACTTGCAGCACGACGGGAGGAAGAGTTCCTTCAGGGAGGCGGCGCAAATCCGCCATCGCGAGGTTGGAAATGTTAGTGACGTCGGCATTCGCGTCGGTCCCCGGCTGAAAGAAAATCTTGATCAGGCTGACGCCAGCCATCGAACGCGATTCCATGTGATCAATGCCGCTGCCCAGGGTGAAGAAGCGCTCGAATGTGTCGGTGATGTCGGCTTCAATCTGCTCCGGCGGCATGCCGTTGTAAAAAGTGGCGACGAGCACGACCGGGATGTTGATCGGAGGAAACATGTCCACGGGCATTTGCGCAAGACTGGTGATGCCGAGGACGCATATAAAAAGGCAAAGTACGATGATGAAATACGGATGTCGTATTGAAAATGTTGGCATGGTTTTTTACTCGGGCTCCGGGTTGGCGACGATCTGGGGAGAAACAAGCTGGCCGTCCTTAAACTGATTTTGCTCGCCAAACACCACCATTTCGTTTTCCTTGAGGCCGGAAAGAACCTCGACGTCGGTGGCGCTTTGCAATCCCAGTTTCACTTCACGCCGTTCGAGGTGATTGGTGGAGTTCACTACCAGCACCGTTCCCTGGTTGGTTCCGGTAGACGCGATTGCTTGCACCGGTACCGCGAGCGCATTGGCCGCTGATTGCAGCGGAATTTTCACCGACGCATACATTCCGGGTACCAATTCGTAATTCGCATTGGGCACGTTCACTTCGGTGTGCATGGTTCGCGTCGCAGGATCGATTTGGTCGGAATAGCGCACGATCTTTCCGTTGAAAGTGCGCTTGAGCGCCGAGACGTCTACCTCAATCGTCTCGCCGTCATGAATATCGGGGACAGCTCGTTCGGGCACGGGAATCACCAGGCGAAGAAGATTATTTTGCGAGAGGTGGCAAAGCGCGGAATCGCCCTTGTTCGAAGACGTTCCGGCCGGCAGAAGGGCGCCTGTGTACGCATAAATTCGCGTCACCACGGCGTCAAACGGAGCGGTCATGCGCGCATACGCAAAGAGCGCCCGGTCTTTTTCCAGCGAGGCTTTGGAAGCAAGCAAAGCTTGTTCGGCGGCGGCCAAAGCGTCTTTGGCGGACGAGACGCCGGCGCTGGCTTCCAGGTCCTTCCCTTGCGCCACGTCTATCTCCTCTTGCGCCACCAGTTCGGGCCGCGTTTTTTGCACGTCGGCCAGGCGCGTGTAGGTGACATGCGCGACGCTGTAGGCGGATTCGGCGCGGCTCTGCTCTTCGTGTGCGCGCGCCACATCCTGCTCGCTGCGGCGAACGGAGGCCTCATCTTGCTGCAGCTGCTGCTGCAACTCGGGAATTTCCAGCACGGCGAGAAGCTCGCCCTGTCTGACGTGCGTGCCCCAATCCACGTAGAGTTTCTGGATGTAACCGGAAACCTTGGCGTAAACATCCACTTCTTGATAGGGAAGGAATTCCGAGGCGATCTCCAAAGTATTGGAGAGATTGTGACGCTCCACCTTTACGACGGCTACGTGCGGCGCATTGGCGGCATCTTCGGCTGCGGTATTGTGCGAGCTGTCGCAGCCGGCGAAAAGTGCCGCGAGAAGAACGAATGCAAAAAATGAAAATAAAGTGGCTGGTTTGCTGATCACGATTTCAACTCCTGAATTTTGCGGCGAAGGTTGGGCAGTGAGAACCGGTCGGACTGGCAAAACGAAATCAAATCTTGGCGGTGCTCGATGATCTCGAGGGCACGGGCCGGAACATCTTTCGCGATTTCGAGCGGGACGGTTTGCACTCCGTGTAGATCTCCATGAATCAAGTCGCCGGGACGAACAGCGAGGCCCGCAATTTCAACGGTGCCGCCAAAGTCAAACACATGAGAGTAGGCGTGAGAAAGAGACACATTCCCAGCGAACATCTGAAAGCCGATCCGATTGACTTGCGGAAGATCGCGGACGGCGCCGTTGGTCACAAGCCCGACGCCGCCGAGCGCGCGCAAGATATTGGCGTGCACTTCGCCGATAAAGGCGCCGAGGCCGGGGTCCTTATCCATGTCTTGAATCACCACCACTCGCGGCGCTGGAATCGTAAGCAACGAATCCCACCAATCGTGGTGGTCGTAAAAGCTGTGTCCCTCCATGGGGGGGTCCGAGGTGCGGATACGCGCGGTGGCGGCATAACCGACGGTGGGTGGCAGTTCGTCGAAAATGCAATGCAACCGGGAATCGGTAAACCCCTTATTACGCAAGCGTACGGCGAACGTCTCGATAGCGCTAGCCACGACGCAACTGCTCAGCGCGCGCAATTGATCGAGGCACGCGGAGGGCAATGGTTCCGTATTCATGAAGGCTCCTGTCCCGGATCATCTCCGCGGACAAATCGAAATAAGGGCCCGAATCGAACTAAAGGCTGGAAGTTTTAGAGTTCAAAAACGCGCAATCCCTTACGCGCAAAAAAGTGGAGGGGAGCGATGTTGCAGGGAGACTGTGACAGCAATCGAGGGCAGAGGCGGAATTTCCTCCCGAACCACCCGGTGAATCCGAAGCTGCGGCAGTGGTGCGATGTATCGAACCTCGTGACGGAGCGGCGTACGATCCATCACCGCCGGTGACGCAGTCACTTTCATCTTACTGGAAATATTGATGTAGTGAGCGGGATTGGATTTCGAATAATACTGGCTATTTTTCGCGACTGTGGCAAAACCCGCGATGGCAACCAGCAAAAGCAGCGCACCGACGCGGAGGCAAAATCGCCGGTTGGATGCGATTTCGCCGAGGAAGCCTTTTTGTCGCTGCTCAATATTCATGCGCGGATGCAGACAACCGGGAACTTCAGAGAGACGCCGCTCTGCGCAGCGGCTACTTTAGCGTGCTCCTTTATCTTACGGTTATTAGGATTCAGAAAGCAAGAATTGGGATGTCATGGGAGAGCCTACTCACATCGTATCCCCCTAGTGAAGTTGAAATGCATTAGTTCGAAGCGGTGGGAAGAGCTCGCCGCCCGGCGGAGGGGGGAGGAGCCGGGCGGCGGCCGGCGCGTAGAATCCGTCCGCCATGGCCACCCTTCGCTATTTCGATCTGGTTCGTGAGATGAAAAGCGCTTACAACCACCGCCTTCGCTTAGTCGAGTCCGCTCGGGATCGCGGTATCAAACCGACCGCGCGGCTCTTCGCCACCACCGTGCCCACCGTTCGCAAGTGGCTCCGTCGCTACCAGCAGCAGGGACCCTCTGGTCTGCTCGAGCAATCCCGGGCCCCGCACCATCAGCCCCGCCGCACTCCGGCTTACATCGAACGCCAGGTTGTGGCACTCCGTCAGACCTTACCCACCTTCGGCGCCCGCCGCCTGATCCGTGAGTTCGATCTTCCTCTCAGCCATCGCGCCCTAGAGCGCATCTGGCGCCAGCACGGCCTGCTGAAAAAGCGCCGCAGAAAATATCAGCGCAAGCAGGACCTCGCCGCTATCAAAGCTCGCTGGAGCTTGTTCCAACAAATCTCCGCCGATACCAAGGATCTCGACGATATCCCTCACTACTGGCCGCAGGCTCGGCGCCTCGGCTTACCCCTCATCCAGTACACCGCCCGCGAGGTTCGCAGCGGGCTGCTGTTCTGGTCTTTCGCTCAGCAGCGCAGTGCCTCCGCCAGCGCCGTTTTCGCTTCGCGCATCCAGCAGCACCTGGCTCGCTATGGCGTCTCGCTGCGCGATCTGGTCTGGCAAACCGACAATGGCGGCGAGTTCAAAGGCGACTTTCCTTCCGCTCTCAGCGACAGCCAACACGTGCGCATCCCGCCCGCTGCTCACACCTACCAGAGCGACGTCGAGACGGTGCATCGCCTCGAAGAAGACGAGTTCTTTGATCTAGAATCCTTCGCCAGCCGCGGCGACTTCCTGGCCAAAACGCACACCTACCAGCTCTACTTCAACCTCGTGCGCACCAACTCGCACAAAGAAAACCAAAGCCCCTGGCAAATCATCGAGCGGCTCGCTCCTCGCTCGCCCCTCGAACTTTGCTTGCTTCCACCAGTCTTCCTGGATTATTACCTCAACGACCGAGGGGGATACGATCTCCCTAGGCTTCCCTAGAATTGGGATGTCAGGGTGTGCGCTGACCATGAATGAGCGCCTATTTCCGTGCATCGTTTATGGGCAATTGGACATGATTCTTTGCAATGCGGTAAGCTGTAATTCCTCAGTGTCACGAACGCGATTCTGTCACTCCGGTAGCGAGGTGTTCGGATGGCGACAATCACTCAATTAAACGTCAACGGGACGAGCCGAAGCATCAGCGCCGACTCGCAGGAAAGCTTGCTGATCGTTTTGCGCGACCACCTGGGTATGACCGGCAGCAAGTACGGTTGCGGCGAGGGACAATGCGGTGCGTGCACCGTGCTGATCGAGGGGACAGCGCGGCGCTCGTGCATCACGCGCGTGGGCACCGTAGCCGACAAGCGGATTACGACAATCGAAGGCCTCGCGACCGGCGACCGGCTGCATCCGCTGCAACAAGCGTTTCTGGACGAAGGAGCGATGCAGTGCGCGTATTGCACCTCCGGCATGATTATGTCCGCCGCTTCGCTGCTTAATGGGAATCCAAACCCCTCCGTGAGCGACATTTTGGATTCAATGGAAGGCAATGTCTGCCGCTGCGGCACGCAGCCGCGCATTGTCGCCGCGATTCAAAAAGCGGCCCGGGCGCAGAAGGGTGCGAGCCAATGACGGACAAACGGCATTTCGATTTTCCGATCGAACGGGAGCGCTACGAGCTGCAAGAGATGCCGCCTTATCGTTTTGAAACAGATCGGCGCGAATTTTTCAAATATCTCGGCGCGGGTGTATTGATCATCTGCGCGGCGAAGGCTACACGCGGTGGGCAGGAATCGGGCGGCGGGCGGCGCCATACCGGCGAAGCGTTGCCGCAGGAAATCTCGGCTTGGCTGCACGTCGGAGACGATGGCGGTGTGACCGTCTTCACCGGCAAAGTGGAAGTTGGGCAAAACATTCGCACTTCGTTGAGTCAAGCGGTCGCTGAAGAGCTTCACGTGAGCGTCGGCAAGATTCAAATGGTGATGGGCGATACGCAATTGACGCCTTACGACCGCGGGACGTTCGGCAGCCTCTCTACCCCGGTGATGAATCTGCAGCTGCGGCGCGCCGCCTCGGCCGCGCGAGATGTTTTGATCAATCTCGCGGCAACGCAATGGCAAGTCGAGAGTACGCGGCTGGTCGCCGCCGACGGCCGCATCACGGATAAAACGACGAAAAAATCCGTGGAATATGCCGCGCTGGTAAGAGGCCGGCAACTGACGGAATCATTGCCGGCGGTAGATCCGCTGGCGTCCGCCGCCGACTGGACTGTGGCCGGCCAACCACTGCCCAAAGTCGATGGCCGCGATTTCGTCACCGGGAAACACCAATATCCGAGCGATCAGAAAATCGCGGACATGCTTGACGGAAAAATCGTGCGGCCGGACGCATTCGGCGCGACGCTGGTTTCCGTGGATACGCGCGCGGCCGAACAGATTACAGGAGTCACGGTTGTGCATGACGGCAATTTTGTGGGAGTGGCGGCGCCGAGCGAATCCGCAGCACGAACCGCTGCAGCGGCGATACGTGCCGAGTGGAAATCCGATCCACAACCGTCGAGCAAGGAACTCTTCGAGTATCTGAAGAGAAATGTAGTGCCGCGCGATGCAGACGACGCACCGCCGCAGCAACTCGGTTCCGTAGAGACGGCGCTCACTTCGGCGGATTATCGTCTGCAGCAAACCTATACCGTCGCTTACATCGCGCATGCTCCGCTCGAGCCTCGCGCAGCGCTCGCGCAATGGAACGGCGACCGCTTGACGGTGTGGACTGGAACGCAGCGCCCGTTCGGAGTGCGCAGCGAATTGGCTGCCGCGTTTCACATCCCCGAAGATCACGTGCGCGTGTTGATGCCGGATATGGGCTCGGGCTACGGCGGAAAACATACCGGCGAGACAGCCATCGAGGCGGCGCGCCTCGCGCGCGCGGCGAAGCGTCCCGTGAAATTGAATTGGACGCGCGAAGAAGAATTCACCTGGGCTTACTTCCGCCCCGCGGGAGTGATTGAGATCACGAGCGGCCTGCGCAAAGACGGTTCGGTCACGGCCTGGGAATTTCACAACTACAATTCGGGCGAAGCGGGGATTCGCACGTATTACGACATACCCAACCAGAAAATCGAGTTTCATCCGACGAAATCTCCGCTGCGACAGGGTTCGTATCGCGGGCTTGCAGCTACCGCGAATCATTTTGCGCGCGAGACGCACATGGACGAGCTCGCGCATTTAGCCGCAATGGATCCGCTCGAATTCCGCTTGCGGAATTTGAAAGACGAGCGGCTGAAAGCGGTATTCGCGGCTGCGGCGCAGAAATTCAGCTGGGGCCGCGCGAAAACCGGCGCGGGACAAGGTTTCGGAATCGCAGGCGGCTGCGACAAGGGCGGCTACTTCGCCACTTGTACAGAAGTTTCCGCGGACCGACAGTCAGGCGACGTGAAGGTCGTGCGCGTGGTTGCCGGGTTTGAATGCGGCGCCATTGTGAATCCAGACGGTCTGCGCAATCAAGTGGCGGGAGCGAACATCATGGGGCTGGGCGGTGCGCTCTTTGAAGCGATCGAGTTCGAAAATGGCCGGATCCTGAACGGCCGTTTCTCAAAGTATCGTTTGCCGCGATTCAGTGATATTCCGGAAATTGAAGTTGTCCTGCTCGACCGCAAAGACCTTCCTTCGGCTGGCGCCGGAGAATCGCCGATCGAGGGTATCGCGCCTGCGATTGGCAACGCTATCTTCAACGCGAGCGGCGTGCGCTTGCGTTCCATGCCGCTCGTCCCCGACGGCCTGAAGTCAACTTAGCGCGCGCAATGGAGTCGGCGTACCAGCGCTCAGTTCGTTCAGCGGACGCCGAAGAGAATCTCCATCGTCAATTGGTCGAGCCGTTCGTACGGCAATCTTTTGGACGCGAGCGCCGCGCGATCGAACGAGTACGCGAGTAGTTCCTTGGCACTCTTCTTTGAGTACGCGCCGACGCTCGGGACACTCTTGTCCGCCTCATTGATCTCTTTCAAGATGGCCTGAATTTCGCGGTCGGCATTGAATCGCGCGGCTTTCTCTTTGAGGATCAGGTAGGTGCGCATGCAGCCGCGCGCGAAATCCTTTACCCCGTCGTAGTTTTCAGTGCGATACGCGTGCGCGTCGAAGTGGCGCGGACCGTCGTAGCCGGAATCCTCGAGGAAGCGCACCAGAAAAAATGCCAGCTTCGGATTTGCGGAGCCGAACCTGAAATCCTGGTCGTAGCGGCCGATCACCTGATCGTTCAAATCAATGTGAAAAAGTTTTCGCGATTCCCAGGCTTGCGCTACGGCATGCAGGAAATTCAAGCCGGACATCGTCTCGTGCGCCACTTCGGGATTTACACCGACGAGTTCCGGATGATCGAGCGTGGGGATGAACGCGAGGTAGGCGCCCGTCGTCGAAAAATACAAATCGCCGCGCGGTTCGTTGGGCTTGGCTTCCAGCGCGAAACGGTAGTTGTATTTCTGCGCGACGGAATATTCGCACAGGTAGTTGACGGCGTCGCGCAGGCGCTTCACGGCTTCTTCGGGACGGCGGCAGGCATCGGTTTCGACGCCTTCACGCCCGCCCCACAACACGAAAATCCTGGCGCCGAATTCCGCGCCGAGATCCATGGCGCGCATCGTCTTTTGCACTGCATAGGCGCGCACTGCGGGGTCATTGGCCGTGAACGCGCCATCGCGAAAAACTGGATTGGAAAAGAGATTCACCGTGACCATTGGAACGCGCAGTCCGAGCAAGGAAAGCGCTCTCTTGAAATCGCGCACAATGCGATCGCGCTCGGCAGCCGTTGCGTCAATCGGCACGAGGTCGTTGTCGTGAAAGTTCACGCCCCATGCGCCCACTTCGCCCAGCAGTTGCACCAATTGCACCGGAGGAAGAATGGGCCGGACCGGCTCGCCGAACGGGTCCCGTCCGGGATTCCCCACGGTCCATAGGCCGAAAGAAAATTTATGCTCGGGCTTTGGTTGAAACTTGTCGGTGGCCATCGTGCTCCTTGGAATTTGCTGCTTGAGCGTCCGGAAATAATACTTCAGGCTTCCTGAAGTTCGTGAAAAATGCCGCGCAGCGCCGGATACAATTGGCGATAGACGGCATAGCGGAGATTCATGTTATGCACGGTGGCGGCGTCGGGTGGAACGCGCCGCGCGACACGCACGGATTTATCACACGCGTCTTCCACCGTCGTCCATACGCCCGCCCCCACGCCGGCGAGCAGCGCGGCGCCGAACGCCGGACCTTCCTCCGCTTCCATAATCTCGACGCTCATGCCGTAAATATCGGCCTGAATCTTCCGCCACAATTCGCTGCGCGCTCCGCCGCCACCCAGCCGGATGGACTCCGCGGGAATTTTCAGCTCGCGAAAAATTTCGAGTGAATCGCGAAGGCTGAAAGCCACTCCTTCCAGGATTGCGCGAACCACGTGGCCGCGGTGATGCTGTGCCGTGATGCCGACGAGCGCGCCGCGCGCGTATGGATCGATATGCGGCGTGCGTTCACCCATGAGATAAGGCGCCCAGAGTAATCCGTCTGCACCCGGTGGCGTTTTTGCGGATTCGGCGGTTAGTCGCTCGTAAGGGTCTTCATGAGCGTGCGTGCCTGCGGCTACGGCGCCCGCGCCGAATTCGTCGCGAAACCAGCGCAAAGAAAGTCCCGCAGCTTGCGTGACGCCCATCACATGCCATCGCTCCGGAGTCGCGTGGCAGAAAGTGTGGATGCGCCCGCGCGGATCGAGCGCCGGCTGGCTGGTCGCCGCAAACACAACTCCCGAAGTTCCAATCGTCGCGCTCACTGCTCCGGGACGCACGATTCCCATCCCCACGGCGCCTGCGGCCTGATCCCCTGCTCCAGCGACGACCGGAGTTCCCGCTGGCAAACCCGTCGCCGCCGCGCCTTCCTTGGAAATTGTCCCGCTGACTTCAGGCGATTCAAGCAACGTAGGGAGCATCGATTCATCGACGCCGGAAGCTTCCAGCATAGGGTTCGACCATTTGCGCCGCGATACATCGAAGAAAAGTGTGCCGGACGCATCGGCGACGTCTATGGCACGCGCACCCGTGAGCCGAAAGCGAAAATAATCTTTCGGCAGCAAGATCGTGCGAGCGCGCGACCAGATTTCCGGCTCGTGCTGCTGCACCCACCATATTTTCGGCAGCGTGAAATTGGTGAGCGCCGGATTTGCGGTTAGTTCGATCAGGCGTTCGGCGCCAATGCGCTGTGTGATTTGCTCGCACTGCTTCCCGGTGCGCTGGTCACACCAGATGATCGCAGGGCGCAGCACTTCGCCGGCCGCATCGAGCAGAACCAGCCCGTGCATTTGGCCGGTGAGGCCGACGGCTGCAATTTCGGCGGGACGAGTCTGGCTTTTTTCCAGGCAAGCTTTGACGGCTGCGCAACCCGCGCGCCACCAATCGTGCGGATCCTGCTCGGCCCAGCCGATTTGGGGAGAATGCATCGGAGCGTGGTCTGCTGTGGCCGAATCCACCACGCGCCCGTCCTGGTCCACCAGCACGGCGCGCGTGCCGCCGGTGCCCACATCTATTCCCAGAAGTTTCTTCGCCATGAATTCAGGCTTCCTGATTGCTACGAATTGTAGCCATACGGATGCTTTTGGCGCCACTGCCACGCAGATTGAATGATGGAGCGCAAGTCGGATTTGTTGGGCGTCCAGCCAAGAATAGATTTCGCCTTTGCGGGGGCGGCGACCAGCCGCGGAGGATCGCCGGGACGCGGAGGTTCAAAACGAATGCGAATGTCGCGCCCGGTGACCTGCCGAGCTGATTCGATGACTTCCAGGACGGAATAGCCGTGCCCCGTACCGAGATTCAGGAAATCCGATTTCCCGCCCTTGCGCAAATGTCCCAGCGCTCGAATGTGCGCAGCAGCCAGATCCGCCACGTGCACGTAATCGCGGATCGCGGTGCCATCCGGCGTTGGATAGTTCTTGCCGAAGACGGGCACTTCCGGCGCGGCTCCTTGCGCGGCCAACAAGACATTCGGGATTAAGTGTGACTCAGGCTCGTGATGCTCGCCGCACTTTTCCGTCGCACCGGCCGCGTTGAAATATCGCAATGCGACAAATTTCAAGCCGTAGGCGCCGTCGTAGGAATCCAGCAAACGCTCCAATATCAATTTCGACCAGCCGTACGGATTCACGGGCCATTGCGCGGTGCGCTCCGAAATCGCCGGCTGATCCGATTCTCCATACGTGGCGCAAGTGGATGAGAACACCACGCGGCGCACGCCCGCTTCCACCAGCGCGCTCATGAAAGCGACGCCCTGCACGACGTTGTTCTCGAAATATTTGGCGGGATGCTGCACGGACTCGCCGACATACGCCAGCGCCGCGAAGTGAACGCACGATTCGAGTTCGTGGTCGCGGGTGATGCGCTCCAGCAAAGCGCGGTCTCCTACGCGGCCCTCGTAAAACGGGATGTCCGGCGCCAGCGCCGGGCGGTGGCCGCGCGCCAAATCATCCAGCACCACGACTCTCTCGCCTTCCGCTCGCAACAGTTCGACCGTAACGCTGCCGATATATCCCGCGCCGCCCGTAACCAAAATTGCCATCCAGCATCCTTCAAGACCGAAGGTACTCCACCGCGTTGCCAGCTAGCGGCGTATTACTTTACTACGCGCCTTCGACAAGGCGAGCGTCGAATAAGCGCCAGATCAGCCTGAGATTAAACGGAAAATCTGAGTGATGTGCGATCGTGTGGCGGCCCTTGGACTTTCAATGACACCGCCGGCGCTGTTGCAGGTCAAGCCTCGCGAGATCACCCGCGAGAGGGAGCGTAGCGAATGCAGTAAGCCAATCCAGCGACAAGAAGCAGCGCGCCCCACCAAATCCCGGCGTGCAAATGGAAGAGAACTACCGGTACGGCCGGTGGATCGACAAGTTGATAGAGACCCGCGCCCAGAATCAGCACGCCATTGAAAAGCAGCGAAATTCCTATGAAGAACCAGATCGAAATGGGCTCGCCAGATCGCATCAGCCTCACCAGAAAATAACATTCAGGATGACGAAAACAATCGTCACTGCGATGGCCCAAAATGCGGGCCGCTCGTAATACGGAACCTTGTCCTCGGAAGGAATTTCCGTAGCGCCGTATACCAGGCCCGCCAATTCGGTTTCAGGCTTGGGCTTGGTGAGCAGGCTGACGACCACGGTCACGACGACGCAGATCATCCACGACCAAAGTCCGCGATACATATTTTCCGCCATGTCGCGCGCGTCGGTGGAAAGAGCGACGTAACGCAACGCGGAGGGATCAAACTTCACCCACGCCCACATTCCGATCGACGACACCGTGCCCGCGAGCAAGCCCCAGAATCCGCCGGCCGGTGAAGCACGTTTCCACAACATTCCCAGGATCACCGTGCCGAAAAGCGGCGCCACGAAGAAGCTGAAGAGCGCCTGGACATAATCCATGATGCTCAGGAAATGCATCACCAGGTAAGCGGTGCCGATGCTGATGATCACGCCGACGACGGTGGACCAGCGTCCCATCAGAACGTAATGCGCGTCGCTGGCCTTTTTCTTGAACAGCGGCGCGTAAATGTCGTACGTCCACACTGTCGAGAACGCGCTCACGTTGCCGGCCATGCCGGACATGAATCCTGCAATGAGTGCAGTGACGCCGAGGCCGAGCAATCCAGGGCCGCAATAGCGCGCCAGCATTAGTGGTAATACTTCGTTGTAGCTGTGCCCGCCGGTCGCGACCGCTGTTGTTTCGCCCGTCAGCTTGAACGGAAGTACCGCCAGCCCCAGCAAGCCCGGCAGAATTACGATAAACGGGACGAACATTTTGAACGCCGCGCCAATGATCGGAGCCATCTTTGCGGCTCGCAGGTCTTTTGCGGCCAGCACGCGCTGCACAACGAGAAAGTCCGTGGTCCAATAGGCGAACGAAATAACAAATGCTAGTCCGAAGACGATGCCCGTCCAGTGAATACCCATGGGATTGTCCTTGAAGGATCCCAGGGTGGACCACAAGTGCGTGTATTCGACGGAAGCGTTCTGCGCGACTTTTACCTGCAGCTGTTTCCATCCGCCCGCTTCGATCAATCCGAGAATCGGGATCAGCAGCGCGCCAGCCCAAATCAGGATGAATTGCAGCACTTCGTTGAAAATCGCGGAGCGCAACCCGCCGAGCGTTACGTAAACCGCCACGGTGAGCGACGAAACCCAGATGCTGAAATTGATATCCCAACCCAAGACTACTTTCATCACCAGCGCCATAGCGTACATATTGATGCCGCTCATCAGCACGGTCATGAACGCGAAGCAAATCGCTGAAAGCGCGCGGCTGGACTCACCGAAGCGCAGCTTCAAATAACCCGGAACGGAGTGCGTCTTGGAAATGTAATAGAACGGCATCATCACCAGGCCGAGAAACAGCATGGCCGGGATGGCGCCGATCCAATACCAATGCGTCGCCAGGATTCCGTACTGATAGGAGGCGGCCGCCCAGCCCATCAACTCGAGCGCACCGAGATTCGCGGAAAGGAAGCTGAGGCCGGCGATCCATGCCGTCATTTCCCGGCCCGCGAGAAAGAAATCCTCGCCGGTGTTGGAACGGCCCTTCAGGTAAAAACCGATCGTCAGAACAAGAACGAAATAGAAAACGACGATTACGAGGTCAACGAGGGAAAGACGTACGAGCCTTGGACCGGTAAGTGCGGCGAAGATTGTGGTCATCGTTAGTTTTGAGCCCGTCCTCGCGGGCGTCGAACCAGCGCGCAACTAACATGGCAACCTGGCCGCAAACCCAAAGCTTCGAGCGAGTCAAAGGAAAAAAGAGCTTAACACCGCGCCGCGGCGACGTTATGTCAGCGCGCGGTCCAGGTGCGTGTATCCGGCATCAACGAACACGTGCTGGGCCGTGATGTGGCTCGCTTGCTCGGAAATCAGGAACAGGACCATCGCGGCGATTTCCGCGGACGTGGTCATACGCCGCCCGAGCGGTATCTTGGCCACGATGTCCGCAAGTTTCTTCTGCGGATCTTCAAACGTGTTCAGCCATTGCTGATAGAGCGGAGTCTGTACTTCGGCGGGGACGATGGCATTCACGCGAATGCCGTCGGGCAGCAACTCCGCGGCCCATTCGCGCGTGAGCGCCAGAATCGCGCCTTTCGACGCCACGTATCCGGAAGTACCGCCTTGGCCGGTGAGGGCGGTCTTCGAGCTAATATTGACGATCGAACCATGCGATTTTTTGAGAGCCGGCAAAACGTAGTGCGCGAACGCGTAAAAGTGCACCAGGTTGCGCGAAAGCGATGCGACAAAATGCTCTGGGCTGCCGTGCTCGAGACCTACTTTGTCGTTCACGCCGGCATTATTCACCAGTGCGTCGATCCGGCCGTATTTCCCAAGCGTCTGTTCCACCGCGCTGGCACAGGCTTGCGGTGCGGAAATTTCCGCGATGATCACTTGGCTCTCGGCGCCGCTCGTAAGCAACTCTGTCTGCAACTTTGCGGCCGCTTCGCTGTCGCGATCAACGATTACGGGGATTGCGCCTTCTGCGGCGCAGCCGCGCACAATCGCTTCGCCGATTCCCTTGGCGCCGCCGGTGACAACGATTATTTTTCCTTTCAGTTTCAGGTCCATGGGTTAACCGTGTAGATTAAAGAAGCCTCCATCTAAAGGATAATCCACGCCGGTAATGAACGCAGCCTCAGCTGAACAGAGAAAAAGCGCGAGCGACTCGACTTCTTCGGGCTCGCCCATGCTGCCGATGGGCCGCGACTTCGCAAGCTTCTCGAACATTTCCGGCACGCGCCCTGGATAATTTTTGCGCAGGTCGTCGTCCACAAACGGAGTATGTACCCGCGCCGGCGAAATGCAATTGCAGCGGATATTGTACTGGAGATAGTGCCGCGCCACCGAATACGTCATCGCAATGACGGCGCCCTTGCTGGTGGGATACGCCAAGCGATCGCCCAGCCCCGCGGAGCCAGCCGTGGAACAAATCGCTGGGCGAGATCAAGAAGCCAGCGCGTCTCTTCAAGAGTTTGCCGCGCCTGCACGGCGACGCAGCCCTGAAATCCGTTGTGTTCCAATTCCGGCTGCAAATCCGCGGGCAGAAAATTGCGCCGCAACGATCGCATCGAATCGTCAATCCAATCATATTCGACAGGATTGTAAGGCCAAAAATGCTGGTGAGCGTCAACGTGCATCGGCTGCGGCGATGCGCGAGGCCCGCTGAGATGCATTTCGCTCACCCGGACCAAGCGGCAGCGCGCTCAGATTCTAGAGGATTTCGCGCGATTGCAGCCAGCGTAAGCGGTAGTGAGCCCACCCGCCGACCGCAATGGGGCGCGAGAAGACCAGACCGAAAAGGCCACGATGACTTCGGCTTCGCCACTCCGCGAATCGGTGGATTATCGGACGATATCGGTTTTGTGCGCTGACTCGTTGCCGTGTACTATGTTTTGAATGCAGGGGCCCGTAGCTCAGCTGGTTAGAGCAGCGGACTCATAATCCGTTGGTCCTAGGTTCGAATCCTAGCGGGCCCACCAACAACCGCCGAATGAACGAACATGCTTCTTCGTGTGTCGTAGGATCTTGAAGGCCCTGTCGGAAAAGGACTTGAGGCATCTGCGACAACCTTTCAATTACCTCCGCAATTGATCGGTCGAAATCCGATGGTGCAACCTCAAAATTCGCTTGTGACGCGGGTGTGACGAGCGGCGGGATATCTTGACGACTCGCTGAACGAGGACGTTGCCAGTACATCGATGGCGACTCAGGTTGTCGCAATATCATTACACTATAAAGTTATAAAGGTTAGTGGCAGATATCCGCGAGAACGCGAACGGAGTTTTTCGAGGGGAATTCTTTGCCGATGGGCGCGAGTCGCACAGCAACGCGCTTAACCACAGGTTTGCCGTTAGCGAAACGAACGTCACGATATTGGAGAAACCAACTGCGCGGGTGCCAGTAGATTCGTCCGCGTTGCATCGCTGACAGCGCTACCGCGAGTTAGCCTGGAAGGTCAACTCGTGTAGAATTGCGGACATAGCTAACAATAAGACGAGGAATCTCGTGATGGATCTCAAACGTCCAAGCTGCCATGAAGCTGGTCACGCGGTTGTGGCACTGTTTCTTGGCTTTCGCGTTGAGGGAATTGAAGTGCTCGAAGGTCGCCTTCGCACCGTATGTCATCTTGATGCTGATGATAGGACTGACGAGGAACGCTTCATTTTTCTCGCTGGTGGAATCGGTGGAGAAAAATCCGACTTAGGCCGCTATGACTCTGGGGGTTGCGGTGATGACCAAACGAAAATCACCGAGCGTGGAGGAGAATCGATCGAGACGTATCTCGTCGACGCCGTTGAAATCATCGAGTCAATTTGTCGGCTTAGGGCAAATTGTGAAAAACCATCTTCCTCTGTTCAAGCCGTCGTCCGAGGACCACAGCTCCAGCGGACAGACAGCGCGAATGTGGCTGAGCGTTCGTCTCGGAGAGTGTCTGAGCGAACTCGCATTCTACAGCAAAAACGATTCCTTCAAAGAAGAGGACGAATGGAGAATATATGCACCATCTGAAAATCTGGAGTTTCGCGTCTCGCTTGGCAATATCATTCCGTATACAACTGTGGACATGAGTTCACGCAAGAATAAGGAACTCATGCCGATCCAGGAGATCATTTTAGGCCCCAGGAATAACCGACTGGATGCCGAAAGGGTTCTGATGTATATGGCCTCCGAATATGGGTATGGACACGGCGGAATAAACATCTATCCGTCGAAAGTGCCGTATCGTTGATCCAGAATAAAGCCAGTCGAGACTCCTGGTAATCGGACTAGTGCCCTTGACCTGACCGGGATTTTTTGTACCAGCGGGAGTGGGAGAGAATTCACTCTGGAGGGAAGCTGGTATGCCCATGAGGAAATACAAGCCGGAGCAGATCGTGACGCTGCTGCGGCAGGTTGAAGTAGGAATCGCCAACGGAAAAACCACCCCGCAAGCCTGCAAGGAAGCCGAGATCACCGCGCAGACCTACTACCGCTGGCGGAAAGAGTTCGGCGGTCTAAAGCTGGACCAAGCCAAACGACTCAAGGAACTGGAACGGGAGAACGCCAAGTTGAAGCGACTGGTGGCGGAGCTGTCTTTGGAGAAGCAAATTTTGAAGGATGTGGCCGAGGGAAACTTCTAAGCCCTGAGCGGCGACGTGGCGCGGTCAGGCATGTCCGCGAAAGCTACCAAGTATCGGAGCGGCATGCCTGCCGGCTGCTGGGGCAGTGGAGAGGAACGCAACGCTACGAAGTGCTCTACCGAACCGACGAGGACGCGCTGACGCGAGACATCATCGCATTGGCCGGCGAATACGGGCGCTACGGCTATCGGCGGATCACGGCGCTGCTGCGGGGTCGCGGCTGGCAGATAGGCAAGGACCGGGTGCAGCGAATCTGGCGGAGGGAAGGACTGAAAGTACCGCAGAAACAGAGGGCTCGGGGAAGGCTGTGGCTGGGCGACGGATCGTGCCTTCGACTGCGGCCGGAGCGAGCGAACCATGTGTGGAGCTACGATTTCGTGAGTGGAAAGACGCACGACGGAAGAGCGCTGCGCATGCTGACGCTGATCGACGAGTACACGCGAGAATGCCTGGCGATCTGCGTCGCCAGAAGGCTGGGGAGGTACGAAGTGATCGAAGCGCTGGCGGACGTGATGCTGTACCGAGGGATCCCGGAACACATTCGTTCGGACAATGGCCCAGAGTTCGTCGCCGAAGAGCTGCGGAGGTGGCTGGCGAAGCTGGGCACGGGGACGCTGTACATCGAACCAGGCAGCCCCTGGGAGAACGGCTACTGCGAAAGTTTCAACGGAAAGCTGCGGGACGAATGCCTGAACGGAGAGATTTTTTACTCGTTGAAGGAGGCCCAGGTGGTGATCGAAAAATGGCGGGTGGTCTATAACACGCTGCGTCCGCACTCGGCGTTGGGCTACAGGCCGCCGGCGCCGGTGGCGTTCGCGCCGCAACTGGCGGCTCTCCGGTCGCCTACGGCTCCCTGCGAGCCGCCAGTTGCATCCTTGCCCGATGAGGTTGTGATGTAAACTCTCTCATTCGCCGTGGTACAAAAAGTCGGTCCGGTCAGTCCGTTTGGCAGCCTTAAGGTTCTTTTACTGCAAGACACTCAAGAGAGCCTGGAGCATCGCCGACACTCCCTATCCGAAAGGCGCCCATCACCTGCCAGCGATCCTCAGCCAGGAAGAAGTCGCACGATTAATCCAGGCCGCGGGCACTTCCTTCCATCGCACCCTGCTGATGACGCTCTATGCCACCGGAGTACGACGCGCGGAATTGACCCCCCTGAAAGTCAGCGACATCGATAGCCAACGCATGGTGCTTCACGTCCAGGGCGGCAAGGGACGCAAAGACCGAGATGGGATGCTCCGCCCGAAACTACTCGAGGCGCTACGTGAGCACTGGCGCCGATTACCGCGCAAGCCCAGCGTCTGGCTGTTTCCAGGCAACCGCTGGCATACCGGTGATACGCCGATCGACACCAAGGTGGTGTGGAACGCTTGCCAGGAAGCCGCCCAGCGAGCGGGCCTCCAGAAAGGTGTTCATCCTCACATGCTTCGTCACTGTTTTGCGACGCATCTACTCGAGGGTGGTGCGGACCTGCGCACCATTCAAATCCTGTTAGGTCATAACGATCTGAAAGAGACGGCCCGCTATCTGCATCTCTCCCAACGTCACCTGCATGCGGCTTCGAGTCCGTTGGATTCGCTGCCGCTCGAAGGCCGTTCGCCGCAGGAAGAGTAGATGGCCCGGCCACCACTCGAGGTGGCCGATCTGATCCGCGCCGCGGGAAACGCTTTCATCGAACGAAATCGCCACTGGCTCCGTTGGAAGCACATCAAAGTGTTGCTGGCCATTCGCCGGTGTCGTACCGCCGCACTCGGCGGTCATCTCGATGAGTGCACCCGCTGCGGACATCGTGCCCCCATCTCCTATAACAGCTGCCGCGATCGCCATTGCCCGAAGTGTCAGATCGCTGCACGGGAACGCTGGATCGCTGCGCGTCGCCGAGAATTGCTCGCGACCCGCTACCTACACGTGGACACTGCCCCATCGGGCAAGCCGGAAGTTATCGGTTTGTCCGTCGGATTAGTATCGACAAACGCTAAAAACGCTAGCGCTTTACCGGATGCGCGTTCTCGGTGAGGAGTGAACGGAGGCGGGGAGTTCTGGGCGCGTCCGGTAAAGCCAAAACGCTAGCGCTTTACCGGATGCGCGTTCTCGGTGAGGAGTGAACGGAGGCGGGGAGTTCTGGGCGCGTCCGGTAAAGCCGTTTGGAAGTGGCCGCCCGTGGTTGCGGTGGACGCGGGCGCTATGCAAATTCAATGGTGGGAAGGAGCGGCGTTAAGCCGTGCCGAGACTGTGTTGCAGGGCACGACACTTGACACCGTGGATGCGGAAATTGGCTACGGCGAAAAAGGATCGCGAAGACGGTGGTCGAAGAAGCTGGAAGAAGGGATCGGTTTGACGGCGAGGCACAGAGATAGGGAGCGCCCGGAAGGACGCAGAGTTCTCGAGTTGGAGGGAGTAGTTTCATGCCGCAGCGCTGATCCATGGCGGAGAACGAAGTTGGATTTCGGCAGCGGTGAGCCTTTCGATGACCTTCATCGGTCCACCGCATTTGGGGCAGCGCCAAGAATCGGAGAAGTCTTCGGTGCTGGAACTGTGTGGTTCGGCTTGCGGCTGTTGTGCTGAGTCC
Source organism: uncultured Acidobacteriota bacterium (assembly GCA_963804625.1). Lineage (GTDB taxonomy): Bacteria > Acidobacteriota > Terriglobia > Acidiferrales > UBA7541 > Palsa-295. Next base: position 6,278 of record CAWDRJ010000012.1, on the reverse strand, counting down.
AACAACTGAAAGCACAGGGGTAGGAGCGTGGCGCGTTTGCGGTTGGCCAAAAAGCCGAAGTTACGGATGCGCACGAAGCCTTTGGGAAGGATGTGCAGTAAGAAGCGGCACAAGAATTCATCGAGCGATAGGGACAGCAACTTCTGTTCGTTGTGATGAGCAGAATCACGCCAGCGAAAAGTGACTTGGCCATCGCTGAGGGAGACTAGGCGATGATTGGAGATGGCCACACGATGAGTGTAGCGGCCCAGATAGTGCAGCACATAGGCGGGGCCACCGAAGGGAGGTTTCAAGTAGACCACCCAGTCTTGTCGAAACAGTGGCCGCAGCCAGGCGGCAAAGATTTTGGGCTGAGCGAGGAGTTTCAGATCTCCCTGGAAGCGGAGCTGGCCATTCTGGAAAGCCTGCTCAAGAGCATCCACGAACTTGCCGCGAAAGATTTCCCGCAGCACTTCCTTGGGAAGAAAGTAGTTGTCTCGCGAACGAACCCAGCGGGTGTGATCGAGTGAGAGGCCGCCGGCAGGAACGACACAATGGACATGCGGATGAATGTTGAGTTTTTGGCTCCAGGTGTGCAACACGCTGAAGAAACCGATCTCTGCGCCCAGATGCCTGGGATCGCGAGCCACTTCGAGAAGGGTTTCCGCACTGGTACGGAACAGGAGGCCGTAGAGGACCTGCTTGTTCTGTAGCACCAGTGGGGCCAAGCGATGGGGCAGGGTGAAGACCACGTGCAGATAGCGGGTCGGGAGAAGTTCTCTCTGGCGCGCAGCGATCCAGCGGTCCCGCGCAGCGGTCTGACACTTGGGGCAATGGCGATCGCGACAGCTGTTATAGGAGATGGGGGCGCGATGTCCGCAGCGGGTGCACTGATCGAGATGACCGCCGAGTGCGGCAGTACGACACCGGCGAATGGCCCGCAGCACCTTGACATGCTTCCAACCGAGCCAGTGGCGATTTCGTTCCAGGAAGGCAGCTCCCGCGGCGCGGATCAGATCGGCCACCTCCAGTGGTGGCCGGGCCATCTATTCCTCCTGCGGTGAAGCACCTTTCAGTGAGAGTGAATCCAACGGACTGGCGGCCGCATGCAGGTGACGTTGGGAGAGATGCAGGTAGCGAGCCGTCTCTTTCAGATCGTTATGACCTAACAGGATCTGAATGGTGCGCAGGTCCGCACCGGCCTCGAGGAGATGCGTCGCAAAACAGTGCCGCAGCGTGTGCGGATGAACATCTTTCTGGAGGCCCGCGCGCTGGGCGGCTTGCTGGCAAGCGTTCCACACCACCTTGGTGGTGATCGGCGTATCAGCGGTATGCCAGCGGTTGCCTGGAAACAGCCAGGCGCTGGGCTTGCGCGGTAATCCGCGCCAGTGTTCACGCAGCGCTTCGAGTAGTTTTGGACTGAGCATCACATCCCGGTCTTTGCGTCCCTTGCCGCCCCGGACGTGAATCACCATGCGTTGGCTATCGATGTCGCTGACTTTCAGGTGGGTCAATTCCGCGCGTCGCACTCCGGTGGCGTAGAGCGTCAGCAGCAGGGTGCGATGGAAGGAAGTGCTGGCTGCCTGAAGGAGTTGAGCAACTTCTTCCTGGCTGAGGATCGTTGGCAGGCGATGGGCCCCTTTCGGATAGGGAGTGTCGGCGATGCTCCAGGCTCTCTTGAGCGTCTTACAGTAAAAGAACCTTAAGGCTGCCAGACGGACCGCGACGCTAGCCGCTGACAACTTGCGCTTCTCGAATAGTTCCGCTTGGTATTCGCGAATGTGTCGAGGACCTAAGCGATCCGGGGAGCAGTTGAAACGTCGAGCAAAATCCTCGACGGTGCGGACGTAGGAACGTGTGGTATTTTCAGAGTAATTACGGCGCTGGAGTTCCTCCAGCATCATTTTGCGAAGTTGGGTCACAGGAACACCTCCTGTGACCCACATTTACATCAAGCCATCGAGCAGCCAATGCTCCCCTGCCTCACGCGTAGCGTCCGCCGCCGGGCGGCTACGTCCAAACGCGGTTATTGGAACTAGCCCTCAATGTCCGATAACGCGACGAACCAGGACTTAGCAAGCCGGAATATCCCAACGGGCCTTCTGGCTCGGAATAACTTCCGGTTAGCTCGTTATCCAGGAGTTTTTGCGATCGATTCACACAAGCCGACTTCGGCGGTACTCATCATCGGAGCCATCTCTTCTGTCGCGTCTCGTCCAGCAAGCATCGAGGAGATGCAATGGGTGTGCGGTTCATTCCATCTCTTTAAATGAAACTACGAGGCCTTCGGCGTCTCGCCGACCGTGTTATTCTAGGAGCGTGTCCGAGATTTAGCATTTTATAGCGTCGGGCCGGGCTTTTTTGATTCGTGTGGCTATTGGAATCCGGTGGATCAGGTTTCGTGAATCACTTGTCTTCCCAAATCTCTCCCGGGAACCGCATTTCTGTCGCTGACCTCGGAAAGTTCTGTGCTTATCCACTGCAGATGATCTTGTGAAACTTCAAAAGGTTGTGAGTCATGCAGATCAGTGCCCACTCGCCCCGTACTTTCTCCAGCCCGCGTAAGAGAAACTGTCGGAAGCCGCGGGCCTGTTTGATCTGTCCGAAGGCTGGCTCCACAATGCATTTGCGCGTCGCATACACCGCTGCCCCAACCTTTGTCTGTAATTTCCGTTCCATCCTCTCGACACGGCTTGCCCCGATCGGCAACGGCCCTGGTTTGCAGGATTCATTCCGCTGAGCATGTTTCTGCTTTTCTGGCGCTACGAACCCTTCGATCCTTCGCTTATCCAGGTACTTCAGGTTCTCCTCCGAGCAATACCCACTGTCGACCACGACTCCTTGCGGCTTTTGTCCCGACTGTTGTTCGATCGTCTCCACCAACGGCACCAGCTGCTGTTTATCATTCGCGGCTTGCGTGACCCGCTGCCCGACGATCAACTGAAAGGCCGGTTCCACGGCGATCTGCGTGTTGTAACCCTGCACAAATCCATCCGCCCCTTTTAGGATGCGCGATTCCGGATCCGTAAAGTTGTATTGCGTTTTTGCTGTGGGCTTCGCTTCCTCTGGATCCTTCCCCTCTTTCCTGGCTTGTTCGCGCGCGCTCTCTTCCAGTGCTTCTTTGGCTTCTCGGATCCGAGCGATCCGCGTTTCCCGTCGCTGCAACTCTTCCGGCAACTCGTCTCCCCGGCGATCCCGACCGTATCGCTTATCCTCTTCTCTATCCGCGGCCTCTGCTTGGCTCAACAACTTGCGAACTTCCGCCCGCAGCCGCTTCTCCGTCTCGTCCATCCGTCCATAACTCATGGCTTTGTGCTTGCTCGCGTTGGCCTTGAACTTACTCCCATCCATGGCCACGTGCCCCAGCTTCATCGCTCCCGTCTCCAGCGTCAGTCGTAACATCTGCTGGAACATCTCTTCCAGCGCTTTTAGGTGCAGCTTCCGAAAATCTGAGATGGTCCGGAAATCGGGTTGATTACCGGCCGCTAGCACCCGAAAGGCGACGTCTTCCACCAAACGCTTCTGGATCTTGCGCGACGAAAAGACCCCCACACAGTACCCGTAGAGCAGGATCTTGGTCATCATGCGCGGATGATACGGCGGTTGCCCCCGGTCATCCTCTTCATACACGGACTCGATCGCCGATAGGTCCAGTTCGTCCACCACGTCGGACACGAAATAAACCAAGTGGCCATCCGGCAACCATTCGCGCAGACTCGGAGGTAACAGCAAACTTTGTTCTGGAAGGTAGGATCGATATGTTTTCGCCATGACTCCAAATAATTCGCACACCACTGCGCAACTTTTCAAGTGAATTCAGCAGAAAAAAGATGAATTCTCGGACACACTCCTAGGGCCGATGCAGCTTAGAAATGCCGTCGCCATCGTAACAGGCTCAGGCGGTGAAGGTTCCGGGCGCGCGGAAGCGATACGCCTCGCTTCCGAAGGCTGCCACGTGGTCGTCTCCGACATCAACGAATCCGGCGGTAACGAGACTGTTCACCGCATCGCGCAAGCCGGAGGCCAGGCCGGGTTCTGCCGTTGCGACGTGTCTCACGCGAGCGAAGTCCAAGCGCTAGTCGCCTTCGCTCAAAAGACCTTCGGCGGCCTCGACATTCTCGTCAACAACGCCTCAGGCCCCGGCTACAAGCCCGGCGCGCCCCCGGAGGAGTGGCTCGCCACCATCGAGATTGATCTGCTGGGCGCAATGTACGGCGTAAGGTTTGCGTTGCCCGCCATGCGCAAGCGGGGCGGAGGCGCCATCGTCAACGTAAGCTCCACCTCCGCGCTAACGCACGGGCCGGGCCACTCCCGCATGACGCCCTATGACGTCGCCAAAATCGGCGTCTTGCGCATGACCACCACTCTTTCGACGCTCCGCGACAGTGATAACATTCGCGTGAATTGCCTCGTCCCCCATTGGGTTGCGGTTCCAGAGGTGAAAGCCTACTGGGATACACTCACTCCCGAAGAGCGCCGCGCCAAGAATGTTCCGTCCAAGTTGATCGAACTCGACGAGGTAGCCCAAGCCGTCTTCCGCCTGGTTACGGACGACCCCCTCGTGGGCCGCGTACTAATTCTCTGGGACGGCCCTCGCGCCGAACTAATCTCGGCCACAGACCCCGGGTATGCCTCCACCGAACCCTACAAGCTGTGACCATCGATGCGACCCGTTCAGAATTGCGATCGCAGCCCGAAACTTTGTGCGACACAAAAGGTCAAAGAAGAGTGTCGTCGATGTGGTCGGAGGGAGCCGCCTGGTCAACAGCCGGGTCGGCCAACGCCCTTATCGCCACCAACTCCCGAATTGTCGGCCAACCGGAAGTAATCCTGAAAGTCACAAATTAAGCGGTCAAGTCCCGGTAAACGCTCAAACCGGACAAGCCGTTTTTCAAGTGACGCGACTAACCGGGCGTGACGCTCATCGTTATCGCACGTCAAACGCACGCGCCGTAACGGTATCGTGCAGCGTCGCATATTTCACCAGCGCGCCCTGACCGAAGTGGATGAATGCCTCAGTACGTTCGTGCGCGGCTAGAGCCGCCGGTGAAGCCCAATGCTCCACGACATAGAACTCCAGATCGTCATCAATACCACGGTAGATGTCGTAACGGAGATTTCCCGATTCTTGCCGGGACGCAGAAGCAAGCGCGCGAAACGCCGCGATGGCATCGTTGATGTGTGCCTTCGCAAAGCGAAAAATCGCGACATGAAAGATCTCGTCACCGCCAGCGGCGGTACCCCCTCGCGAGGATAAGGCCGCGGCGACAACCAGTGTCAAGAAACTCATCCGAGATAGCATTCAGGATCTCCGGCAGTTGTCTCCCACCCAATCATACGTATACCTCAAGTCCTGAGTAACGCGCTTACCGTAGAAGTGAAGCGTTACTTCAAATGGACGGTAACGCGACGCAATATAAAAGGGCGCCCCTTTTGGAGTAGGGTTTGGGTGCTTGCCTCAACCCCTACAGAAAGGAGCGCCCTCAATGGATAGTAAAAAGTATATCGGTATGGATGTGCACAAGGAAAGCATTTCGATTGCGGTGAGGAATGCTGCAGGAAAGATCGTGATGGAATGCATCATCGAGACCAAAGCCAGCATGATTCTGCAGTTTATCGAGGGGCTGCGCGGAGACTTGCAGGTCACGTTTGAAGAAGGAACCTCGGCCGCCTGGTTGTATGACTTGTTGAAGCCACACGTCAGGAAATTGGTGGTGTGCGATCCACGCAAGAATGCCGCCATGAGGGAAGGTAGCCAGAGTGACAAGATCGACGCGCGCCGGTTGGCCGAGCTGCTCCGTCTCAACCATCTCAGCCCCGTCTATCACGGGGAACACGGCCTACGCAGCCTGAAGGAACTGGTACGCAGTTATCTGACCATCACCAAAGATCTCGGACGGGTCATGACGCGGGTGAAGGCCATCTATCGCAGTTGGGCTGTTCCTTGTAGCGGCAAACAGGTCTATGCACCACGCCATCGGGCCGAGTGGCTAGCAAAAATCACGGAACCGGGAGTGCGCCGGCGGGCCGAGTTTTACTACCAACAGCTGGATGCGCTGCGGATCCTGCGTCGGGAAGTGCGGCGGGAGTTGTTAGCGGAGGCCAAGAAACACCGGGCTTGGAAACAACTCCGCCAGATTCCTTCGATCGGTCCGATCCGCTCCGCCGTATTGCTGGGTATTCTGCAGACCCCGCACCGTTTCCGCACCAAGAGACAGCTGTGGAGCTACAGCGGTTTTGGCATCGAGACACAAAGCAGCGCCGACCACCGCAGTGTCAACGGGCGGCTCGAACGAGCA
>CAWDRJ010000011.1:0-40163 GCA_963804625.1 uncultured Acidobacteriota bacterium | reverse complement strand
GCGCGATGGTCAGCGAAACCGTAGCGTTGCTAGTCTGCGGTGTCGGGGCGGTTGAATCCGTCACGCTGACGTCGAACGTGTATGTACCGGCCGTGCTTGGGTTGTCGCTATACACGTGCCCCGCAGCCACGTTTCCGCTGCCAGTCGGGGCAAGCGTGAATCCGGCGGGCAGCGCGCTCCCGTCCAGCAACGCGAACGTATAGGGTGGCGTGCCGCCGGTAACTTGAATGTCCGCGCCATAGGGCACTGTGACCGCGCCTGCAGGCAGCGTGGTGGACGTGAACATGAGCTGCTGGGTGGCCGTAAACGCAATTGAGAAGTTGTCCGATTTGGTCACCATGCCGGATAATTGCTGTCCATTAGAGGTGAAGGTGAGAGTCGCACTCCAGTTTGACGCGCTTCCACCCTCCGTTTCTGTACCGCTCGCCGAAATTGTCAGTCCGTTATTACTTATAGTCATGCTGCCATTCCCGGTGTCTGGATTCGATGTGACCTGCTCCCCGCCGCTTCCTGAAAAAGTCACGGCTCCTTGGGTCATCACGAGGGTGCCGGTCGCGGTGATTCCTTCACCTGGTGTCTGACCGCTGAGGTTGAAATTGGGCGAGGTTATCTGAAAGCTTGCGGTATTGACGTCGGCAACATCACCGGGCTCGGTGAAAACGACGCTGGCGGTGATGGTGTTCGTTGCCTGATTGAAAGAAATGACAGCAGTTACCGGCACATTCTCCGGGCTTTGATCATCGGTGACCGTAGCCGATCCCGTCCAGTTCCCCACCAAGGGCACACAACCTAAAGAAGGAATGCCAGCTGGCAGATTACAACTTTGCCCAAACGCGGGAGCAGCCTGGAACAGTATCGATAGTATCGAAGCAACTATTATCATGCGAGCGATTCCCCACCTGCGAAGCGTCGCGCTGCTCGAGTTCGCGGTTGAGTGGGTGTGGGTCGTCAAGCATTGAGAAGAGCAGTAGCTTGCAGGGAGCAGGCGACTTGCGCCGGCTGCACCTCCCAGCCGTTTTCTGAGCGATAACATTAGAACCTCTCATCAGCCAAGACAATGTCCCGGTGAGCAACCTCGGAGTCCATCGAGATACCACGCATGACCGACACTAAAAGGGTTTTTCGGTATCTTGCGCAATACTGATCAATCTACTTTGGGACGACCCGGAAATGGTGGCGCTTATCGTGACGGAGCCTGTTCCCAGCGCGGTCATCAGCCCTGAGCTCGATAGAACGGCCCTAGAGTTACTCGAGCATCGCCATGTGGCTTCCGCCGTCACATTCTTCGCGTTTCCATCGGCATAGATTGCGATCGCCGAAAACTGCTGCGACTGACCGGTCACTAGCGCAGATACAGACGGCGTAATCAGGATGGACCGGACTTTGGGTTTCGCCTTCGGTGTTTCGGAAATCGGCAAGGTCGATGGTTCGCCCATATCTTGCTCTGGAACGCGGCTGCTTGACTGCCTAAATCCCGAGGCCGTGTCCGATGCCCATTCTTCCAATCCGCCAGTCAGTTCAAGCAGTTGCACCTGTTCGCGCAGAGAATCGAAACTTGCCTCAAGCAGCGTTATAAACTTTTCCTCCTCGATCGTGTAGGCGGTCACTAAGTCACCCCACTTCGCTTTGCCGATGACCACTTTTCCGTTGGTGCTCATTCTCTGGATTCGCGCCAATGCGAATTCCAGTTGAGCCACGTCGCGGGATGCGGCCGATTCCTTCATGATCGCTTGCAATTCTGGGTCTGTGGTCGAAACGTGTGGCCAAGGTGGAATCGTGTCGTCAACCAACTCGATCTGTTCCTCAGGTAAGCCGGTGAGGTCTGCTAATTGCTTGCGCAGCCGGAGAACGGCATCGTCCAATTCTGCTGTCCACATTTCCGTCCGCGCAGCAAACAATTTTGCGCGCATCAGCGCCGCCGGATTTTCGACGCGCGCGACAACGCGTCGTGACTCTATGCGGACGAGCCCCTCAGCTGCCTTTTGCTGGCGCCGCAGCGTGCTTATCTCTAAATCGACCTTCGCAAGCTCCACAAAAGCGACGGCGGCACACCGCATTGCACTTCGGCTCTTCTCCTCGTCCAACCGGATTGAGGCATTGGGTTGCTCTAGGGCGGACTGCGACGGCTGCGCGAGCTTTGGGCGCAGGTGCTGAATGTTTGGTCCCGAAACGGACGACGACGTGTCCGATAGCGTCAGAAAGTCCTCTGATGCATATCCAAGTCCTGGGTCTGCTGCTATCTGCAAATCTGACCTAGGAACCTCCGAGCAAGCAGCGGTGACATGTGCCCGATGTTGCTGAACTGACAGGTCGAGAGCCTTTTGGAAAGTCAATTGCGAGGCGACCCCGCTCGGCGAGAACGCGGCCACCAAAGCCAGACTTAACAGACGCCTGAACGCTGCGCGGCACACCACACCAACCATTTGCTCATTAATCATCGGCGGTCCATGTCATAAGCGTGCTTGTCAGGATACTCATGGCGGCACGAAGATTCCGCGCATTGGATGTCGCTCCTCCGCCACCACGGGACAGGTGCATGCGGAATTCAATCACCTCACTCCTCAACTCGCGCATGCTCGGGGTGAGGATTTCTCGAGTAAGAATTACGTTGCGAGGGGTTCACGCATTTCTCGCCTCGAGATTCAGACGATTCCAGTGATCCACGAAATATCCGATTGATGAACGCTTCACTATCGAGATTTAGCGGTCGAAGCCAAAAAACTTGCCGGGTATGGTGCCACCTGCTCGTGATGGTGTCAAGCAATGTGCGTGCAATAGCGACTTCCACTGGAGCAACACCCCTCGAAGTCGTTAAAGTGTTATGTATTCCCCAACATGTCGCGCACCGCGGCAAACGGCTGTGGCAAGTATGCGCTCGTCGCGGTCGCCGGCTCCGCTCCTCCGCCCGCCACCGTATTGATGGTATTCACCGCTTGCCCAGCAACACTGAAGGTGCTGGCTAGAATTAAGATTGCTAGGCTTGCGATCCGTCGCATCTTGATACTCCTGATTGGTTCGAGGGCTGCCTCGCCGTTCATCACTCGGGACACACTTTCAGCGCCTGATTTCAAACCCCACACCGATTATTGGCCGGGCGAAAGATGCAAAAGTTTGCGCACTTTCGCCACCCGCCGCGCAGTTAACACAGTCGTTTGTTATGCCAGCGCCCTCTGAAGCGTCCTATGGCGTGATATTCAGCAAACCAGCGGCCAGACGTGCACAGGTGACTTGCAACACGGTGCGCGACCGCGGTTCGCCCACTTTTGCTCCGCACAAAAATTGCGATTGATGGAAAGGGGGCCGAATTACAAAGCGAAATGCGGAAATTTTGAACTGCGAGTCGGGGGAAGTCAAGCCTGAACGCGTGGTATTCCGGCGAAATCGCCGTCGGCGAAAGTCCTAACTTTCTGAGCTTCGATGCTCGCGAAAATCGCCGCGATCGGCGCGGAAAAACTGCGCTTCAATCATCGAGGGATGCACGAAAGTAATGCTCCGCCCGCAAAACGCGCGCACAGGAGATAATATCCCTGCATGATTATTTTGGTGATGGGCGTGACCGGAGCAGGGAAGACCACCGTCGGCAAACTTATCGCCGAGCGATTGCACTGGAAATTTCTGGATGCCGATGATTTTCATCCGTCCGCGAATATCGAAAAAATGAAGCGCGGAATTTCTCTCACCGACGCCGACCGCGAACCGTGGCTCGCCGCGATCCACGCCGCCCTCCTCGATTCCGCCGCGAAAAATCAGGATGCCGTGCTGGCCTGCTCGGCTCTGAAGCAGAGCTATCGCGAAAAGCTCGCCCAAGGAATAGACCTGCGCATCTGCTATCTTAAAGGCAGCGTCGAGGAAATCAGCCGGCGACTCGAGCATCGCAGCGGCCATTTCGCAGGCGAAGGCATTCTCGCCGGGCAATTCGCGGATTTGCAAGAGCCAGGGAATGCCGTCGTTCTGAGCGCCATCGCAAGCCCGGAGCAAAATGTAAGCGAGGCGCTCCGTAAACTGAATCTCAGCGCGGCAAGCAAGAACTAAGCTGCAACCAGCGCGGCGATATTCAACGAGTTTCGAGCATAGCCAGTGGCACTATATTGCGCACAAGGCGGTCTCGATCGCGAACTCTCTTCCAGCGAGCTAAGAGAACTCGTGTTCGCCGCGCTCGAGAAGTTGGGCCCGCGCAAAAACGTCCTGGCTATCCCTCCCGATTACACGCGTCTCTCTTCCCGCGCCGGCGAACTGACTCGTTGCGCCTGGGAATACCTCGGCGAAAATCTTCGCGCTGTGCTGCCCGCCGTGGGCACGCACCACGCCATGTCGCCTGAGCAAATCGCGGCAATGTTCGGCGAAATTCCGCGCGAAATTTTCCACGCTCACAAATGGCGCGAGGACGTCGAAACGATCGGCACAGTTCCCGCCCAATTTATCTGCGAGCAATCGGAAGGAAAACTCAACTACGACTGGCCGGCGCAAGTGAATCGCCTCATCCTTCGCGGCGGCTTCGATTTAATTCTCTCCATCGGCCAAGTTGTCCCGCACGAAGTAGCTGGCATGGCCAACTACAACAAAAATATTCTCGTCGGTACCGGCGGCCCGGATAGCATCAATCGCAGCCACTACCTCGGCGCCGTCTACGGCATGGAACGCATCATGGGACGCGCCGACAATCCCGTCCGCCGCGTCCTGAATTACGCCGCCTCAAATTTTCTCAAAAATCTGCCGATCGTTTACGTTCTCACCGTGGTCGGCCGTAATGCTTCCGGCGCGACAGTAACTCGCGGCCTTTTCATCGGCGACGATATCGAGTGCTTCAACGCCGCCTCCGATTTGAGCCTGCGCGTGAATTTCACGATGATGCCCGCACCAATCAAAAAAGCCGTCGTCTACCTCAACCCCGCCGAATATCAAAGCACCTGGCTCGGCAACAAAGCGATCTACCGCACCCGCATGGCCATGGCGGATGGCGGCGAACTCCTCATCCTCGCTCCAGGCGTCAGCGCTTTCGGCGAAGATCCGCGCATTGATAAATTAATCCGCAACTTTGGCTATCACGGCACTGCAGCCGCGCTAGCTATGGTGCGCAACAACCCGGACCTCGCCGCCGACCTCGGCGCCGCAGCGCACGTGATTCACGGCTCCTCGGAAGGACGCTTCCGGATCGTCTGGTCTCCAGGACATTTGACGCGGGAAGAAATACAAGACGTGGGCTACGGGTACGCCGACCTCAACCACATGCTGAAACACTACATTCCATCAAGGCTAAAACAAGGCTGGAACAACGTCGCCGGCGAGAATTTTTACTTCATCGAAAATCCCGGCCTGGGCCTCTGGGCGTCCCAAGACCGCTTTTAGGCTATCGCCGGCCGGCGCTGCTTCTCGCCCTCAACTCATCATCGGCCGCCGGCGCCGCAGTGGACGCACGCACGACAAACTCCGGCTCAATCGCAATTTCCCGCACGTATTTCGCCCGTCCTTCGATGCGGTCCAGCAGAGTGCGCGCCGCGATCTCGCCCATCTTCAGCAGCGGCTGCCTCACCGTCGTCAATGGCGGTGCGATGAACGCTGCGCTCTGAATATCGTCGAAGCCCACTACCGACACATCCTGCGGCACGCGCAACCCAACTTCCTGAAACGCGCAGATCGAACCAATCGCCGAAATGTCGTTGTATGCAAATAAAGCAGTGAAGGGCTGCTTGCGCGCCAGCAACTGCTTCGCAAACGGATATCCCAAATTCGGCGTGGGATCGTCACCCTCCAGCTGCACGATCAATTCCGCGCGCATGGCGATCCCCAATTCGCCGGCCACTTCGCAGATCGCGTTCCAGCGATCTTCGGAGTCCACGCTGGCCGTCGAGCCTTTCATGAACGCAATCTTCTCGTGCCCCTGTTCCACCAGGTGCGTCAGCGCCAGCGACGCGGCGTGCCGGTGATCCAGCACGATATTCGTCACGCGATTGATGTTGCGATGTCCCGCCACGGCCACGGTCGGCAGCGCCGGCTCTTCCGTCAGGAAAGTGTCCACGGTGATGAACCCTTCCACACCGCGCTGCCGCAGCATTTGCGAATAAGTCGCTAGTAATCTCTTGTCGTGCCGGTGCGCGACCGTAAGAAAGAAAAAATTCTGCTCGCGCAAATACCGCTCGATGCCGCTGATGATCAGTGAGCCGTACGCGTCGCCAATCTCTTCCAGGATCACTCCGATCGTATACGTCCGCTTCATGCGCAAAGTGCGCGCGAAAAAATTCGGCCGGTAGTTCAACTCGCGTGCCGCCGCCAGAATGCGATTTTTGGTGCGCTGCGGAACGGAACGCGCGGCCGAAGAATTATTCAGCACCGCTGACACGGTGCTGGCGGTCAGTCCCACGCGCTCCGCCACGGAGCGCAGTGTCGCGGCGCTCTTGTCAGCGCGCTGGGTTCGCGTTGTCCGTGATTTCATTGGCAATTCTCGTTGCTGAGCGTGCGTGCGCTGCGGAGGCAGCGGCTGAATCTCTCCGCGTATGGGCCGGGATTGTAACGCAGAGCGGCCATCCGCGAGCAAGAATTTCCATATTGCGCAAATTCCCTTAAGAATATCGTTATTTTTATCTTGACAAAGATTCAGCAAGGGAGCTAAATGTGCGCCAGCAAGGGGTGGTGTTGGGAAACTGGCGGGAAGGCCAGTAGAACAACGATATTCTTTGTCAACTGCCAATGGGGTGCGATTGCCGGTAAAAGTGTGCTTTTGCGCAAAGCCTGAGTTCCCTTGGATTCTGGCGATTCAGTCGTGGTCTGCCTCTGCCAGGGCCGCGCAGCGCGAAAGCCTTTAACGATGTCGGCTTACTGGTTAATCGCAACTGGGATCGCGTCCATGACAGGACGCTTTCTAGTTCGCAAAGCCCATCTCGGATGCTGGGCTCGACATTCTAGCTTGGGAGGAACTCCATGAAGAGTTTCGTTCGCTGGGCACTCGCCGTTTGTCTACTGCTGGTCATCTCCACGCCGGCATTTCCCCAAAGCAGAAACACGGGTGAAATCCGCGGCACGGTCACCGACACATCAGGCGCCGTAGTGGCGGGCGCCACCGTCACGATCTCCAATATCGATACGGGCGAGACGAAAGACTTCACTACGAATAAAGACGGAATCTACGACACCGTCTCCACTCCCGCCGGAAATTACAACATTACGGTCACTGCGAAAGGCTTCAAGAAATTTGTACGCGGACCATTCACCCTGAACGTGGACGTCATAACCGAGGATGCCGCTCTGGAAGTAGGTACGATTTCGGAAACCGTTACGGTAGAAGCGAACGGCGTTCCTCTGCTCGAGACGGAGACAGGCTACCAGGGGAAGATATTCGAAAAGGACACCATCCAAAAACTGCCGCAGATTGGCGCCGGAATCACTGGCAACGATTGGGCCAACTTCAATATCCTGCTTCCGGGCGCAGCTGGCGGTCCCACGATGCCCTCCTCGGAAGGCAGTGGCGCCTATAACGCCGGTGACGCTATCTCGATCAACGGCAACCTCCCGAATTACGCGAACTACCTGCAGGACGGCGGTGTCGTGCAGTTGCCCGTCAGCAACAACGTCGACAACACGCTCTTCGAGTCTATCGCGGAGGTTCAGGTCACCACCTCGGCCTTCTCAGCCGAGTACGGGATTGGCGGCGCCGTCTTCAACCAGATCACCAAGAGTGGAACAAACAGCTTTCACGGATCCGCTTATGAGTATTGGCAAAACACCGTTCTGAACGCAGCCCCGTATTTTGGCATTCCCAACAGCAGCGGCGGCGTTACTCCACAGAGCGCGGGGTATTTCCGATACGATGAGTATGGCGGCAGCATCGGCGGGCCGATCATTAAGAACAAGTTCTTCTTCTTCTTTAACGTCGACAAAATCTACAGCAATAGCGCAACGTTCCCAACTCTGGGCAACACCCCCACACTGGCTGAAATCGGCATGGGGACAGCGCATCCGGGCGCTTTTGATTTCAGCGCGCCCGGCCTGCCCACTCTGTACGACCCCACAAGCTGTTCAACTCCGGGGTGTGCACGAACCTCCTTCGCTGCCGAAAACACCGGATCGCTCGCCGGTGTGAACGCGATTCCCGGCAACCGTATTGATCCTGTAGCAGCAAAGATTCTGGGCTTCTATCCAGCACCTAACGCGGGCGCCCCCGGGGCGATTGACAACAACTTCTCCACGACCCTACCGACGCCAAACCCGAACCTCCGGTATTTCGGGCGGCTTGATTACGATATCAGCGAGAAAAACCGCTTGAACTTCTCAATCAGTCAGAAAAATAATCCCGGAGTTAACAAGTACGGGCCGTTCCCGTGCCCGATCAATTGCTTTTCGGGAGACATCGACGGCTACAATGCCCAGATCACTGAAACCTGGACGATTAGCCCGACAATGGTCAACGAATTCCGCATGGCTTATACCAAGCAAGGCAATTGGTTCGTTCCAGACACCGTGGGGTTCGACGCGGGAACCACGCTGGGTTTGCAGTACGCCAAGGCGGACATATTCCCGACGATCAACATCAACGGCGGAGGTAAGTGTTGTTCGCAGTTGGCTCCCGGCACCAACGCCATATACATTGAAAACCTTTATGACCCCTCCGATACGCTCACACTAATCAAGGGCAAGCATATCTTGCATTTCGGCGTCGAGGTATTGATGGGTCAAGGCAACACAACGCCTTGGGGAAACCTGCAGTCGGGCAATTTCACTTTCACCGGTAATTACACTGCACAAAATGGCCTACAGGCGACGACCGGTGCGGGTCTCGCCGATTTCATTCTTGGAGATGTGCAGAATTGGAGCGCGACCAATCAAGCGGTGTCATACGCCCGGTTAAAGAGTCCCCAACTTTTCGTTCAAGATGACATCAAGCTGAAGCCAAATTTTACTTTGAACTTGGGCTTGCGCTACGTTGCGACAACCGGATTCACCGAGATCAACAATAGCCTCGGCGGGTTCGATCCGAATATTCCACTTATCTGCAGCGTGGATGTGAACGGGACTCCTTGTGGATCGTTGAACGGGCAATTGGGCTCGCTGTGGTTCGCTCCCCAGGATAACCGCACCTCCTTACAGAAGCCGATTTACAATATTTTCCTGCCTCGCGTCGGTTTTGCTTGGTCGTTCATGCACGACACAGTCCTGCGAGGCGGTTTCGGAATGTACTCGTACAATTTCAGCCAGGATGATTACGGCGGCGGCATCGGCTTCGGCTCTCTGAACACCAGTACGGGCAATTCATCCGACGTAAATAACGGGACCGGTCCGACTCCACTGATCTCGTTGTCTTCGACCGCCGCCACCGCCGCCACTGTGTTGAATTACGTTCAAGGTTCGCCGAATGCCAAGCAAGTCTCTGAATACCTCAACGTGACAAGCCCCTCGAACCAGACCTATGTCCCCTACAATGTTCCGGTGGGACGCATCAGAGAATGGCAGTTGAGCGTTGAACATCAATTCGCCAACAACTACATGGCCTCGGTTTCCTATGTCGGCAGCCACGGATCGAACCTGCAATACGGAACGGACGTTAACCAGATAACCAGCGCGGCTGGAATCGCTGCAAGCTCGGCCAATCTTGGAGCCGTACAGGCCGATCGTCCCTATCCGGCTTGGGGCCAACTCACCGGCTATAACTACAACGCGGATTCGAATTACAACGCTTTGCAAGCGCAAATTACCAAGCGCTTTTCCAGCGGGTTGCTTTTCAGTTTCAACTACGTCTGGTCCCACTTTCTGGATGACCAGGACTCGGGTGGCTGGGGCAGCCGTGGCGGCACGCAGTACTGGCAACTTGGAAATGACCCGGCCGCCAACTACGGGAATTCGAACTTCGACATACCGAACGCCTTCAAAGGTTACGCTTCTTACGACCTGCCGTTCGGCCAGGGCAAGCAGTTCCTGAGCGACAAGGGAACAGTGGTAAACGAAATCCTGGGCGGATGGCGAATTGCCGGAACATTCGTCAAGCAAAGCGGAAACCCATTCACTGTCGTGATGGCTAACAACCTCAACTCGACATTTACGGGTTGTGGCACTACCGGTGGAACAGCGACTGGGGGAGATGTCTCCAACGGCTGTAACTGGTTCGCCGATGTCGTCGGCAAACCGAACTCGGGCAGCTGCACCCCCGGCGGTACCATTACCGCCTCAGGTCCCGTGGGGACAACAAACTGTTGGTTCAACACCAGTGCCTTTGGCGCGCCGCCGGCACCAACCGTAAAGAACTCAGGCACATTGTTCCAATTTGGAAACGAAGGTAGAAACGATCTGCGCGGACCGGGACTGACGGTGATGAACCTATCCCTGGCTAAGGACTTCAGCTTTACAGAACGAGTCAAACTGGAAGTGCGTGCCGATTTTGTCAACGCGCTCAATCATCCCAGCTTCAACATTCCGGGCCAGCAACTTGGAGCGAGCAATTTCGGACAGATCAACAACTCCACCCTGGGTAACGGTGTTTCCGTTAACCCGCGCAGCGGTCAGCTTAGCGCGCGCATTAATTTCTAACGAGACGGCCCATCAGTGAGAGGGGACGGCCTTCACCCCACCGTCCTCTCTTCTGCCTGCTGGTCCAGCGACATTCTGATTCGCCACTCGTCCGCCGTACAATCGTGACATGTGGACAAAAAAGCTCGTGCTCTCGTTGTGGACGGTTTTGTTCGTTGCACCGCTGTCGTGTTTCTCCCAATCGTCGCCCACGCGCCAGCAGCAGATTGCGTCGCACGCGCAGCAAGCAGCGGAGTACTTGAAGGAAGGCAAGCCCGATCTGGCAGTGCCTGAATTTCGCGCGATCGTTGCTCTCGACCCGGAGAATGTGGACGCACGCGGCAATCTCGGCGTCCTGCTCTATTTTCAGGGCGCATATTCAGACGCGATTCCGGAGCTGCGCGCCGCGCTGAAAATGCGGCCCACGCTCTGGAAGAT
Source organism: uncultured Acidobacteriota bacterium (assembly GCA_963804625.1). GTDB lineage: Bacteria > Acidobacteriota > Terriglobia > Acidiferrales > UBA7541 > Palsa-295. Next base: position 29,234 of record CAWDRJ010000011.1, on the reverse strand, counting down.
TCAGGCGCTGCTCGGCATCGCTGAAAAGCGTACCGGTGACGTTGCCGCCGCTCGCAATGATTTGGAAAAAGCATTCCCCAATGTGCAGGACGAAAAGGTCCGAATAGACACGGGCATGGAACTGATCGAAATTTATTCCGGCACAGGCGATCTGGACAAAGCCGCGGCCACCGTCAACGTCCTGCGCAAGCTCGCACCCACGAACGAAGCCGTACTCTACACCGCCTATCGCGTTTATTCCGATCTCACGGCCGAATCCCTGCTCAGCTTGTCCGTCGTCGCTCCCAATTCCGCGCGCATGCATCAGGCGCTCGCGCACGAACTGGCCAAGCGCGGCAAGACCGAAGAAGCCATCCAGAATTACCGCGAAGCACTCAAGCTCGATCCGCAACTCCCTGGCATCCATTTCGAACTCGGCGAAATGCTCAGCACCCAGGCGACTCCGGACAGCCTCGCCGAAGCCGAACGCGAATACAAAGCAGCGCTCGAAGCCAACCCCGATGACGAGCAGTCCGAATGTCGCCTCGGCGATATCGCCCTGCACCGCAACGACGTGAAAGAAGCCTACGACCGCTACGCGCGAGCCGTTCAGCTGCAACCCGGCGACCCAGACGCCAGCATCGGCCTCGCCAAAGTTCTGATGACCATGGATCAGCCGCAAAAAGCCCTGCCGCTCCTCGAACACGCCATTCAACTCGATCCCACCAGCGCCGCCGCCCACTTCCGCTTGAGCACCGTATACCGCGAGCTCGGCCGCCCCGAAGATGCCAAGCACGAACTCGACGAATATCAGAAATACAAAGGGATGAAAGAAAAGCTAGAAGAAATTTACCGCGAGATGCGCCCGGATCAAATCGAAGACGAAAGCAACGGCGCCGACGCTCCCAAGCAATAGCTGCTGCAATGTGCGCGGTTCAAAGAATATCGCGATGATGAAAACGCTTCTCCTCACTGCCGCGCTGTTGTCGTCAGCGCTCGCGCTCCGCGCCCAAACCTCCTACTACCCGTCCCGCCTCGACGATCCCAAAGCCATCTACCTAACGTCAGAAAATTCCCCCGCTAAAGCCGACGGCATCTCGGACGACTCCGCCGCCATCCAGCAAGCCATCAATAAAGTCCAGGAAACAACGAACCAAGGAATCCTCTTCATTTCCGCTGGCCGCTATCGCGTAACCAAAACGATCTACATCTGGCCGGGAATCCGGCTGATCGGCTACGGTGCCACACGCCCGGTCTTCGTCCTCCCCGCCAACACGCCAGGTTTTCAGCAAGGTCCCGCGTACATGATTTTTTTCGCCGGCGCGCGCCCGCGCGGCGACACTCCGCCACCCGATGCCCACCCCGGCACGTTCTATTCCGCCATCAGCAACATTGATATCGAAATCCAAGATGGCAATCCTGGCGCCGTGGGAGTCCGCGCGCGCTATGCCCAGCACTGTTTTCTGGCGCACATGGATTTCCGCATCGGTTCGGGGCTCGCCGGAATCAAAGATGGCGGCAACGTTGCGCAAGACGTCCATTTCCACGGCGGCCAGTACGGCATCTGGACCCGCAAACCCTCGCCCGGCTGGCAATTCACCATCATTGACGCCACTTTCGAAGGCCAGCGCGAAGCCGCCATCCGCGAACACGAAGCTGGACTCACCCTCATCCGCCCGCAATTCAAAAATGTCCCCACCGCAATTGCAATTGACCCGCACTATTCCGATGAGCTCTGGATCAAAGACGCGCGGATGGAAAACGTTTCCGGTCCCGCCGTGATCATCAGCAACGAGTACAACGCGCACAACGAAATCAATATGGAAAACGTTGTCTGCAGCCATGTTCCGGTCCTCGCGCAGTATCGCGAAAGCGGGAAGCAAGTCGCAGGCCCCGCAGAAATCTACGCCGTGAAGACTTTTTCTCACGGGCTGCACTATGACGATCTGGGCGCCACGGGCGCGATCGAGGACGTCTACCAAACCGCCGCGTTGAACCAATTACCGGAGCCGGTCAAATCCGACATCCTGCCGTTACCTCCGATGGACACCTGGGTGAATATCCGCTCGCTCGGCGCGCGAGGCGATGGCATCGCCGACGACACCGACGCGCTTCGCAAAGCCATCGCCGAGCACCGCACAATTTATTTCCCCTCCGGCCAATATCGCGTCACGGATACGATCGCGCTCAAGCCCGATACGGTCCTCATCGGCCTGCAACCCAGCGTCACCCGAATGATCCTCGCCGACGGCACCTCGGCGTTTCAAGGCGTCGGCGGCCCTAAGCCGCTCCTCGAAACTCCCAAGGACGGAACCAACATCGTCACCGGCATCGGCCTGTACACCAACGGCATTAATCCGCGCGCCGTCGCTGCGAAATGGATGGCCGGCACAAATTCCATGATGAACGACGTGCGCTTCCTCGGCGGCCACGGCACGGTAGACCCCAACGACACGGCCGCGGAAGCTTCGAACAACTGGAAGCTGATTTACAACAACACGCACACTGCCGATCCCGATATAAAGCGCCGCTGGGACGGCCAATATCCCAGCCTGTGGATCACCAACGGCGGTGGCGGCACGTTCGTCGGCCTGTGGACGCCCAGCACCTTCGCGCAAGCCGGTCTGTACATTTCGAATACGTCTACCCCAGGCCGCGTTTACGAACTTTCCAGCGAGCATCATGTCCGCAATGAAGTCGTGCTACAAAACGCCTCCAACTGGCAAATCTACGCGCTGCAAACGGAAGAAGAGCGCGGCGAAGGCGGTTTCGCGCTGCCCCTGGACGTCCGCGATTCCAGCAACATCACTTTCGCGAACCTGCACATGTATCGGGTCGTCAGCATGTACCAGCCTTTTCCATACGCCATCAAAATCACGAATTCGAAAAACATAAGTTTTCGCAACGTCCATTGCTACAGCGATAGCAAAGCGTCTTTCGACAACGTTCTGCACGACGAAAGCCACGACTTCGACCTGCGCCAGCGCGAACTCGCTTGGCTCACAATTTCCGGCAACGCGCCGCAGGTCCAGCCGCCGCAAACTTCTGCGGTTCTCGCCGATGGCGTGCAGGTCGAAAAGCTCACAACAGGCTTCTTCAATATCTCCGGCGGCGCGGTCGATAGCTCTGGCAACCTCTTTTTCGTGGACGCACACAAGGAAACGATTTATCGCTGGTCCTCCGCCACGCATCAGTTGTCAGTTGTCCGCGATAATCCCCTCGACCCCGTGCAGCTCTTCTTCGATAAATCCGGCGACTTGATGGTGATTTCTTACGCCGGCGACGGCACGGTCTACAGCTTCAAGCCGGATGCGCGAGACGACGACATCACGCTGCCGAAAGCTCAGCCCGCTGCGCCGCGTCCTGGAATGACGCCCATCCTCCCCGTCGGTATTTGGCGAAATGAAAACGATTTTCTTGAAGTCAGCCCGCAGAAGAAGCCCTACCAATACATATCGCCTGACGGCACTACGTTCCTCCCCGCAGGAAATGATTTCGTAAGCGGTGAGCTGTATTACGGCACAAAACTGAACGACCTGCTGCGCGCTTTCGGTATGGGCGCCGCCGTCGCAGGCCAGCCGTTCTACGTTTCCAACGAGTCCGAAGAAAAAACTTACGTCACCAAGATCGCGGATGACGGCACGATCACCGATCCGAAACTCTTCGTCGAGCAGGGCGGGGAAAGCCTGGCGACGGACGATCACGGCAACGTCTACATCGCCGCCGGCCAGGTGTTCGTTTACAACCCTGCCGGAAATTTAATCGCAACGATCGCAGTGCCGGAGCGCCCCTCGCAAATTCTATTCGGCGGCACCGACCATAGCACCCTGTTCATTCTCGCGCGCAGCTCTCTGTACGCAGTCCACACGCGCTTTAGAGGTCGTTAACAGAGCTGACAGGGCAAAGAAAATTGTGGTTTAACACCTTGTTGAGAGAGTTGAGAGTGTGTAGGTCGCGGCTCGAGGATCTCGCGGAAGGAAAAGAGCGGCGCGGGTGTCATCCCGAGAGCAGCGAGGGATCTGCTTTTCGCTGAAACGCTTAGGATAAAGCGGATTTCTGGGCACCCCCTCAGCGGCGAGGCGCGAAGCGGGGGCTCAGCCCAAGTTCCAGCAGATCGGTTTTTCAGCATTTAACCAAAGGAGGGTACGGTGGCAAACGCACCCACACGACGCGATTTTCTAGGAATTTCATCAATAGCCCTGGCAGCAGGAATCGCTCCCAAAGATCTTGCCGCATCATTATCCAAATCACTCAGCCACGGAACCGCCCCTCCAGCCACAGGCTCGGAAATCTCCGTTTGGGTCACCTCCGGTGACGATCGCTTCGCCGCCGCCCCGCATGCCAACTGGAGCCAGGCTTCAAGCACGAAAGAAGCCACAGCAGATCAAATCCTGCTAAACCCGGCCACCAAGTACCAGGAAATTCTAGGCTTCGGCGGCGCATTCACAGACGCCACCTGCTACATGTTCAACCAACTCGCGGCTCCAGCGCGCGAACAGCTGTTCCACGAGATGTTCCATCCCTCCGAGATGGGTCTCGACGTTCACCGCACCTGCATCGGCTCGAGCGACTACTCCACAAAAGTCTACAGCTTCGATGATGGCGACGCCGATCCCCAACTCACCCGCTTCTCCATTGACCACGACCGCGAATACATCCTTCCCATCCTGCGCCAGGCACGCCAGGTGAATCCCGATCTGTTCCTCTTTTCCTCTCCCTGGAGTCCTCCAGGCTGGATGAAATTAAACAACTCGATGCTCGGCGGTTGTATGCGCAATTCCTACTTTGACGTTTACGCGCAATACTTCCTGAAATTCCTGCAGTGTTACGCAGCCGAAGGCGTTCCGATCCAAGCCGTCACATCGCAGAACGAAGTGGATACCGACCAGGACGGCCGCATGCCCGCCTGCGCCTGGCCGCAGGAGTATGAGATCCATTTCGTGAGCAACCATCTAGGGCCGCTCCTCGAAAGCAGGCGCATGTCGACAAAAATCTGGATCCTGGACCACAATTACAATCTGTGGGGACGCGTCGTCTGCTCCCTGGAGGACGAAAAGCTTCGCCGATATTGCAACTCCGTAGCCTGGCACGGCTATGTCGGCACTCCCGACATGATGACCAAGGTTCAAGACGCGTATCCCGAAGTACAAATGCACTGGACCGAAGGCGGCCCGGACATCTCCGATCCGCACTATTCGAACGATTGGTGTGAGTGGGGAGGCACTTTCACGGATATCCTGCGCAATTGGTGCCGCTCCATCACTTCATGGAACCTCGCCCTCGATGAGAAAGGCAAACCCAATATCGGGCCGTTCCCCTGTGGCGGCGTAGTAACCATCAATTCGCAGACCAAAGAAATCTCAAAGAGCGGACAATACTGGGCGTTCGCCCATTATTCCCGCCTGATCCGCCGCGGCGCGCGCCGCTTCGATTCCCAAAGCACATCCAAAGACGTCCAGCACGTAGCAGTAGAAAATCCCGACGGCGGGCAAGTCCTAATAGTCACCAATCCCGGGGCAACCCGCACCATCGAATTGCGCATGGCCAACGTGTCCGCCACAGTGCCGCTAAAGGCCGATTCGCTGACCACGCTGCTCTGGAAGTAACGAGATGTCGGTTGTCATCCCGAGCGCAGCGAGGGATCTCTCTTTCGAGACGCCCAGACTGGCAATCGAGGCGACCAGAAATGCCTCAAGACGCGAAAATAATCTGCTTCGCTACTCTCATAATGTTCGCACTCGCCATCCTTCACGGCCCAGGAGCACAAGACGAAGTTAGAACCGAAAGCGGCATTGTCTCCGGCACGCTGAATTCCGACGGCACCGTCCGCATGTTCAAAGGCATCCCCTTCGCCGCGCCGCCCATCGGCGACCTCCGCTGGAAACCTCCGCATCCCCCGCTTGCGTGGCAGGGAATCCGCCCCGCCGATAAATTCGGCCCCGCCTGCATGCAAACCGACGTCTACGGTGACATTCATTTTCGCGACGTTCAGCCCAGCGAAGATTGCCTGAATCTCACGATCTGGCTCCCCGCGCATCCCGCGCCGGCGAAGCTCCCCGTCATCGTCTGGTTCTACGGCGGCGGCTTCCTCGCCGGCGGCAATTCCGAAACTCGCTACGACGGTGAAAACCTCGCCAAAAAAGGCGTAATCATCGTCAGCCCCAATTACCGCCTCGGCGTCTTCGGCTTTCTCTCGCATCCGGAGCTCACCAAGGAATCCGAGCACCACGCTTCCGGCAATTATGGCCTGCTGGATCAAGTCGCCGCGCTGCACTGGGTGCTGCGCAATATCTCCGCATTCGGCGGAGACCCGCACAAGATCACCATCGCCGGAGAATCCGCAGGTTCACTCTCGGTCAGCGCGCTGATGGCCTCGCCGCTCTCGAAAGACCTATTTCAGAAAGCCATCGGTGAAAGCGGCGCCTTCTTTCCCAGCCGGTCGGCGCACAACTCGCGTCTGGAGCCGCTCGCCGAAACCGAGCAACTCGGTGTGAAATTTGCCGAGTCCGTACGCGCCACATCCCTCGCGCAATTGCGCGCCATGCCCGCGAATGACGTACTTCAAGCCGCCGCAAAAATGAATCGAGGCTTCGTTTTCCATCCCAATATTGATGGCTACTTCCTGCCCACCGATGTGCGCAGCATCTACGAAAAGGGCGCGCAGAGCCACGTTCCGCTCCTCGCCGGCTGGAACGCGAACGAACTCGATATTTCCGTCCGGCTCGCTCCGCAAAAGCCCACGGCCAAGAGTTTCGCCGAGCAGGCCCAGGCCCGCTTCGATGGCGACGCATCCGAATTTCTAAAACTTTACCCAGCCGCGACCGATCAGGAAGCCCTGCTCTCCGCCGAAGCTCTCGCCAGCGACGACTTCATTTCGTTCTCGTCGTGGAAATGGATGGACATGCAAACCAAAACCGGCAAAGCACCCGTTTACCAATATCGCTTCGATCAAAATCCCGCGGTAAAGCCCGGCGCCATGATCGGCCCGCTGCCCGCGAGCGAAGCAGGTGCCCGCCACGCCTGCGAAATCCAATACGTATTCGAAACTTTAAAGTTCGAGGAAGGAATTCCCTGGACCGCCGCCGACTTCAAAGTGTCTGAAGAGATGGCGTCCTACTGGACGAATTTTGCAAAAACCGGCGATCCCAATGGCGACGACTTGCCGAAATGGCCGCCATACGCGAGCCAAGATGGCTATCAAGTGATGCACCTGACCGGCGAAGGTCAGGGCAGCCACGCGGCCAAAGATACCCAGCAGCGCGCCCGCTATGAATTTCTCGATGCGCATTCCAGCAAATAGCAACCTGCGCAAAAAGCCGTTCGCCGCGATTCGTACCGCCGGCGTCCCGCCGGCTCTTAGGGTCTGACTTTGTAGCGGCGCACTTCAGTGCGCCAGCCGTTGCATTTGGTTTCCAGCTCGCGCAATTCATAGCACTCAATACTGGCGGCGCAGGTTAAAGGTCATATCTCATGCAAAGACGAACGTGCCGATCGCGTTTCTCCGCGCTTGCATCGTTCATCCTTTTGGCTGCGATCGCCGTCGGTGCATCGCGACCCAATTTCCAGCACACCTATAAAGGCACGCCCTACCACGACAGCCGCTACCACGTCGGCCCGCAAAAAATTCCCGGCCGCATCGAATGTGCCTAGTACGATCTCGGCGGCGAAGGCGTCGCCTATCACGATAGCGACGCCAAAAATAATGGCAGCGGCGCGCTCAATCCCGCCGACGGCACCTACCTCAATCAGTTCCGCATGAAGGAAGGCGTGGACACTTCGTACACGAAATTTCACGACCAAATTGACAATAATCCCTACAACGTCGTGCAACCACAGGAGAATCAGCTCTACGTCGGCTGGACCGAACCAGGTGAATGGTTCAACGTCACGGTCGAAGTGGCGAGCGCAGGCGATTACACAGCCGATCTGCTCTACACCTCCAATCGCGGAGGAACCATCTCCCTCGATGTAAACGGCAAAGACGCGACCGGCTCACTCAAGATCGCCTCCACATTCAACGCAGCCGATCCCATCGCCTGGCGCCAGTGGCATCACTGGAATATCATGCACAATTTCGCGCGCCTCAAGCTTCCCAAGGGAAAAGCCGTGCTAACCGTCCACATCCTGACCCGGGGCAACATGAACCTCGCCTATTTCGATTTCAAACCGGCCAGCTAGCGAGCCACCAGCACCATTTTTCTTTTGACGGAATCGACTTTCGCATCTCTAATACCCATCAAGCCGACGCCAGCTTGTTCGCAATTGTCAAAAGGCTAGGGAGCGTACCAGTGAGACAATCACGCCGTTTCAAACGCGCACGCTGCATGTCGCTGTTGCTTGCTCTCGCGCTGCTTCTGGTTCACGGAGACAGCTCAGCGACCACCGCGCCCAGCCAATCACCGTCGTCCGCGCAATCCGCCTCGCCCCCGGAGCAACTCACTCCCGATACCCAAGCTTGGCTGCGCACTACCATCCAAACGGGAAATCTCGCCGACCTGCGGTGGCCCGACTTCAGCGACTACACCAAGCTGCTCCAGGAATTCTACGGCTCCTACGGTTACGCGCTCCCGTGGGTGCGCGGTATGCAGCCGACTCCGCAAGCGCAGCAAATCATTACAGTGCTTTTCCAAGCGGATCAAAAGGGCTTGAACGCCGAAGATTACGACGCCTCGCGCTGGGCCGATCGCCTCGCGAAACTCCGTCCCGCCACGCCGCAGCCCTCAGAAGCGGATGCAGCGCGATTCGACCTTGCCCTCACGGTTTGCATCATGCGCTACATCTCGGACCTGCACATCGGCAAGGTAAATCCAAAACATTTCGAATTCGGTTTCGATATTCAGGCCAAGAAATACGACCTGCCACAATTCCTGAAAGAAGATGTCGTGGACGCTTCGAACGTCGCGAACATCCTCGTGCAAGTGGAGCCGCCGTATCCAGGCTATCGCCGAACCATCCAGGCTCTCGACATTTACCTCGATCTCGCCAAGAAATACAACGGCAAGCCGCTTCCGGCCGTCACGAAAACTGTCGCGCCAGGCGATTCTTACGCCGGCGTGCCCCAATTGGCCATCCTGCTGCGGGTACTCGGAGATTTGCCGGAGAACGCTAACGTGCCGGCGGACAGCATGGTCTATCAAGGGCCGCTGGTAGACGCCGTTAAGAGTTTTCAGAATCGCCACGGCCGCACTCCCGACGGGCGCATCGGCACGCAAACTCTCGCCGACCTCAACGTTCCGCTAGCCACCCGCGTCCGTCAAATGCAACTGACTCTCGAACGCTGGCGCTGGCTGCCTCTCTCCTACAACTCCGCGCCGATCGTCGTAAACATCCCGGAATTTCGCCTGCGCGCGTACGATGAAAGTTTTCGTATCGGACTCACGATGAACGTCGTCGTCGGCAAGGCCTTTGATCACAGCACGCCCGTGTTTGAAGACTCGATGGCTTACGTCGTCTTCCGGCCCTATTGGAACGTCCCGTATTCCATCGCAAAATCCGAAATGTTTTCGAAAATCGCTCGCGATCCGAATTATCTGACGACAAGGGGTTTCGAAGTGGTGAACAGCCGGCAGGAACCCGTCACTGCGGGCCCGGTTACGACCGACGTCCTAGCTCAGCTCCGCGCCGGTAAACTTTTCGTTCGACAACTGCCCGGCCCGAAGAACTCGCTCGGCCTGGTGAAGTTCATCTTCCCGAACGACTACAACGTCTACATGCACGATTCGCCCGAGCAGCAATTGTTCTCGCGCTCGCGCCGCGATTTCAGTCACGGCTGCATTCGCTTGGAACGCCCGGCAGACCTCGCCGTCTGGGTGTTGCGCAACAATCCTGGTTGGAGCGCGGAGAAGGTCCGCGCAGCGATGACCAGCGGCACCAACAACCAGCAAGTGAATCTGACGCGCCCGGTTCCGGTCCTAATCGTCTACGCCACGGTAATTGTAGGGGTTGACGGCACCGTCCACTTCTACGACGACATCTACGGTCACGACGCCGCGCTAGAGAAAGTCCTCGATAAGGGATATCCGTATCCCGGATAGACCGCAGCTGCGCCTGCCTTTGACTTGCATTTGCAGCTGTGCACTTCAGTGCGCCATTCATGTCGGGGCAACAAACGACGGTGGGTCAAACTGAGGATCGCTACCGCTTCTAATCCCCGCTCATCAGATCAGCAGGGCACTCAAAACACCACTGGCGCACGCGCCCGGTATCCACGTGGATGAAATCAGAATGAGGATAATACCCCACACCGCCGCGCCGCAGCGCCAAAGCCGCTTCGCGCAATCTCAACGTATTGATCCCAGGCATCCGCAGATCAATCGCCTCCGCCTGTATGTGCAGACTGTGTTTTGCAACGCCAGTGGTATGCGCGCGCAGAGATTCATTGGTCGTTGGCGTGCGGTATCCGCAAACGATGTCAATCTCTCCGCCAGGACGTCCCACCGCCGCCGTAAGATCCGAAAGAATATCGTAAAGCCGCGGATCGAAATGCCGTACGTCGCCGGTCACGTGGTCGCGCAAAAAATAATCCAGCTTCGCCAAAGCCTCAGGGATGTACTCGTCGCCGCGCCGGTAGACAATATCGATCCGCTCGGCAGTGTGCGTGTTGTAAAGCACCAAACGATGCTCCAAGCCCTGCCGCCCCATGGTCGGCGTCGCCGCGACAGACACCTCGCGCGATTGCGTAGACCCAGTCCCAGCCCCACCCGATTGCGCCGAGGCAACCGCCGGCATCCGCGGCAGCAGTGCGCCAGACCCAAACAGCAGCAGCGCCGCCCCCGTCACGAGATTTCGCCGTACTTTTTTCAAGGCATCCATTCGGTTCACCCTCATAAAATGTTAGCACAACCCGTGTTTCCGCCGAACCGAGTCAATCCAAAAAGTTTCGGCCCCTCGTAGTCGGCAAAAGGTGACGAGCCGCACGATGTTCGTCCTTCGTCGAACATGTCTTTCACGTAAGATATCCGTCGCCTGATCCAAGCGTTGTGCGGGGCACTTCGCGCAAAGCTTCGACACTTTCGCCCCCGAGTCCGCAGCGGCCGGTCTCAGACCCGCCGATTCGGGCGCCCACTTAGAAGGAAGCGCGTGACCAAGACACTGAACAGCGGAAAACAAGACTTTGTGGTGAGCCTCGATCGGGAAACGATTCGGAGAATCAAGAAAATCGCTCGCCAGCGTTCGACGTCCGTCGGAGCTCTCCTCGCCCATCAAATAGACCTCCTGGTAGCTGAGGACGCGTTCTACGAACGTGCCAAACGGCAAGCGTTGATCCTGCTCGATCACGGCTTTCACCTTGGTGGCGCCGTTCGCGTCTGGCGGAACGAAGCGCATGACAGGTAACTGCCGCTGCGATTCGACGATGCGTCTGGTCCACGAACCTCTGGTTTGACGCTGCACCGATCACCGCTGCGATTGTCATCCCGAGCGTAGCGAGGGATCTGCTTTTTTGTTTGAGTCCAACGAAATACGCGGACGACGCTGAGTCGGTTTTCTTCGGACCTAAGTTTTACCCGCCCGTCGTAATTCAAGGCCCGCGCCCGCCTCCATCCCGCGAATTGCATCAGCACGCGCCCCGGGTGTAAGTTATCCCGTCGCTCAGTAATCCAATCCGAAACTCCCGCCTAAGAGGAGGCCCGTCGTGCGAAGCCTGGTGTATTGGACCCTGGTAGTCGCCCTTGCGGCTGTAGCGCCCTCATTGTACGGTCAGGATCCAAGATCCGAAATCCTCAAGCGTCTCAATGCCGAGTTCACCCGCACCAAGGTAACCACCGACCGCACCGACATCGTCACCGCCGGCTCTGTTCTCGTGCTCCACAAAGATGGCCTGGTCATGGCCGCCGTCGAAGCCATCGCTCCGCCCCCCAACGCCTATAAGAACGGCGCCATCTCCATGGGTTTCGGCGCCAATCTGGCCTGGGGCATGGAGCTCGCCCCCGCGAATCAGCAGCCCGCCAGTCTCGCGCAACGCAAATTCGTCACCGGCGAAAAATTTTGGGTTACCGAATTTCTCGTGAAACCGGACGGAGCCTATCTGGTATTCGTCAGCGATCCCTATAACGACGTCCGCTACTACGGCCAGCTGAAATTTCCGTTCCCGAAAAATGGCAATCCCAACGCCGACGAGGTCATGAAGTCCATCGAGGAAGTAGTCACCGTGGACGCCCCGGCCGACCAACCAGCCGCGGATAACTCCGCGCCGCCGGCGCAGCAAGCCGAACAACCTGCTCCAGCACCAGCCGCGTCAGCCCCCGCCGCAGCCCCGCAAACCATCGCGCTAGGCCAAACGACGGACCAAGTCGTAGCAATCCTAGGCCAACCACAGAAAATCGTGAACCTCGGCGCCAAGCAAATGTACTTCTATCCAGACATGAAAGTAATTTTCACAAACGGCAAAGTCTCCGACGTCAAATAGCGCGCTGGGTTGCCGAGCGAGTGGAAAGCCTGGAAACGATTGCCTTCCGTTATGACCATGGTATAATGACCATGGTTGCTTCGGAGGAGTTGGTTATGAAGAAGATGCCTGCGGGCGTCTTTAAGGCCAATTGTCTCGCCGTAATGGACGAGGTTCAGGCCAAGCGCGAGACCGTCGTGATCACTAAGCACGGTAAGCCTGTCGCGAAGCTCGTTCCAGTGAACGCGGAAGCGGACGATATCTACAATTTTTTTGCGGGCAAAGGCACAGTCACCGGAGACGTTGTGTCGCCCGCGCTCACCGCTCAGGAATGGGGCGAGCTTAAGTGATTCTAGTGGATACGCATGTAGTAGTCTGGCTGGCGCTCGACCCAAAACAAATCTCGCGCAAGGCAAGGGCGGCAATCGATGCAGCTCGCGGAAATGCTCAAGGTCTAGCCATTTCCGACATCACGCTCTTGGAATTGGCTACGCTGGTGGCCAAGGGTCGTGTCGCCCTGCGCGCCAGTCTCGAATCTTTCCTGGAGGAAATCGAGTCTCGCTTCGTCGTTCTCCCGATGAATGCCCGTTCATGTGCACGTGTCATGGGCCTTCCGTCGACTTTCCCGAAGGATCCTGCCGATCGCATCATCACGGCGACAGCGCTGGTCGAAGGAATCCCGCTCATTACCGCTGACCGCGAAATTCGAAAATCGCGCGTGCTCGAAGCAATTTGGTGATGGCTCTACTGGTCGCTGTGACTTGGGGTGGGAGTGCCGGCGGGCGGACGACCCGCTAAAACTGCTACGCGCTTCGATTGGAATTGAGTTGAGCCGTTGAACTTCGGGGTGCCGCAGCCCTTGCGCTGTTGGCAAAGGGTGCGCGCCTTGCTTGATCGCCGACCGACATGAAGTGGCGCGCCCGGAGAGGTTCGAACTCCCGACCTTGTGCTCCGGAGGCACACGCTCTATCCATCTGAGCTACGGGCGCGCAGTCGACATCCTGCGGAATTTCCGGACTGCTTGCGATACGGCGATTCTCGCTCGCTGTCACGATCTGTCCAGCAAGCGGCAGTGCGTTCATTTTACCTTGCTTCCAGAACACTGGCAAAAGCAATCCAGCAGCACGCGATAACGACTCCTACCGGCGCAATGAACCGGCATTAGCGCGCTCAGTTCCCGCGCGCCAAATTCTTCACCTGCTTGGCAAGCTTCTCAATCTGGTCCGCCTTTTGCATCATTGGCAGCGACAGCACGTTCGCCGAATCCGTCTTCTCCACTTCTTTCTTCAAATCGCTCGCCAAATCGTATAGCTTTTCCACGTCGTCGTGAATCTGCTGATTATTCGCCTTCAGGATCTTCGCCTCATCAATCTTGGGCCCGTTATCCGGAAAAGGGTCGTTCGGATTGTGCGGCGTCGGCGACGGCATCGGCAATTGATTTTGCGGATTCTGCTGGCCCTGCGCGTGCGCGAATGCGCGAATCCCCAGCAGCGCGAGTGGCGCTGCCAGCGCCCACGCCATCACTTGCATCATGAAACTTCGTTTTTTCGAATCCATGGTCCGTGCTCCCATTCACTACTTGCGGCCACGCGCTTTGCTTGCGCAGCGCTTGGTACCACACCCTCGGTGGTATAATTCCGCTCGCTTTATCTTATGACTGATTCCTTCTCACGGTGGCTGGAAATTGTAGGAAAGACCGGGCTGCGCCTCGGGGTCATCCTCATCTTCGCCCTCTTCCTCGCGCGGCTGCTCAAAGCGTTCACCGCCCGCCTGGTACAAATCTCCAAAGCCCAATCGCGCGCCGGACAAATGCGCGAGCAGCAAACACGCACCATGGCGGGCCTGCTCTACAGCATCGGCACCACCATCATCGCCATCGTCGCGATCCTGATGGGCTTCGAGGTGCTCAATTTTGACATCGCCCCCGCCCTCGCCACCGCCGGCCTTGCCAGCGTCGCCATCGCCTTCGGCGCGCAAAGCCTGCTGAAAGACTTCATCAACGGCTTCTTCATCGTCTTCGAAGATCAGTACGTCGTCGGCGATCTAATTCAGGTAAATTCCGAAATTGGCCGCGTCGAACATCTTACGCTGCGCCGCACCGTCGTTCGCAATGCAGCTGGAGCAATGGTAACCATCCCCAATAGCCTCGTCGGACAAGTCGCTAACCTCAGCCGCGATTGGTCCCAAGCATTCGTGGACGTCACTGTCCCGGCTGAAGAAATGGTAGGCCGCGCGCTCGCCACTCTCGAAAAGATCGCAGGCGATTTCCGCAACGATGCCGATTGGACTCCGGCCATCGTGGACGGCCCCCGCGTACTCGGCGTCGAATCCCTCTCGCTGGATGGCACGGTGATCCGCCTGCAAGTCCGCACGATCCTGAATCGCAAAGAGGATGTCGCGCGCGAGCTCCGCCGCCGCATCAAAATGGGCTTCGAACAATCCCGCATTCCGCTCAGCTACACGCACAAAGTCACACTGCAAGGCGAATTGCCGCAGCCCGCAGAAACCCAATAAATTCCGCCAACCCAATCCGCCACGCTGGGAGGAAGGACCCATGGGAGAAGTCACGCACGAGCAGGTAAACCTGATGCTTCGCCTGTACGACATTCGCCGCGAGCCGCGCTTGCGTGAAGCGCGGGACTGGTTCATTCGCGAGTTCACGCCGGCGTCGGGCGACGACGCGCAGAAACTCGCGCCTCCCAATTCGCAGGAAAACGCATTCATGCGCATGGTCCTGGGCTACTGGGATATGGTCGCGAACATCGTCAATCGCGGCCTGATCGACGAAGAATTCTTTTTCGAAAATACCAACGAGCAATGGGTCGCGTGGGAACGAGCGAAGCCCGCGATTCTCGCCTGGCGAGAGAGCCTCCACAATCCGATCCTGTTCGCGTCGCTCGAAGAACACTGTAAGCGGCTCGACGCTTGGCGCGAAAAGCGCGCGCCGGGCAGTTCCCAGACCATGCGGCAGATGCTCGCGCAGACACCACAAACCGCGCAAAAGCCGTAATCTTCAGGCCGTCCTCACGCCCGCCTCCACGCCCGGTGCAGTAGCAATATCCCCTCGCTTCACTGGAATTTTGCTAGGCGTCGCTCCGGACTTGTGATAATTTTCTGGCCGATCCCGCGAGCCTCACCCAAAGGAATTTCAGCGACCTGGACAACTTCGGCCTGTGGCGAAGCGCCGCCGAACTGACCGGGGAGGGAATATGCGAATGAACTCCCGCCATCCGTTTTTCTCTGTGCTCGCAATCCTGATCTGCCTTCCGCTTGTGATTCCCGCGGACCTTGCCGCGCAAACCGCCCAGCCCGACCACGCCGGCAAGATCACCGCAGTGCTGCCGATCGTCAATTTAATTCGCGGCACGCAGCAGAGCCCCGCTTCGACTTCCGAGGAAGTTTTCTGGGGTGATGTGCTCAATACCGGACATCTCGCACGCGCGCGCGTCGCGCTCGATGACGGTTCGGTCCTCAGCGTCGGCTCGGACACCAACCTCGCCATCGCCAAACATGATGCCACCCAACAGCAAACGGATCTCGATCTCAATTACGGCCGTGTCCGCGCTCGCGCCGCAGCGCTGGTAAAGCCCAACGCGCATTTTCGCGTGCGCACTCCCGTGGGCGTCGCTGGCGTTGTCGGCACAGAGATAGCCGTCATCTTCGATCCTAGCGTTGGCACCATGCAGGTGGTTTGTCTCGAAGGAACCTGCCAGATCTGCGATGCTGCCGGAAATTGCGTCACCCTGAAAGGCGGGCAGCAATCATCGGTACACGGCAACCAGGCGCCTGCGCAGCCTACTCCCGCCACGCCCATGAACGTCACCGACGCCGTAAATTCCACGAACGCCACTGGAGCGACGGGACTCGGCGGAGGAATCGGCGCTGCAGGAGTGACAGCCATCGGCGTAGGTGCTGCCGCCGCGGCAGCGGTCGCCACGGTAGTGGTGCGCTCGGTGAGCAAGACGCCCACGTGCCCCGCGCCCACAGCAGCCGAAGCAGCCCACGTAGTTCCGGAAGCCAGCTGCGCAGCCCGCAGCAGAGGCGCTATAGGCCGAGCCCCGGGCCAACGCCCCTAAATCTTGATTTGCGATCGTCCCTGCGACACTCCACTAAGGCTACGGGTGCGTCTGCATCGTAAGCGAACGAATTGACGCCAGCCGCTCGTCCACATCCGCGGCTTCTTTCGTGCGTCCCAGCGTCCGCAGGGTCTGCGCTTCCTTGTCCAACGTCCCAGCCAGTTGCGCGCTGTTAGGTCCGAATTGTTTTTCGAGCACGGTAATCAACTGGCGCTCGCAAGGCTCAAGCTTTTCGGGCTTACCCCACTTGTCGTACATCGAGCAAACACTCGCGAGCGGGATCAGCAATCCGACTCCATCGTGGCCGTACAACGATTCGTCAATATTCAGAGCCCGCAAAAGATATGGTTCCGCTTTCGCGTAATCGCCTTGCACGGTGTAAACGACCGCTGCGTTCACCAGGCTGGAAGCCACACGGTCGCTGCCTTCGCCAAAAACTTTTTCGTTCACGTCCACCGCGCGAAAGAAGAATTTCTCGGCGCCGGCGTAATCGTGTTGCCTCAGCGCATTCCGCCCCAGGGATTGCAGCGGCGCTGCGAGATTCGCCGACTGCGGGCCGTAAAGTTCCTGCGCGACTTTGAGTTCGCGCTCGAAAGCCGCTTCGGCAGCCGCTGGATCGTGTGCCATGGACCCATTGCCCACATTGTCGAGCGCCGTCAAAAGGCGCGAATCGTGCGGCTGCATTTTATCCGCAAGTGCCACTGCCTGTTTGTAGTCCTCAAGCGCTACATCGAAATGCCGCTGCGTGAGCTCCCGCATGCCGGCTTGCATGGCGGCGTCCAATTTTTCTGAAAGGCTGGGCGCGGCTTCCGCGGCGAGCACACGCCCTTCGAGTTCCGCGGCTTCCGGTGCTTTCCCCGCGGACTTCAGCGCAGCAATGTGCTCCTTCAATCGCGCCTGCGCCTTCTCGTACTCAGTTTCCGGAACGGGGTCATCCGTACGAATCACTTTCGTTCGCAGATCGATGCTCGCATCCAGCAAAGCGGCCTTGTGGTATTGATCGATCGCCGCCAGCCAATCGTCCTTCTTTTCGAGCGCCGCGGCCAATTTCAATTCGACTTGCGGGTTGGCAGGTTCGAGTGCCACCGCCTGCTTGAATTCGCTGATAGCCCCATCAATATTCCCCGAAGCTTCCAAAGCTTGCGCGTACAAATCAACTACCATCGGATCGCTGGGCGCGAGTTCCTCGCTCTGCTGCAATTCGCTGAGCGCGCCAGGATAGTCTTTCTTTTCCAGCAGCAGCACCCGGCCGGCCCCGTAATGCGCGCTGTAAGAGTTGTTGTCCAGTCCTTCCGCGCGGCGGAATTCCACGAGCGCCTCATCGTATTTCTTTTAGGTTGATAGCACTTCACCCAAACCCACATGCGGCGATACATCAGACGGATCCAACTGCGCCGCGAGCGTGTACTCCGCCTCGGCGCCCTTCAAGTCCCAGGTGCTGTAAAGCGCCGATGCCAAACAGCGGTGGCACATTTGCGCGCCGGGATAAAGCTTTTCCAGTGCGCGGAACTCGATCACCGCCTCTGCGGCGAAGCCGTGGTTCAAGAGTCCCGCAGCCAGATTCTGCCGCGCGTCATAGCGCGTCGGAGCCAGGCGGATCGCTTCTCGGTACTCGCGAAGACTCGACTGGAAATCGCCGACATGGTCGAACGCCAATCCCAGGTTATAGTGCGCGTCCACATCGCTCGGATCCAGCACCAGACCCTTCTGGTATTGCTCGATGCTCCCGCGCCAATCGCCTTTGTCCGATAGCATGATGGCCATGTCCAGGTGCGCCGGCGCGTAATCGGACTTCAGACGCAAGGCCTCGTCGTACTCGAGTTGCGCCGCGTCGAATTTTCGCATTGTCGCGAGGGCCAATCCCGCGTTCTTGTGCGCCTCCGCGTTATCCGGCGTCAACGCCAGCGCCGCCTTCGCCTCGCGCAGCCCGTCCTCCGGCTGATCGAGACGATAGTAAAGGAAGCTCAGCTTGGTGTGCGCCTCCAGGAAAGTCGGATCTTGCCGCAACACTTCACTCAGTACCCTCGCCGCTTCGTCCCAGCGCTGCTGCGCGCGCAGCAACTGACCCATCACGAATCCGGCTTCAGAACTCTGAAAGTTGGCCGTAAGCACCGCATTCAATTCCTTGGCTGCATCGGAGTAATTCTTTTCCTTCATCAGCTTTCCCGCATTGGCCAGATGCGCCACCATCTCGGGATTCGGGGTAGCCTGTCCGCTTGCTGGCGACACAGTCTTGGCCGAGTCGAGTGCCGCCAAAATGCTGGGATCGCCACCCGCCTTTTCGATTTGCGCGCGGTAAGCGGCATCCACCTGGAAGCTCAAGCCCCGCTGATGGATTCCAGCCACAACGTTCTCGGGCAGAACGGCGCCTGCCACCAATGCCATCAGTTCGCTTTGACTGAGGGGTCCTCGCGGTTCCGCTGCGTGCGCGCCACAAGAGCAAACGGAAACACACACGAAGAGCACAAGCAAAGACACGGTAAGCTTCGTCATCGGGGCCCCCAAAGGAATGCCGATGATTGGTTTTACCCGTTAGCTACTAAAAGTTCACTGGTACGGAAGTACCAACAGAGAAGTGTTGTTCCCAAAGAAGAACGCCCACGGGACGGCGAACTGCCTTTGTAGCGGTGCACTTCAGTGCGCCATCGGTGTTGCGGCAAGGACCGATGGGTACCCGCAGCTCCGTGCGGGACGCCAACTCGCGACAACTACTCTTGCGCCGGAGCATCCGCAGGCGCGTAAATCAGCACGCTGCGGCCGGGAACTCCCGAGGGGAGACGCCGCAACGTATAATAAAACGGCCGCGGCCCTTTTTTCACCGTGGACGCCTCCAACCGGTAATAAGCATCGTCGAACCGAACGGTACGCGGCGGAATCCACTCCTGTTTGCGGTGCGAAGCGCGAATTTCCATCACTTCCGCATCGCCATCATTCCGGAAGTGCAATTCATCTGTCTCCGGGACGCCGCGCACCCTCAGCATCGCCTCGCGCAGCGCATCCAAGAATGAACGCGCGTTGCCCGCTGCCCCTTCGTATTCCGGTAAGTTCAGCGAATTCCGCCGGCGAAACGGACGGATCAATATAAAGTCGAGCACGCCGAGCGGGAGAATTCCCAGGCTCTCCTCGCTGAACGCCGCCGCCAAAAAACGCACCATTCCCTCCAGAATCAGGTAGCCGAGCAGCAAGGTGAGCGGGTGCGAAAGCCACACCGTCAGCGCCACAGCTCCAATTTCCTGCACCGTCACATTCGGCCCGAGTTTTCCATCCAGCGCTCTCGATACCGCCGTGTCCACCCAGGTGGACATCGCATACATGTACCAATATCCCAGCGCCACCAGCGCCGCCAACGATTCTTCTAGCCCGCTGACGGCGCCCGCTCGTCCCCACGGCAAATCTTCGGCAAATGGCAGCGAGCCGCGCCAAGGTCGCGGCAGGAGCGCCAGAATCGGTCCAATGAGGTAATTCCACATGAGAGGGACAAACCGAATCGTAACCAGCTCCGGCGCTCACCAGAACATGATTTTAGGCGTGACGTTCTGAAATGGTAATGATGCGGAGCAGTTTACCTGCGGTCGCAGACTTGGCGTCCGCGTTCGTGTCGTGGAATCGCCTTCGTGGCGGCGCACTTCAGTGCGCCATCGGTGTCACGGCGCAAATCGTTGGCGGCCCCAAGACCGCCGCAACAAAATCAACTCATACCAACACCTGATCCAGCAATTGCCCCACAGCCCGTTGCGCTTCCAGAATCGAACTGCGGTGATCCATAATCCCCGCCAAATCCGTATTGGCAAACGCAATCCTGCCAAACGGCGCAGCTCGCAACACCTCGCTCGGCGCACCCTTGCCCTCTTTCCCAAAGAAAAATCCCGGCTGCGAATTCAAATACGCGTGGCCCCAGCGATTCAAAATAATTCCCGCGATGTCCCGCCGCGCATCGAATCCCGCCGCGCCAAACATATCCGTGAATTGCTGCCGGATTTGCCGTTCGTAGTCGCGAAACGGAGTAGCCAGCAATTCTCCGCGCCCGCGATACCCCTGATCCGCCACCGCCATGCCCGGATACGAATAAAGAATTTTCAAGTTCAAGACGACCGGTGAATCCGGGCCAATTCCCGGCGAATCCGCGCCCATCAGAGCCGTCCGACGTACTTCGGTGTAATTTCCAATTCCGTCAAACCACCGGCAGCCGCTGATGCCCATCTTGTAAAGAAATCGCCAATTCCGCAGAGCCACGTTCGCCATCAAGCACGGAGAGCGGTAGAACTGCGCGTAAGCATCGCGCTGCGCAGCGGGCAAATCGCGCACGATATGCTTCGTCGTCCAGCAACCCCCGGCCATCACCGCCGTCCGCGCCTTCACCCGATACAATTGCTTGCCCTGCGCGTAAATGATCGAAACGAACTCCGCTTTCGCTGGGTGGCGGTCATGCTCCACCCAAACCGCCGTGGCGCCAAGCCGCACGCGCGCCGCGGACCCGGCTTGATCGAGCGCCGCAAAATTCACACGCCCGTTGCAGACTTCCTCGACGCTATCTGCGCCGGAGATGGCATCCGGAATCAACGCCTTCATCATCAGCCGCGCGATATCGCCATTCCCGCGCGGAAACATTTGATCGCCATCCTGGGTATCGAGCGGATGCAGCATGTCCGCTGCATAATCGGCATATGCCGACAGCGCGTCGGGCCCCAGCCCCGATCCGCCGCCTTCCACCGGCGAAAGAAACGTGCGAATCGTCTCGCGGCTGATGCCGTAAAGCCGCATCATGTGCTCTTCCAGCGTGATTTGGTCCAGCTGACGCGAGATTTCGTCGCCGTGATACTGCGGCCGCTTTTCCGGGACCGCCGGCCCGCGCCGCCACCGCAGCAGATCCGCGCGTGCGGCATCGGAAATCGGCGCGCCGTGCAATTTCTTGCCCCACGGATCAATCAACCACACGCCCGCGCCGCCGCGCGCGAATTTCGCGCCAAAATAAAATCCGTAAGTGGCCGGCTCGCTGCCGACCATATCGTAAGGAGTCTTGCTGAGCGCTATCTCCGGCGCGCCGCCGGCCCAGGATTGATATTGCAGCTTCGGAGTCTTCAGCCCGATCGAATCGTAAAATCGAGCGATAAAGCTGTGCGGATATTGCACGAAATAAACCGCCGAGCCTTGGTGCGCCAGCAGCCGATGCCCATCGACCAAAAATTCGTTGCCCTTGGCTTCACCGCCAAAAATCGGATGATTATCCAGCACCAGGCACTTGCGCCCGGCTCCCGCCTGCCGCAGAAAGAAAAGCGCCGCGGCTAATCCGCTGATTCCGCCGCCGACCACCACGCAATCGTAAATTTCCCGCGTGTCTATCGCCGCCGCCGGAATCTTTTCAAACTCGCCGTCGCGAATCCGATGTCCCGCCTGCACGACTTCATACGTATTCCCATTCGACCGGCTGTAATCACCCACTCCTCCGTACCCGGTCCACTCATCCTCAGAAAGCAGTTGCAAGGGAGACGCGGATGTCATCAGCAATCCGCCGGAAGCCAGCAGGGAAGCATTCAGAAAATCGCGCCGCGAAATGGCCTGCTCCATCCCCAGTGACTTGTCGTGCGGCTGGCGTGCGTCCGGCTTGGTCTTTTCAATCATGCGAACTTCGGCAGGCTATCTCGGCAATAAAAACCGCAGGCGGGATGCAAATTGGAGGCGCGGGTGGGAATCGAACCAAGCCTGGTCGTTGATGAGCTGTAAGTTATTGAAAATGCGAAACGCCACATACGACACAACCTCTCGAAACCCTAAAGTGAGGTACATAGAAGGTACACGAAACCAACGCAGGTTGCATTCGACCAGGATCGGCCGAGCGCTGTCGCACGTGAAGCAAATCGAGCAGTGCCCGAATCCCCAATCAACCCCCAGACGTAATCCCTCGCTCCCACAAGCCCGCTTACGGCAAGCTAAAACCGCTTGATTGCATAACAATGTCGGCCCCCTCGACTCGAGTGGGCTTTTGTTGATAGGCTCGGGAAGACGGAGCCGGAATTCGGTTCGCACGCGGGACAGCTCGGTACCGGACATGGCGTGAACTAGAACGCCGCGCACTTGAATGGGCATCCCGCTCCCTCGCGAGAGGGAGTTCGAATAACTAATCATGGGTGCGCCGGGATAAACCGGCGTGGAGTAGTGGATGAAAGAGCCATACGGTGAAGGCCTAGCGAGTCACACCGGCTCCGAGTTATGCGCGGCTGACCGAGCTAATCGCGAGGTTAGACAGGTTAGACGTGAAGCGTTGACAGGAGCACAGGCAGGCGGGGTATTCAGCCGCGTAATCTATGAATCAGAGGGCCGACGCCGTCCATGATGGCGGAAGGCAACAACGGTGGATGCGAAATCGCGAGCATCCATCGGACTCTGCGAGGTCAGAGACCCCCGCATGCAGGGAAACTCCACGCGCGAGAACCGGGAGGCCCTACCAACACCCGACACGAAGTAGTGAACGGGCCGGTTGGAGAAGGCGATGAACCATAAGTCCAACATGCACGTTGGTGGGGAGTCGGACGGTCGTGTAGTACCTGCGAAGTACCCGAACAAGGACGGAAAGTCGTCGGCGGAGGGTGCAGAGGGAAGACGACCGACCAAGGAGAACACGGGACAGACGGCCGCGTCCCAGATCCAAAGCTGGGGGAACGCGCAGAACGGGCTGCGCCGTGTGCGGGAAGCAGCAAAGAGGGATAAGCGGTTACGATTCACCGCGCTCCTACACCACGTATCCGTCGCGCTTCTCTCGAACAGTTTCTATGCCTTGAAGCGAGAAGCTGCTCCGGGAGTGGACGGGTTGACGTGGCAGGTATACGAAACGGACTTGGACAAGCGGCTGGAGGATTTGCACAGTCGCGTGCACCGGAGCACGTATCGAGCGCTACCTTCCAAGAGAACCTACATTCCCAAGCCGGATGGACGACAGCGACCCCTGGGCATAGCAGCCCTGGAGGATAAAATCGTTCAACAGGCAGTGGGAACGGTCCTCAGTCAGATTTACGAGGAGGACTTCTTGGGGTTCTCCTATGGTTTCCGACCTGGGCGCGGCACACACGACGCGCTGGACGTTTTGGATCGGGATCATGAGGAAGAAGGTGAATTGGGTGCTGGATGCCGACATTCGTGATTTCTTTGGGTCAATTTCACACGAATGGATGGTGAAGTTCCTCCAGCACCGAATCGCGGATCGACGGATCCTCCGGCTGATCGAGAAATGGCTGAGGGCCGGCGTATCGGAAGATGGGAAATGGTCGAAGACGGAAGTAGGGACTCCGCAAGGCTCGGTGATTTCGCCGCTGCTCGCGAACGTTTACCTGCATTACGTTTTCGATCTTTGGGTGCAGCACTGGCGGACGCACCGGACCACGGGCGATGTCATCGTGGTCCGCTATGCGGACGATATGGTGCTGGGGTTCCAGCATCGTGGCGATGCAGAGCGGTTCCTCCAGGACTGGCGGGACCGTCTGCAGAAGTTCGGACTGGAACTACATCCGGATAAAACGCGCCTGATCGAATTCGGGCGTTTTGCCGCAGGAAGCCGGAAGCAGCGTGGAGAGGGCAAGCCGGAAACGTTTAACTTTCTGGGGTTCACGCATATCTGCGGACAAGCCAGGAAGAACGGCAAGTTCCTCATGCTGCGCAAGAGTATCCGAAAGCGACTCCTGGCTAAGCTGAAACAGGTAAAGGACGAGCTTCGGATGCGCATGCATCAGCCGCTGGCGGAAGTCGGGAAATGGTTGAGGAACGTCGTTCGAGGCTACTTCAACTATCATGCCGTTCCCGGAAACTTCGCCAGTCTGCAGAGCTTTCGGCTGGAGGTGAGCAAACGCTGGCTGCGAGTGCTCCAACGTCGCAGTCAGAAGAACCGGATGTCGTGGAAGCAGATGGCTGGGGCGGTGTAAAGACTTTTGTGTAAACGGTTTCAGTTTTTATTGTTTGAAGCCCTCTGTTCCGTAAAAACAACCGCCGCCGGAGCTGTGAAAATGTGGGAATCTCGGTTTGCGAGATTTCCAAGGAGCGGGGGAAAGCCTGCTGTTGGCTTTCCACCGCTCCGCCATTTTCACAGCTCTCTTCGCAGTTCTGCCGCGCACGACCTCTGGTCCAGGTTCTCACACACGCTCTCCGGCCGGCATGCGCTCCGGCCACAGAATACTGAAACGGTTCAGCGCCGCATTCCAATTCGGTATCGGCATCGTCCATTTCTTCGCGGCGTTACGCAGCGCCAGGTATAACAACTTCAGAGCGGCCTCATCGTTCGGAAACGAACCCCGCATTTTGATGATCTTGCGCAGCGACATGTTCAGCGATTCCACCGCGTTGGTCGTGTAAATCACCTTCCGGATATCGGCCGGATACGCAAAAAACGGCGTGATCCGTTCCCAGTGCCGGCGCCAGGTCTGGCTCACCATCGGGCACACGGCATCCCACTTTTGCGCAAACGCATCCAGTTGCAAATCCGCTTCTGCCGCGCTGGCCGCTTGATAAATCTTTCGTAAGTCTGCTGCCACCAGCTTGCGTTGTTTCCAGCTCACATAGTTCAGGGAGGCTCGCACCAGGTGCACGATACAGGTCTGTACCTCAGCCTTCGGATACACCGATTCAATCACCTCCGGGAACCCCTTGAGCCCATCCACGCAGGCAATCAAGATGTCTTTCACCCCACGGTTCTGTAACTCCGTCAGTACTTGCAGCCAGAACTTCGCCCCTTCGTTCTGCGCCGCCCATAATCCCAAAATTTCCTTCTTGCCCTCTAGGTTCACTCCAATCGCCACGTGGATCGCCCGGCTTTGGATGTGTCCGCCATCGCGCACCTTCACCCGCAATGCATCCATGTACAGGATCGGGTACACCTCATCCAGTACCCGGTTCTGCCACGTCTTGACTTCCTCCATCACCCCTTCGGTGACGTTGGAGATTAACGTCGGCGAAACCTCCACCCCGTAGATTTCCTGCAGGTGCCCTTCAATTTCTCGCGTGGTCATCCCTCGCGAGTACATCGAGATGATCTTGTCGTCAAAGCCGCTGAAGCGCGTTTGCCCTTTGCTCACAATGGCGGGCTCAAAGCTCCCGTTGCGATCCCGCGGTGTCTCCAGGTCAATCTCGCCGAACTCGCCCTTCAGCTTCTTCGTAGTGCTCCCGTTTCTTGAGTTCCCACTATTGTGACCGACGGGATCATGCTTTTCGTAGCCCACATGCTCGGTCAGTTCCACTTTCAGTGCCCGTTCCAAAATCGCCTTGGTGATCTGCTTTAACAGTCCGTTCTCGCCGATAATGTCTTCCGGCTTCTTGTAGTCGGCCAGAAGTTCATCAATCAGCTTCAGATTTATGGTCATCGGTTCTCCTTGTTCGACTCTGCCCCATGTGATGACCATTTACACAGTTTTCTTTACACCCTCATGGCTGGTTTTGTTAAGCAATGGCTTCCCGTTCCCAAAATCCTTCATCCGTATCCCTACCTGCGCTTCGACGCCAAGCATCCGCGGTAAGAGCCGCATGCAGGAAAACTGCACGTGCGGCTCTGTGCGGGGGGCGCTGGGCAACTGGCGTCCCTACCGCGACTCTGAAGTTTACGATCGAAGAGATGTATGGGTCGGACTGAATCCGACCGCTAGATTACGAGCGAGCCGTAGTCGTCAAGGCTGACAAGAAAGACCACCCAGCAAGCGGAAGAAAAAAACTCTTTTAAGTGAGCGGATAAGTCTGCTCAAAAAGTGTTTGACAGGGCCGACATTGTTAGAGATGAACGCCACTCTAAACTCCCAGCCTTTCGTATTTCGAACGGACTACTCTAGGCCGCCTTCTCAGGGAACAGCCCCGGCATCCAGCGCGCGGCGAGCGCAGCGGGGAAGACGAGGCGCAGCGGCGCGCGCGCGCTATCGGCAGCGAGGACACCACGCTCGACCAACGCAGAGACAATGCGGCGCGCGTGACGCTCGCCCGCGCCGACCACGCTCGCCGCGTCCGCGCGCGGCAGTTCGCCACGGTAGAGCACCGCTTCAAGGATATTCCCTGACTTCGGCGGCAGTGTCCCGAGTCTGATTTCTTCTTCCGCCCACAGAAGAATGCGCGCACGCAGCCGGTCTGGCTGCATCAGCTCCTCCATAAACGTGACCTGATCGATGCAGGTTCTGAGAAAGAAGTCCGTGAAAGCCGCGAGCGCTTCCTCGCTCAGGCTGCCCCGACCGTCAAGGTCGTTGCGGCGCGGCTGGTCACAGGCCGCAAGATGCCCCTTGTACGCATCGACCTTGCGCGCAAGGC
Source organism: uncultured Acidobacteriota bacterium (assembly GCA_963804625.1). Taxonomy (GTDB): domain Bacteria; phylum Acidobacteriota; class Terriglobia; order Acidiferrales; family UBA7541; genus Palsa-295. Next base: position 2,528 of record CAWDRJ010000011.1, on the reverse strand, counting down.
CGCGCGCTACCGACCACACGGCTCCCGTATCGAGCGTGTTGAGCAGCATCGCGTGCGACATCAGGCGGGCGACGCGGCCATTGCCATCAACGAACGGGTGAATCCAGACCAGACGGTGATGCGCCGCCGCGGCGCCCAGAATTGATTCCGTCTTGTTGACGGCCCCGTATACCCCTTCGAAACGCTTCATGAAACGCGGCACAGCTCCGGGGCTCACGGCGATGTGATCGCCGACCCTGACATCTCTCGTCCGCAGCTCACCCGGCACGACCCGTACACGTTCCTTCGTTACCGGGTCTTCGACCCATAGCAGGTCATCGGGCAGTTCCTCGCAGAACCGGCGATGAATTTCCCGGATGCCCTCGCTCGTGACGGCGCGACCTGTCAGCGCGCCGCCATCGATCCACTTCTGCACCGCGATATGCGCTTTCGCTTCGAGCTGCAGGTCGCGCTTGCGCGCATCCTTACTGTAGTCATTCTTCAGCGCGCGCTCGATATCCACCGGGTGCGTGTCGTGCCCTTCAATCAGGTTGCTGTAATAACAATTCATCGCCCGCACGAGATCCGCGAGAGACGCCAGCAGGCTTTCGGGCAGGCTTCGGCGGAATCCACTGGATTTCTGTGCCAGGTCAAGGGCAAGATCAGTCAGGCCGGGCCTGTGTCGGGAGCCTTCGGCGAGGAGCAAGGGCTCCATCAGGGACACGAGTTCGCCGCGGTCTTCTGCCGCTTTAATGTCCTCTTTTACGTCCGCTTTAGTATCCATGTCAAACAGAATTTTATCATATACTTATATAGATTTCAATGATTCCTACGTCCGCATAAATGTCCGCTATAAAGTCCGCATCCACAGGAGCTTATCGGTGCAGGCCGCCCTCGTAGAATAGAACATTATTATAGATCAGGACTGAAAATACGGGCGCGCCGGCACTGTGCGGGCCGGGCTTTACTCGTCCCTGCGGGACTCCCCGAGCCTTGAGTCTCGGCCATCCGGTGACAATCCCTCACGCAAGAAAGCGGGGCGTGCCGCCCCCTTCCGTCAAGTGCACTGGACGCAAAGCGCGGGCCGAGGTAACCCCCAGCTTCCTCCGCGATGCTCCGTGCAGGCCGGGTGATCCCCCTCCCCTCGTCCCGGTGCTGGACGGAAGTCCCCGCTCATTGGCGCTGGCCTAGCAGGGTTGCATGCGCAACCCCGTTAGCAAGGAGAGAAGCCAGTGAGCGACGAGAAAGCAAAAAGAGATTGCGGAAAGCTGCACAGTCGAAGTCACCGACGAGGACGAGAACGTCGTCATCGCCTTCGTCTCCCTCGCCGTCGTCGTTGCCTCCACCATCACCGTCAACAACAACAGCAGCATCAGCATCAGCAACAGCATCATCAGCATCATGGTGGAGAAATCGTAATGGACAATTACCGAACTGAACGGCTGACATGGCAGGGCATCGTCATCGAAGTCCGCTACGACCCCGAATGGCTTGAGTCATACCGTGATATCTACGGTTATCCACTCGCCCCTCTTGAAATCGAATCAATCAGTCCCGCGAAGGAGCCGCTGCCGATGACCGAGACCGGCTACCGCTCATGGTTCGGAGCGCCTGCCGATGTGGAGTCAGACGGCGGCCCTGTCGAGTTCATGCGTCTGTGGCTCGACCATGAAGCCCGCTCCGATTCTTGGAAAGCCGCGCAGGCGGAGCGCCGCCAGCTCACACTTTTCTGATTGGCTCCCCGGCAATCGAAGCCCGTCCACCGTTCCGCACGGTGCGGACGTGCAGCCCCGCACACCGCGGAGATTGTTGTCCCCGTTGCTGAATCGGGATTGTGCCGCTACAATCGGCGACGGTGCGTCCCCACCGCGAGCGCCTCCCGCGCCTTGCCCGATCCCGCTTGGACGATGAAAACTATGCCGCTCTCACATCAACTCAGGATTTTCGCAGACAACTGGCGAGGCAAGGCGCATGCCTACGCCGTGGATGATCTGGCAGGGGCTTTCGACCGGTTTTTTACTTCGTATGTCGTGTTCAACCGGCTTTATGCGGAAGCGACGTACCGCCTTGCGCGCCGTGGCCGTTTAAATCTACGCGAGCCATTCCCCGATTCACGGGCGGCGCAGGACTACGTCATCCAGTTTTGCGGGGCAGAGAGGTTGACGCGGGCGTGGGAGGGAAGTGCCGACACCGCCGCCGCGATCGATCAAATCGCGGAACATCTGATTAACCACAGATTTGCTCTGAAGCTGAACCCGATGACGGGCGACCGGCAGCCGACAAAGGATCATGCCTTGGCGGCAGCGCTGCGATCCGCTGGCGTGCCCATTGAAAGGGTGTCTGTGCTGCTCGGCCATCAATCGGTGAGAATCACGGAAAAGCACTACAGTCCGTGGGCCAAATCGCGGCAGGAGCAGCTCGAAGCGGACCTGCGGAAGGCGTGGGAAAACGATCCCCTGGCCAAGGAAACCGAGAACACAAGGTACACGGCAGGTACACAGAATTTTGAAGATGCCGCAAGCCCTTATTTTATTGGGGGATTTGATGGA
>CAWDRJ010000010.1:0-259170 GCA_963804625.1 uncultured Acidobacteriota bacterium | reverse complement strand
AGAAGGGCACGGGGCGCGCGCGCGTCGGCTCGATTCGCTCGCCGCTCTGGCGCCACGGCGGCACGGTCCACGGTCCAACTCCGCGCAGCTACGATTATGCGCTGCCGAAGAAAATGATTCTGGGAGCGCTGCGTTGGCGCTTTCCGCGAAGTTTGCTGAGCAGAAGCTGACGGTGGTGGACGGCTGGAAGCTGGAATCGCACAAGACGAAAGCGTTCCGCCAGGCTCTGGGTAAATTGAACGGCGAGACGAATTCGTTCTTGCTCGTGGAAAGCGGCGCGAACGTGAAATTCGAGCGCGCGAGCCGCAACATCGCGGGAGTTACGCTGGTTCTCCGACGGGGCTTGAGCCATCATCTGTTGCGGCACGAGCACGTAATGCTTTCGCGCGAAGCGGTTGCGAAATTGAGTCGCGCGCTTCGGCCACGAGGCCGGAAACGCCGGTGCAGATCGAACCTGCCGCTCCAGCGGCCGAGAAGAAGGCGTCAGCAGAAAAGGGCGCGGAGACGAAAGCGTCAGCAAAGCCCGCCGTAAAAGCGGACGGCGCGCATAAAGCGGCGAAAAAGCCGGCAGCCAAAAAAGAAGAGAAGTCCAAAGCCAAGCCCAAGGCGAAGAAGGACTAAGCGATGGAGAACAGGGTTTATCAAATTATCCGACGTCCGATCATCACCGAGAAGGGCCTCGGGGTGAAGGAACTGCAGCACACGGTGGTCTTTGAAGTTGCGAAAGACGCCACCAAGACCGAAATCAAGGAAGCCGTGCAGCGCGTCTTCAAGGTGAAAGTGGACCACGTGCGCACCGCGATTTTTCATGGCAAGTTTCGCCGCCGGGGACGCGCCGAAGGTTTTCGCAGCGACTGGAAAAAGGCGTACGTCCGATTGGCCGAAGGCGAAAAGATGATCGAGTACGCCGAAAATATTTAGTTCGGCGCAACTGCGCAGCGCAAGCGGCCGTTTGCCGCGATGCGCAAGCAAGATAGGCAAGTAAAAGGGAATCAAGCTAGAGGCAACAATGGCACTGAAAACATTTAAACCGTACACACCGTCAAGACGCTTTCTGACCATGCTCGATAAGAGCGAGATCACCAAGCAAACACCGGAAAAGTCGCTGGTGGAAACGCAAAAGCGCACCGGCGGACGTAACGCCCACGGCGAAGTCACCTCGTGGCACCGGGGCGGCGGCCACGCGCAGAAATACCGCGTGATCGATTTCCGCCGCGAGAAGATCGGAATCCCGGCGAAGGTTGCCGCCATCGAATACGACCCCAACCGCTCGGCGCGCATTGCGCTGCTGCACTATGCGGATGGCGAAAAGCGTTACATCCTCCAGCCGGTGGGCTTGGAAGTAGGCATGACGGTGCAGAACGGCGAAGGCGCGGACATTCTGCCGGGCAATGCGTTGACCATCCGGCACATTCCACCCGGCACGATGGTGCACAACCTGGAGCTGTATCCAGGCAAGGGCGGCCAGGTCGTCCGCTCGGCGGGCGGCGCGGCTCAGTTGCTGAGCAAGGAGGGCGACTTCGCGCTGGTGAAGTTGCCTTCGGGCGAAGTGCGAAAGTTCAGCGTGGATTGCATGGCCACAGTCGGCCAGCTGGGCAATCTCGATCACGAGAACGTGACCTACGGTAAGGCGGGACGCACGCGGTGGCATGGCAAGCGTCCCACAGTTCGCGGCGTGGCGATGAATCCGGTGGATCACCCGCACGGCGGCGGTGAAGGCCGCGTGAAGGGCAACCATCCGCAGACGCCCTGGGGATTTCCGACTTTGGGTGCGAAGACGCGGAAGAAGCGTCCCAGCGATCGCATGATTGTGGAACGGCGTAAGTAGCATCTAGCAGCGAAAGAAAGGAAAGACCCTTCGGTTTCCGAAGGTGGAAACGAGGGAGCAAAGTAGAGCATGAACCCGGCGCGGCGGGGAATTAGGAGTTCGATGATGACAGCCACACGAACGTCTAGGCGCTCACCCAGGCGCGCGACGCGTGCGCGGAAAGCAGCTCCGCGGCGTGCTGCGAAGCCCGTGGTGAAGACCGTTTCGAAACTCGTGCCCGCGCCGCAGATTCAGTTCCGGTTGTGCCGGGCAGGTTGGGCCGTAATTGTGGAAAAGATTCCGAATGCGCAGGGGACGCGGTTTGTGTGTCCTTTCTGCCCGCTTTCGCACCGGGTACCCGGGCCGGTGCGCGGATTCAAACGAGTACGACGCGCGCAGTGGGTGAAGCTGCGCCGCGTGGAGGAATAGGAAAGCCGATGGCGCGATCGCTCAAGAAGGGACCGTTCGTGGACGGCCACCTGCAGAAAAAGGTGGAAGCGCTGAACACGCGCAACGAGAAGAAAGTGTTGAAGACGTGGTCGCGGCGCTCGACGATTTTGCCGGACATGATCGGGCACACGCTCGCCGTGCACAACGGCAAGAAGTTCATCCCCGTGTACATCACCGAGCAGATGGTGGGACACAAACTCGGCGAATTCGCGCCGACCCGGACGTTCAAAGGGCACGCCGTGAAAGCGGCCCTCGAGAGGGCGGCTGCAGCGGCTGGCGCGCCGGCAGCAGGAGCGGCTCCCGCAGGCGGTACGGCTCCGGCGGCAAAGTCTTAAAGGGTTATTAAAGGAACCAGACGATGGCAACCGCACTACAAGGTTCGACGCAGGTTTCAACGCAGATCGAGGGCATTGCCAAGGCGCGCTATACGCGGGTATCACCGCAAAAGGCGCGGCTGGTGATCGACCTGATTCGCGGACAGCGCGCGGAAGATGCGCTGCATACGCTGCAGTTCACGAAGAAGCGCGTAGCCAAGGAAATCGAAAAGACGCTGCGCAGCGCGATCGCGAACGCCGAGCGCAAGGCGGAAGATTCCGGCGAGTCACTCGACGTGGACGAGCTGTTCGTGACGCGTTGCTACGTCAACGAAGGGCCGCGCTGGAAGCGCATGCGTCCCGCGCCGATGGGCCGCGGTTTCCGTTACCAGAAACGCACCAGCCACATCGTGGTGGAGGTTTCGGAGCACCACCGCGCCGCGGCAGATCGCGTGGCGGCAGCGGTGGCCGAAGCGCAAGCGTCGAAGGGCGTGAAGGGCGCGGTCCGCAAGGCTCGCAAGGCACTCGAACAGCGCACCAAGCAAGGCCAGAAAAAGAAGAAGTAGGCAAGAACGGCAAAAGAGGAAGCGGGAGGACAGTTTGGGGCAGAAAACACATCCATACGGTTTTCGGCTGGGCTACAACAAGCCTTGGAAGTCGCGGTGGTTCGCCAAGCGCGATTATGCCGACCTGTTGCATGAAGACGTCCAGCTGCGCAAGACGCTGAAGGAAAAACTGAAGTCGGCGGGCATCAATGGGATTGACGTCGAGCGCGCCGCCAACAAGCTGGTCATCCGGATCTATACGGCGCGGCCGGGAATCATCATCGGCCGCAAAGGCTCGGAAATAGACAAGCTGAAAGCCGACGTGCAGAAGCGCACCAAGCGCGAAGTGCACATTGACATTCAAGAAGTGCACCGTCCGGAACTGGACGCGCATCTGGTGGCGGAATCGATCGCGCTGCAACTCGAAAAGCGCGTAGCTTTCCGGCGCGCGATGCGCAAGGCCGTGGACTCGGCGCTGCGTTTTGGATGCAAAGGCATCAAGGTGCGCGTAGCCGGGCGCTTGAACGGCGCTGAAATCGCGCGCAAAGAGTGGTACCTGCAAGGACGCTTGCCGTTGCAAACGTTGCGTGCGGACATCGATTTCGGCACTGCCGAAGCGCACACAACGTACGGAGTCATCGGCGTGAAGTGCTGGATTTACCAGGGCGAAAAAATTCCGCAGCGCGGCCCGAAAACCGGAACGGCGCCGGCGGCGCAGAATAATTAAGAGTTCAGAGCGTAAGGACACGAGCGAACGATTATGTTGATGCCGAAAAAAGTGAAGTACCGCAAGCAGCAGCGTGGCCGGCGCACGGGCAAAGCCTGGCGCGGCGGCTCGCTGGCGTTTGGCGAGTACGGATTGAAGGCTCTCGAACCGGCCTGGATTACCGACCGGCAGATTGAAGCGGCGCGCGTCGCGATTACGCGGTTTATCAAGCGCGGCGGAAAATTGTGGATCCGTATTTTTCCGGACAAGCCCTACACCAAGAAGCCGGCCGAAACACGCATGGGTAAAGGTAAAGGTCCACCGGAGAAATGGGTGGCGGTGGTGAAGCCCGGACGAGTGATGTTTGAGATGTCCGGCGTGGATTTGGCGGCAGCCACGGAAGCGATGGCACTCGCGGCGCACAAGCTGCCGATCATGACCAAGTTCGTAACCCGGGCGGAGGAACTGTAATGGCAGAGCGTGCGGTAAGCCGCATTGAAAAATACCGCGATATGACCAAGGACGAGCTTCAAACGCAGCAAACCGAGCTCGCCGAGCAGATTTTTCGCCTGCGTTTCCAGCTTTCCACCGGGCAGGCGGAAGGTCTACGGAAATTGCGGGAAGCCAAGCGCGATTTCGCGCGGGTGAAAACGTTGCTGCGCGAAAGCGAATTGAGGAGAGCGTAATGGCCAACGAAACGACAGCAGCAGCCGTGCAGGCGGAAACGCGCGAGCGCGGCGTGCGGCAGGAACTCACCGGCATCGTCACTTCCACCAAAATGGCGAAAACCATCGTAGTGAAGGTGACTCGCGCGGTGCAGCATCCGCTCTATCAGCGGGTGGTGCGCCACACCAAGAAATACTACGCGCACGATGAAACGGGCGAAGCGCACTTGGGCGACACGGTGCAGATCGTATCCACGCGGCCGCTCTCGAAGCTGAAGCGGTGGCGGCTCATGGAAGTATTGCAGCGTTCGACGCGCGTGGCCTAAGCAGGGAAGCCAGCGACGCCGAGCGCGGCAGCGATTTAACGGGGAGCAAGACGATGGTACAGATGCGAACATGGCTGACGGTCGCCGATAATTCCGGCGCGCGCCAGCTGACCTGCATACTTCCGATTGGGGGAGATGCGGGGTTGACGGCCGGGCTGGGCGATGTGATTACCGCGGCGGTGAAAGAAGCGCAGCCCGACAGCCAGGTGAAAAAAGGGAAAGTGGTGAAGGCAGTGATTGTGCGCACCAGAAAAGAGCAACGGCGCAAGGATGGCACCTACATCCGGTTTGACGATAACGCCGCGGTGCTGATCAACGATGCGAACGAGCCGATCGGGACGCGCGTCTTCGGGCCGGTAGCCCGCGAATTGCGCGATAAGAAGTTCACCAAGATCATCTCGCTCGCTCCGGAAGTGTGGTGACCATGAGAAAAATAGTCGAAAAACCGGCGGCATTCAGCATCCGGCACGGCGACACGGTAAAAATCATGGCCGGGCGTTCCAAGGGTAAGACTGGAAAAGTTCTGGCGGTAAATCCGTGGAAGCTGACGGTGACGGTCGAGCACGCCAACATCATCAAGAAGCACACGCGGCCGAACCCGTCGAAGAACATCAAGGGCGGCATCCTCGAAAAGGAAGGCCCGGTGCATGTTTCAAACGTGATGCTGGTTTGCCCGGGATGCGGCAAGCATACGCGCGCGGGACACACGACGCTGCCGGACGGAACCAAAGTACGAAGCTGCCGGCGCTGCAACACGACTTTTGAGAACTGACGATTCCAGAGGTAAGGGCGAGAAATGATTACGCGCTTGCATGAAAAGTATCGCAACGAAGCAGTTCCAGCGCTCTCGAAGCGTTTCGGCTTCAAGAACACCATGGCCGTGCCGCGGGTAAAGAAGATCACCGTGAATATCGGCATGGGTGAAGCGAGCGCCAACGTGAAATTGCTGGACACCGCCGCCGCCGAACTCGGGCAGATTACCGGGCAGAAGCCGGTGATCACGCGGGCCAAGAAGTCCATCGCGAATTTCAAGATTCGCAAAGGTATGGCCATCGGCTGCATGGTCACGCTGCGCGGCGAGCGGATGTATGAATTTCTCGACCGGCTGTCGGCGATCGTGCTGCCTCGCGTGCGCGACTTCAAGGGCTTGCCGCCGAATTCATTCGACGGGCGCGGCAATTACACGCTGGGCCTGAAAGATCAGCTGGTGTTTCCCGAGATCGATTACACGCGCGTGGACAAAATCAAGGGAATGAACATCACGATTACGACGTCTGCCCGCAACGACGAAGAAGGGCGCGAGCTGCTGAAGCTGCTCGGCGTGCCGTTTCGCGCGTAGGCGCGAAGCGTAAGGAGAAAGAGCGAATATGGGACGTACCGCGCAATTCGCGAAGCAACGCAAGAAGCTGAAGTTCAAGATCCGCCGGCGCAACCGCTGCCGGATCTGCGGACGCCCGCGCGCGTTTCTTCGCAAGTTCGAGATGTGCCGTATCTGTTTCCGCGGTCTGGCGCTCAAGGGCGAAATCCCCGGCGTGACCAAGGCCAGCTGGTAGGTTGTAAGCAGGAATTAAGGACAAGGACGAATGACGACTGATCCGATTGCCGATTTGTTGACGCGAATTCGCAACGCCGCGCGCGCGAAGCACTCGCGCGTGGATCTGCCTTCTTCGAAGCTGAAAGTCGAGCTGGCACGTATTTTGAAGGAAGAAGGCTACCTCGCAAATTTCAAAGTGGTGGAAGAGCAGAAGACCAAGAAGACGTTGCGCCTGTTCTTGCGCTACACACCCGACCGCCGCAGCGTGATCACGGATCTGAAGCGCGTTTCGCGCCCCGGTTCGCGACGCTACGTGGGCAAGACGGACATTCGCCAGGTAGTGGGCGGCATGGGAATTTCGATTGTGTCCACGCCCAAGGGATTGATGACCGGCCAGTCGGCGCGCAAAGCGGGCATCGGTGGCGAAATCATGTGCGAGGTCTGGTAATGTCGCGAATTGGAAACAAAATTATTCCGGTGCCGTCCGGCGTGAAGATTCAGATCAAGGATAGCGCCGTTGAAGTGCAGGGCCCCAAGGGCAAAATGCAGATTGCCGTGCCGCGCGGCATCCACTTCGAGCAGAAGGACGGCACGCTGACCGCGAAGCGTGATTCCGATGAACAGCGCGCACTGCACGGGTTGGCGCGGGCGCTGGTCGCGAACGCAGTAACCGGCGTTACCACCGGATTCAAGAAGGATTTGGACATCGTGGGCGTCGGCTATCGCGCGGAAGTGAAAGGCAAGAACGTGGTGCTCGCGCTGGGATATTCGCACCCGATCGAATTCGCGATTCCCGAAGGAATCACGATCACGGTGGAAAAGCAGACGCACATGGTCGTTTCTGGCGCGGACAAGAATCAAGTGGGTCAGGTCGCGGCGAATTTGCGCAGTTTGCGTCCGCCTGATCCCTACAAGCAGAAGGGCGTGCGCATTACCGGCGAGCGGCTGAAGAAGAAGGCCGGCAAGGCCGGCGCGAAGTCGGCGGCCGCGTAGGCCGGGAGGAGAAAGAACGTGGCAGCACCGGTTCGAAGATTATCGAGTGAAGCGCATCGCCGCCGTATCCACGTGCGAATGCGCAAGACGTTGGCCGGAACGGCGGAGCGTCCGCGGCTGTGCGTGCATCGTTCCTCGAAGCACATACGCGCGCAGGTGGTGGACGATTCAACCAACCGCACCATCGTTTCCGCCAGCTCGCTCGACGGCGAAGTGCGCAAGACGATCAAGGGCGGCGGCAACATCGCCGCCGCAAAAGTAGTAGGCAAGACCGTCGCGGAGCGCGCGCGCGCGAAGGGCGTCGAGAAAGTCGTGTACGACCGCGGTGGATATCAATATCACGGGCGCGTGAAGGCGCTCGCGGAAGCGGCCCGGGAGGCGGGCCTGAAGTTCTGAAAATTATGTCGAAACAAGAGCTCAAAGACTCGCTAGCCGTTCGCCGTCCGGTCGAGACCAACCAGGCGAACTTGAAAGACCAGGTAGTTTCGATCAACCGCTGTACGAAAGTCGTGAAGGGCGGAAAAAACCTCAGCTTCTCGGCGCTGGTAGTGGTGGGCGATCAGGGCGGCCATGCCGGTTTCGGCATGGGCAAGGCTCGCGAAGTGCCCATGGCGATTCGCAAAGCGATCGAATCGGCCAAGAAGAACATGGTGAAGCTCAACATGAAGGGCTCGACCATTCCGCATCAGGTGCTCGGCCGTTACGGCTCGGGCCAGGTGCTGCTGAAGCCCGCTCCGGAAGGGACGGGAATCATCGCCGGCGGCGCGGTGCGCGCGGTGATGGAGGTGGCGGGGATTCAGAACGTGCTGACGAAGTCGCTGGGCACTTCGAACCCGCACAACGTGATCAAAGCGACTTTCGACGCGCTGATGCATTTGAAAGATGCCGGCAAGGTGGCGGAAGGCCGCGGCAAAGTGGCGGAGGAAGCGGCGGCGTCCTAAGACGGCTGCGGGCAACGAACATGACGACAACGACAAAGAAGAAACCGGGAACGCTGAAAATCAAATGGGTGCGCAGCTTTATCGGATGCCCGCGGGACATGCGTCAGACGGTTCGCGGCTTGGGCTTCCGGCGTATGCAGCAAGTGCTGGAAGTGCAGGACACTCCGTCGATCCGCGGCATGATCGCGCGCGTGCACCATCTAGTGGTGATTGAGGGCTGAGAATGGCACAGAAACCGACACTATCGAATTTGAAGCCGCCGCGCGGCTCGCGTCACCGCAAAGTGCGCGTCGGACGCGGCATGGGCTCGAAGATGGGCAAGACCGCCGGCGCGGGAAACAAAGGCCAGCAGTCCCGTCGCGGCTATTCGCGGCGCCCGGGATTCGAAGGCGGCCAGATGCCGCTGCACCGCCGTCTGCCAAAGCGCGGCTTTAAGTCGCCGAATTCGAAGACCTACGCGGTGATCAACGTGGAAAGCCTCAACGTCTTTTCCGCGGGCGATACGATTTCGCCCGACTTGCTGTACGGGCTGGGCGTGCTGCGTGTGAAGCGCGAAGGCTTGAAGATTTTGGGCGATGGCGAATTGAAGGTAGCGCTGACGGTCCAAGCGCACGCGTTCAGCAAGTCGGCGGAAGAGAAAATTGCAGCCGCCGGCGGCAAGGTCGAAGTCCTGCGATGAACAAGCTGGTTCAGGCATTCCGGAACATATTCAGCACGCCGGATCTCCGCAATCGCGTGCTGTTTACGCTCGCCTTGCTGGCGGTATACCGGCTCGGCGGGCACATTCCGACGCCTGGAATCAATACGGAATTGCTGCAGCAGCTTTTCCAGCAGGGACAAGGCTCCGTTCTTGGACTGATTGACCTCTTCAGCGGCGGCAACCTTCGCCGGTTGACGATTTTCGCGCTGGGCATCATGCCGTACATCACGGCGTCCATCATTTTGCAGTTGATGGTGGTCGTATGGCCTTACCTCGAGCGTTTGCAGAAGGAAGGCGAACTGGGCCGCAGGAAGATCACGCAATACACGCGCTATTTGACGATCATCCTGAGCTTGTTCCAGTCGTTCACGATTGCCGAGACGCTCACCCGCCAGAGCATGAGCGGCCAGTCGCTGGTCTATCACCCGGGAGTGCGGTTCATCCTGATGACCATGCTGACGCTGACCACCGGTTCCGCGTTCATCATGTGGCTGGGTGAGCAGATCAGCGAGCGCGGCATCGGCAACGGCATGTCGCTGATCATTTTTGCCGGCATCGTAGTCGGTCTGCCGAATGCGGTGCGCGACCTTTATTTGAAGGCCACCACCCAGCAATGGGGCTCCTTCACTCCGATTGCGATCGTCGGTTTGATTGTGCTGATGTTTGCCGTGGTCGCGTTCATCGTGTTCGTCGAAGGCGGCCAGCGGCGCATTCCGGTGCAGTATGCCAAGCGCGTGATGGGCCGCAAGGTGATGGGCGGGCAGATGACGTACCTCCCGCTGCGCGTAAATTCCGGCGGCGTGATTCCGCCGATTTTCGCCAGCTCCTTGCTCACGTTTCCGCAGACGCTGGCGCTGTTCTTTCAGAACAAGTCGCCGTTCTTTACGCGCTTCGCGAACATGATCAAGTGGGGCGAGCCGCTCTACACTCTGATCTATGTGACGCTGATCATATTTTTCGCGTTTTTCTACGTGGGCATTATTTTCAATCCCACGGAGCTGGCGGACAACATGCGGAAGTACGGCGGATTCGTTCCGGGCATTCGTCCGGGGCGCAACACTTCCGAGTACATCAACCGCATTTTGACGCGGCTGACGTTCGTGGGCGGCGTCTACCTCGCGGTGGTTTGCTTGCTGCCCGAATGGATGATTTCCGGCATCCACCTGCAGCATTTGTGGCTGGTGGGAAACTGGTTTGACGCGCACATGTGGCGTTTCGTGCTGGATGGACTGAACGTGCAGTTCTATTTCGGCGGCACCTCGCTGCTGATCGTAGTGGGTGTGGCGATGGATACGGTGCAGCAGCTCGAAGCGCAGCTGGTGATGAGGAATTACGACGGGTTTGTGCGCAAGGGCCGGGTCCGGGGTCGCCGCAGTTAATGACGATTTTTCGGCGGTGAGGATGGCGCTCAAACGGGCGTTGATTTTCTTAGGGCCGCCGGGAGCCGGGAAGGGCACCCAGGCTAAGCGCATGGCGCAGCAGCTGGGCGTTCCGCATCTTTCCACCGGCGACATGCTGCGTGATGCCGTCACACGCGGCACAGCGCCGGGGCTGTTGGCCAAGCCGATCATGGAACGTGGCGATCTGGTGCCGGACCCGATCGTGCTTGGGATGGTGGAAGAGCGATTGTCGCTCCGGGATTGCGCGAACGGCTTTATTTTCGACGGCTTCCCGCGCACGCTGCCGCAGGCCGAAGAATTGAACGCGATTCTGCAGCGGCGCGGGCTGGGATTGCCGCTGGTGATCGAGTTTCGGGTAAGCCCAGAAACGCTGGTGCGGCGTGTGGCCGGCCGCTGGACGTGCTCGGTAGGCGGCGAGACCTACAATGTCTTCGAACGGCCGCCGCGAGTGCCCGGGGTTTGCGATAACGACGGTGGAAGGCTGGTGCAGCGCGACGATGATCGCCCGGAAATCGTCAAGGAGCGTTTCGCGGCGTACGAACGGCAAACCAAGCCGCTGGCGGATTACTACCGGACGCACGGCGTGCTCGAAGTCGTGAACGGCGATGCGAACGTAGAGGAAGTGACCCGCGCGTTGAACGAAATTCTCAAGCGCGCGGAAGGACGCGATGGTTATCTGTAAGTCGCCTGCTGAGCTGGAAAAGATGTACCGCGCGGGACAGATCGTCTGGACAGCGCTGGCGGAGATGCGCACGATGATTCGGCCGGGCATCTCGACCAAAGAGCTGGATGAGTTCGCCGAGAAATACACAGCGAAGCAGGGCGCACGGCCGGCGTTCAAGGGCTATCGGGGGTATCCGGGTTCGGTGTGCACCTCGATCAATCAAGAGGTGGTGCACGGGATCCCGTCGCCGGCGCGGAAGTTGCGCGAGGGCGACATCCTCTCGATGGATTTTGGCGTCGAGCTGGAAGGCTACTTCGGCGATGCGGCGCTCACGGTGCCGGTGGGCAAGATTACTCCGGAGCGTGAGAAGCTGCTGCGCGTGACGCGCGAATCGCTGGAACAGGCGATTGACAAAGTCCGGCCGGGAAATCGGCTGGGCGATGTCTCCGCCGCGGTGCAGCAGTGGGTGGAAAAGAACGGCTATTCGGTGGTGCGGGAGTTCGTGGGGCACGGGATCGGCACCAGAATGCACGAAGACCCGCAGCTTCCGAATTACGGCACACCGGGCCAGGGACCGAGGCTGCAAGAAGGAATGGTCCTGGCGATCGAGCCCATGGTGAATACGGGCGGTCCCGGCGTGCGCGTGCTGGATGATGAGTGGACCGCGGTGACAGCAGACGGCAGCGATTCTGCGCACTTTGAGCACACGGTGGCAGTGACGAAGAACGGTCCGTGGATCCTGACGCGGCCGAAAGAGGCTGCGGGGCCGGTCTGGTAAAGATACGGAAGCAAGAATTCGCTGCAGCAGTGAACAGGAGCGCATGAAACCAAGGCCAGAGCAGGACAAGAAGAAACCGGGCGAAGGTAGCGGCAAAGAAGACGCCATCGAAGTGATGGCCACGGTGATCGAACCTCTTCCCAATGCCATGTTTCGCGTCGAGCTAGAGAATAAGCACCAGGTGCTGGCCCATATTTCGGGAAAGATGCGCAAAAATTTCATTCGCATCCTGTCGGGAGATCGCGTGGCGGTGGAGCTTTCGCCCTACGACCTGACACGCGGCAGGATCGTTTACAGATACAAGTAGACGGAAGCAAGAACAGGTAACAGAGGAACGGAGTCGAACATGAAGGTACGTGCATCGGTAAAGAAAATCTGCATGAAGTGCAAGATCGTGCATCGGCGCGGCGTGGTGCGCGTGATCTGCACCAACGCCAAGCACCGCCAGCGCCAGGGATAAGGGGAAAAATTTATGGCTCGCATCGCAGGTGTGGATCTACCGCCGAATAAGCGGCTCTGGATTGGGCTCACGTCTATCTACGGCATCGGACAGGCGCGCGCTCGCGAGCTCGCCGACAAGGCCAAGGTGGATTCCACCAAGAAGATCAAGGATCTCACAGAAGACGAAGTGACGCGCCTGCGCGCCGCGATCGAATCCGAAGGCGGCATCGAAGGCGATCTGCGCAAGGAAATTCAGATGAACATCCGGCGCCTGATTGAAATTCAGGCCTACCGGGGGCTGCGTCACCGGCGCAACCTGCCGGTGCGCGGGCAGCGCACGCATACGAACGCGCGCACACGCAAAGGTCCGCGCAAAGGCGCCGTGGCGGCAAAGAAGATCGCGCCGCGCAAGTAAGCAGTAAAGCCGGCGAAAGAATTGAACGGTTAAGAACGACAGGAGAGAGACAAGCGTGGCAAAAGAACCCAAAGACGCAGCGGCAGCACCGGGAGCAGCGCCGGCAGCGGGAGCGAAGGCTGCTTCCAAGCGCAAGAAGGAATTTCGCAAGAAGCGCGAAAAGCGCGTGGTGCCGCACGGCGTCGTCTGCATCCAGGCAACGTTCAACAACACCATTGTGACGCTCACCGATCCCGACGGCCGCGCCGTGAGCTGGTCTTCCGCTGGTTCGGTAGGTTTCAAAGGCTCGCGCAAAGGCACGCCCTATGCGGCGCAGCAGGCCGCCGCGACGGCCGCTGGCGTGGCACGCGATCAATACGGGATGAAATCGGTGGAAGTGCGCGTGAAGGGCCCGGGCGCGGGACGCGAATCGGCAGTGCGCGCGCTGGCTTCTTCCGGCTTGCACATCAATGCGATTAAGGACGTGACGCCGGTTCCGCACAACGGTTGCCGTCCGCCCAAGCGCCGCCGCGTATAACCGGAGCGCTGTTTGAAAGTTTCGGAGTTGAACCAAAGGAGAGAAGGACTTGGCAAGACATCGTGAAGCAGTCTGCCGGCTGTGCCGAAGAGAAGGGCAAAAACTCTTCTTAAAAGGCCTGCGGTGTTTTACAGAAAAATGCGCGATCGAGAAGCGCAATTTCGTTCCCGGGCAGCACGGCCAGGCCCGGCGGGCAAAGATGGTTGGCTACGGCGTGCAGTTGCGCGAAAAGCAGAAGGTGAAGCGCACCTACGGCCTGCTCGAGCGGCAATTCCGCAACTATTTCGAGAAGGCAGTGCGCACCAAGGGCCCCACCGGCTCGAACCTGATGGTGATGTTGGAACGCCGTCTCGATAACGTGATCTATCGCATGGGAATTGCCGGCTCGCGTTCGCAAGCGCGGCAGCTCGTGCTGCATGGGCACATTCGTGTGAAGGGTCAGAAGGTCAACATTCCCAGCTATCTGGTGAACGTTGGCGATGAAATCGCGCTGAAAGAGAACATGCACGAGAACGCGATGATCCTCGAAGCGCGCAATCTGGCCAAGAGCCAGGGTGTTGCCCCGTGGCTGGATATTGACCCCGCGAATTTCAAGGCCCGGGTCGTGGCGCTGCCGCGTCGCGAAGACGTGCAGACGCCGCCGATGAACGAACAGCTCATCGTCGAACTTTACTCGAAGTAGTGCCAGGAAATTATCAACGTTAATAGGTCTGTGGGTCCGCCCCGGGCGGGCCAGGAGGAATGTCGAAGATGTGGAAGGGCTTCCAGAAACCAAAGCGGTTGGCAGCAGAACCGGAAACACTGACGGACAAGTACGGGAAATTCTCAGCGCAGCCTTTCGAGCGCGGCTGGGGAACCACTGTCGGTAATTCGCTGCGGCGCGCGCTGCTCAGTTCGATTGAGGGCGCGGCCATCACCGCGGTAAAAATCGAAGGCGTGTTGCACGAATTTTCGCCGATTCCGGGCGTCGTGGAAGACGCTACGGACATCATCCTGAACCTGAAGCAGGTTCCGCTGAAGTTGAACACCGACCAGCCGAAGACCATCACGCTGATCGTGGATACGCCGGGTCCCGTGACTTCCGCGAAGATCGAGGAAGATGCGGATATCGCGGTGCTCGATAAGAATGTTTACATCGCCACCGTCAGCGAAGGCGGCAAGCTTGAACTCGAATTGCGCGTCAAGAACGGCCGCGGTTACGTCGCCGCCGACCGCAACTTCGATGAAGACTTGCCGATCGGTTACATTCCGATTGATTCGGTACATTCGCCGGTGCGCAAGGTGAACTACGCGGTGGAAGCGGCGCGCTTGGGACAGATGACCGACTACGAAAAGCTTACGCTCGAAGTCTGGACCAACGCCGCCATCACTCCGCAGGATGCCATCGGCCTCGCGTCGAAGCTGGTGAAGGATCACATGAGCATCTTCATCAACTTCGAAGAGACGCCGGACCTGCCGGAAGAAGTCATCGAAAACTACAGCGATCCGCGCCTGGAATACCTGGACCGGTCGGTGGAAGAGCTGGAGCTTTCGGTGCGTTCTTACAATTGCTTGAAGAACGCCAACATTCAGAACCTCCGCGAGCTGGTGCAGAAGACCGAATCCGAAATGCTGAAGACCAAAAATTTCGGACGCAAGTCGCTGAACGAGATCAAGGACATCCTGCACAAGATGGGCTTGAGCCTCGGCATGAAGTTCGACGAGCACGGCCGCATCATCTGGCCGCCGCTGCCGAGCCAGACCGCGCCTCCGCCTTCCGAGGGGGATGCCACGGCTCTTTAATCCCGCTGCAGGCCGCGGGACCGGGAGCCAAGGTAAGCGACTATGAGACACCTTAAGTCCGGATCGAAACTGGGGAAGCAGCCGGCGCATCGTCGCGCCGTGCTGCGCAACTTGGTGACGAACCTCATCGAAAAAGAACGCATCCACACCACCATCCTTCGCGCGAAGGCCACGCGCCGTCTCGCGGAGAAGATGATCACGCTCGGAAAACGCGATTCACTGCACGCGCGCCGTCAGGCAGCTGCGTTTCTGATGACGCCCGCGGCAACCGATAAACTCTTCGACGAGCTTGCTCCGCGGTTTGCCGAGCGTCCCGGCGGCTACACGCGCATCATCCGCGCCGGCTGGCGGCTGGGAGACGGAGCGGATCTCGCGATCCTGGAGTTCATTGGTTCGAAGCTCAAGAAGAAAGAAAAGAAACAGCGCAGGAAAGAAGAAGTCGAGGCACCGGAAGAAGAGAAGGAAGCAGTAGCGTCAACGAAGTAACATTCGAACCTCTTCAGGATTGAAAATGGCCCGTTTCGAGCAATCGAAGCGGGCCTTTTTGTTTTACCCAGGGCCAATATGGAGTGCCGCGACGCGCCGCCGCTTTCCCGTAACCCCGAACTCCGCGACAAACGGGCTGGGCGAGGCATGCCGCGCCTGGCTCACAGTTATAGCGCTTCGGACGTCGTAAAAGGGGCGGCACGCCGCCGCACTCCACGAGATGCTTGCCGCCCGAAATTTCGCAGCAACGGGTTGGTGCTTTCCTTACTGCTTGATCCCCAGCCACGAATTATAAATTGCCTTCTGCTGATCCGTCGGATGTTCCATTGGCTTCAGGGTGTAGGTAGGATACGGATTCGCCGCGAGCTTGAGCGAAAATTCCTTGAACTCGCCGACCCGCAGAACAGTGATCTGCACCGTGTCGCCGGGCTTGTGTGCGGCGATTCCCTTGGTGAATGATTCTGAATCCACGGCCCGGCTGTCCAAGGCGTAGATGATGTCGTCCTGGTCAAAGCCGGCCGTTTCCGCCGGGCTGCCCGGAATGATGTTGCGAATTTTGGCGCGGTCATCGCTGTCGTTCTTCGCAGTCTCCATGCCATCCCAGGGCTTGCTCGGATCGGACTTCTTCTCCACGGCAATCCCCACATACGCAAAATATTTCTCGTAAGGAATCGGGTCCTTCCCGGAAATATAGTGAGCAAATAGGTCGCTTTCGTCTGCTCCGGCAACTTCGGACGCAGCCTTGATCGGATCGCCGGGTTCGAACCCGGCTTTCGGCAGCGCGTAGCGCGAATAAAGCAAACGCATCCAGTCGTCGAGCGATTTCTGATCCTGCGTATTCTCGCGAATCGCGAAATCGAGAATGTGGCCCATGATCTGTCCGCCGTCGTAGTAGGAATACCACGTGTTCAAGAGATTGTTGGCCTGCTGAATGACTCCGTTGCGAGGAAACCAGGTATCCCAGCTGGTGTCCTCGATGCTGCGCTCGGAGCGTCCCGGCTTCTGTTCGAACTTCGTGATCAGCACGCCGATGCTATCCAGATATTGTTGCGGCGTGATAAGACCGGCGCGCTCCAGAGCCAACTCGCCGTAATAGCTGGTCAATCCTTCGGAGATCCATAGCGACGGCGTGTGCACCATCTGCGTATAGTCGAATGGCCCCAGCGGAAGCGGACGCAGGCGCTTCACGTTCCAGGCGTGGAAGAATTCGTGGGCTGCCACAAAAAGCTTCAGATTATATTGCGTGCCGACTCCGGGTACCGGCTCCATCGAATCCCAATCCGTCGAGAAATCAATCTGCGTCGAATTCAAGTGCTCCAGGCCGCCGCCGGTTTTCGGCCAAACGTGAAAGATAAAATAGTAATCCGCGAAAGGAGCGGCCTGCGTGGAATTGCCGGCCACCGGCTGGAACATCGGAACGATCGTCGCAACAGCTTTTTGAAGATCATCCACGAACTTCGTGAAATCTTTATGGCCGATCACATCGTCCACGATCACGTGATACTTCGTGCCCAGAACATCGAAGTCCTTCTCCGCAAAATCGGAAATCTCCAGCGGGCAATCCGCAAAGGTATCGTAATTCACCGCCTGAAATGTGCTCGCGGAAGTGTGAGTCATCCCGGTCGCCACGCGCCAACCATCCGGCACGGCGATCGAAAGCGTGGCGGAGCGGTCTTTCCCGCCAACCACGTACATCCACAGGGAAGGGCCTCCGATGAATGCGTGGTGCTCGTTGTATTGCGCGATATTGTTTTGCAAAGTATTCGCGAAAACTTGGTATTCAACGGTCACCGCTTTCGCGCCCGCAAGCTCGATGCGCCATGTCTGGCTGTCTGTCTTGCGCCAGGAAAGCTCTCGCCCTTCGCCGGAGTGCGCGCGGAATCGCTGCACGTTGGCCGCGTAGTTTTCGATGTAATAGGAACCGGGCGCCCAATCCGGGATCGCAAAATCAACGGACGGGCCAGAAAGAGAATCCGCGCGCATCGTGACATCGAGCAAGTGCGTGTTCGGCCGCTCGAATCTTAATTCGTAAGCGATCGGAGCTGCGGCGGATGCGGCCGGCGAATCAGCCCCGGCTGGTAGCGCAGATACGCCAACGGTAGCGAGCAGCACTGCCGCAATCAAAAAGCGAGGAGACATTGGGTTGTCCTTTCGAGATTTTCGGAAGCCTAATGTGCTTCCGGCGAAGTGGTTTTGACGGCGTTCAGTTCAGTCTGACGTCGTTTTGCGCGTTTCTGGCCCGGGAGTGCCCAAAGCCACGCAGCGATTTGCGCCGTCGTGCCGCCGGTCGTATCAATCAGCACGTCGGTGACGGCGGGAGTGCGCCCTGGAACGAACGACTGATGGTACTCATCGAGCGCAGCATAGCCCGCAACGATCAAAATCGTAACCAGCACCCAACGCAGGTGCATGCCCTTTTCGCCGGCACGGAACCCGCGCAAGATCAGCAGGCTGAAAATGAAATATTCGGTGAAGTGCGCACACTTGCGGATGACGTGGTGCATGAAAGCCAAAGTGTCCGGGGAAGCGTGCGGAAAAAGGAAGTGGAGGACGGGGATGATGATGCGGCTGGTATTTTCAGACGTGAACGCGCCGGTCGAAAAGCCGGAAATCGCGATCGCCCATACGATGGCCGGCCACCAACGCTTGAGCCAGGCCATCCTAGCAAGCCCACCCGGTGCGAAGCGGCGATGATGCGGGGGAATCTTTCAAATGGTCGCTCTATTCCAGCCGGTAATTCGGCGCTTCGCGAGTAATGATCACGTCGTGAACATGGCTTTCGCGCAAGCCCGCGGAAGAAATACGGATGAATTTGCTGCGTTCTTGAAGCTCGGTGAGGTTAGCGGCGCCGCAATAACCCATGCCGCTGCGCAGGCCGCCTACAAGCTGGTCCACCAGACCCGAGAGCGGACCCTTGTACGGCACCTGCCCCTCAATGCCCTCGGGAACAGACTTGCCGCGCGGGGCACCTTCTTGCGCGTAGCGGTCGGCTGAGCCGGCTTCCATCGCGCCGAGCGAGCCCATCCCGCGATAGGATTTGAACGTGCGGCCCTGATAGAGAATCGTTTCGCCCGGAGATTCTTCGGTACCGGCAAATAGTCCGCCGATCATTACGGAATTGGCGCCGGCTGCGATAGCCTTCGTGATGTCACCTGAAAATTTTATGCCACCATCCGCGATGATCGGCACGCCGGTGCCTTTCGCTGCGCGTGAAGCCTCGATAATGGCCGTAATCTGTGGCACGCCGGCGCCGGTGACGACGCGCGTCGTGCAAATCGAGCCAGGACCGATGCCCACTTTCAGCCCGTCAATGCCCAGCGAAATCAAATCTTTCGCGCCTTCGGCGGTGGCCACGTTGCCTGCGACGATCTGAATCTCCGGAAATTTCTGGCGCACCGCGCGAACCGCTTCCATCACGCGCGTGCTGTGCCCGTGCGCGGTATCAATCGCCAGCACGTCCACTTTTTCGCGCGCCATTTCTTCGGCGCGTTCCAGGTAGTCGCCGGTCGCGCCGATGGCGGCGCCGACGCGCAGGCGGCCGTGCTCGTCCTTCGTCGCGTTGGGGAATTCAATTTTCTTCTGAATGTCTTTAACTGTGATTAGGCCCTTGAGGTTGAAATCAGCGTCCACGACCAGAAGTTTTTCGATGCGATGGCGCTGCAGCAGGCGCTCGGATTCTTCGAGCGTCGTCCCAACCGGCACGGTGACGAGATTGTCTTTGGTCATCACTGCACTGACCGGCTGATCAAGATTGCGCTCGAAGCGCAGATCGCGATTGGTCAAAATCCCCACAAGCCGCGAACCGCGCGTTACCGGCAAGCCCGACACCCGGTACTTCGTCATAATGTCCAGCGCCTGACGCACGGAAAGTTCTGGTGAGATGGTGACGGGGTCCACGATCATTCCGCTTTCCGAGCGTTTCACGCGGTCTATCTCTTCAGCCTGTCGGTCAATCGTCATGTTGCGATGGACGAAGCCGATGCCGCCCTGCCGCGCGATGGCGATGGCCAGGCGCGCATCCGTGACAGTGTCCATGGCCGCCGCAACAATCGGAATATCCAGCGAAATCTTGCGCGAAAGGCACGTGCGCGTGTCCGCCTGTGTCGGCAAAATTGCCGATTTCCCCGGCAGGAGCAGCACGTCATCAAACGTCAGCGCTTCAGGGATGGATCCTTCAATCATTTCCTCTCCTGGGAGTGCAAACCGTCCCCAAATACACCGAAGCCCAGCATCGTGCGCTGGGCTCGTGGGAAATTCATCTGTAGCAGCAAACCTTCATTATTGAACTTTCATTTTATGTGCATCAGCGAATGAAATCAAGCAGGCGCAACAACACTCCCGCGCGTGCTAGTATGGATCATTCCACTCAGGAGGTCTGCCATGCGAACCATCCATAACGAAGACCAATCCTGCTTTCGAGCGCAGCAGTAAACGCCGCAAGGGTTATCCCTCCGAAAAGCAGGTTAAGCAAGGCTCCCAAGTCGTTCACGGTGAAAAAGAACTTGTGGAGAAGCTCGGCCGCAACGATCTAGGTCCATGCGATTCCGGGCGCCGGTTTCAAGCGCTGCTGTTTGAAACGCGGCAAGCATGACGGTGCGAACCGCGAATACTTCTTTTAGAAAATGACAGGTACTCGAGCGCATAGAGCGGCACTGACCGCTCTATGCGTTTTCTTTCTCCGAAAGTGACCGTCCCAGCCCGACCAAGCCCACCGCACGAAATCGCCGGAGCGGCTCATTTAACTGTTGCGGTATTTTGAAGTTTTGGCTACGACTCTAACGTGACCGCCGCGCAAATTCAGATACGACGCTTGGACGCTTCTGAGGCCGCGGCATATCGTGAGATCCGTCTCCAAGCGCTGCGGCGCAATCCGGAAGCGTTCGGCAGCACGTTTGCCGCGGAAAGCCTGCGGCCCCTCGAACGATTTACGGAACGTGTCACCAGCTGCCCCGTCCTGGGCGCCTTCTGGAATGACGCCCTGGTTGGCATGGCGGGATTCATGCGCCGCGAGGGGGCCAAGGATGCGCACAAAGGCATGCTTTGGGGCATGTACGTTCAAGCAGGCTCGCGGAAAGCAGGGGTCGGCCGCCGACTTGCAGAGGCGGTGATCGATTTCGCGCGCCAACAAGTGGAAATACTTCAACTGACAGTCGTGAGCGAGAACCAGCCGGCCCGCCGGCGCTACGCCAGCCTGGGCTTCATCGAGTACGGAATCGAACACCACGCCTTGAAGCAAGACGGACGCTACTACGACGAGGTTCTCATGGCTAAGGACCTCAGGTCGGAATCGAAATAAAAACAGCAAGGAAGCCGAGGCAAGGTTGCACGAAGCGCCCGGACTGCCTACCATATAAAAGGTGAAAGAATTCATTCCACTCGGCCTGTTGCGTAACCCTCACGCGATGACCATTGCGGCGAATTTCTGGCCGCGGCCCGTGCCGATGCTGGGCAAAAGTGTGTCGCGGCTATTTGAAATCGAGCCCGGCACGCAGATCCGCGGCGAATGCCATTGGCAACAAAATCCGCTCGAACATCCCACCCTGGCACTGCTGCACGGCCTGGAAGGCTCCTGCGAATCGAATTACATGCGCGGAACAGGCGAAAAAGCCTGGGTAGCGGGCTTCAACGTCCTGCGCTTGAATCAACGCAATTGCGGCGGCACGGAACAACTGACCTCCACGCTGTACCATTCCGGCTTGAGCCGCGACATCCATGCTGTTGTGCTTGAATTGATCAAGCGCGACGGGCTACCGGAAATTTTCACCGCGGGATTTTCGATGGGCGGCAACTTGGTCTTGAAGATGGCTGGAGAAATGGGTGCTTCTGCCCCGGCCGAACTTCGCGCGGTCATCGCTGTAGCCCCCGCGCTTGATCTAGCCTCTTGCGCAGACGCCCTGGCCGCCCCGCGCAATTTCATCTATGAACATCACTTCGTCACGCGGTTGAAGAGCCACATGCGTTACAAAGCTAGTTTGTTCCCGGAGCTTTACGAACTGCGCGGCGTTCCCGTTTTTCGGCGGATTCGCACGGTGCGGGACTTCGACGATGTGATCACGGCGCGCTACTGCGGCTTTGCCGATGCAAGCGATTACTACGCGCGGTCGAGCGCCGCTCGCGTAATCTCCGAAATTCACGTGCCCACGCTGATCATCACATCGAAAGACGATCCCTTCGTGCCATTCGAGCCATTTCAAAATCCAGCCATTCACGCCAATCCGCGCATTACGCTGATCGCGACGGACCACGGCGGTCATTGTGCATATATCTCGAAGGAAAACGGCAGCGAGCGTTTTTGGGCTGAAGCGAGGATTGTAGAGTACTGCAAGAATCAGTCGCGGTTGGGCCGTGGCGCCAATGCATCGAATCAGGACGATGCCTTGGCAGCGGAAGAATCGGCGCGATAGCGCGCCGCCCGCCTTAAGGGATAGGAGTCTCGAGCGACGGTTGGAAGCCGCGCGTCAGAAGCTGTGCAGCTCCGGTTTCGGAAATGACCATGTCGTCTTCGCCGCGCAATCCATAATCGCCCGCCACATAGATTCCCGGCTCATTTGAAAACGTCATCCCCGGTTTGAGAATCGTGTGGTTCCCGCGCACCAGATATGGCCATTCGTGGCCATCCATGCCGATGCCATGCCCGAGGCGATGCGAAAAATATTTGTAGCCGGGACCAAAACCGGCATCGGTGATCACTTTGCGTGCGGCGTCATCCACGGAGCCGCATTCATGTCCGGCGACAGCCGCGGCCAGCGCAGCATTTTGGGCGCTCCGTACAATTTCAAATGCATGCTGCAGCTTTTCGGGCGGTTTACCCAGTACACCCATGCGCGTGACGTCCGATTGGTAGCCTTCGACGGTGGTTCCGTCATCAATCATCACGCCCACGCCCTCGCGCAGAATCTGTTCCTCGCGCGAACCGTGCGGCAGCGCGGAGGAAGTTCCAAAAGACACAGACGCCTCGCCGTCCAGGCCCATTCGAGCGTAGCCGCGCACGACCAGATCGGACACTTCCCGTTGGGTCATCCCTTCGCGTAGGGAAGCGAACGTGGCCTTATACACGTCGAAGGTCGCCGAACAGGCCAGCCGCATCAGTTCCAGTTCGTGCGCGCTCTTATGCGCGCGGCAGCCCACAGTAATCGGATCGCCGCTCACGTAATCCAGCCCGCCCGCCGCGCGGCGCAAGCTGTCGAAGAAGACGTAACGCGTCGTCTCCTCAACGCCGACCTGGCCGCTGCGAATCCCGCGCTCTCCAAACCATTTTTCAATAATGGTGTACGGGCTTTCGTCTTCCTGCCAGACGCGGAGCTCGATCGGCCAGCGCATCAGTTCGCGCAAGCGGCCCTCTTCGAACGCCGGGGAGACGAGCAGAGGATCGCCCTGGCGGGGAATCAGCAACGCCAGAATCCGTTCGCTGGGCCACCAATGAATGCCGGTGTAATAGACCAGCGTGGTGCCGGGAGTGACGTAAAGCGCTTCAAAGCGCGTCGTAGCGTCACTCATAAGCTGCTGTGCGTGCGCGACTCGCGCCTGCAATTCCTCGGTGCGAATCGGCTTCACGCGATCACCCAGCGGCTTCAGCGAAGCGAACGCCGGCGGGAGCGGCTTCTCCGGCGCCGACGTTTCCCCTCCGGCCCGTTGCCCCGCAGTGGTGCGGTTGAACGCCGCGGTCATCGCAACGCCGCCAGCGGCCAGAGAAGCGCTCTTGAAAAGACCACGCCGCGAAATTTTCACGAAACGCTCCGCTGAAATGCTAGTGGAAGTGCGAAATCAGGACCGCGTCTGTGACGTGCCGCCCGTGCGCGTAAACGATTTGCTTGCCGTCCGGAGATAAGGCGTAAGCGCCCCATTGGAAATCCGTACCCAGGTTCATCACTTGTTTCGCTGGTGCCACAGGGCTTCCCTGTGGCCCTACCGTTTGAGCCCAGAGCGTCACCACTCCGTCGTTATTGACCGGATACAAAATTGCGTGACCGTCGTTTATCCAGGCGAGTTTTTGGCCGCCGTCGCCGTTGATCGCTGCTTGCGCTTCCACTGGGAGGTTATAAACGCTGCGTACTTCGCCGCCCGCTAACCCTATCACCGCCAGACTCGGATGCTTAGAGGGATCCGGCTGATAAAGAGCGGCCACCGAAGCCCCATCCGGCGAGATGACGGGGCTAAACGCGTCGGCTTTGGAGATTTCGCTGGCGGCGCCGCCGTCAATGCCAACTTTCGTGAGGCGCGTGGAATTGCCCACTACATTCACGTAAACCACGAATTTACCGTCGGGTGAGCAGTTGGGGTGCACCGCTATCTGGCTGGTGCTCAGTTGCGTGACGTTGGAACCATCCATGTCCGCGCGCCATACCGCGCTGCCCCCCGTGCCACTGCCCATGCTGAACACGAAGTGTTTTCCATCTCCGCAGTTCGAAAGCCAGCTGGGCGTGACGACGCGCGGCCCGATGTCGTGGACATCACTGCCATCGGGTGCCGCGCTGGCCAGCTGAATGGTTCCAGAGGTGTAATACGAATAGATGAGCTTGCCGTCTGACGTCCAGATAATCCCGGAGATTCCATCGGCGCGGCTGATGCCGCTGGTAATCTCGCGCGGCGGTGAGAAGGAGGCGGCGCTGCCGAAGCCCGCCACCCACAAGTTGCCGGTGAGAGTCACCTGAACAGTCGCGAGATCGGCGCCGTCGGACGTGATGCTGGTTCCACTGTAAAAGTTCAGATCGTTCGTGATGCGGCGAACTTCGGCGCCCGGGTAGCTCAGCTCAAAAAGTTGGGCGTTCAGGGAACTCTTGGCGACGCGCGCATTGAATAGGACCGCGGACCCATCGGGCAACCATGCCATCTGGTCTGGAGCGATCCAATCGGCGGAACCAACGCGCGTCTCGGCTTTGGACTCAAGACCCACGACTTCGATCGCGGACTTATCGAATTCTCCCGTGGGATTGTCCGCCACTGCGATCCGCTTGCCATCGGGAGACCATGCCGGTCCGTCACTGGAAAACCGCGGCGGGTTCGTCAGGACTTGCAGGTTTTGCTCTCCCGTTCCGTCTGCGTTCGCGATGATGAGATTCGAAGTCTTCGCCTTGCTGACCTGCCTCACGAAGACGAAGCGCTTGCCATCGGGCGAAAAACTGATCGGGCTATCCACATCCACCATAATTTGTCGCGGCGCGCCGCCCAGCGACGGTACTTGGAACACGGTTCCCACTCCTGCGGCTTCGTCACGCTTGACGAAAAATAGGTAGTTGCTGTCCGGCGAAAAGGTAAGGCCTTCAATTTCGCCCGGCGAACCTAGCTCCACTTGCGCCGTGCTTCCCGTGGCGACCTGCCGAATCCAAATGCCGTGACTGCCTTTTATATCGGCCACGTAAGCCACCCATTTGCCGTCCGCTGAAATCGTGGCGGAATGGATATTGCCGGTGGAAGTGAGAGGAGAAATCACCATCTGCGAAAAGGACGGAGCAATCTGCTGCGGCTGCGACCTACGCAAGTGCAGTATGAGTGCAGCGAAGGCTGCGATGATAAGCGCCGCAGCCGCCAACTTCATCCACGGAAACGCGCGTCGCAACGGAATCGCCGCAGTCGTTGCCATGGGGCTTTCCGGAGCCAGTTGCGACGAAGCCGATCTGGAACCTGAAGCGGGAACGTTAGGTGAGGCGCCCGCAGCAGCCGGACTCGCCGCGGTCCACGAACTGGTCGAGCCGCTGCTGACGCGCCCCGAATCGCTGTCACGCCTCAGGCGCTTTAGGTCGCCGCGTAGCTCGGCTGCAGTCTGATAACGGTAGTCGCGCTCCTTTTCTAAAGCCTTGCCTATGAGGTCCTCGAGTTTCGGCGGAACGTTCGGATTGATGGAAGACGGCGAGGCCGGCGTACGATTCAGAATCGCATCGAAAACGACCGCGGACGTATTTCCATTGAACGCAGCCTGCCCGGTAGCCATTTCGTAAAGCACTGCGCCGAGGCTGAAAAGATCGGTGCGCGCGTCAAGATCCTCGCCGCGCGCTTGCTCCGGAGACATATACGCAACAGTGCCGATCGCCGACCCTGGGCTGGTAAGGAATAAATTGTCCGTAGTCGGCTGCGTCATCGAATTGCCCGCGCCGACTGCCTCGCCCACGCGGCGCACGGCAGCTTGCTTGGCCAAACCAAAATCGAGAATCTTCGCTTGTCCCCGCGAGGAAATAAAAATGTTGGCCGGCTTGATGTCGCGATGAATGATGCCCCGTGAGTGTGCAGCGTCTAGCGCATCCGCGATTTGCGCGCCTATGTCCAGCAGGGAATCAACGGCCATGGGACGTCCGGCGATGCGCTCGCGCAGCGTCTGGCCCTCGAGCACTTCCATCACCAGGTACGGGCGGCCGCTGTGTTCGCCCACATCATAGATCGTGCAGATGCCCGGATGATTCAGCGACGAAGCGGCGCGCGCCTCACGCTGGAATCGTTCAAGAGATGCGGGATCGCGAGCGAGTTCTACGGATAGGAATTTAAGCGCAACTTGGCGTCCGAGCCGCGTGTCCTCGGCGCGAAAGACCTGGCCCATGCCGCCGCTGCCCAGCGGGTCTAGGATTCGGTAATGGGAAATTGTTTCGCCGATCATGCGTTACATTCGCGCGATAGAGCCCGTCAGCAATCGTAAACAACTGCACGCTAGCGCGCAAGGCGGGAAAAGCAATTCGATTCCACGAGTTTCTCGGCTCTGAACCGCAGCCGCCACGAAAATAATCGCAAAGAACGCTTCAAATTGAAAAGGGTAGCTCCCGGTCAGCGCGTTCACTCCGTGGGGATGTCCGCACGCGGCATCACCGTGACCGTCACCGGCTGGGAAAGCTGAAAGTCGAGTTTGGTCTCGGCGGGAATTTGCACTTGTTTGCCCTTGGTCGCTCCTTGATACACGGCGCCCCCACCGGCGCCGACGCCCGCCCCGATCGCTGCGCCTCTTCCCCCACCGAGCAGGCCGCCAAGGAGCGCGCCCGCAATTGCGCCGCCGCCGACTTTTTTGGCCGTATTCGCGCCGCGCGAATTGCCCACTTCCGTGTACGTGTCGCTCGCGAGGTCGTAGGACCGCCCTTGAAAGTCCATCTTCAAAAGCTCCAGATGCAGCTCGCTTTTTCCCTTCAGATGTCCTGCTGAACTCGCCGACGTGAGCCGGACGTACACGTCCGCGCCTCGGGGAACCACAACGCTATCCCCGACGACCAGCGGAGCATCGAGCGACGCATGGAATATTTCACCCGAATGATTCACTTTGGAATCGATTCCGTCAATCATGCGAATTGAGACCGTAGAGGAGGCTGGGATCACCACGTCCTTCGGCTGCGGGAGCGGCGTCGGGGCGGCGGGCGCAACCGGTACGACGCTCAGCGGCGCGGCAGGCGGTGTTGCGTTCGCTTCAATGGCGCTCGGGGGCGGCGGTACATCCTCCGTGCTTCGTGCGGGTTCTTGTGGCGGAACGTCCTTCGGCGGCGCTTGATTCTTTCGCGACGAAGGCGCCGCCTTAAACTTCCGGCTTGGCGCACTGTCGAGCGTCGGCTCTTGCGCCGACCCTGGTGTCGTGGAACCAGATTCACCCGCAACGTTCGGAGCTTGTGCGCTCGTGACGCTCATCTGGTCGTTCACTTTCGTCACGCCGGCCGTCTGCAACGCGAGCTTGTAAGCGTCCAAACGAGCCGCGTCGTCGGGCACGGTGCCACTAAGCGTTACTTCTCCATGCGAAGAAGTCACCTTCACGTCCGAACCCTTCAATTGCAGGTCGGAAAACATCTGCGATTGAATATTCGTGATGATCGCTGCGTCGTCTGCCTTCTTGGCGCAGCCCATGGCGAAGGAAATGGAAAGAACCGCGAGCACAAGCCTTTTGCCCATGAGAGTCTTCTCCGTGATCGAATCGGCGCTCGCGCAGCGCGCACCCCGCACGCGTCGGGATGCTCCCAGTATGGTGCCAGCTAGTCTACTACGATGCGAGCGCCCGATTAAGTGCTGCATCAGCAATATGCTGAGCGGGAAAGTCTCGTGCCAGGCGATTCGCTTCATTTTCGGCTCCGAGCCACCTCTGAATTTCTTGCAACTTTTCCAACCCCTGTGGGTTTCACTCCCAAGCGGAATTATGGGGCCTGGCCCCAGTTAATTATCAGTTCCTAATAAAAGGAGAAATTCAATGGGGATTCCTAAAGGTATGGGTGTGTTCGCGGCTCTTTTTGCCGCGATGGTGCTGTCCAGTTGCGGTGGAGGGGCTGGTTCGGGTCCGACAACGTCACAAGATCAAGCTTCGATTTACACGGTTGGCACCGATGCTCCGCTTCCCAGTGTCATTTCCTGCGAAGTAAACGTGAGCGGAATCACGTTGAGCAACGGTACCACCAATGTAAGCGTGCTCTCGCAGCCTCAAATTGTAGATTTCGCGCAATTGAGCGGTCTGCATCAGCTGTTGGATTTGACGGCAGTGCCAACGGGTACCTACACCTCAGCGACAATCACCATTGCTTCTCCCGTCATCGGTTACATCAATACGACCAACACTCCACCGACGGTCAGCACCATCCATGGGACCTTGACGCAGTCAAGCGTCACGGTGAATTTTGCGCAGCCGGTTGTGGTTTCGAACGCTGACCTTTTCGGTTTGCGCATGGAGTTCGATTTGCGTCAATCGTTGCAGACCGACGGAAACGGCCAGGTAACCGGCGTAGTGAATCCCACGTTTGAAGTCGCGCTGCTGAATTCCACGGATGCACAGGTTTCGATTGATGATTTTCACGGCGGCGTGGTCGGAGTAACCGGCAACAACACTTTCACCATTCAAGGGCCGCACGGCCGTCAATGGATGGTGACCACAGACGCCAGCACGGTGCTTGACGATCCCAGCACCGCGATCAGCGCGTTCACTTCGAATACGATTGTGGAAGTTTCCGGGACACTGGATCCAGTCACTCACGCGATCGACGCGTCAGAAGTGGAAGTCGTGTCGAACGATGATTTCTTTATGGGCGGACTCCTCACCAGCGTCCGGCCGGCTACTGGGTCCGCAACGGCTGCGGATCTTTACGTGCGAGAATTACTGCCAGCAGTGAACGGCATCTCCGACGGACAGATTGAAACGCTTGCTCTGAACGGCTCAGAAAAATACATGATCGAGCACATCAATCTGCCGCTGACCACTCTGCTGTTCAACAACTCCGAATTGGCACCCGGACAGCGCGTCGGAATCGGCGGCGACCTCACCACCACGAATGGCACAACCACTTTGACGGTTCACCGCGTCGTCCTGCGGCGTCAAGGGCAGGCGGGTACATGGGTTCCGGGCAGCACCGTGATTCAAAACGGCAACGCCGGCACTTTTCAATTGAACGACAACTGGACGGCCGGAGTTCTTTTGCCAAACCCGCTGACGGTGATGACCACCAACGACACCAACTTCATCAACCTGACCGGCTTGTCTGCATTGCAAGGGGCTCAGCCGATCTCGATTCGCGTGGTGGGATTCATTCTGATCAATCAGGCAACGGGCCAGCCGGTGATGGTGGCGCGTTCGGTGGAGGAACTTTCTTCATAACCATTCATAACAGTCATACCCCGTCATAACCGTCGCGGAGTATTCCCGGCGGCGCCACTGTCCCGACTCGGCCCGAGCGGGACAGTGGCATTTTTGCTTCAGCTCGCGGCGCGCCGCGGCGTACGCTTGGCTCGCGCGACCCCGGGCTTGGCCCGCATCGGGCGGCGATGTGCGGCTGCTCCGGATTTCGCCAGGCTCTTCTTCAGCGCGGTCATCATGTCTATCACCGGAGCGCGCTTCGGCTGCGGAATTGCCGCGACTTCGCGCCCCTTCTCCTTGGCGGCGATCAGAGCGCGGAGGCGAGTTTCGAATTCGTCATGATATTTCTTGATGTCGAATTCCTCGGACAAACTATCCACCAGTTGCTCCGCCAGCCTGATCTCCTTCGGATTTAGTTTTATTCCGTCGGTCTTGCCGTAGCCGGGCGCCTCGCGTATTTCGTTCGCGAAATACATGGTGTGAATTGCGATCCCATGATCGTAGGGCCGCAGAAAGACCGTATACTCGCGCTGGTACATCGTGACCTTGGCGATTCCCACTTTGTGCGTGTCTTCCAGAGTCCTCACCAGCAGCTGGTAAGGCTTCTTCCCCGCATCTTCCGGAATCAGAAAATACGAGGAATCGAAAAAGATCGGGTCAATTTCAGACATCTTCACAAACGCCAGAATTTCCATCGCCCGCCCCGACTCCGGAGTGATCTTGTTAATTTCTTCCTTGTCTATAAGCACGTACTTGCCGTCTCCATTCTCGTAACCCTTCACCACTTCGGAGCGCTCCACCATGCGATTGCAGGTAGGGCAGAAAAGCGGCTGGCGCAGCCGGGTGTGGCACACGCCATGCAGTTGGTGAAGCTGGATCCGCGAGGTGCGCGCCGCGGGGAACAAGCGCACCGGAAACGAAATCAGGCCGAATGAGACAAATCCGCGCCAGGCAGATGCCATATGGGTTTCCCTCCGAGTACCTATTCAGCCCATTTTGGGGGCGCGCAAGCCATAGCGCCATCCAGTCAAAGCTGTACTTGCATACCTACCACAAAAGAGCTGGCTTCGAGCGCAGGATCAACGAATTACGGATTTTGCGGGATTCGCTGCCAGGTTTCGCAAAACGCGATTTAGGGCTCGATGCGCGTCGCCACAACTTCCTTGCCGCGTGCCCGAACCTCAATTGCGATCGGCGGGCGTATGCCTTCACCCTTCACGATCACTCCGCGCACCGCGCCATTCGGTCCCGAACCGTAGCGCGTGAGGTCATAAACGGTGTGCGTGCATGAATCCGCCACCATGGGGTGATCCGCCGTGAGCTGATAGTGGGTCGCCAGCTTCTGCATGTTGGTCACATACTCCAAGTCGCAGGTGCCGAAAGGAGCGCGCATCGAGATCGCCCACAGCACGTCTCCCGGAAGCTTCACGACCATCGCCGGGACATCATCCGCCGTTTCCGGAGCGCGAAACAAAAATCGCTTCGACGACCACGTTTTGCTCAGCTCCGCGGTGGTCGCAATCGGACCGGGTCCTAGCGGCAGATTGGCGGTCGCCTGCGCGGGTTGCGCCGGGCGAAGGTCGATCGGGTCCGGAATCGGCGCGGTCGGCGCGTCGCTCACTGGCGCGGGCCGCCGTTTCGAATACATCCCAAGCGCGATTATCACAATCACGATCGCCGCGACCCCCATCCACATTTGAGGCGAAACCGCGCTTAACATGCTCGGCGTTGCTGGCCTGGTGGATTGCGGTAGGACTACGCGCGGTGGCTGCGGCGCGGGCTTGGTTCGCGCTGGGTTCCCCGCGACGCCAGGAATGGTCGGGTCCGTCGGTTTGAATGGATTGTGTTCCTTGGGCTGGTCTGACACGGTGTATTTCCGCGAAAATCCGGAATCACTAGCTTGATTTGCTTTCGGGGATTTTGCAAGCAGGCTATGTCTTAGAGGTTAACGGCTGGGATTCGTAGAAATGGGATGGCCATCCCGAAAAATTGCAAGGCACACTGGAAGATCCGCACGCTGGCGTTGATTCATGCAGGGCGTTCGACGCGCACGGAATGGTGCGCCACATACTCGTGAAGATTCGCAAGGATCAGCAATAATTCCAGCATCCGGTCGCGCTGCTCTGGCTGCGGCTCGTCGGCGCTATCTTCGAGATTTTTTACCGTCGCCAGCGCATCCGAAAGCAGCCATTCGAGGCTTTCTTTCGTGAGGGCGTCGCCTTCACGGCAGCGCGTCAGCGCTTGGTCGGTGCGCAGAAAAGCTTCATCGAGGAAATGATCGAGGCAGAGTTGGGTGCTGGCAAGCGCGGAGGGCGACGGTTTCACACACCCGGGCCGCTGGCAATTGGCGGAACCGGTGGCTGGCATTTCGCACCCCTGTTTCCCGGGTCATCACGACCCCGAGGTTGAGGAGAGAGTAGCGCACACTTTTTTTGTATGCAAGTTAACGTGCGGTGTAAAGATCAACACGACGGAACACGCTTCACCGCCTGTCGTGCTCGATTGAAAAAGAGAATTGAAAAATGCATGAGGTGGCGCATCGCCACCCCGTGCATTTCTCTGCAAAAATATTCTTAACGAATCTGGATGCTGCCGGAACTAGTGCTCAGCTCCACGGTCGGGCCGCCGCCTCCCACTTTACCTTCCAGTTCGCGCGGGCTCAGCTTGCCTTGCACCGCGATTTCGCGGCTGCTGTCAATGCTGCCGGAACTTGTGCGAGCCACTAAATTGAAAGCAGCTTGCTGCGGAAGCTCGACGCTGACGTTTCCCGAGCCGGTATGCAATCGCCAGTCTCCGGCGGGATCGCCTTGCGCGGTGATGCTGCCGCTGCCCGTTTGCACCTTCACCGCCCCCTTCGCGCCCTTGATTTCCACGTCTCCCGATCCCGTGCCGATTTCCACATCGCCTGCCGCGGTCTGCTCAAGCCTCACGTTGCCGCTTCCGCTCGAAGCCGTCAGCCCTCCCGCAATGCCAATCGCGCGAATCCCGCCGCTGCCTGCCGTCGCGCGCGCCGGTCCGTGGATAGCGTTGAGCTCGATGTCTCCCGAGCCCGTGCGCACGTGCGTTTCAGCGCCGATGTTCGAAAAGCGCACGCTGCCGGAGCCGCTACTGCCGTCCGCAGGGCCGCTGATCCCGTCAACGCTCTGATCGCCCGAGCCGGATTCCGAATGTAATTTCGTTTGCGCTGGGACCACAAGCTCGTAGCTGATCGAAATATTATTTTTCCAGTCGCGGTTTTCGATATGCCCCACTCGGATGGTGTTGCCGGTCTGTTCGACCGGCGGATTCGCCTCAATTTCGTGGATGCGCTGCTCGACGTCGCCCCCAAACAATCCATGGTTTGCGTGGATGCGGCCGTGGACTTCCACCTTCGCGGAATCTCCCACGCGCACGGTAATTTCGCCGGAGCCGGTTTGTACGTCTAAATCCACGGGGCCGCTAACGGCGAGGGTGCGGTCAAAATGGCCTTCGTCGCTGGCCAGTGCCGGCCGCGATGCCATCGTCACGGCAAGCGTCAACACCAGTGCCAACAGAGCAGGGAACGCGCGTGCAGGAATTCTCATCTTCTCTCCTCCTATCCGAGTTGGGGCCGCTTCAAACAGGAGATACGCAGGCAGCCGCGAAAAAGTTCAGGCACTGCGCAGGATTTCTTCGCGCTTCTCTTCTTGGACAATCGGCGTTTGTTTCCACAGCCAGGCTGTAAGAGCGCTGAAAATGAGAGCGACCGCGGGAAAATACACGGCGCTATTTAGAGGATCGAGCCAGCTCTGGCCCATGTATCCTTCGGCCATCCTTCCGGCGAGTCGAACCGCATTCGCGATAAATGCGAGCGCCACGATGCGGTTCCAGTGATCGTCATCCCATGTGGCTATGGCGAAGCACGCAGATGCCAA
This sequence comes from uncultured Acidobacteriota bacterium, assembly GCA_963804625.1. Classification (GTDB taxonomy): domain Bacteria; phylum Acidobacteriota; class Terriglobia; order Acidiferrales; family UBA7541; genus Palsa-295. The sequence continues at coordinate 226,300 of CAWDRJ010000010.1, read as the reverse complement.
TAAATGCCCGGCGAGCAGCACGAAGTAAAACGCGCCGACGGAGTCCGCCCACACCTGTATGCGGCCCGCGATCAATTGTTGGGCCGCGGGCGACGCGGCAGCGTGGTATTCCACCGCCCACTTTCTGCTCAGCAGGAATAGTTCAATCGAGCGCGTGCTCACTTCGGACGTTACAAATACGAAAGAAAACGGGAAGCCGAGCAGCGACGCAGCAGGCCTCGATCTCATACGGCGCAGAGCCACGGCTGCGAATGCTACAAGAATGGGAAAGAAGCTAAACAACATGACCGCCAAACGAAACTGATCGAGCGGCAATAGGCGTTGCAGAATCCCGGCTTCGCCGGCAGCCGAATCATTGATTCCATACCGAAAGGCAACCTCTTGGATCGCTTGGGCGAGGACGTAGTAGGCACAGCACACCGTAGCAAGCCGGTAGAAGTTTGCCGATGGTGAAAGATTCGGACGAGGTTTCATTGCGATGCCGTTTTCCACCGACGGGGAATTGACCCGCTGACAGGCTAGTTCGACTCGGGAAAACGGCGATTGTGAGCGCGGAGCGGGAGGTCGACTAAGCCGCTTGCCCGTGGCACTTCTTGTACTTCTTGCCGGAGCCACAAGGGCAGGGATCGTTGCGGCCGACTTTCGCGCCGGAGCGCACCGGCTTGGGTGCCTCGACCGGAGCCGCACCCGCTTGAAATTGCAGTTGCTGTTGCTGGCGTCGTTGTCGGCGCTCCATTTCTTCAGGCGAATATTGTGAGAGCCCACGCGGAGCGGCTGGCTTCGGCGCGGTTGTGGTGGTCTGTGCCGGAGCCGCCGTCGGTTCAGCCGGACGCACCAGAAACAGGAATCGCACGGCTTCGGTGTCAATCCGGTTCATCAAATCATCGAAAAGTACGAACGCTTCCTTCTTGAACTCGACCAGGGGGTCCATCTGCCCGTAGCCGCGCAGCCCGATGCCTTCCTTCAAATGATCGAGCGTCAGCAGGTGGTCTTTCCACTGGCCGTCCACCACGTCCAGCAGAATATGTCGCTCGAGCCAGCGCAGCGTCTGCGCGCCAAAGAGCTTTTCCTTTTCCGCGTACCGAGCGCGCACCTTCTCAATCAGCGCTTCGCCGACGGTTTCATAATTCAGCGCCGCGAAATCCATCCCCACAGCTTTCGGATCGAAACCAAACTGGTTCAATACTTCGTTCGAGAATTGCGTAACGTTCCACTGGTCCGGATGCTGCTCGCGCGGACAATAGGTCTCCACTAGTTCATTGGCAATGGCGTCCGCGCGCTCCAGCACGAATTCCTTTTGGTCGCGGCCTTCCAGGAACGAGCGGCGCAAATTGTAGATCGTCTCGCGCTGCTTGTTCATCACGTCGTCGTATTCGAGCAAATGCTTGCGGGCTTCGAAGTTCTGTGCTTCCACCGCTTCCTGCGCGCCTTCGATGCGTTTGCTGATTAGCCGCGATTCGATCGGCACGCCTTCCGTCATGCCCAGGCGGAACATCAGATTCTTCACGCGCTCGCCGCCGAAAATACGCAGCAAGTCGTCTTCGAGCGAAAGGAAAAATCGCGAAGAGCCGGGGTCACCCTGGCGTCCGGCGCGCCCGCGCAATTGATTGTCAATGCGTCGCGCTTCGTGGCGTTCCGTACCGAGAATGTGCAATCCGCCCAACGCCACCACTTCGTCATGCTCGGCTTTGCATTGCTCGGCGAATTGATCATAGATCGGCTTCCATTGCTCCAGAGGCACCTGGAAGATCTTGCCTTCAATCTGAAAGAGCACCATCGCGGGACTGCTCCCTCCGTTCGAAGAGGAGCCATCCGCGCCGTTGCTTCCCGCGATCGCGGCGTCCGCCAGCGCTGCAGTCTCGGAGCCGGGCAAAGCGCCAATCACACTGCTGGCCGGCGCGTACGGCAGCGCCAGCTTGTTTTTCAGGCAATAATCGCGCGTCATGGCCTCGGGGTTGCCGCCCAGCAGAATGTCTGTGCCGCGGCCGGCCATGTTCGTTGATACGGTTACGGTGTGCTTGCGCCCCGCTTGCGAAATGATGATGGCTTCGCGCTCGTGTTGCTTGGCGTTCAATACCTGGTGCGGAATGCCCGCCTTCTTCAGGTGCGCCGCGATTTTTTCCGATTTTTCGATGGAGATGCTTCCGACGAGCACGGGCTGCCCGCTTTCGTAATACTGGCGCACGCCGCCCGCGCGCGTGCCGTCTTCTTGCAGAATGCCGTTCACTGCCGCTTCGAATTTCTCCGCCTCGGTACGATAGACGACGTCGGAAAACTCTTTGCGGATCAGAGTCTTGTTCGTCGGAATCGCAACAACTTCCAACTTGTAGATCTTGTCGAATTCGGGCGCTTCCGTTTCGGCGGTTCCGGTCATGCCAGCGAGCTTTTTATACATGCGGAAATAATTCTGGAACGTGACGGTCGCGAGCGTCTGATTTTCACGCTCGATCTTCACTCCTTCCTTGGCTTCCACCGCCTGGTGCAAACCGTCAGACCATCGCCGGCCAGGCATCTGGCGTCCCGTGAATTCATCCACGATCACCACTTCGCCGACTTTTACGACGTAGTCCACGTCCTTAGTGAAAAGCGTGTGCGCGCGAAGTCCCTGGTAAACGTGGTGAATGATTTCCATGTGCGCGGGATCGTAAAGATTGCCGAGGCTAAGAAGCTGTTCGCATTTAGCCACACCTTCTTCCGTCAGCGTTGCGGTGCGATGCTTCTCGTCGAGTGTGTAATCAATATCCAGTATCAACTTCGGGATGATTTTGTCGATGCGGTAATATTTGTCGGTGGATTCCTCCGCCGGTCCGGAAATAATCAGCGGCGTGCGTGCCTCGTCAACCAGGATCGAGTCCACTTCGTCCACGATCGCGTAGTGATGGCCGCGCTGGACGCACTGCGCGAGGTCGTATTTCATATTGTCGCGCAGATAGTCGAAGCCAAATTCGTTATTCGTGCCGTAAGTGATGTCCGCAGCGTACGCGGCGCGCCGCTGCACGTCATCGAGATCATGAACGATTACGCCGACCGAAAGCCCCAGCATCTTGTAAATCGGGCCCATCCACTCCGCGTCGCGGCGCGCCAGATAATCGTTCACCGTGACGATATGCACGCCCTTGCCGGTCAGCGCATTCAAGTACGCTGGCAGCGTGGCGACGAGCGTCTTGCCTTCGCCCGTCTTCATTTCTGAAATTTTGCCCTCATGCAGGACGATGCCGCCGATGAGTTGCACGTCAAAGTGGCGCATGCCCAGTGTGCGGCGCCCCGCTTCGCGCGCCACGGCAAACGCCGGCACCAGCGCCGGTTCCAGCGCCTCTTGTAAACGCCGCTTGTAGTCCAGGTCGTCGTTCTCCAGGCCTTCCATGCGCGCCTGCACTTCGGCCTTCAGCTCGGCTGTTTTCGCGGTGATCTGGGCATCGGAAAGCTTTTGCATTTCCGGCTCGAGCGCATTGATCTCCTCGATCACCGGCTGCAAAGCTTTCACGTCGCGCTCGTGTTTCGTCCCGATGAAGCGCGCTACGACGCTATTTATGATTTTTTCAACGTCCATATTTTCGGATTAGACGCATGCGAGCCCACAATAGGGGCGAGAATGCTATTCCTGCTCCCGTGAATAGGGAAGCCCGGCCTGCAGGTGCGGCGGCTGCGAGGATCGCGCGTCTCCCTGTTTAGTATTGTAGCCGCTTGCGCGCTTTCCTGCAAAGCGCGACTGCGCATCGAATTTCGGTCGCGTTGCTAGGATTTCAGTTTCAGCGCGGTCGGATGTCTTGGCTGGTAAAGGCCCATTTCACCGCCTCCGGGGACCTTGATTGACGTGACCAGTCCCCAGCCTTGATCCTTCACATCACCCGCGAATTCCACCTTCTTGGCCTTCAACTCCTTCATCGTCGCCGCTATGTCGTCACACATCAGATAGAACTCGTGATGCGGCTTCTCGTCGGTGGGATGAATCGCCAGCTCCGCGGGCGGCAGCGCGAAAATCAGCCAGCCGTGGCCCGCGTCCACCGACCCGAGCTTGAGAGTGTCCTTGAAGAAAGAGCGAACTTTATCAGCATCCTTGGCATAGAAAAGCGCATGGACCCCGTTGATCATTGTCCCTCTCCTTGGCGCCCGCGCCGTGCGACATATTGATCGCGTGAACCGCTGCGCCATCCTAAGTTTTTCGCGCCGCCGACGCAACACACCGCGCCGCCGCGCGCCAAGCTGAAAAACCGGGGTCGCCTTGCCGCAAGCCGTCCGGCAGTCTATGATTTAACTTGATCATACTCATTGGCTAGCCTTACTTCGTACGGCTTTTGCCGAAAGGATTCGCATGCCTCCTGGACACTCTCACGGACCTGGACCCGGACCCGCAATGGAAAAGAAAGCGCCGATCCCCGGCGTGAAAAATTTGGTGGCCGTGGCAAGCGGCAAAGGCGGCGTCGGCAAGACGACCGTCGCCGTAAATCTGGCGATCGCGCTGAAGAAACTGGGCTCAACGGTCGGCTTGCTCGATGCCGACGTTTACGGGCCCAACGTTCCAGTCATGCTCGGCACTAACGAGCAGCCACGCGCGATGGACGAAAAGACCATCATCCCCGTCGAAGCCTACGGCGTAAAAATGATTTCCATGGGGCTGCTGAATCCCGGCGATAAGCCGCTCGTCTGGCGCGGCCCGATGTTGCACAGCGTGATGCAACAGTTTCTGCGGAGCGTGCAGTGGGGCGCGCTCGATTATCTGGTCGTTGACCTGCCTCCCGGCACCGGCGACGTCCAGCTCTCGCTGATTCAAAGCGTGTCGGTCACCGGCGCTGTGGTAGTCACCACGCCTTCGATCGTCGCGCTCGCCGACGTCCGCAAAGCCATCGAAATGTTCCGCCAGGTCAACGTCGAAATTCTCGGCGTCGTCGAGAACATGAGCTACTTCAATTGCCCTCATTGCAATGGACGCATTGACGTCTTCGGCCACGGCGAAGGCCAGCCCATGGCCAAGATGTTCGGCGTTCCGTTTCTGGGCGAAATCGAAATTGACCCGCAGATCCGCATCGGCGGCGATACCGGCAAGCCCGTCGCATCGCTCGGTGAAGATGCGCCCGGTGGCAAGAGCATGTACGGGGTCGCCCGCAACGTGGCCGCGCGTCTCGAAGTAGTGAATTCCTCGGCCGGCGCGCCGGTGGTGCAGATTCTGTGACGCGGGCATCGCGCCGCCTCATTTCAGGAGCTTCCAATTGATTCGCAGCTATCGTGGGCGCTTGCCCCAAATCGCGCTCAGCGCCTACATTGATCCGCAAGCCGTTATCATTGGCGACGTGGTGATCGGTGAAGACTCCAGCGTATGGCCCTGCGCCGTCGTGCGCGGCGACGTGCATTACATCCGCATCGGCGCGCGCACCAATATTCAGGACGGCTCGGTGCTGCACGGCATGCGCGATATCAATCCAGTCGTGCTTGGCGATGACGTCACCGTCGGCCATGGCGTCACGCTGCACGGCTGCACCATCGAATCGCGCTGCCTCATCGGCATGGGCTGCATCATTCTGAATGGCGTGGTGATCGGCACTGGCTCGATCATCGCCGCGGGAACGCTGGTTCCCGAGCGCACCATCGTCGCACCCGGCAGCCTGATGATGGGCCAACCAGCCAAGCTCCGTCGCGCGCTAGGCGCCGAAGATCTCGGTTCGATCGACGCGTACGCCCGCCGCTACGTCGAGTACAAGGAAACATACCGGTCCGAGGCCGCGCAGTGAGCGAGAAGAAGCAGTTCCGCGCTATCAAAGGCACTCGCGACATCCTCCCGCCAGATTCCGCGCTCTGGAATTGGTTCGAAAATGCGGCGCGCGAAGTCTTCGAATCCTACAATTTCCGCGAAATCCGCTTGCCGATCTTCGAGCAGACGGATCTATTTGCGCGCTCCGTTGGCGCGGACACCGATATTGTTTCGAAAGAAATGTTCACCTTTCGACTCGGGGAAGGGTTTCAGGGCGCGGCGAAGGACGCGGATGACTCATCGCAGCTAGGCGAACAAGTATCTTTGCGCCCCGAAGCGACAGCCAGCACAATGCGCGCCTACATCGAGCACAGCATGCCGGCGCTGCCGGGTAACGTGAAGCTCTATTGTATCGGGCCGATGTTCCGGCGCGAACGCCCGCAGAAGGGCCGCTACCGCCAGTTCTATCAGGTGAACGCGGAAATCTTAGGCCGATCCGACGCACCTGCAATTGACGCCGAGCTGCTCGAAATGTTGCTCATCTTTCTGAAGCGCATAGGTCTGACGCGCACGACGCTTTACCTCAATTCTATCGGCGACAAAAATTGCCGGCCGCGATATGTGGAATTGCTACGCGAAGAGCTGCGCAAAGTGAAGGACCAACTCGGTCCGGACAGCCAGCGCCGGATCGAAACGAATCCACTACGCGTCCTCGATTCGAAACTGCCGCAAGAACAGGAAATCATCGCCAGGCTGCCGCGCATCTCCGACCATCTCTGCGGCGATTGCCGCGAGCACTTCGCCAAACTGAAAGACGAGCTAAAGCTGCGCGGAATCACGTACGAAGAAAACTGGCGCCTCGTCCGCGGCCTCGATTACTACACGCGCACCACGTTTGAAGTCACCGCCGAAGGCCTCGGCTCACAAAACGCGGTCTGCGGTGGCGGCCGCTATGACGGCCTGGTGGAATTGCTCGGTGGACCGCCAACGAAAGGCATCGGCTTTGCCATCGGCAGCGACCGCGCCATTCTCTCCATTCAGGAATCCGGCAATTTGCCTCAGCTACCGGGACTAGACGTGTTCGTTGCATGGATGGACCAGTCAACCTACGACGCCGCGGTGGCAATTGCTAGAAAGCTGCGCGCGGCCAGCCTCTCCGTCGAGCTTCCCGCCGAAGAAATGAAATTCAAGAAGTCGCTCAATCTCGCTGATAAACTGGGCGCGCGCTACGCTCTGATCATCGGCAGTGACGAAGTCGCCTCCGGCACGTTTACACTGAAGCGCCTCGCGGACGGCGATCAGAAGAAGCTTTCCGAATACGACCTGCTAGAATATCTGGAATCCGAAAAGCGCGGCACGCGGGGCTGATTGTAGCCCGCGACCGCGGAAAACCAGCGGTAAGCGCGCAAACGGAAGGGAACTCGATCTTGCTCGATACTCTCGGAAACCTGAAACGCACCAATTACTGCGGCGACCTGCGCGCGTCCGACGCCGATAAAGATGTCGTCCTGGTGGGTTGGGTGCACCGCCGCCGCGACTTAGGCCAGCTGATCTTCATTGACTTGCGTGACCGCGCTGGAATTGCGCAAATCGTCTTCAATAAAGAGCTGCATCCTGAAGCGCACAAAAAGGCCGAAGAGCTTCGCTCGGAATTCGTGGTGGCGGTCGAAGGAAAGGTGATTCGCAGGCAGAAGTCGAATCCGGAAATTCCCTCGGGCGAAGTGGAGGTGATAGCTACGCGTCTGCACATCCTGAATAATTCGAAGACGCCGCCATTCCAGGTCGAAGACGAAGTAACCGCCAGCGAAGAAACGCGCTTGCGCCATCGCTATCTCGATCTGCGCCGGCCGCGCCCGCATCGCAATATCGAACTGCGCCATCGCATCCTGTTCGAGATTCGTAAAACTCTCGACGAGCTCGGCTTTTTCGAAATTGAAACTCCAATGTTGACGCGCTCGACGCCCGAAGGCGCGCGAGACTACCTGGTGCCCAGCCGCGTGCATCACGGCCAGTTCTACGCGCTGCCGCAATCACCCCAAATATTCAAGCAGATCCTGATGATTGCCGGCATGGACCGCTATTTCCAGATCGTGCGCTGTTTTCGCGACGAAGACTTGCGCGCCGACCGCCAGCCGGAATTCACGCAGTTGGACCTCGAAATGTCCTTCCCGCGCCAGGAAGACATTTTCGAGGTCATCGAACGCGTCATGATCCGCGCACTCGAAGTCGTCGGAGCCCACGTGCAGGGGCCGTTCCGCCATCTCGATTATCAAGAAGCTCTGCGCCGCTACGGCTCAGACAAGCCCGATCTGCGTTTTGGAATGGAATTGCACAACGTCACGGAGTGCTTCGAGCCGGCTCGCGCGACGATTCATTTCGAAGGCAACGTGCAAGCGGTCGTCGCGCCGGGTGCCGCAGCCTGGTCGCGCAAGCAGCTCGACGAACTCGGCGAAATCGGAAAGTCCGCCGGGGCGCGCGGCGTCTATACCGTGAAAGTCACGGCTGAAGGAATCAGCTCGCCGCTGGAAAAAACTCTTGGCGCCGAGGGACTGAAGAAACTTACCGAAGCCGTCCGCGCAAAAGCGGGAGATTTAATTGTCGCGGTCGCCGCGAAGGAGCAAATCGCGCACAACGACACCTCGCTCGGCGTGGCCGGTCCGATTCGCCTCCATCTCGGCGACAAGCTGAATCTGATAGACCGCACCAAATGGGAATTTGTCTGGATCACCGGCTTCGCGCTCTTCGAATGGAGTGAGCACGAAAAACGCTGGGTGAGCGCGCAACACCCGTTCACCGGCATCTTCGAGGAAGACTTGGACAAGCTCGAAACCGCACCGTGGGAATGCCGCTCGAAGGGCTACGACCTGGTGCTCAATGGCGTCGAACTCGGTTCCGGCAGCATCCGAATTCATCGCCAGGACGTGCAGGCACGCATGTTCAAAGCCCTCGGCCTCAGCGACGAGCAAGCTCGCCAGCGCTTCGGCTTCTTTCTCGATGCGCTCACCTACGGAACGCCGCCGCACGGCGGCATCGCGCTGGGCCTCGACCGCGTGGTGATGCTGCTAGCCGGCGAAAAATCCATTCGCGAAGTGATCGCGTTCCCCAAGACAACCGCCGCCCAGGACCTAATGGCCGATGCACCGTCGGAAGTCGGAACTGACCAGCTAAACGATTTGGGAATCGCTATAAAAGAGACGGTTACGGGAGCTTCGTCGAAGAAGGGAGCCTAATGTCATATCCCTTGCTCATTGGCATCTCAATTGCTGCTCTTCTGTGTGTCTTCCTGCTGGTCCGCAGCATGCACAAACTGAGTTTGCGCGTGCAATTCATGGTCTTGCTCGGCATGGGTGTAACAATCGGCTTCATTTTTCTGGTGATGGTGCAGATGCCATCGTTTCCAATCTGGTTTGGAGTGTCGCTGATCCTGCTGGTCTTGATCGCCAGCCAGTTTGGCACGCGCATCTTCCTGCGCAGCATGTCCCAGGAAGATAAAAAGACTGATGATGAAGCCCGCGCGGATTATCTCTCCGGCCATTCCGACCTTGGCGGTTCGCATCGGCATTCGGCGGGACGTACTCCGTGAGCCGCATCCGCATCCTGGCTGAAAATGTTGCCAACAAGATAGCCGCCGGTGAAGTAGTCGAGCGCCCTGCCTCGGTCGTAAAGGAACTTCTCGAGAACGCGCTCGACGCCGGCGCGCGCTCGATTCGCATTGAAACGGAATCAGGCGGCAAGCGCCTGATCCGTGTAATCGACGACGGCTGCGGCATGAACCACGACGACGCGCTGCTCGCCTTCGAGCGCCACGCCACCTCAAAGCTTCGCAACGCCGAAGATCTCCTCTCGATCGCCACGCTCGGCTTTCGCGGCGAAGCGTTACCCTCGATCGCCGCAATTTCGCGACTGGTTCTGGAAACCCGCGACGCCGAGGAAAACGAAGGCACCCGCATCGAATTTGCCGGCGGCAAACTCCTCGGCGTGAAGCCCGCCGGCGTGCCGGTAGGAACCTCCATCAGCGTAGCGGACATTTTCTACGCCGTTCCCGCGCGGCGAAAATTTCTGAAATCGGAAACCACCGAGCTGGGACACATCGCCTCGCTCGTCACGCACTATGCCCTCGCGCATCCCGACCGCCAGTTTCTGCTGAAGACTCCTTCGCAGGAGATTCTGAACTGCGCGCCGGTGGAAAAATTGGCGGACCGTGTGTATCAAATTTTCGGCCGCCAGGCGCTCGATGAACTCACCGAGATTCCCGCCACCGAAGCCCCCGTGCGCAGCGCCATCACCGAGCCGCCGCTCGAGGCCGGCGAACGCGAAGCCACTCTCCGCGTCAGCGGATTTACTTCGCGACCCGAGGTACAGCGCAGCAACCGCAACGGCATTTACATTTTCGTGAATCGCCGCCTGGTGCGCGACCGCCTGCTGCTCCACGCCATCAGCGAAGCCTATCGCAACATCGTTCCGCCGGGCGTTTTTCCGGTCGTGCACCTCTTCCTCGACATGCCCTACGAAGAAGTGGACGTGAACGTGCACCCGGCAAAAATCGAAGTCCGTTTCCGCCATCCGCAATTCATCCACGATTTCACGCGCGACACGCTGCGCCAGGCCCTTGCCGCCGCGCGACCGATACCAGGTTTTCCCGCCGCGCGCGCTGCCGCTGCTACCGCCAACACAGCACCAAACGGCAGCAGCACGCCGTATCCAGCCGGAGCGGCAGCAATTGATCCCGCCTTTCTCGCGTCTCGAATTTCGGGATCTCAGCCCGGCGCTCCGTCAGGCCCTCCGCGCGCCGTAATTCCCACTTCGTTTGGCGATGTCACCGGCGTAGTCGAGCGGTTTGAACTCTCCAGCGCACCGGATCGCCCGATTGCGCAGCGTCTGCAATTCGATCCATCGACCGCATCGGATTTTTCCTTCGGCACGCCGGGAAACACGCCGCCCATCATGGACGTGATCGCTGACCCGAACGGCGATGTCAGTGCCGCCACCGCGCCGGGAACTCTCCCAAGCGTCGAGGACATCGCCGACCTCAAGCCCCTGGGCCAGGTAAGCAGCAGCTTCATCGTCGCGGTGAATGGCGAAGGCCTCTGGATCATTGACCAGCACGTAGCCCACGAACGCGTGCTTTTCGAACAACACTTACGCGCGCGGCGCGAAGGCGAACTAGGCGGGCAGCGCTTGCTCGTGCCGCTGATTGTCGAGCTAAACCCGCGGCAGCTGGCCATTTTCGAGCAGATCGCCGAAGAGCTGCGCGCCAATGGTTTCGAAACCGATCTGATGGGCGCGCGCAGCGTCGCCGTCCAGGCCGCGCCCGCCGGCATCACCAGCGGCGATGCGGAAAAACTGCTCTACGAAATCCTGGACGGAATCGCGCGCGAAAATCAGGCCATCTCGATTGATTCGCTGCAAGCCAAAATTGCCGCTTCCACTTCGTGCCACGCGGCCATCAAAGTCAACACGCCGCTCGACGTCACAAAGATGGAATGGTTGCTCGGCGAACTGGCGAAGACCGAATATCCCATGAGCTGTCCGCACGGACGTCCGGTCGTACTGCGCTATTCCCTGCGCGAAATCGAAAAAGCGTTCAAGCGAATATGAAATCAGCTGAGCGTCCGAAGGCGGCTTCTTGCAAAAATTAATCATCGCGATTGACGGTCCCGTGGGCTCGGGCAAAAGCACTCTCGCGCGCCGCGTCGCGCGAATGCTCGGCTACGTATACGTGGACACCGGCGCGATGTACCGCGCCCTCGCGCTCAAAGCGCTGCGGCGAGGCGTCGCGCTAGAAGCCAACGATGAAAATCTCGTAGCCCTGGCTCGCGAAACGCGCATCGACTTGCGCGCGGAAGACGGCACCCAGCGCGTTTTCCTGGACCACGAGGACGTCACCACCGCGATCCGCACTCCGGAAGTATCGCAAGCGGCTTCGAGGCTTGCCGTCAACGCCGGCGTCCGGCACGTCCTGGTCGCCGAACAGCGCCGCGCGGGCGAGCAGGGCGGAGTAGTGATGGAAGGCCGTGACATCGGCAGCGTCGTTTTTCCCGACGCGCACTTGAAAATTTTCCTTACCGCCTCACCCGAAATCCGCGCCGAACGCCGCTGGCGCGAACATCAGCAAAAAGGGGACGCGATCGATTTGCAGCGCACGCTCGAAGAAATCCACGAACGCGACCGCCGCGACCAGGGCCGCGCCACTTCGCCGCTGGTTCGCGCGTCCGACGCCGTCGTAGTGGACAGCACCGCGATGGATCCGGAGGAAGTAGCGCGCCTCGTAGTGATGCTCGCCCAAAATCAGGCGGGAGCGAGCGCCAGAACTGCCTAGCGCGTATCCCGCCACGCTTGCCGCCTCGGCCTCACAGCCCCAGCCCTAGGCCGGCTTCAATTCCGCAACGCTGTGCCCCGACAAAACCTGCTGCGCCCAGTCCACCGATTCCAGGTAACGCTCGGTGATCGCCTCGTCCGCGATTCCCAGGCTCCGGGCCTCCCGGCTGATTTCGTCCCAGTTGCCGCGCTCGTAATTCATCACCAAGTCCAGAATTTTGCGCAGCCCGTTCGGTTTTCCCAGCAGCGCGTTGCGGATCTCCGCGCCAATGGCGATTTCCTTCAGCACTTCGGACATAAGCATATCCAGAATCGCATCCATGGCCGACAAAAGTCCCAGCAGAAAAAGATCGTTCGCGGATTCCGGCTTCCCGGCGCGAGCGCCCAGCAGTTCGCAAAATCGCGCGCGCATCAGCGGCAGCGCCACCAGTTCCGTTGGCTTGCCTTCGGCCATGCCAGCCACCGCAATCATGGAAACCCATTTGCGCACGCCGCGCTCGCCGAGCAAGGAAAGCGCGTGCGGAATGGAGCGCACTTCCACGATCAAGGGAAACGCCGGTGAACTCAGATAACGCAGCAGGCGGAAACTGAGCGAGGCCTCCGCTTTGATTTTGTCGCTCACTTCGCCAATGTCCATTTCCTTGCGATTGACGGCTTGCAGCACCAGCAAGTAATTCAATTTGTTGGCGGGATGTCTCGCCGCGAGAGCATTTCCGGCCGGCTGAAGAAAAAGCCCTGAAAGTAGGTGTAGCCCCATTGCTGCGTGCGATGGAAGTCTTCGTACGTTTCCACTTTTTCCGCCAGCATGCGAATGTTCCGCGGCGCGTATTCGCGCGCCAGGCGCAATTGGTCGTCCGGCGCGGTCGCCAGCAAATCCACCTTGATAAAATCCGCCAGCGCGACCAGAGGCTTCCAGTCCGGGCGGTCCAGGAAATCGTCGAGCGCCAGAAGATAACTGATCTGTTTTAGCCGCCGGCATGCCGCGAGAACCGCGTCGTCAATTTCGATCGTCTCAAGCATTTCCAGCACCACGCGGTCCTTCGGAAGCATGGTGGCGAAATCGCGGACTAAAAAATCGCGCGTGCAGTTTATGAAAGACCGGCATCCGGGAGTCAGCCGGTCAATTCCGAAAAGCAAAAGGCTGTCCACGGCGGATGCGGACGCCATATCGATGCTCGGTGCGTCGTAGTAGTTTCCCGCACCAGAACGGTACAGGAGTTCGTAACCGTAAACCGCGCGTTCGCAATTGAAGATCGGTTGGCGAGCGAGGAATCGCTTCGAGCGTGCTTCTCCCTCCCGCTCGTGGCGGGTAATTCAAGGCGGGAAGGGGGATAGCACGGGGCGCGCACGCCCCGAAAAAACGGATCAGCTACGCAGGACTCGACATCGAGGCCAAGAATTCGCCGTTCGTTTTCGTCTTCGAGAGCCGGCCCAAGAGTAGTTCCATGGCTTCGACGGTGGATAACGGGCTGAGCACCTTGCGCAGCACCCAGATGCGGTTCAGTTCGTCCGCTGGCAGCAACAATTCGTCCTTGCGCGTTCCGGAACGGTTGATGTCAATCGTCGGGAACACGCGCTTATCCACCAGCCGGCGGTCCAGGTTGATTTCCATGTTGCCGGTGCCTTTGAACTCCTCGAAAATCACGTCGTCCATGCGGCTGCCGGTATCAATCAACGCGGTGGCGATGATGGTAAGCGAACCGCCCTCTTCCACGTTGCGCGCCGCTGCAAAAAAGCGCCGCGGGCGCTGCAAAGCGTTCGCGTCAATACCGCCGGAAAGCACTTTGCCCGATGGCGGCGTCACCGCGTTATAAGCGCGGCCCAAGCGCGTCAGAGAGTCCAGCAGGATCACCACGTCGCGCTTGTGTTCCACCAACCGCTTGGCCTTTTCGAGCACCATCTCCGCCACTTGAATGTGCCGTTGGGGAGGTTCGTCGAACGTCGAGCTGATCACTTCGCCCTTCACGGTGCGCTGCATGTCCGTGACTTCTTCCGGGCGCTCGTCAATCAGGAGCACGATCAGGGCCACTTCAGGATGGTTCGTGGTCACGGAGTTGGCGATGGACTGCAACATCATCGTCTTACCGGTGCGCGGCGGCGCCACAATCAACCCGCGCTGCCCTTTGCCGATGGGACAAAGCATGTCCAGCACCCGCCCCGTCAGATTTTCCTTGGTCGTCTCCAGCCTAATGCGCTCCTGCGGGTATAGCGGCGTCAGGTTGTCGAAAAAAATCTTGTTGCGCGCGACTTCGGGATCCTCGAAATTGACCGCTTCCACCTTGATCAGCGCGAAATAGCGCTCGCCGTCTTTCGGCGGCCGCACTTGCCCCGAAACGGTATCGCCCGTGCGCAAGTCGAATTTGCGGATTTGCGACGGCGATACATAGATATCGTCCGGACCCGGCAAATAGTTATATTCCGGCGCGCGCAGAAACCCGAAACCGTCCGGCAGACACTCCAGCACACCTTCGGAGAAGATCAACCCGTTCTTTTCCGTCTGGGCGCGGAGGATCTGGAAGATCAACTCCTGCTTGCGCATGCCCGAGGCGCCGGGAATGTTCAACTCCTTGGCGATTTTCGCCAGGTCCGTAATATTCTTGTCTTTCAGTTCTGCAAGGCTAATGCTCATCGAGTTCGTTCCTTCTCAAGCCTGGTTTTCAGGCAGATTGATTTCTGAATGGTCCACGGGCGGGCGCAAAATCGAACCAGCCGCACTCTCTAAATCACAAACGGGAAAACCACAGACAATCGCAATCCCCTGGCCGCGGAACCGAGCCTGCTGATCAATATGTGGAAGGACCAGAGGGTTTCAATTGGTTAGTTCGTTGTCCTGCGCGACGTCCGCGCCGAACTTGGGTTCGACTCCTGCAACCGGTGGGTGGCCGGGAATCGGCAGCGGATGCTCCAGCGCGATCTGCAATACTTCGTCCATGGATTCCACAAAGTGTATGGACATTTGCGCCTGGATTTCCTGCGGGATATCCGCAAGATCTTTTTCATTGTCCTTTGGCAGAATAATGGTGCGCAGGCCCAGGCGGTGCGCCGCCAGCAGCTTTTCCTTCACGCCGCCGATCGGCAGCACCTTTCCGCGCAAGGTGATTTCGCCGGTCATGGCGATGTCGCAACGCACCGGAATCAGCGTCAGCGCGCTGACGATCGAAGTGCAGATCGTGATTCCGGCGGACGGGCCGTCTTTCGGGATCGCGCCTTCCGGCACGTGCATGTGAATGTCAATGTGCCGGTAGAAATCCTTGGGCAGGCTGAAAAGGTGGCTGCGCGAACGGACGTAACTCATCGCCGCTTGCGCCGATTCCTGCATCACGTCGCCGAGTTTGCCGGTCAGCGTGAGGCGACCCTTGCCCTGCATCAGCGTGGCTTCGGTTGAGAGCACTTCGCCGCCGACTTCGGTCCAGGCGAGACCAGTGGTCAACCCGATCTCGTTCTTCTTCTCGGCAAAGAAATCGCGGAACTTCAGAATTCCCAGGAAGTCATTTAGGTTCTCGGGGGTCACTTCCACGGCGACGTTCTTGCCTTCGGTCACCACCTTGCGCGCGACTTTCCGCGAAATGTTGGCGAGCTCCCGGTTCAGGTTGCGCACACCCGCTTCGCGCGTGTAGTGGCGAATCGTATTCTTGATCGCTTCGTCGCCGAACTTCAGCTGTTCCTTGCTCAAGCCCGTGGCTTCGAGCTGCTTGGGAATCAGGTAGCGCGTGGCAATCTGATGCTTTTCCTGCTCGGTGTAGCCGGGGATGCGCAGCACTTCCATGCGATCCTGCAGCGGCTGCGGAATCGTGTGCAGCACGTTGGCGGTGCACACGAACATCACCTTCGAGAGATCGTATTCAACGTCGAGATAGTGGTCGGTGAACGCGTGGTTCAGTTCCGGATCCAGCACTTCCATCAGCGCCGCCGACGGGTCGCCGCGGAAATCCATGGACATCTTGTCCACTTCATCCAGCACAAACACGGGATTCGTGGTTCCGGCCTTGCGCATCATCTGGATAATCTGGCCGGGCAACGCGCCGATGTACGTGCGCCGGTGGCCGCGGATTTCAGCCTCGTCGCGTACACCGCCAAGCGACACTCGAACGAATTTGCGTCCCGTGGCGCGCCCAATAGACATCGCGAGTGAAGTCTTGCCGACTCCTGGAGGCCCGAGGAAGCAGAGAATCGAGCCTTTCGGGTTTTTCACGAGCTGCCGAACCGCGAGGTACTCCAGAATGCGGTCCTTGATCTTTTCCAGGCCGTAATGGTCTTCGGAAAGAATCTGCTCGGCGCGCTTAATGTCGCGAATTTCCTTGGAGCGCTTCTTCCACGGCACCGCCAGCAGCCAATCGAGGTAATTCCGCGAAACCGTGGATTCGGCGGACATCGGCGGCATCATTTCCAGCCGCTTCAATTCCTGCATGGCCTTTTCTTGCGGCCCTTCGGGCATGCCGGAAGTTTCGATCTTCTTCTTCAGCTGCTCGATTTCGTTGGCTTCGCCGCGGCCCAATTCCTTCTGGATGGCCTTCAGTTTCTCGTTGAGGTAATACTCTTTCTGCGCGCGCTCCATCTGGCGCTTCACGCGCGTATTGATCGAGCGATCCACGTTCAGCTTTTCGATCTCGACTTCCAGAATGTCCGCGATGCGGTTCAGGCGCTCCAGCGGCTCGAAAAGCTCCAGCAATTCCTGCTTTTCCTCCACCGGAATCTGCAGGTTGGCCGAGATCGCATCGGAAAGTTTTCCCGCATCTTCCACGCGCACGGCCGCAATCATGGTGTCGTAATTCAGGCTCTGCGAGAGTTTCACGTACTGTTCGAAAAGCCCGGTAACGCGCTCGGAAGCCTGCTGCAGCTGCGGCGAAGGCTCGGTCTTGGATGTCACCACTCGAATCGAAGCCCGGAAAAAGCCTTCTTCGCTGGTGATCTGAACGATCTTCGCGCGCTCGGTGCCTTCCACCAGCACTTTGATGTTGCCGTCCGGCAGCTTCACGCTCTGCACGATATTCGCGAGCGTTCCGACCTGGTAGATTTCTTCCGGTTTGGGATCGTCCACCGAAGCATCATGCTGCGTCACCAGAAAGATCTTCTTGTCGCCCGCCAGCGCGTCTTCCAGCGCGCGCACCGAAGCTTCGCGTCCCACGATAAATGGGTGCATCATCTCCGGGAAAATGACCATTTCCCGCACCGGCATCATCGGCACGCGTTTGATTTCGGATTTTTCCCGGTTGAACATCAAGTCCCCTTAATTCCTTCGAAATTTAGCCAGCCTTTTCCAGCAAGCTCCAATTGATCTCGCGTCCCTTCACCATGTCCGCGGTCACCACAAAATCGCGCAGTTTCCGCTGCGCCGGCAGGTGATACATCATCTCGAGCATCAAATCTTCCAAAATCATCCGCAAGCCGCGCGCACCCACTTTGCGCTGCAGCGCCAATTCCGCCACGGTATCCAGCGCATCATCCGTAAACCGCAGCCGCACATTTTCAAACTCAAAAAGCCGCTGGTACTGCCGCACCAGCGCGTTCTTCGGCTCGGTCAAGATTCGCACGAGCGCCGACTTATCCAGATCGCTCAGCACGCCCACCACGGGCAAGCGCCCCACAAACTCCGGAATCAAGCCGTAGCGAATCAAATCCGTGGGCTGCGCCTGTTCCAGCATCTCAATATTGCGCCGCGAGGTCGTCGTCACCTGCGCGTCTGCCTGGAACCCCAGCGACTTATGCCCCACGCGCCGCTCGATAATCTTTTCGAGCCCCACGAAAGCCCCGCCGCAGATGAACAGGATGTTGGTCGTGTCTACCGGCGTAAATTCCTGGTGCGGGTGCTTCCGCCCGCCTTGCGGCGGCACATTGGCGACCGTGCCTTCCAGAATCTTCAGCAGCGCCTGCTGCACACCTTCGCCGGAAACGTCGCGGGTAATCGAAGGGTTTTCGTCCTTCTTGGATATCTTGTCAATCTCGTCGATATATATGATGCCTTGCTGCGCCTTTTGGACGTCTCCATCGGCAGCCTGCAACAGCTTCAAAATGATATTTTCGACGTCTTCACCGACGTACCCGGCTTCAGTCAGCGTCGTCGCGTCCACAATCGCGAACGGCACGTCCAGCATGCGCGAGAGCGTCTGTGCCATCAGCGTCTTGCCGGTTCCCGTCGGACCCACCAGCAGGATATTCGACTTCGCCAGCTCCACATCGCCCGGCTGCTTGTTCAGGAAAATCCGCTTGTAGTGGTTGTAAACCGCGACCGCCAACTTCTTTTTGGTCTTATCCTGCCCGATCACGTAGCCGTCGAGGAACGCCTTGATTTCAGGAGGACGCGGCAGCCGGCGATTCGCCGGACTGGACTGCTCGCGCTTCTCGTCTTCCAGTATCTGCTGGCAGACGCCCACGCACTCATTGCAAATGTAGGAGCGCGGATATTCCGATGGAGAACTGATCAGTTTCTCCACCTGCTCCTGCGTTTTATGGCAGAAGGAACAGCGTAACGGCTCTTCTGGTGTGAACCGTTTCACTGATTAGGCTCCCTTGAATCGGATTGCACCACACCCCTGACCAAAGTATTCACCATTGTAAAACGGAATGCACGCCAGAGGCAGGGAATCATCGGCTTCGATACTAACCCTTTGGAACGCAACTACCTGTGCTTCGTAATAATTTCGTCCACGATGCCATAGGCCTTGGCCTGTTCCGCAGTCATGATGAAATCACGCTCGACATCGCGCTCAATTTTTTCCAGCGGCTGCCCCGTATGGCCGGCCAGCAGCTTGTTGAGCGCTTCCCGCGTCCGGATAATCTCTTTCGCGTGAATGTCAATGTCCGTAGCCTGCCCCGACAGGCCGGACATCCACGGCTGATGAATCAAAACGCGAGAATTCGGCAGCGCATAGCGCTTTTTCGGCGTCCCTGAGGCCAACAACACGGCCGCAATCGAGGCCGACTGGCCGATGCAGTACGTCACCACGTCAGGTCGCACAAACTGCATCGTGTCGTAGATTGCCATCCCCGCCGAAATGGAACCGCCCGGCGAATTGATGTACACCGAGATGTCCTTTTCGGGATCCTCGGAGGCCAGGAACAAAAGCTGCGCCGTCACCAGGTTAGCGACGTGGTCATCAATCGGCGTGCCGATGAAGATGATGTGATCTTTCAGCAGCCGGGAATAGATATCGTAGGCTCGCTCGCCCCGGTTGGTCTGTTCGACCACCATCGGAACCAGCGTCGTGGCACGCGGAGTTGCGTCGTCTGTTTGTCTCATTGGAAGTATCTTTGCGCGCTGAGGAACCCGAACCAGCTGTTACGCTTCACGTTTGGCTGTCGTCTCGATTCGGGTATTGCGGTAGAGCCACTCGATTGTTTTGTCGCTACGTAACTTCGATTTCATCCTATCGAGCGCTCCTTGCTTTGTCAAGCGAGCCCGCAACGCCGTGGCCGATTCGCCACTGCGTTCCGCCAGCGCACTAATCTCTTTCTCGACGTCTTCGTCGGACGCCTCGATTTTTTCCGCATCCGCAATGCGGTCCAGCAACAACTCCGCCTTCACATCGTCCACCGCGCGGTCATGCTGGCGCCGCCGCAGCGACACCCAATCCACATTCACCGCACGCGGATCCACACCCTGTGCCGTAAGCGAGCGCACCGTTCGTTCCAACCGCACGTCCATCTGATGCTCCACCAGCGCTTCCGGGACCGGAAAATCATGCTTCTTCACCAGTGCTTCCAGGATCTTTTCGCGCGCCTGTGACGATTGCTGTTCTTCCTTGGCCGCTTCCAGGTTTTCCAGGATTTTCTTGCGCAGTTCTGCGACGGTCGTCACTCCGCCCGCTTCTCCCGCAGCATCCTTCGCAAACTCGTCATTCACCTCGGGCAGCTTCTTTTCCTTGATCGCGAGGACTTCCACGGAGTAGTCATACGTCTTCCCCGCGAGCTTCTGATCGGGATAGTCGTCCGGATATTTCGACTGAAACTTCTTGGTCTCGCCGGCATTCGCCCCGCGCAGGTTTTCCGTGAAGCTCTCGAGCGTCTCTTCGGCGCCGATGTGGCACATGATGTTGTCGGCTTCCACCGGTTCGCCGCCGCCTTCGGGCATTCCGGAAAGCTTGATCAACACAAAATCGCCGTCTTTCGCCGCGCGCCCTTCTACTGGGACAAACGTAGCGGCGCGATCGCGCATCTCCTCGACCACCTTATCCACCTGCGAGTCGCCGGCTTCCACTGGGTCCACTTGTACTTCCAGGCCCTTGTAGTCGCTCAGTTCGAATTCCGGCAGTACTTCAAATACCGCGCGGAACTTCAGCGGCTCGCCTTGCTTGAATTCCACCTTATCCACTTCTGGCCGCGTCACCGGCACAAGTTTCTTTTCGTCGAGCGCTCTCTCCAGGTATTCCGGCACCAGCGACTGCAGCACTTCGCCCTGGATGTCGTCCGCAAATCGCCGGCGAATCAAAGTCACCGGCGCCTTCCCCGGACGGAAGCCCGGAATGCGCGCCACGCGTGCCAGATCGCGCGCAACTTTCTCCGTGGCCTTCGATACATTCTCGGCTGGAATTTCCAGCTCGATCTCACGCTTGCAAGTTGTCTCTGTCATTGGGATCTTTTCAGGGGAGCACTGCGGTACACCCTGGTTCCAATCTGCCTTTCACCGGTTCGAAGCTCGCGAGCGAGGCTGGCAGGGAAGTGCGGCGAGAAACCGCCGCAGTTGAAATCTAAGTATAAGGAAATTATAAACGCCCGTCAACTTCGATCCCGCGCTAACCCCGCGGGTTCGCGACAAACCCGCGGTATACTCTCCGCCAGGAGAAAACGATGCCGGACGAAAAAGATGAATCAACAGAACGCCTGCTGCGCGAGCATGAAGCCATGACCAAAAAGTTGGAATCACTGCGCGAACAGGCACGCAAACTGGGTCACGAAGTCGAAGAGAAATTGAAGCCCGAAATCTTGGAAGCCGAGGTCGAACTCACCCGCCTAAGCGGCATGCTAGGCAAAATCGGACTATAGTCTGGAATCCCGCGCAGGACCATCGCCGTACTACAATTCAAAAATGCGGAAGAAGGGACTCGAACCCCTACGGCCTTTCGGCCACCAGCTCCTAAGGCTGGCGCGTCTGCCAATTCCGCCACTTCCGCAGCGAAACCACAGTATAACATCGGGCCAAAATTCTCATGCCCGCGAAGGCCTTGTGGGACAACGCCGCGCCGCGCCGCTGCTCACTCGCCTTTGCGCTTGCCGCTGCAATGCTGTTTTGTTAGGCTCCGCCCAACATACCCGGCTCGTCGCAACCACATCTCGGGAGGAACTCGATGCCACATTGCACAAAATGCGGGGCCACTGTCGCGGACAATGCCAGATTTTGCCCGGACTGCGGAGCACCACAGGCCGCCGCGGGAGCACCCGCGCCCGGGGCTGTCGTCAGTTCCGCACCCTCCGGCACCTCCGGGATCGCCGAAAACGTAGCCGGCTTGCTCTGCTACGTGCTCGGTTGGGTCACTGGCCTGATCTTCTATTTTATTGATAAGCGCCCGTTCGTGCGATTTCATGCCGCGCAATCCATCGTGGTCTTCGGCGGCCTGATGATCGTTCAAATCGCCTTGACCATGGCGTTCCTCGCGGGCGGCGTTGCCTTGGGATTCGGTCTGCGGGCGTTGGTTTCCATCCTCGGTTTCGTTCTGTGGATCCTGCTGATGATCAAGGCCTACCAGGGAGAAAGATATCGCCTTCCGATAGCCGCCGATCTGGCCGATCAGCTCTTCGGCAAATCCTGACAATTTCAGCGACAATTACGCGGTCCCCTCGCCGCGCACCCCTTAGCTATTGACAACCGCGGACTGAACGTCCATCTTTATTGGCTTTCCCGCACGCGGCATTTGCTTCCGCGGCGGTCTCGCCAGGAGAGGGAATTGAAAGTCCGGGTCTGCTTCCACGATAAGTGTTTCGACGGAGCCTCTTCCGCCGCGATCTTTTCTCGTTTTTACAAGGAGCGCATCAATCCCGCAGCCGAATTTTTCTATACCGGGATGACGCACAAGGCCTCGCAGCCCTTTGAAGACGGCACCTTTGACGGCGACGAAAACGCCATCGTGGATTTCAAATATTCCAGCTCCCCGCAACTCACTTGGTGGTTCGATCACCACCAAAGCGCGTTCCTGAAGCCCGAAGATGCCGAACACTTCCGCCACGACCACTCTGGCAAGAAGTTTTACGATCCCGCCTATAAGTCCTGCACTAAGTTTCTGGCTACCATCGCCTCCGAGAAATTCGGTTTTGATGCCAAGCCGCTCGCCGAACTGATCCACTGGGGCGACATTATTGACGGCGCGCAATTCGCCTCGCCCGAAGCCGCCGTCGGCCTCGCCGAACCCGCCACGAAACTCGCCCTGGTCATCGAAGCCGCACCGGAAGCCGACCTAGTTCCCAAACTTATCCCGCACCTCGCCTATCTTTCGCTCGCCGAAATGATCGAATTGCCAGCCGTGCAGAAATATTTGCCGGCATTGCTCGAGCGCCATCGCAATTCCATTGACGTATTCCGCGAGCGCGCCGATTTTCGCGACGGCGTGATCTATTTCGACGTCAGCGACCTGGACCTCGAGGGGTACAACAAGTTCGTCCCCTACTTCCTCTTTCCCGATGCTCTCTATTCGGTCGGTGTAAGCGCCTCGCCCACGCGCGCGAAGGTGTCTGTGGGGACGAACCCGTGGAAAGAAGCCTCAGCCGATGTGAATCTCGCGTCCCTCTGCGAGAAATACGGCGGCGGCGGGCACGCCCGCGTCGCCGCTATCTCCTTCGGCCCCGGCGACCTGGTCCGTGCGCGTCAGGCCGCCCAGGAAATTGCCTCTACCCTGCGTCGCCACCCTTAAATTTCTCGTTGCGGTAGTCAGCCAATACTCCACGCCCTAGATTCTCGCGAATCGCCCCCCTACCCGTTGGGCGCAACATCCGCTCGTGTTAGAATCCACGGCTCGTGGGCCGGTAGCATTTCAACAATTTGTTGAAACGGCTTCGCTTAGCTACGAAACCACCCCTCTCAAATCTCCTCTCTTGGACTCACTTTGGACTCACCAAAAAACGCCAACATGTGTCGTGGGTGCAGCTACGCTCTGGCAGCTCCTCGCCGTCCCTAAATCCGATCCGCCCGCTGCCATGGCCCCATCCCTCTGGTCCGAAGGCTCTGAGAGCCCTTGTGACCAATGCCACTGGCCGGCTGGCGAACGGGCGGGGACCTCCTGGGACCGTCAAGCCTGATCTGGGTTCGTCGCCACATCCGAGGACAGAGGACAGCCGGGCGCCACTTCGTTGCGGGGGTAGCTACGGCCAGCTGATGGCGTAGAGGGGGCGAAGCGGAAGACTTGGAGCTTAGGGCATTCGGTTTAACAGCCGGCTCGGCAATCACGCGCTGTGGTGGACGGCCACCAGCTTCCTCCAAGCGGAGAAGACGTTCCAGCGAGTGAAAGGCTATCGGGAACTGGAACTTTTGCATCGCCGGATGAACTCATCGTTGACTCAACAGGCGCAGGTCGCGTAACGTCCAGAAAGTCGAGAGCCGCCACTTTCAACTAAACCGGGGACAATTTCTTTTGAACTCCTACTGCTGCGGTATCCCCACGCGGAGTTTCACGCGGGTTGATCCGAGCAAGAAGTTGTCATCATCGTTGGGAATGGTCTTATGAACAAGATAACTGATCGCAGTGATGATCTTTCGGAGTTTCTCAAGGGCTATCAATATCAGCCAGAGCTTACCAATTATCTCGATGGCCTTGACGCGCAAACTTTTGGCCAGGGCATCGTAAACGAGATCGTGTTGTGGAAGGTGAACCGCTATGCCCCACTCGGGCCCGCCGCCCTCGAAGCACTAAACAGTGTTGTCGATCTCGAGTCCGGTTCGCACAGATCCACATTTAATGTGATAGCTGCGCTCTTGCGAGAACGAGGGGTTGATTTGCCCATGGCCTCGACTTTTCTCCGTTTTCGTAACCCACGGGTCTTTCAGATCATTGATCGTCACGCATATCGGGCGATATCCGGAAATGATTATCCTCTCGACCCTGGGTCCAAGGATGAAGAGAAGATTGAGTTGTATTTACGTTATCTCGACGACCTCGTCGATCTCGCTCGCAGCAAGAACCTTGAGTTTCGAACGCTAGATCGTTTGCTGTACATGTTTGATAAGTAGACGAACGGCAAGCTCTGATCCAACAGACACGGTATTAGGCGTAGGTTGTCGTTAGGGATTCCGCAGCCCAATCCGTTTTTATTTTCAGTAATCTCGAAGGCGGATCATCCGTGGGAAGATAGGTTTACAACATGAATGCCGCAACACAGACTCTCGGTGACCACTGCCACCAGCGACTTTGGCGAGCGACCGCGATACGGCGGCGTAAAGCGTGCGAGAACCCCAGCGGGCCAGCGCGGACGAAGCAGCCCCTGCTTCACCGGAAAACTCGTATACTGAGTGAGGCACCGAACAACCGGGAAAAGGCGTGTCACAAAGTGCGACACGAATATTCGCAGCGTTTAACGAAATTGAAAGCGCGAACGCGGGTGACAGCTTTCATGCTATTGGCCAGTGGATATCTTTCCCTGCCCCTGGCCGCACAGGAAACTGGTCAGCCGGAAGCAACGTCGCCGCCAAAGGCTCAAACTTCCAACCAAACCTCCTCGGGCATCTCGACAGAACCGGCCTCAGTCCCGGTGGACCAGATCATTCAGCGATTCGCGGAGCGCGAGGCGGAGTTCAAAACGGAGCGTGACAACTTCACTTACGTTCAGACCTTCGTGGTGCAGACGATTGATGACGATGGCCGACCGGACGGTGAGTATCGAATGACAAGTGATATCACCTTCACGCCCTCGGGCCGGCGCTACGAAAATATCACCTATGCACCGCCGCCGACGCTCGAGCGCGTATCGCTGTCGGAGCAAGATCTCGCCGATCTGAAGGACATTCAGCCCTTCGTGCTCACAACCGATGAGTTACCGAAGTACGACATTTCGTATGTGGGGCGCGAACAAGTGGACGAAATTAGTACCTATGTATTCGATGTGAAACCAAAAAAGATCGAGAAAAATCAGCGCTACTTTCAAGGACGGGTGTGGGTGGACGACAAGGATCTGGAGATCGTCAAGACGTACGGGAAAGCGGTGCCAGACATTCGCAAGCATGGCGATGAGAACGTGTTTCCGCGTTTTGAGACCTATCGCGAAAATATTGAAGGCCACTATTGGTTCCCCACCTACACCCACGCGGACGATATGCTGCACTTCAGCTCGGGCGACGTTCACATCCGCATGACGGTTCGCTACTCCGAATACAAGCGGTTTCGGGTTACGTTCCGGCTGCTATCGCCTGGCCAAGACGAGCAGCAGAATCCCTAGTCGCCGCACCGCACCGCAACCAAATGGCGTGGTGGATCAGCCGACAGTCGCAAGACCGCAACCTCCACGACGGGTGCGCTATAATCGTATCTCCACGGACTGGATGTGTGCCTCGCAGAGGCCAAGTCTGTTGGCTAACCGTTGTAACGGGAAGAGGTATGAGGCGCCTTATTTCTTGGCGTTCGTTACTCCGAGCGATTCTCTTCGCAACAGCCGGTGCGATCACGTTCACTTGTGCTTCGGGAACCGACGCTTTTGCGCAGCGCGGTGGTGGGCGCCCTGGTGGCATCGCCCATGTCAGCGCTCCGCATGTAGTTGGGCCCGTCAATTTCCCACGTCGCCCGATTTACCCCATTCAGTCGGTATTCCCGATTTTTGCGTCCCCAGGATTCAGATCTTCGGGTGCACCGTTTTACGGTTTCCGGCGGCGTTTGGGATTCAAAACCATCTGGTGGCAAAATTGCCTTTACTGGGCCTGGGGATACAATTGCTACCCTTTGCCCGTCTACGCTTATGGCGAAAGTTATAGCGGAGGGGGCCGCGAACTGGCGCAGCTCTATCTGAAGGACGGCACAATCTGGAACGTGACCGACTACTGGCTCGTGAATAATCAACTTCACTTTACGACCATCGACGAGAGCGCCACGAAATCGGTGGAACATACGATCGACTTCGGCCAGTTGGATTTGCAGATGACCATCGATGTATGCGCGCAACGGGGTTTCCGTTTTGTTCTGCGCGACGAACCGATGCAGCGGTATTTACAGGACCATCCGGAAATTGGAGAGCCAGACCCGTCACCGCCTGCATCAGCACAGCCGCAGCAGCCGTAGATTGCTGGACCGTCAGTACTATTGTGCTCAGACAGGCCGTGATTCTACGTTTGGCTTGTCATGAGCGTACGGATTCGGCCAGACCGACCGCTCCGAAGAAGCAAGCGGCTCGTACTGTCCATCCGCGTGCATATCTTCGGGCAGGACATATTCCAGGAATCCTTCAGTGAATTCACCCACATGCTCTCCGTGAACGCTCACGGTGGAGCGCTTGCGCTGGCGGCCAGCGCGCGAGCGGGCCAGAGCATTTTGGTTGTGAACAAGAGCACCGGCGAAGAGCAAGAATGCCGGGTCGTGGATTTGGGCGCATTGCAGGACAGCAAATGGACCGTGGGGATCGAGTTGGTCGAACCCGTCGCAAACTTCTGGAAGATGCACTTCCCGGAGTGGGCTCCGAAGCGACTATCGACTCACCGTTGAGACTGCCCGCCGACCTACGCCCGAGAGCCGCGCTTTTTTCTCCTCGCCATTTTCTGAGCCGCCGCCAACAGCAGCTTTAAGTCGCCCGGATTCATGCGACTCATCAGCACGCGGAATCGATGCAGCGTTTGAGCATCGCGGCCAGAAGTGCCCCAGCCCCCATCTTCTGTTGGCGTCAGGACATTTGACGTCGGTGGTTCTTCACCGTCATAGAAAAGTTGATAGATTGGAATTTCCAGCGCCCGAGCGAATTTTTCTAGTGTCTCGATTGCGGGAACCGTGTGGACGTTTTCTACTCGGGAGACGTACACTCGAAGAAGACCTGTGCGCTTCTCGACATCACCCTGAGACATATCTTTCAGTTCGCGCAGGGCCTTCAATCGTTCGCCAATGACCATCGCTGCTCTCCCGCGGGAATCGTACGCCGCGTGCGCGCAGGCAGCAAACGGGTCGAGCAATTGACCATCCGGATATCGCGTGGTAGTTTTCGCCATGCCCACCGCTTCTTTCGACGATGTAATAAAGGAAGTCTGGCGACAGGTTTTAGTAGAGAACGCCGACCTCGTGAAAATCGGCTCAGAAAGCTATCCCGTCACTAGGAGTAAGGCGAAGCGCCTGCGACAAGTTGCATTCGTGTTTGACGGCAACACGATCATGGGGATCGAGCAGAATCCGAAGACCAAATCGCGATGGGCGCAGATGGCTCGCGCCGGCAAGAAGGTGATGCAGTTTATTCAAGGCGGCCGCTATGTGGCTGTTGTGGCGGACGAGAAAGTAATTTTGTACGGCAAACAAATAGACCAATGAAGCAAACGAATCCCCATGAAACCAGAAGAGGAGAAGCTCTTTGAAATATTCATGGCGACCCACCCGCATTTCCTCGATGTTGAGAGTTGGATTGAGGGTCCAGAGCCGCCCGACGTTATCATTACCGATGTGCGAGCTCAGATTATTGGGGTTGAGCTTACAGAATGGTTGCACGAAGAACAGACGAATCACTCAATTCCCTTTCAAGAAGCTCGATTCCAGTGGTTAAACGCGCTGGACAGTGAAAATCACTCACTGCCAACCCATTTTAAATTTGTTCAGGTGTCTTTCCGACCAGATACAAAATTTTCTACATCGGAACAGGGGTCTTTTTCCCAAGAGTTCTACGCGTTGATGTCCCGTGTCGATAGCGAATGGGAACGCGAGATGGCGATGACGCCGCAAAAGATCTGGAACGATTTCTCGGATTACCCAATTCTCCGCAAGCATATCCACCTGATTTATTTTCACGAGCGGGCGCCAGTTCCTCTGTCACAGGGAAGCAGATGGGTTTTCAGTACGGCTGAGGGTGGGGCTTACGATCCAAAATGGGCAACGCAGGCCCTCATCGAGACGATTCAACGAAAGAAAACAAAACCGAATTACACGACGCTGAAGGAAGAACTGAAGCTCGCCGAATTTGTTCTGCTCGTCCACTACGGGATTCGAGGTCTGTTGCACAATACGCCGTTCGGTGGCGCCACCTCAACATTAGACGCAACGCTCTCCGAAGCTCGCGCAGACCTGGCCAAGGGTTCGGGTCCTTTCGACCGCGTGTATCTGTATCTTGCGTACAACGAAGGACAACTCTTCGATCTCTACCCTTGAAATCAAAACTGACCGACACCGCGATCTACGTCGTCGAAGTAGCAGGCCTCGGGTATCGTCTTCTCCACTCCGCTTTACACAATTCGTACTTCTTCGCTAGTTCTGACTTGGTCATGGGATCGGCAATTTGGCACTCGGCGGGGCACACGCTCTGCCCATTTTAATTAGCTCAAGATCGCTGTACTTTATAAGCTGGCGCCGGAAAAGTTCCGGTTCGAATCTTGCGAAGCCGATCATAACGAGATTTTAGCGGAGGCGCAGAAAAAGCGAAAGTCAAAATATCAGCCGCCCGGTCGCCGTCCAACCCTTCACTGGCTGGAACAATCTAATAATTACAAACGTGCTTCCGTCCGGCAGTTGTTTGCTCCCAGCGGGCCAAGGGATTTCATCTTCAGGAAGCCAGGTTACCGACGAAGCTAGTTCTGCTCCTTGGTGCTTCTCAGCAGCAATTCGGGATGGAGGGCGCAGCCCAGCAGACCCAGCAAGGTCTGTTCGACTCCGAACGGTCGAGCAGGTGAAGTATGCACGGCTACAGTACAGACTCTGACGAACGGAGGGTTGTTCCTCTGTTGCTGGCGTCTCTAGCGATTGCTTTCGCGTGGCTGTCGTCCAAACTTCTCCTCGTGATTCACCTCTCGGTCCCTTGGTGGATCGATGCTCCTTCAGTTATGGCCTTCTACGGCGTGCTCTACGCCCTTTTTGACAGGTATCTTTGGCGGATTGGCCTCGTGTCCAAATTGGGGCTAGTCAGAATGCCGAATCTTGCCGGACGCTGGTATGGCTATCTTATCTCCTCTTTTGACGGTCATGCGAAACACCACGACCTGATGATCACCATCTGTCAGAGTTGGACTCAAATCGCCGTGTTTCTCACCACGGCCAAATCGATTTCGCGGAGTTGCGCGGCAGTAGTTCAAGTTGACGATCCGGAAGGTGTTGCGTTGATTTACCAGTATCAGAACCAACCAGTGGCAGACGCGACGAAAACCATGCACATGCATTACGGCACTGCGATGTTAAGAGTGTCTCTCGAAGGCTGCCTGGTAGGAGATTATTATGCGGGGCGTGACCGGCGGACATTTGGCCGGATTTGCTGCCGTAGAGTGGTGGGGAACCAAAAAATGAATTTTGAATCCGTCTACACGGCGTAAACCGGTTCCGGCTCGACTCCCAATGGACGCCAAGTTAGCGCATTGCGGTCTTCCACAGCTTCCGAAACTGTTCAACCGTAGCTGGCGCGAATCCCGCAAAGTGATTGTTCACGTAAACGTACGTCGTGACGCCTCGCCGCACGGGGCGCTGGCAGACGTTCACCCAACTCATCAATTCTCGCGATCGGTCCACGACAACCTTGTCCCAAATCTTCGTCTGCTTTTCAATTTCTTTGCGATCACCGAGCAACCGAATGTAGGTGAAGTCCGCAGTGATTGGATCAAACTTCTCGAATATCTCCCTCGCCAGAGGCATCCACGCTTGATCAATAAGCGCGTACGCTATTTTGTGCGCCCGCAACAGGTCGAAGAATTCCGCAGAGAGCCAGTTCTTATTCCGGATTTCCAGCGCGAATCTGTATCCCTTCGGCAGTTTCTTCAGGAATGGTTCGAGCCGCGCCAGAAATTCCTTGCCGCTCTTGAAGACGGTTTTGTTGAAGTATCCGAATTGGAACAGAAGCGGTCCCAGCTTCGCGCCCATCAAATCCATTGTGTCGAGAAACTGCTTCAGATCTTCGTCGCAGTTCAACAAGCATTTCTCGTGAGTGATTAGCTGTGGAACCTTTGCGGCGAGACAAAATCCTGGGGGTGTTTTCCGCTCCCAGCCGTTGACCGTCGCGACTGATGGAGTCCGGTAGAACGTGGAGTCTACTTCAACAGTGTTGAATTTTGTGGCGTAGTACGTCAGGTAATCGGCAGGCTTCATGCCGACCGGATAGAATGCGGTTTCCCAACCCGCAGCCGTGGACGCCGATGTACCGAGCCAGAGGTCTTTCATCGTCATTTAGCCGCTCACTTCTTCCCAGATTTTCCAATCAGGTAGCCGACCAGCCCCATCGCACAGGCGAACAGCACGAGATGAGTCCCATCGCGGAGGTGCGCGATCGCCCAGCCCGAGAGCGCGGCGAATCCGACGACAAGCAAGAGGGTTCGGTGTTTCACGGCGAATCCTCGCGCCTGTTGTGGTTGCGCGTGAGTGGTTACTCTATCTCGCTTTCGCTAAGGTCGATGCTTGTGATTGTCCGCTGATCGGAATCGGAATAGGTCACATTGTAAACGGCTTTTGTCTTGTAGGGACCGCCGCCCATCGTGCCGTAGTAAACAATGCATCCGGAGAGCTGGCGAGGTGGGCCCTCGGTTATGAGCGCCTCCACCCTCCCCACTTGCACGGTCTTCTCCTTCGTGTCGCGCGGAAAGACAGGAAGCTTAAACCTCGTTTCTGAACTACCGCACACATCGGTTTTCAAATCACTCTTCCAAAAAAGAATCCGTGGCTTGCTAAGGGTGGCAAGGACGAAACGCGGCGTATCGTCAACGGCTTCGTCGTGATCCCTCACGGTGCGACAGCGTGGGCGACGGTGACAGACGCAGAACACAAGAGACGTATGGGACGTGCTGGCAAATTAGATCTCAACATCGATAAGGTCCGTCTCGCGGATGGAGAAAAGGCTCTCCTCCGTGCAGTCAAGGACACCAAAGGCGGCGGTCACACTGGCGCAATGGTAGGAGCGATGGTCGCAACGTCCCTTGTTATTTGGCCTGCGGCACCTTTGTTTCTGTTGATGCACGGCAAAGATGTGACGATTCCGAAGGGCACAAATATCAGCGCGTTTGTTCAGGGTGACATGACACTGGACCAGTCAAAGTTCCAGAGACAACTCGTTGTTGCAAAATAGGCCTTCGGAGAGGACGCGCTGACAAAACGGTACGGTCGTACCATTGGTGTTCGTCGCAGTCCCGTGTGATCGTTCATCATCGGGATACTTATGCGATTCTCACGAACTACAGCGCTTCTCGGGCTCGCCGGTGTCTTGGTGTCTGCCGGCGGCTTCGATCTTGTGATCAGAAGGAAAGATAGTCAGACACGCGAGCAAATTTGTCGCGATTGGAATTCAGACGATTCCGACGAACAATTTTACGTGTCCGGTCTGGATAACTCACAGATCCATGTTGTTGTGCGTGGGGCGCTAGCGGCCGACGCCGACGAAATTCTCGATGGGCTTACGAGCACACCGGGGTTTACCCACGAACTTCTCAAGGATGGCTTTGTCTCGATAGAGTGCGGAGGCCGTACGGTCATTCTGCACCGAGGATCACCTACGCCAGATTCGATACATCAGGTAGGCCGGGCATCGGCACACGACCTGCAGATCGTGATTACGTAGACCCAGCTGAACTCTCTGCGGGCTTGCGGCGGTAGGCGGCACAGTCGTTTCCGTTACCGGTGACTTCGCTGGTCAGAAGACTGTACCCTACGGACTACCACAGACAGCCAGTTTCGACTCAGTGGAATCAGCGGTTTGCGAACCTTGAGGAATTGCCCCTTTCGAACCCCTAGGGCCGGTAACGCGACTACACGTCCACTGACACTCGTCACCTGGGGTTCGTCGTGGCGATCTAGCGTGCCGCCACCGAGTTGTGAGCCGGCGGGTTTTCTGCCTGCTCCAACCCGAGAAAAATGGGCACCCGATTGCGCGCGTTGCGAGTGACTGTCCGAGGGGAGTGCCGCGATACAGGCCGGCATGCAATAAAAAGGAGCTGGCGAAATCGCCAGCCCCTTTTTTCTGCTCTTGTTGCGGCCGCAGACTTCACTGGTCTTGGGTTTGCGTGAGCTTACCAAGGCAGCGGATTGTTGCGAGCCTTTGTCGAGGCGGTGTCTAGTGCAGTCTACTGCCAGGCCAGTTTTTGACAAGGTTGAAAACATCCACGCTGCCGATCCCGGAAGTGAAGTCGTATCCGGGCTTGGCGACGTAGGTCGGTTCGTATCTGTCGTTCCGAAGTGACATGACTCCGTTTGTGGCGCCGTCCAGGAAGCAATTGAACGTGCCGATCACTGCGCCGGTATTCGGATTGGTCAGTGGGAGGCAGTTCACGTCCATATCGCCCACGGTCACGTCGCGGAAAATGCAACCCGGGTTGACCGCGGTGCCCAGTCTGGAATTGCAGGCCGATAGGGGCAGAGTAGCATTCTGGTCCGCGTTCAGGGAGTAATAAACGAAGTTGGGATCTCCCTGATACTGGGTGCCCACCGACTCGTTGACCAGCGCCTGAACACCGGCCATGATCGGAGCACCGAAAGAAGTGCCGCCGTAGCCGGGCCAGTTTTGTGGTTCACCGGCGGGGCAGACCCCATCGCTCTCTTCGAAGCAGACCGGGTAATAGTGCCCCCAGAATCCGTTGGAGGCGAACATAGTGATATCTGGAACATCGCGCACACCGTCCCGGGGGATACCGGCGGCGAGATACTGGTAGCTAGGCTTTGGATAGCCCTGGCAAGTGCCTCCGACGACGCCAACGATGGCCGGAGTTCCGGTGAAGCAACTGCTGGCTCCGCCACTGCCTGCTGCGACAACCAGGGATTCTTCACCCAACGCGCTGTTGCAGAAGCCGCTGGCTCCATGGGGGGTTTTATATCCTTCGTAGGTGGAGACGAGCTGGCCGGCACAAGAGTCGTTCCAGGGAATTTCCGGAATGTAGCTCTTGGCCGATTCGAAGAACGGACCGTTGGTAGCATTCCAGTAGGTGGAGTTTTCGTTCAAGAAGGTATCTTCAAAGTCGGTTCCGCCAACGGCCACATCGAAGGCGGTGGTGGCAAGACCACTTACATTGAGGCCGCTGGTTGCGGCTGGGGCGAACTGATCGGTAGTGTCTGCACCCGCATCACCCACGGCAACATATACCGAAACGCCGCGCAAGACCGCCAGGCGGTAGAGCGCGTTGATATAGGCATTGCCGCTTGCGCCGTTCTGGCTCTCGGATTGGAGATAGCTGATGCTGATGATCCCGGGAGGAAGCGGGGGTGAGGTGAGTATGTTTTGTATGGCAATAAAGCCGCCAAAGTTGGTGTTGGTGTCGGCGCAGGTAGCTACGACGATTGCGGCACTCGGAGCGGCCGCGCTGGACCACTCCATGTCCACGCTGGCTTCGACAAAGTCCCCATTCAAGCCGGGATCGGCGCAGCTGCCGCCATTCCCGGGACCCACCGGTTGCGGATGGATCTGCACGAGTGAGCCGCTGGGGAACATGGTGTTCAGGCCGAAGACGGCCCGGAAAGTGTTCCAGTCCGCAGCGGAAAAGATATCGCTGTCCTCGACGACCACAATCGTCTGACCCTTACCGGAAATGCCAGCCTTATAGGCTGGATTGATATTGTAAATGGTTGCCAAATCGCCGGGCGCCAACGCGTAAGGGAACTCGGGATTACCGGTGTCGAGTGCCTTGCGGGGGCGAACCAATGCCTGCGGGCGGAAGTCGTTCATGGAGGTCACGCCATGAACGGCAGCAGCAAGGGCGACGGGAATTTGAGGATCCCACATGTTCGCAATGTGGAGAGCACCCTTCACCTCGATATTATGAATCTCGGTGTGGAATGCTTCGCGAATGGAATTGGCCGGGCCAGAAAAATCAATCACGCCATTAGCGGGATAGACCACGTTGACGGTGAACCCGTGTGATTCGAGCCAAGCGGTGACTATACTCAAATCCGCCTGCGAGGGGCCGAAGCGGTGCTCGATTTGTGCCAGGGAGAGCCACTGGTGGTATTCGGCGGAAGAGGGGTTGTGGAGCCGGTCGATCAAAGCGGCGGCGTCCGCTTCCTGCTCCGCGGACATCTTCATCTGAAGGTACATGTGCGACAACTGGAGACTATCCGAGACGGGTCCCAAATCACGAGCAAACTGAACCTCCGGCCGCGTGTTGCCGGCTAGGGTGACGAGGGCCGATTCATCGATGTTTTGCGTAATCAAGGCATGAGATGCGGCGCTCGATTGCGCGTACGTCGGAATGCTACAGAACAACAATAGCGCCACCGCGCTGCTTAACGCCAAGACTGGACCTGCCTTTTTCAGCATGGACCTAGCTCCTTTGATTCTGAATTCGCGCCAAGTCTGGAAGGCTTGCTTGAGGCAAGCGACTCGCCGAGAATTCCGCGGCAGAGTATGAAAGTGTCAGGGCTGTACTGACGCTCATGTGATTCCGCGGCTTCCAAGCTTTCGACATTGCAAGAGCCACAAGAGAATGACCGTTCGTGGGGACAAGCGACTCGCGGTCGTGCGACCTAGTTACACCACCCCTGACGGATTGTCAATCGTGCATATCTTTGGACACTTGGTACGCAGGTCCTGCGCAGCGGTTCACGAGTGCAGACTTCAGTTCGCCGAGAAGTATCTGCAAACATTCAGTCGTCGAATGGCTAGCAGTAATAGGCCTCCGTCGCGAATCGGCTATTTAGGCGGCAGCCGGCAAATTGCTTGATCCAGTCGGAGGAGCTACTCTTTCCTCATTACCAAGTTGCTGGGCGACGAGATTTCTGTTGGTATTGATCACGCTCATCAGGCAGTGGCGTTTTGTCGGTATCTCGAATCGCACGCCAACCGCGTCTATTCCTGCTTGATCTCGCCCGAATCCAGGGCCGCAGTCGAATTGGCACGGCACATTTCGAACGGCCAGTTTCCAGATAAATTCACTACCCGGGAGGTCTACCTGAAAGGGTGGAGCGGCCTGGATTTGCCGGAAAAAGCGCGCAACGCTCTCGCGGTTCTGGAAGACGCGGGATGGGTGCGGCGGGGCGAAAATGTGCCGTCGCCAACCGGCGGACGCCCGTCCGAGACTTGGATTGCCAATCCAAAGCTGCGATCCAAGCGCAAGGCACAGTGATGGATTGGGCTATGACGCCGACTGCAAAACCTACATAAGGAGGTTTTGTAGGTTGTGTGGCCAACACGAAGCGAGAGATCAACCCGACGGCAGGCGGCGGCAACAAAGTACCTGCTGCGAAAAGTGTTCCGCACAGTAACGAGCGGACGCCTCAAGGAGACGAGGCAGCTACGGAATCGCAGCGGGTTCCAATCGCCTGAACCATCACCGCTGGAAGCGAGGCGATGGCAGATGGCAGAGTCGATGTAACCGTAAGGAAACAAATCGAAGTTAAGGCAGACAGCCACAGAAAAACGAAAGCGCTCCAACCAGCGATTGGTCCCGCACTTTCGGCGCCTACAAGCGCGCCAACTTTAGAACCGTTGTCCGAAATCAAATCGGGTGTTAATGTCCCGACAGCGAAGCCGTTTCGACAGAAGGGGAAGAAATATATGTCGAAGCGGTCAGGGCAGACAGGTCAAGTGTTTCTGAGAAATAACAGGTGGGTTGGACGCTTTTACGTTGACGTGCCGGGTCAAACCAACCGTGTCCGCAAAGCTGTAGTGCTCGGGATGAAAAACGAAATCACAAAACCGCAAGCAAAGCTGAAGCTTAAAACCATGCTTTCGGCTGAAGGGGTAAACACGCCCGAACATTTGGAACGCTCGCTCAGACCGGTTACAGTATTCAATGCCGTAGCCGATTTGTGGGAATCGAAACGGCTTCCACAATTGAAGGAAAGCAGCAAGTATTCGGTGCCGAAACTTATTGCAAAGCACCTCCGTCCATTTTTCGGCCAGTTGGCGTTGGAAGAGATCAGGACAGGCAACGTCAACGATTGGATTGCTGAGATGCAGAGCAAGAAGTTAGAGCCCAAGACGATACACAATCTGTAGAAGCTGTTTCGAGCTGTGATGAACTGGAACGCCCAGCAGAATGATGAACAACCGCGGAAGTGGTATCCGACACTTCCGACGATTCCCGAAGACGAACCAAGATGGTTTACGCAGGCTGAGTTCCAGCGCCTTGTTGCGGCTGCAGACGGTCAGTACAAATTGCTGTTTCGTCTTGCCGGATCAAGCGGTCTCCGGGCGGGCGAGCTGTTCGGACTCCACGTTGAGGACTTGGACTTGAATCGTGGCGTTATTCGAGTCCGGCGCTCAGTGTGGCAGGGCAAGGAAGTGACACCCAAGACCCGCAAGGGCTATCGGGATGTGTGGATTGATTCGGCTACTACACGGATGCTTCGGGATCATCTTGGCAGCCGCACTGCTGGCCGTATCTTCCAGAGCCGCCGTGGGACGCCGCTCGATACCAGCAACGTGTTAAGCGAAGTGCTTTACCCACTGTGTGATCGCCTTTCGATTCCGCGCGGTGGGCTGCACGCTTTTCGGCACGGGAGAGTGAGTCACTTGCAGGCGAACAATGTGCCCAGTGATTTCACCAAGGCTCAAGTGGGACATTCCAGCTTGCGCACAACGAGCGGCTACACGCATTTCAGCGAGGACTTCGCTCGGCAAACGATAGAGAGATTGGCGAGCGAATCGCCGTCTTGGACTCACTCTGAAAGTTTGGACTCAGTTGTGATGCCAGCTAAGGCAGTGTAAAGTTAGAAGCTACGAGTAGATGTGATTTGAAAATCGGTGGGCCGGTAGCTCAATGGTAGAGCAGCTGCCTCTTAAGCAGCGGGTTGGAGGTTCGAGTCCTCCCCGGCTCACCACTCATTTTCAATAAGTTAGCCTCTTCGGATTTATCTGAGACGAAAATGGACTGAACCCTTAGCTTGAGACACTCGGATAAGGCACACTTGCAGGGAAAGGAACTGCAAGTGGCAAAGAGACGAGTGGGAAAATACCCGAAAGAATTCCGGCGGATGGCTGTCGAGCGATTAAAGGACTGCGACAACATTGTGGAATTGTCACAGGAACTTGGTGTGCATCGGCGGCTTCTCTACAAGTGGCGAGATCAATTTGATCCCTTCGACCCCAGTGAGGAGTCGGCACCCGGAAACTCTCGGGAGTCCGCGCTTCGCAAGGAAATCAACCAGCTGAAGCGCGTGCTGGTGGACAAGACGCTGGAGCTGGATTTTTTCAAAGGTGCCTTGCAAAAAGTAGAGGCGCGACGCCAGAAGAGCGGCATCCGTGGCGAGAGGGCATCTACGACGAAATCCAAGAAGTGATGCCTTTGCAAGGCAGCTTAAGCATCGAGCGAATGTGTCAGCTGGCCGGGGTCAGCCGAGCCGGTTTTTATCGTTCTCTGCAGGAGCGAGCACCAGTCGAGGAAGACATGGAGGTGCGGAGCGTGATTCAGCAGATCGCTGTCGAGCATCGACGCCGCTACGGGTATCGGCGGATCAGTGCCGAGTTGCGGCGGCGCGGGATGCTAGTGAATCACAAGCGTGTGTTGCGGATGATACGCGAAGACAACCTGCTGGCTGTGCAGCCGCGGGCGTTCGTGGTGACCACGGATTCCGATCATGAGTTCGAGGTCTATCTGAACCTCGCCAGTCGTATGAAACTGACGGGGATGAATCAGCTCTGGATAGCGGACATCACCTATATCCGTTTGAAGAAGGAATTTGTCTACCTGGCCGTCATTCTCGACGCGTTTTCGCGGAAAGTAGTGGGCTGGGCGTTGGACCGGACCCTGGCGAGTCGGTTGCCGATTGCGGCTCTGGAAGGGGCCATCGCCCAACGACAGCCACCACCAGGTCTGGTGCATCATTCCGACCGTGGCGTGCAGTACGCTTCCGGAGACTACGTGAAGATCTTGCGAAAGCAGCAGATAATCCCGAGCATGAGTCGGCCGGCGAACCCCTATGACAACGCCAGTTGCGAAAGCTTTATGAAAACGCTCAAACGGGAGGAGATTTATGCGAACGACTACCGCGACTTAGACCACTTGCTTGGTAACATCGAGGCATTCATCGAGCAGTACTACAATCGGTGCCGTTTACATTCGGCGCTGGGCTATCGGCCGCCGGAAGAGTTCGAGCGAGAGGCGAATACAGGAGTGAATTCTGCCGGAGCCACCATGAGTTTTTTCAAGCATGAGGAGGGAGCCAACAGGGGGATGCTGTAGGTCGACCGGGTTGGGAATCGTCGCTCTCAGGCGCTCCCGGCGCGAAGTTTTTCTGTGGAAAACCGGGGATAGGCAGAAAGAAAGAAAAAAGGAGCAAAAAAGAAAGAAATGGACGCCTTGTGGAAACTGACGCCGCTGATGGAAATCCGCTCAGAACGCGGATTCCCACAGGGCTTGGAAAGCACAAAACGCTTTCCACAGTTCCCACAAGGCCCGCGACGGCGGCTCCATCAAACATTAAAACAGCAAGTGTGCCAATTTGAAACTGTCTCAACAGAGGGGTGCACCCCAAAAAACTGTGCCCAATTTTGTGCCACACCTGTCTCAAAATCGGTCCCGCTGAGGTTGTCCACTGCGTGCCGCTTGGCTTCCATCCGAATGTGCGAGTATCGCTCCATCATGGCGCGGGAGACGTGCCCGGCAAGTGCCATGACCGTGGAGTCAGATGCTTGG
This sequence comes from uncultured Acidobacteriota bacterium, assembly GCA_963804625.1. GTDB lineage: Bacteria > Acidobacteriota > Terriglobia > Acidiferrales > UBA7541 > Palsa-295. The sequence continues at coordinate 187,676 of CAWDRJ010000010.1, read as the reverse complement.
GACTCCGCGAGGCGTGAGATGAACGTGTGCCGTAGGTCGTGAAAGCGACAGGAGACGCCAGCGGCCTTGCGTGCGCTCTCCCAAGCCACTTTCCAACGATGCATTGGTTCCGTGGGAATGACCTCGTAGGCGCACGGCTGGCGACCGTTTCCGGCGAGGCCATACTTTTCGTGCGGGAAAACATAGTGCTCGGACTGCGCGCCGGCGAATAGACCGCGCCACTGCTTCAGCATAGTAATGGCGCGAGAATTGAGTGGAATCGCCCGCCCCGTGCCAGCCTCCGTCTTTGATTTACCGACAGTCAGGGCGCACCCGAGAAAATCCACTTGCGCCCAGGTGAGGCCGCGAATTTCGCCAACGCGCATACCAGTATTAAGCGCAAGCATGACGACCGGGTAGAGGCTTCGGCATCGGCTCTTTGCACTTGCGGCGAGGAGACTAGACTCTTCATCCGCCGATAAAGCTCGTCCGGGCGATGGGCTTTCCTTGAGAAAATCTACGTCACCGGAAATTGATTCCCACATCCTGTTACGCCGCAGAATACTTCGCAGAACGCCCAACTCAAGATTGACTGTGCGATTGCTCACTCCGTTATGCTTCCGGCGCGTCTGGTAGGCCGCCAAATCCCCCGCTGAAATGTCGCAGAGCAATTGCCTGCCGAGGTCCGTCGAAAGTTGAGAGATAGCGAGTTTGTAACTTCGCTCCGTGGAAGAAGCTATGTTGGTTCGGGTCTTGAGCCAGTCTGCGGCGGCAACCGAAAAAAGCGGTGGAAGTCTGCGGCGCTTAATCTGATTCCAACTTTCTTCCAGTGCGCGCCGCCGTGAGCGCTCGGCATCCCTTGCGATGGTTTTGCTGTCGCTTTTCGAGGATTCACGGATAACCTGTCCCGCGAAACGGAACTTGTACCACCAAACGCCTCCCCGCTTGTAAAGGCTTATGGCTCTTTCTCCTTCGCAGGCGGCCTCCCGCCCTTCTTTGCCCATTTCGAAAGTGTCGCTTTGTTGTACTTCGCGGCACGCGCCTTCCCGCCCTTGCGGCCTGTCTTCGCTAGAAAATCACGGATGATTTTGTCGTGGTCGATTGTCATAACCTAGCTGCTAAGCTAATACTTGCCTGCTAGGTTGTCAAGCGATAGAATGTGCCGCGCGGCTAGGGTCGCGCTCGAAAGGCGGTGCATCCCGGACCGCCTGCCGCGCTCATCTCACATCCGGGAACCACGCGGGAGGTGGCGATGTCCGACATTTCCGCTGAGCGGTCAAGCGACACTGGGTGGCCACTGTCAGCGTCTCTACCCTGCGACCCGAGCCGTCCCGTGCTGTCGGCCCTCAGCGAAGCGGCCGTACAGAAGTGGAATTTCGTATTGGACCTAGTTCGAAAAGTCGCGGAGAGTATCCCCGGCGAAGCTGGCGGATTTGCCGCACGCGGACCGGAAATCGTCCAGGCGTTGGAGGAATGGAGGGAATTATTGCGTTGGGCAGTCCCCTATCGCGAGCCGTTTTCGCAAGAGGAGGCTGACGGGTCTGCCGTTGCGCTCATCGCAGCAGGAGTCCCGCCACTAGAAGCTGTGAAATATGGTCGCATGTCCATTCAGAGACATCCAGGGGCACCACCAAAACGACGCCAAGATGTAATCGCGGCCTACGAAGCCCAACTAGCGAGGCCCCATACCACGTGGAACGAATTGGCGCAGCAGTTTTGTCGCTGTGAGAAAGAACGCCACGACCGCAATTGCCAAGAAACCCTGCGCCGAGGAGTGGGTCACCTGAAAAACATCCTGCGAAAATACGCAATCCAGGTCCACTCAGCTACCCCCGGAAAATAATCCGGCCAGATTTTTCCCCGGAAAGAATACCTGCTGGTTTTCTTCCATCTATCGACGGTATCCGCCTCTCGTGTAAGGTCACCAACGACAATCAATACTGGCGGCCGATATCGCATGACCAGCGAGACGATTCGAGGTGAGGACAATGGTGCTATTGCGCGTTGAGCAAGCCGCAGAACTTCTGAACGTTAAACCAAGCACGATTCGGGCATGGTTGCTGCGGCGAAAGCTGCCAAAAGTCCGCGTTGGCGCGAGGGCCGTCCGCATTCCACGCGATTCCCTAGAGAAAATGATTGCCGAAAACACTGTCCCGGCGCGGGAGGGAACGCAGTGATTACCGACAAGAGACTTGAGGCGGCGGTTGAGCGCGGAGCGGATGACCTTATGAATCTTGCTGAGTACAGCCTCCGAGGCCGCCCGCGTGCGCTGCACCGCGTGAGAATTGCATACAAACAATTTTGCTTGCTTGCATATCGTGCCATCGGGCGAGCGAGAACATGAAACTGGAACAAATTCTGACGCTCATTAAACAAGTCCGCAGGAATGGGAGTAGCTGGATGGGGCTTTGCCTGCGCGGACAAGATTGCCAATCTCGACCGCGTAACACTCCTCCACCGTTAATCGGGTTGTCCAACGTGGGCGTCCCATCGGGAAAATTTGTCCTTTTCTTCCTAAAGCATTTGAACGTTCGAATCGGGACCATGTCCAGGAGAAAACGTGCGAGATGCGTCAGATTGGCTGGTTAGCGCAGAAAAGCCTGGTAGGCTGTGCCGTAATCATTGCAAGAACACAATCCTGGCGTCAGCGTGTGCGCATGGCCAAGCTGCCACGTAGTTCGTCGTTAGGGTTGTTCGGCTTGTCCGTCCGCTGCCAATCCCAGGATTTCATTTCGGATAAGCGTGCTCAGTCGGTCGCTAGCGCGTACTGGCTTCGGGTCATAGCCATTGGTGCCTTGCATTCGCTTTTCATAAATGCACGCCTTCACTCTCGTTCACTAAATTATTACTTGACTTGCCGTGGGAGTAAGGAGCAGAGTGGCTCCAGGTTTTCCAATCTTCCGTTCTCATTGTTTTTTCCCATGGTTTTTCGTCAGGCATTTTCGGAACCCCGGGCCATCATCCGCCGGTCGGCACATATCTTTGGTGTGCGCTGCGACCGCGTCGAAGGAGAACGTCAATGAACAAACAAGACCCTATGTCTTGGAAAAAACTTGAGCAGAAATGGGTGAGCCGTCGCAATCTAATTCGTGGAGCGGCTGGCGCAGCCCTCGGAACGAGCCTTTTGCGTGCAAACTCGGCCTATGCCGGCGACGATGATGACGATACGGGATGCCGAGGCCCTAGGCTCAAACCGATTCCTGGGGGCGGCGCCCCGTATAAGCCCTTTGGCGTCCCCGTACACCATAACCCGCTGAGTCCCACAACCCCGCTAGCCGACATCAGCGACCCGTCGCAGGTCACCGACTTCGACGGGTTGGTGGGTCTGACCCACATCCAAGGGGGCGGGACCGGAACCAACACCACTACGAGCGTCCCCACGGCGCTAGCGTTCCGAGCGGACATGGGCTTTGCCCGTGGCAAGTTCATCGATATTGACGGTCAGCTCCACAGGGGTACATTCGCCTTCGTTTGACTTGACCTGTACACCGTTCCAGTTGGAACGCCCACCCTCCCTGTCACTGCACAAGTTCACGACTTCAACGTGCACATCGACTCGAACGAGGTGTTCTGGATGGTGCAAGTCGAACACGACGCCCTCGAGGTTGACTTCGACGGGGGGTTAGCCCGCCTGAGCGTCAAAGACTTGCACGTCTACGATGACCATGACCTCGCCAACTCAGTGACCCAAGGGCTGGGGCTTCTTGACGGCCCGGCCTACATGTATCCGGCGATTCCACCTGTCGCCCCCATCCGCGCTACCGTTTCGTTCGACGTGGAATGGCAAGGAATCGTCACGATGGCAGACATTAACAACAGCGTGCAGATGTTCAAGGGTTCGTTCCTCAGCACGGGAGCCACAATCAAGTGGTCGGCCGATGAGCCAGGCTTTCACTTCGAGTCAGAAACGCCACCCAACCCTAAAGCGAATCTGGTTTCTGTGCTAGGACGCGAGAAAAACGGCGTTTTCTTCATGTAGGCTGGGTCGCAGCGCAATCTGCTCTGCCGGCCCTTCCAAGCCACTGTCAGGCAAACTGCCTGTGCAAATGAAACGGCACCACTACCCGACGATGAGAAAGATTGTGCTGGCCATTAGGGAGAACATATTCTTGCTCAATTCTGCTCACCTCCAAGCAGGGATGAATTCGAATCCTTTGGCCAGATTGTACTTCCATGTGTGCGGAAGGACGGGCGGATGACCGATTGACGAGTCTCAATTGGGACTTAAGCTGCTCGATTGCTCCCACCTAAAAAACAGCAACCGAAAAAATCTGGAATCGAGAACCAAAATTTGCGGCGCTCTGACGGGCACTCCTTTTGCGCCGGCCTGGAGTTACCTCCCCTGACCCCTTTCATAGTTTCGTCCTTCACGTCATCGAGGGTTGGACATGAGAAAACCCCCGAATCCACTTGGACGGTTAGCGCGTCTGCCAGGACTTGAGTTACCTGTTTGTCGCCGGTGGTTCCTGTTTCGAAGGTGGAGGAAACACTACCGAGACCGTCGTGTCCACCTCGACGGCCACGCCATTCACCAACGTCGGCTTATATCGCCATTGCAGCACAGCCTTAACCGCAGAGTTCATGAGATTGGTCGGACCGGAAACATATCGGGCGCTATTGACAGCGCCGCTCTTACCGACGACTACGTGAAGGACGACGGTACCGACAATGCGCTTCTCGCTGATAGCTGGGTACAGAGGGGCGACCGTGTGAACTAGCTTTGCCTTTTGAACGTCTTCCTTGACGCGGATTCTGTGTGGCTGCTGTGCCTGGGCCGTGGGTGCCGTCTGCGACGCATTGTCCGGTTTTGTGCTCGGGTCCTGTGCGAAGACGCTCACCGCTGTCAGCATCCCCATTGCTAATGCACATGCAGCAATCTTCAAACGCATGTCAAGTCTCCACAATTTCCGCGAGCACCAGCCCGCCATTATTTTCTGACACCAAGCTGGCATGAATTGTTTCCGCAACTGCACTAGCACCCGTCGCGTAATCCGAAACTTGAAACCCAATCGAAGGCCCTGGCACGGTAACTGTTGGGAAATCGCGCCGTCGACAGTTGGGTACTTGGCCGGCTTCGTCGGTGTCCAATCTATTAATGAAACTGATTCGGCAGTCGTTACTTTTCGGGCTCGTGCTCGCTACGCTGGCGAGTTGCAGTTTCGGCATCTATTCATATCGGTTGAAGCGCAGTGCAGACGCTGTTGTCCGTGTCGCGTATGAGCTTTCAAGGAAGGAGCAGCCAGCAACACTTCTCCTGTCGCCGGAGTTTTTCTTGCGTCCAGCCCGCCCCGTTGAGCAGGATTGTTCCCACCTTCCGTTCCATGAGGGACTCTACGCATGTCGGCACAGCGGTCTTGGTTTTCTCTACTACCGCACGCGCAAGGAGTCGCTCGCCCCTGTTCACGGGCACAGATTTCATGCATTTGGTGTCTGTATTCTTAATGGGTCTTCGCAGGAGAACAAATGCAGACTGGACCGATAGGCTGGGATGTGTCGGGCGCAGATGTGTACTTTGACCTAACAACGAAACTCACTGCACTGTATCTGACGGCGTCCGTGGTCATGCTGTTGTTCCTTGCGATTCGTTTCTTTCCAACATTGACACGATTTCGCTCATCAGTAGCCGCACTGCGCACACAAAAGTTTCTATCTGCCGATGCTCCTGGTCCGCCAGAGGTGAACAACGCGCACCCAGCAAAGCAGCCGTTCGAGATTGCTTACACACGGATGCAAGTCGCACTCACGGCTGTTAAGAAGTGGGGTCAAGTGACGGTACTAATTCTTCTCGCATATTCTGCAAGTGAAATCACGGACCTCCTTCGGGGAATCTCAGCAAGTAAAATGATAGGAACCAGCGCACTCTCGGGGTCGCTCGCAAGGATTTTCTCGATGTGGACGGTAGCCCTCTGGTTCATGGGGGCTCTATGGCTTGCCAATTGGATTCTCAGCGACCGATTAGCACGCAGCGCTGATATTCAATCAACCTTCTCTCGTTGAATCGGGGCCTGAGAACTGGGGCAGCTCACGGCAAGTCGTATAATCGGAAACTTGAATCCATATGGACGATTAATGCGTTAATGAGACATTTTAATATTTAATTGCTCGTCCGCTCCGAGAGCCTTGCCGCTCCGGTCGGTGTCAGATAATTTCAGTTCCGCTGTACTTGTGCAGCAGGGAGGCGTAGTCGCATGAATCGAGCGTGGATTCGCGTTTTAATAGCCGTGCTCGTATTAGGTACTTTCTGTGCGGAGCGCTCGCCCGCTTGTTCATGCCTCACGGTTCGTCGTCCTTCCAATTGCGCTGACTTGAAACCGATTGGCCCCAGCTTTGTTGGAACCGTAATCGACATCGAAAACCCTCCGGACGAACAACGCGGTGCTGACCAATCCGGTTTATCCCGCTACCGATTTCGCATTGATGAAAACATCAGCGGGTTCGAGGAGAAGGAAGTTGATATTTACTCGGGACGAGGCGGCGGGGACTGCAGTTACCACTTTGCATTCGGAAAATCGTACTTCGTCGCGCCTTACAAGGGAACTGCCGCTTTAATGGCTATGTACGGGGCCGAGCCAGGGAAATTAATAGCAACGATATGTACCGCAACGCAACGGACTTCGAGTGCGACTGTTCTTCTGGAAGGACTGCGAGCGCGCAAGAGAGGAGGAGCGACGGTTGTAGGTGTTTTGAAGACCGAACCGGGGCCAAATGACTTCAACCATCTCATTCCCGATGCTACTGTGGAACTGCGGACTGGCAATACCACTCTGTCAACGCAAACAGACAAAGGCGGCGTTTATCAGTTCTATGGAGTCCTCGCTGGTCCGTATCAATTCGCGGTTAAGTTGCCAGTCGAATTTCAAGTAGCAGCGGACAAGGCTGCAGTTCTTCCGACGATAACGATTGCCGACCAAGCGTGCTACGCAAAAGATATTTATGCGATGCCATCCACCCGCGCCGCACCGTGATTATTTAGGGTCCGGCATCCCGAGAACTCCTAGCTCGTGGTCGCGTTATCGGAAGCTTGAATCTACATGGAGGGTTAGGGCGTCAATCCGGCGCTGGGCAGTGGTCATGTTGAATTCGCCCGATACCTGCCATATTCTGGCTTGGTTGGACGCCCGCATTTGTTTAGAACTAACTAATTATCGGGACTGACGCGGATGCTGATGGGAGAAAAAAGCGCGAAATTCGCATTCGCATTGGCGCTCGCGGCTGTGCTGGTCATCAGTATTCCGCTTCCCGGACAAGAGTTGGGTACAGGGGACAGCCTGAAGAACGTCGGAATAGGTTACTCCCTGGTCGGTGAGCCCATTCGTGTCGTCCGGGTGATGGAAGGGAACACTCAGATAGTCCCCAGCGTTCCTTCAAGACGACGAACCGGCCAACCGTTTCAGGCGCCGGAGGATTGGCTGAAGGACCTGACGTTCGTGGTGAAGAATCTTTCCGATAAGGAAATCATCGCATTCGCATTTCGCGTGGATTTCCCGGAGACTGGTGACGACGTACCTCCGGGCAACGGAGCAATCGAGGGCAATTACACTTACTCAAAATCCGCCTGGGTCGGGCGGCAACCCGCCATGTACGTTGTGGTCCACGTCGCACCCCACGTTGTAGATTCGTTCCACCCTCCTGAGTTCGACCCGCTCGACCCGTACAGGCTCAATCCACCATCCATGACCGACCTGGAATTCGTGCCGCGCGAGGCCGATACTACTTCTCTGCCCATCGACCTCCCGCCCGGCCAGGAATTGACGGTCCCACTGGCACCGTACAACGACGAGATAAAGGAAGGGACTGATAGCCCAGACCGTCCGGTCGGGAAGGGGAAGAGAATCCCGTTCTCAGCCATCACCACTTGCTGGATTTTTCTACAGGACGCCTATTTTGCCGATGGCACGAAGTGGACTCCGGGGCCGGTCTACTATAAGCCCGACCCGAGCGTAGCGGGCAAGTATGCGAAGTGGGTGCCAATCACCGCCGACGAGTTCAAGAACCCGACGCGCTGAATGCACTCTTCATGGTCTAGGCCAACTCCCGATAAGTTCCAAGCAAAACACTTCTCCTGTGGCCGGAGTTCTCTGCCGTCCAGCCCGCCCACTGAGCAGGATTGTTCTCGCTTTCAATCCACTATACTGGATTTGTGGTCGGTTCAGAGCCTGGATGCCGGGAGTCCCAATTGAGACTGAGACGAAAAACGAAAGTTGTGATGGATTTTCTTGGCTCTGCTACCGGGAGTCCTAGCGACATTACATTGGTCCAGTTGTAGAATCCGCCGATGCCAAGCGTATGGGTAAAATGGCGGCTTTCGACCTTCGACTACACTGAGATAACCATCAACGATGTGGTGGGGAAAATAACTCGTTCCTTGGGCACTCCCTCCTGCGAAGCACGTGGGGACACTCACAGCCCCGGAACATTCTTGGTGACGACCACGGGAGGACTGTACGTCCTTTGCCGAAAGTGCTGAGCCACGCTGGGTCTCCCAATTCCAACACAATCCAGCTTTAATCGGTCATCGAGACAGTGAAATTCCAAATTTCCGGCGACGGCGTTTAATCACGACCTATCGGAGGAAGAATTATGAAATCCCTGCTGCTTGCGCTTGTGCTGGTGTTTCTCTTGCCGTCGTCTTCCACGGTTGTACCCGCTTTTGGTGACAGCAGAGTTGCAGCGCCAATCAGTATCATTCGGGTTCTCGCCAATCCGCAGGAATTCGAAGGGAAGCGGATTGCCGTCGTTGGCTTTCTAGTTCTGCACAAGGACGGCAACATGCTGTATTTACACCGAGAAGACGAGGAAATGGGGTTGTACAAGAATGGGTTCACGGTAGATTTTGATTCCCCGTTAACCCCTGATGACATCGCCAGAATGAATATGCATTACGTTTATCTTGGCGGCGTCTATGACACACACTATCAAGGCCCCGGCTTGGGTTCTAGCGGAACCATAAAGAATGCTGTGAATGTGGTGCTCTGGCCTACGCCGAGCCGAAAGTGACCTCGAGCAGCAGGGGTGTTATCGCCCGTACTAAATCCCGATAAGTTCTGACTATAAAAGCTGTCAAGAGAAAAACTTCTCCTGTGGCCGGAGTTTTTCTTGCCGTCCAGCCTGACCCGTTGAGCAGGATTGTTCTGGCCTTCCGAAACTTGAATCCACATGGACGGCTTTACAGGACGCGCGCAGCATTCCCCGCCTCCGTTCGCTCCTTACCGAGAACGCGCATCCGGTAAAGCGTTAGCGTTTATCAAGCACATCGACCGACACAGAGTATTACGCTCACCTAAGTTGTTCCGACCGAGCGAGCTACCTGTCACTTTTGACGATTGTGCGGCCTATAGCCCAGGCGTAGCTTCCCCGGGGCCGTAAGCATCCAGTTAGTCAATGAGGAGAATGTGTGGAAATCACTCGGAGAGACCTAATCAAGATATCGGCAGCGACGGCGGTTTTGGGAGCCTTTAGTCGCGTCTCGGAAGCGTTTGATGACCCATTGCCATCGTGGAACGATGGCACCGCGAAAAAGACGGTCATCTCATTCGTCAAGGACACCACGGAGAAATCCAGCTCCAAGTATGTCGAACCGAAGGACCGCATCGCCACATTTGACCAGGACGGCACCCTTTGGACGGAACATCCCTTGTACACGCAGGCCATGTTCGCTCTCTATCGCGTTGGGAAACTTGCGCCGCAGCACCCCGAATGGAAAGAGATTGAACCGTTCAAGTCAGTCATCACGGGTGACCGCGAGGCGATGGGTAAGTTCAGCGAGAAGGAATGGATGGAGGTCATCGCCGTAACACACTCCGGAATGGGAACGGAAGAGTTCCTAGCGCTCGTCAAGCAATGGGTCACTACTGCCAAGGCACCGCGCTTCGACCGCCTGTATACCGACCTCGTATACCAGCCAATGCTGGAGGTTATGAAATATCTCCGCGAAAAGGACTACAGGACTTATATCGTTACTGGCGGTGGCCAAGAGTTCGTGCGCGCTTACAGCGAGCAGGTTTATGGTGTCCCACCGGAGCAGGTCGTGGGGTCGAGCATCGTGACCAAGTATGATGATTCCAGCGGCAGACCGGTGCTTATGCGAGAACCTAAACCGTTCTTCGTTGACGATGGCCCCGGCAAGGCAATCGGTATCAATATGTTCATCGGTAAGCGGCCACACGCCGCCTTCGGCAATTCGGACGGCGACCAGCAAATGCTGGAATGGACGCAAGCGGGCGATGGCGCTCGACTGATGATGCTCGTTCATCATGACGATGCAGCGCGCGAGTACGCTTATGGTCCAGGCGGTGGTCTTCCAGATACTCATGTCGGTGCTTTTTCCGACGCTCTAATGACCGAGGCCAACAAGAACAGTTGGAGGGTAATCAGCATGAAGGACGACTGGAAGCGGATTTACGCGTTCGACAACAAGTAAGCCGACATCTTCCTTAGACGGGGCCGCTGTCAATGCCTTCCATCTGACTAGTTCCAGGGAGTCAAGAAAAAAACACTTCTGCTGTGGCCGGAGTTTTTCTTGCCTGCCAGCCCGCCCGCCCCTGGTTCCCGCACCTTGCGTTCCGTGAGCCGGGACGCTACAAGTAATGGCGCAGCGATTTTGGTTTTCTCTACTACCGTGCACAGAGCGCCTCGCCCATGTTCACTCCTCAGCGAGAACGCGCATCCGGTTAAGCGCTAGCGTTAATCGGGAGTTTGACCCTTGATAAGCGTCACTATTGACGCGATTTTGGATTTCGGAAGACCAGAACTAGCCATTAGCCAATTTTCCAGACTTGCACCATTCCGACTCCAGTCTGTCGTCGCGCCGTTGGCGAGCAGGAATCGAATGAATGCAAGATGGCCATGGTGTGCAGCGAGAGCGGCCGAAGCTTTTTATTTCGGCAAACCATGCTATGCAAATGATATGTTCCACTCCGTATGTTGGAACGGTCGCAATTTCACGCCAATTACTAACTTTGAGGCGTGCGGCTCATTGGGGTCCATCGGTGTCAACAAGCTGTCCGTACTGACGTGAACTTCCGTAATTAAACTGTCATCCTCCAGCAAAACAAAGAATGGGCTTTCATCCGTTCCCGGAGTGCTTCCGGCTAACTCTCCAAGATTTTTGGGAACCCTCAGCGCATCGAACAACGTCTTAAGGCGATTGTCAATGTCCCCGCTCTTGATGATCGAACGGCTAGAATCTCGTCGTAAGAACAGAATATCGAGCCTGCACGCAAGACGCGCACTTTCCAGCACCAAAGGTACAAATCCGAAGCCGCCTTTTGCAAAGTGCGCCGCCAAACTGGTAGCAATCGGTGGTCCTGCATAGATTTTCTTGAACTCAGGCGACGGGGTACGGGCCGTCAGCCAATGGTTTAGACTCGCTTGCCACAAATTCCTTAGCTGCGGATGAAATTTCTTGTAGAGCACCGATGAGCTACCAATCAGAAGGAAACCAGCGACCACCGCTGGGTCGTGTTTCACCATGTATGACAGCGCCTGGATTTCGTTCTGCATGATATGCGCTTACTGATGCCTCCGGCTGCTGGGAAGCATTTAAAGTAATGCTACCGCCGCTTACGCCCCTGCCAATTGCGTGGAATAATTCTGTGCCGAAGCTATAACTGCCGATTACTTCCATAAAGGGATGAAAAATACTTCCCCTGCGGCCGCAAGTTTTCTTGCCGTCCAGCCCGTCCAGTGAGCAGGGTTGTTGGCGGATGAGTTCTAGCAGGAAACTTGAAAATTCCACATGAACGGCTTTATCGAAAGCGCACAGAGCACTGCGCCCGCATCGGCTACTTCGTGAAAACGCGCGTCCGGGAATGCGCTAGCGCTAATCAGTCACATGCATGTTGCTGGAGAGTTCAGAGTTCCAAAGGGCCTTGCACTCACGGAATTTGTTTAATCGTCCACGGCCCCTGAAAGTGGGTTCTGACGGACCTTCATTTCGAATCTCTTGTGCGCCGGTTAAATCGGCGAGGTGTAGTGAATGCAAAAGTCACACGAATGTGATGTAGCGACCCACATCGGCCCCGAGTCCTGCGGAGCTGTTCGCAAGAACAGCGTCGAAGCGTTGACAGGGGAACGTGCGGGCCGGGTATTCAGCCGCGTAAGAGAGTCACTCCGGGACGCCGACGCTGTAGGAGAAAGCGGAAGGCTCCATCGGGTACGCCGATATCGCGAGGTGTGCCAGAGTCCCGCGCGGTCAGAGACCCCGTGCACGTACGTAGACACCTCGCTCGGGAACCGGGAGATCCCAAGTTCGCCCAGGGCCGCAGTTGCCCTGGGACGCATCGGGAAGTCCAAGGACGTACACCGATGACGAACGGACTTGGGAAGTCGGACAGCCCTGTAGTACCTGCGAAGTCTCCGAACAAAGCCGGGCAACCGGTGGCGGAGGGGATGGAGGGAAGAGGGCTGGCCAAAGGGAACCTGCCGCAGCAAAACGCGTCCCGGATACAGAGCCGGACCGACGCGCTCAGTGCGCTGGGGCGGGTACGTCAAGCAGCAGCAAAGGATAAGAAGTTGCGGTTCACGGCGCTCCTGCACCACATCTACAACCTGGACACGCTGCGCATGGCCTACTTCAGCCTTAAGAAGGAAGCCGCGCCGGGCGTGGACGGAGAGACGTGGCGGCACTACGGCGAGGAACTGGAGAAGAACCTCCAGGACCTTTCCGAAAGGCTGAAGCGAGGAGCGTACCGAGCGAAGCCGGTGCGTAGAGTGTATATCCCGAAGGCCGACGGGCGGCAAAGACCGCTCGGAGTTACGGCGCTGGAAGATAAGATCGTCCAGCGTGCGGCGGTCGAGGTGCTGAACGCCATCTACGAAACGGATTTTCTTGGATTCTCGTACGGGTTCCGGCCAGGGCGCAGCCAGCATCAAGCGCTGGACGCTCTTTATACGGGACTGCTGACGAGGAAAGTGAACTGGGTGCTCGATCTGGATATCCAAGCCTTCTTCGATGGGCTGTCCCACGAATGGCTTGTGAAATTCGTCGAGCATCGGGTTGCAGATCGGCGCGTCGTGCGGTTGATCCAGAAATGGCTCCATGCCGGCGTGCTGGAGGATGGGAAACGGATACGAGTGGAGGAAGGGACGCCCCAAGGTGGCAGTGCCTCGCCGCTCTTGGCGAACGTCTACCTTCATTACGTGTTCGACCTGTGGGTCCAAGCATGGCGTCGGAAGCGGGCGCACGGCGAAGTCATCGTCGTGCGATTCGCGGACGACATCGTGGTGGGCTTTCAGAGCAAAGCGGAGGCCGATCAGTTTCGGGTGGAACTCACGGAACGGATGAAGAAGTTCCACCTGGAACTGCATCCCGAGAAAACGCGACTGCTGGAGTTTGGTCCATTTGCGATCAACAACCGGCAGAAACGCGGAGAAGGGAAACCGGAGACATTCAACTTTCTTGGCTTCACGCACATCTGCGTGAAAAAGAGAAGCAACGGAATGTACACGGTGCTGCGGCAAACCATCCGCAAACGGCTGCAAACGAAACTGAATGAGGTGAAAGCCGAACTTCAGCGACGGATGCACGAACCCATCCCGGAACAGGGCAAATGGCTGCAAGCGGTGGTGCGTGGACACATCCGCTACTACGGGGTGCCCATGAATAAATCGGCGCTGGTGCTTTTTCGATTCCGAGTTGGTTGGCTCTGGCATCGTGCGTTGTCGAAGCGCAGCCAGAACGGCCAGGACCTTTGGGATCGTATGCGGCGCCTGATCACTCGCTGGCTGCCTCCGGCTTCTGTCTGTCATCCCTATCCTCTGCGTCGCATGGGCGTCCTCACCTAAGGCAAGAGCCGGATGCGGGAAACCCGCTCGTCCGGATCCGTGGAGGGGGTTGTGAGAGATCATGATTCCTACTCCGACTGCCTGGCGGAATGAAGCCCAACTCAGGAATCCAACCCAGCAAAGGCCAAGGACCGTAACCCACCAAGGTTCTTCAGACGGTCCCCCAGAGACAAGGTAAAAGACGGGACCGAGGAGCCAAATGTATCCGAGTCTTCGCAGTGCGCGGGCTGCGGAAATATTCTGAGACTTTTTTCCCTGTGCGCTCGGGGTTGGCGCACCAACCAAGACTCTTTTTCTCAGAATCGGAAACAAAAAAATGCAACCGACGAAATAGCAAACAGCAACATACGGAAACCACTTAGGAAAAGGGTGCTGGGGAAGCCTCAAAGCAAAGTAGAGCGCGAAAACCATGTAGGGAAGAATCAGACCGAAGAGTAAGAGTAAAATCCTCGTCTTTGCCTTCATCGCGGAGCCCTCTGGGGTCTACTTCGTGCTCGGGCGTAAGCATATTCCCTACACTCGGAGCGAAACAACAATTCAATTGGACGTTTAGGCGCGTAATCGGAGACTCGAATCCGCATGGACGGCTTTACCGGACGCGCAGAACTCCCCGCCTCCGTTCCCTCCTGACCGAGAACGCGCATCCGGTAAAGCGCTAGGGTTTAGCAGGGCTTGTTCCCGGAAACTGAAGTGACCCCACTACGGCTGTGTTGCGAGAGCGACTGTCATCACCCATAATGTTTTGGTGCGTAACCCCGGCCTTCTCTTACTTTTGTTTTTGCCTCTCCTTCCGGTAAATGTGCAAGCTCCAAACGCGTCCGCTATAGCGGCCCCGACCAGCCGCTTCATCGAAGCACAACCCGATGTGAAACTGGAAGTGCTGGACTGGGGCGGGAGTGGGCGTTCCGTTATTCTCCTACCGGGACTCGGTGACACAGCGCACGTCTTCGAGAGTTTCGCAGTCAAGCTCACGGCCCACTATCATGTCTACGGAATCACGCCTCGTGGGTTCGGAAGGTCGAGCGCTCCACCCGCCGAACCCTCGAACTATTCAGCAAGTAGACTTGGCGACGATGTCGTTACAGTGATTAGGACACTCAAGCTCAATCGTCCCGTCCTCGCGGGACATTCTGTTGCAGGAGAAGTTTTGAGCGCCATTGGCGCCCGTCATCCAGACGCGGTATCCGCGCTAATCTACATTGACGCCGGTTACGCGTATGCTCTATACGACAAGGCTCATGGTGATTTGGTACTCGACTCTATCGCTCTTCGGAACGAACTCGCGCAAGTGCACCTCGGAACGCTCCCAAGAAATCCAAGCCAACTCGATGAAATACTCGCGGACGTTAAGCATGTGGAGGAAGAGCTTCAGCAGCGAAAGGATGACCTTGCTCAGCTTTCTCCGCCTGGGCCGATAGAAAATCCAAATAGCGTGGCTCTTCTCGACGGTGAGGAACAATTTACGAAAATTGGTCTGCCGGTATTAGCCATCTTCAACGTTCCCCACTCTCCTGCCTTCCGACGCAGCATGGAGAATCAGGTGCATGCATTTGAGGTCCAGGTTCCGCAGGCACGGATTATCCGCATTGCAAACGCTGACCATTACCTGTTTCAAAGCAAAGAGGCTGAAGTGCTGCGCGACGTGAATGATTTCATCGAAAGCCTGAGGCTTCAATAACCGCCGAAGCATTAGCCAAGAAAAATATTGGGACGTCGTGCTGCACTTTAGCGGTGCAGCTCATGGTAAGTTCCATAAAAGGAGTCAAGGAGAAAACACTTCTCGTTCGGCTGGATTTTTTCTTGCCGTCCAGCCCGCTCCAATGAGCAGGATGGTTCCCGCCTTCAATCCACATGTTGGATTTGTGCGCAGTTAGTAGCCTGGATGCCGGGAGTCCCAATTGGGACGAAAAGCCAGAACACAATGGTCTGCACTGTGGGTTTGCCATCGCGTGTCTTGCTCAGCAAGTCATCGCCGCGTATGATTCCGGCCATGAGTGAGACAACGTTCTTCGCGGTGGCATGGCTTGTCATCGGGCTTGCGTGGGCCTACAGGTCGGTCACCAGAAAAGAATATGCGGGGTTGCTCATCGCGTTGGGGTTTGCGCTGCTGGCGGTTTTCTCGTTTTTGCGGAAGTAAGCGTCCGGCTTGCTCGTTTCCCCTAAGAGCGCATGAACGCGACACTGAAATAGATTCCTCTGGAGGACTTGGTGGTCACGCCCACACCGAAGAGAAAACTGACCATCTCAGAAATCCGAGCATAAGCTGAGAAATCGTGGGCTCCTCCGGAGCCAACGATTTCTGAAATCCGTCAGATTAGTTAGCCCGCGCTCGGTGTCTGAGAAAATGCCACAAGAGCACCGTCGTACAAGTCGATGAAAGACGCAAGGCTCGTGATGGATGCTGGGTTGTGATTCGAGGGTACTTTGACGAGAGCTACAAGGACCATCGCGTATACACGATTGGCGGATACATCGGCCGTGACCGGGATTGGAGGGCCGTCTCTCGGTCCGTCCGCGCACTGGCTTGGCAAAAAACGATGAATTGGCAACCGAAAAGAGTAGTGATGGCCTTCGTGCCGTGGATTTTGGCAAGTGTCCTGCTCTATGCGCTTGCCTCTGTGCAACATCTGAGACTGGTTCAGGTGTTCGCATTCATCGCGACCTTTCTCGGGGTGCTTCTTTTTGCATTAACCTACCGTTCGACACATCCTGGTGCTCGTCCTGCCCCCAAGTTCGGACTCAAGGTCGCCGCGTGGAGCACAATTTTGGCTACATTTCTTTACTTGATTATGACTTGGGGACACTGACCACTTTCAGTTGATGTTTGCTTCTCCGGTACCGGTGCGTCTGGAACAACTTTTAGGTGCGCACATATGCGAGGCTGACCGATTGCTAGTGGCGAAAGAATACGAGTGCGACGACCGCATAGAGAGCGAACGCCAATTCGACCCAAGCAATCGCTTGCACGAGCCCTACGCGCCATTGACCGGCCTTTTTACCCTTCCATATTTTGCGAGCTACAAGGATTGACCCTAGCATCAGCACGGCAATGCAAGACCAAAAAATAGAGTACGGTCGTAGGTCTCTGTGAAGTGGAGTCGGGACCTGTGCGAACAACCAAAAGAGCGCCAGTGCCACGTTACCGAGCGAGAACGTCGTCCAGAAGACCGCCCGCCACGCCGCTGTGGGATTGACTGATTCTGTCATATGGCTCTGATGGGAGCGCATGGTATCACTCTCAGCAGTTTTCCTGGTGTAGATACCGGTTCAGAGTTTTTGGCATTGGCGTCGGGGATAGTAAAGCACGCAAAATTGACGCTCCAGAGCCCATAGTAATTGTCAGTGCCCGATTCGTCGTGCGTCACCGAAAACTGAGAACCACACGCGCGGTTTGCGCATAAGTCGGTACTTGGCTGCCGGAGTCTCATTTGGGACTGGAAGATTCTGCAGAAAACCGCAAGCGAAAAAAAATCAGGAATCGCGCGAAATTTTTCTCGGTGCATCCGAGGCTTCTTTTGGGCCGGGTCGAGAATACCTCCCCCCACCCTTCCCCGGTCATCGCGCGTTCGTGCTTTCGCCCTTACGGCATGGGCATCGCGACTGGCTGCCAGGAGCGCGCGGGGTGGTTGCTGTCCTAGAGTGTCTCTGGACGCGAATAGAAGCCCTCAGGCGACGTGATTCCCGCCCGCTGGACTGGGGGAGACTGACGGGAATGCTGGCAGATGTTGGCGTGTCCGCTCCAGTGTCAGTTGGTTCTGTTCCCGGTGCGTATGAGAAGAACAGCTTCAGCCAAATGTGGACTGAACCCTTAGCTTGAGACACTCGGATAAGGCACACTTGCAGGGAAAGGAACTGCAAGTGGCAAAGAGACGAGTGGGAAAATACCCGAAAGAATTCGGGCGGATGGCTGTCGAGCGATTAAAGGACTGCGACAACATTGTGGAATTGTCACAGGAACTTGGTGTGCATCGGCGGCTTCTCTACAAGTGGCGAGATCAATTTGATCCCTTCGACCCCAGTGAGGAGTCGGCACCCGGAAACTCTCGGGAGTCCGCGCTTCGCAAGGAAATCAACCAGCTGAAGCGCGTGCTGGTGGACAAGACGCTGGAGCTGGATTTTTTCAAAGGTGCCTTGCAAAAAGTAGAGGCGCGACGCCAGAAGAGCGGCATCCGTGGCGAGAGGGCATCTACGACGAAATCCAAGAAGTGATGCCTTTGCAAGGCAGCTTAAGCATCGAGCGAATGTGTCAGCTGGCCGGGGTCAGCCGAGCCGGTTTTTATCGTTCTCTGCAGGAGCGAGCACCAGTCGAGGAAGACATGGAGGTGCGGAGCGTGATTCAGCAGATCGCTGTCGAGCATCGACGCCGCTACGGGTATCGGCGGATCAGTGCCGAGTTGCGGCGGCGCGGGATGCTAGTGAATCACAAGCGTGTGTTGCGGATGATACGCGAAGACAACCTGCTGGCTGTGCAGCCGCGGGCGTTCGTGGTGACCACGGATTCCGATCATGAGTTCGAGGTCTATCTGAACCTCGCCAGTCGTATGAAACTGACGGGGATGAATCAGCTCTGGATAGCGGACATCACCTATATCCGTTTGAAGAAGGAATTTGTCTACCTGGCCGTCATTCTCGACGCGTTTTCGCGGAAAGTAGTGGGCTGGGCGTTGGACCGGACCCTGGCGAGTCGGTTGCCGATTGCGGCTCTGGAAGGGGCCATCGCCCAACGACAGCCACCACCAGGTCTGGTGCATCATTCCGACCGTGGCGTGCAGTACGCTTCCGGAGACTACGTGAAGATCTTGCGAAAGCAGCAGATAATCCCGAGCATGAGTCGGCCGGCGAACCCCTATGACAACGCCAGTTGCGAAAGCTTTATGAAAACGCTCAAACGGGAGGAGATTTATGCGAACGACTACCGCGACTTAGACCACTTGCTTGGTAACATCGAGGCATTCATCGAGCAGTACTACAATCGGTGCCGTTTACATTCGGCGCTGGGCTATCGGCCGCCGGAAGAGTTCGAGCGAGAGGCGAATACAGGAGTGAATTCTGCCGGAGCCACCATGAGTTTTTTCAAGCATGAGGAGGGAGCCAACAGGGGGATGCTGTAGGTCGACCGGGTTGGGAATCGTCGCTCTCAGGCGCTCCCGGCGCGAAGTTTTTCTGTGGAAAACCGGGGATAGGCAGAAAGAAAGAAAAAAGGAGCAAAAAAGAAAGAAATGGACGCCTTGTGGAAACTGACGCCGCTGATGGAAATCCGCTCAGAACGCGGATTCCCACAGGGCTTGGAAAGCACAAAACGCTTTCCACAGTTCCCACAAGGCCCGCGACGGCGGCTCCATCAAACATTAAAACAGCAAGTGTGCCAATTTGAAACTGTCTCAACAGAGGGGTGCACCCCAAATGAGTGTGCCCAATTTTGTGCCCACCCTTGGTAGAATACCATCGCAATTGATAGTAGCGAGGCGAGTGCGAGAATCGTCTGTACTGGCGCGAAAAATCAACGCGATAGCAAACAGTCGCACTCGATGTTAGTCCTGTTTGGACGGTCTCTTAAGCAGCGGGTTGGAGGTTCGAGTCCTCCCCGGCTCACCACTCCTCGTAGATTGGTGTCGTCGCCGCACCGCTGGAATGTCCGGCGCGCGGGATTCCCTGTAGAATGGCCCGGAATTGAAGGGTATCGCCAGCACCCCGCCTTAACGAGGAAAATTGGGCGGGACAGTTCTGTAGCCGTCCGCCCCGCCCTAGACCGGTGTGGACGTTTTTCCTCGGCGCCCCAGCCAACGCCGAGCTCTTAGTTGTTCGAGCATTTCGTTTTGTAAACTTTCATTCTATGGTTCGGCGCCCGTGCACCAGACCGTTGCTGTCGCCGCGTTCGTTTCTCACTCGCAGTGACGATTTAGACTTGCGCATAATGGATGTGGAGCGGCGAGCACGGCGCTCCGGGAGAATCAGAACCGCCCAAATATGACCAGTTCGACCCAAATTCCTGCGCCGATTTTTACGGAGCCAGAAAAGCCGATTCGTTCCGAGCTTTTTAGCGTCGAGCGCCTGGAACAACACGCGGAAAGCTTGGCCGCCGCGCAAGCTGTCGTGAGCGGCCAGGAAGAAGGTCGTCCCCTAATTCCGCGCGTCTTCGAAAACGGCCGCATTCTGCTCGAGTATTACCGCGCCATCGCCCGCGCGATTCAGCATGAACAAGCCATCATCCCCGCCGCCGAATGGCTGGTAGACAACTTTTATATCGTCGAAGAACAGCTCCGCGAAATTCGCGACGATCTGCCGCCCGGCTTCTACCGCAAGCTTCCGAAGCTTGGACCGGGGCACCTGGAAGGTTTTCCGCGCGTGTTCGGTGTCGCATGGGCCTTCGTTGCGCACACCGACAGCCGGTTCGATCCGGAGGTATTGCGCCGCTTCGTGACGGCCTACCAGCGCGTTCAGCCGCTCACCATCGGAGAACTCTGGGCCGTTGCCATCACGCTGCGCATTGTGCTGGTGGAAAATCTGCGGCGTATCGCGGAGCGTATGGTACTGAGCCGCGGCGCGCGCCTCGATGCCGATATTCTCGCTGACCGCGTGCTGGGAACCGGCGGACAGCAAGCCGTCTCTCCCGAATCCATCCTGCGCCGGTTTGAAAATAAGCCCCTCGACCGCGCATTCGCCGTGCAACTCGTCCAGCGCCTGCGCGACCTCGATCCCAAGGTCGGCCCCATACTCGTCTGGCTCGATGAACGCCTCGCCGCGCAAGGCACGACCGCCGACGAAATTGTTCGTGCCGAGCATCAAGAGCAAGCGGCCATGACGGTCACCGTCCGCAACATCATCACCAGCATGCGACTGATGTCCGCTTTCGGCTGGGAGGACTTTTTTGAAAGCGTCAGCATGGTGGACGAAGTTCTTGGCAACGGCAGCAATTTCGGAGAAATGGATTTCGCCACCCGCGATTATTACCGCCACGCCGTCGAAGATCTCTCGCGCGGCTCCCGCCACACGGAAATAGACGTCGCCAAGCGTGCCGTTGAACGCGCCAAGCACGCGCGCGCGGAGTTTCACACCGACGGGCAACCCAGCGCGGACCGCAAAGCGGATCCCGGCTACTATTTGATATCGCACGGCCGGCTCGATTTCGAACGCGAACTTGGCTTTCGCGTCCCGTGGCGCCGTGGGCTACTGCGCCTCTACGTCCGCGCTGCGGTCCCCGGCTATCTCGGCACCATCGCCGCGCTCACCGCGATTATTCTCGCGCTGCCTCTCACGCACGCCCACTCCTTCGGCGTCAGGACGCCTTATCTGGTCCTGCTGGGCCTGCTCGCCTCCGTTCCCGCGTCCGATCTCGCGATCGCGCTCATCAACCGCGCTGTCACGGACTTGCTCGGCCCGCGCACGCTGCCGCGCCTGGAACTTCGCGACGGTGTTCCCACCGAGTTGCGCACGATTATCGTCGTCCCGACTCTTCTCACTTCGGTTCATGCAATCAAAGAACTCATCGAGCGCCTCGAAATCCATTACCTCGCCAATCCCGAAGGCGATCTGAGGTTCGCGCTGCTCACGGATTGGGTGGACGCCCCCACCGAATCCCTGCCGCAAGATGAAGAGCTCCTGAACGCAGCGATCAACGGCATTGCCAATTTAAACGCAACTCACGGACACGCACCCGGCGGCGGCGACCGCTTTTTCTTGTTTCATCGAAAGCGAATCTGGAACGAACGCGAGCGCAAATGGATGGGCTGGGAGCGCAAACGCGGAAAGCTGCACGAGTTGAATCAGCTTCTGCGCGGCGCGACGAACACTACTTTCCTGCCCATCGCCGGCGTGCCGCCGCAAACAATTCCCGGCGTTCGTTACGTTATCACTCTCGATGCCGATACGCGCCTCTCGCGCGGCACCGTCGCGCGCCTCGTCGGTACCATGGCACATGCGCTCAACCGGCCGCAATTCAGCGATTCGCTTGGGCGCATCGTGGACGGCTACGGTGTCGTCCAGCCGCGCATCACTCCTTCGCTTCCCAGCGATCGCGAAGGTTCGCTCTTTCAGCGTATTTTTTCCGGCCCCGCCGGCATTGATCCCTACGCGGCTGCGGTGTCCGACGTTTACCAGGACTTGTTCCACGAGGGCTCATACACCGGCAAAGGCATCTACGATCTCGACGCCTTTGAAGCCGCGCTCGCCGGAAAAGTGAAAGAAAACACGCTCCTCAGCCACGATTTGTTCGAAGGAATTTTCGCGCGCGCCGCGCTCGCCACAGACATTGTGCTCTTCGACGAATTCCCGTCGCATTACGAGGTAGCGGCCGCTCGCCAGCATCGCTGGGCGCGCGGTGACTGGCAGCTCATCCCGTGGATTTTTGGCCGTGGAAGCCTTTCAAGAGATCCGCGCCGCCGCATTTCGATTCCCGCCATTAGCCGCTGGAAGATGTTTGACAATCTGCGCCGCACGCTCTCGGCCCCCTGCATGTTTCTCACGATGCTCATCGGCTGGCTGCTTCCGCAAGTGTCTCCGTGGATGTGGACCCGATTCGTTCTGGCCATGGTCGCGATTCCTGCATTGATTCCTTTTCTTGTCGGCCTGAATCCGCGCTTCGGCGGCATCTCCAAACGCAGCCACATTCGCGACCTGCTCTCCGATCTTTCGCTCGGCTTGTCGCAAATCGGCCTGACCGTGACGTTCATGGCCTATCAGGCCTGGCTCATGTCGGACGCGATGCTCCGCACTCTCGCGCGCCTCGTAATCACTCGCAGAAATCTTCTGCAGTGGACCACCGCCGCCCAGGCCAAGCACGCCGTGGACCTGAATCCTTGGGGCATGTACCTGCGCATGATCGGAAGCGTTATCCTCGCCATCGCCGCGCTGGTTTCCGTGCTTCACTGGCGCCACCACGCTCTCGGAGCCACCATTCCGTTCGTGCTGCTCTGGATCGCTGCGCCCGCCGTCGCGCGCTGGATCAGCGTTCCGCCTCCCATCGAGGACGTCAAGCCACTCTTGCCGACGGAGACCAGGACGATGCGACTGATTGCTCTGCGCACCTGGCGCTTCTTCGATCGCTTCGTCACCCCGGAAGACCATTACCTGCCTCCCGACAATTTCCAGGTGGATCCAAAACCTCGCGTGGCGCACCGCACTTCCGCGACGAACATGGGTCTTTATTTGCTCACCGTCCTCGCCGCCCGTGATTTCGGCTGGATCGGCGCACAAGAGGCCGTAGACCGTCTCGAAGCGACGTTGCACACCTTCAGCCAATTCGAGCTGTACCGCGGGCACTTCTTCAATTGGTACGACACGCGGACCTTGAAGCCTCTCGACCCGAAATACATTTCCAGCGTGGATAGCGGCAATCTCGCCGGGGATCTGCTCGTTCTAACCAGTGGATGCCGCGGGCTGATCCACGAACCGTTTGTCGAATCGCGGATGTTTGCAGGCGTCGCCGACACCATCCACCTGCTCCGCGATGTCCTCGGCAAATTTACAGACGCGCGTCGCACCCAGACCGTCACGCGCAAGCAGCTCAGCAACGCAATCGAATCGTTGGCCGCGTTGGTTGACCCGGTTCCGCGTGACGCCCGCGAATGGGCGGCGCGTTTCGTTGAATTGCGCGAATTTGCTCAGACCGCTGCGGACATTGCCGAAGCTCTCGCGCAAGAACTCGGCGAGCCGCCCGACTCCGAACTGCGCGCGTGGGCGGAAGCCGTCCGGAACTCGGTCGAAAGCAATCTGCGCGACGCGCGCATTATCATTCCGTGGCTGCGTCTGGACGTGAAGGAAGTCGTCGCCATGGCGGGACGCTCGCAAGAAGAGTCTCCTGAATGGGTCGCGATCGAACCTCAATTCCGCACGCTCCCCACTCTCGCGGAAGCTTCGGAGCGCTTCGCATCAGCTATCCGCGCGCTCGCTCCCGTCCGCGAAAGGCTCGTAACGGACACCGCTTCTAATCGCGAAATCCTCGCGCGCATTGATGCACTGCTCGACGCGCTGCAGTCCTCCACAAGGGAAGCATCCTCGCTTGCCAATCGCCTTGAAGTGATTGCGCTGACGTCGCAAAAAATGTTCGACGCGATGGACTTCAGCTTTCTATTCGACAATTCCCGCAAGCTCTTTTCTATCGGAATGCGCGCCGCCGACGGCACTCTGGACGAAAGTTGTTACGACCTGCTCGCCTCTGAAGCGCGCCTCACGAGCTTCATCGCGATCGCCAAAGGTGACGTCCCGGCTTCGCACTGGTTCCACCTTGGACGCGCTCTCACTCCCGTCGGACGAGGTTCGGCATTAATTTCCTGGTCTGGCTCGATGTTCGAATACTTGATGCCCGCGATCATCATGCGTTCTCCCGCGAACAGCATGCTGAGCCAAACCTACGAGCAAATCGTTCTGCGCCAAATCGAATATGGCAACGAACGAGGCATCCCCTGGGGAATCTCGGAATCGGCGTTCAACGCGCGCGACATTGATTTCACTTATCAATACTCGGGCTTCGGCGTGCCGGGTCTGGGCCTGAAGCGGGGTCTCAGCGAAGATCTGGTAATCGCGCCCTACGCCACGGCTCTCGCTTCCATGATCGAGCCTGTCGCCGCGCTGCAAAATTTTGCGCGAATCGCGCAAGCCGGCGGCGAAGGAGCTTATGGCTTCTATGAATCGCTCGATTACACGCCCAGTCGCATCCCGGAAGGCAAGGACGTAGCGGTCGTTCACACCTTCATGGCTCACCACCAGGCCATGTCATTGATGGCTTTTGCCGACGTCGTGAATGCTGGCGTCATGCGCAACCGTTTTCACGCCGAGCCAATCGTGCGCGCCACCGAGTTGCTGCTTCAGGAGCGCACTCCACGCGACGTGCTGGTCGCCCGGCCTCGTGCTGAAGAGGTTTCGGCCAGCGCGAAAGTGCGCGAACTGATTCCTCCGGTAGTTCGCCGCTTCAGCACGCCGCACGATGCGACTCCGCGCACGCAATTGCTTTCGAATGGACGCTACTCCGTGATGCTCACCGCGGCGGGCTCGGGCTACAGCCGGTGGCGGGACATCGCCGTCACGCGCTGGCGTGAAGACCTGACGCGCGACTGTTGGGGCCAATGCATCTACCTGCGTGACGAACAAACGGGCAGCGTGTGGTCGGCGGGCTATCAGCCTGCCGGAGTCGAATCCGACGCATACGAGGCCGTTTTCTTCGAAGATCACGCCGAAATCGTTCGCCGCGATCGTTCGCTCACCACCACTCTTGAAGTCGTCGTCTCCTCGGAAGATGACGCGGAAGTCCGCCGGGTTTCTCTCACCAATCTGGGCGTCCGGGCGCGCGACATTCAGGTCACTTCTTATGCGGAACTCTCCCTCACAACCCAGGCTGCGGACGTCGCCCATCCGGCATTTGCGAAGTTATTCGTCGAAACGGAATATGAGCCGGACGTCGGCGCGCTGTTGGCCACGCGAAGAAAACGCTCCGACGATGAAGCTTCCGTGTGGGCGGCGCACGTCGTGGTAGTGGCGGGTGAAACCGTCGGCGATCTGCAATACGAAACTGATCGCGCAAGATTCGTCGGGCGCGCCCGCAATCTTCGCGATCCCGTGTCGGTAATGGATGGCCGCCCGCTTTCCGGCACGGTCGGCTCCGTCCTGGATCCGATCGTTAGTCTGCGCCGCACCGTGCGCGTTCCGGCAGGCAGCACGGTTCATCTGATCTTTTCCACGATTGCGGCCGCAACTCGTGAGGAAGCGCTCGATCTCGCCGACAAATATCGCGATCTCAGGACCTTCGATCGGACTCTGACGCTCGCCTGGACTCAGGCGCAAGTCCAACTTCATCACCTGGGCATCAGCTCCGAAGAAGCGCTGTTGTTCCAGCGTCTGGCAAACGCCGTCCTCTACGTGGATTCGTCGCTGCGCCCAGCGGCCGATGTTCTGGCCCGCACGCCTCTGGATATCTCGACGCTCTGGGCTCAGGGCATCTCCGGTGATCTCCCAATTATCCTGGCGCGTATTGACGATTCGGACGATGTTGAAATCATTAGACAGCTATTGCGCGCGCACGAATACTGGCGGATGAAGCAGCTGCAGGCGGATGTCGTCATCATCAACGAAAAGGCTGCTTCCTACGTGCAGGAGCTTCACGATTCGCTCGAAGCTCTAGTGCGCGGAAGTAAGCTGAGGCTCTCTCCTGATTCCGCGGGCCTGAGCGGCAAGATATTTTTGCTGCGTGGCGATCTACTCTCGGAGCAAGCGCGCGCGCAATTGCAATCGGTCGCGCGCGCGGTGCTGCTGAGCCGTCGCGGGACTCTCGCTGAGCAGATCGTGCGTTCGCAGACGACGGAGACGGAATCGCCGGCGCTACTGCGTGCGCCACGCGCTCGCAAACGCGAGGATTTGCCGCTGCCCGAGCGGAGCTTGCAATTCTTCAACGGCCTAGGTGGGTTCGCGGAGAATGGACGCGAATATGCAATCGTCCTCAGCGAAGAATTGCGCACACCCGAGCCGTGGATCAACGTCATTGCCAATCCGGATTTCGGTTTCCTTGTTTCGGAATCTGGAGCTGGCTTCACTTGGTCGCTGAATAGCCGCGAAAATCAACTGACGCCTTGGTCCAACGACCACGTCTTTGACAACCCTGGCGAAGTCATCTATCTCCGCGACGACTACTCGGGCGAAGTGTGGACACCCACGGCCTTGCCAATCCGCGATGAAGACGCAACGTACGTCGCACGTCATGGACAAGGCTATTCGCGCTTCCAGCACGGTTCCCGCGGCTTGGCGGTGGATCTGGTGCAATTTGTGCCGCCGGAAGATCCCATCAAAATATCGCGGCTTACGCTGCACAATGACTCGGGACGTACCCGTCGCATTTCCGTCACCGCCTATGTCGAATGGGTGCTGGGGAATTCACGCAGCGCTTCGGCTCCTTACATCGTCACGGAACACGATCCGCAATCGCGCGCCGTATTCGCGCGCAGCGCCTGGAACGGCGAATTCGGTGGCCGCATCGCGTTTGCGGATTTGGCCGGACGCCACGGTTCGTTTACGGCGGATCGCACCGAATTTCTCGGCCGCAACGGAACTCCGGAGCATCCCGCGGCACTCGAGCGAGGCGCGCCACTCTCTGGAAGAGTCGGCGCCGGGCTTGATCCCTGCGCAGCGCTGCAAACGATCGTGGAGTTGCGCCCGGGCGCCAGCGCGGAAGTCGTGTTTTTCCTGGGGCAGACGGCGGACCGGGAGCGCGCGCGCGACTTGCTCAACCGGTATCGGAGCGCGGACCTCGACAAAGTTTTTGCAGACGTCACGCGGCAGTGGGACGACATCCTCGGAACGGTGCAAATTTCAACTCCCGATCCCAGCATGGACGTTCTGCTGAATCGTTGGCTGCTCTATCAGACTCTTTCGTGCCGCATCTGGGCGCGCGCGGCGTTCTACCAATTGAGCGGCGCGTACGGATTCCGCGATCAACTCCAGGATGGCATGGCGCTCACCGTCTCGAAACGAGCGGTGACGCGCGAACACTTGCTGCGCGCGGCGGCGCACCAATTCACGCAAGGTGACGTTCAGCATTGGTGGCACCCTCCGTCGGGACGCGGCATTCGGAGCCGTATTTCCGATGATCCGCTCTGGCTGGTCTATACCGTGATCCAGTTCATCGAAGCGACAGGCGACCGCAGCGTCCTCGAAGAGTCGGTAGCGTTCCTAGAAGGCGATGAACTCGCGGAAGGCCAAAAGGAATCGTATTTTCAGCCGCGTGTTTCGGAGACTCGCGCGTCTTTATTCGAGCATTGCGCGCGAGCGCTAGATCGTAGCCTCGGGGTTGGTGCACACGGATTGCCTTTGATGGGCACGGGCGATTGGAACGACGGAATGAACCGCGTGGGCCAGGACGGCAAAGGCGAGAGCGTGTGGCTGGGCTGGTTTCTGCACACGGTGCTGTGGGAGTTTGCTAAGTTTGCCGACGCGCGCGGTGAACATCAGCGCGCAGAAAAATGGCGGATTCACGTCAGCGGACTCAAGGCTGCTTTGGAGCGCAAGGGATGGGACGGCGAATGGTATCGCCGAGCTTATTTTGATGACGGCACGCCGCTGGGTTCGGCGGAAAACACGGAATGCCGGATTGACGCAATCGCGCAATCTTGGAGCATCATGTCCGGCGCTGCGGAACGCGGCCGTAGCCAACGCGCCATGGCGGCGGTTGATCAGCAATTGATTCGCCGTCCGGAAGGACTCATCTTGCTGCTCGCGCCGCCGTTTGATCATCCCGCGCGTGATCCGGGCTATATCAAGGGCTATCTGCCCGGCATTCGCGAGAACGGCGGGCAGTATACGCACGCCTCTACATGGAGCCTGATTGCATTTGCGGAACTCGGCGACGGCGACAAGGCTGCGGAACTCTTCCGCATGATGAATCCGATTAATCGCGCGAATTCACGTGCGAACGTGCAGCGTTATAAGGTCGAACCGTACGCCGTTGCAGGCGACATTTATGCTGAGCCGCCGCACGTGGGCCGCGGAGGATGGACTTGGTATACGGGTTCGGCGGGCTGGCTTTATCGTGCCGGCATCGAATGGATACTCGGTTTCCGGCTGCGCGGCATGTCGCTCTTTATGGATCCCTGCATTCCACGGGATTGGCCAGGCTATGGTATCGAGTTTCGCTACCACTCAGCGACTTACAAAATCCGGGTGGAGAATCCGTCGGGGGTTACGCGCGGGGTCGCGCTGACCGAGCTGGACGGGAAGCTGCTGGCCGGCTCCGCGGATATTCACCTGGCGGACGACGGAGCGGTGCACCAAATTCGGATTGTATTGGGCTGACGGCAGACGGCAAGCGCAGCAGGAACGGGCACGAGCTTTCTTCCCCATGGGAGGCTGTAGAGTTTAGACTTACAAGGCCTTTCCATCTTCGAAACACTTCTTACATTGGTGGGTTACGCGGTTTTATTCGCCCCCAGCATCGTCTAACATTGTGTTGTGCTTGGAGACAGGCTCATGCGCAGGCGGCTCTCGCGCCGCGAAGTGCTCAGGCAGCTTGCGGTTGCCTCGGCGTGGAGTGTGCCGCTACTCGGAGGGGTGCACCGCATTGGGACGCAGACACCGGCTGCGGCACCGGTGGTGCCTTCACCAAGCGAGCTTCCGCCTCCCTCGTATCTGACGCCCCGCGACGACGCCTTTCTGGAAGAGCTTGAGAAGGCTATCTTTCAGTATTTCTGGGATCAAACGAATCCCACGACTGGGCTCACGCGGGATCGCTGCAACGTACGCTCTTCGGACAACGGGATCCTGGGAAGCATTGCGGCGACGGGATTCGGGCTGACCGCTCTGTGCATCGGCGAGAAGCGCGGATACGTTTCGTTCACGCAGGCACGGGATCGCGTGATCAATTGCCTGCGATTTCTGTGGAAGAAGCTTCCCAACGAGCACGGGTTCTTCTATCACTGGGCCAACATCAATACGGGCGAGCGGCTATGGCAGGCCGAGTTTTCGTCTATTGATACGTCCATATTGCTCTGCGGGATTCTCACGTGCCGGCAGCATTTCGAGCATTCGGAAATCAGCCAGTTGGCGCACGAGGTCTTCAATCGCGTGGACTGGAATTGGCTCTCGGAAGATACCCGCATCCTGCCGCACGGCTGGACTCCGGAAACGGGCTTCCTGCAATATCGTTGGGACAGCTACAGCGAAATGATGATGATGTATTTGCTGGGGCTGGGGTCTTCTTCGCACGCGTTGCCGCCCGCGACCTGGGATGCATGGAAGAGGACGACGTTTGAGTTTGATGGGATCAAATTTATCGGATCGTACGCGCCGTTGTTCGTGCACCAGTATTCGCAGGCGTGGTTTGATTTCCGCGGAAAGCGCGACAAGTATGCCGACTACTTCCAGAACTCGATTGTCGCGACGGATGTGCACCGCAGATTTTGCCTGAGCCTGGCGAACAAGTTTCCGGATTACAGCGACGACTTGTGGGGAATTACGGCGTCGGATTCGATCAAAGGGTATGAAGTGTGGGGCGGGCCGCCGGAAACGGGGCCGATTGATGGGACGGTGGTGCCGTGTGCGGCGGCGGGCTCACTGCCGTTTATGCCGGGGCCGGCGATGCGTGTATTGCGGACGATTGATAATCGTTACGGAGCAGGGACCTGGAGCCGTTACGGGTTTGTGGACGCGTTTAATCCGCTGATCAATTGGTACGACAGCGACGTGGTGGGAATTGATTCGGGGATTACGATCGTGATGGCGGAGAATGCGCGGACGGCTTTTGTGTGGGACACGTTCATGAAGAATCCGGAAGCGCAACGCGGGATGGAACGCGCGGGATTTAAGACTTTCCAGCCGCTCGCAGCGCAGGAACTGGTGGAAATGCACGCTCGCAGCGCGAACAATGTTAATACAAGTAATCCGGCCACCGAGCCACAGAAGTAATTCGGCGCGTGAAGCACTTCTTCGCAACGTCAGCAACAAGCACGGAGACTAGCGGTAATTGGCCGCCTGGAGTTCGAAGAGCTCGGCGTAGTGCCCGCCTTCTTTGAGGAGCTGATCGTGCGGACCCTGCTCGGCGATTTCTCCGCCTTTCAGCACGAGGATGCGGTTGGACATTTTCACCGTAGAGAAGCGGTGGGAAATGAGCACGGACATTTTTCCGGCGGTCAGTTCGGAGAAGCGCTGGAAGACTTCGTGTTCGGAGCGAGCGTCGAGAGCGGCGGTAGGCTCGTCGAGAATCAGCAACTGCGCATCGCGCAGGTAGGCGCGAGCGATGGCGATTTTCTGCCACTCGCCGCCGGAGAGATCCACGGCGCCTTCGAAGCGCGAGCCGAGAACTTGATCGAAGCCTTTAGGCAGCTTGCGGATGGCTTGCTCGGCAAGGCTCTTGTTGGCTGCGGCGCGAATCTGGAACGGATTATGGCGTTCTTCGATGCGGCCGACAGCGATATTGGCAGATGCCGTCATTTCATAGCGCATGAAATCCTGGAAGATGACGCCGATCTGCTTCCACAAACTTTCCAGGTCGTACTCGCGAAGGTCGCGCCCATCGAGAAGGATTTGACCTTCGGTGGGATCGTACAAACGGGTAAGCAGCTTGACGATGGTGGTCTTGCCCTGGCCATTTTCGCCCACGATGGCGATGCGTTCGGAAGGCGCCAGCTTGAAATTCACGTTCTTCAGAACGAGTCGCGAACTCCCGGGATAGCTGAACGAGACATTCTTGAATTCGAATCCTTGCTGGATGCGCTTGGGAGCAGGAATCGCGTTGGGCCTGGACTGGATTTTGGGTTTCACGGAGAAGAATTCGAGCAAGTCGGTCATGAAGAGGGCTTGATTGGCGATTTCAGAGAACGTAGTGAAAACTGCTTGTATGTTGGTGCTGGCGCCGCCGATCGCGCCGGTGAGCATGATCATCTGGCCGATGGAGAGGCCACCGAACAAGGTCTGATAGATAACGAACGCGTAGCTACCGTAGTATCCGGTGACACCGAGCAATCCGAGTAACGCGCCGACGGTGAGCTTGCGCCGCGCGACGCCGACCGTCTGGTTGCAGAGTTTGTCGGCGACGTCCGAATAGCGTCCTACCAGGAAGGGCGCGAGGCCGAAAAGTTTTACTTCCTTGGCGCCTTCCTTGGTGCCGCTGACGGTGCGCAGGTAGTCGAGTTCGCGGCGCGCGGGGGTCTGCTGAAAACTCATGGAGTAGCCTAGGAAGGCGAAATGGGTTTCGCCGAGGAACGCCGGAACGACGCAGATAACGAGAGCAAGAAGCAACAGCGGCGAATAGAACAGGATTCCGGCAGCAAGGCTGACGGTGGTGATTAGTTCCTGGATCAAGCGTCCGGCAATTTTGATGGTTTGGACGCGGTCGGTGCTTTGGACGCGGGCGCGCTCGAGCTTGTCGTAGAAAACGGGATCTTCGTAAGCGAGCAGGTCGAGATTGGCAGCGTGCTTCATCAACGTAATGCTGATGTGGCGCATGAAGCGCTCGGCGAGAGTCACGTCGCAAAAATCGATCAAGCGGATCAGGACGGCCGAGAAGGCGGCAAGTCCGAATTCCAGAGCGACGAGCCACCAGAAGTAGTGGGGCAGGGCAGTCTGATGGGCTTTGTAAGCTTCGATCGAATCAACGATGCTGCGGGTGACGAGAAGAACGGATAGCGGGACCAGAGCGACTGCGACGCGGGAGATGATTTCGCCGATGACGACGCCGGGAGCCGCTTCCCAAACGAACTTCATTACCTGCGGAATATTTTTGAGGGCGCGAAGGCGTTCGCCCCATCGAGGGCTAGGAATATCCTCGGAAGGTTTTACTTCGCTGGCTGACTGCTTACCGAATAATGCTCTGGTGCTCACGACTGGGTCTCCATTCCTACTAGGGCTGTATGAATCTTCTTATCGTTATAACCGGCGGCCACTTCAGTGCCGCCATTATGCACGAGGGCACGTTGTGTGCCAATCGGAAATCGCGCGTAACTTGCTAAAAAGTAAAGACCTAGGGAAACGTGAGGCGATCGGCGAATCTGTTGTTTTTTCGCACCTTGGCAAGTTCTACGTGATGGAAGCAGTGGCGAGCGATCAGCGTCGGTGGATCGGTCGGCCTGAAGGCGTGGGCAGCCATTCGCGGAACGCTGAACGTCATGCTGGGGGCCGTGATCTGCGCTTTCTGGTGAAAAAGGCAGCGGCTAGTGGATAGTGGCGAGTGGCTAGGACTCGCGTGCCGGAATTGAATTTGAGAAGTGCGTGTTCGTTGGCGATTGATTTGAGGTGTGGGTGTTTGTTTTCTGTTAGATACGATGAATTCTAATCGCCGGGGTTGGCGATTGATTTTGGCTATTTTCCGGGTGATGTAACAATGTGACATTTGGTTGGCGCTGCTGCGAATTGTTGCGGCGTGGGTGGCGGCAACACTTTTCCGAGTGGTTTCGGCGATTGGCCGTGTTGTCGTTGTAGCGCGCTTCATATTGCGTCCTCAGCCAGCTTGAAAACCCCCATTATAACAGATTTTGAGTTCATTTACCATTCAGGACATACCCTACTGGGTTAACGCATTGAGGAGATTGAGGGTTGGATGCGTGCGTTTGGTGTGTATCGGGCCGATGGGCCTGTGTGGGAACTGCAAAACGTGTACCACAGCGGCTGAAGTCGCTTCGATTTTGCGGCGTTTGTGCCGTAGCTAAAGGTAGGGCCCACAAAGATTCCCGAGGGGATCGAGGGTGGGGGCAAAAAAAGTGAAAAAAGAGCTTGCAATCGTTTTAGTGTTGTAGTTATGTATAACACTGAGATTGATGAGCGTGGTCCGGGGCTCGCAGGAGCGCCCGCCACGGTTCACAAAGCTCCAGGAGGATGTGACATGAAATACCTTCGATGTGTGTTGCCTGCGGTTATGCTGCTATCCCTTACGGCTCCGGTGTTTGCGCAGTCTGACTCTCAGAAGTCATTCGATACGTTGAAAGCTCTGGCGGG
The DNA here is from genome assembly GCA_963804625.1 of uncultured Acidobacteriota bacterium. Classification (GTDB taxonomy): domain Bacteria; phylum Acidobacteriota; class Terriglobia; order Acidiferrales; family UBA7541; genus Palsa-295. The sequence goes on along the minus strand of CAWDRJ010000010.1, from coordinate 154,508 downwards.
GAGCTGGGAAGGCAAGGTGACCGTTGACCCGGCTCAAGCGGACATGGACATGAACAAACCGGTGCACGTGTCGTTGCGAGTGACTTCCCGGGGGAATGCGCTTGTGCATGAAATGCAGGAAGCGGGAACGCCGCTGGACTCGAAGAAGTACGACCATCCGGTCACGATGATGTATCTGGATAACGGCCAACTCACGCTGGTGCATTATTGCGACGCCGGCAACCGTCCGCGGATGACGGCCAAAGCGTCGCCTGACGGAAAGACGGTGGAGTTCGCGTTTCAAGATCTTTCGGGCGGCAATGAGAATGGACACATGTACCATGCGGTGTTCACGATCATTGACGCCAACCACCACACGGAGGATTGGACTTACATGATGCCGGGTGACAAGCCGATGCATGCGCATATGGATCTGCAGCGGGCCAATTGATGGTGGCGTCAGTCTCAGCGCAAAGCAGATCCCTCGCTGCGCTCGGGATGACGTCCACTACACTCTTGCGCCAGGTTAGGAGCCGCCTCCGAACTGGCGCGTATCTCTTCACAACGCAATCTGGGACACCATAATGGACCGTGAGTGGAACGACAACCAACCGATATACCGCCAGATCCGCGACCGGGTGGTCGCGCTGATCCTCGACGGAGCCCTGAAGGAAGGGGATCCGCTGCCTTCGGTGCGGAATGTGGCGGCGGACTACCGGGTGAATCCGCTCACGGTCCTCAAGGGCTATCAACAGTTGGTAGACGAGCAGTTGGTGGAGACCAGGCGAGGTTTGGGGATGTATGTGATCGCGGGTGCGCGCAAGCTGTTGCTCGAGGGCGAGCGGCAGAGGTTTTTGGGCGAAGAGTGGCCGCGGGTGTACACGACGATCGTGCGTCTGGGGTTGCAGGCCGAGGAACTCATGGACGTGATCAAGCGCCAGCAGGCGAAAGACGGCAAGCAGCCGAAGACGAAGAAGCCCGATTCTCCCGACGAGGAGCGTTGAAGCCATGACATGCATAGAGGCACGCGGACTGCGGAAGGCGTTCGGCGCGACGGTGGCGCTGGACGGCGTGAATTTGCAGGTCCAAGAGGGACGGATTCTGGGGCTGATTGGCCCGAACGGGGCGGGGAAGACGACCGCGTTGAATGCGATTCTGGGGCTTACGCCTTATCAGGGAGAGCTGAAGGTGCTGGGACGCGATCCGTGGAACGAGCGCGAGGAGTTGATGCGCGATGTGAGCTTCATTGCGGACGTGGCGGTGCTGCCGCGGTGGATCAAGGTTACGCAACTGCTGGAATACGTGGCGGGTGTGCATCCGCGATTCGATCGTGCGAAGGCGGAAGGATTTCTGGCGAAGACGAATATCGGGAATAAGAGCAGGGTGCGGGAATTGTCGAAGGGCATGGTGGCGCAATTGCATTTGGCGGTGGTGATGGCGATTGACGCGCGGTTATTGGTGCTGGATGAGCCGACGCTGGGGCTGGATATTTTGTATCGGAAGCAATTCTACGATTCGCTGCTGAATGATTATTTCGATCGCAGCCGGACGATCGTGGTGACGACGCACCAGGTGGAAGAGGTGCAGAACGTCCTGACGGATCTAATGTTCATCAATCATGGGCGCATCGTGCTGGATTGCAGCATGGAAGAGTTCGAGAGGCGCTTCGCGGAAGTGATGGTGAATCCGGAGCAATTGGCGGCGGCGCGGGCGCTGAAGCCGATTTACGAGCGGCAGGTGTTCGGCCGCAACATTCTGCTTTTCGATCGGGCAGAGCGTGAAAAAGTCGCGGCGCTGGGCGAGCTGCATACGCCGAGTATCGCGGATGTGTTCGTGGCGGTAATGGGCGGTGCGAACGGCGCGGCACAAGGAGCGGGGCGATGAGCACGCAATCGAACGCGGTGTCCGAATCGTTGCAGGCGCAGAGAGTCGGAACTGTGGTTATCCCGCCGAGCCGAGTCTTCTACTGGGCGGTGCGGCGTGAATTGTGGGAGAACCGTTCGATTTACCTTGCGCCATTGTCCGTCGCCGGGGTGGCTCTATTGGCATTCTTGCTGAGCGCGATGGCGGGCGTGTGGCAACGGCATCTACGAGTTGGTCCGGAACCCCCGCGCGCAGCGGTGGTGATGCCGTTCGACATTGTGGCGGCCCTTTTGATGGGCACCTGCATTCTGGTGAGCTTCTTTTATTGTCTCGACGCTTTGCACGGGGAGCGGCGGGATCGCAGCATTTTGTTCTGGAAGTCGCTGCCGGTGTCGGATCTGACTACGGTGCTGGCGAAGGCGAGTATTCCGTTGATTGTGCTGCCGCTGCTTACGTTTGCGATCACCGTGGTTACGCAGTGGATCATGCTGCTGGTGGGAAGCGCGATATTGCTGGGGAGCGGAGTGAGTTTGGCGATGCTTTGGGCGAAGGTGGGGTTCACGCGGATGTCGCTGCTTTTGCTTTATCACCTTTTGACGGCGCACGCTTTGTGGCCGTTTCCGGTTTATTGCTGGCTTTTGCTGGTTTCGGGATGGGCGCGACGGGCGACCTTTTTGTGGGCGGCGTTGCCGGTGGTGGCGATCTCGGCTGTGGAAGTAATTGTGTTTCGGACATGGCATTTTGCCGCGCTGGTGGGATCGCGGTTGATTGGAGCCGCGCCGGCATTTGCCGAGATGCCGGACGAGGCGTTTCCATCGGGTCCGATGACGCACATTACGTTGGGAGCGTTTTTGAGTAGTCCGGGGTTGTGGGTAGGGTTGGCTGTGGCGGCGGTGTTTTTGTGGCTAGCGGTGGAGGTGCGGAGGTATCGGGAGCCGATTTGATTCAGGTGAGTTCGGTCCACGCGGGGGTGGTGGGCACGGCGCTCCTGCGGCGAGTGTTGGACATGGCGTGCTGCTGGGGTGCGCCGTGGTGTGCGAGGTGGTCTTAGGTCTGTGAAAGGAGGACACGATGATTCGGGAACGAACCCTCAAAGTGGTGATGGCGTTGGTGGGTGTGCTGTTTGTGGCGGGCCTTTACGCGATCACGCAAACCGATGAGCCTGCGGACCAGATGCTCGGCATCGTGTATGGCACGCTGGGGATTTTCCTGCTGCTGGCTTTGCGGAACCCGTCGGCGAATCGGAGCCTGATCGCGTTTGCGGCGTGGTCGAGTTTGGCGCATGGCGGCATTATGGCGCTGCAGGCATACCGTAACGTGATCCCGCGCGCGGATTTGCTGCGGGCCGTGCTGCCGCTTGCGATCATCGGGGTAGCACTGATCGCGCTCGCGCCAGCGAAGGCGAGTGGTTCAGGGCAACAAGCACGGGCCTCGCTTAGCGCGGGATGACAGATCCAGGAAAGAGCTCGGACCGTTCGATCCTGCTGCTCGCAGGTTCTCAGGGCGAGCGGGAGTGGCTGTGCCACAACGGCGCTGAGAAGATATGAGTCGTGTAGAGAGATTTGCGAGGCGGCGGAGGCACGGCGCAGCGGAAAACGAAGAGAGATCCCTCGCTGCGCTCGGGACGACAGATGAAAGAAAGAGCGCAGCCAGGACTGGCTGCGCCAGAACGGTCTACTGGAGTTTGGCGTATTCGGATTTGGCTTGGAGCAGGATTGGGATTTTGGGGTCGGCGTCGTTCCATAGAGCGAAGAAGTCTTGGTAGGCTACGCGGGCTTTGGCGTTGTCGGCGTGGAGGGCGTAGGCGCGGGCCAGGCCTAGTTTGGCCAGGGCGCCGGTGATTGCGTTCACGACTACGCCGGGATGGTCCACGATCTTTTGAAATTCGGCGGCGGCTTCGGTGCCTTTGTGTAGCGCGAGGTACGCGCGGGCGCGCTGGTAGGTGGTGCGCGTGGCGCGGCCGTTGGCGAGGTCATATTGTTCGGCGACCTGCAGCAGGTCGATGGCTTTCGCGGGATTGTTGCGGTTGATTTCGATGGTGGCGCGAATGGCTGGGAGGTCGTAGCCGTTGACGAGGGTGTTCGCGGGGTATTGCTTGGCGAGTTCGGCGGTGATGGATTCAGCGCGGGCGGCGTCGCCGGCGACAGCAAAGGCGTACGCGGCGATGGTGCGCGTCTGAAGCGACGAGGAACTCAGCGCAAGGGCTGCGGCAGCGTCGCGGCGGGCGCCGGCGTCATTGCCTGTCTCCGCTTCGGTCTCGGCGAAAACTGCAAGCCAGTGTGAGCCCGGTTCTGTTTGGTGCAGAGCCTGGTAGGCAGCGCTGGCGCATTCGTTTAAAGCACGGGCTTTTTCGATGTGGCCGGCATAGGCGTCGGTTTGTGAGGCGAGTGCCAGCGAGAGCGCGGCGGATTCGGGACCTTTGGATGCGAGAAGGCCAAGTTCGCGGTCCATGGCTGCGGGATCGTTTTGCGCGAAGGCGATCATATAGGCCAAGCGGTGGACGTTGGCGACGTCCAGCTTCTTGGCGAGGGCGTCATTGAGGGTGGCTTTCGCTTCGTCGAAGCGGCCCAGACCAAAGTAGGAGCCGGCGAGGGCGACGAAAGAGATGCTGTCGCCTGGGTCGAGTTGATTGGCCTGATGCGCGAAGGGCAGCGCTTTCTCCCATTGGCCCATTAAACTGTACGAGACCCCCAGGTTGTTGAAGGGAATTGCGTCGCGGGGATAGGTCTGCGTCCAGAGTTGATAGACCTCGCTGCCCTTTTGCAGATCGCCTTGGACGTTTTCGTAATAGTGCGAGTCAATGTAGAAACGTTCGGCTTCGCTGGCGCGGTCGCGGAGGGCGTAGGCTTTTTTGGTGTATTCGGCGCCGATGGCGGCTTGGCCGAGATTGGCTTCGACCTGGCCGAGAGTGGCAAAGGCCATGGCGAAATTGGGATCGAGGGCGACGGCCTGTTGGAAGAAGGGTGCGGCGGTTTCTTCGCCTTTGTTGGCACGGGCTTGCATGCCCAGGCTGTAGGCTTTGAGCGCTTCGAGGGATGAGGTGGTGGCTTCGTCAATCGGCGTATTGAATTTTTGAATGGAGGCGAGCGATTCGCCGAGTTTTCCGCGGACGTCTTCAGCGGCTTGGCCGAGCGCGGCTAGGACGTGATCTTTATCTTGCGCTTCGGCGGTGGAGCTTGCGAGGGGGTCGCCTGTGGAGCAATTGACGGCGTTGAGGACGAGATTGTAGGTGTTGCCGATTTGCGCGATGGAGCCTTCCATGACGGCGGCGGATTGCGTGCGCTGGCAGATTTGGCGGGCAAGTTCGTTGGTGACGCGGGCGGTGGATGGTTGTCCCATGTATTGCATGGTCTGCTGCATTTGGCGGTCGGAGAGAATGTGGAGGAACGGGGATTGTGCTAGTTGCGCGGCTAGGCCTTGGCGGAGAGCGCCGTCGAAGACTGCATCGCCGGTGGTGTTCGTGAAATCGGCCAGGACGATGGAGCGTTGACCGCCGAGTTTGGGGCCGCGGTGGGTGAGGATGTAGCCGCCGATGGCGAGGGCGGCGATTAGTACGGCTGCCCCGATTAGGGGCAAGCGGTTGCGCGGGTTGGCCATGGGCGACGTCGGCATCTGCGGCGGGAGCTGCGTTTGCGTTGCGGCTGTGGGCGCGGTGGTAGTGGATGTGGCTGAGGAACCTGCGGCGCCGTAGGCTGCGGGTTGAGCGCTGCTGATCGGTGCGGCGCTGGTGGTGCCGCCTGATGGCGTCATTGCGGCGATGGCGTGGCCGCTTGAGGGCGTGGGTTGCGCGGCGGATTCCGCGTGCGGGTACGCGCCCGAAGTTTGCGACAACGATTGCGCTGATGGGACCGCGCCGGAGACGCGGTTCGAGCCGCTGTCGCGTTTTAGGCGGGCGAGATCGGTGCGCAGTTCGGAGGCGTGTTGATAGCGCATGCGCCGATCTTTTTCCAGCGCTTTGGTTATGGCTTCTTCGAGGCGAGGAGGAATATCGGGATTCAGGCGGACGGCGGGCGCGGGGGACTTTTCGAGGATGGCGTTGAAGACTACGGCGGTGGTGGCGCCGCGAAAGGGAACCGCGCCGGTAGCCATTTCGTAGAGGACCGCGCCAAAACTGAAAAGATCGCTGCGGACGTCTAGAGTTTCACCGCGGGCTTGTTCGGGCGACATGTAGGCGACGGTGCCGACGGCGGTGCCGGCGCTGGTTAGATCGGCTTCGCTGATGGCGGGGCGATCGAGAGTGGCGGAGGATGCGCTGGCGGCGCGGGTTTCGTCAGAGGTGGCGAGGATTTGTTTGGCCAAGCCGAAGTCGAGAATTTTGGCGTGGCCGCGATCGGTGACGAAGAGGTTTGCGGGTTTGATGTCGCGATGGACGATGCCTTTGGAATGGGCGGCATCGAGCGCGTCGGCGATTTCGATGCCTAGATCGAGCAGCGATTCCATATCGAGCGGACGGCCGGAGATGCGGTGCTTCAGCGTCATGCCTTCGAGGAATTCCATGACGATGAAGGGGCGTCCATCGTGCTGGCCGATTTCGTAGATGGTGCAGATGTTGGGGTGATTCAGCGCGGAGGCGGCGCGGGCTTCGCGGCGGAAACGTTCGAGAGCTTGCGGATCACGGATGAGATCTTCGGGAAGAAATTTCAGGGCGACGAAGCGGCCGAGTTCGGTGTCCTCGGCTTTATAGACGACACCCATGCCTCCGCCGCCGAGTTTTTCGACGATGCGGTAATGGGAGACTGTTTGGCCGAGCGGAGACTGGGAGTCCGGCATGGCCGCACATAGTAGCGCGAATGGTGAATGGGGAGTAGTGATTACTGGGCGGAGGTGACGCGTGGGCGGCGACGGGGAGAGATCTTTGGCTGCGCTCGGGATGACAGACTAAAGAAAGAGCACAGCCAGGAGTGGCTGTGCCAGATGGGCGCCGAGGAGATGTGCACGCCCGGACAAGCTGGGGCGCAGCAAGCAGCACAGCATTGTTTCCCTGGGGGCCGTCCTCATCGCGACCTATGCTTTCGCCGCTGCTCGCTCTCCCGCACCAGTTCTGTGATATCCGCCGCGGGACGTATCTCGATTGTTCCACAATTCAGCTTCACTCCCGGAGCTTGAGAAATGAGCTGAATGGCGTGATTCAGATCTCGCGCTTCAAGGACCTGAATTCCACCCAATTGCTCCTTCGTTTCCGCGTACGGACCATCCGTCACTGCGACCTTTCCCTCCTTCCAAGAAACGGTCACCGCCGTGTTGGGAGGCTGCAGAGGTTCCTCAGCGAGAAGATGTCCGTTCTTCCGCAGTTCGTCGTTATAGCTAAAACACTCGTCCAGCACGGTGTTGCGCTCGTTCTCAGACATGTTTTCGAACTTGCCGGGCGCGAGATAGCCCAAACAGATATATTTCATTGGGTCCTCCGTCAGAGACCGTGTAACACATCGACTGATGCAGTTGCTCGTCGCTCCTAAGACCAGACCTCGCGGGCTAGCCGCTGGCAAATGCGCGCCGAAGAGCAACCATCCACGATTCCGTGAAGCGCTTTGAAACTGCGGCGTCGGGGACGAACACATCGAAGCCGTGATACGCGCCGGGAACTACGTGGAGTTCCGTGGGAACTCCGGCATCGATCAGGCGGCGGGCGTATTCGACATCCTCATCCACAAACAGATCGAGAGCGCCGACGCCGATGAATGCGGGAGGAAGTCCGGCGAGATTTTCGACGCGCGCGGGAACCGCGCCGGCCGGAACCGTGGGCGAGCCGGCTGGGACGCCGAGAAAAGAAGTCCAGCCGAAACGGTTCGAGCCCGCGTTCCAAATGAATTGCCCGATGTAGGGCGAAGGTTGGCGCGTGCTGCCGGTTCGATCGTCGAGTGCCGGATAAATCAGCAATTGAAACAGGATGGGAATTTCGCGGCGACCGCGCGCGGCCATGGCGAGCAGCGTGGCGTGGGTGCCGCCGGCGCTTTCTCCGCCGATGGCGATGCGTTTGCGATCCACGCCAAGCTCGTCAGAATTTTTGTAGAGCCAGCGCAGCGCGGCGTAATTATCCTCGAGCGATCCCGGGAAATGAGTTTCCGGCGCGAGGCGATAGTCGACGGAAACGACCAGGCATCCGCAATTCTGGGCCACGGCCTGCAGAACCGGGTTGAATTGTCCGGCGGTGCCGGAGACAAACCCGCCGCCATGCATGTGCAGAAATGCCGGACGCCCTTTCGTGCCCGGAGCCGGATCGACAATTACCAGGCGCAAGTCCGGCGCGCCCGCTGGACCAGGTATGTGCCGTTCAAATGGCTGCGGCGCCGGAGCAGGCAGCGGCGGCATTGCCGGCAAACTGCGTGCGGCAGCGAGAACCTCGCTGGTGAAGGGCTGCGTGGGGAAAGGGAATTGCTTGACCGCGGCCCGCAACTCCGGATCGACCAGGGCGTAGGGGTCGGTCCCCGCGGCAGACGCTGTGGCCGCCGCCTGTTGGGCGATGGCGGAGCCGAGCAATTCCGGCGCAAGGCCGATCCCAATTCCCGCCGTCAAACCGCCGCGAACAAAATCACGCCTGGTAAGCACATTCATCGTTGATCCCCGCTCCTGAAACTGAAGCGTCTCTTTTCGGTCACCGCTTCAGGTAATGAAGCAGAACGCTTCCTGCCTTAAAAGTCCTGGTCTCAACCAGTTTTAGTTGCAACTTCTCCAGGCTAATCCCTTCGAACAACCGTTTCCCTTTTCCTGCAAGTATCGGCATAACGACAAAACGAAATTCATCAACGAGGCCGAGCGCTGTAAGTTGTGAAGGAATATCCACGCCGCCGACTAAAATATTTTTGCCTGGCTCCTGTTTCAATTTGAGGATTTCGTCCCGCAGGTTCGTGCGAACAATTCTCGTATTGTCTCCTTCAGCGCTCGCTAATGATCGTGAGAAAACAACCTTCTTTTTGGAGACAAACGTCTCGGCAAAATCTTTATCCATTTTGTCCTCCGAATCGCTTTTGGCGATATCCGGCCAATAAGGAACCATCAATTCATACGTTTTACGCCCAAAGACGAGCAGGTCAGCATCTCGCACCAGGTCCATGAAATATTGCCCCACTTCTTCATCGGGAGCTCCGTGGGTGTGGTCGAAGCAGCCATCGAGGGTAAGGTTGATTGCGTAGACTACCTTTCTCATTTGGTTACGCCTCCGTTTGTGGATCAGTGCCTGCAAGGCCTTGCACACTGGGTCGTGCGCGTTACGGTCGTCAAGGATGTGTCATCACGGCGCGAATGTTTACATGCTGCCGATGGGGACGGCGCCGGCGCGCTCGTAATTGATGATAATGACGCCCTTCGGCGTGACTGTGCTTTCGGTGACCTTAAACGCCGCCGGGATGGTGCCGTCGGCAAACAATTTTTTGCCGCTACCCAACGTGACCGGAAATATCTTCAGCCAGAGGGCATCGACCAAATCATGCTTCAGCAGGGTCTGAACCAGATTGGCGCTTCCCCAAACGTGCAGGTTCGGCCCGTCCTGTTTCTTGATTTCCGCGATTTTTTTCGCGATGTCGCCGCTCAGAAACACGGTCGGCTTCCATGCGGAAGAAGTGATGGTATTCGAGGCCACGTACTTGGTCGCGGTCTGGACCTCCGGCCAAATGTCGGCATGTTGTGGCCAGAATGCTGCGAAAATTTCAAAAGTCTTCCGCCCGAGCAGGACGTCAGCCGGCGCCTTCATCTGCTTCTGCATGGCCGCTCCACTCACGGCGTCCCGGTGTGGACTCTGCCACCCGCCGTAGGCGAAGCCGCCGCTGGTGTCTTCCTTGGGTCCGCCTGGGGCTTGAATAACTCCATCCAGGGAGACAAATTCCAGCACATTAATTTTTCGCATCACCGAACTCCTTTCCATGGTAGAACGCGTCTCGCCGCATTGGCGTTCGGCTGTTCTTGCAAACCTTACTCTGGTACGCCAAACTCGCGAACTTCCACCGGCGTGCGGCAAGCGATCACCGCCTTGCGTCCCCACGCGAGCGCCTCGTCCATGCTGGCGACTTCCAGCACCCAGAAACCGCCGATGTGCTCTTTGGTCTCCAGGTACGGGCCGTCGGTGGTGACTACCTTGCCATCGGGCTGCGCCCGCAGCGATTTCGCCTGGCGGATGGGGTTGAGGCCCCCAAGAAAAACCACGACACCGGCAGCCGCCAGCTCTTCGTTGAGCGCGTCGATCGCGCGGACCGTCGCTTCGCTCTCGGTGGAGGAGTCGAAAGTGTCGGGGTGGTGAATCGCAACCAAATATTGCGGCATGATTTCTCCTTTTCCTGTAACGATCTTTGGGCCGGGCGTTTGCCCTGCCTTCACCACATAGACGAACGGCCGGACCGGAATTCGACAAAGCGCGGAGAGTTTTTTTATAGCTTCATTTCATTGGCGACGTCGTCGCCGAACCTCTTTTGGATCTCCTTCTGGGTCTCGGGATCGAAGTCGGTCAAGTCAAACAGCCGGCGGACTTCGACTACCATTTCGTCATCCTTCGCGGGGATGCGCGAGGCCCATTCGAGCGCCTCTTCGCGCGACTTCACCTGAATAATCCAGAAGCCGCCGACCACTTCCTTCGTTTCGGGAAACGGACCGTCGGTGACTTTCGATTTGCCGTTTTTGAAGGTGACGCGCGCGCTCATGGTCGCAGGCGGGGTCAGGCCGTCGAGCGCGAGCAGCACGCCGGCTTTCCCTAGTTCGTCGTTGTACTTGCCCATTTCCTCCATCTCTTTGAAGTCGGGTACCCAGCCGGGTTTCGCGGTTTCGTAGACTTTCGGATAGTGGATCATCATGAAACGCATGGTGTTCTCCTTGAGTGTTTTGCGGGCACGTATCAGGGCCGCTACTTTTATATATGAGCCTGGACCGCGCTGGCCTGGAAAATTGCGAGGCGCCGGATGCGCGGTGTGGCTCCACTTACTGGTCGAACGGGGTGATAGGAATCGACACGCGATTTGTAGATTTTTCGCCTAGCGTATCGCCCCGGAAACACTTTCTGGCAAGCCGGTCGCCCGGCCTTCACCATATAGTCGAACGGCGCACCGGAATTCGACAAGCCGTCGAGGTTTTTATTTTAGTTGGCGAATCCGGTCCTGCAGGAATTGCCGCTCTGGTTCCTATTGGGTCAGGGTCAGAGCTTTCCCCTAAGACGACCGAGCCTCACTTGTCCTGGCAGCGGTCGCAGGATCGTCCGATTCCTGCTACAGGGCCAGGTATTGATGGATAAATGCGACGGCCATGCTGCCTTCACCTACTCCACTCGATACTCGTTTGATGGAGTTATGGCGCACGTCACCGGCTGAGAACACGCCTGGGAGGCTGGTCTCCAACGGAAATGGGTGGCGATCGAGTTTCCAGGTGGTGAGGTCGCGTCCGGTGCAGATATAGCCGCGTGTATCGCGCTCCAATTCGGGGGGTAGCCAGAACGTGCTGGCATCGGCGCCGATCATCACAAACAAGGCATCGGCTTCATGGCCAACTATCTTCGCCATCTCATGGGGCGCTTGAACACGAGCCTCAATTCGTTCCAGGCGATCTTCGCCGTCCGCCGAAACGACCTGGGTAAAGGGGAGCACCTGAATGTTCGCCTTCGATGCAATCTGATCAATTAAGTATTGAGACATGCTGATTTTCAGTCCTTCGCCCCGTACCAATACCTTTACTTCAGCCGCATAGCTCGACAAAAACACGGCAGCTTGTCCTGCGGAATTGCCGCCTCCCACGATGAAGACCTTCTTGCCGACTACATTGGTCGCCTCCTGCTGGGCCGCGCCATAAAATATGCCGCGTCCCAGCAGCCGGTCTTCACCTTGCGCCTGCAGCCGGCGCCAGTCGACGCCTGTGGCTAACACCACGGCTCGGGCGGAAACCGACTGGCCTCCGTCAAACTCGCACACATAGCCTTCACTCGAGGGAGTAAGCTTTTCAACCGAACGCGTCAGCGCAACTTCCGCGCCGAAATAAGTCGCCTGCTTGAATCCACGCCCGGTCAGGTCTTCTCCTGAAATGCCCTCAGGGAACCCCAGATAATTTTCGATACGCGATGATGTACCGGCTTGCCCGCCTGCTGCACAGCGCTCGACAATCAGCACCTTGCGCCCTTCAGAACTCCCATAAACGCCGGCGGCCATACCCGCCGGTCCGGCCCCCACGATCACCACGTCATAGCTGTCGCGATTGGGCTTGGTTTGCAGTTGCTGGGCCTCAGCCACTTCCCTCGTTGTCGGCGGCTCAGCGAAAATTTGTCCGTCAACACTTACGGCCGGGCAATCGGGGTCGTCGGAAACGCCGGCAGGCACCCGCTCCGGAAAGCGATCGCGATCGACCCACTCGTAGGGAATGCGATTGGCGGAAAGAAATGTGCGGACGCTATGGCAGTCCGCATCTCTGTTGCGGCCGAAGATGAGCACCCGCGAGGTGGGCAACGCAAGCGAACGTTGCTGGATCAGCAAAAGCCGTTCGCCCAGCGTCTCCAGAATGATGGCGCGGGCCGCCTTTGAGTCCCGAATCAAGCCATGAAATTGCTGCTTATCCAGGCGCGCGACGCGGCACGAGGTTTGGGCTCGCAATGAGCCGAAGGTCGGAGTGCCTATCAGCAGAGGCACTTCACCCAAGAAATCGCCCGGCTTGAATTCTTGCCCCGCAAACTCGGTCTGCTTCCCGTGAACATCTAGAACGATCCGCAGACGGCCTTCCATCAGCACCTAGAACGAGGGGGGCGCTCCCTATCGAAAGAGCCATTCTCCTTGCTTGAGCCGCACATCGGCGACAGTATGCGTCAGTCGAGCGCATTCGGCTTCATCCAGACAGGCAAAAATTCTTGCTTGTCGCAATTCTTCTGCAGTGAACACGTTCCCGCTCCACAACTTTTTTATTTCAACTGCCGAATCCGCTCCTGCAGGAACTGACGCTCGGGTTCCTGCTGGGTCAGGGCCAGCGCTTTCTCATATGCGGACCGAGCCTCAGCTGTTCTGCCGAGCCTGCGGTACATATCGGCGCGGGCTGAATGTGCCAGATAATAATTTGCCAGTTCGCCTTGTTCCAGCACGGCGTCGATATGCGTCAGGCCGGCCTCTGGACCATCGCGCATTGCAATTGCCACGGCGCGATTGAGTTGTACGACCGGCGAAGGCTGAATTCGTGCCAGTTGATCGTAAAGCGCGACGATCTGCCGCCAGTCGGTCGCGGCGACCGATTCCGCCTGCGCATGAACGGCCGCAATCGCAGCCTGCAGAGTGTAGGAGCCCAAGCGGCGGGACTTCAGGGCTTTCTCCAGCAACGCTACTCCCTCCGCGATCTGCTCCCGGTTCCAGAGCGAGCGATCCTGGTGCTCCAGCAAAATCAGCTCCCCGGTCGGAGAGGTTCTGGCGGCGTGACGAGATGCCTGCAGTAACATCAGAGCCAGCAGCCCAGTGGCTTCCGGTTCGGGCTGGAGTTCGGTGAGCAACCGGCCCAGTCGAATGGCCTCGCCGGTTAGCTCGGCCCGCGTTACTTCCGCTCCCGCGGCGGCCGAATAACCCTCGTTAAAGACGAGATAGATGACCTGAAGCACCGCGCCGAGCCGCTCTGGCAGTTCCTGCGGCGTCGGCACCTCGTAGGGAATCCGTGCCTCTCGAATCTTGGCTTTTGCGCGCACGATGCGCTGGGCCAGCGTACGCGGAGTGGTGAGGAAGGCCTTGGCGATCTCCTCGGTGGTCAGCCCGCAGACCTCACGCAAGGTGAGCGCAACGTGCGCTTCCGGCGCGAGAGATGGATGACAGCAGGTAAAAATCAGGCGCAGCCGATCGTCTTCGAGGCTGTCCTCTTCATTGGAGCTTTCCGCCGAACTCGATTGCGCTTCGAGATATCGCACCAGCTCGGCTTGCGACGCATCAAACCTTGCCCGGCGACGCAGAGTATCAATGGCTTTGAATCGGGCCGTCGAAATCAACCAGGGCCGCGGGTTGCCGGGTACTCCGCTTGTCGGCCACACGCTCAGCGCAGCCGCAAAGGCTTCGTGCATCGCCTCCTCGGCAAGATCAAAATCACCGAGCAACCGGATCAGAGTTGCCAGGATTCGTCCCGAATCCACGCGATAAAGGGAGTCGAGCAATTCGCGTATCTGTTCGGTGGGATGCTCGGACATGAGGACGACCTTAGCAAACCAGCTACGCCGAATCAATTTGGCAAACCGCGGAGCGATGCAAAGTACCCAGGTCGTGACTCTGAAATCTGGACAACAGAACGCTTCCTCGGTTGACGCAAAATCGCCAATGATACTGATTGCGCCCCTACCTAACGTGGTTTACGGTGGGGACTTGGAGCGTGGGTGGGGCCGCACGATTAGTGGGCGGGGCTGGTTTGGCCTGCTGCTACTTGTTGGCGCATTTGGTCAATCCAGTTTAGGGCTATTGTGGGGCCGGAGGGCGTGGCCTTTCTTCCGCCGGTGATCTGGAACATTACGAAGTGCTGGCCATCGGGGGTCACGTCGTACGAGCCTAGCGGAGCGCGCATCTCGAAGCGGTCCGCGAAGAGCGATAGGGGTTGTCCGGCCTGGAAGGAGTTACCCGCAACGGAGTAAGGCACCGCAACCAACGCTTTCGCGGTCAAGTAAAAAAGTTCGTGGCTGGTCTTCGACCAGCGGGCGTCTACTCCGCCGCCTGTCGAGACTTGCCATTTACCTCCCGCCCCAGAAAACGGCACGACGTAGATCTGTACGATTCCGGATTCCGGCGAAGTGTACGCCAACCAGCGCCCGTCGGGAGAGATCGCCGGCCCGAAGCCTCTCGTCACTCCGGGCATCTGCTGCGGCTCACCGGGTTTCCCGGTTGCATCCAGTGTGACGGTCCAGATTTCGCAGCAGCTCCCGTCTTTTTCCGAAAGCCGTTGCAGCGCGAGCACTTTTCCATCTGGCGACCAGGACGTCGGGTAGGCGTTCAGTATCGTGTCTGGAATCAGAGACTGCTCTGGGCTCCCCCCATCGGCGCGCTCCCAGTAGATGGCTTGTCCTGCGCCTTTGGACGTCCTGCGGGGATGCGCGTACGTGAGGCGTTGGCCATCCGGCGTCCAGAGCGGCGCGCTGGCACCGACTGTTCCGAGTGTTACACGCGACGTGGTCTTGCGCTCGAGGTCATAGATCCAGATATTTCCTGTGCCCTGCTGAAAAGCGAGGCGCTTGCCATCGGGAGAAAGGCGCGGCGAAGCGGCTTCCGGCTGACCGGTGAGCAAGACCGAGGCATTGCCCTTGCGATCCATCATCACCACATTCAAATTTTCGCCCGCGGAGCCGCCGTCCAGATGGACGGCCGTGCCGTCTCGCGAAATGCTTAGTTGCGCGCTGCCGTTGGCCATATCGTAATTCACGCCCTGCATCACCGGAATCGCTGTGCCCGTCACTTTCAAGGCCTTGGCATCAAACGGAGCAACGAACACGGTGCCCTGCGACACATAGGCCAGAAAACCGCCCGTGATGTAGCGTCCGAAATAGGCGTTCTCGACCAGTACCTTGGGGATGCCTGTATCCAGCGGCGCGGCGTCGACGCTGGCATGTCCGAAAAAGTTATTGTCCGGAGATGCGGTGAAAAGCACCGCCTTTTCGCCGGGCAGAAATTGCGGCCAGCGGTGCGTGATCTCCCCACGCGCGTGATCCAGATGCGTCACTTCCAGCGGCGTGCCGCCGTCGGCGGACACGCGGAAGAGCGGGGTAGTGAATTGAGACGGGAAGATAATCGTCCCGTCTTCTGCCCAGGCCCCGCCGCGAGAGCTGGCGGCGTCGCACAAGACAATCGGCGCGCCGCCGCGCACCGAGATTTTCTTCAGTTTTCCGTCGCTGAAAAACCCGATCCACTGGCTGTCCGCCGAAAAGAACGGAGACTGAGCCGCGCCCGCGCCGTCCAGCAGAACCGCATCTACTTTGTTCAGGTCGCGCACGTAGAGTTGTCCCGCGCCGGCGCCGCTCTCCGCGGCCACATAGGCCAGCCGCGACCCATCGGGCGAAATCACCACGCTCGGTCCACTCGCGAGATCCAGTTGCTGGCCCGGAGGAATCCAGAGCGAAAGCTCAACGAGATTCCGCGAGGGAGGTTGTGAGGCTTGACGCAACGCGAACAGCGACAGTAGTAGCGCGGCGGCCAGGATTGCGGCGAGCGCCCAGGGGAGGGAGCGTCGCCAGGGTGCTGCAGCGGGCTGCGGCGAAAGCTGCGTGGCGTTCGGATCGTCTTCGGCGGCGGGAGAGATTGCGGAGCGCCGGCCGGAGGATAGGTGAGCGGACGCGGACGCAGGCGTGGCTGCCGATGAACTCGATAGTTTTGCGGGCGCGTCTTCAGTTGACATGGCCTGATAGGACGCCGAGCGGCCTGTGTCACTGTCGCGTTTGACGCGCTTGAGATCGGCGCGAATATCCGCGGCGTTGTGGTAGCGCAAATCGCGATCTTTTTCGAGGGCTTTGTTGATGATTTCTTCGAGCTTCGCGGGAACGTCCGGGTTCAGCCGCACGGGACTGGCGGGCGCGCGATTGAGAATTGCGTCGGTAATAACGCCGGAGGTTTCGCCGCGAAATGGGAGAGCGCCGGTGGCCATTTCGTAGAGGACGACGCCGAAGGAAAACAAGTCCGTGCGCGAATCGAGTTCCTTGCCGCGAACCTGCTCGGGCGACATGTACGCGACGGTGCCGACGGCGACGCCGGGGCTGGTGAGATCTTCGGGGTTCACTCCGGCAGTCATGGACGCGGAGTGGACGGCATCCTGCGTCACCGTGTGGACGACCGCGCGGCGAATTTGCTTGGCCAAGCCGAAGTCCAGAATTTTGGCGTTGCCGCGCTCGGTGACGAAGATGTTGGCGGGTTTGATGTCGCGATGGACGATGCCTTTCGCGTGCGCGGCGTCGAGAGCGTCGGCGATGCCGATGGCGAGGCCGAGGAGGACGTCGGTGTCGAGAGGTTGTCCGGCGATGCGATGCTTCAGGGTCATGCCCTCGAGAAATTCCATGGCGATGAAAGCTTCGCCACGCTGATCGTCAATTTCGTAGATGGTGCAAATGTTGGGGTGATTGAGCGCGGAGGCGGCTTTGGCTTCGCGTTGAAAGCGGCTGAGGGCTTGTGGGTCCTTGGCGACGTCATCGGGCAGGAATTTGAGGGCGACGAAGCGGCCAAGCTTGATGTCTTCGGCTTTATAGACGACGCCCATGCCGCCGCCACCGAGTTTTTCGACGATGCGGTAGTGGGAGATGGTGCGGCCGATGACAGACTGGGGGTCCGGCATGCGTGGGCGACATCTTAGGTTGTGGTGGAGGGCAAGTCAACGGCGGTGAGACGTGATGTCGCCGCAAAATGAGAATGTCCTGTTTGTGCAAAGTAGAAATGTCCGCTTTCATGGATGGCCGAGGGCCCATGGAAACGGAGCGAATCGCTTTGAGCGCAACGAGAACGGGACCGATTAAAAGTGTTGCACGAGGTACGAGCAGAAGCAGCTGCCGCAGTTGGCAGCCGCCGACGGCTGAAAGTAACCGACCGCCAGGTGCGCCGGATGCTGTTCCGTCTTCGCGAGCGTCGGAGATTGCTCCCTGGTTCACGGACTGCGCGGCCGGCCATCGAACCGCAAGCTGGCGGCCCGCTTCGAGCAGAAGATTCTGGCGCGCCTGCGCCAGCGTTATGCGGATTTCGGTCCCACCTTGGCCGCTGAACACCTGGCCCAGGAAGGGTTGCTGGTGAGCCGGGAGACGCTACGGAAGTGGATGACCCAGGCGGCCTTGCGGCGGCCGCGCTCCCAGCGCGTGAAAAAGATCCAGTATGGCGGGAGCGCCGCGCCGCTTCGGAGAGCTGGTGATGCATGGACAGCTCCCCCTTCCGTTGGCTGGAGGATCGCGGTCCCGCCTGCCAGCTCACTCGCCCTGATCGATGATGCCACCAGTCGGATCTGGGGACGGTTCACCGCGCACGACTCCAGCGAAGAAAATTGCGCACCCTGGGCGGCTGGCTACGGCGCTACGGACGTCCGCTTGGCCCTTACACCGATAAAGCCAGCATTTTTCGTAATTCCGGCCCGCGCCGCTGGCAGAACAGCTGCGGGAAGATGCGCTGCGCACGCAGTTCGGGCGAGCATTGAATGAACTGGGCATCGAGTGGATCGCGGCCCACAGTCCGCAAGCGAAAGGGCGGATCGAGAGGTTGTTCGAAACGCTGCAGGACCGTCTGGTGAAGCAGATGCGGTTGGCGGAAATCCGACAGCATCGCGGGAGGCCAATCACTTTTTGGAGATGCGTTTTCTGGCCTGAGTCGGGAGCAGCGTTTTACGGTGGCCGACGCGAAATCACGGAATGTCCATCGGCAGCTGGGGCCGCGAACAGCAGCTGGAAGAAATTCTTGAGTGTGCGCGTGGCGCGCAAAGTCGCTACAGGACCACACCGTCAGCTGGGACGGAAATCGTTGGGGAGTACTGGCGGGAAGAAGTTTGTGCGGGGCTTCGTGGAGCTGCGGTGGAGATCGAACGGCGGTTGGACGGAAGCCATTGGCTGCGCTACCGAGGCCGCTATCTGCACCTGCGGGCCTGCCCAGAACCGGTGCGGCCGTCCACAAGTCCTTCCGGCCTACGGCCTCCAGGACTTGTGGAACAAACACCAAAAACCCCAAAACAAAATCAAACCCAAATACCATGCACCTGCAAACCACCCTTGGAGAAGACCATGGAAGCGGACATTTCTATCTGGCAAAAACCCGGACATTTCTACTTTGCGTTGACACGGCGGTGAGACGTGATTCGTGATTGGTGGGGCGTGCGCCGTCGGCTAGACTGTTGGGCGAGTCGCTGGCTGGGAACTTGGAATCGGACGGGGGATGCGCATTGAGATTGCTGACGGTGGGGCATTGCGGCTTGAAACGGTTTTTGGTTTTGATCGTGGCTAGCTTTTTTGTTTTTCTTTTCGTGCCGTTCGTTTCGCATGGACAGAATATGAGTGCAACTAGCGGGTCTTGGTCGGGGATTATTGTTTCCAGCGCTTGCGATGCGGATGAGGCGTTTAATGAGTCGCCGGAGTGTTGGAAGCAGGTGCCGGGGGCGAGTTTGGCACTTTATGACGATACGAATCGGGTGATGTATGGTTTGGAGCCGCAGAGTTTGGTTCGCGCGGCGTTGGGCGATACCGTGACGGTTGCGGGAACGCTTGAGGGCGACACGATTCGCGTGGCGCGCGTTGACGCGATGGAGATTGGCCTCGGGGTGGGGCAGAAGGCTCCGGATTTTTCTTTGCGGGATCAGTTCGGGCGGGTGCAGACATTGGAGAGTTTGCGGGGAGCGAACGGGACGGTTTTGCTGTTTTTTCGTTCGGCGGATTGGTGACCATTTTGCAAGGGGCAGCTGGTCCAGCTGCAGAGTGCATTTCCGCGATTCGAGAAGCAGGGCGTGAAATTGGCGGCGATCAGTTATGACTCGGATGAGATTTTGAAGTTTTTTGCGGAGCGGCACAAGATTTCGTATCCGCTTTTGGGCGATGCGGATTCGAAAATCATTGCGGAGTACGGGGTGCTGAATAGGGAAGCTACCGGAATGCAGAAGGGATTTGCGCGGCCGGGATATTACTTTATTGATGGGCACGGAATTATTCGCGAGAAATATTTTGATCCCAGGTACCGGGAGCGTTTGACGGGGAATAATTTGATCGGGAAATTGTTTCCGGAGTTGGGGCAGGAAGTGACGGCGACGGTGGACGCGCCGCATTTGCAGGTGGCGCTGGAACAGTCGGACAGGACAGGCGTTCCGGGGACGCGAGTCACGTTAGTGGCGGAAGTGCGTTTGCCGGCGGATGTGCACGTGTATGCGCCGGGGACTAAGGGGTATAAGCCGATTCAGTTGGTGCTGGATCCGATTGCAGGAATGACATTTGAGCCTGCGGTTTATCCGGCGTCGATGACGCTTTTTTTGCCGGCGATCAAGGAGCAGGTGCCGGTGTTCGAGGGGGATTTTCGGATCAGCGAGGATGTGCAGGTGAGTACGGCGGCGGGGTTTTGGGGATCATTGGGCGAGGGTGGGAAGACTTTTACGATTGCGGGGAAATTGGAGTATCAGGCTTGCGACAAGACGATTTGTTTTTTGCCGACGTCGGTGCCGGTGAAGTGGGAGTTGCAGGTTTTGCCGCTGGATCGAACGCGAGCGCCGGTGGAGATTCGGCATAAGTAGGGAGTGAATCCGAACGGGGGATAATTGGGACTATTTTCGGACCGATTCATGGAGATTGCGCCTGCTTGGGACAGTTTCGATGGAGTCGCGGCGAGAAACAAAGGCACGGCTTCAGGGGGCTGAAGCCCGGTCCTTCCGACCGAGGCTATGGCGCGAGGTCGGTAGGTCGAAGAGCACAGCCAGGAGTGGCTGTGCCACAACGGCGCCGAGGAGATTTTGAGGCCCGGGCAAGCTGGGGCGCACCGAGCAGCGCCCCTACCTACGTCGTTTACGGTCGGGCTTTGGAGCGTGTCGCAGGGTCCTTTCGGCTACGATTTCGAATGGGAATGAGATTGGCCGACCATTTTTTGGGCCATGAACAGTAGGAGCCTGCGGTCGGTTTCACTCACGCGCTTCATTAGCCTGCGGAAATTATTCAGGATGCGAGCATCCTTGCCGGAACTGCCCCAGGCGAGATCCTCGCCCTTCTTGCGCGGAGGGAGATTGGGCAGCTTGGGAGGTTCCTCCCCGTCGTAGAAGAGCTGGTAGAGCGGAACTTCCAGGGCGCGCGCCATTTTTTCGAGGGTTTCAACGGCGGGGACCGTGTGGCCGTTCTCGACGCGCGAAATGTAGCAGCGCAGCAATCCAGTGCGTTTTTCGATATCTCCCTGAGACAATTTCTTTTCTTCCCGCAAAGTGCGCAACCTATCGCCTATGATCATGTTTGATGCCCCTTCGGAATGCTTCCGATTGGATTTAACAAAACGCTCTCACTGCTAATCGTCCTCAGCATGAAAGCTTAAGCGCTGAAGAGTACCACAACCGCTAACACCCTTACGATACACCTTCGGGAGACGAGCGGGGTGTTCGCCGGGAACCATTTCGTGCCAACTCGATCTGCAGGGCCTCGACGGTGTCTTGTAGCACGCGAATTTCGCTTTCTTTTACGTCTTTGAGGACGCAGTACATGCCCAGGACATCTTTGGTGGCGCTTTTCTGTTCGGCGTTGGCCGCGGCGATTGTAATGGTCATGGCCGTGCCGACGGCCATAAAACCGCCGACGAACAGTGGCAGGCTAACCGGGCTTTGAAAGGGCCCCAGTCCATGCAGTGATCCCCAGGCCGCAAAGCCGCCCATGATGAGCGTCGCGCCCGCGGCTTCCAGGGGGCAAAAACGGAGAGCGGCCCATACCAGGAAGGGAGCGCAGAGGAACAGAAAACCATTTCCGGGGATCCAAGATACCGGCCGCAGTCCAAAATTCAGGACGCACATCATGCTTAGTCCGGTGACCAGAGCGGTCATTTCGAGACGTTCGGCGGGAGCGGGAGAATGGTGTTTGTGGCCCAGCAAGAGCACAAGGAAGGGCGTGAGAAAAAGTATGCCGAGCATGTCGCCAACCCACCACGTAAACCAGAGCGACGAGAAATCAGCCGGCTTGGCAAAGCCAGTCGCGCACAAGAGGCTGACGCCGATGGTGGCGCAGAGCGCAGGGGTGAAGACGGCTGCGAAGAAAATAAAGCGTAATACGTCGCCAGTCTTAAAGAAGGCATGGGCGCCGTTGGCAAATTTGTTGATGAGAGAAGCTCCCAGCAGATCGGCGAGAGTGACGTTAGCGGCAAAAACCAGCGCCAGTGGAAGGGAGCCGATGATGGAGAAGGTCACCAGGGCCGCTCCCAGATATACTCCCGGCCAGACGCGATTTCCCCAGAGAAGAAAAGCCGCCAACGAGATTCCCGCGGGGAGCCAAATTGCGGTAACGGAATGATTGGGCGTCTCCGGATGCAGGCCCAGCTCTCCGATGAGGAAGTAGGTGGCCGCGACGGAGGCGAGGAGCGCGACATTCGCGGGTGCGAGGTGCGGGATCGTTTCGGCGACGGCGGAGCGCAGCAGTGCGATAAACGCATGGCGCTCAGGAGCTGGCTTTGGGGAAAGGGTCATTGCTTCCTCTGTGTGAACGATACCAAGAACGCTCGGTTAGGAACTGCAGTTGATAATTCTAATGGGCGTTGCTGTCAAGCGGAGATTGGGGATTGGTTTCGAGCGTTTCGTAGCGGCCGTCCTTAGACGCCATCGGTCAGTGGCCTGACGCCGATGGCGCACTGAAGTGCGCCGCTACAATAGCAATTTCGAAATCAAAGGCTAAGAGCCGGCGAGGTGTTGGCGCCGTGCTGCGTTTCAGAACAAAAGCAGATCCCTCGCTGCGCTCGGGATGACAGCTCGCTGTATTGTGGGCGGAGGGTTATTCCTCGGAGGGCAAGGTCATGGGTTCGTCGAAGCTGCCGCCGTAGATGTTGGGGACTTTGCCGCCCATTTGGCGGAGGTAGGCGCACAACTGGCCGCGATGGTGGATCGTGTGATGGAGCATGAACTGGAGGTAGAGGACCATGGGATTATTGTAGATGCCGAAGAAGGGCACGGGCGTGGCCCAGGCCTGGGGAGAGATTTTGGCGACCTTAGGAAATTTTGTTTCGAAGCCGTCTTCGTAAAGAGCGACGATGTCGTCGGTATTGCCGATGTCTCCGGGCATAGAGTCGTCTTCCATTTCGAATTGGCCGGTGAGAAAGCCGTCGAGGAACCAGACTTCCGAGGAAGCGGTGTGCCAGGCAAGTTCGAGGGCGCTGCGGGAATCAGGGTGGGGGCGGTAGCCGTCTTTGCCGACGGGGACGGCTTTCAGTACGCGGCGGGTGGTGCCGTATTCTTTTTCCACCATCGGCAGAAAGATGTCGGCAAGAAATCTTGCTTGCTCGGGCGTCATGTTGCACCTTTCTTCGCAGAGCGTTACCGGTCAATACCTCGAGTTTAGTGACGAATGCCGCAGCCTATAGGATGCTGCTTCGGCCAAAGCGGTGCGCTGCTGCCAACGGCGAGTTACGCCACTTCTGAAGCAAGACCGCCTGCACGAATGCGTCCCTATGACGGCTTCCAGCGCAGAATCGGTTTGCGCGCGGCGGCTACTTCGTCGAGGCGGCCTACGCGGGTGCTGTGCGGCGCGGTTTTTACCAGCTCGGGATTGGCTTCTACTTCCGCTGCAATCGAGCGCATCGCGTCAATGAACAGGTCGCATTCCTGCTTGGATTCGGATTCCGTGGGTTCGATCATCATGGCGCCGGGGACAATGAGCGGGAACGCAGTGGTGTATGGGTGAAAGCCATAGTCAATGAGGCGCTTGGCGATGTCCATGGTATTGACGCCGCGGGCTTTTTGGCGGGCGTCGCTGAAAACGACTTCGTGCATCGACGGCAGATTGTACGGTAGATCGAAATAAGGTTCGAGATTTTTGCGGATGTAATTGGCGTTGACCACTGCGTCTTCGGTGGCTTGGCGGATGCCGGGGCCATAGGCGAGGGTGTAAGCGAGGGCGCGGAGAAGCACGCCGAAATTTCCGGCGTAGGCGCGGACGCGGCCGACGGATTTCGGGCGATTATGGTCGAGGGCGTAGGTCCCGTCTTGTTTTTGGACGACTACTGGAACCGGGAGAAACGGCTCGAGGATTTTTTTGACCATTACGGGCCCGGCGCCGGGGCCGCCGCCGCCGTGGGGCGTCGAGAAAGTTTTGTGCAGATTGAGGTGCATTACGTCCACACCGAAATCGCCGGGGCGCGTGACTCCGGCTAGCGCGTTCATGTTCGCGCCGTCCATATAGAGCAGGGCGCCGCGTTCGTGGAGGATCGCGGCAATTTCGGCGATGCGCTCCTCGAAGACTCCGAGAGTGCTGGG
The DNA here is from genome assembly GCA_963804625.1 of uncultured Acidobacteriota bacterium. Taxonomy (GTDB): domain Bacteria; phylum Acidobacteriota; class Terriglobia; order Acidiferrales; family UBA7541; genus Palsa-295. The sequence goes on along the minus strand of CAWDRJ010000010.1, from coordinate 130,838 downwards.
ATTGGTGATCATCAGCGCGGCGACGTCGTCGGTGACAAATTCGCGGAGGTGATCGGTGTCGAGTTGGCCGCGGCTATTGGATTTGATGTTTTGGACTTCGTAGCCGGCGATGACGACGGAAGCGGGATTGGTGCCGTGCGCGGAGTCGGGGATCAGGACTTTGTGGCGCGCGTTGCCCTGGCTTTCGAGGTAGGCGCGAATCATCAGCAGGCCGGTGAGTTCGCCCTGTGCGCCGGCGGCTGGTTGGAGCGTCGCGGCGTCCATTCCGGTGATGGAGAGCAGGCATTTTTGCAGATCGTGAAGGATGCGCAGGCAGCCTTGGCTCACTTCGCCGGGCTGTTCGGGATGTTCGGTGGCGAGACCTTCGAGGCGCGCGACGAATTCGTTCACGCGCGGATTGTATTTCATGGTGCAGGAGCCTAGCGGGTACATGCCGAGGTCAATCGCGTAATTCCAGGTGGAGAGGCGGGTGAAGTGACGGATGACTTCGATTTCGCTGACTTCTGGGAAGCCGTCGATTGCATCGCGCGTGAAGTTGGCGCCGAGTGCGGCGGCGGGATCAACTGCGGGAACGTCGAGCGGAGGGAGTTCCATGCCGCGTTTGCCGGGGGCGGATTGTTCGAAGATTAGGCCTTCGTTTTGGGTGACGTGGGCGCGGGCTTTGCCTACGTTTCTTGTGGGGGCTTCGAGATCGGTGAGTTTCGAGTTCAACGTGTTACGGCTCCTTGCTGCGATTCAGAAAGAAGGCTGGCGGACTGAAGTCCGCCGCTACAAAATCAACACCGGTCAGACCGGCTTTTCCAGGATGCGGCGGACTGCGCCCGCGAAGCGTTCGATTTCTACACGCGGAGTGGTTTCTGTCACGCAAACTACTGCGCGCTTGGTTAGGTCTGGATAATGCGTGCCTAGAGCGTATGGGCCGATTATTTTTTCTTTCAGCAGATCGGCGTTGATCATTTTCACCGAGCGCGGAAATTCCAGCGTGAATTCGTTGAACGTGGGGCCGCTGAAGACTCGGCGGACGCCGGGAATTTTTTCGAGTTCGGCTTGCGCGAAGCGGGCTTTGGCCAGATTTTGCAGCGCTTGCTCACGCAGGCCTTCTTTGCCGATCAGGCAGAGATGGATGGTGGCGGCGAGCGCGTAGAGGGCTTCGTTGGTGCAGATGTTGGACGTGGCTTTCTCGCGGCGGATGTGTTGTTCGCGCGTGGCGAGCGTTAGGACGAAGCCGCGATTGCCGGCGGCGTCGGTGGTTTGGCCTGCGAGGCGGCCGGGCATCTGGCGGACGTTTTTTTCGCGCGTGGCGATTACGCCGACGTATGGGCCGCCGTAGCTCGGAGCGATGCCGAAGGCTTGGCCTTCCATGGCGACGATGTCTGCTTCCGACGGAGGACGGACGATCCCTAACGAGACGGCCTCGGTGATCGTCGAGATCAGCAGGGAGCCCTGCGCATGCGCGATTTCGGCTAGCGCGGGCAAGTCTTCGAGGACGCCGAAGAAATTCGGTGACTGCACTACTACAGCGGCTGCTTTGGCGAGCGTTTCGGGCTTCAGCGCGGCGCGGTCCAGCTGGCCAGATTCGGTGTAGCCGATTTCTTCGATTTCGAGGCCGAGATTTTTCGCGTAGGTTTTCAGAACTTGGCGATATTCGGGATGGATCGAACGCGCTACTAGCACGTGGCGGCGACTGGTTAAGCGTTCGGCCATCAGCACCGCTTCGGTGAGTGCGGTGGAACCGTCGTACATGGAGGCGTTGGCGACTTCCTGGCCGGTGAGCTGGCATATGAGGGTTTGAAATTCGAAGATGGCGGTGAGGGTGCCTTGCGCGAATTCGGCTTGATAGGGCGTGTAGGAGGTGAGGAATTCGCCGCGCTGGATTAGCGCATCGGCTGCGACGGAACGAAGATGCTGGTACGCGCCGGCTCCGAGAAAAGACCTGAAGCCCCGGGCGTTTTCCGCTGCGCGCGCTTGAAAATACTGGATGATCTCGGTTTCGGAAAGCGGCCCGGGGAGATTCAGCGGTTCGCGCAGGCGAAATTTTTCAGGAATCGAGGTAAAGAGTTCTTCCACCGAACGAACGCCGATAGCCGCGAGCATTTCCTGGCGTTCGGATGGGCTTTTGGGAAGATAGCGCATCAGGCGGAGTGTTCCTTTGCGGCTTCGGCGATGTAGGCTTGGTAGGCGGCGGCGTCCATCAGGCCGGAGACTTCCTTGGGATCGGCGAGCTTCACTTTAATCAGCCATGCCGAGTAGTGCGGGTCTTGATTGATTTTCTCGGGCGCGTCCACGAGGGCGGGATTGGTTTCAGTGACTTCGCCGGTGATCGGGCTGTAGATTTCGCTGACGGCTTTTACAGATTCGACTGTGCCGAAGGAGGAGCCGGCGGCGAGCTTTGTGCCGAGTTTGGGCATTTCGACGAAGACGACGTCGCCCAGTTCTTGCTGGGCGTAGTCGGTGATGCCGATCGTGGCGGCGTCGCCTTGCACTTTGACCCACTCGTGTTGCTTGGTGTAGCGATAATCCGTCGGGTACATTTTCTCTCTCCAATTCGATGCGCCAGCGTCATCGAAGATGTTGGCAACAGCGAAGCCGTACTTCAGCGGCTAATACCGCTCCGAGCTTGCATCGTTTATGGAGTGGCTGAAGCCACGCCCTACAAAGATTCCCGAGTTTAGCGTCGACTTCTGCACTATTGCGGTCGCTTGTAAAACGGGATCGGAACGATGCGCGCTGCCGCGGCTTGGCCGCGAATGCTGATTTCGATGTCGCTGCCGGCGGCGGTGGATTGCGGCGGAACGTAGGCCATCCCGATATTTTTCTTCAAGAATGGCGCGGGGCAGCCGCTGGTGACGCGGCCTGCTTCGCGGCCGGCGATCAGTACCGGGTAGCCGTCGCGGCCGATGCGTTTATCGAGCATTTCAAAGCCGACTAGCTTGCGCGGCAGGCCAGTTTCTTTTTGGCGCGCGAGAACGTCGCTGCCGAGAAACGGGGCCTTTTCCATTTTGCAGATCCAGCCTAGGCCGGCTTCCCAGGGCGTGGTGGTGTCGTCAATTTCGTGGCCGTAGAGGCACATGCCCGCTTCCAGGCGCAAAGTATTGCGCGCGCCTAGGCCGCAGGGATTCATTTTCGCGGATTCGCCGGCGTGCATCAGGTCGTTCCATAATTTTTCGGAGTGCTCGGGGGCGAAATAAATTTCGAAGCCGTCTTCGCCGGTGTAGCCGGTGCGGGCGATCAGGCAGTCAATGCCGCTGACTTTGCCGAAGGTGAAGTGGTAATAGCGGATCGGATCTAGCTGCACGGGAGTTAGGCGCTGGAGGATCTCTTTTGCGCGTGGGCCTTGGATTGCCAGCTGTGAATAGCGCGGGCCGGCGTTTTCTACTTGGGCGTCGAATTTGTTGTTGGCGACGATGTGGTCGAAGTCCGGGTCCTGGTTGCTGGCGTTGACGCAGAGCAAGTAGTGCGTGTCGGAAATTTTGTGGACTAGCAGGTCGTCTACGAACGTGGCGCGGGAGGTCATCAGGCCGGAATAGTGGGCTCGGCCAATTGTGAGTTTCGCCGCGTTGTTGCAGGTGACCCACTGGACGAGCTGCAGAGCGCCGGGGCCACGGATTTCGAGTTCGCCCATGTGGCTGACGTCGAACAGGCCGGCGCGAGTGCGCACAGCTTCGTGCTCAGCGAGGATGCCGGAGTATTCGAGAGGCATGTCCCAGCCGCCGAAGTTGACCATCTTGGCGCCGAGGCGGCGGTGGATGGAATGCAGGGCTGTTTTGCGCAGTTCGACGGCGGCCGACGTGTTCACAGGGGATTTCTCATCAAAACGGTGAAACATTCACGCTAGCATGCGAGTTTTTGAGTGTCAAGGAACGGCGGGATGCGCGGCGGCAGAAGCAAAGGCAAAAGATTTAACGCAGAGTACGCAGAGGTAAGCACGCAGAGGGCGCAGAGAACTGCTTTGAGCCTCGGCGTTTGATGGCGCGGGGGTGGAATTACGATCAAAGATTTATTACGGAGGGCACAGAGTGGGAAAAAGAGAGAGGGCACGGAGATACCGCGCTGGATTCGCTACGACTTCTCGCCATGTTGATTTTGCTACGGTTGCTGCGGAGCGCGGCGCTCGCAAGGTCTTTGGCAAGGGAATGGAGGCGCGCAAGTTGCTTGTGGCGGTGGCGCTGTTGCCCTACTATTGGTCGAACGGAAAGCTGGGGCGTTCCCGAGAGGCACAAACTGTGATTACGCTGTGCTCGCAGTGCGACAAACCGGAAACGCAATGCACTTGCGAGAAATTCTGCTGCTTCTGCCAGTCGCAACACAATATTCGACTGGCGGTGGACGGAATGTATTATTGTCCGGATTGCCGCGAGGCGTGCGACGTGCGGCTGGCGGACAAGGAAGAGCACTGATTTTTGGGTTTTCATATGAATTTTCGGCTGCGGTCTGTGCCGCGGGCCACTGAGCGATGAGCAACGAACCGGCGCGAACGGAACTGACTCTGCCTCACGACGAGCGGCTGCTCGCCGCGATTTCGACGGTGGTGCAGCACGCTTCGCAGCGCTGCGGGTTGTCCGTGGAATCGCAGGAGGGGCTGGCGTTCGCGGCGATTGAAGCGGCGCGCGAGGCGTTTCCGTTGATGGCAGGCCGGACGGCGGACGAGCCGAAAGTGAAAGTGGTGGTTTCGGATTATCCGGACCGCGTGGAAGTGGCGATCGAACACACGGGAGCGCCGGAGCCGACCGCGGGACTGGATACGTTCGTGAAGGACGCGGTGGCGGGCTCCGACGCCGGATTAAGCATGGCGCTGCAGACTACTCAAGTGGACCGTGTACAGTATGAAACGCGCGACGGCGTCTCGCGCATGACGCTGATCAAGTATTGCGATGGAAGCAAGAGCAAGGCGACGGTTTAGCCGTCTGGACGGGTAGGATCTAGCCGCAGTTGACTTTCCTCACGCGCCATGAACAATCAGAACATTTATATGTTTGCTACCGTGCCTGTGGGCTGAAGCACGCCTGTGCCGCGTCGGGCGGGTCTGAGACCCGCCCCTACCGCAAAACGTCACCAGATCACATTGGGGCGGCGAAGGCCTTGGTTTGGATCAGCGACATCAATTGTTCTTGGCTTACGGGGGCGTCCACTTTCAGGCGGTCGCCGCTGGGCGTTACGCGGACCTGGTCAATCGTCTTCGCTAGCGCGGGATTGGTTTGAGCCTCCTGGTAGCGGCGGTACATGAGGCCGGCTTGCATTGCCGCGCTGAGCAGGTTGGCGTCGTCGACGGAATCGCAGACGGCCTGGAAGTGCGCGTCCACGCCGTCGTCGGCATTGATGTTGATAATCATGGCGTGCATGCGTTCGATGATAGCGGCGGCTTGCGGGAATTGGCTAGCCTGGGGAACCAGTTGCTGCATGGCGAGGTGCGTGTGTTCTTTGTCCAGGATGCCCCAAATGATGCCGTTGCCGTTGGCTTCGGAGATCAGTGGAAAGAGCTTGCCGGTAAGAAGCGTTTCTTCGCCGCCCATGCGGACGTTGATCAGGTGTTCGAGGACGGAGCGATTGCCGAACGCGGCGGTATTGGCGTCGAAAAAGACGAACAGGATATCGCCGGCGGCGGCGCCACTGCCGAATGCGTAGAGGTGGAATCCTTGTACTTCGAATACTGGAACTTTTTGAGCTTTGAGCTTGGTCTCGGCGGCGGAGGGATCGAATTGGCCGAGCGCGATGCCGACCGTGTCATCGCCCTTTCCGCTGGTGATGTTGGCCCAGGCGATTTCCTCCACCTGCGAATTCGGATCTACTCCCGAGGTGCCGAGGAATTGCTCGAACTGCTTGAAGCGCGGCGGGAGGACTTGATCATTGAGCTGCGAGAACCAGGAGAATTTTCGCGCGGCCTTCAAGTCGGCGTAAGCAAATTCTCCGACGTTTTTCGGGAACATGGCGATGACGGCGGTGCTGAGCGTCCCGGCTGCGGCACGCTTCGGCGCTATGGTGACGGTGCTCAAGATCAGAGCTGCGGCGAGCAGGCCGGAAATCGCGGATCGTGTGTTGGAATGTTTCACTGGTTATCCCCTCAGTTGCTGGTTCTTCTTCGTGCTTTCGAAACTTTAGCGCCCCACGTTCACGGGGCTTTCCGCGACGCGCGCGGCCAGCGACGCCGACTCCGAGCGCAGCCTGGATGCGAACGCGCTGTCGGAGATGGATTCCAGGTTGATGGCTACGTTTTCGAGCGCGCCACGAACGGCGGCGGCTGCCATCAAGCGTCCCACGCGGATGTCTGAATACATAGACGGGCTGGACATGGGCTCCAGTTGCCCGAGCCGGTCAAATACTTCCGCGGCTTTGCGCGCGACTTCGAGCGGGACGTTTGCAGCACCATGTAAAGCCTGCTGAATCGCGGCGTCGCGATTCCTCTCCTGTTCAGACGTTTCTTTCGGCAGCTTGTAAGCAGCCATTACTTGCTCAAAGGAAGCGGAATCACGGTCGATCGCTTCAGCGAGCGCGCGGGACGCAGCTTCAAAATCGGCAACGGCTTCACTGAGCTGGTCCACGTGCGCAGCTTGCGACTTTTTCTTGCGCGAGAGGCCGGCGACCATTTGTCCAAGGCTTGCCCCGAGCGCACCGGCGAGCGCCGCAACCGAGCCGCCTCCTGGAGTCGCCGTGGGTTCCGCGACGGCGTCCAGAAACGGTTGCACGAGCGACGCGAATTTGCCGGGACCATCCGGGGCGGCAATACCGCTGAGCGAAGCTTCGATACGATTCTCAAACACTTGCGCGGGAGAAAAGTTCTCCAGTTGCAGGTAGAAATCGGCGGTCAGCTCGATAGCGCGTTTGGGAATCAGGCCAACGATTTCGCTGCCGACGATCGAGACGCCGTACCGTTCGGCTTCGCGCTTGACCATTTCGAAGACGCGGTGGAGCGGCGTTTGCTCGAAGTCGGTCATGTTGATGGAAACTTGCGCGAGATGGCGCGCGCGAAGGTCCACGCCCATGGCTTTCACGTAGCGCAGGCCGCCATTCGAGAAGCGGATGTTCTTGCCGATTTTTTTGGCGATTTCGATGTCGGGGGTGTTGAGGTTGATGTTGTAGGCGACCAGAAATTTGCGCGCGCCGACGACGGTGGCTCCGGCGGTGGCATGTAGGCGCTGCTCGCCGATATCGGGAGCGCGCTCGGGATTTTTGGGCACCTCGGCGAGCAAGCCTTCGAATTGGCCTTTGCGGATGTTTTCGAGGTTGGCGCGTTCGGGACGCTGCGCGGCGGCTTCGTAGAAATAGACGGGAATTTTGTAGCGTTCCCAGATTTCGCGGCCGACTTTTTTCGCGAGAGCGACGCAATCTTCGATGGTGACGCCTTCGACAGGGATGAACGGGACGACGTCCGTTGCGCCCATGCGCGGGTGCGCGCCGGAATGCTTGGTGAGGTCAATCAGCTCGGCGGCTTTGCCGACGCCGCGGAGCGCCGCTTCGGCGACGGCTTCGGGCTCGCCGGCAATGGTGATCACGCTGCGATTGTGGTCGGCGTCACTTTCGCGATCGAGCAAATAGACGCCGGGAACTTCGCGCATGGCCGCGACGATGGCGTCAATTTTGACGGCGTCGCGCCCTTCGGAAAAATTCGGAACACATTCGACGAGTCGTTTCATGAAGTCAGAGTCAGAGATTCTTTGAGTGGATGACTGCGCCGCGTTTCATGGTGAAGCTGCAAAGATTCACACCAAAATAATACGGGATTTCGCGGTAGTCGGCCACGTCAAAGGCGGCGATGTCGGCATATTTGCCAACGTCGAGAGAGCCGACGCGATCGTGCTGGCGAAGGGAGTAAGCGGGGTTGATCGTAGCGGCTGCGATGGCTTCCGCGGGAGTCATGCGCATCTGGGTGCAGGCTAGCGAGAGAATCATGGACATGCTGAGCGTGGGGCTGGTGCCGGGATTGAAGTCGGTGGCGATGCCGATGATGGCTCCGGCGTCAATTAATGCGCGCGCGGGGGCGTAATGCGCGAGGCCGAGGTGGAAGCAGCAGCCGGGAAGCAGAGTGCAGACGACGTTCGAGAGAGCTAGCGCGTGGATGTCGTTGCGATTAATTTTTTCGAGGTGGTCGGCGCTGGCGGCTTGCAGTTCGATGGCGAGGCGCGCGGCGCCAGTGTTGGCCAGTTGTTCGGCGTGAATGCGGGGGACGAGGCCGCCGGCGCGTCCTGCGGCTAGGATGCGGCGTGACTGCGGGACCGTGAATGCGCCGCGATCGCAGTAGACGTCGCAGAATTCGGCGAGGCCTGCCATGGCGACGGTGGGAATCCATTGCTTGACCAGAAGTTCGACGTACGCGTCGGGGCGTTTGCGAAATTCGTGCGGCACGACGTGCGCGCCGAGAAACGTGGCGCGAATATCCAGGGGATGGTGCTGATGAAGATGCGAGAGCAGCTCGAGCATTTTCAGCTCGCTCTTCCAGTCGAGTCCGTAGCCGCTCTTGGCTTCGATGGTGGTGGTGCCGTGCGCGGCGAATTCGTTGAGGTTTGCGATGGCGCGGGCTTCGAGTTGCGCGGCGGGAGCGCGGCGCAGATGCGCGACTGTGGAGCGGATGCCTCCGCCTTTGCGGGCGATTTGCTCGTAGGTGGCGCCGGCTAAGCGCTGTTCGTATTCCGCGGCGCGGCTGGCGGGAAAGATCAGGTGCGTGTGGGAATCCACGAAGCCGGGAAGAACGACGCGTCCGGCGAGATCGAGTTTTTCGGCGCGCCTCGCGGCGCGGATTTTTTCGATGCGGCGGCGCGGGCCGATGGCGGCGACGCGGTCTTCGCGGACGAAAATTGCGCCGTCGCGGATGATGCCGAGTTCACCGAGAGCTTTGCCGCGTCGGGGAACTGTGCCGCGGAGAGTCAGCAGCTGCGAGCAGCCGGTGATTAACCAGTCGGGCATGGGCGATTGGATACTAACGCCGAGAGGGGGCAAAAACCAATGCGATGCGCGGATTCAGGGCAGCGTCAGGCGAGTGGGTTTTGTTGCGGCGGTCTTCGGACCGCCATCCTTCGAGTGGTGCAACAACGACGACGCACTGAAGTGCGCCACTACAACTGCAACGTCATTCACGCGTTGCTGAACGTGAGTCCAAGAGGGATCCCTCGCTCCGCTCGGGATGACAATACGGTAGGAATCGGCGCGCTGTGGCGCGATTCACAAAGTCAACTGCACCGAGCCGGCGAGACGCCGGCGCTACGCTTTGGCGGCTCGTGCCGAATAGGCTGGAACGAAAACTTCGGTGACGAATGATTCGAGCGTTGTCGGAGTCGTGTTTTTGGCTGAGCGCTGCTCTAGCGGCGAGATTAATCCGGCGTTCCCGCCTTTCCACATTTCGATCACGAGCGCCGCGGTTTTCTTTGGCAAGCCCATTTGCACGAGCGCCGGCTCCAGCATCAAGAACGGCACCTGCATGTAGGAAAGTTTTGGTTTGCCGATGGCATTGCCTACCACCGCGGCGGCCTCTTTCATTGAGATGTCGCGCTGGCCGTGGAGTTCCTGCGTCCCGCTGCCGGAAAAATCGCGGGCGGCGAGGCGGGTGGCGGCGTATTCGCCAATATCTTTCGTGGCGATCCAGGGCATCGGCATATCGCCTTTCAAACCGCCGGGCAGGATTCCCATCGAGCGCAGCGGCGCGATACTCATCAAGAGATTTTCCATGAAGTAGGCGGCGCGCAGATAGAGGACGTTGAGGTTGGCGATGCGATTCAGCTTTTGTTCCAGATTGTGCAGCCCGACGATGGGGCCCGTCTTTTCCGCGTGCTGCGCGCCGATGCTGCTGAGGCTTACGACGTAAGGCACGCGCGCATTTGCGATGGCGGCGGCGTAGCTGTCGGAAATGCGTTCCTGATGAGCGCGCAGATCTTCCTGCGAAACATCTTCGGGTAGCACGAGGTAGACGGCTGTGGCGTTGTCGAATGCTTTCGTCATGGAGGCTGGATCTTCGACGTTGCCGACGAGGGCCTCGGCTCCTTTCTGAACGAGAGCGTCGAGTTTTTTCGCGTCGCGGCCGATTACGCGGACTTTTTCGCCTTTGGCGAGCAGCGCTTCGGCTGCGGGCTTGCCTGTGTGTCCCGTGGCTCCGGTGATGACGATCATTTGAGCTCCTAATTTGTGATTGCGAAACTGAAGAGAGATCCCTCGCTGCGCTCGGGATGACAACAAAAAGAAGCGCTCGCCGCCGCACTTCCAGAAAAGGCTACGGCATCGGGATTTTTACGCCGGATTTTTTGGCAAAATGGATGGCTTCTTCGTAGCCGGCGTCCACGTGGCGGGCTACGCCGATTCCGGGATCATTCGTGAGGACGCGCTGAATTCGTTCGCCCATTTCTTTCGAGCCGTCGGCGACTGTGACTTGCCCTGCGTGCAGTGAATAGCCGATGCCGACTCCGCCGCCATTGTGAATGGAGACCCAACTCGCGCCGCTGGCGGTGTTGAGCAGGGCATTGAGCAGCGGCCAGTCGGCGACGGCGTCCGAGCCGTCTTTCATTTTTTCGGTTTCGCGATACGGCGAAGCCACCGAGCCGCAGTCGAGATGGTCGCGGCCGATGACGATGGGGCCTTTCAGTTCGCCGCGCGCGACGAGTTCGTTGAGTGCAACGCCGAAGCGATCGCGTTCGCCGTAGCCGAGCCAGCAGATGCGCGCGGGCAATCCTTGGAAACGCACACGCTTCTGCGCGAGCTTGATCCAGCGCGAGAGAATTTCGTCGTGCGGGAACATTTCGAGGACGAGCTGGTCGGTGCGATGGATGTCCGACGGCTCGCCGGAGAGCGCGGCCCAGCGAAAGGGGCCGCGGCCTTCGCAGAAAAGGGGGCGAATGTAAGCGGGCACGAAGCCGGGGAAGTCGTAGGCGTTCTTGACGCCCTGCTGAAACGCGAAGGTGCGGATGTTGTTTCCGTAATCGAAAGTGACCGCGCCCATTTTTTGCAGAGCGAGCATGCCTTCCACGTGGCGTGCCATGGAATCGAGCGAACGCTTTTCGTAAGCTGCGGGATCGGCTTTGCGAAGCTCGGCAGCTTGTTCGACGTTGAGGCCTTGCGGGATGTAGCCGCCGATGGGGTCGTGCGCGCTGGTCTGATCGGTGAGCAGGTCGGGAAGAATGCCGCGGCGGGCGAGTTCGGGAATCACGTCGGCGCAATTGCCGACGAGGCCGACGGAACTGGCTTCTTTTTTGCGCACGGCATTCTTGAGGATGCGCAGAGCTTCGTCGAGGTCGTTGACCATCACGTCGCAATAACCGGTTTTCACGCGACGCTTGATGCGTTCGGGGTCTACGTCAATTCCGAGGAACGCTGCGCCGTTCAGCGTAGCGGCGAGAGGCTGGGCGCCACCCATTCCACCCATGCCGCCAGTGACGACTAATTTTCCGGCGAGGTCGCCGCCAAAATGCTGGCGTGCGGCTGCTGCGAAGGTTTCGTACGTGCCCTGCAAAATGCCTTGCGAGCCGATGTAAATCCAGCTGCCGGCGGTCATCTGACCATACATCATCAGGCCGGCGCGATCGAGCTCGTCGAAATTTTTCCAGTCGCTCCAGTGGCCGACGAGATTGGAATTGGCGATGAGCACGCGCGGCGCATGCGTGTGCGTGCGAAAAATTCCGACGGGCTTGCCGGATTGGACCAGGAGAGTTTCGTCATTTTCGAGCGAACGGAGCGAGGCGACGATGGCGTGATACGCATTCCAATTGCGGGCCGCTTTGCCGCGGCCGCCGTAGATGATCAAGTCTTCCGGCTTCTCGGCGACTTCGGGATCGAGGTTGTTCATCAACATGCGCAGGGCGGCTTCCTGCTGCCAGCCTTTGCAGGAAAGAGTTGCGCCGCGGGGGGCGCGGACTGGTTGGTAGCCAGCGGCTTCTTCGGTGGCTAGCTTGGACATTTGCGTTTCTCCCGAAGGTATCTTAACGCAGACGATGGACGAGGCGTAGAGCGAAACGCGGAAACCGAGAGCACACTTGGACCGGGAGAAATTCAACAACTTAAAGGCTGAAACACAGAGTGCACAGAGGAATGCGGAGTCCACGGAGATGTTAGCGTGAAAGTAGAATGACGCGAGGCACGGAGACAGTCCGAGCGCGTTGCGTGGGGGATTCCTATACGTTAGAGTTGCAGGAGCGCACATGGACTACTCCTCGCTGAACAAACTTTTCCTGGAAGCAGTTGATCGCGACGCAAACCCTAAGGCACAGATATACAAGGCGGCTGGCGGCTGGGAATCAACTTCTGCAAAGGAAATGCTGCGGCGCGTGGCGGGATTGTCGAAAGCGCTGCGCGAACTGGGAATCGAGACCGGCGACCGCGTTGGATTACTTGCACCGAACTGTCCGGAATGGCATGTGGCGGATTTCGCGATCACGGGATTGGGCGCGGCTAGCGTGCCGGTATATTTCAACGAATCGGTGGAGCGGCTGGTTTATATCCTGAACGATTCGGGTGCGCGGATCGTGTTTACCGCGGGCGAAGCGCAGGCGCGGAAGATTGCGGAGGCGCGCGAGCGTATGCCGGCGCTCGAACATGTGATTGCGGTGGCGCCGCCTGCGGATTTGCGCGGCGACATTCTGCGTTACGAAACTTTGATTGCCACGGCGGGAGACGCCGACGTGGCGGAGTACCGGCGTCGGGCAGCGGAGGTTGTTGGCGGACAGTTGGCGACAATTATTTACACATCCGGGACAACTGGCGAACCAAAAGGAGTGATGCTGAACCATTCGAACTTGAGTTCGAATGCGATTGATTCGATTAAGGCGTACGAGTTTTTGCCGGGAGACGTGGCGCTGGAATTTCTGCCGCTCGCGCACGTGTACGAGCGGACGGTGGGCTACGCTTATTTATTTCGCGGCGTTTCGATTGCGTACGTGGCGGCGATCGAGGAAGTAGCGCAGGCGATGCTGGAAGTGCATCCGACGACTACGGCCGCCGTTCCGCGGTTCTTCGAGAAAATGTACACGAACATCCTAGACAAGGGCCACCGCGAGACGGGATTGAAGCGCAAGATTTTCGATTGGGCGTTGCATGTGGCTGCGGAGTCTGTGCCGTGGCGCGCTTACGGAAAAACGCCGTCGGCTGGGTTGAAATTGCGCTGGAGTATCGCAGACCGATTGGTGTATTCGAAAATTCGCGCGGGATTGGGCGGGCGGATTCGGTCGTTCTGTTCGGGTGGCGCGCCGTTGGCGCCGGAGCTGGCGGAATTTTTCTGGGCGTTGAATGTGCCGGTGTATCAGGGTTATGGGTTGACGGAGACGGCGCCGGTGCTTACTTCGAATGTGCCCGCGGCGAACAAGGTGGGGACGGTGGGGCGGCCGATCCCGCAGGTGGAATTGCGCATCGCGGAAGACGGCGAGATTTTGGCGAAAGGGCCGAACGTGATGCAGGGCTATTACCGGAAGCCGGATGCGACCCGCGAGGTTTTGAGCGAGGATGGCTGGTTTCGCACGGGGGACATCGGAAGAATTGATGAAGATGGGTATCTGATCATCACCGATCGCAAGAAGGAGTTGCTGAAAACTTCGGCGGGCAAGTTCGTCGCGCCAGCGCCGATTGAAAACATGCTGAAGACTTCCCGTTACATCACGAACGCGATTGTGGTGGGCGACAGGCGGAAGTTTGTGTCGGTGCTGATCGTGGTGAATTTTGTGGCGATTGAGGCCGAAGCGAAAAAACAGGGTCACGATTTTGCGGGGCCGTCGCAGGCGATTGCGGATCCTTGGGTGCGCGATTTGATTTCGCGCGAGGTCGAGAGGTTGACGGCTTCGCTGGCGCAATACGAGAAGCCGAAGCGTTTTGCCTTGCTCGAGCAGGATTTCACGTTCGCGAGCGGCGAATTGACTTATACGCTAAAGATGAAACGGCGGGTGATCGAGCAGCGTTATCAAGATTTGATCGCGCGGCTGTATGCGGATGTGGAAGAGCCGCGGCCGCACCACCTGGCCTAAGCCTTACGGCTTTGCGCCGCGTTACAATGGATTTCGGGAGTATACATGCCTGACCAATTGACGATTGCCGGCCGCACGTTTAATTCGCGGCTGATCGTGGGGACGGGAAAATACCGCAGTTTCGAGGAAATGCGGCGCGCGCACGAGGCGTCCGGCGCGGATATGGTGACGGTCGCGGTGCGGCGCGTGAACCTGACGGATAAATCGAAGGAATCGCTGCTGGATTACATTGACCGCAAGAATTTTTTTATTTTGCCGAATACCGCGGGGTGTTATACGGCGGAGGAGGCGGTGCGCACGGCGCGGCTGGGGCGCGAGGTTGGTTTGTCTGAATGGGTGAAGCTGGAAGTGATTGGCGACCAGCAGACTTTGTTTCCGGATACGGAGCAATTGATCAGCGCGACGAAAACTTTGGTGGCGGAAGGGTTCGTGGTGCTGCCTTATACGAATGATGATTTGATTGCCGCGCGCAAATTGATTGATGCTGGCGCGGCGGCGGTGATGCCTTTGGGCGCGCCGATTGGTTCTGGGATGGGAATTCAGAACGTGGCGAATTTGCGGATTTTGCGCGAGCGCGTTACGGAAGTGCCTTTGATTGTGGATGCGGGCGTGGGGACGGCTTCGGACGCGGCCCTCGCGATGGAATTGGGAGCGGACGGCGTTTTGATGAATACGGCGATCGCCGAGGCGCAGGATTCCGTTTTGATGGCTGAGGCGATGGGGTCGGCTGTGGATGCGGGGAGGAAGGCTTTCTTGGCTGGGCGCATCGAGAAGAAATTGTATGCTGCTGCGTCAAGCCCGCTGCATGGTGTGGTGAGGTAGTTTTTTCTGCCGTCGGCCTGATTTCACACACTGCGACGTCGACGGTTTTGTAGCGGCGGTCTTCAGACCGCCATCGTTCCGTGCGCAGCACTGATGGCGCACTAAAGTGCGCCGCTACAAATTCAAATGCGGACGCGACATCACCGGAACAATATGTGCCAGAGGATGTCCACCAGCGCGTGGACGATAGCAGCTGGGAACAACGATTTGGTTTTCATCCAGGTGTGGCCGTAGAAGAGGCCGGCGATGGTGGCTAGGGCTACGTATTTCCAGTTGGGGTAGGGCGCGTGGAAAATGTGCGACAGGCCGAAGATTACTGAGGCCAAGATCAACGCGGCCCACTGATTTTTGAACGTGCGCTGAAAAAGATTCTGCAGGATCCCGCGAAAGAGGAATTCCTCGGGCCACGCCGTGAAAAATAAAATTCCGATGATGGTGAGAGGCAGGGAACGCAGGCGCGCGGCCGACGGGTCGTAGGTGAGGAAGCTGATGCGGATGCCGATCGCTACGGCGATCGCGGCGAAAATGCCGAAGTGGATGAGCACGCTTGCCGAGAAACCACGCCGCCATTCGATGGCGTAGCCTACTCCTTCCAGGCGGCGCAGCAGCACGAAGGCCGCGACTCCCGTGCTGAGTGCTAGAAGTATGGTGAGCGTGTGCGTCAATTGCGTGGGATAGGGGAACAGGCGGTACATCCAGCGGAATTCCACCGGGAGCCAGACGATGATTGCGGCGAAGTAATCCGCGGGCGTGCCGGGGGGTTTTCCGGCGCTGCTCGCGACCAACAGGGCAGGCAGCACCGCGTAGGCGGCCCCGATCAGCGCCATTTTCCAACTCGTCGTGACGCCGATGGTGTAAATCAGCACCGCGAAGAGCGGAATCAGCGGCGCGAGAACGCCGCCGTGTTCGCCGAGCGATTGACGGGCTTGGTCGAGGATGCCGGGTGACGCGAGGAATAATTCGAAGGCGAAGAGCACAGCCGCGACGCCGAGCGCTAGTGCGAATGCGCGCCCTCCGTAGCCGAGGCGCATCCCGAAAAATCCCGCGAGGATGACGATCACCGCCCAGATGCCGGCGACGGTCGGCAGATTCATTTGCCAGGATTTCGAGCTGGTTGCCATCGCGAAGGATTTTACTGAAGTGTTGGAGGTTCGTGAAGCGTCCGTCTCGCGAACTTGAGAGTTTCGGTGCGGCGGTACTTGTGCGATTCTGGGGTGGCTCAAGACCTCATGGCGGCACCTTCCAAACAAGGACGACTGGCTTACATTGACTGGCTGCGCGGGTTTGCCTGCGTATTGATGTTTGAGGTGCATTCGTACGATTCGTGGCTGAGTGTTTCCGCGCGCGACACGCATTTCTTCAAGTGGTCGCAGCTTAGCGGGACGCTTCCCGCGCCACTGTTTCTTTTTCTTGCCGGGGTATCCTGCGCGCTGGTGACGGACAAGTCGCGGAAGAAGGGGATTCCGCCGAACCAGATCGCGCGGACGATGATTTTGCGCGGCCTCGAAATTCTGGCGCTGGGTTATCTTTTTCGAGTGCAGGAATATTTGCTGGGGCTGCCCTGGGCTCCGTGGACTGACCTGCTGCGCGTGGATATTCTGAATACGATCGGGCTTTCGATTGTGCTAGTGGCGATTGTTTGCCGGCTGGCGCAATCTCGGGCCGCAAATATTGCGCTTGCTTTGGTGGCGACAGCGGTAATCGCATTGGCTACGCCTGCGCTCTACACAACCTGGCGGCCGAGCTGGCTGCCCTGGTACCTCGAGTCGTACATCAACGGCGTGCACACGCTGAATGCGCCTCAGCCCTGGTTGTTCCCGGTTTTTCCTTGGGCGGGGTTTACGTTTGCGGGCCTGGCGCTGGGATTTTTCCTTTTTGGCGATTGGGCGTCGCGGAATGTGGCTCAGGCAGTTGGATTATTGGGCGCGGCGGGCGTTGCGATGTTTTATCTTGCGGGTTGGCTGGACGCGCGGCCTGCGCAGATGTTTTCCGTCTACGATTACTGGCACACAAGTCCTAACTTTTTTCTCGCGCGCGTGGGCCTGATGATGATTTTTTTTCCAGTGAGCTACTGGTGGTGCCGGTGGGTGGTGGCGCGGATTCCGTTCAGCCCGATGGTGCAAATGGGGCAAACTTCGCTGCTGGTTTATTGGGTGCACATCGAGTTCGTGTACGGGCGATTTTCGATTTTGCAGAAGAATATGCAGACGATTCCGATGGCTACGCTTGGCTTTTTGATTGTCACGGCGGGGATGGTTTTGCTGTCAGTGGCGCGGACGCGGTCTAAGGGGCATGGGGTGGAGGTTGTAATGTGGATTCGTGGTTGTTTGCAGAAGGCGAACTTCAAAAGATTTAACATCCCGACTTCGTCGGGGTAGACGCCGGGCACATAGCGAGAACGGGGGGGAACACGGAGAACGCGGAGAACGCGCCGGTGTTGACGCGTTCCAACGCGCGCGTGGTTACTGCGACGAGCAGGGTTGTTGTTGCTGTTGTTGTGATTGCGGATGCGCGGGGTCGGCGGGCCTTGGCTGGGTTTTGAAGATGTGTTCGCCGGGGCGGGCCAAGCCCATATTTTCGCGGGCGATGCATTCGATGGTGGCGGGATCGGTCTTCAGGTCTTTTACGTGGTTTTGCAGGGCTTGATTTTCCTTGTCGAGCTGGTTGATTTCTTGCTGGATTTTGCGGGCTTCTACCTGCGAGCGACGCATGGCCAGAACGCCGTGCGTGCCGAAGATGTCCTGCAGGAGCAGCAACGCGAAGCCTGCCACCAGAAACCAATTCATATTGCGGCGGAAGAAGCTGCCGAGTTGCTCGGTGAAAGTTTCGCGCGGATTCTCGGCGGCGACAGTGGCGGGACGTGCTGCTGCACGCGCTTTCGGTCGCCGGGTTTTTGTGGGCCGCTTCTTCATTTCGAGATCCACGCGCGCGCGTCCTCTGCCAATTTTTCCGCGGCAGCGGGCTTCGCGGCTTCGGTGTAAATCCTCACGACTGGCTCGGTGCCCGAAGGACGCATCAGAACCCACGAGCCGTCGTCAAAAATCAATTGCAATCCGTCGGTGCGATCCGTCTTGGCGACTTTGCGCCCCGCGAATTCGCTGAAATTTTCGCGCAAGCGTTCCGGCAATTTCGCCTGCGTTTCCGCAGGGAGATGCAGGTTCATGCGAATCGGCCAGAATTCGCCGCCGACTTTGCGGAAAAGTTCGCGCAACTGCTCGCCGAGTGAAGCGCCGCGTGCCGCAATCATTTCCGCGACCAGCAGGCAGGCAAGGATGCCGTCTTTTTCCGGCAGATGGCCGCGGATGGTCATGCCCGCGCTCTCTTCGCCGCCGAGCGCAATCTTATCCTCGCGGAGCAGCGGACCGACATACTTAAAACCGACGGGCGTTTCGTAAACCTTAACTCCGTGCAGGCGCGCGACGGCGTCGAGCAGGTGCGTGGTGGCCACGCTGCGGTGCGCGCCGAGTTTCCAGCCGCGCGTTTCGAGCAGGTAATCGAAAACCAGGCCGAGAATGTGGTTGGGCTGGACGAACGAGCCGTCGCGATCGAGGATGCCGAAGCGGTCGGCGTCGCCATCAGTGGCGAGACCGGCGAGGGCTTTCTTTTCGATCACCAACCTTTTCAGGGGCTTGAGATTTTCCTCGGAGGGGTCGGGGCCGGAGCCGTCGAAAAGGACGTCGCGCTTGGTGCGGATGGACTCGACGGTCATGCCGTGGTCGGTGAGGATGCGATCGAGCCAGCCGGCGCCGCAGCCGTGGACGGCGTCATAAGCGAAATTGCCTTTGGCTTTGGTGAGCACGTCGAAGCGAATTATTTTTTCGAGTTGCGCGAAATAGGGAGCGCGCGGGTCGAGCCGGTCGAAGTCGTCGGCCATTTCCTGGAACGGAGTCTCGTCGTCGGGCAAAGCGGCGGCGCGCTTTTCAATGTCCTTGGTGATTTCCGGGAGGGCGGGGCCGCCGTCGGGGCCGGAAAATTTCAGGCCGTTGTATTCGGCGGGGTTGTGGCTGGCGGTGATGTTGACGCCGCCGTCGAGTTTATTGTGGATGATGGCGTGGGCAAGGACGGGAGTGGGCGTCGGTTCCGGGCAGAAGACGATGCGGCAACCGTGCTTGCGCAGGACGGTGGCAGCGGTGCGCGCGAATTCGGGCGAGAAGAAACGCGTGTCGTGGCCGACGATGATTTTTGGAGATTTTTTGGTGGCGCAGACGTGGCCCGCGATTGCGGTGGAAGCTCGGCGGACGCCGGGGAAAGTGAAATCGTCAGCGATGACGCCGCGCCAGCCGGAGGTGCCGAAATGGATCGATTGTTTCGTCACGGGCGGATATTGTATCTTGGCCTCCAAAACAAACTTACGAAAGAACTGGGCTGGTCGCAAGAGTAAAGGCGCTTGGCGGAATTCGATGACCGATAAAATTGTGGTTTTGGTGATGTGCGGGTCGCGGAAAGAGGCGCGGAAGATCGCGCGGGAGCTTGTCGAGAGGCGGCTCGCGGCTTGCGTGAATGAGATTGGGGCGGCGGTGAGGTCGGTTTATCGTTGGAAGGGCAAAGTGGAGACGGCGGAGGAGTTTTTGCTGGTGATTAAGACTACGAAGAGGCGGTTTGCTGGCTTGCGCGAGATTGTGCGCGAATTGCATAGCTATGCGGTGCCGGAGATTATTGGTTTGCCGATCGT
Source organism: uncultured Acidobacteriota bacterium (assembly GCA_963804625.1). Taxonomy (GTDB): domain Bacteria; phylum Acidobacteriota; class Terriglobia; order Acidiferrales; family UBA7541; genus Palsa-295. The sequence goes on along the minus strand of CAWDRJ010000010.1, from coordinate 111,422 downwards.
TGAGGGGTCGCGGGCGTATTTGGATTGGATCGCGGAGTCGGTCGGGACGGGCGGGCGTTCGTCGATGGTGCGTACATCGAAGAGAGATCCCTCGCTGCGCTCGGGATGACAGGCGTTCCGCGGGGGCTGTGCCCTAGAATGAGCGGCATTCGCCCTTCCAACGATGGCGCACTGAAGTGCGCCGCTACAAAGGCGACGACTACACTGGCGCCTTAAATTCTGGCGAGGGCGTGGTCTAGGTCGGCGATTAGGTCTTCTACGTCTTCGATGCCTACTGAGAGGCGGACCAGGCCTTGGGTGATTCCGATTTGCATTTGGATGTCCGGCGGGATAGAGGCGTGGGTCATCAGCGCCGGCAACGAGATCAGGGTTTCGACGCCGCCCAGGCTTTCGGCTAGCGAGCAGAGCTTCACGTGATTCAGGAAATTTTTGGCGGCGTCGAGTGACCCGAGGTCAAAAGAGATCATAGCGCCGAAGCCGCGCTGCTGGCGTTTAGCGATTTCGTGCTGGCGGTGTGACGCGAGGCCGGGATAAATCACGTATTTTACCTTCGGATGGCTTTCCAGATGCTTGGCGACGGCCATCCCGTTGGAATTATGGCGATCCATGCGGACCGCTAGAGTCTTCACGCCGCGCGAGACAAGGAAGCAATCCATCGGAGCTAGGCCCGCGCCTGCGGAGCGTTGGACGAAATAGATTTTTTCAGCCTGTTCCTGCGTGCTGACGATTACGGCGCCGCCGGTGCAGTCGCTGTGGCCGTTCAAGAACTTGGTCATGGAGTGGACGACGATGTCCGCGCCGAGTGCGAGGGGCTGCTGGAGGTAAGGGCTTAGGAATGTGTTGTCCACGACGACGAGCAGTTTTTTACTGTGCGCGAGTTTGGCGATGGCGGCGATGTCCGTGACGATCATCGTCGGGTTCGTCGGCGTCTCCACGTAAATCATGCGCGTGCTGGGCTTGATCGCCTGAGTCACTTTCTCGAGCTGCTGAGGTGTCCACGTAGCTGAATTCGATACCGAATTGGACCAGGAGCTGAGTGGTGAGGCGGAAGACGCCGCCGTAAACCGCCTGCGAAAGTATGACGTGGTCGCCTGGACGCAGCAGCCGGAACACAGAATCAATCGCCGCCATTCCCGAAGTGAAAACGTAGGAGGCCTGGCCGCCTTCGAGTTTTGCGATGGTACGCTCGAGGGCTTTGCGATTGGGATGGGCCGTGCGGGCATAATCGTAGCCTTTGCTTTTGCCCATAGCTTCGATCACGTAGGTGGACGTCTGGTAGATTGGCGCGACGATCGCGCCAGTGAGCGCGTCCGGTTCCTGGCCCACGTGGATTGCATCGGTGGAAAAGCCCATCTCGTTCCTCCTGAAATGTTTCGTGGCCGTTCTCGGGCCGTGTTCGGGCAATGCGTCGTTCCGTTTCAGGACGCGGCGCGGAAGATTGTAGTCGAAGCCTTCTATAATTTTCTGCGAAGGCGGGATACGTCGTATCGGTCCGCACGTGTTGGCGGAATCGAATCTCAATCATACGTCAGACGGATGCTGCTATGACATCCGATCGGCATGGCGAGAGACCAAAGATGCAAAGAGCGAACGGTCGATAGGATTAAACTCGGCGCACGCGACTACGACAGTAGTTGCGAGAATTGTCGCGAGTCCGCGGCGAGCCGCGGGGCTTGAGAGACTCGTCCGATTGGAGTAGAACGGAAGTGCATGGATGCCGCCGACATCCGTCGGGGAATTCGCTCCGAGTGCGCGCTCGTAGCATGCTTGGCGATTGGATTGCTTTGCGTCGGGCCTTGTTCCGCTCAGACGAACACTGCGGACAAGTCTGGGACGCAGAGCCAGCCTGCTGCGAAGGACGACAAGTCAGAGACTCCGCACACCACCCGCCTAAGGATTAACGTCAAAAACAGTGATGATAAGCCGGTTGGGAACGCGAGCGTCTACGTGCGCTTCAACGAAGCGGGCGGATTTCTGCATAAGGACAAGCTCGCCGAATTGAGTTTTAAGACGAACGAAGACGGATCGGTGAAAGTGCCGGCGGTTCCGGCAGGAAGAATTTTGATTCAGGTGATCGCGAAAGGTTTGCACACCTACGGCAAGTGGTACGACATCGAAGACGAGACAGCCACGATTGATATCAAGCTGGACCCGCCGCCGCATTGGTACTAAGTTTCGCCGCTAGAATTTCCCCCGCGCGCCCCGCCAACTCTTTTTCTTGCGGGCGTGGAGTACTGCACTGAAATAGTGCAAAGAGGATTTTTGCAGCGAATTGCTGATAAATTTTAATTTTACAGCGGTCTTTTCCACACGGTTTTCAACAGAACTGTTGAAAACTTTTACGAAGCATTCATATTTTTTCTTTGGATTGTCGCGCGAGTGGCGTCAAAAATGCGTGCGCGGCGCATTTTATTTCTCCTGATGTTCGGCGAAGTGTTCGAGCGTTTCGGGAGAAAGTCGTGGCGATGAGATTTAAGTTGACTGGATGCATCGTCTTGCGGCTGCGTGATAATATTTGCTGGTCCTTCCGGAAATGTTCGCGGTCTCGATGAAAAACTTAATTCTGAACGCCGACGACTTTGGCATGACGCGTGGTGTGAACGAAGGGATTGTGCGCGCGCATCGCGAAGGAATTCTGACCAGTACGACGTTGATGGCGAACGGCGAAGCGTTTGACGATGCGGTGGAGAGAGCGCGCGCGAACCCGGAGCTGGGAGTTGGCTGCCATCTCGTGCTGGTGGGCGGCAAATGCGTGGCGCCACGCGAAAGCGTCTCGTCGCTTGTGGATGCAGATGGCACTTTGCCGGACTCGCTGGCACTTTTTGTCGCGCGGATCAGCTCCGGCATGATACGCAGGGAAGAAATCGAGCGGGAGTTGCGCGCACAAATTGCCAAAATTCGGGCCGCCGGAATCGAGCCGACACACTTGGACACGCACAAACACACCCACGCCCATCCGCGGGTGATGGAAGTGCTGGGTCAAGTCGCCACAGAATGCGGAATCATGCGGGTACGCAAGCCGATCGAGGATCTTCACGATTCCTGGGAGACCAGCAAGGCGGGCGGGCAGGGAATCTCGCTACAAATTCTGGCGGCGGGAGCTGTTCGAGCGATCGCTCCGCAGTTCATGACGATTTCGAAGAAGTACGGGCTGCTGTCCCCGGATTATTTTCTGGGTTTGGCTACGACGGGCCGGCTCGGGCCGGCACTGTTGCGTGGCATAATCGGCACAGTTGGCGAGGGGACTACCGAGATTATGCTGCATCCGGGGATTTGCGACGCGGATCTGGCGCGGTCGGGCTCGCGGCTTCAGAAGCATCGCGAGGACGAGATGCGGGGGCTTTTGGACCCTGGGGTAAGAAGTGCGATTACGGAACGCGGGATTCGCTTAATCAGCTATCGGGAGTTAAACTGAACTTATGCGGGAGCACTCAGGTATGCCGCCGCGTTATTCGGTGGTAGTTCCTTTCCACGATGAACAAGAGAGCGTGCGCGAACTGCACAACCAGTTGAGCGCCGTTATGACGGGGCGCTTTGACCCGGTGGAATTCGTCTACGTAGATGATCAAAGCTCTGACGCGACTCCGCAGATTCTGGCGCAGATCGCCGCGGAAGATCCGCGCGTCGCGGTGCTGCGTCTGAAACGGAATTACGGGCAAACCACGGCGCTTGCCGCAGGATTCGATTACGCGTCGGGCGACATCATCATCTCGATGGACGGGGATTTGCAGCACGATCCCGCGGATATTCCCACGCTGCTGGGAACGATGGAGACGACGGGTTGCGACATCGTCAGCGGGTGGCGGCGGAAGCGAGTGGATAATTTTATTTTGCGCCGGCTGCCTTCGCGCATCGCGAATTGGATGATGGCCAAGCTTTCCGGAGTGGACATCCACGATTTCGGGACGACTTTTAAAGTGTACCGCCGCGAGATCATCAAGGACGTGCCGCTGTATGGCGAGATGCACCGGTTCATTCCTGCGCTGGCGGCGTGGAACGGGGCGAAGATTGTGGAAGTTCCGATTCGCAACATTGTGCGGCCGGGAGGGAAATCCCATTACGGAATTTCGCGCACCTTGCGCGTCTTCTTCGACATCATCACCATTCGGTTCCTGATGCGCTATATGACGCGACCGCTGCACTTCTTTGGGCCGCCGGGATTGTTGGGGCTGTTCGCGGGTGGCGGGATTCTGGCATTTCTGATGTTGGAGAAGATCTTCACGCCAGCGCCGATTTTCGTAGAGCACGGGCCACTTTTGGTGCTGGGCATGATGCTATGCCTCTTCGGAGTACAGTTGCTCGCGGTGGGGCTCGTGGGCGAGCTGCTGATGCGGATGCATTTCGAATCGCGCGAGAATCCGATGTACAGGGTGGAACGCGTGTTGGGCGCGTCGCGACAAACAGGTCACGCGAGTCCAGACGCGGAGAACCCGCTCGTCGCCCGAAGGGCTAGCCGCTAAGGTATTTTCGGTTATCGTTAGGGAATTGAAAATTGTGTCGTGCGAGTGACCGCGATGGAATACCTGCAGCGTTATTTGCGAGCGACCTCGCCATGTTTATCTGCCTTGAAAAATGACTCTCGCGGTTTCTCCCCTGAGTTTATATCGGACCTTTGACGGCAAGTATTGCATGAGTGTTATCCTACCCGCGAAGTGGTCCGCTCATAGTTGGGAGGTTTAATATGAAACACCGGAAACATACTTCAGTGCTCATGCCACGGTTTTCGAAGCTGTTCACGGGTGCATTGGCATGCGTGATTTTGGCCGCGCTTGCGTGGGGTGGCGGAGACCCGTGGAAGGCCAAGCCTTACCAGCAGTGGGACGCGAATGACATCAAGAAAATTTTTGACGATTCGCCGTGGTGCAAGATTGTGCAAATTGATGTGAGTTGGAAGGCAAGCAACCTGGCGACGGCAGCAGCAACGGGGGACGCGTCTAGCGCTGGCGGGGTGAAGGCGCCTGGGATGGGGAACACCCAGCCGGGAAGTCAGCCTGGCTCTGCGCCAAGTCAAGCGAGCGCCCCGGCAAGTCAGCCCGGCCCGGGGGAAGCACCGCCGCAGCCCACCGCAGCGAATTTCATTGTTCGCTGGATTTCGTCGCGCACAATTCGGGAAGCGGGTTATCGAAATTCCGTGCTCGAAGGCAAACTCAAGGAAGATGAGGCTGAGAAGCAACTGGCGTTGCCGGTGGACGCCTATAAGGTGTATCTCGGCGGACCGGATATGACGCCGTTTCAATCGATGGACGAAAAAGCGTTGCAGGGCGCCGCAGTTCTGATTGGCAAGAAGACCAAGCAACACATCAGTGCGACGAAAGCGGAATTGGTGCATAGTGAGGACGGCAAAACCTTGCAAGGGATCGTATTCAGTTTTCCGATGCAGACCGGCGGTGCGGAACCTTCGATTTCGCCGAATGAAAAGGCGGTCGAATTCAACTGCGTCGTCGGGAAAGTGAAGATCCAAACAACGTTCGACCTTTCCAAGATGGAAGATTCGAAGGGACGCGATATATAGCTTCGCGTTCTTGCGCTGCTTGCAAAGGAGTGAGCATAAGCCATGACTTTGGCGCGACGGTTCGGTATTGCTTGCTTTGTGGTGATGACGATGGCGCTGGCGGCGAGTGCTCAGATGGGGATGCGCAGCGCGCCGCAACTGCGCGGAATATTGAACCCCGTGGTCGGCTCGGGCGGGCAGTACGAGATGACGACGGCGAATGGCGAGAAGACGTCGATGGAGATGGTGATTGTGGGCAAGGAAACGGTGGACGGCAAGGACGCCTACTGGTTCGAGAACACGATGACGAATACGCGGATGGGCGGCGAGATGATTATGAAATCGCTCACCGTGGTGGATGGACAGGACACTGTAGTCTCGCGCATGATCATGCAGATGCCGAACCATCCGCCCATGGAAATGCCGGCGCAGATGGTGCAGATGCACGGTCAAAAGAAGCCCACCGACATTCGCAGCGAAGCGGAGGACGTCGGGCCCGAGTCGGTGACGACTCCCGCGGGAACTTTTGCGACCGAGCACTATCGAATGAAGGATGGTTCCGGCGATATGTGGATTGCGGCGAAGGCCGGTCCGTACGGCCTGGTGAAATTTCAGGGCAAGGATTCGACGATGCTGCTGACCAAAGTGATCACCGACGGGAAAGATAAAATCACCGGGAGGCCGCAGCCGTTTAATCCTATGATGTTCGGGCAGGACCAACAGCATCCGTAACGGCACTCCTCTAGTTCCAGTGCTCGGAGGCGCTCCGGAAGTTTCGGAGCGCCTCTTATTTTTTAGCGGAGATGTTTCGTATTGCATGGGGCCCGACACACTTGGGAGTGAAGCGACATGAGGCCAGCTGAAGAAAAATTCTTGCGCGCGCGGATTACGCAGCGGGAAAACTTCGCGCCGGATCTTTGGAAAATCAAGCTGGACCCCGGCACGGAATTCAATTTCGTGGCGGGGCAGTATGCGACGCTGGGCGTGGACACGGCGGTGAAAAAAGTGGAGCGGGCTTATTCGATCGTATCGTCGCCCTACGAGCGCGAGATCGAGATTTTCTTTGAGCTTGTCGAGCAGGGCGAATTGACACCGCTGCTGCACAAACTGCAGGTGGGCGATGAGATGTTCATGCGGAAAATTGCCAAGGGGCGTTTCACGCTGGACTTGAAGAGCGGGCACCGCAATCACCTTTTGCTAGCTACCGTTACGGGCGTCGCGCCTTATGTGTCTTACATTCGGACGCTATACACCGATTGGAAGGAGAATCGCTTTCCGGGAGATTTGCGGCTGTACGTGATTCAGGGCGCGAGCCGGGAGTGGGAATTCGGATATCGCGCGGAACTTGAGCGGATTGCTGGTGAGGTGCCGTGGTTGGAGTATGTTCCGACCGTGAGCCGTCCGTGGGAGGATGCCGCGTGGCGCGGCGAGATTGGGCGCGTGGAGGATTTAATTCGCAAGTACACCGATCAGTGGGCGCTGGATGCGGCGGACACTACCGGATATCTGTGCGGGCATCCGCAGATGATTGAGCTGGGAATGGGGATACTTACGCGGCGCGGATTTGCCAAGCAATCGTTGCAACAAGAAGTGTATTGGGTGCCGGCAAAGAATCCCTGATTCTGACGGGCGCTTCGAGGGGCTTCGCAGCGCCCGCCAGCGAGGGAGTCCGCAGCGAGCTAGTGCACTGTAACATCTGAAACGGTAGTATGATGGTGTTCATGGAGAACACCATCGTGCTGACGGATTCGGAACGTCTGGAACTGAACCAGCGAGCGGCGAGCCGTAGCGGGCGTGCCGATGACGCGCGGAGGGCGCGGCTGATGTTGTTGCTGGAGGCAAACCATACCTGGGTCGCGATTCGCGACAAACTGGACTGCAATGATGCGTTTATCAGTCGCTGGAGCAAGCGATTTCGGGAAGAGCGGCTGGCCGGGCTGTTCAGCAGACACGCTGGCCAAGAGGCCACCACGCTGACTCCTGCCCTGGAGGCGCGCATTTTGCAATGGACGCTCAAGCGTACGCCGCCGGACGGGACGACGCAGTGGAGCACGCGCAGGCTGGGAACGCAGCTCAAGGTCAGTCACATGATGGTGGCGCGGGTGTGGGCCAAGCACGGGCTCAAGCCCCAGCGGCTGGACCGTTACATGGCCACCAACGATCCGGACTTTGAGCAGAAGGCCGCCGACATCATTGGGCTGTATCTGAACCCGCCAGCGCATGCGGCGGTGTTCTGTGTGGATGAAAAGACGGCGATTCAGGCACTCGACCGCAAGGATCCGGTGTTGCCACTTTCGCCCGGACGCGCCGAGCGGCACGGCTTTGAGTACTTCCGGCACGGCACACTGTCCCTGTACGCGGCGTTCGACACCAAGACCGGCGAGGTGCTCGGCAAAACGGCTGTGCGTCACACTTCTGCGGAGTTCGTCGCCTTCCTGGCAGACATCGTCGTCAACCAGCCGCGCGGCAAAGAGATCCACGTGATTGCCGACAACCTCTCCGCCCATAAGACGGGACAAGTCGAAGACTTTCTGGCTCGACATCCGAAGGTTCACTTGCATTTCACTCCGACCTATTCCTCCTGGCTCAATCAGATCGAACTCTGGTTCGCCAAGATCGAGCGCGACGTCATTGCGCGCGGTGTATTCACGTCGGTGCCCGATTTGCGGAGCAAGCTCATGAAGTACATCCGGCACTACAACAACGCGCCCAAGACTGTGAAGTGGCGCTACTTTGACCCTACACATCGCATTACTCCCGGTTCAGCTGTTACAGTCCACTAGTTGCTGGAGTCGTCGCTCGCGGCGGCAACTTGTTCGATGGTGCTGGCGATGGCGCGAATCGGCGCGGAGACGTGCACGGTTTCGTCTTGGTCATTGACATCTACTACCACCGAACCACCTTGCTTGCTGACGACGACGTGCTGGCCTGGTTCCGTGACCTCTACCAGAGTGACGTCGTCCGTCTCGCGCAAATCGTCGAGCGCGGCGCGAATGGTCGGCATCCATGGCTGCAGTTCCCTGGAGGCGTGCCCGAATTTGCGGCTGGGAATGAAGTGCATCGTCATGGGGACGAGGGCCGCGGGAGCCAGCACATACACGTGATGAGCTTCCGGTTGCTTTTCGACGACGTTCACTTCGATCAGGCCCTCGCTGCAGAGCAATCCAACACCGGCAGTGGCGACGGCGGCTACGCCGAGAACTACCTTTGCTAGCAGAATCATCGCGATCACCTCGTTTCGATGGAGTCCGAATCAGTCTTGTGTGTTGCGCGAATCCACCCAGACGCGCACGTGTTGGGTCGCGTCCTGGACGGTCACGAGAAGTGCGTCGCCTTCCGCGCTGAGGGCCTGCAACGCGGCGGCGACGTCGAGTTCATTTTGCTTGGCGGTGGAAAGCAGCGCGTCCACCACTTTCATGGGCACGGTGACGTCCACCTTTTCGCCGCCTTTCGCGGTGTCGCGCACGTGCACGATCAGGTTGCCATTCGATTTCGCAACCCGCACATCCTGATCTTTCTGTTTCACGGTTACGAATTCGTTGTCGGGGGCGGTGCGGATGGCGTCGAGGATGGCGCGCACATCCACGTCGTTGAACTCCGCGTGGTGGATCGTGACGTGGCCGTTGTGGAGTGAGCCTTTGTTTACCGTGGGCAGGATTTTTTCCGCCATCGAGAGCGGGACATTGACGTTTACACTTTCACCTTTTGCTGGATCCTCTACCCGGACGTGCAGATAGCGTTCCGCGGGCGCGGCTACGACCGGAATTGCCATGCTCGACGCCATGGCAGCAGACAAACCAACAACTGCTATTGATCGAAGGACTTTTCGCATTTGGGGAAGCCTCCCGTGCTCTTCCTGCAGATATGTACGGAGGGGCGTGGGGAAATGTTCCGTGAATTGAATTATCGTGGTGGCGGAGATGGCCCGAGCGTTTCGAGCAGCAGGCGACGGGTCTTGTCGAGATCTTGCGGAAAAAGTCACAACCATGGCTTAAGGGGCTAAAGAGCCTTTGTCGCAACCAGAAAACCGGTACTTCAGCGGCTAAAGCCGCTCTGATTTTGCTGAGCTAACGCCGTAGCTAAAGCTAGGCCTACAAAGATTCTCGTCTTCTCACACGGACGCTGAAGCCCCGCTCTCGCCGTTTTTCCTGAACTGGCTAATCGCGTTGGGGTTTGAAGTAGACGGCTGCGAGGGGGGGCACACGCAGCTTGAGGGACCACGGGCGGCCGTTCCAGGGGATCGGTTCGGCGTTGACGCCGCCGGCGTTTCCTTTGTCGCTGCCTTCGTAGTAGGCGGAGTCCGTGTTGAGTATTTCGCGGTAGTAGCCGGCCGACGGGACGCCGACGCGGTATTCCTCGCGCAAAACCGGCGTGAAGTTACAGACGGACACGATGAGGTTTTCGGCATTGCGCGCGCGGCGGATGAACGTGAGGATGCTGGCGGCGGCATCGTTGGCGTCAATCCATTCGAAGCCGGCCCACTCGAAATCCACTTCGAAGAAGGCGCGCTCGGTGGAATGCAGGCGGTTCAAATCAGACAGCAGCCGCTGGATGCCGCGGTGCCAGGGTGACTGTTCGAGCTTCCATTCCACGGTGCTCTCTTCCCAGAATTCCTCTCTCTGCGCTAGCTCGCTGCCCATGAAGAGAAGCTTCTTGCCGGGATGGGAGTACATGTAGCCAAGGAGCAAGCGGACGTTTGCGAATTTCTGCCAGTCATCGCCCGGCATCTTTTCGAGCAGAGTGCGTTTTCCGTGCACGACCTCGTCGTGCGAAATCGGCAGGATGAAATTTTCCTGGAAGGCGTAAATCATCGAAAAGGTGAGTTCGTTGTGATGGTATTGGCGATAGAGGGGGTCGAGCGCGAAATAGCGCAGGGTATCGTTCATCCATCCCATGTTCCACTTCAGGTCGAAGCCCAGTCCGCCGACGTACGTGGGACGCGAAACCGCGGGCCAGGACGTGGATTCTTCGGCGATCATCAGCGCGCCGGGATGCCGACTGTGGAGAACTTCATTGAGGTGTTTCAGGAAAGCGATGGCTTCCAGATTTTCGCGGCCACCGAACGGATTCGGAACCCACTCGCCGGGCTTGCGCGAATAATCGAGGTAAAGCATGGAAGCGACGGCATCCACGCGCAGCCCGTCGAGGTGGTATTTGTCCAGCCAGAAGAGCGCGTTCGAGAGAAGGAAATTCTGCACTTCATTGCGGCCGTAATTGAAAACCAGGGTTCCCCAGTCGGGATGTGCGCCGCGGCGCGGATCTTCGTGCTCGTAGAGGTGCGTGCCATCGAAGTATCCGAGGCCATGCGCGTCGCGGGGGAAATGCGCCGGCGTCCAATCGAGGATCACGCCGAGATCTTCCTGGTGGCAGCGGTCCACAAAGTACATGAAATCCGCGGGCGTGCCGTAGCGGCTGGTGACCGCGAAATATCCGGCGGTTTGATAGCCCCAGGAAGCGTCCAGGGGATGCTCCATGATGGGCAGCAGTTCGATATGGGTGAAACCCATGTGCTTGACGTAGGGAATCAGCTCGTCGGCGAGTTCGCGATAGTTGAGCCAGCGGTTGCCTTCCGCGGGTTTGCGCCGCCAGGAGCCTGCGTGCAATTCGTAAATCGTCATCGGCGAGTGCAGCCAATCGCGGAGCGCGCGCGATTCCATCCAGGGGCGATCCTTCCACTGGTAGCCGTCAATATTGCGGACCACCGAGGCGTTCTTCGGACGCACTTCGCCCGAGAAGCCGTACGGATCCGATTTCAGTCCGAGATAATTTCCAAAGCGGCCGAGGATTTCGAATTTGTACAGCTCTCCCTCACCCAGGCCGGGTATGAAGATTTCCCAGATGCCGCTTTCGCCGCGATGGCGCATCGGGTACACGCGGCCGTCCCAGTAATTGAAATTGCCGACGACGCTGACGCGTTTCGCATTGGGCGCCCATACGGCGAACTGCACTCCGCGAACGCCGGCGACTTCGCGGACGTGCGCGCCGAGCTTTTCGTACTTCAGGTAGTGGGTGCCTTCGCCGGAAAGATATAAATCGTATTCGGTGAGCACGGGCGGAAACGCGTAAGGATCGAGAGTTTCCAGAACATTGCCATCACTGAATCGAATGCGGAGGCGATATGCGGCGGGCGGCACTGTATCGCCTGCCGCAACGCCGAAAGCGGGAGCGGGGATGATGGCCTCAAACAGGCCCTCGGGCTGAAGCTGCCGCGCAGGATACGACTCGTTATTTTTGTTGCCGAGCAGGGTCACTTCGGCCGCGTTTGGTCGGAAGACACGGACCGCGAGCGAACGTCTGCCATCCGCATTGATCCAGTGCGGCCCGAGAATGGCGAAAGCATCGGAGTGTTCGCCTCTGACGATTAGCTCGAATTCTGTTGGCTGCTGTTCTTGAGAATTTGCAGGGAAGCTTTGTACTTGGTTTTCATTTTCCATGACGGTATGAGTCCTTATCAGGGCTGGACTCCATCTTACCCAAGCCGAAGCGTTGCGCCAAACTCACTTCGGCGGGCGCGGGCGGTCAATTTCCTTTGCGGGTGGACTGCAAGCGGTAAACGCGAGGACTGACGCCAAATTCTGCGAGGAACGAGTGATTGAAATTGGAGGCATCACTAAAGCCACAATCGAGCGCTATATCGAGAATCTTGGCGGGTCCCACGGCCAGTCGCCGAGCGGCTTCGCGCAGTCGCGTGCGCACGATGTACTGATGCGGCGTTGCGCCCGTCAATTGCTGGAAAACACGCAGGAAGTGGTAGGGACTCAAGCCGGCCTCTTGCGCGAGGGTGCCGAGCGTCAGTTTGGCTGCGGAGCGAAGCTCGACCAACCGGATGCTTCGCGTCACCCGTGCTTGCGTGCTTGCGGTCGTGACCACCATGCGGCCCAAGGAACTACTACCAAGTCGTAGTGCGTTCGCGGCGAGTCGCAGACTGAGCTCTTCCCATGAAACGCTCGCAGGTGCAGCGAGCCCCGCGAGCGCTCGCGCAGCTAGTGCTGAAAAATCACGCACTGGCGGCAATCGCAGCGCGCGGAACTTCCGGTCGCTGCGGCGAAATCCGGCGTCAGCCGCAAGGCGCTCGAAATAATCGGGCGTGAAACCGATGGAAAGGCAGCGGTCGCCCCGGCCGTGGGAATGCGCGCACTCGAATTGTTGGCCGGCGTTGCCGAGCATTAGCGAACCGGGCGTCATCAGCTCGTTGCCTGCGGCGGAGCGGTACTGAAAAGTTCCGGCTGCGACGATGGCAATCGAAAAGCCGGAATGTTTCTCTTCGAACGGGCGATCCGGGGGCCCGCAGGTGCAGACAAGGTCGGAAACGCTCCAGCCGTGACCTTCAGCGATTCTGCGTGCCGCGATGCGACCGGGCTCACCTTCGAGGTTGCGCCGCGCCTGGGCTTGGTTTAGTTCGACCGCAATTTTCGCCAAGTATCTGTCTCCACTGAGAGCGTATATCGTTTCTTGGGACGCGCAAAGAAAGCTGCGGCTTCCAAAATCTTACGCGGTAGCGAGGAGAGAGACAAATGGCATCTATCTGCAAGGAAATCTTGGTGGAGGCACATCCTGACGATGTGTGGGCAGCGGTACGCGATTTCGGCATGGTGCACCGGCGTCTGGCTGTGGGATTCGTGGCGGATACGCGGCTGGACGGAGACGCGCGCATCGTAACGTTTGCGAATGGCTTGGTGGTGCGCGAGCTGCTCATTGATTTGGACGATGATGCGCGTCGCGTCGTCTATTCGATCGTGCAGGGAAAACCGACGCATCACAACGCGTCCATGCAGGTGTTCGCCGCGGGCGACGGGCGAACGCGGCTGGTATGGATTACCGACTTGCTGCCGAACGAAGCGGCAGAGCCTTTCCGTTCGATGATTGAACAGGGCGCCGCGGCGATGAAGCAGGCGCTCGAGGGGCGAATGGCACGCGGTCAGGCAAATTTGGCGGAAGAAAGCCGCGCGCGATAAGGGTGCGGCGAGCGTTCACCGCGGGATGCAGCCGCACTTCCTGCGAGCGGAAAGCAAGCTGCTGGACTTGATTGGCAAAGCCCGGTAGGCTAGCCGCCGACCCTGGGGCGCACGGCGAGGGCAATTCACGAAGGAGACTGCTCATGAGATATGTCGTTCGCTCGATGTTTCTTCTGGCGCTGCTGGTTCTCGCTGGCTCCGCAAGAATCGCGCAAGCGCAGGATGGCGCGCAAACGAAGGCTCCCCGCACGCCGACGAAAGCCGTTGTGGATAATTGGAACGACGTCGGCGGCCGGCTGATCACCATGGCGGAAGACTGGCCGGAGGGTAAATACTCCTACAAATTGACGCTCCAGGTCCGCACGTTTCAGCAAGTGATTCTGCACATTGCCGGCGCGAACTACGACATGATCAATCGCTTAACCGGCACGAAAGCCGGCGACGCGCGAAATGATCCGCCCGTGAGCGAATATAAGACCAAAGCGGAAACGGTGGCGTTTCTAAAGAAGTCAGTGGCGGATGGCGCGGCTCTCGCGGAAAAAACAGGAGACGCGGGGGTGATCAAGCATCTGGAAGATTGGATCGGGTATACCGAGCATATGGGCGAGCACTATGGTTTGCTCGTGGCTTACTATCGCGCGAGCGGCGGCGTGCCGCCGGAATCACGGCCCAAGAAGTAAGGCAGCTCGGACAGGTTGGTAGGTAGCTGAGAGATTGGTGGCCCGGCTGTCGTGCGCGAAAGTAGCGCGCGGCGCCGGGCTGCTTTTTTTGAGGCGGACAATATTTTCGTCGCGCGATGCCGGCCCGTTTTCAGGTCTGAATTGACTGTAAGTGCCACGGAATGTGAGCATTTGGTACGAACGTACCATTGCCGGGAAATTGGCGCCTATTTATACCAGTAGATGGGGTCATGGGGCAGCGAGAGAGCCTTGCTCCGAACCTGACAAATGGCGAAAAAGGTCACTGCGTTTCCAGCAAACGGGGATAGTCTAGTGCGCTTGAATGTGCGCGGGAAGCCTGTTGTGTCCAGCTCAGGAAATTCCGGGGCCGGGGAATCCGCTTTCGTGACCGAGCAGAGTCTGCGCTTGCTTTTCTCGAGCAACCCCCACGCGATGGTCGTGCTGGATCAAAGGCATCGCGTCCAGTTGTGCAATCCTGCGTTTGAAAGCCTCTTCCAGTACCAAGAATCCGAGATTCGCGGTGCGGAGCTGGATGCTTGGCTTGCGCCCGCAGACTTGGCGCGAGACGCGCAAGCATTCACCGAGCGCGCGGCGGCCGGAGAAGTGGTGCGCGCGAGCGCGCAGCGGCACCGGCGCGACGGATCGCTGGTCGAAGTGCAAATTACATGCGTGCCGTTGGTGGAGAACAAGGAAATTGTCGGGAGTTTCGCGATTTATGAGGATATTACGGAGCGGCGCGAGGCGCAGCGCGCGCAGCAGCAGGCGGAGGAAAAGCTCAGCCAGCTGTTTGAGAATGCGGTGGAAGGAATTTTCCGCGCGTCGGTGGAAGGACAACTTCTGAGCGTGAATCCCGCGCTCGCGCGCATGTGCGGTTACTCGTCTCCCGAGGAAATGATTCTCCGCATTCAAGACATGAGCCAGGATTTGTACGCGGATCCGCAAGCGCGCGTGGAATTCAAGCGGCGGATGATGGAGCACGGCTCAGTGGAGAGTTTCGAATACCAGCTGCGCCGCAAGGATGGCGCGCGGATTTGGGTTTCGGAAAACGCCCGGGCAGTGCGCGTTTCGAACGGCGAGATCGTGGCCTACGAAGGATCGATGGAGGATATCACCGAGCGGAAGCGTTCCGAGCTCGAGCGGCAGGTAACCTTTGAAATTATTCATGCCGTGAACGTGACCGACAACCTGGATGATTTGCTGTACCTCGTTTATCAAGCGCTGCGCAAAGTGCTGTACGCCGAGAATTGTTTCGTGGCGTTGTATGAACCATCTTCGGGGATGTTTCACTTTCCATTCTTTATTGACCAGTTTGACGAAGCGCCGCCGCCGCAGCAGGTGGGGCGGAGCTGCACGGCTTATGTGTATCGCACGGGCCGCGCGATGCTGATTCCGCAGCAGGTTTTTGATGCGCTCGCCGAGCAAGGTGAAGTGGAGTTGGTCGGCACACCTTCTCCGTCTTGGCTGGGTGCGCCGCTGCGGACTCCCGCGGCAACGATTGGCGTTCTGGTAGTGCAGCACTACGAGAACGAAACCGCATACACGGAACGCGACCTGGAATTTTTGGTGTCGGTCGGCGGACAAATCGCTTTGGCGATCGAGCGTAAGCGCGCCGAAGAAAAAATCCGCGAAAGCGAAGCGCGATTGCGCGTGCTAGTGGAGCAATTGCCGGCGGTGCTGTGGACGGTGGGGAAAGACCTGCGTTTCACGTCGGCGTTGGGCGCTGGTTTGGCGCGCCTGGGTTTGAAGCCCAATCAAATTGTGGGCGTTTCGTTGATGGACTATTTTGAAACGAATGACCAGACGTTCCTGCCCATCGCTGCACATCGCCGCGCGACGAAGGGCGAGGCTGTGACGTTCCACGTCGAGTGGAAGGGTGGGTCATACACCTGCCACGTCGAGCCTTTGCGCACGGCTGAAGGCGAATTGCAGGGCGCAATCTGCATGGCGCTGGATATTACCGACCGCAAACAGCTCGAAGAGCAGCTTCGCCAGGCGCAGAAAATGGAAGCAGTGGGCCGGTTGGCCGGCGGGATTGCGCATGACTTCAATAATTTATTGATGGTCATTCAGGGCTACGCGGACTTGATGACCGAACGGCTCGCCGAAGGTGATCCATTGCGGCGCAACGCGGAGCAAATTCAGACTGCGTCGCAGCGCGCGACTTCTCTTACGCGCCAATTGCTGGCGTTCAGCCGCAAACAGATGCTGGCGCCGAAGGTGCTGAACGTACAAAGCGTCGTGGTGGATATGGAAAAAATCCTGCGGCGCCTGATCGGCGAAGATATTCAGCTGGAGACGTCCAGCGTGCCGGACCTGGGATTGATCAAGGCCGATCGCAGTCAGATCGAACAAGTGATCATGAACCTCGCGGTGAACGCGCGCGACGCGATGCCGGAGGGTGGCCGCCTGACGATTGAGACCGCCAACGTCGAGCTCGATAAGGCCGCGGCGCATCCACCGGCGGTGCTGTCTCCCGGGAAATACGTGATGCTTGCGGTGACGGACAACGGCTGCGGGATGGATGCCGAAACGCAGGCGCACATTTTTGAACCGTTCTTCACGACCAAGGAGAAAGGCAAAGGAACGGGGCTGGGACTGGCTACGGTTTACGGAATCGTGAAGCAAAGCGGCGGATATGTGTGGGTGTATACCGAGCCGGGCCGCGGGACGAGTTTCAAGGTCTATCTTCCGCGCATCGAGGATGAGCAGACCGCGCGCGGGCGCGATGGCAAGAGCGACGCGCAAGAATTGCCGCGCGGTTCGGAAACCGTGCTTCTGGTGGAAGATGAAAAGGGCGTGCGAGAACTGGCGCGGGAATATCTGGAGCTCACCGGTTACACCGTGATTGCCGCCGAAGACGGCCATACCGCGCTGGAACTGGCGGCCATGCATGTGGGGCCGATTCAACTGCTGATGACTGACGTGGTGATGCCGGGAATCAGCGGCCGCGAACTTGCGGGCCGCGTCAAAACGATCCGCCCGGAGATCAAGGTGCTGTTCATGTCCGGATATACGGACCAGGCTGTAGTCCATCACGGAATCTTGGATACTGACGCGGCGCTTTTGCAGAAGCCGTTCACGATGGCGGCGCTCGCCGCGAAACTGCGGGAGATACTCAGTACCGAAATGGTGCAGTAGGCGCGCGAGCCCGTTTTTTTTCACTCATCTATTGTCATCCTCTTGAAACCGCTGTAATCGCCTTTGTTCCTCCACGGAACAGCTGCGCGGCTGCGAACCATCGCATCGCAACGGCCGCGCGATGCTTCTTAACTGGCGGCGATCCTCACTTCGTGTAAGTCGCACAATTCAGGATGCTTGATCGCTGCCTCGCGAGTGTTGGTTTATGCGGCGGCTTTGGCGTTCGGGATGCATTTAGCAGCCGCGTGCGCCGGTCGAAACAGCCGGTAAGCAACGAGGGGGAAAAATGGAAGGGATGGCCAGCCAGGTTTTCTTGGATACACAGAGCAACGTGACGGAGGATTTGATCCCCGAACGCCGTTTGTGGACGGCCGTGATCGTGAACGCGGTCGAGGAGTGGCGCGGTGGTACGTTGCGCGCGCGACGCGAGGCCCAGGAGTTTCTCTTCGATAGCCACGCGGATTTCGAGATGGTCTGCGCCGGAGCGGGTTTGAACGCCGACGATTTTCGCCGGCGCTTGCTCAAGATCGGCCGCCGGATCGAGATGGAAGGCGCGTTGCGGTTGCCGAAAGCAGCCTAATTGGGCCGTGCGGAACGGGCTACGGTTATTGCACTCTCATCGCGTCTGTCGAAGCCTTATGGCGTAGAATTTCCTCGCCGCGTCCTCGGGCGGGGAATGGATGAAGGCGAACACCCAAAGTAACCCATGCGTCGAAAAGGAATTGCTGGTTTGTTGCGCTCGAACGCGGCTGGCGCCGGACGACGCGCAAAAAATTCGCGAAATTGTGAGCCAGCCGCTCGACTGGGACTATCTCCTCGCCGAAGCGGAAGCGAATTCAATCACGCCTTTGGTGGAGCGTCACCTGACGGCGATCGCGGCAAGCGCGATTCCCGCCGCCGCGCGGGAGCGACTGAAAAATACCTGCCGGGCCAACACGGTTCGCTGCCTGTATCTCACCGCTGACCTTCTTCAAATTCTCAAACTTTTTCGCGAGCACGAGATTCCGTCGCTGCCCTATAAGGGACCGGTGCTTGCGGCGCAGGCTTACGGGGACGTCGGGCTGCGCGAATTCGACGACCTGGACATTATTCTGCGCCAGCGCGATATTCCAAGAGCGCACGAAATTATCATTTGCCTGGGATATAAACCGAAATTCGACTGGATTCTGTCGCCGGAACTTGCCTCCTCGTTGGTTCCGGGCGAATACAATTATCGCGACGAGCCGCGGCACGCGATGGTGGAGCTTCATACGGAAATGACGCTGCGGCATTTTCCCGAAAAGCCCGATCTGGACTACTTCATCGCGCGGCGTGCGCCGGTCCTGATCAGCGATCACGAAGTCCTTACTTTCACCGCGGAAGATTTGATGCCAATGCTGTGCATCCACGGGTCGAAGGACTTCTGGGAGCGATTTTCCTGGGTGGCTGACGTTTCAGAGCTGATCCAATCGCAGGCGAATCTGGATTGGGATGAGATTATCCGCGTAACGAAGTCGCTCCGCGCGGAAAGAATGGTACATACCGGCCTGGCGCTGGCGCACGGGCTACTGCGCGCGCCGCTGCCCGGCGAGATTTTGCAGCGAGTGCAGGCGGATCGAATTGCCTGCGAAATCGCGCGCGAAATGCAGCGGATGCTGCTGAGCCGGCCTGCGCAGACGCTTGATACGGTCGGAAGGCTTCGCTACCGGCGCCGCATGCTTGCCGGTTTCTTCGCGGGATGGCGTTACGTGGCGCGTCTGGCGGTCGTTCCGGCCGAGGAAGATTGGGCGATGATGCGGTTGCCGCGCGCTCTGGCGCCGCTCTATATCGCTCTGCGGCCATTTCGGCTGTTGCGCAAGTACGGCGCGGCGAATCGCGAAGAAGCTAAGCCTACGGCTTGATAACAAGGGCGGGCGGCGGATGAAATTGACCTGGTCTAGCGGCCGTCTACGTTCTGATGATCATTACCTCGGTAGATTTGATCAGCGCAGCCACGGTTTGGCCTTTCTTTAGGCGCATTTCGCGCACTGCGTCGGCGGTGATGATGGAGGTGATGTGCTGTCCGCCGATGGATAGAGTCACTTGCGCCATCAGGCCGCTGGTCTTGATGTCCATCACGCGGCCGACGAGCTGATTTCGGCCGCTGATGCGGCGGAAATTTGTGCGGCGTTCTGCCACGGGGGCGCGCTCGCTTTTGCGATAGAGAAACTTGTCCACTTCTTTTTCGGGGACGCGATGATGGCCGCCCGCGGTCTGCACGGTGCGGATTTGTTTCTTGTAGATCCACTGCTTGAGAGTGGGATAGCTAATGCCGAGGACCTGCGCGGCTTCGCGTGGCGTGTACAATTTTCCGGCGATCATGGCCTGCTCCGTGGGTTTCTGCTCGGATGCTAAACACCCCGTTGCGGCGTGTCAATCAGGGCGCGGGGACGTTTTGGCGAGTCTAATCCTGGCGCACGCGTGGCCGATTTCCTCAAGGAACACCGCGCTCGCGGCTCAATTTGGCTTTTGCACGCTTGGATCGTGATTCTGCGATAGAATCTTACTTCGGGCGCGGACCGGGCTTCGACCTCGGCGCGTCGCCCGAACCGCGCGTTCCAGATTGAAACGAAACCTCGGCGCATTCATAGCGCCCCATTAGCCTGGCGCAACCAGCTATGCAATTTTGATTGGAGGAGATCCCAATGAGCACTACAGCAAAACCGAGCGCAGCATCTGCCGCAGGAAAGCCCGCCGACAATCCGCTGAAGGCGCTATGGAAGTTTGGACAATCCGTTTGGCTTGATTATATTCGCCGCAACTTGCTCACCACCGGTGAACTCAAGCGCCTGATCGAAGAAGACGGCTTGCGTGGCATGACTTCGAATCCTACGATTTTTGAAAAGGCGATCACCGGCAGCACGGACTACACAAATACGCTAGAGGAGCTGGAAAAACGCAAGGACCTGGACGCCAAAGGCCGCTACGAAGAGCTGGCCATCAAGGACATTCAGGAGGCTGCCGATTTTCTGCGACCGGTTTACGAATCGTCGAAAAAGCGCGATGGCTACGTGAGCCTGGAAGTTTCTCCTTACCTCGCGCATAAGACTCAGGAGACTTTGGACGAAGCGCGGCGCTTGTGGAAGCGCGTGGGCCGCGAAAACCTGATGGTGAAAGTCCCCGGCACACTGGAAGGCATTCCCGCGTATCAGCAACTGATCAGCGAAGGCATCAATATTAACGTCACTTTGCTGTTCGCGCTCGATGTGTATGTGAAAGTGGCGGAAGCCTATATCGCCGGCCTTGAGCAGTACGCCAAGAATGGCGGAGACGTGAGCCGCATGGCGAGCGTCGCGAGCTTCTTCATCAGCCGCATTGACACATTGGTGGACGGAGAGATCGACGAAAAGATTAAGGCCACTTCCAATGCGGGCGAGCAAGCCGCGCTGCGCAATTTGCAGGGCAAAGTCGCCATCGCCAACGGCAAAATAACCTATCAACGTTACAAGCAGATCTTCAGCGGGCCGCGATGGAAGGCTTTGGCGGATCGCGGTGCGCAGACCCAGCGAGTCCTGTGGGCCAGCACCAGCACGAAGAACCCCGCGTACAGCGATATCTACTACGTTGAAGAGTTGATCGGACCGGACACGGTGGACACGATTCCGCCCGCCACGTTTGATGCGTTCCGCGATCATGGCAAGCCGCGCGCGAGCCTGGAAGAAAATATTCAAGCCGCGCACGACACCATGCAGGGATTGGAACGCGCCGGCATATCCATGAAGGCCGCGACAGACAAACTGACCGAAGACGGGGTGAAGCTATTCGCGGAAGCTTTCGACAAGCTTCTGGCGGCTGTCGAAAAGCGCACGGCGCAAGCGCAGCCTCCATCCATAAACAAAATGACTTACCAATTGCCTGAGGAACTGAACCAGGCTGTAAAAAAAAACATTGAAGACTGGAAATCGGGGCAAAAAGTAAAGCGCCTCTGGGCGCGCGACGCTTCGCTTTGGACCAATCAGGACGAAAGCAAGTGGCTGGGTTGGCTGGCCGTTGGCGACGACCAGGTTTCGCAAGAAGGCCAATTCAAGAAGCTCGCCGACGAAATCGCGAAGGCGGGATTTACGCACGCGGTGCTTTTGGGCATGGGCGGCTCCAGCCTTTGCGTGGAAGTTTTCGAGAAAACCTTCGGCACGATTCCCGGTCATCCGCAATTCCACGTCCTCGATTCCACCGATCCGGCGCAGATCCGCACGATTGACAAGAACATTGACATCGCGAAAACAATCTTCATCGTCGCCAGCAAATCCGGCAGTACTCTCGAACCCAATATTTTCAAGCAATATTTCTACGAGCGCGTGAAACAAGCCGTGGGCGCCGCGGAGGCGGGCAAGCACTTCATCGCGACCACAGATCCCGGCTCGCACATGCAGAAAGTGGCGGAAGCGGACGGCTTCCGGCACATATTCTTCGGCGTGCCGAGTATCGGCGGACGATATTCAGCGCTGTCGAATTTCGGCATCGTTCCCGCGGCGATTCAGGGCGTGGACCTGCCGAGGTTCCTCGATCGCGTGGAGGAAATGGTGCATGCCTGCGCCTCGGCGGTTCCCGCGGATGAAAATCCCGGCGCGATTCTGGGAGTGATTCTGGGCACGGCGCAGACCTTGGGCCGCGACAAAGTAACGATCTTTACCTCGCCCGCGATTTCCGATCTTGGCGCGTGGCTCGAACAGCTTCTTGCTGAGTCCACCGGCAAAGAAGGGAAGGGGCTGATACCGGTGGACCGGGAAGCCGTTGGTGCGCCCGAGGTATACGGCAAAGATCGCGTGTTCGCTTATGTGAGTCTGGCCGGGGACAACGACGCCAAGCAGGAAGCGGCTGTCAGCGTGCTCGAAAAAGCAGGACAGCCGGTGGTCCGCATCACGCTGAAAGACAAATATGATCTCGGCGAGGAATTTTTCCGCTGGGAAATTGCCACCGCCGTGGCGGGATCCATTATCGGGATCAACGCCTTTAACCAGCCGGACGTGGAAGCCAGCAAAATCGAGACTCGAAAGCTCACGGACCAGTACGAAAAGACCGGATCGCTGCCGCCGGAAGCTCCATTTTTCGAGGAAGAAGGCATCAAGCTATACACAGACGATAAGAATGCCGCTGCCTTGAAGCAGGTGGTGCAGGGAAGTGCAACTCTTGCAGGGTTCTTGCGCGCGCATTTGAATCGCATCAAGGCCGGCGACTATTTCGCGTTGCTCGGTTACATCGAAAGAAACGCTCCGCATCAGACACAGCTGCAGGCGATGCGTCACTCGGTACGCGACAAGAAACACGTGGCGACCTGCCTGGGATTCGGCCCGCGATTCCTGCATTCCACCGGACAGGCTTACAAGGGCGGTCCGAATTCAGGCGTGTTCTTGCAGATTACGTGCGACGACGCAGCGGACCTGCCCGTGCCGGGACAGAAGTATACGTTCGGCATCGTGAAGGCGGCGCAGGCGCGCGGAGATTTCCAGGTGCTCGCCGAGCGCAATCGTCGCGCCTTGCGCGTTCATTTGGGCGCTGATCTCGCGGACGGCTTGAACAAACTGCAGGCGGCGATGCAACAAGCGCTTTCGTAGCGCGCCTCAACCACATTCCAAAAACTAGAGTGCTAAGCTGTTCGTCACCATGATCCCTCGCAGGAATCGGGCTGGCGGATGAAGTCCCGCGCGCAAGCGCTGCAGAGCATCGCGGGACAGTCATTCGACGTCTGCGTGATCGGCGGCGGCGCGACGGGCTCGGGCTGCGCGCTCGATTCCCAGTTGCGCGGTTACAAGACCGTGCAGCTCGAAGCCGCGGATTTCGCGTCAGGCACGTCTAGCGCTTCCACAAAAATGGCGCACGGCGGCGTGCGCTACCTCGAAGAAGCGTTTCGGCGGCTGGACCCTCAGGAATATCGCGTCCTGCAACGCGCTCTGCACGAGCGCGTCCACATGTTGCGCAGTGCGCCGTATCTCACTCGGACCCGAGAGTTCATCACTCCGTGTTTCAGTTGGCTGGATGTGGCGTACTTCGAGACCGGTCTGAAACTTTACGATTGGATTGCGGGACGCGCTGGCCTGGCGCCCAGCCGCTTCATTCCGCGCGAAGAAACTTTGCGGCTGATGCCAGCTCTGGCGACCGATCAACTGGCTGGAAGCGTGGCGTACACAGATGGGCAATTTGACGATGCGCGCTTCAATATCACGCTGGTGAAAACGTTCGCTGCGGCTGGCGGCGAAATGCTGAATTATGCGCGCGTTGTCGCATTTGAAAAAGCGAAAGACGGCAAGATCGCCGCGGCGGAAGTCGAAGATCGAATTGGTGGCAGGTGCTTCTGGGTCCGCGCGCAGGCCTTCATCAATGCTACGGGGCCGCACGTGGACGTGCTTAGGCGCATGGCCAACCCCGCGGCGGCTCCTCGAATGCGCCTGAGCAAAGGAATTCATGTCTTGCTGCCGCGCGAAGTGCTTGGCTGCGACGAAGCCTTGCTCGTTCCCAAAACCGAAGATGGACGCGTCCTTTTTGCGATTCCGTGGCGAGGGCGCGTGCTCGTCGGCACTACCGATGATGAAACGAGCTTGGATGATCCACTCGAGGTGAACAGAGAGGAAGTGGCGTACGTTCTGCGCCAGCTGAACAAGTATCTGGCGCGTCCTGTTACCCCTGATCAGATTGTGAGCGCTACGGCTGGGCTGCGGCCGCTGGTGAGTGCCCGAAAATCGGGCGACACGAAACATTTGGCGCGCGATCACGAAGTCGAAACTGACGAGTTGAGCGGCTTGATCAGCATCATGGGCGGGAAGTGGACGACCTATCGCGCCATGGCCGAAGACACTTTGAATGCAGTACAAAAACGGCTCGGGGGCGGTGGCGAATGTTCGACGCTGCAGCATCCTCTGATGGGTTCGCGGGATTACACGCTCGACCTTTGGCAGACGTTTGCGAAGCAGTTTGGCGTGCCAGAGCTCACTGCGCGTCATCTGGCCGAAAAATATGGCGCTTGTGCTTCGGATGTATTGGATTTTGCGAAGAACGAGAAGGGTCTTGCCCAACCGTTAGTTGAGGGCCTCGGGCCTATTCGCGCCGAAGTAATATTCGGCGCGCGCGAAGAATTGGCAGTGACCATTGAAGACGTGCTCGCGCGGCGGACCGGGTTGCAGATGTATGGTTGGCGGGAGGCGATGCGCGCAGCGCCAACTGTGGCGGATTTGCTGGCGCGAGAGCTTGGGTGGCCGGAGGCAGCGAAACGCGAAGCGGTGAACGAATATCTAGCGAAGCTGGAAAAATGGATGCAGACGTCAGGAATCCCCGCAGCTGAATGACGGGCCGTCCTACCGGAACTTTATAAGAGCACGCCGCGCGTCGAGTAAAATCCGCCTCCACCTACAGTAACGCCCTTATGGTGCGCCAGACCGTCCCGTTCGATGCTGAGACGTCCCGCTGCGCGTAGAAAATATTGCGCTGGAGGCAGCGATGGGCGGGTTCGGAGGGGAAGTGCGCGGAAGGTCGCAAAGCGAAGTTTGGCACAAATTCGAGCAGTACATCCGACCGCAGGTGGTGGAGCAATATGGACTATTCCTCGAAGGACCGCTCAGCAAAGAAGATGCTTACCGAAGCATGCGCTACGATGCTTTGCATGGTTCATGGGTGCTGGGTTTTTATTTTTCTAAGTAGCCCCACCGGCGCGCACCCCTCGGCGGCCCGGAAATAAGCGAGGTGCGATGGCGGCCTGCGCGCGACTGAAAATAAGCGGGAAGCGATTTGTGCAAAATCGCTGCAGGAGTTATATAGGTCTTAGACACCGCCGCTTATGCGCGTGCAAGGACTAGCGAATGACACTGAAGGAATATGCCAAGAAGCGCCGCTTCGATGTGACGCCTGAACCTTCCGGTAAGACTTCCAAGGATAAGAAAGAATCGTCGCTCATCTTCGTGGTGCAGAAACACCGCGCCACGCAACTGCATTACGATTTCCGGCTGGAATGGAAAGGCGTACTGCTGTCGTGGGCTGTTCCCAAAGGACCTTCACCCGATCCCGGCGTCAAACGGCTGGCGATGCAGGTGGAAGATCATCCCCTGGATTATGCAAATTTTGAAGGCACGATTCCGGAGAGCGAGTACGGCGGCGGCACCGTGATGGTGTGGGATCACGGGACGTGGACTCCCGACGCCGTGTCCGAAGATGTGGACGCGGCGCTCGAAAAAGGCGATCTCAAATTCACACTACACGGGAAAAAGTTGAAGGGCTCGTGGGTGCTGGTGCGCACTCGCGGCTTTGGCAGCAGCAAGCCGGGAAAATCGTGGCTGTTGATCAAGCATCGTGATGAATATGCATCCACCGAGGACGTCACGATGGAGAAGCCGCGGTCTGCGGTTAGCAACAAGCTGCTGGCCGAAATTGCGGAAGCGGGTGGCGGAGACGTCGCCAAGGCCGCCACGGGCGATCCAGCGCCGAAGACATCGGGCAAAGCCAGCCAGCCGTCGCGCAAGAAACCCGCCACCAGGAGCCCTGCCGGCAAGAAATCCGCCGCTGCCAAATCGGGCGGAGCCGGTTCGCGCCGCCGCGCCCGGAAAACTTCCTAATAAATTCCATCTCGAGCGAGCCGCATCCCTTTGAAAGATACCATTCCATTTCGCGTCCACCCGATGCTGGCGATGCTGGTGCGCAAGCCGTTCGAGAAGAAGGGCTGGGTGTACGAAGAAAAGTACGACGGTTTCCGCATCCTTGCTTATAAGGAGGGCGATCGCGTTAGCTTGATGTCGCGCAACGATATTGATCGCGTCGCGCGATTTCCGCAGATCGCGGCGGCCGTGAAAGCGCTCAAATCTCACACGCTGCTTCTCGACGGCGAGGCCATCGTGGTGGATCGCAAAGGCGTTTCGCATTTTCAATTGTTGCAGCAGGGAAACAAAGACGCGATTTACGCTGTGTTTGATTGCCTTTTTCGCGATGGAAAAGATTTGCGGAAGCAGCCCCTTTCTGCCCGGCGCGCGGTCATGGACGCGGTAATCGGCGCCGGCAAAATCCTGATCCCGTCGCACCGGCTGGCTGCGAACGGCCTTGAAGCCTACAAGGTGGCACAGAAGAAAGGCTACGAAGGACTGGTTGCTAAGGATTTATCGTCACCATACGTTGAATCGCGCTCCCAATACTGGCTGAAAGTGAAGGTTCATCAAGAAGATGAGTTCGTGATCGGGGGATTTACCGCGCCGGCCGGATCGCGAAAACATTTCGGCGCCTTGCTGTTGGGGGCCTATAGCGGCGGCAAACTGCACTTCGTGGGAAAAGTGGGCACCGGATTCGACGAAGAAACTCTGAGCTCGCTCTACCGCAAACTGCACCCACTGGCTCGTGCGAAACCCGCGTTTGTTGATCCGCCGCGCGCGAACGGCGTCACCTTTGTTGAGCCCAAGCTTGTAGCGCAAATTTCCTACCAGGAAATCACCGAGGACAACAAACTTCGCCAGCCGGTTTACCTAGGTTTGCGGGATGACAAGACATCGCGTGAGGTTTTCTTGCCGGAGGCGCAATCGTGAAAAAGACCACCCAGAGCGCGGCGCACAAGCTGCCCGTCGAAATCTCCCATCCTGACAAGATCTTCTGGCCCAAAGAAGGTTACACCAAGCTGGATCTCGCCGAATATTACACGACAATTTTTGAAAAGCTCCAGCCTTACGTGAAAGATCGCATCCTTACGCTCGAGCGTTGCCCCGATGGTATGGGCGGGCAGTGTTTCTACCAGAAAGAAAAGCCCAAGAGCATGCCTGCGGATACACGGACGATTTTGATCCGGCATTCGGACGCTAAGAATGAAGCGACGAACTACGTCGTCGGCGGCACTCTGAAAACTCAACTCGCGCTGGTGAATCTTGGCTGCATTGCGGTGCATGTGATGGGGACGCGCGCCGCGTCATCGCATAAACCCGATTGGGTGTGCTTCGATCTTGATCCTGGCTCGGGAAAATTTGCGGATGCGGCGCGAGCTGCGTTGCAGGTGAAACAGGGGCTCGATATTTTGAAGCTGGACTCTTATGCCAAGACTTCGGGCGGCAGAGGAATCCACGTTTTCGTTCCGATTCGCTCGGGGCCGGACACGGACGAGGTTCTGCAATTTGCGCGGGCATTCGGCGCGATTGTGGCGCAATCGAACCCGAAGGATTTCACTGTCGAACATTCCATCAAAGCGCGGGGCGAGCGCGTTTATCTCGACCCTTTCCGCAATGCCTTCGGGCAGACGGTGGTGGCTCCGTATTCAGTGCGGCGCCGGGACAAGGCACCCTTTTCGATGCCTTTGGCTTGGTCTGACGTGAAAACGAACCTCGATCCGTCCGATTTCAATCTCGGGAATTTTCAAAAGCGCTTGAAAGGCAAAGATCCGTGGGCGGATTTCTTCGAAAATCGCCAGAGTCTGAAAGACGCCGCGCGCGGGTTGAAGAAAATCTGAATGATCGATTCAGATGTTCTTGCTGGTCGCCCGAGGCCTGGGCGTCTACAGTGTTTCCTGTATTGAGATTTGCTCGATAGCCGTCAAGTATGTGCTTTCGGTTAGCTGTTCGTCCGCCGCATCCGAAGACGTCTCAATCCAACGAAGGCCCACCCATGAATAAGAACCGTGAGTCAAACGCGCCTTCGCGCGGAGCCGTCTCAAAAAATCCTTCCGACGATGCCAACGGCAATGGCAACAAGTCCGATGAGTTCAGCCGCCGCTCTTTTCTGACCCAATTAAGCGCCGCTGGAATCGCGGCTGCCGCGGCGCCGCTGATTCATTCGCCGCACGCGGTTGCTTCGCCCGTGACGGTCGTTGAACCTGTCCCCGAAATCCAGGTTCCCGGCGCGGAGCGATTCGTCCTCAATATAAACGGACGGGACTACCGCGTGATGCTGGAACCGCGGGTCACTCTGCTCGACGCGTTGCGCGAAAATCTCCAGCTTCCCGGAACGAAGAAGGGCTGCGACCACGGCCAATGCGGCGCGTGCACGGTGCACGTCAATGGACGCAGGGTGAATTCGTGCCTCAGCTTCGCGATCATGCATCAGGGCGACAAAATCACGACGATCGAAGGGCTCGCTCAAGATGGCGAGCTCAGTCCCATGCAGGCGGCGTTTCTCGAGCACGACGGCTTTCAGTGCGGCTACTGCACGTCGGGGCAAATCATGTCTGCAACAGCACTGCTGAAAGAGCCGTGCGGCGCGGATGATGCTTCAGTTCGCGAATGTATGAGCGGCAATATTTGCCGTTGCGGCGCTTACGACAACATCGTTGCGGCCGTGCAGACCGTGCGGAAAAACGGCTAGGCGCGAGCGCCGGAGGGGAATCACGATGGACGCGTTTCAATTCATACAAGCAAAGACGGTGGACAGCGCTTGGAACGCCGCGCCGCCGCAAGCTGGCGCTAAATTCGTGGCCGGCGGAACAACGTTGATTGACTTGATGAAACTGAACGTGGAGCGCCCGAAAACCGTCGTAGATATCAATGGATTGCCGCTCACGCAGGTTGAATCCACACCCGACGGCGGACTAAAAATCGGCGCGATGGTTCGCAATAGCGACCTGGCGCACGATGCGACCGTGCAGAAGCGTTACACGGTGCTGTCGGAAGCGCTGCTCTCCGGCGCTTCTCCGCAGTTGCGCAATATGGCGACGACTGGCGGTAATTTGCTGCAGCGCACGCGTTGCTACTATTTCCGCGACACCGCCTACGCTTGCAATAAGCGCAACCCTGGATCAGGCTGCGCCGCGATTGACGGTTTCAACCGCATTCACGCGATCCTCGGCACCAGCGAACATTGCATTGCCACGCACCCTTCGGACATGGCCGTCGCGATGATGGCTTTGGAAGCGACCGTAATAATTCAGGGCGCAAGTGGGAACCGCAGCGTGCCGCTGAATGAGTTTTATCTGTTGCCTGGGTCCACTCCGCAGAAGGAAAACGTGCTCGCTCCCAGTGAGTTGATCACTCACGTGACGTTGCCCGCTCTGCCCGAGAGCACGCGCTCGCATTATTTGAAGCTGCGGGATCGCGCTTCCTATGAATTCGCGCTGGCATCCGCCGCGGTGGTCGTGACGATGAGCGGCAATCGCTTCCGGCGAGTTCGCGTGGCGCTGGGAGGGGTCGGCACACGCCCTTGGCGTTCGCCGGAAGCCGAACGCGCGTTGGAAAATCGCGAAGCCAGCGAGAAGAATTTCCGCGCGGCTGCGCAAGCGGCGTTGCGCGACGCGAAACCGCTGCACGACAACGCATTCAAAGTTGAGCTTGCGAAGCGAGTGCTGGTGCGTACGTTAAAAGTAGCGACAACTCAAGCAGGCTAGGATTCACATATGCCATTCAGAAGTTTGACGTCTCGAGGAATAGAGATGAGCACTTCCGTAATCGGCCAGCCGATAACACGAATTGACGGGAAGCTGAAAGTGACGGGCGGCGCGCGATACGCTGCCGACTACCCGATCGAAAACCTGGCATATGGCGTGGGCGTGCCGAGCACGATCGCCAGCGGCCGGATTCTGAAGATTGACGTGTCCAATGCGGAAGCGATGCCAGGAGTTCTCGCGATATTGCGTCACGACAATTTTCCGAAATTGTACCGCCCCGCAAACGCGTTCGAGCCTTCCAGCCGCGCCGGGGAGAGCCGCCCTCCGCTTGATGACGACAACATATATTATTACGGCCAATTCGTAGCGTTGGTGATTGCGGATTCATTCGAGCAAGCGCAGGCGGCGGCCGCCGCTGTGCACGTGGAGTACGACGCCAGGAAACCTTCCGTTTTCTTGAGCCAGGGAACTCCGGACGAAACTCCGGCGGCGCAACATCACCGCGGCGATTCCGAATCGGCGTTCAAGCAGGCGCCCGTGCAGCTGGAAGAAACCTACACCACGCCGGTCGAGACGCACAACCCGATGGAGATGCACGGGACGATAGCGGTGTGGCGGCAGGATAAGCTCACCCTCTTCGAATCGTCGCAAGGAGTGGTGAATCACCTTCACGTGATGTCAGAGATGCTGGGAATCCCATTGGAAAATATCGAAGTGATCTCGCGATTCATCGGGTCGGGATTCGGAGGCAAATTATTCCCCTGGCCGCATTCGCTACTGGCTGCGATCGGCTCGCGCCATGTTGGCCGCCCCGTGAAATTGTCGGTGCCGCGCACGCTGATGTTCACGACGGTGGGGCATCGCCCGGCGATTAGTCAGACGATACGCATCGGCGCGACCGCGGACGGCAAGATGGTCAGCATGCAGAATGACATTTTGCAGCACACCTCGATGGTGGACGACTTCGTCGAAAACTGCGTGGAAGCGACTTCCATGCTGTACAGCTGCCCCAATGTCACAGCCGTGCAGAGACTGGTGCGCCTGAACGTCGGCACGCCTACGCCGATGCGCGGCCCCGGCCGAACGCCCGCGCTTTTTGCGATTGAGTCGGCGATGGACGAAATGGCGCTGAAGCTGAATATGGATCCGCTTGAATTCCGCTTGCGCAACTACGCCGAGACCGACGAGGGCTCGCAGCGCCCATTTTCCAGCAAGCATTTGCGCGAGGCATATCAGACTGGCGCGGAAAAGTTTGGTTGGTCCAAGCGCAATCCGAGAGTCGGCTCGATGCGTGATGGCGACCTGATTCTCGGATGGGGAATGGCGACGTGCACGTGGCCTGCTTCGCGGCACGCCGCGGATGTGCGCGTGAGGCTGCTCGCCGACGGCACCGCGCGGGCATCGTGCGCCACGCAGGATATCGGCACGGGAACCTATACCGTCTTCGCCGAAGTGGTGTCCGACAAGACCGGCATCCCCGTGGAGAAGGTTCAGGTCGTGCTGGGCGATAGCTCTTTGCCTCCCGGTCCGACGTCCGGAGGGTCCTCCGTCACTTCGACCGTTGTGCCGGCGATTGCAGAGGCGACCGAAAACGCAGTGACTGCCGTACTGAAAGTGGCGACACAAACCACGAATTCGCCGTTTCACGGTGCGGATCCTAGTACGCTTAAAATGACGCAGGCCCGAGTTCACTTGCAGGATAAGTCGCCAGAGAGCGGCGTGCCGTTCCAGGAAATTCTCGCCATGCAGCAGTTCGCGGGATTGGATGGCCAGGCCAAGACCGACACCGATCCCGCATCGCGAAAATTTTCCACCCATTCGTTTGGCGCGCATTTCTGCGAAATTTCTGTGGATCCCGGCATCGCGCGCCTGCGCGTGCGGCGTTGGCTGACGGTGATGGATGGCGGGCGGATGATCAACGAGAAAACCGCGCGCAATCAGATTCTGGGTGGCGTCGTAATGGGCATCGGCATGGGCTTATTTGAAGCCACGGTGTACGACCCGCGCGACGGACATCCTATCAACAACAATTTCGCGGATTATATTGTCGCGGTGAACGCCGATATTCCGGAGATGGATTGCATCTTTCTCAGTTATCCCGACTTGGTTCTCAACGAATACGGCGCGCGAGGCGTGGGAGAAATTGGCCTCACCGGCGTGGCGTCGGCGCTCGCTTCGGCGACATATCACGCCACCGGCGTGCGTGTTCGCGATCTCCCGATTCGAATCGAAAATCTGCTGGTGTGAATCCCGGTCTAGTCATTTTTTGTCACTGCGTAGACCCCGCATTATGAATACGTTAACCAGCGTTTACCGACTCGGGGAGTACTGCTGCATCTCGTAGTTCACGCCTTTTTCCCATTCGTATAATGGTGTGAACCAAGGCGAGCCTTTACAGGCTTCCGAATACTTGCGAGAAACCTTCTGCGAGTAGCGGTGTTAGATACGGTAGGGATTTAGCGCAATCCGAAGTTGGGGCGCTACTTTATCACTAAAAACTGCCGGCCCAGCGAACCAAATCAAGGGAGGATTTTGCGATGCGTAAGCAGAGTTATGTTCGAGCACTCGTTCTCGGTCTTTTCCTGGCAGCAGGATCCTTTGCAGTTGCGTCGCCTGCTTCCGCACAAATCGCAGTCGGAATTTCTGTTCACGTGGCGCCGCCGGCATTGCCGGTTTACGAGCAACCGCCTTGCCCGACGGAAGGTTATCTTTGGAACCCGGGTTATTGGGCTTACGGTGACGCCGGTTATTACTGGGTGCCGGGCGTGTGGGTAGCTCCGCCGCGCGTGGGCCTGCTGTGGACACCCCCGTACTGGGGCTTCGCCGGCGGCGTTTATGGGTTTCATGCCGGCTACTGGGGCCCGCACGTTGGATTTTATGGCGGCGTGAACTACGGATTTGGTTTCGGCGGAGTGGGCTTCGTGGGCGGCGCGTGGCGCGGTGGACATTTCGCGTATAACACCGCAGTGGTCCACGTAAACACCGAAGTTGTTCACAACACTTTCGTCAACCGAACGGTGGTCAACACGACTGTGGTGAACCGTACCAGCTTTAACGGCGGTCCGGGCGGAATCGCGGCGCGGCCTACGGCACAGGAACGCGTGGCAATGAATGAGTCGCACGTGCAGCCGACTTCTGAACAAACGTCCCACGAACACTCGGCCAGCATGGACCGATCGAATTTCGCCTCGGAGAATCACGGCAGACCCGCGAATGCGGCAATGAGCCATGTGGGTGAACGCGCCGAGAACCAGCAGAAGCGGATTGGCAATGGCGTCGAGAGCGGCAAGATGACGGCGGGCGAAACGGCCCACGTCGAACACCAGGAAGCGCACATCAATCATCAGGTCAAATCCGACCGCGAAGCTAATGGCGGCAAATTGACCTCTCAGGAAAAAAAGCAGGTGAACAAGGAGCAGAACAAGACGAGCAAAGAGATTCACCACGACAAGCATAACGGTAAGAATGAGAAGTAAAAATCAGCGCTCTCGCTGATTGGCAATGGATTTCGGAAGTGAGAGCGATCGCACTGAAACCGGGAGGCGAAGCCGCCTCCCGGTTTTCTTTTTTGCTGGTGATTTACGAAGTTCAGTTGGTTGGAGCAGCCGCACGCGGCGCATCCCGCCGCCGATTCGCGTCCATTTTCACTCGGTGTTATCCTAGAGACATCCCGCGCATCTGATCTTCGAACGCATTGCGCCGGAGCATAACCGTGGACCCCGTAGCCATCGCACCCTCTTCCGAATCGCACTCGCTCGAATGGGCGCACCCGCTCGTCCGGGATTGGTTCGTCAATGAATTTGGCACGCCCACCGAACCGCAGGAAATGGGTTGGCCCCAGATTCTGGCGAAGAAAGACACGCTGATTTGTGCGCCAACCGGGTCAGGCAAGACGTTGGCGGCGTTCCTTGCGTGCATTGACATTCTGGTGCGCAAAGCCATCGCGGGCGATCTGCTGGATCAAACCGAAGTTCTCTATGTCTCGCCGTTGAAAGCTCTCGGCAACGATATTCAGCGAAATTTGGAGGCGCCGCTCGGCGAAATTCTGCAGCTGGCGCGCGAGCGCGGGTACTTGATGCCTGAAATCCGCACGGCGGTGCGCAGCGGCGATACGCTGATGCACGAGCGGCGGGCCATGCAGAAACGGCCGCCGCACATTCTGGTGACGACGCCCGAATCGCTTTACATTTTGCTAACCGCCGGGAAAAGCCGCGAAAATCTCCGCACGGTGAAAACGCTGATTGTGGATGAGATTCATGCCGTCGCCGACGACAAGCGCGGCTCGCATCTCGCGCTTTCTATAGAACGTCTCGAAGCTCTCGTCGAGCAGCCTCTGACTCGAATTGGTTTGTCCGCGACTCAGAAACCGATTGAGCTGGTCGGGCGATTTCTCACCGGCAGCGCGCGGCCCGCGCCGGTAATCGTGCAAATCGCGCAGCGCAGGCATCTGGATTTGGCGATCGAAGTTCCGGCGAGCGAGCTTGGGCCCGTCGCTTCGAACGAGATGTGGGAAGAGATCTACAAGCGAATTGCCGAGCTGGTACTGCAGAACCGCTCGACCCTGATCTTTGTGAACACGCGACGTCTCGCCGAACGCGTGGCGCATCATTTGCGCGCGATTCTTGGCGAAGACGCGGTGGCCTCGCATCATGGCAGCCTTTCGCGACTGCGGCGGCTCGCGGTCGAATCGAAACTCAAGGCCGGCGAAGTGCGTGCGCTGGTCGCTACGGCCTCACTGGAACTAGGAATTGATATTGGCACAGTGGACCTGGTTTGCCAGATCGGCTCGCCGCGTTCGATTGCGGTTGCGCTGCAGCGCGCGGGCAGAGCAGGGCACTGGCGGGGTGCGATTCCCAAGTGCCGCTTTTTTGCTACCACGCGCGATGAATTGCTGGAATGCGGCGCATTGGTGCGAGCGATTCGTCAGGGGGAACTCGATCGCATCGAAGTCCCCGAAGCGCCGCTCGATGTTCTCGCTCAGCAGATAGTGGCGGCCTGCGCGGCCGAGGATTGGCAGGAGGACGATCTATTCGTGCTGATTCGCCGTGCGTTTCCTTACCGCAATTTCTCGCGCAAAGATTTCGACGAAATTATCGCGATGCTTTCTGATGGAATTGCCGCGCGGCGCGGCCGCTATGGAGCATATCTGCATCGTGATCAGGTGAATCATCGTCTGCATGGACGCCGTGGTGCCCGGCTTGCGGCGATCACTAGTGGCGGCGCGATTCCAGACAATGCGCTCTACACCGTCGTCGCCGAGCCGGAAGGCACCGTCGTTGGCACTGTGGACGAAGACTTCGCGGTCGAAAGCTTGCGCGGTGACATTATTTTGCTGGGAAACACTTCCTGGCGGATTCGTCGCGTGCAGTCGGGGTCGGTGTCCGTGGAAGACGCCAAAGGTGCGCCTCCCAACGTCCCTTTCTGGCGCGGCGAAGCCCCTTCGCGAACGATGGAGCTTTCGCAGCAGGTCGCGCACGTGCGAGAAAAAATCAGTGCTCTTACCGAAAACGCGGCGCCTTCCGACGGTTTGATGAATTCGCCGCAAGCTACGGCCGGCATTCAATGGCTGCAAGACGAATGTGGGATGGACCGCGCCGGAGCTGAGCAGGCCGTGGAGTACGTCGTGCAGGGCCGGGCGGTGCTGCGCGCGGTGCCGACGCAGGAAACGGTTATTGCTGAACGCTTCTTCGACGAAAGCGGCGGAATGCAGCTGGTGATTCACGCGCCGTTCGGCGGCCGCATCAATAAGGCCTGGGGCCTCGCGCTGCGTAAGCGTTTTTGCCGCTCGTTCAATTTCGAGCTGCAAGCCGCCGCCACGGACAACGGGCTGAATATTTCCTTGAGCGATCAGCACAGCTTTCCTCTCGCCGACGTTTTTCATTTTTTGCACGGCGAGAGCGTGGAGCCGCTGCTCGAGCAAGCGGTGCTGGCTTCTCCAATTTTCACTACACGCTGGCGTTGGGTGGCCGGACGCGCCTTAGCTCTGCTGCGCTTCATGGGTGGGAAAAAAGTTCCGCCGCAGATTCAGCGGATGCGCTCCGACGATTTGCTCGCTGCGGTGTTTCCAGAGGCCGCCGCTTGCCAGGAAAATATCTCCGGCGACATTGCGATTCCGGATCATCCGCTCGCGCGGGAAACGATGAAAGACGCGCTTACCGAAGCGATGGACGTGGAAGGGCTGAAAACGGTTCTGGCGAACATCGCTTCCGGCAACATTCGTTGCGTTGCCGTGGATACCCCAGTGCCATCGCAATTTTCGCACGAGATTCTGAACGCGAATCCCTACGCGTATCTTGATGATGCTCCTCTCGAGGAGCGCCGCGCCCGCGCCGTGGAAATGCGGCGGATGCTGCCCGAAGCGGTTCTCTCCGAAATCGGGCGTTTGGATCCTGCTGCAATCGGCGAAGTGCGCGAAGAGGCTTGGCCGGATGTGCGCGACGCCGATGAACTGCACGATGTAATGCAGGAACTGATCGCGGTTCCCGAAACTGAAGACGCGAGCGGCGTTGCGATCATTCCACGGCCCGTTTCGGCGTGGTCGGACTATTTCGCTGAACTGGTCAGCGCAGGCCGCGCCGCGCGGGCCCGATTCGAAAGCCGGATTTACTGGGTCGCTGCGGAGAAAGCCTCGACATTTGCGGCTATGTTTTCCGCCGCGCAGTTCGATTCAACGCTTGCTCAAATTGAAACTCAACAACCGTCGCGAGAGGACGCGGTCTCCGCGTGCATCATCGGTTGGATGGCGCATTTGGGACCGGTCACGGCGGAAGGAGTGGCATCCTTTCTTGGGGTTGCGCAATCCGACGTTGAAAAATGTTTCCTTCGCCAGGAAGCCGCCGGAACCATCTTGCGCGGTCAATTCACCGACTCATCACACGGCATCACCGAATGGTGCGACCGGCGTTTGCTCGCGCGCATTCATCGGTTGACGCTTGGTTCTTTGCGCAAACAGATTCAGCCGGTGACTGCAGCGCAGTTCATGCGCTGGCTGCTGCGTTGGCAGCACCTGACGCCCGAGACAAAACTTCTGGGCGAACGCGGAACGCTGGAAGCGCTGCAACAACTGCAAGGATTCGAGGCTCCGGCGAACGCCTGGGAGCAACAGATTCTGGCACGCCGGATTGCGAACTACGATCCAAAGGTGCTCGACCAGCTGTGTCTTACCGGTGCCGTCGGTTGGGGACGCGTGTCCCCGCATCCTGCGACGCTCGCGGAAAACGGCGGCGGGATTCGCCGCGTGGTGCCGACCAGCACCGCTCCGCTTACATTTTTCATTCGCGAAGACTCGGAGTGGATGATTTCGCAGCACTCTACAATTGGCGACGAAACCGCGGGACTAAGTCCGGCTGCGCGCGACGTACTGGCCCATCTGCGCCAGCGCGGCGCATCGTTTTTCCCAGACATCGTGCGCGGAACCGGAAAAATCAAAGCGGAAGTGGAAACAGCGCTGTGGGAACTGGTGACCGCGGGAATGATCACCGCGGACGGCTTCGACAATATTCGCGCGCTGATTGATCCCAAGCGCCGCGCGGGACACGGCAAAGGTCACAACGCGCGGCCGCGGCACAGCGCCGGGCGGTGGTCGCTGCTATATGCGGGCGAGCCCGCCGAGCGTTCGCGGGTGGTCGAATCCGCTTGCTGGATGCTGCTGCGAAGATACGGCGTCGCGTTTCGAGAAATGGTGGCGCGCGAGACGATTGTTCCGCGCTGGCGCGAATTGCTGATCGCGTTTCGGCGGCTGGAAGATCAGGGCCAGATTCGCGGCGGGCGTTTTGTCAGCGGATTTCTCGGCGAGCAATTTGCGCTTCCGGTCGCAGTGGAATCGTTGCGCGCGACGAGTAAGCTATCGAGCGCGGGGGAAGTCGTTACGATTGCCGCTGCGGACCCCTTGAATCTTGTCGGCGTTCTGGTTCCCGGTGATCGCGTAGCATCCAGTTCAGGGAAGACCGTCACTTTTATTGACGGCGTTGCTGTGGACGCGGACGAATCCGGCGCGCGGTTTGCGGCGCTCGCAGCGGTTTGAGCAGGGAATTCAACACGCCACATTTCTGTTCGCGGTTCGCGCGTGTAGCTGCTCCGATGACGGTTTCGCACACGCAGCGCTCCCGCGATGCCGGTCGCTTTATAATAAGAGCATGCAGAAAAAGATATTCTGGACTACGTTTACCGTCCTCGGCCTGCTTGCGGATATGGCATTGCCCCTTTGGTGGGCGGTGGCTGCCACGATACCCATCGGTTACTTCAGCTGGTGGTTCGCTTACCGCAGCGATTGGTTCTAGTTTCGGGCGAATATTTTTCCCCAGCCGTGTGAACTCTTAGCGGTTAAACTGATTTCAGGAGAAAACTGTTCAATTTGCCTCCGATTGTCAATGCGCAAGGCTTGTCCAAGCGGTATGGAGTCGCGCCGCTCTTCCGGAATATTTCGTTCACGATTTCGCCTGGCGAGCACCTCGGCCTGATCGGGCCGAACGGTTCGGGTAAATCCACTCTGCTCGAAATTCTCAGCGGCCGGGTGCAGTCCGATACAGGTGACGTGGCCGTTCGCAAAGGCACCAAACTCAGTTGCGTCTCGCAGATCTCCGAGTTTGATCCGAACGCGACGGTCCGCTCCGTGATTGAAGCAGCACTCGCGAAATCCGGAGTGCCGGAAACCGATCGTGGCTATCGCACCGAAGAAGCTCTTCATCGCGCCGGTTTTGAGGATCCCGAAATCGTGACCTCGGCGCTCTCCGGCGGATGGCGCAAGCGCCTCGCGATTGTGGAAGCGTTGGTGCAGCGGCCGGATATTCTGCTGCTCGATGAACCGACCAATCATCTCGATCTCGCCGGAATTCAATGGCTCGAGATGCTGTTGGAAAATGCGTCGTTCGCCTACGTCGTCGTAAGCCACGATCGCTATTTTCTGGAGAACGTGGCGCGCCAGATGGTGGAATTGAATCGCACCTATGAGGACGGCTTTCTGCGCGTCAATGGAAACTACAGCAAGTTTCTGGAAGCCAAGGAAGAATATCTGCACGCGCAGGGCAAGCGGCAGGACGCACTGGCTAATCTGGTCCACACGGAAATCGAATGGCTGCGCCGCGGGCCCAAGGCGCGAACCACCAAATCGAAATCACGCATTGATAAGGCGCACCGGATGATTGGCGAACTTGCAGAACTGAGCTCCCGGACGCGCACCGGCACAGCCGGAATCGATTTTTCGGCCTCGCAGCGGCAAACGAAGCAGTTGATACAGCTGAACAGCGTCACGCAAATACTCGGCGATCGCACACTTTTCGAGAAAATTGATTTTGCCATTACCGCCGGCATGCGTGTGGGTTTGGTCGGCCCGAACGGCAGCGGCAAGACTACTTTACTGCGTCTGCTGCGCGGCGATATCGAGCCTACGACTGGGAAAATACAAAAGGCGGATTCGTTGCGCATCGTTTACTTCGATCAGAATCGCCAGCTTGATCCGGACGTAAGCCTGCGCCGCGCTCTTGCGCCTGATAGCGATTCGGTAATTTACCAGGATCGGGTGATTCATGTCGCGTCCTGGGCCGCGCGATTTTTATTCGCGAACGAGGATTTGAATCGTGCGGTGGGAAAGCTCTCGGGCGGCGAACGCGCGCGTGTGTTGATCGCCCAACTGATGCTCCAGCCGGCGGACGTGTTGCTGTTGGATGAACCCACGA
This sequence comes from uncultured Acidobacteriota bacterium, assembly GCA_963804625.1. Classification (GTDB taxonomy): domain Bacteria; phylum Acidobacteriota; class Terriglobia; order Acidiferrales; family UBA7541; genus Palsa-295. The sequence goes on along the minus strand of CAWDRJ010000010.1, from coordinate 72,201 downwards.
ACGACCTCGACATTCCCACCCTCGAAATATTGGAAGAAAGCCTGCTGGAATATCGCGGAGCGTTGGTGCTGGTGACGCACGATCGCTACATGCTTGATCGCGTTTCAACCATCGTACTGGGGCTCGACGGGCGCGGTTCAGCGGAACGCTTTGCGGATTATTCACAGTGGGAGGAATGGCTGCGATCACAGCAAACGAAGAGCGCGGCGGCAGTGGCAACCTCAACCGCGCCGGCGATCAATGAGCGGCCGAGCTCCCGCATGGATCAACCGAAGCCTGCAGCGGGGAAGAAGCAACTCTCCCATGCGGAAAGCCGCGAAGCGGCGTCCATCGAAAAGCGAATCGCCAAGGCAGAAGAGGATCTGCAGGCCAAACGCGCCGTGCTGGAATCTCCGGAAATCGCCAGTGACGCTGTGCGCCTGCATGAAGCTTACGCACAAATGGAATTGGCGCAGAAGTTTGTTGACGAACTGTATGCGCGATGGGCGGAACTGGAACGCAAAGGGCCCGGCGGCGCTGAAAAAGTGCAAGCTGAAAGTTACTAGCCGCAAAACTCGCGAAAGATCTCTGCTTATGCCGTCGGCGGCGCGAATTCAGTCAGCAGCGCTTCGTGGAGACGCACTTGATGCGCCAACGGAAGCTTGGCGCTGCTAGTGGTGAGATAAAAGACGTCAATCGCGGTTTCGCCTTCCGTCTCGATGATGGCGATTTCGATGTTGCAGTTTTCGCGTGCGAAAACGGAGCTGATGCGGTGCAGCAGTCCGGGCTGGTCTTGCGCGACGATTTCCACCAGCGTGCTTTGCGCGGAGCAGGTGTCGTCAATTTTCACGCGCGTTTCCACTTTAATCTTCGGCGGCCGTTGTTTCTCTGCGCGCACGCGGTCTCGCAGCATTTTGTCGAGATCGGCTTTGCCCGTCAACACGTCGTGAATGCTGGTTTGGAAGCGCTCCCACTCCGGCAGATTCAGCTCGAGAGTGCGGAAGCGGTCGGTATAATAAAAAGTATCAACAACGGTTCCCGCCTGATTTGAAAATGCGGCCGCCTTCACGATGTTCATTCCCCAGGCAGCCAGCACACCCGCCATCGTCGCGAATAAAAACGCGCGATCCTTGGTCACTAGCGTCAGTTCGTACCAGTGGCGGCCGCGTCGCAGGTTGATTTGCACCGGATCCTTATCGAGGCGCGCCGCCATTTCCAGATGCGCGAGCACATCGCCCGCCGCGTGAGTAAGAAGATAGCGGCGGGGAAGTCCTTCGAGAAAATTATCCAGTCGGCTTCCCACCGTCAGCGCCAGCGTGCCGAGATGCGCCATCACCTCGTCATGCGCGTCCACGTGCAGGCGCTGGTCGAGGCTGCGATTCAGGTGGTTCGAAGTGGCGATGTAAAGCTGCCAGATATTTTCCGCTTTCCACGGCGTGAGAGCTTCGGGATTGACTGCCTTGATGTCGCCGTAGGTGAGCAGGCAAAGCATTTTCAGCCGCTCGGGGGTTTCGACTTTCTCGGCAAAGGCGCGGACTGTTTCGGGATCAAAAATGTCGCGCCGGAGCGCCGCGCTCATTTCCAGGTGGCGCTCAATCAGAAACAGGACCGCTTCGCGATCGGGTTCGTCCAAGTCCAGGCGATCGAGCGCACCTTCCGCGATTTCGACGCTGGCGCGGACGTGGTCCGAGGTTTTTGCGCCTTTGCCAACATCATGCAAGAGCACAGCAAGGTAGAGGAGGTCTGGTTGTTCAACTTCGTCCAGGAGTTCAGCGTAACGCTGGTCCCATTTCGATTGCGATTGCCGTAGCGCGTGCAGATTATCAATCGCGACGAAGGTGTGCTCGTCCACGGTGAAGCGATGCGAGTAATCGCGGACGACTAGAGCGTCAATTCCTGCAAATTCAGGAAACAGCAGCGTCAGCAGACGCAATGAATGCATGGCGCGCAAAGCATCCGCAGCGTGCGGAGCCATCAGGATTTCCTGCAAGAGGTGCCACAGCTCCGCACCCTTCGGCGGCGATTCGGTGAGCGCCGGGAGCATGCGTTCGATTTGATATTCCGTACTCGAATTAAGCGTGAGGCCGTGGCGTGCCAAGAAACGGAACGCGCGCAGGACTAGCTCGGGATCGTTGAGGGCGGCAGGCTGGCGCAGCGTAAGCATCCCGTCTTCCACCGAAAATTCGGCATTCGAAAGACGCGAGCGCAATTGCTGAAATTGATGATGCAGCGACAGACGAGCGGCAGGAATTTCCTCCAACATTTGAATGCAAACGCGATGGATGGTGCGAGCATGGCCGAAATAGATGCGCATCCAATCCGCAGCAGTCGGGGATTCCGAATCCGGCCCGTTTGACGATTGCGGCGCCACGGCAGAATTCGCGAGACCGATTTTGTGCGCGGCGGCCGCGTCTTGTGCTTCCCACGTCAGCGTATTGTCGTCGCGCTTGTGGCGGAAATGCAGAAAGCAGCGCGCGGACATCAGGGACGTCAAGGCTGCATCGAACTGCTTCTGAAGCGCCTCGGGAATGACCGCGTTTTCGCGCGGCCACACGTGATGTTTTTCAATGGCCGTGAGCAGCGAAAGCCAGTACACGACGTTGTAATCGCGCAGGCCTCCCGGTCCGTCCTTCATATTCGGCTCCAGATGAAATACGGTGTTGCCGAATTTTCCGTGGCGCGTGCGCGTGAGGTCAGCGAGGCGCCTGACGATTTGCGGTGAGTCGCGCGCGATCAGCTTCGGAATCACGTCGTCGTGCAAACGCGCGAAAAGCGTGCGGTCGCCGGCCAGATAACGGCAATCCAGGAGGGAAATAGCGAATTCCGCGTTTTCCGTATCGAAGCGGCTGCATTCCGCGAGAGTGCGCGCGGCGGGGCTGAGCTTCAGCCCCAAATCCCAAAGATCCTGGGAAAATTTGCGGATCGCGTCTTTCAGCTTCGCTTCCGTACCGTTTCCGGCGTGCAAAAACAGCATGTCAATATCGGAATACGGAAACAGCCAGCGCCGACCAAAGCCGCCCAGGGCTGCTGCGGCGAAACCCGCCGGGCCATCGAGTTCAGGCGAAATGTATTGCGCCCACAGGCGCTGAACGATCGTTTCGATCAGCGCGGTTCGTCCCAGAAGTGCGGCACGGCCGTCGCGCGTCGCCACAAAACTTTCCTGAAGGCGCGCGGATTCCTTCGCGGAAAAATCGCGCAATTCAGTCGAGAGCGACGGAATGGGGGCCATGGACTCTAATCACCCTTGATCGGTCGTATTCGTTCGCTTCGCACCAGTCGTTACACTCCTCGCTGCTGGGCCTGCGAGCCGGCGGTCAACATCTCGACGGCGTCTTCAGGATACGCGAGCATGCCGAATTCCGGCACGTCGAGACCGGTCAGCTCGACTGCTTTCGAGACGCGCATCGAACGCCACGCGTTGACGCACTTGAATACGATAAAGGTGGCGCCGAACGAATATGCCGCCAGGAGTGTCGCTCCGCCCAGTTGCATCCAAAACTGCGAGAAATCGCCGTGGATCAATCCGGTTACGCCCTGTCCGGCCCGGCCAAGATACGATGCGATGCCCACGCCATTCCAACCGGACCCGTAGGTGCCGTCCGCGAAAATTCCCAGCGACACCGCGCCAAACCATCCGCAGTAACCGTGGACGGAAATCGCTCCACACGGATCGTCAATCTTCAGTACCCGTTCGTTGAACAGCACGCCCACGCAGACGAGAATCCCGGCGGCGATGCCGATCACCACCGAACTTGTCGGCGATACGAACGCGCACGGCGCGGTGATCGCCACCAGCCCTGCGAGCATTCCGTTACAAGCCATGGTGATGTCTGGCTTGCCGAACAGGAAATACCACAACACCATTGCCGCCGCCGAGCCAGCGACGGCCGCAAGATTCGTATTCACCGCGACGACGGAAATGCGCAGATCCGTTGCGCCGAGTGTGGAACCGGGATTGAAGCCCATCCATCCAAAGAGCAAAACGAATGTGCCGGTGACCACGAACACGATATTCGAGGCAGGGAACGCCCGCGGTTTCCCATCAGGTCCATATTTCCCAAGGCGTGGACCGAGAATTATCGCGAGCGCCATCGCGCAGAACCCTCCGACGGCGTGAACGACAGTTGAACCGGCAAAATCCACATAGCCATGGCCCAAGTGCATGGTCGAACCGAGCTGCGACATCCATCCGCCGCCCCAGACCCAGCAACCGGAAATGGGATAGAGCAGGCCGCCGATAAATAGTTCGCAAAGCAGAAACGCCCAGAATGTGATGCGTTCGCAAATCGCTCCGACGATGATGTAACCAGCCGTCTCCATGAAAACTACTTCGAAAAGCGTCAGGCAATTGCTGCCGGCATCGTACGCAGGGCCGGTGAGAAAAAATCCTTTGCCGCCCAGAAAGCCCCATTGTCCGCTGCCGATCAAGAAGTGATTCAGTGTCGGCGTGCCTCCCAAATTTGTGGGCGCCGCATTCACTGCGACGGCTCCAAATTGAAACGCATATCCAACCGCGTAATAGGCGAGGAAGGCAAATACGTACGCCGCGAAATTCAGCATCATCAAGTGTGCGGCATTTTTTTTTCGCACCAGGCCGCACGTTAGCAGCGCGAAACCAGCCTGCATGAAGAGCACCAAGTAACCGGTGAGCAGGGTCCAGGAGAAGTTCGCGCCCAGACGCACGTGGCCCACGTCATCCGCAAGCTTCAACGCCAGCGGTTCCTTCGCCGCCTGCGCCTGAAAATTGTCGAACTCCTGCCTGCTCTTCGCGTAATCCGGCGCGCTCTTGTCCGTCGGCTCAGGGACGACAAATGGATTGCCGGCCGCGTCGAAGACCAGCGAGCGGTCGCCAGTGGCGGTTCCAGCAGGATCCGGTTGCGGCGATTGATCCGCAAACGCGACGCCGAGCGAGCCCACGAAAATCTGCGCGAACAAGAAAGCGACGATGGCAGCGAGCATCCACTTTCTGCTGCGTCCCACAAATGCGCTTCGCATCACGAAATTCCTCCCTGATTGGGATAAAGGCTGCGTTCCATTCGTGGTTCGGCCGAAATTGTCAGATGGCGCCAGGACCTCGTTCCCCCGTCCGTATGCGAATCACCTCGTCGAGGGACGAGACGAAAATCTTGCCGTCTCCAATCACGCCCGTGCGCGCGCCCTCGATGATGGCGTCCACTACCGGGTCAACCAGCTCTTCCGACACGGCGATGCTTACAAAAATCTTCGGCAAAAAATCCACGGTATATTCCGAACCGCGATATGTTTCTGTGTGGCCCTTCTGCCGGCCGAAGCCACGGACTTCGGAAACCGTGAGTCCGGTCACACCCAGGGCAGTGACGCGCTGCTTCACCTCCTCCAGCTGCGACGGCCTGATCACGGCATCAATGAGCTTCATTTTCGATCGCTCCTTTCGTTCTGGAACCGAAAACACGCCGCAAGCAACAAGGTATGGAACCTAGTCGCGAACAATCAGTCAAATCCAAATCAGTGATTGACCGCATCAGGTTCACGATGGGCGGAATCGGGTCGAGTCGGTTGTACAGAGTTCAGCAAGATCGCACTGGCACGCCAGGATTGCAACGCGCGCAACTAGCCCGAGCAGACGGACCGTTGAGCGCGTACGCGCGAATATAACCGAAATTGAATTCTGGGCGAATGCGGAAGTTTGGACTGCTGGGCCGCGGTCGCGGCGTGGGATTTACTTGCTGACCAGCAGCACTCCGAAGGAATTTGGCTTCATGGGCGGCCGCCGCTGGCCGGGAGGAGTCACCGTCTCAAATTCAGCGATCGGGAGGAAAATATTGTGCGTCTTGAAGTCAATGGCCATGGTGCGAGCGTATTTTTGCGTGGGCACTTCTTCCACGACCGTGAATTTTTCTGGCGAATCTTCGCGTACCACGGTAAGCGTTCCCGAACCGCCGTTGGAACTAAATGCGAGATGCAATTCGGGATCAAAACCGGCGGCATCCGGGTCGTCACCGATTTTGGGAGTGGCGATCACTTTTCCAGTAGCTGCATTCACGACGGCCATCACGTTGTTGTCGCATACGGCGAAAAGACGATGATTCTCGGCGTCCAACGCCAGACCGGAGGGTTCCTTGCAAGGCGCCAGCGGCCAACGATGAGTAATCGTGAGCTTTTGCGCGTCAATCTCGGCAATTTCAGATTTGTCCTCGACGTTGAAGAACACGTGTCCGTCTCCCGCTCCAGCTGCGAATTCGGGCTTGCCGCCGACCGGGAACATATTCACAACGCTTCCGTCCACGCCGTTGATCGCCGTCACGTTGCCGCTGCGTCCATTGAACGCGAAGACGCGCTTGGAAGCCGCATCGTAAAAAATCGCGTCCGGATTTTGGCCGCCGGTGCCGACGCTAGAGATGGTCTTCAAAGTTTTCAAATCGAAGATCGTAACAGTATTCGCGCGGCCATCGCTCACAAATCCGCGGCCCAGATCGGGCGCCAACGCTACTCCGTGAACGCCTTCGGTGCCCGGAATGTCGCCGACAATCTTGTCTGTATCCGCGTCGAGAACGACGACGTGCGTGGCGTGCGAAGCGTAAACACGTCGCGCGTTGCTATCCACGATGCAGTAGTCCCAACCGCCGTCTCCGCCGATGGGAATGGTCTTCACGACGTGGTAGCCGGATGGACCTGGGACGATCGCATATCCATCCAAGGTCCCGGCCGCGAAAATCGCGGCGGTAAGCGACGCCAGTCCTACGATGGCGAGAATGGTCTTGCGAAGCATGATGGTTGGCTCCCGAGAATCTGAGTTGCGGCGATAGCGGCGCCGTTTTCAACCGGGTGAAAATATACCGCAAGGCGGTGGTATGGTGGTAGGACAACTTCGATAGCTCGCTCGTTTGTCGAGACTTGGGGGACTTAGTCGGCGGCTTCGAGTTGCTCGGCGATCTCCAACATTTTCGTCACGCTGTTCCAATTTCTGCCAGTTCCGGAGGTCTTCAAGATCCGCTCGATGCTTGCCCAGGAAACTTTCGGCCGGGCCATGCCGTTCGGGTAGTAGATGTAGACTTCGCGCCGGTCCATGCGCAGCTCCTCGGGAGAGGTGTCGAGCTGAGCGGCTTTCTCGCGCGCTTCTGCAGCAGGTTCGCCTGCAAGAAAGGTGACCAGCAGCCTGTTCGGTTCGACGCCGCGCCTTTTGCCGAAGGGATTGCGCCCGATGACCTCTCTCATTTCGGCTGCGCTGCGCAGTACGACGCCCGGACGGAAGCCGAACTTGCGTTCGATGGCGTCCTGTCAGCCGCTTTGCCACCAACGCGAGATCGCGCTCCTCGGTTCTGAAAATCAGGTTGCCGCTCTGAACGTAGGTGCACGCGTCGCGCAGCTTCAAGGATTTGCAGAGCCCGCGCAGATCTTCCATCTTGATCTTGTTGTGACCGCCCACATTCACACCGCGGAGCATCGCGATAATCACCGCCATACATAGCTCCTGTACATTTTGCCGCCCTTAGTACGCGCTGGGGGATGCTGCTCGGGAATTGTGGCCGACAATCGAACGGATGTCCTTGGCTTCCAGAACGCGCTGCGAATAACCCTGCCGCGCGACGGCCAACATTGCAAGACCAATCTCTTCCGTACTCAGAACGTAATTTGGGAACGCCCGCCGCAGTAGCGGCAGCAATGGGTCGAAAAACATGTAGGCGAAGCGATAGGCAGGCGTTTTGGACCGCGCTCCGTGCACAGCCTGGATGATCCCCGGGCGAAACATGTACGCCGCCGCAAAAGGCAAGCGCAACAGCGCGTTTTCCGTTTTGCCTTTCACGCGCGCCCACATGCTTCGGCCGTGTTCGGAGCTGTCGGTACCGGCGCCGGACACGTATATGAACGTCATCCCGGGATTCAACCGGCACAGTACTTCTGCGGCAGCCATGGTGATGCCATAGGTGACGCGCTCGTAGTCGGACTCGTTCATGCCCGCGGACGATACGCCGAGGCAAAAGAAGCACGCATCGAAGCTGGATAACTTGCTTTCAATCGCATCGTAATGCCAAAGATCCGAGTGGACGATCTCGCGCAATTTCAGGTGTTGCGTGCCCGTCGCTGTCCGGCCGATTGTCTCCACCGACCGCACCTCAGGATCGAGCAGGCATTCGCGCAGGACACCCTGTCCGACCATCCCAGTAGCGCCGAAAAGCAAAACATTCATCAGGCGATTGCTCCGGTTCGATCAGAGTAGTGACCGGCGCGAGAAATGCGCGGTCGCATTCTCCATACTTGCGGCATTGGCTACTCAGCCGTGACTTGTCCTCGAGGAGAGCCGCGCGTCGAGCGACCACGCTCCGGCGCCCACAATCAGCAGAAACACCAAACCCATCAACATGGAGTAGTCCGTGCGCGCCTCGGCTTCGGCCGGCCAGAAACCGCTCTTCAGAAGAAGTGGAATTTTTGTTGAGGCGATGGCCACGGAAATGTCAACGACGAGCAAGAGTGACGCGATGCGCGTGAATAGCCCGACGAGAAGCAGGAGGCCGCAAACAATTTCCACCACTCCGACGAATGGCCCCATGATCTGCGGCGCGGGAATGCCGATTCGCGCAAACCGGCCCGCGCCCCACTGTTCGACGAAGAGAAACTTCTTGATGCCTTCCAGAAAAAAGATGCCGCCGGCCAGCAGCCGGATAGCGATAACGGCCGCGGGCGCCTCGGTGAAAATCAACTTTTTGAAAATGCTCATTGCCGTGCGTCCCTATAAGTAATCGAACAGCGTCATGAATCCAAAATCCATGTGCAGTTGCTGATGGCAGTGGAAAAGCGTCGGGCCGGGATTGTTCGCCACAAAATCTATTTCCATATCCTGGTATCCGTTGACCATCACGACGTCCTTCGTCACGCCCGCCATCGGAATTCCCGCAATCCTGGTCAGTTCGAAACTGTGCCGGTGAAGATGAACGGGATGAATATCGTCGCTGGCGTTGTGCATGCGCAGCCGGTAACGCCGGCCTTCGTGCAAATGGAATGTAGCGGGGACCATCGCCTGAGTCATCGGGTAAGTCGCGCCGTTAATCGTCCAGCGGTTAAAACCGTGTTCCGCGGCGTTGTCCTTCGCAAACGTCATGTCAATCGTTTCGTCCGGCGCGGGCGCACTTGCTCCGGGTCTTGCAAAGCGCGCGTAATTCCAGTGAAAAGGTTTGGGAGCCGTCCAGACGGGCTTGCCGTTGCTTCCCGCGTATTCCACGACGATACCCATTCCGTGGCTTCGATCGTCATCCGCCAGGTCGCCCATGATCCATACTCCCGGATGATTCATCTCGACGATCGCCGAAATGCGTTCTGCCGTTCCCAGCCACAACACAGGAACTTCGGCGGGCGTAGGCACCTCGTTGCCATCGAGCGCGATAACCTTAAAGGTGTGGCCCGGAAGCGCGAGGCTGCGGATTTCAGTCGCACTGCCATTCAGAATATGAAAAAGGACGCGCTCGCCGTGTTTTACGCGCACCGGCTCGCCGTGTCCCAGCATGCGGCCATTGATTGTGAAATACCGGTAGCCCACTTCGTAGCCGTGCGGCATGCCCTTGGCTAACGATGCCTTCATCGCGGACTCGCCCGTTTCCTCCAGGCTTTTCACTCGGGCGGCGGGCGCCAGAAAATTCTGCGCCATATCGCCGCCTTGGCTGAAGGTGGGCTCAAACTCTTTCAGCACAAGAAAAACTTCGCGATCGTAACCTCCGGGCTCGTGTTGAGCCTCAATGTAAACGGGGCCTACTTGCCCGCTGTACTGCCCGGCGTGCAGATCGGCGCCCGCGCGGTTGTGCGAGTGGTAGAAACGCAAGCCGGAGGGACGCGGAGTGAAATTGATCCGGCGCATTCCATGCGCGGGAATGAAAGGCGTTCCTTCTTCTGCGGCGCCGTCCACGTCGGTTGAAACGAATTGCCCGTGCCAGTGCAATTGTTCGGGAGCGTCCGTGTCATTGTGGATTTCCACGGTCACCGGTCGGCCCTCTTTGAACCGCAACAAAGGGCCGGGAAATGAGCCGTTATATATGATCGTCGAGAGGATCAGTTTGGGCGCGATTTCGATAGGCGTCGCGGCGATTCGCAGCGTATAGTCTGCCGCCGTGGATTCTGATTGCAGAGAGGAGAGGCGGGAAGAACCATTCGCAAATCCAATCTCACCCACACGCCTAGCGTCCGGCAAAAATGCGGCGCCTATCGCGGCCCCGGCTAGCTTTAGGAAGTTCCGTCGCGAGGAAACTTCGTTGCTCATCGCGCGCCTCTCGGCCACTCGTCCATCGTATTTTGACGCGCTATGAAATGCAAAGGGACCGCGAGAACGGGGCGGGCATGGACGGATGATACAAGAAAGGCGGCGTCGAAGCAGAGTAACTGAAGAACATCACAATGCGGGAGACGATCAAGTTTCTGCGCGAACTGAAACGACCGCGGCAGTACTCAACGCTCGGGTGTACTTTTCGAGAAGTTCGTCTAATTCTTGCTGACGAATCGGTTTTGTCAAATAACCGTCCATCCCGGCAACCAGGCACAAATCGTGATCGGCCTTCATCGCGTGGGCCGACAAGGCGACTACCGGCTGATGTCTTCCGGTAATTTTCTCCATCTCGCGGATCTTCGCGGTCGCCTCCATTCCGTCCATTTCCGGCATCTGCACGTCCATCAACACCAGGTCATAGTTGTCTCGCGCCAGAGCATCGAGCGCCTCACGGCCATTCGCTGCAACCGAAACGCGATGACCTCGCTTTTCCAGCAGGCGAGTCGCCAGGCGTTGATTCACCACGTTGTCTTCTGCGAGCAGGATGCGCAGAACTTCAGCGGGGTCGCGCGCGTCGCGCAGCGAGTAGCGCGTGAGCAATGGAATCGCGCCATGCTGTTCGCCGGTGCCAAGAACGCGCGCGATCGCTTCGCGCAATTCCGACTGGCGAATCGGCTTCAATAGATAGGCGGAGACTCCCAACTCCTTGCAACGCTGCGCGTCCCCGCGGTGGCCTGCCGACGTAAGCATCATGATTGTTGCGGCAGATAATCCGGGCGTTTGCCGGATGCACTCGACGAGCGTGAATCCGTTCATTCCCGGCATGTGCACATCGGTGAGAATCAATGCATACGGTTCCGCAGCGTCGCGCGCCGCCGACAATTCCGCAAGCGCCGTTTCGCCATCTTCCACAGACTTGAATATCATTTCCCAGCCTTTCAGGATTCCCTCGAGGATGCGACGGTTCGTGCGGTTATCGTCAACGATCAGGACCTTGACGCCTCGCAAAACTTCCGGTGGAGCAGCGGTCCCGATTTCCACCGTGGCCTCGCTGCATTTGCATTGCACGGTAAAATGAAATTGCGTTCCGCGGCCTACCTCGCTTTCAACCCAAATTGTGCCGACCATCATGGTAACCAGGCGTGAGGAAATGGTGAGGCCTAGTCCCGTCCCGCCATATTTGCGGGTAGTGGAAGTGTCCGCCTGCGTGAACGGGTCAAAAATAAGTTTTTGTTTTTCCGCCGGGATGCCGATGCCGGTGTCCGACACTACAAATTGCAGCAAGCGACTCTCGCCGTCGATAGCGTCAACCTGAACTCTGAGGGTCACTTCGCCTGCGTCCGTGAATTTGATGGCGTTGCCGATCAGGTTCGTCAAAATCTGGCGCAGACGGCTGGAATCCGCCTGCACGATTTCCGGCACTTCAGGCGCAGTCTCGCAAAGAAGCTCCAATCCTTTTTCATCGCCGCGCACCGCGAGAGTTTTGAGGGTAGCTTCCAGGCAGGCGCGCAAGTTGAAATCAACCGCTTCCAGGTCGATCTTGCCTGCCTCAATCTTCGAGAAATCCAGAATGTCATTGATGACCAAGCAGGAAATCCGACGACATCTTGACCGTCCCCAGATAGTCGCGCTGCTCCGGCGTCAGTTCCGTGTCCAGCGCCAGGTCCGTCATGCCCATAACGCCATTGAGCGGGGTGCGAATCTCATGGCTCATATTGGCCAGGAATTCGCTTTTCGCACGGCTGGCGTGTTCGGCCAAGTCTCGCGCTCGCTCGAACTCTTGCGTTCGTTGCTGGACGCGGTGCTCGAGCTCGTCGTCCGCGGTGAGCAGAGCCTGGTCGCGCTGCTGAATCCGCTCGAGCATGTGGTTGAAAGACTGAACGACCTTGCCGATTTCGTCCGTACCACGCGCCGTGGCTCGAAGATTATAATTTTCTTCCTGCGAAACTCTGCCGGCTACATCGGCCAATTGCAGCATGGGTTCGGTGATCGCTCGCAGAAACCGGAACGCGACCAGATACGTGCCGAGAATCGAAAGCAGCAGCACCAGGCTGGCAATCTTGGCGTATTCCCACAATTTCGCGCGGAAGCCGCTTAGGTCGGAAACGATCGCGATGGAACCCGTTTTCTCGCCGTCAAGCGAAACGGCGCGAACGACGGTCAGCGACTGCGAACCGAAGTGTCGCCCTCACTCTGCAACAAAGGCAGCTGGAACCCGCGGTCGAGATCGGCGCGCCGATACTCCGCGAAAATCTTTCCTTGATTGTCATACAAGCACGCGGCCTGAATGTGCCGTTCGGCTCGCAATGCTCCGAGCATTTTGCGCGCTGTTTTCTGGTCGTCGAATGCCAGGGAGGCCGCGGTGTTGTCGCCCAGGGTGCCGGCCAGACTCGAGAGTTCTCCGGCAACCCCCGCGCGAAAGCTGGCTCTTTCGTACATTCCGAAACCAAACGACGCAAATATAAGGGCGAAGAGGCTGCTGAACAGGACCCGCAGGCCGAGTTTGGTGCGGATGGATCCGTGTTTGAGAAGCAACATCAACATGGCTGCTACTCGTGATTCCCGATTACATTTTTCGCCAGCAGCAATAGCCGCGAACTAATCTTGAGCTTGGCCCGATCAGCCGCTCCCACGTTGATTTCGAAGCGAACTTTGTTGTTGTCCAAGCAAAAGCCGATCATCCCGCCCTCCTTGATGAAATCGTCCGACTCACCTACGCTCAGCACGGCGTCGTCCTTTAGCGCCGCGATGATGACTGGAACTTGCACGCGCTCACTATCGCTGATGAATACCACTCGGCAAATTTTGATTTCCTGCGACGGCTTGAGATGCTCGACGTGCAGCGGGTGAGTTCCGATCAACTTCCCCTGCAACGTTGTTTCCAGGTCACCTTGAAACGAATCTTTGCCAATCGTGCACACGGTCAGCGGATTTTTCTGATCCCCGAGCGTCCCCGGCGGCCAGTCCACCAGCTGGACAAAATGAAAGAGAAATGCCGCTTTCACGCGATACTCTTCCACTGGCGCCTGGGCGATGCCGGAATCCACGAAGCTGAGCGCGGCGACGAACAAAGCGGCGACGCAAAGCAGCGCCGAGCTTTTCGCGCGACGCCGACCTGAACCCGCACAAACACCATAGGCGGTTGCTCGCGCTTGCAGGTCCGGTCTCCACGGCCGATCAATCACGAATGGACCTTTGCTCAAAATAGCCAGGTCAATTTGGCGTAGGCGCTGCACTCGACGTAATTCGCGAATCGCGTACCGAACTCGTTCACAGCCCCACGCGGCGCGTGCGTTCGTTTCATCCAACCGAGGGCGTGCTGTAGAAACGAACGGATACACTCCGCGCGGGCACACGCGTACGAGCTGACTTGTTTCCGAAGGGGATAGAAACCGGGGATGATCGAGCGCAGGCCAAACCTTACCAGCGCCCTGAATCGAGAGGGATTCCCAGGACTTGCTAATGCAAAGCTACTACTACGTTTCTATCACTTCTCAGAATCGGGTAGTACATGAACTGGCCGTTCGATGCCGTATGCGGCATGACCGGGGCGCGAGTTGCGACGATCTCGACGTGCTCGGCTGACATTCGACTTGCCGGGTTTGGGGCGGCCCCCCAAATGATCTGCCATTAGGAAAAAGGAGGCTCAGTCGCCGTTTCCGGCGGATGGCGGGGCGACGAAGGCCAGCGAAACCAGGTATACGAGAATTCCCAAGCCGATGAGCGACGCGGCGACAAAAGCAAACAGGACGAACGAGAGGGGATGGAACCACAGCAGGCTGATGATTTCCAGGCCCAAACCCAAAATAACCAGAACACTGGCGATTCGCAGCAACCGCTGGATTCCAATTTGGCTCAGTTTCATTGGCCGGGGCTCCACATTTTCAGATGGTCCACTTGGGATGCGTCATGCGCGGAATCGTGGCAGCCGCTGGAAATGCAAGACAACTGGTTCGAGGTCAGCGTGCTCATCATCGCCGAGTGGATGGGGTTTTCCTCGAAGGCCCTGGCACCGGCGTGGCAGTGCAAGCACTGGGCGTTCTGGAATCCGCCCGGTATGGTAATCGGGTTCGGCGGGGTGCTCACATACTGCATGTAAATGCGGGTCAGACCCTTGAGCTTATCTTTCAGGGGGCCGTAGATCGTGTAGTCGGTGTGGCAGGAGTAGCAGGCCATGTCCGGGGGCACGCGATGGTTCTGGAAATGTTGGGCGGGAATGTATTTGGAATCGTTCAGGTACAGGCTCTTTCCGTAGTTTTCCATGGCGTGGCACGAAATGCAGAATTTGGTCTGTTCCGATCGCTGCATGTGCGTGTTCATCCCGCCCACGATGCACAGAGCCGGAAGCACGCACAAGCCGATGAAGGCCACGATCTTCCACGCCGTGGCAGCCGTCAGCGAGGGGCGGATCAGGAAAATGGCGGCGAGTACGATGCTCAGCACAATTTGACAAACGAGAATGCCAACCACAGGTCCTCCGGGTCATGCAATCGCGCGGTCCACGAGCCGTGCCGTGGGGTTCGGACCGCCGAGACTTTACTTCTTCTTCGTGAATTCGCGTATGTAGGCGACCAGTCCCTTGATCTGATCCTCGGTCAGCTTGCCCTTGTAGGCCGGCATCTTGTTCTTGCCGTTCGTTAGGATTTCGGTGAGCTGGGCATCGGTTTCACCCGCCACTTCGGGCGATGCGAAATCCCGCGCCTTCATGGCCTTTCCGGCAGGGGTATTCCCGGACCCGTCCGCACCGTGGCACATCGCACACTTCGCCTTGTACACGGTGGCGGAATCATTGGCGCGAGTGGAAATGGACAAAACAAAAATGAGCGCACAGGCCACCACAAGAATTTGCCCAGCTCGAATCACGGAACGTGTCATCTTGCCTCTCCTGCTAGAATTCATGTTCTTACGTAACGTCATCAACGCCGTTTCGTTCCGGCTCAGAACGAATACAGGAACGAGAACGTCGCATTGCTGCCGTTAAAGTCCTGCAGCGGAATGGTGGCCAGCCCAAAGGGGCTCGTGTTTCCGGTTTCGTTGTAGCCGTAATAATTCCACGCCATTTTGTAGCTGAACCCGCGATAAACCTGAACGAGCACCGAAGCGTAGGGCCTTTGATAATTGAAATCAAGCGTTCCCGAAGGCGTCAGCGGATTCAGGAAAATGGTGTTGCCGCGCACGAAGCTGCCACCGTAGCCCACTGACGCCGTCACGCGCTTGGTCGGTCGCCACAACACTCCGGCGTGCGCGAAATGGTCCGCGCTGCTATAGGTGGACAGCGCGCCGAGCGGCGAAGATGCCCCGGTAATCGGACAGGCCGTGCCGCCCGGCAGCTCCGGCACCGCGGGAGGAAACGAGGACACGGTGATGTTCGGCGGCGGCGGCGTGGGATTCGCCGAAGTCGTCGAATAGGCGAAGCAGACCAGCGCTTGCGTGTACACGTCCCAGTGGTTATAACCGAAATCCACTGTCAGCCGCTGGTTGGCCGTGAGCAGTGCGGAAAAACTGTAGGAGCGGTCGTGTTCCAGGTTGTTCACCGTAAAGACGTTGTCGCGATTCTCGTGAATCTCGACGCCGCCGTTCAGATTGGCCCAGGGCTTCGGTTTGTAACTGGCATGGATTATGTAGGACTGCACTTGCCGCGGATCAATCCGCGTATAGGATTGATCGTTGTAGCCGAACTGCAGGTCCGCGGTGATGCGCAGCGAATCGATCGGCCGCGCCACCGCGCCCAGCAGCAGCACATTCTCGTTGATGGTGGTGATGCTGCGCACCGAGCTAGGGAATGCGGGCGCCACGTAGCTCACCGAGCCGTCGGCATTCAGCGTGCACCCGGCTGGCAGCGCGCCGGCCACCAGCGCGCAACTGCCGCGCGCGGCTAGAAAATCGTTGGCCGGTGTCGCGGTGGCTCCGCCCGGGAAATAGATCAGTCCCGTATCGTTGGTGTCGCTATATTGGGAGATGGTGCGGTTGGTGTAGAGATAGCCGATGTGCGCGCCGAAGCGCCGGTTGAAGTCGTACTGCAGTTCCAGCGTATTCGATTTCAAATTCTGGCCCAAAAAGGAGGAAGCCAAGCCCGTGGTGACGTCCGCAGCCGAGCCCGCCGTATGCTGCGGGCAAGTGACCACGTTCGAAGCCACCGGGCAATTCGTGGTGTTAAAGACCGCCTCGCTTTGCTGCATACCCGCAAGTCCCGGGTAGCCGGTGCCGAAAATGCTGGTTTCATCGAGCGCCCACATCCCGGGAATGCGCCAGTTGTCGTAGCGGAACGTATCCAGGATGCGCATCTTATCGGTGATGGAATAAACGCCGGCCCAATCGGCGTTCACGGAAACTCGTTTTGCTGTGGCCGGGCCTCCCGTGGTGCTGCCGCGCAGGCCGGTGCGCGCGGTATATCCGTCCACCGACTCGAGGAAGTCCGGAATCACGTTGTCGCTCGAGCTGTAACCTACCGACCCGGACGTTTCGAAGTTCTTGAAATAGTTGGATTGGAAGCGCAGCCGTTCGGTGGGCATGAAGTTCCGCGGGCGTCCCACCTGGCTGTAGGACAGATAACCATTGCAGGTCGGAGTCGCCGTATTGGTCGTGGTGGCCACGATCGGGGTGGCGCAGGGCAGAGCCTCGGAAGGCGTTTGCGTGCTCCAAACATTTCCCAGGTCCACGGGCGTGCCGTTCGGCGTGCCCACCCCGGACGTATTGGCGATCACGAACCCGAAATTTCCCGGATTGATAGCGGGATTATCGCTGACGATGTTGTCCTGCTTGAAATAGCTAAGGAACTGGTCGTAGGAAATCGTGGTGCGCGGCAGGATTTTGAAGTCCACTCCGGCGCGATAGGAATTCGTCGTGTAGCTATAGTTCTCGGCAAATTGCGAGATGGTTCCGCCGTCGGTGGTGAACGAGCCCGGCCCTTCATCGCGGTTGCGCGAATAGCCCAGGCGGAGCTGAATCTTCGATAGCGGCAGCAGGGTGAGGTCGTAATCCTGCATGCGGCGCACTAGGTCCAGATCGTGCAGGGAATTCGCCTGCGCCACCGCGGGATTCGAGCAGTAAGAAGGCGCGCCCTGCGGGAAAGCTGCCGTGGGCGGTCCCACGTAGCAGCCGGTGGTCAACGAGCCGGGAGGATTGAGCGCCGCGGGGTTCAGCGGATTGGCGTACAGGTTGTAGTCCCAGAAGTTCTTGTCGCGGCGAAACATCATCCGGAAGTCGTACCACTTGTTCTTCTCGATGCGCAGGCGCGTCACGTCGTTGGGATCGCCGCCGTATCCGAAGTTCGTGAAGGTCAGGTTGTCGAACAGCAGCCCGTTGTGATCGATCGAACGCATTTCCAGATTGAAATCGAAAAGCCGCACCCCCGAACCCAGATTTTCAAAGGTGTCGTAGGTGTCTTTGTTGCCGTTGATTTCGCTGACGCGATAGCCGAATTCAATCGACTGGTGGATGTTGTATCCGCCCGAATTGATCCCCGGAGATGCTTCGGAGTTATCTTGAGCGCGCGCGGCCGGCGCGCAGCAAAGGGCCGCGATAAAGATGACCGAAGCAATGGCGTGAACCCCCAGGCGACCTTTCATGTCTTTTTCTCCGCATCCGCATTCTCGTTGCGGCGTTCCCATCTATTCAGATTGTGGGTCTTCTCCATAACCGCAGAATGAGGTCCTGGAGCCTCTACTTGAAAAACGTCGCATCGAAGTTCGAGCCATGTATGGCCGAGTGGCACAGCACGCAGGACTGGAAGAAGCTCGCCTGGTTGTGGAACGAAGGCATGCCCGGCGCGCTGCTGAAGCTGGACGTGGTATGACACTGCAGGCACAGCAGGTTCACGTTGCTCAATTTCAGCATGTGCGGATTCGGCCCGCCGTGCACCAAATGGCAGGACTCGCAGCCGTCCACTTTCACTGGCGCATGTTCGTACACGAAAGGTCCCTGCTTGTCGGTGTGGCACTTGAAGCAGACCTGGTCTTGCGTCGAAGCCATGCGCACCTGCTTGGGTCCCTCGGTTCCATGCACGTTGTGGCAATCGCTGCACTGAATCAGGCCTTCCTGCACGCGATGGTGAAAAGGCATGTCGAATTCGGCCTTCTTCGCCAGGTGGCAGGTGTAGCAAAGCTCGGGCTGCGCCTTCACCAGCATGAAATTGGAGTCGTTGCCGTGATGCGGGGAGTGGCAGGCAATGCAACTCACGTCGTTGCGCGTATGCACCGAATTGATCGCGTTCATGTGCTGCACCCCGCCCGCGTGGCAGGTCATGCAACGGCTGTTGATTTCCTTGGTAGACGCATCCTTGAAGGTGAATATCTTGGTGACGTCACCGCCGCCGGCCACGTGCGCCGAGCCCGCCCCGTGGCAGTCTTCGCAACCGTGCTTCGCAATCCCGCCTTCCTTATACGTTTGCTGCCAATGCGCGCTCTTCTCCCAGCTGTTGTAAATCTCCGAGTGGCAAGCCTTGCAGGTGTCCGCCCCCACGTAGTCCGCGGATTGCGGATCGGACGTTGCTGCCGGCTTGTTTTCGTGGGCACCGGACGTGGACTTCCCGTCGGCGGAAGAACCACTCTGAGGTCGTGCCAAAGTGGGAATTGCCAACAAGCCCATGACAACCAGAAGCCACGAAATTCTCAACACTCCGAGTCGCGGCATCGGACTTCCCCCCAGCATTCCAGAAGCAAGGTACTTGTATCGGCTACGCAGGAAAGTACATGAACACTTGTTTCGGCTGTGTGACAACTGTCACCTATCGCTGTGACGTTTGTCACAATCTACTCTGCGCACTAGGGACCTAGACCTGATGAGCACTCCGCGAGCCAACCCATGACTCACGCCGCGGCGGTTGGCGGGAGAACTGGACCCAAGGGACCGCCTGTTTTCGGAACTCCGCCGTTACTTGTGCAGCTTGAGGAACTGACGGGTCAAACGGAGGTAGTTGTATTAGGTGATAGTAATAATGGAACGATACCTGAATCGTCAATTCGTATGGATCGCAGTTCGGCTCAGCAGTAATACCCACGCGCAAGGCGAAGTGAACCTGGGAGGCCCGCAAATTTATGATTGAGGAACCGTCTAAGGAAGTTCAACTGCCGGCCATGTGCTCCAGGCCGGCTTTA
The DNA here is from genome assembly GCA_963804625.1 of uncultured Acidobacteriota bacterium. Lineage (GTDB taxonomy): Bacteria > Acidobacteriota > Terriglobia > Acidiferrales > UBA7541 > Palsa-295. Next base: position 52,899 of record CAWDRJ010000010.1, on the reverse strand, counting down.
TTACGGACGATGAGGGTGGAACCCTTCACCTGCAGAATTTCCTTTTTCTTGAAGTCGCCAAACAGGCGCGTCACCGTTTCGCGCGACGCACCGATCATTTGCGCGATTTCCTCATGAGTCAAAGTCAAAGTGGCGCGGATCTCCGCGTCTCCTTGGCCATGGCTGGCACACCAATCCAATAGAAAACGCGCGAGCTTTTCCGCGGCGGAATGCGAAAGGCCGATGGAGCGCATCTCGGCCACCGCCGCATGGTAGGTTTCACCCAATTGCTGCGCCACGCGCAGCGAAACTTCACCGTGCTCGCGCAGAAAATTCAGGAAGTCCGCGCGCGGAATGAAATTGGCCTGCGTCGGCTCGATCACCTCTGCCGTAAGCTCGTAATTCTTTCCCGTAACCGTGGCCGGCAATCCCAGCACTTCGCCTGGCTCTGAAATCCTTACGATGAGTGTGCGGCCATCAATCGAGGTGGTCGAAAGCTTCACGCGACCCGCGCACACGATGAATACTCCACGCGCCGCTTGCCCTTCCACGAAGAGGGTCGCTCCTTTGGGATAAGAAGCAGCTGAGGTGATCGTGGCAAGCTGTTGCACAGCAGCAGGCGGAAGATTGCAGAAGAGCCGGTCCTCGCGGTGAGGGCAAGTGACGCAGTTCTCAATGATCTCAAGCCCGTAGGGAGCGCGCATATTGGCTGTGAAGGCAGGATTGTACTCTTGTTTACTGCGCGTCACAATTCTGAAGCGGCTCACCATAGGTTTCAGCGTTTGGCTGTCTCTCTGCGCCTGCTTTCGTCAGAGTGCCGCGAATTTGCCAATCCAGGTGTGACCGCGGTCACATCTGCGCGTGCTCACTATCACAGCTTCATTCAGGGTTATCGCGGATACTTCTGAAGGAAGGAGGCCGCCATGCAAAAAGATGAACGAGATCTTCTAGACGTGCTGAAGTTCGAATTGAATTTTCTGGAAAAGGGCGGGTATGGGCGCTCGCCGCGCGAGGCGTGGCGGCCGCAATTCATTTTCGAGGATTCGCCGACTTGTATGAACTACGATTCGAAAGAAAACCCAGAGCCCTGCAGCCATTGCGTCCTGATGCAACTGGTTCCACCGGCTTTCCGCTCCGCGAAAATTCCGTGCCGTCACATTCCGATGAACGAGGCTGGCGAGGGCCTGGATTCGCTCTATCGGTACGATGAGCAGGCCGAGATTGAAAATTCGGTAGGGAACTGGCTGCGGAAGACCATCGCACGCCTCACCGAAATGCGGAAAACGGCTCAGCTCGATTCCAACCAGAACCCGACCGCAGCCGAAAGCGCGGAGACGCCAGGCACTCCGCTGTTCCAAAAGTTCCACCCCAAGTGCGCGAATCCGGCGTGTCCGACGGCTTTCCATTGGCTCGGCGGCGGCAAATTCTTCCGGTTCCGGCCCGGCGAAATTGACGAAGTCACCGACCATTGCGCGGGCGAACCCTCGGGGAACGTGCACGCCGTGCGGCATTTTTGGTTGTGCGAACGCTGCTCCCACGTATTCACGCTGGTTCACGACCCGCAACACGGTATCGTGCTGCATTTGCTCTGGCCCGAACTCCCGCTCGGGGAAGCGCAGAAGCAGTTGCCGGCGGCATCCCACCTGTAAGACCGAACGTCCGAGAGGTCAGCGCGAAACTCCTCGGACGACGAGGTCTATTTCCCTAGAGTTGTGAGAATTGACAGCCTTTGGTGGGCGTCGCTCAGGCGACGGCGACATTTCCTGGCACATTGGCGCTAGGGCCAATCAAAGAATTGGCTGGCGCTCCCGTTTGAGCGAGAGCGCCAGCCTTCGAGCACAAATTGTTGTGATTCTTAGGCCTTACCGTTGGCCGCCGAGCGGGCTCGAGCCAGATTCAAGACTGCCGTCAGCATTGTGGGATCCTTGCTCGGCCGCATCTGGAACCCCAAGCGGTCCGCAAGCGCGCGCATCCCAAGATTTTCAGGCAAAATGTTGGCGACGATTTCCTGTAACTTCTCCTCACGAGCGATCTCGATCAGCCTCTGCACCAGTTCCGCACCCAGGCACTGGCGCTGATAGAGGTCGGTCACTAAAACCGCAATCTCCGCGTGCTGGCCATGTGGCATCTTGCTCAGCCGGCCAACCGCAAGGATCTCGTGCTTGCCCGTCTCCGGCACGGTCCGATCTGCCACCAGTGCAATGTCTTGCCGGAAGTCCGCGGAGCACTTCCCAATCAGCCGCTCGTGCGCGACCCGCGAGCTCAGGTTTTCCATGCGGGAGTAGCGAAGATAGACGCTTTGATCCGACAGAGTTCCATGGAAATTAATCATTAGCGGCTCGTCGTCCGGCCGGATGGGCCGCAGCAGAATTTCCTCGCCGTTTCTCATTTTCCAGCGCGATGTATATCGCGCCGGGTAGAAATGGATTTCCGAATGTGGATGACGATCCCCGGCCGCGTCCCGGCCATAAATTGCAACCTGGGCGTCAAGCGCTAAGGGATGCTCAAGCAAATGTGAGTAGGTGTGCATTTTTTCATCCTCCTCTCTCTCAATTCGCGTCGCGCTCAGCCGCGGATCGTGAGCAACGGGCAGGCCGCGTGGGTCACAATCTTATGCGCGGTCGCCATCGGCAGATGCGTCGCCGCACCCGGGAATCCGCTCGGACGCCGCACTCCGAGCACAATCAGGTCAGCGTTTCTCTCGTTCGCGACTCGCAAGATAGAATCCGCCACGGCTCCGTGCTCCACCGCAAAATGCGGCGCGCACCAAATCTCGGCTTCCGGTGGGACGAGTTTACGCAAGAGCCTTCCCGCCGATCCGGCCAACTCCGCCGCATTAACCAGCTCTCCCGGCTTCTCCTGGGAGATCACATGCAATAGCGTCAGATGGGCCTGAAACTCTTGCGCCAGTGAAATCGCGTGCATTGCCGCGCTCGCCGATGCAGGGCTGAAATCCGTGGCATAAAGAATCTCCGTAAATTCTCCGCCCCGCGGCGCTGCAGGCTTTACATTGGGTCCCACGGTAAGTACCGCGGACGACGCTTCGCGGAAGATTTCCTCTGCCTTCGATCCCAGGAAAAACTTCGCCGCGCCGGACCGCCCTCGCGTTCCCAGCACAATCAGATCAATTCTGTTCTTCTCGATTGCGGTTTTCAAGTTTTGCCAGAAATTGCCCTCTACGATCATCACTTCGGGCTTCAGTCCGGGAAAAGCCGCGAGCATCGCCTGGCGCTGCGCTTCTGCTTTCGCTCTTGCGGCGTTTTCCAGGACGGGCCAGGTCGCAGGTTCGGTCATGGGATTCACGACGGGAGGCCGTACGTGCAGGACGTGCAGCTTCGCGCCAAACCGCCTCACGATTTCTGCAGCGAATGGAATAGCCGCATCTCCGGCCTGAGAGAAATCCGTGGGAAATAGAACGTTTTTAATTTCTATACGGGCTCGAGTTTGGATCGTATTCATATCTCACCTCCTTACTACGGTATTAGCGCGCGCTTCATCGCCCTGCTGTGATGCTGGTCACACCAGAGCGTGCCAGCTGTCACCGCGCATCTGGCGGTTGCCGATACATGCTCGGTCGCAAGGAGGATGGCCATGCGAACTGCCGAGATCACTGCACCAGTAAAGGTTAAGAACATTCTTTATCTCACCGATTTCTCACAGCCCTCCGAATTCGCGCTGGCATTTGCGACGACGCTTGGCCGCGGCTTCGGCGCCAGGGTACTCGCCCTGCACGTTCTAATACCTTGGCCCTACGTGTACACGACTCCCGGACTCACGGCGGTGGCTATCGAAGCCGCGGAGGAAACAGCTCAGGCGGAAATGCAACGCGTGGAGTCTCGGCTCGCAGGCCTCGAGCACAAGACGCTCGTCGAGCGGGGTCTCGAGGTGTGGCCAAGCGTGCGCCGCGCGATCGAAGAGGATCACGTGGACCTGATTGTGGTCGGAACGCATGGCCGCACCGGTGCAGAAAAACTGCTAATGGGTTCGGTCGCGGAGGAAATCTTTCGGCGCTCGCCCGTCCCGGTGCTTACGATTGGGCCCGGCGTGCGCAGCAGCACTCACAACGCCGGCCGGTTCCGCCGAGTTCTCTTTGCGACGGACCTTTCGCCCGAATCGCTGGCGGCCGCGCCGTATGCGATCAGCCTCGCGCAGGAAAATCACGCCCGGCTGGCTTTGCTGCTGGTGATGCCCAAGCCGGATGCAATCAACGGAAGCGACAAGCGCCTTTTCGACTTGTCCGTTGCTGAAGCCATGCACCGGCTCTACGAACTCGTTCCGGATCAAGCCAATCTCGAACTCCCGCCCGAACTTGCCGTCGAGTACGGCGAACCGGCGCTGCGTATCGTCGAATTTGCCGCGCAACGCAACGCCGATTTGATCGTGATGGGAGTTCGTAGCGCTGCGGGACGGCTGGGAGCGGCCACGCACTTGGAGCGCGCCACGGCGCACAAGATCGTGGCGCATGCCCCGTGTCCAGTGCTCACGGTTCGCGGCTGAGCGAAAACTTTTCGAGCGAGCGAATGCTGGCAAAGACCGAGAGCGCCCACATTGAGTGCCCTAAACGCGCTTAGCTGTTGCGGCTGCCATGTATGACTGACACAAGAGCACGAGCTGCTCTCGCGATTTGCGGACCGAGGAAGCTGTCGGCCCTGCTTCCAGCAGCGCACGCATCGCGCCAGCCATCGCTGAAAGCATTATGTCCACGGCGAATTCGTCCGGTGGAAATTTCACGTCTGTCACCGTCTGAAGCATCGCCCCGACGGCTTTCCGCGACCGCTGACTGGCACGTTTGACCAACGCGGGGCCTCCCAGGTCTCCTGCCACTCGGTAGAGCGCGGCGGAAATATCAGGACGCTCCATCTTGGCCTCCACGAACGCTTCCACCATTTCCTTGATCATTTCGGATAGCGGTCGATGACAAGCGCTCTCGCAAGCGGCCTCAACCTTTGCCGCTACGCGATTCATATGATTTTCCACCACCGCAAACAGCAACGACTGCTTATTGGGGTAGTACTGATATAACGTCCCGACGGAAACGCCGGCACGCTCGGCAACCCGTGTGGTGGTCAATCGCTCAACGCCACGGCTGAGCAAAACCTGAATAGTCGCCTCGGAAATGGCCTCCACCGTGACCGTTGACCTCGCTTGAACGGGCGTTTTTCTTGGCTCAAATGCGACAATTGTGTCAGCGGGCATATGCGAACTCCAAACCTGAAGAATCCTTCATCCAATGATTGTAGCAAGGAGGAACCGAATGATTGAACAGCTACATTTCGCCGGCAGATTCACGCTGCCCGGCACCTCGATGACTTTGAATCGCATCGGTTACGGCGCCATGCAACTGGCCGGCCCGGAGGTATGGGGAGCGCCACGGGACGTTGATGCCGCAATCGCTGTGCTACGCGAAGCACTGGAATCGGGCGTAAATCACATTGATACGAGCGACTATTACGGCCCGCATGTAACCAATCAGATCATCAAGCGAGCGCTTCATCCCTATCCGGATGGTCTGGTGATTGTCACCAAACTGGGTGCTCGCCGGAGCGCTGACAAATCCTGGATTCATGCCCTTTCCCGCCAGGAATTGATCGCCGGCACCCACGACAACTTGAGAAATCTCGGCCTGGAAATTCTCGATGTCGTCAATCTCCGCGTCGGCGGAATCATGGAACCATCCGAGGGATCTATCGAGGAACCGCTGACCGCACTCGCCGAATTGAAGCGTCAGGGCCTGATTCGTCACATCGGATTGAGCAACGTAACTTCCAAGCAGTTGTCGGAGGCTCAAACCATTACCGAGATCGTCTGCGTGCAGAATTTCTACAACGTGGCGCAAAGGAAAGACGATGCTTTGATCGACGATCTCGCCGAGCAGGGTATTGCCTACGTTCCGTTTTTCCCGCTAGGAGGGTTCACTCCGCTCCAGTCATCGGCACTCGACGCAGCAGCCGCCACACTGCAAGCCACGCCGATGCAGGTTGCGCTTGCATGGCTTCTGCAACGCTCGCCAAACATCTTGCTGATCCCCGGAACATCGTCACTCGGGCATCTTCGCGAGAATCTCAAAGCTGCGACGCTTCAAATCCCGGCGCGACTGCTTGCCGATCTGGAAGCAATCGGTCGCGGCCCCGCACACTAACAAAACAACGGCCCGAAGCATTCACTGTTTATGGGCATAGGCCGAAAAAAAAGGAGATTACGATGCACAATAAACCAGTCGCCCTGGTCACCGGGGCTAATCAAGGAATCGGTCTTCAAATCGCCAAGGATCTCGTGACGCACGGCTTCACTGTGCTGGTCGGCTCGCGCAATCTCGAACGCGGCGAAGCCGCCGCCAAGCAGATTGGCCCGGACGCGCAGGCCATCCAGCTCGACGTGACCGATCAAGCTTCGATCACTGCCGCGGAAAAGCGCATCTGCGAGGAACTCGGACGCCTCGACGTGCTCGTCAACAACGCGGCCATCTCGCACACCAGCAAGCGGCCGGACATGCCCATCGCGGAGTTCGCGAAATTGACTCGCCCGAGCAACGTGTCCCTCGCTGAAATGCGCGCGGTGTGGGACACCAACGTCTTCGGCGTCCTCGCGGTTACGCAGGCGATGCTCCCGCTTTTGCGCGAAGCGCCCGCAGCCCGCATCGTCAACGTGTCGAGCGGCGTCGGCTCGCTCACGCGAAACTCGGACAAGGCCTCCCCTTGGCGCTCGATCTTCGGCCCCGTGTACCCTGCGTCCAAGACAGCTCTCAACGCGATCACTCTCGCCATGGCGATCGAGCTGGAGTCCACCGCCATCAAAGTCAACGCCGCCTGCCCCGGCTACACCAAGACCAACCTCAACAACTACACCGGCACGCGCACTGTCGAACAGGGTGCCCGCGAACCAGTGCGCCTCGCGCTCCTCGACGCCAACGGTCCAACGGGCACGTTCTCCAACGAGGAGGGCCCGCTCCCGTGGTGACGTGGTCTCGCTCGCGTGATCGAAGTCCGAATCTCCGACGTTGTCCAAAAAAGAAAAAGGCTGGGCTCCCGATGTCCAGCCTTCGAATCCTAGAATTGGTTGTGGGGCCCGCAACCATCCGAATTGTTTAGCGCTGCCTTCTAGCCTGGCACGTCTCCGGCTTGCGGCATAGCCGGCGTGCAAGGTCACAGATTTGGCGATTACTTCTAGGTTGCCGACAACTCGTCCAGATCCTCATTCTTTATGCTTCCCAGAGCCCGTTTGCGCAGGTATCGTACCTCGGGCCGCGCTCTGCTCGGACGGAGTATGGGATATTTTTGCTAAGACCCCAGCTGCTTCGAACCCGGTCAATTGCTTTCGGGTCGAGCTTCATCTGGAATCGGAACCAGCTCAACGTTGCTGCGCAGACAACCACAAAGTCACCCACACAGTCAAAGGTCTTGCCTACACTTGCGAGGGCGGCTGTTCAGGATGGGATCACGGGAGGAACGCGAATGGAAAAAGTGACCGGAATCGGAGGATTCTTCTTTCGAGCCAAGGATCCGAAAGCGTTGGCGCTTTGGTATCAGCAGCACCTGGGGATTTCGCCGATACCAGCAGGCGAGGGGGAAACAGCGTGGGAGCAAGAGGGAGGAACAACCGCTTTCGCTCCCTTCCCTGAGACCAGCAAATATTTCGGGGATCCCAGCAAGGTCTGGATGCTGAACTTTCGAGTGCGGGATGTCGACAAGATGGCGGCCCAGCTACAAGCTGCGGGAATCGAGGTCAAGCTTGACCCGGAATCTTCTCCGTACGGCCGGTTCGCTCGCGTGCATGACCCTGAGGGAAATCCGATCGAATTGTGGCAACCTCCAAAGCCAGACGCAAAAGGCTAGGTTGCAAAGCAGCTCAGGACTACTTCTGGTCGCAAAAGGGTTCGCTGGGAGACGGTTGGCCCGAAGCCACCAGTCGTTCCGCTGGCGGCTTAGGATGGTTGCGGGGGCCTGCAACGTACCGAACGCGCTCATCATTCCTTTTCGAATTGAATTGTTTCGGCCTGCTGCCTAGCCCCATGTCTTCGAGAATTCAGCATGTGCCGCAAAGAAATACCTCCAACAGACCCAAGGCGACGCAGCTACCCCTGGGGTAGGCGAGGTCGCCCTAAGCGGTGCAGACGCGGTGCAAGGTGCTTGGCAGGTTTTAGTACATTCCGCCCATGCCGCCGCCATGGCCCACGCCTGCCGCGGCCTTCATTTCCTCTTCCTTGATGTCGGCGACTAGGACTTCGGTGGTTAGCATCAGCGCGGCAATAGACGCTGCATTCTGCAAGGCCAAGCGTGTGACCTTGGCAGGGTCGATCACCCCGGCCCTGACCAGGTCGGTGTATTCACCGGACTCAGCGTTGAACCCGAAGTTCTCATCCTTTGAGTCGCGGATGCGACCGACCACCACGGCGCCCTCGTACCCCGCGTTCTGAGCAATCTGACGCGTTGGCTCCTCCAGCGCGCGCTTCACGATGTTCACGCCGACTGCTTCATCGTCGTGGACCTTCAGCTTTTCCAGGGCCGGCAGGCAGCGCAGAAGGGCGGTGCCGCCGCCGGGAACAATGCCTTCTTCGACCGCGGCGCGTGTGGCATGCATAGCGTCCTCAACGCGAGCCTTCTTTTCTTTTAGCTCCGTCTCGGTCGCGGCGCCGACTTTGATCACGGCCACACCGCCAACGAGTTTCGCCAGGCGCTCCTGGAGCTTTTCCTTGTCGTAGTCCGAGGTGGCCTCTTCGATCTGCGCGCGGAGCTGCTTAATGCGGCCTTCGATCTCACTGGCCTTACCGGCACCCGCAATAATCGTGGTGTTGTCCTTGTCAATTGTGACTTTCTTGGCGCGGCCCAGGTCTTCGAGCTTCACGTTCTCAAGCTTGATCCCCAGATCTTCCGTGATGGCTTTGCCGCCGGTGAGGATGGCGATATCTTCCAGCATGGCCTTGCGACGATCCCCAAAGCCCGGTGCCTTCACCGCGGCGCACTGTAGCGTTCCCCGAAGCTTGTTCACCACGAGTGTCGCGAGCGCTTCGCCTTCAATGTCCTCAGCAATGATCAGCAGCGGTTTGCCCATCTTGGCCGTCTGTTCAAGCAAGGGCAGCAGGTCCTTCATCGCGCTGATCTTTTTCTCATGGATCAGGATGTAAACGTCTTCCAACAAGCACTCCATTCTCTCCGCGTCGGTGACGAAATAGGGCGAAAGGTAGCCGCGGTCGAACTGCATACCTTCTACCACTTCCAGCGTCGTCTCCATTGTCTTGGATTCCTCAACAGTAATGACGCCGTCCTTGCCCACCTTCTTCATCGCCTCGGCAATGATGCTGCCGACCTGCTTGTCGGTATTGGCGCTGATAGTCCCCACCTGCGCGATCATGTCGCCCTTCACGTCGCGGGAGAGCTTCTTGATCTCCCCCACGGTGACTTCCACGGCCTTATCGATGCCGCGTTTGAGCGCCATTGGGCTTGCCCCCGCGGCAACCGTTCGCACGCCTTCGCGAAAAATGGCCTGTGCCAAAACGGTCGCAGTCGTTGTGCCGTCGCCGGCAACGTCCGAGGTCTTCGAAGCGACCTCACGAACCATCTGCGCGCCCATATTCTCAAGAGGGTCCCGCAGTTCGATTTCCTTCGCTACAGTCACGCCGTCTTTAGTGATGATCGGTGCGCCGAACTTTTTCTCAATCACCGCATTACGCCCTTTTGGACCCAGCGTGATCTTCACGGCGTCCGCCAGTATGTTGACGCCACGCAGGATCGCGTGACGCGAATTCTCACCAGTTACAATTTGTTTTGCCATAAGACTTCACCCTCCTGGGTGCATGCGAATCTTCCTCCGTCCAAAATATCGGATCGGGGAATTACTTCTTGCCGGATGCTGCTTTGGCCAGCCCGCTAATCTTCGCTAGGATTTCCTCCTCACGGAGGATCAGGTACTCCTGGTCTTCAATCTTGATGTCATTGCCGGTGTATTTGCCGAACAAGATTCGGTCACCCACCTTCACATCGAGCGGGACCCGTTTGCCCTTTTCGATCTTGCCGGCCCCAACGGCCATCACTTCGCCCTCTTGAGGTTTCTCTTTAGCCGTGTCGGGGATAATGATGCCGCCCTTCGCGGTTTCTTTCTCTTCCAACCGCCTCACCAGGACCCGGTCGTGCAGGGGAGTCACATTCAGTGCCATTTTTCTAACCTCCGTATGATCCGTTCTGAAATTCTACAAAGTCACTTGATGACGACGAACCGGAATCAAGGCTGAAACGCCTTTAAGTTGGTCTGCCGCATTGTTTCCAGGTCATCTGCCTCTTTTTTCACGCGCCCGATTTCCACCTGCGGAGCCTCGCGCTTCTCGAGCTTCTCAAATTCGAAAATGGCAGCCTCCGCCTGTGCATCCAGTCGTTTTGAAGATATGGCGAGTCCGAAAGAGTTCCGACTGGTGGAGTGGAAAAGGTTTACTGAGTTCTGAGAATCCTCCCACCGAGCAATTACCCGGTCTGCCGAGCGATCGGGAGCACTTGTTAAGAAGAAAAGGATGGCTTTGTCCGTTGAGCCATCGAGGTAATTCGTTGGGAAGAAGCTGATCTCGGGATAGAGCCTCGTTGCGGTTCCGTAGCGGACGGACACGGCTTGTACCATGTCATCGTCAGTCAGGCCTTCTGTGTCGTTCCGATCGTAAGTCACAACGATTCTGTAGAGCTCACCATTGTAGAAGCTGAACAAAACCTGCGAAACCGGGTACGCTCCAACCGGAGAGCGAGAAGAGTGCAGCGTCCAAAACGTCAGCTCTTGAATGGCTGCTGGGCGCTGGTGAATTAGAGTCGTATAGTGCGAGTATGGGCCCACCTGCTTTGAGAGTTCGGCTAAACTCGTCCCGAGCGAGAATGTTCGGTACTTGGAAAGATCCTGACCGGAAATCATGGGAGCTGAAAGCAGGATCAGGGAAAGAGCAACGACTATGTTGCGCATCATTTTCATTTGAATATCCCTTCAATCAATCAACGATTCAAGATCGGTGCCACGTTGGCCTGTATCATTGTTCCTTTCAGCAGCCTCGCGCTGCCTGCGAACCCCCTGCTTTGGTCCGGGCGGCAGTCAATCTTGCTCGCTCCCAACTCTCGAAGGTCCTTGTCATGGAACAGAAACAAACTTTCCTGGATATGCCTTGAACAAGCCGAGACTCTGACATAGGGCACTCCCAGGAAGCGTTTCGAGGCCACTCGCGTGATTTCCAAAGAATTGAACTTCTCCAAGTTCATCCTCGCCAGGATTCGCTTGACGGCCCTCCGAACCTTTTTTTGTCCTTCGAAGCCGATGACGATCGTTTTGATTTCGCCCGCTATGCAGAAGAAAGTCCATCCCGCTTCGTGGATTTTGCGATCAAATCCATACCCATCGAGATCCTTGACTAATCTCCAACCAGTCGCACAGGGCTCACTTTCGAATCGCAGCGTGTTTGGCAAGAATGTCCCATCCTTGAAAAGGATGGTTCCCGTATTGATTGTCTGCGCCATTCGGGATCTCCTCAGCTTCTAATAGCGATCCTTGGTTTCGTCCTCGCGAGCGTTGCAACAGCCACGGGAACGACTCGTGCGGCAGCGTTCACAGTGGACGATGCATCAGAAAATAGGGCTACCCACCAGATGTAGCCTCCCCCCGGTTCTGGAGTATCTTGTGGCATCGGACAGGATTGCATGGGGGAAGGCTGAACTCGCGGACGAAATCCGTGTTCTTGATGGCCAGCGCTTCCTCGAGGTCTTGCCCTTGACCAATTCGGTGGTGAGCCAAGAGCTGACAATTGCCGAGCCGCAGCCGAACGTCTTGAACTCCGCTTCCTCCTCGATGACTTGCATCTCCGGGTTGATCCCAATCCGCAGCTCCATCAGCTCGCCGCACTCGGGCGCGCCGGCCAGGCCGATGCCCCTATTTGGGTCATCCTTCGAAAGGCTGCCGACGTCGCACGGGTGATTAGAGTGATCAATCACTTTGTCCGAATGGGCCATGTTCCCTTCGCTCGTGTACTCGCTTGGTTTTCCAGACGGCTGCCGCAATTCTCGAATGATTTCACCAGCCATGTAGAAAGAGGTCCAGGGCTCGCTTTCGAACGGCAAGGATTCTGGCATAAGGGCGTTTTCCTCGGTCGGCTCAGTTCCAGTGTTGATTGTGTCTGCCATTATCGTCTCCGTAGTTTTTAGTGACCCTCAGGACCTCCACGCTCACAGCCTAAAGTGACTCGCTTGTTGACGGTGTATTGAGTCTCGATTCTGGGATTCATAAAAACTAAAGCCAGAATCACCATGATGGCACCCGCACAAACCACAAAATGCAGCAGTATTTGATAATTTGCGGAGGGGCGCCATATCACCGCCATTAGCAACGCCGTAATGAGAGCCCACTGCCTGATTTTTCTGGCCATCGGCGACCTCGTTTCTCCATCGAGTTCCCTCTATGCGAACCCACTGCCTGATTTTCCCAATCATTGGTAACCCCCGTTTCTCTGTCGAACTCCTTCTTCTTCGCACGAGTGGGGGACAGACCGAGGTCCTTCTGAACGAGAGATCGGTCCGTTCTCGGCTGCTAGGGAAAGCCGGGCCGTCAAGCCGTGGGGGCTGTTGTGTCGCTCAGGCCACTCCCGACAGAGGATGTTTACCCGCGCGCGAGGCGTCAATTCACGATGTTATGGCTGTTGGGCTGCCTCGTTTTCGGTGGTTCCGCGACAGGTTCGTCGCTCAACTCCTTTTCAGCTCTTACCCAGTCCTCGACATCTTTTCCGTGTTCGCCGCCGCGTTGAAGATACAGGTCATGAGCTAGGCGAGCGATCTCTTCTCCGGATGGTTCTTTACGTTCAAACATGGCAACCTCCTTGCCTGTCAGTGCGAGGGCCGAACTCTCGACCTCCGCAGTTGAGATTCAAATTACTTGCCGTGTGCTGCGACGCTAATCTTCACCTGCTTCGGCTTAGACTCTTCACGCTTCGCCATATGCAGGCTCAGGACCCCATTGCGATACTCGGCCCGAATGTTCTCGGAGCTGACCGTGTTCGGCAGGGAGAAGCTCCGCATGAACGGACCATAGGCGCGTTCAACTCGGAGGTAATTCTCCTCGTTGACGTCCTTCTCAAACTTCCGCTCTCCGCGGATGGTCAACGTACTGTTTTCGACACGTACATCAATTTCCTTGTCTTCGAGATCCGGCAGGTCGGCCTTTACGACCAATTCGTTCGCGGTTTCGTATATGTCCACTACTGGCGCCCACGTTGCCAGGTCGGCAGGACTCGAGCGATCGCGAGTGAAGGTGTCTTCGAACAAACGATTGACTTGGTCCTGTAATGATGCCAAACCGCGGGACTGGTCCCAACGTGTAATGGTGTTCATGGCAACCTCCTTGGTTGTCTTGCTCAAGTAAATATTGGAAGTCTCGTTCGTTTTGTAGTTTCCCCTTCGCCGGAGAAGCGAGGGGCGGACTTACCCGCCCCCCACCGAACGAAGAGAATTGTCGAACCTAGGCTGCTACGGCAGCGGCAATCTTGTGGAAGGTCGAGTTGGAAACCTCATAGGTTTCAACCTGAGGAGTTCCCTCAACGACTCTCGCCAGGATCTTCGTCACTTCTGGATACGTTCCGCGGTTGTAGGCCTCGGCGTTCTCTTTGTTTTCCCACAAACTGATTCCAAACGCTGTCGCTTCGCCTGGGCCGATAAACGTGATTTCGTCCTTAAACCCGGTCTGTTTTCGAAGCAGGGGAAGAACGTCCTTTTCGATTCTCTGGGTGAATTCCGCAACGCTATTGGGTTTCAGCTGCAGGGAAACTTTGCGTGCAAACATGCCAACCTCCTTGGTTGTCATGGCCAAGGCCCGACTCCAGATAACCCCATTTAGTTTAGATTACCTCATCACTCCCTCAGTCACTTAACCACCGTAGGTCAATTAACTTGACGTGTCAAGGATAATCTGGGATTATTGTGAAGAATTAATCCGATCCAGTTAATCGTGCGGAGGCACCCTGTGGATGTTTGTTTAGTGATCAAACAGCGACTGGAAGAATTGGGGTTTGAGCAGAGAGATCTGGCAGCTGCTACCGAAGTTACGGAGTCTTACATTTCTCAGCTGCTCACTCGGAAGAAATTGCCTCCCGCGCCTGGCCGCACAGATATTTACGACAAAATGGGGAAATTCTTGAAACTCCCGAGCGCTGAGCTTTCGAAACTAGCTGACCACCAGCGCAAGGAGGAATTGAAGAGAACCTTGGGGGACGCACCGCCGCCCTTATTTAAGGAAGTTCGAGAGTTGGTTCTCCGTAAGTGCGCTCCCGACAAAGAAAAACAATTTCGCGTCATTTTTGAGAAGCATCCCTTCGGTGAAGTCGAACGCCTAGTCACACAAAAGCTCTTAGACGTTGCCAAGAGAGTCGCCAAAGAAGAATTGGAAAGTGAAAAATGGGTCCACCAAGTGGCTCGGCTCACCGGCCGAAGCTATGAAGAAATGCGAGTCAGCATCCTCGAGTTCCTAGACACGGATGCCGTCAACTTATCAGTTGAGAACTGCGTTACCTTCCTGGATCCGCTGGTCGAATCCTGGGACATCGACCTTGCGACCTTTGGTATGGAAATTGTGTTAAACGGGAGACTGGCATCAGGGGACCCAAAGAAATTTGAGTTTGTCGAAAGGGAGTCTGGCCAACCTGAGGAAGAGCGTGGGCTGAAAGAATTCTTTCGTGACACTTCCCTGAGCCATGGTGCGACCGAGGAGGAGATTGAGTTTCTAAAGAAGCTGAGGATCAAGGGAAAACGGCCCACAGCGCTCTACTACTACCGAGAATTACAAAACCTCAGAGACCCGCTCAATTTTCGAGCGCTCACAACCCAGACTCCGCGAGCAAATGTACAGGGTCAGTCCCAATCCGAAAGGTCAGTCGCCCCGATGCACAAGTCTCGGGAGGCGAATGACATTAATAGACAATTGCAGCTTGACAGCAGGCAATGGGCAACGCAGCGCTGGGCAGGGAACAAACGCAGTCCGGGCAAAAAACAAAAGGCAAAGTCGTAGGAGGCTTCTCCCGCTCCGGCCACAGGAACACCTGCTGCGTAGTCTGCACAAAGTCCGTTGCCGACCAGGACTTGACTTAAAGTGGCCGGAATCAATAAAAGGGATCAGTCCCCGTTACCGGAGAGGGTGCAAACCATGATCCGCACGTTGCCCGTCCACCTTAAGAGCGGAGTCAGAGGTAGCTGAGGCGGCTGCGCTGGGCTGTGAACCCCTCTTTGAGAAGGCCGAACATTGTGCGGCGATTTTGAATAATCAGCTTGAGCCAAGCGAAGCGGCTCAATTGAGGAAAGTAAATTCCGCGAAAGCACATTCGCGCAATGAAGATGTTTATGCGCTGGTCGAGCGGCTTGTGAGCAAGCGTATGGACGGCTTTCTCCAATGCCTCCGGGCTGTAGGAATTGGCCCACGCGTACTTCATCTCGGCGTGAGCTTCTGCGATCGTCATCTTCAGCGGCGTGTGGGCCATCTCAAAGGGTATAAACTCCTGCCAATGTTTCGGCCGCGTTAGTCGCCCCGCAGCTTCTAGCCTCTTGTATAGAGGCGTCGCCGGTAACGGTGTGAGTAAACCAAAGATGGGTAGCCCCGGGGGCCAAGTACGAATCTCGTCGAAGCGTCCGCTCCGCGACTCCGGGTGTGTCGTTATCCATGCCGAAGATGAACGAAGTGATCGCATAAACGTTGCGCTGGGCGAGCCTCTCAAGCACGGCCGCATACTCACCCGGCTTGTTGAAACCCTTCTTCACGTCGGCAAGATTGGCAGGATCGATGGATTCCATGCCGATAAAAATCCACTTGGCGCCTGATGCCGCAATGAGGTCGACGAGTTCCTCGTCGCGCAACAGGTTGGCGCTGATCTGGGCAACCCAGTGCACTTGTGCGCCAGCGGCGATGATATCCCGCAAGAACGATTTCGTCCGCTTCACCGAGGGCCACGGCGTCCGCATGGCGCGGGCCGTCATTTCGACCGAGGGCCTCGTCGGCCATTTCTGTAACGTGAGGTCCGCCCATTACGACGGGGACACCAGTGGCGCGAACCGCGTCAGCGACCCGGTATGCCTTTGCTATCATCCGGGTCATCGCCCCGATTCCGACCAATCCGATGTTTTGTTCCCGCACGAATCGCGCGATGCCAGCTTCATCGATCGGTCGCGCGTTGCCATCGCATAGTAGAACTTCATGGCCGGACGGAGTCAGTGACCGAAGGAGAAACATCCAAAGATGCGGCATGAAATTGCGTGTGACGCCATTGTCCGGGTTGTAGAGCAAGATTCGCATCAGCTCTTCTTCATTTAGAAGCCGCTTCCATTTACCCGCCTGCGTCTGAACCGGCGATATTGTCGATCTTGCCTCGGGGAACTAGCCGTTTGGCACCTATCATAGTCGGGGCCTCGAGATAGAGAACCCCCAGTCACGACTTGGATGCTCCAATCTACTCAAGCCGAGGCTACATCTTGACGCCTACTACTTCCAATCCAAATATCCATAGGAGACCAGGGCGGGAGCTTTTCCGTCGAGAGAGCGACAGCAATCTGGATGATTGCTCTAGCGCCCGTGTGCAGGATTCACTTTGAAAATTTTGGGGGGGCAGCACGCGGGCTATACAGCCGTTGCGACGCCCCGGGAGAGACGGCCCCGTTCGCCTGGAGGTCTCGGACGAAAAGCGTTTGAAAAGTCCCGCTGCTCGGCGGCGCGTTAGAACGACACTGGGAAGAACACGGATGCAGGGCCGGCACCACTCAGCATAGCTAAACAAAGGTCAACCCAGCGTGAACCAACAGTTTTGCATGTTAGAATATCGTCGTGACTTCAATACTGGAACTTGAAAGAGCGGCTCCGGCCGAGCTGGCGGTTCTTTGCCAGCGGGTCGCGGATAATCCCGGCGCTTATTTGGCGGATGCAGCCGACGAGGCGTCCAAACTGAAGTTAGAGTGGGAAAAGCTGCAATCGCCGCCAAGCCTAAACGTCACCATTCAACGGAAAATCGAGTTGCAGAAAGATCATCTGGGAAGGCGCATGGTCAAATTTCTGGCAGGAGTTCTTTAGACCGTCTCTACAGTGAATAGGTATCTTAAGCTTCAGCAGTCTAACCTTCATGCCCCGTTTTTGCTAGCGCCTCGGCATCCATGTTTCTTCCAATGTTGCTCTAAGGCTTGACGGGCGGCGCGTAATTTCGAATGCTTCTCGTCCACGACTTTCTTGGCTTCCGCAAAACTCTCATGCTGTCCCGCAAGCATAGACAAGTTGCCAGTAGCCTCAAAGTGCTCGTGCGTGGCTTCAGCAAACTTTTCAAAGAGACTGTCGGCGATCGGACATGGCACGTCGGATATGATAGCAGGGAGACGACCGTGCCTTAGGAGCTTCGAAAGTGCCAGAGGAAGAGTGGATCAAAACACTCGCGGACGGCAGGAAAGTGAAATTCACCTACCTAAAACTCCTGGAAGTCGGGGCGTTTATCACCGCGCAGATTGCGGGCAATGAGGTCGTCTATTCGGTCGTATTGACCGAAGCAAGCAACCCGCTTAGTCGTGAGGATGTTGAAAGCCATTTCAAAGGCGAACTTTCAAAGAAGTAGCGCACTTACGTGCGAGTCTACGTGGGCGCTTTGATGCTCATGCCTTTCGGAAAGTATTCTAGTTCTCAGAGATGGATGGGAGAATATTTGGCGTTATTTAATATCGCAGGGAAATTGTGAAACGCGGCAAGGCTCGTCAAGCCTGAGGAAGCGGTGAGAGTCGAACAGGCCATCCTCGAAATCCCGAATGCCGCGGGGTTGCCGCGGCGACCAGGGGTCCGATGGCCAAAAGGCCAATCGTCAGAATTGCTGCGCATACAAAGCGATATGCGTGGTGCATAAACGGTAGTCCTCCAGAGCGCGATTCCTAATTTCTCAATGCTGAAATCACTGCCGCGCCGACTATGCGCGGGGTGCGGGTACAAAGATGTGCTGTACAGCACACTTGCAGGGAATAACGGTCGCGTACGGAATTGAGGAAATGAAGATTGCCCATCCGAGGTTTACTTGCCGCAATCCGTGCGAAGAGGCGAATCCAACGCCGACAGTGTGTGCGCCGCATAAGAACACCCGCGGAGACAGCTTTTTCTCCCGTCGCCCAGTTATGCGTCCGCCCAGAGCTAGGCTCCAGTGGAGGAGTCTTATTAATTCCCCTCGATTTTTTCCGTGGCGGCAAACTTGCGGTCAACGTGCGGCTCTGAACGTAGACTGCCCGAATGCAGCACACAGCGCTTGCCAACAGCAACTCCGCAGGTGGGACAGGGGACCGAAGAAATCTGCTTCGGTGTGAGTTCACGTTTCTTCATTGCAACAGAGTGCGACGTCCCCCCCCCACAAGAATGTTCAATTTTGAACAGTTTTGATCTTGGCGACTACCTTTTTGGAACTGCGGCAGCTTTGGGAGGAGCGCGAAGAATTTCTCAGTCGTGCAGGACAACGCTAAGGAGGGATTTATTGATATGGATTTCGCCGTTATACTGGATAAAGCCCAGCTTCCTAAACTTGTTCATGAAAAAGCTTACACGGGAGCGCGTTGTGCCGATCATGTCCGCCAGAGTATCTTGCGACATTTTGGGGAGAACGCTCTTAGGATCGCCTGGCTCACCATAGCGTGCAAGCAGCAGCAAAGTGCGAGCCAGCCGCTTCTCGCTGGAGTTGAACAACTGGTCTATCAGATCCTCTTCGACTCGGATGTTACGCGCCAGCATGTGGGCGATGAAGCGGTCGGACAACTGGTTTTCCTTGTGCAGCGCCCGAATCATCTCTTTTTTCTCAATGACTAGGACAGTCGTGGGCGCGACCGTAGTTGCAGCGGCCATGCAAACCGATTGGCCCGCCAAGCAACCTTCCCCAAAGAAGTCACCGGGTCCTAAAATCGCCACAACCGCTTCCTTGCCGGATTTATTGACCACGGTAAGCCTGACGCTGCCTTCTTGAATGTACATGACGTTCTTGGCGGCATCGCCCTGCGCGAAGACAATTTCTTTTTTCTCGAATTTGGTGACTTTTCTACCGAGTCCAGCGGAATCGAGAAACAGTTTCACATCAAACGCAGGGCCACTTGTCTTCGCATTTCGAGCAGAGTGCGGGAAGGCTTTGACAGAGAGACGCCGGACAGCAGAAGAGGCCATATGGCAGAGTACCTCAGACCCCCATCCCGCTGACTGTGCAAAATTGCACAGCTTAATCTATTCGCGGCTTCTAAGATGCTGGCTCCAATTGCGAGAGACCTTACACGGGCGGGCCGTAGGCGTCGTTCGTTTCACTCTCACGCCGGCAAAAGATTTTATTCCCTGTAACTCGAGGGGACCAAAGAGTTCGGGGGAAGAATATGCGCTTGGCGCAGGTCTGCAATTTCTGGAATCGATCGGTAGAAAGGCTCCAGAAAAAATGGAGTGAGTTCACTAGCGGAATCATTTTTGGCCTGGCCGAAGAGGAAATGAGGATGCGCCGGGAAGAATTGGACAAGCAAACCGGTACCCACAACCAGTAGGAGTGACCGTGGGGAGCATTCGAAGGTTGAGGTGGTTCAGATGACAGAGCACGCGGCGCGCATGAAGAGGGCACTTGGGGCGCTTTGGCCTTATCCGCATGGTACTGGCAGCCGGCACGGCCAGTTCGAGGCAGAGGGGCAAATTCTGGAGCTGATATCTCTGGGCGCGCCGCTCGCCGGGATCTTGAACAGGCTGTGTATTGCCATCGATGTTCAGATCGGCGACGTGATCTCGCTGGTCTCGCTTGTGGACGCGCAGGAAAATCACCTTTGTTCGATCACGCAAAGGGCAGTGGAAGTAGGCCTGGACGTTTTTTCTTCCACAGGCATTCTCTCGGTTGACCAGACTCTGCTGGGGACTCTGGAGATTTATGCCTGCGATCCGCGACGACCCACACAGGACGAATATGAACTGATTGAGCGGGTGAGTCATCTGGCGGCCATTGCGCTGCAACGTCACACGGACGAGCAGAATCTCCAAAAAGTGTCGAGACGTTCGGGAGGCAGGATCGTCGGCGCACACGAATCACAGCCGTTCACCAATTGACGTCTTCTCGCGCTTGCGCGCGAAAATTTAGACGGCTGACAGCTCTGCGACTAATTTAACGACGCGACCATGTGCTAACAATTCTTCGGACTCCGCGAAAATCCCTTCAACGTCAACCCCGATCCGCGCTACCTGTTCTTGACGCCAAAGACCCGGGAGGCGTTAGACGATTTGACATATGGAATTCAGGCCCGTCAGGGCCTCGTTTTGCTTACCGGCGAAGTAGGCACGGGCAAGACTACCCTGATCCACCGCTTGCTGGAGTGGCTGCACCATCAGCAGACGCCCACCGCGTTCGTCTTCAATTCACATTTAGAAATCAACCATCTATTTGATTTCATCCTGGCGGATTTTGGTGTGCCGTTCGATTCGGGATTGAAACGCGGTGCGCTGATGCGCCTGAACTTGTGGCTGATAGACCGCTATCGCGCGGGCGAGACACCCGTGCTGATCGTGGATGAAGCCCAGGGCCTGCCCAGCCACGTGCTGGAAGAGATTCGCATGCTGCTGAATCTGGAGACCCCGCGCGAAAAGCTAGTGCAAATCGTACTCGTCGGCCAGCCGGAACTGGAAGGTCGCCTGAACAGACCTGAATTGCGCCAGATCAAGCAGCGGATCGCGCTACGCTGCAAAACTGCCGCTCTTACTCTCGCGGAGACTCACGATTACATACGCGCGCGCCTAAAAATCGCCGGCGCCGGCGAGGGGCCGCTGTTTGCAACCGAGGCCATGGATGCCGTGCACTATTATTCGCGAGGGATTCCGCGAGTCACGAATTTGCTCTGTGAACATGCGCTGATCAATGCGTACGTGGAGCATGTCCAACCGGTGCCCGCACGCCTTATTGCAGAAGTCGCGCACGAGTTTCAATTCGACGAAATCAATCGCGCCGCCCCAACCCAGGATTCTGTCGATGCAATGTACTCAAATTTGATTGCCATGCCGGAAACGCCGGCGAGCGCGCCGGTTCATCCGTCCGCGGCGTCCGGCCCGATGCTCGTTCAAGAACAATACGCTCTATCGGCTGGCGGCCGTGCAGTTGCGCTTGTTGCTGGAGGCGCCATAGCCGGCTCGACGAGCCAAACGGCAACGCCAACGCTGCATTGTGAGATGATTTTGCCCGTGCAGGAAAGCGCGCCCACGTTGAATTCCATGGGCGTTCCGTCTCTCGAGCTGGGCGCACGCGAGCGAAGACGGATCGAGACACCTCTACTATCGGGTCCTCCTGCGTTTGCTCCTGATGCCACCGCCGAACTGATCGCTGAATTGGCGCTGATGCAGACACAACCCGCAGTCTCTCCTCGCCTTCGTGTCGTCGAGCAAAAAGCAAAGCGCGACCTCTTGCCAGACCCTGGCGGGACCCGGATATCCAGTCCCCCCAAGCCGGTGCATCCTCGGGCCGCGGTTCAGGCAACAAAGTCAGCTTCGAGCAGGCCTGTGCATAAGTGTGTTCGACCCTTTCGCGTCTTATTGGCTGACTGGGACGCGAGACGGAGAAATCGCGTCTCCTCCGACGCTGCTTCGACGGTCCGGACTCCCACAAGTGTGATTTTGCACCAACGGCTGAAGCGAGCGTTTCATCCGCTCGGAGCTTGGTATAGCCAGTGCGTTGGATGGAGGAACAAATCTCTTACTATCTTCGGACCGGTGGATTGGTCGCGACTGAAAGGATCTGTACATCGCTGGTTGCAGCAACCGTCAAATCCGGCGGAATGGCGCTTCGCGGATTCGCACCTCTTAGGTGCATGGTCCAAGGTACGACAGAAGAGAAGATAATTCCCGCTGGCCGCTCCAGCGCCCTCGGTGATTTCTGCGTGGCAAGAATATTAATTCCAATCCGCTTTCAGGATTGGAATCCTCGCCTCACCCCAAGACTAACGCGACTGTACACTTCGGGAGTGAATCGCGTTCACTGGAGAACTTCGGGAATAGAAACGATGATCGCAATCCTTGCAGCGGAATGGGCGCAACGGTACCAGTCGCAAAATGGCTAATTCGAGCATTCCTCTGCGCATCGATCGGCGAACGGCTTTGCTTTGGCAATAAGGACAGAAAACAGACACCGCAGTTCTCCTTTTCATTGGATCCGAATCCACCCGGTGCAACCACTCACGTCCGATACGCGGAACGGATCCAAATCCTCTCAGCAACATCCAACTCGGGCATCGTCACAGGTTAACTTCTCGCCCGAAATGGACTGCTTCAATTGAAGCAAAATGGGTCGTTTGGAAACTGTCCTAAATTGAACAGCCATGCTCACTGGAAACTTGTACTTTCCGGGGGAAAGGATTTCCACGCATTCCCCAGCGGACCGGGACTACGAGTGCCCAGCCCCGCGGGGGACGTCCTTAATTCAGATGTCCACTTTGGCACATACCGGAACCGACGGACTTCGGCCGCTGCCCGCCGGCCGAAGCACGGACAGCCGCCGTCGGCGGGCTCTGAGAATCCTGTTCATTCATCGTGACTTGGCGACGGTAGAACGATGCTTGCGTGAGCTGAATAGCGTGCAATTCAAAGTAAATTCAGACTTGGCTCTGAATTTCGAAGAGCTGGAAGCCCGCACGCGCTCGCAGCGTTATGACTTGGTGGTGGCGGAGTACCCTAGCGTGGGTCCGCACGGAGAGCAGAAAATGGCGCTCCTGCGCCGGAGACAAAAGGGAACGCCGCTCATCTTAGTGTCGGACACCCCGCAAAATGAGGGTGCCGTCGATTTGACCGAAAGCGATGTACACGATTGCGTTGAAATGGATCGGATCGCTCGTCTCCCGATGGTTGTTCGAAGGATTCTCGACGAAAAAAAGCTGAGAGGAGAACGCGACCAGGCTGAAAAGGACTTGCGCCACTCCAAGGCGCATTACCGCGCTCTGGTCGAAAACTCGGCTTACGGAATGTGCCGCTGCAGTAAGAGCGGCAGTTTCCTGGACGTCAATCAAGCTCTGGTGGCGATGCTCGGCTATGAATCGAGAGACGAGCTCAAATCCACGAATCTCGCGACCGGCCTGATTCAAGATCCGATCAAGCGCGCACAACTGCTGGAGCAGTCCCTTCAGGTTGGACGAGTTGATCCCGTCGAAACAGACTGGAAACGAAAAGACGGAACGACATTGAGAGTACGCCTCAGCGGACGCAAAGTGCGCGGGGAAAAGGGCGCGCTGGACGGCTATGGAATTATCGTCGAGGACGTCACCGATCAACGCGCGCTTGAGGATCAACTCCGGAAACGAGCTGCTAGCGACAGCCTGACTGGTCTGGCCAACTACCGGCAGCTGGTGGATGTGCTGGACGGAGAAATCGCGCGTTCCAAGAGGACGGAGAGAGAGTTCACGCTCTTGTTCCTGGACCTGGATGGGTTAAAGCAGATCAACGACCGCTACGGCCACCAGACCGGCAGCCGGGCGCTCTGCCGCCTGGCCAACGTGCTGCGTCTCTGTTGCCGGTCCATCGACACCGCGGCCCGGTACGGCGGGGATGAGTTTGCACTGGTCCTGCCAGAGACGACGGCGGTGCGAGCCACATTGGTCGCGCGGCGGATCTGCGAGCTGTTCGCGGATGATGGCGAGGAACCCAAGCTTTCCGTCAGCATCGGCATCGCCAGTTACCCCGCAGATGCCGAAACAATTGGACCGTTGCTTTATGCCGCTGACGCCTCCCTTTATTTGATGAAGAATCAGAAGAGAGAAGCTTGCGGCTAGAAACAACTCGGTCGGGATGAATGGGTGAACCTACTTGCTGGAACGGCCGGCGTCGTCCGGTTCTAACTTTGCTGGCGAGAGGTGCCGTCGCGTCGCCGTTTCTGCGAGGGTCTATATTTCGAACTGGCGAGCCTGGGCGATCCCAACTCTTCCCAGCCCGGGTGCGAGTTCTTGTCGCTGTGAGCTCGCCATTCGAGGGAGCATGGTAGGCTTTGCGCCTTATCGAAACTGTTCACTTTTGCACACTTGCCTAGCATCTTTTTACCAACCCACAACGACTTACTAATCGGAGCATAATATAGATGACATATAAGAAGTAGAGTGATAGTGTGGAGGCATGGAAAGACAGGATGCTCGCTCGCTGCCGGGAGAAGCCCAAGAAGATCTTCGTCGGCGAGTTGTGGAGGCTGTCGAGAAAGGTCTGTCGCAAACCGAGGCGGCTAGGGTTTTCGGAGTGGCGCGAGGTACGGTGAGCCGCTGGATGGGGCTGGTGGAAAGCGCAGGCCGTCGGGCGTTGAAAGCACGGCGTCGGGGACGGCCCCCGGTTTCGCGATTGGCACCGCACCAAGCAGCCACCACGGTGCGCCATATTCTGAGCGGCTGCCCGGACCAGTTGAGCTTGCCCTTTGCGCTGTGGACCCGGGAAGCGGTGCAAGAGTTGCTGTCGCGAAAATTCGATGTGCGGGTTTCGGTGTGGACGGTGGGCCGCTACTTGCGGGCCTGGGGATTGACGCCGCAGAAGCCGGTGCGCCGCGCGTACGAGCAAAATCCGGTGGCCGTGCGGAAATGGCTGGCGGAAGAATATCCAGCGATTCGCGAACAAGCGCGGCAGTTTAAGGCCCAGATTCATTGGCTCGACGAGATGGGGCTGCGTTCGGACCATCCAGCGGGACGCAGCTACGGACGGCGCGGGCAGACGCCGGTGGTGTTGGGCACCGGGCAGCGTTTTCGCTGCAACATGATCTCGGCGATTACCAATCGGGGGCGATTGGCCTTCATGATTTTCCGTCAACGTTTCACGGCGCGAGTGTTTCTGAATTTTCTTGGCCGTCTATTGCGCTTGATGCGGAAGAGCAGGCGGAAAGTATTACTGATTGTGGATGGCCACCCGGTACATAAGTCGCGATCAGTGGGTCGTTGGCTAGCCGAGCACGCAGAACAAATCCGAGTTTTCTGCTTGCCGTCGTACAGTCCGGAACTGAATCCGGATGAATTGCTGAACCAGGATGTGAAGACCAATGCGCTCGGTCGGGTCCGTCCCGTGAACGTCCAGGAAATGATGAGCAACGTTCGCTCTTACCTGCGGATCACACAAGCTCGGCCCAAGCTCGTGAAAAACTACTTTCGCGAGCGTCACGTGCAGTACGCAGCTCGCTGAAACGTGTCACATATTTAGTGCTCGGAGTAATAAGTCCGAGAGTTTGTTGTGATCAGCAAGCACTTGCTGAGATCACATCAGGCCGAGCCGTTCCATACCGGTCATCCGAGCTCATCAATCCCTCCCACTCCGCACGCCATGCAAGTCCCGTTCATTCGACAAGGCGTCACGTCAACGCGTTTCCGGCCGAAGGGATGCAGCTCAGATAAAAACTGAAGCATACATGTGTGCACAATTGCACAGAAGCTAACTTGCGGGCCGCTTAATATGCGCATGAGTGGAATCCCCGCCACTCATACTTGGGGGAAATCATATGAAGATTAGACCTGCGTTGCTGCTTGGCGGAGTTTTCCTGATCGCGGCGATGCCAGTTTTTGCCGATAAGATCACTTACCTCGGAACCGCTGAAGAATTCCGAAACCTCGCACGGCCCGGCCTGGAGACGCTCCGGACCGGTAACCTTGGGGCGGACGGTGCTTTTGAATACCCGAGCGCGAAACCTCTCTCGGATTCAGACACGCTCTTTACGTTGGCGTCGGACACCGACATTCACACTGCTGGTGTGAATTTCTTCGACTCCTTCGATCGCGCTTCGTCCTACTCCTATAACGAAAAGGAATGGCGACGGCGGAAGCACGGCCACGTAGGCGGCAACGGTGGGAGCCCCAGCCCTTTGCCGGTTTCAGCCCCGGAACCGGCTCTTTGGCGCTCTCGCTGGTTGGATTGATTGGCATCGGATTCCTAACTCGTCGCGGCGGGGTTGTGCACGACGCCTAGAAACGCGGACGTCTAGGAACCGACCTGATTCCCGCGGCCGAATGCCTTGATCTCGGCCGCGCAGTGGAACATGTCCCGTCTGGTTTCTTTTCCCACACATCAGCACTGGCGGTTGCGTGCCGCAACAGCCTAAACGCGGGTCGCCGGGACGACAGCTATTCCTATCCAAAAAAATTGCGTGGCAACTAAACTTGAAATTAAAACGCGAAAGTGTTCACAACGGGACAGGTTTCCATTTTCCTAGCGACTACTCTGATGCCGTCGTTGTGATGCACGCAGAAGCATCAGGCATCCGCGCCCTCACGGACAACAAGATTGTGGATTTTGTGCAGTTAGGCATCAAGGAGATGAAAATATGCTTGGGATTATTGCAGCGGTTCTGATTGTTCTTTGGTTGCTTGGATTTTTCGCATTCCACGTAACTTCCGCGTTCATTCACATTGCCCTGGTGCTGGGCCTGATCCTACTCGTGGTCCATTTCATGCGGGGCAGCGCCGCCAGCGCCTAGAGCGGCTCCCAACGGAGGCTTCGCTCAGAACTACCGAGTGGCTTGTCCGCTATTCGTGTGGTTCCGTTCTTGGCCGGCAGTCCCACATTCCTGCATTTTGCGTCACATCGATCAAGGAGAAACCATGATCAAACGAAGCACGAAAGACAAAGGCGAAGGTGCGTTTCGTGAACTGAAAGGCAAGGTCAAGCAAAAAGTGGGTCAGCTGACAAACGATCGCGCCTTGGAAGCCAAGGGACTCGGCGAAAAGATGTCGGGAAAAATGCAAAAGAAAATCGGCGACTTGGAAAGAGTTATCGAAAAATCATGAACTTGGCAGAGCCCAACAGTCCGGCAAGGTGAGCCGTTTATATGGGTCATGGATGATTTCGGCGAAAACTGGAGGTAGGTCATGAACCTATCAGCGATAAGCACGACAGAAATCGTACTAGGCATCGTCGTCTTGGCGGTGGTCGCAATCGCAGCCATCGGTATTTGGCGGGTTGCTCGCAAACGAAGGACGGAAAGACTGCGCACGCAGTTTGGTGGTGCTGAATATACTCGCGCGGTGGAGGAAGGTGGCAGCCGGCGGCAAGCGGAAGCGGCGCTTGATGAGCGCGCGGTACGCGTCGAGGGCTTGCACATCCGGCCGCTCGCGACAGGTGATCGTGCGCGGTTCGTGGAGTCCTGGGGCAGGGTTCAGGCGCGGTTTGTTGACGGCCCGGGGAGCGCGGTGACGGATGCCGACCGGCTACTGGGCGACGTGATGTCCACTCGCGGCTATCCGGTTAGCGACTTTGAACAGCGCGCGGCAGATATCTCCGTTGATCATCCGTTGGTTCTTGAAAATTACCGAGCGGCCCACCAAAGCGCGCTGCGTCAAGCAGAAGGACATGCCAGCACCGAAGATTTGCGTCAGGCCATGATTCATTACCGGACGCTTTTTGAGGAATTGATCGCCGAGCCTCAAGCGGCACGCCCCTAGAATGCGGATGGATTAGGGAAACCGCCGAGGGCTATCAGCGGTTGGAGGAATGCCACCCCAAAACGCAATGTGTTCGCTTCTGTACAGAAGCAGATTAAAGGGATGGCTACTATTTAGATCTTAGATTAAGCGCTCAGGATCCACAGCCAGGAGAAACGAAATGACCACCGCGAAAGCCGAGAAGTGTGCCCACCCCGTTTGTTCGTGCGTGACGACATCGGGCAAGTATTGCAGCACCCAGTGCGAAGCCATGGAAAAAACGCCGGACATTGATTGCACGTGCGCGCACGCAGGATGCAAGGGAAAGACGTCCTAAGCGCTGCTTCAGTCACAACGGGGATTTCGTCTCGAATTCATAAAGGGAGAAACATGAAAAAGTTCAGGTTGCCGGCAATTATGCTCGTGCTCTTCTCCGCCGGACTTCTGGCCGGTTGCGGCGCCACCGCCGCGAAGTCTCCGGATGTATCGGACAGCATTCGCACGGCGCTCGATCAGGCGGGATTGAAAGACGTGTCGGTCAGCCAAGATCGCGACAAAGGCGTGGTGACGCTTGGCGGGCATGTCACCGCTGATAGTCACAAGTCGCAAGCGGAGACGGTTGCAAAATCTCTGGCCGGCGCACAAGTGGTGGCGGATCAGATCGCGGTGATTCCCGTAGGCGAGGAGAAGGAAGCCAAGGCGGTGAACTCGGATCTGGACGACGGCATCGAAAAAAATCTGGACGCTGCGCTGATTCAAAGCAGATTGCACGACAGCGTGAAATACGCAGTGAAGAGCGGTGCGGTCACTCTGAGTGGAGAAGTGACCTCGGAGAACAAGCGCGCACGCGCCGAGACGGTCGCGACGGGAGTACCCAACGTAGTGCAAGTCGTGAACGATCTGCAGGTAAAAAATCAGAAAGCCAGTTCAGCGGAGTAGAACCAGTCGAGTGGATCCGTAGCACAGGGCGGAGGACGCCTGGCGGACTGTTCGTGCGCTCTAAGTGATTTCTCAGTGAAAAATGCGCCGGCTGAGCCGAGAAGGAGTTCCAATGTCGTTCGGTCTTTACGCAATCGGATTCACGATCTTGATCAGCGGCCTGATCTACGCCGCTTACTTGCTGCATATTCCCGCGCACTGGATTGTGGTGGGCTCGGTCGTACTTCTAGGCGTCGGGATACTGACCGGGGTAAAGGCTACGCGCCAGCGAGACCCTGCCGGATAGCGGAAGCCGGTTACACAGCTCGGCTAAAGTAAAAAAGTTCTCGAACGTTTGTTACACGCTAAAGGAGATTTCTGATGCTACTGCTAATCATTCTTCTGGTGCTGCTGTTCGGCGGAGGCGGGGGCTACTACGGCTATTCCAGGTGGGGAACAGGCGGAGGCCTGGGAGTCGTCGGGACTGTCCTGCTAATTGTTCTCGTCGTGTACCTGCTTGGCGGCTTGCATTGATTTCCAAGATCGGCTATGGAATCAAATTGGCGTCGGCGGAACTTCGGCAGCGAACCGTCGTCGCTCAATGCCTTCCATCGGCATTCCAAGAGTGAAAGTCTACGGGGCGGCCCTGATCCCGCCCCGCATTTCTCTGCCTTCTGAAATCTCGCCATTTTCTTGAACACATGTTTCTATCAGGGAAATCCGAAATGTGACCCATATTGTACAGATTTCAAAAAGCGACTGGGTCATCATCCGCAAGTCAAGTAGCCCCTCCATCCGCGCAACCCGCAGCAGCAAAGTCAGACCGGGCAAACGAAGGATGATCAGGCAAGGTTCTGAAAAATGCGTACTCTCCGCTCGATTCGATATTTTTTGCTCGCGTTTCTAATCCTCGCGGTGCCGACGATTTCGCACGCGCAATTCGGTGCGTCCATCACGATCGCTCCGCCGGAACTGGTCGCTTACTCGCAACCGATCTGCCCTCAGGAAGGCTATCTCTGGACGCCAGGCTATTGGGCCTACGGCGACGAGGGCTACTTCTGGGTGCCAGGTACATGGGTGGAACCACCCACCGTCGGCTACCTCTGGACTCCGGGCTATTGGGGCTGG
The DNA here is from genome assembly GCA_963804625.1 of uncultured Acidobacteriota bacterium. GTDB lineage: Bacteria > Acidobacteriota > Terriglobia > Acidiferrales > UBA7541 > Palsa-295. The sequence continues at coordinate 23,515 of CAWDRJ010000010.1, read as the reverse complement.
GGCAATGAGGGGTATGCCTGGAATGGCGGCTATTGGGGCACGGAAGTCGGGTTCTACGGCGGCGTGAACTACGGTTACGGCTACGGTGGATCCGGTTACGAAGGCGGCTACTGGCGCAACAATCAGTTCAGCTACAACACCTACGTGAACAATGTAGGTGGCGAACATTTCCGCAACACTTATAACAAGACTGTGGTCGTCAACACGACCAACTACGTCAGCTACAACGGCGGATCCGGTGGACTCACCGCGCGGCCAACCGCCGCAGAAGAAAGCTTTGATCGCGGACACCACACTTCGCCTACGGCTGCGCAATCAGGCCAACGAGAAGTGGCCAGTAAGAACCGTGAAATGCTCGCGTCCGTTAATCACGGGCGTCCGGCAATCGCGGCAACATCCAAGCCGGGAGAGTTCACCGGCAAGGGCGTGGTAGCCGCACGCGGGGCCCCAGCCGATACGAAGACAACAGAGAGCAAGGTTGAAGAGAACAAGACCGATGCGAACAGAGCGGCCGAAACCAAGACGACGGAAAACAAGGCTGCCGAGAACCGGGCGGCCGAAACCAAGGCATCGGAGAACAAGGCCGAAGCGAATAGAGCGGCTGAAACCAAGACGACGGAAAACAAGGCTGCCGAGAACCGGGCAGCCGAAACCAAGGCATCGGAGAACAAGGCCGAAGCGAATAGGGCGGCTGAAACCAAGACGACGGAACACAGGGCTGCAGAAAACCGGGCGGCTGAGACGAAGGCAACTGAGAACAAGGCTGAAGCAAGCAGGGAAGCTTCGAGTCGCGCGTCGGAGAATAACTCGGCTGAGAAAAAGCCAACTGCAAGACCGGCAGCAAACACCGAGCACGCTCGGGCGACGCCAGCCACACACAACGCGACGCATCCGACACAGCCAGCCGCAAAATCGGAAGCTGCGCGTCCTGAAGTCAAACCCGTAGCGGCAAAACCGAGCGAAAGGCCAGAGCGTCAAGCCGCTCCTGCCCACACGGAAAGTGCACCCAGAGCTGCCGCGCCGCAACATCAGGCTCCGCCCAAACCGGCAGCTGCACCAAAGCCCCAAGCGGAGCATCAGAGTGAGCCCAAACCGAAGAAACCCGAATCCCGCTAAGGCGTCTAGGCGCCTGCGGACACGATGGCCTCATAACCCGTGAGCGGTTCGAGCAACCAACGCGAACCGCTCACCTTTTTACCCAGGGTAGCGCTATATACGTCGGCTTACGCGCGCCGTTACACAGGTGATGGCGCCACGCGCGAGCGGAAAAAATTCCAGGAGCGCAATCGTAGTGCAATTACTCTGTGAAGTTCGATCTTCGCCTTGCCGTGTTCTTAAGGCTTGGCCTTCCTTTTGCTCTCATGGCGTATCGCTCTGAACTTCCTACTTACTCCCGCTAAGAAGTCATTCTACGGGCTGAAAGCGCGCGTGAGGCGCGGGTTGTGGCGCTCCAGAGATGGATGGAGCCGCCTCACGGCCGGGATGGAAATCGAGGAACTTTGGGTACAATTCAAAACCGAGGCCACCGAAAGCTCCCGGCTGTACAAACAAGACGCCAGTGGCCGCGAAGGAAAGCGCGAGAAACCTTGGAAGCAGTCGATCAAAATTTCGCAAACTCTGATTGGGAGCGTTCTGCGAAAGCACTCGCCTGCTCGCCGTTTGTTTCTGGTTCTCACGATCGCTCTGGCGTTTCTTGCGGTGATCGGGTTTCACTTCTTTGTCTTTACCCAGGAACTTGAATTCACAGTGGCCTTCCTCGGCCTACTGATGCTGCTTGTCCTGGTGCTGGGAGATCACATAACGATGAAGCGGGATATCGAGATCGCGCGCGAAATCCAGCGTTGGCTCGTGCCGCGCAGAGCTCCCGACGTGCCCGGAGTAGACATCGCGTTCGCGACACGCCCCGCCAAGACCATCGGCGGAGATTATTACGACGCATTTCGCCGCGCCACGGACGGCCCTCTATTGATTGCTGTGGCCGATGTTTGTGGAAAGAGCGTGCCTGCAGCAATGTTGATGGCTACTTTTCAGGCCAGCCTGCGAGCCCTCGCGAGTGCCAGCGGGTCGCTTTCTGATCTTGTAGGTGGTCTGAACCGACAGGTTTGTGCTAACAGTCAAAATGGCCGTTTCACCACCGCATTTCTCGCCGAACTGGATCCAGCCACTGGCGTACTCAGTTACCTTTGTGCCGGTCACAATCCGCCTATTCTTAAGCGTGAGGACGGGAAAATTGAGCGCTTGAAGTCGGAAAATATGCCCCTGGGTATCGAGTTGAAAGAAAATTACAAGACCGGGGTTACGCGGCTCGAGCCTCATGATTTGTTAGTGATTTATACGGATGGCGTGACGGAGGCCCTAAACGAGGACCAAGAGGATTTTGGAGAGGAGCGGCTCTTGATGCAGTTGCAAGTCGCCGGCGCCGAAAGATCCGCGCTAACACTTTCGAACATCATGGAGAATCTCGACGAATTTGTCGGCTCCGCACCGCAGCATGACGACATCACTTGTATGGTCGTTCGCCGGAACTAAGATAAGCGTTTCGTGGGAGTCTTCTTTCAGAACGCTTGTTCGTCACTCCGCCGCTGCGGCCTGACACAGCAAATTGTCGAGTCGTTTTTACTTCGACGTTGCTTCAGCCAGACGATTGCGGCGGTGCCGTTGGGTCGCTTAAAGTGCGTCTCTTCGCGGTTCGTCGAATTCCAGAAGGATTTTGAAACCGATCACATCGGCTCCAAAACGTATTTTGAGTTCCTTGATACCAAACGCAAAAGTTTTCGGTGGTGATGCTACCGGCCCAAGTTGTGCGTCTTCGGGCAGCCTCCAAGAAAAATTGCAATGCGGACAAGCGGCGGGAATATCGCGGATGTCGTCAGGCGAAACGGTGAGCCGGGACTTGCATTGATGGCATTCAAACGAGATAGCGCGAATCTCTTCCAGACTAACAACGATTTTTCGTTCGAAGGTCACGTTGCCGGAGTGTACCACGGCGCAACGACCTGAACCACGCTACGCGTTCTCAGCCTCGGCAAGTCTGTATGGGCAGGCGGAAATCTGGGTCGCGCGCCACTCAGAGTGTTCGTGAAGCAGTTCGGAGGGGGCGCCGCGATCCCGAGGGACTCGTTTGGGCCGCTAGTCGGCGAGGATTCCCCAAGCCGCGGAGTGTGCAATAGAGTACAGAATCTCGATTCTCTCTATGCGGTAATGGAAAAGCAAACGAGGTTCGGCACTGCGATTTGACGGGTGATAAATCCGCGATAAGAGTCGAATCAGCAAAAGCCAAACCTATTGCGACTTCGTGATGTGTGCGCCTACTTCGCTTCGCGCGAGCCGCACGAGCCTCATGGGCTTGAGTGAGCCTAGCACGGTGGCTTCCTCTCTGCCTTGGAAGAACGCTTTGCGAAAGACGCAGTGCCCTCGTCTAAACGCTGTTCTCGCCGGCGGGTTGCTTCTGCTTTGCATGGTTCCCACAAGCGCGCTCGCTCAGCAACAAGCTTCCGCGCGCGCGGTTAGCGACCGCTCCCTCCCGGATGCACCTCTACCCAATTCAGACTTAGGGCCGAAGGACCCGGCTTGGCGAATAATCCCTGCGGAACTGTTAGGCAGCGTCTTAGGCACCGTGCTTGATATGAGCGGCGCCTCCATTCCCGGCGCAGAGGTGAGCTTGATGCATGGGGACGGAACTGAATTGCACACAATGGTGGCGGAGGCGAACGGCGAATTCAATTTTACACAGGTTCCTCCCGGTTCCTACCTTGTGATCGTCAACGCGAAGGGTTTCGCGACCTTTACATCGGCGGAGTTCGTCGTCTCGATTCAGCAGGTCTACGAGGTTCCTGACGTTTCGTTATCCGTGGCGACGGCAAACATGGAGGTGACGGTGCATCCCGCCGAATTCATCGCCGCTGAACAGATGAGAGCCGCAGAGAAGCAGCGTCTGATGGGCGTTATCCCGAACTTCTACACAAGCTATGTTTTAGACGCCGCCCCGCTCACTACGAAACAGAAATTCCTATTCGCCGTGCGCGGCACCTTCGACCCAATTTCCATGGTCGGCGTGGGCTTCGGTGCCGGCATCGAGCAGGCGACGAACGCCTATGCCGGATACGGGCAAGGCGCCGCGGGATACGCCAAACGTTTTGCAGCAAAGTTTGCCGATGGACGGAGCAGCGATTTCCTGACTCACGCGGTCTTCCCCTCACTCTTTCACCAGGATCCGCGCTACTACTATCAGGGCTCCGGCTCCTTTAAGTCGCGCCTCGCGCATGCGGTCGGCTCCGCATTTTTCGCACGCAGCGATAGTGGGCTTAACGTGCCCAACTATTCTTATTTGTTAGGCGACTTGGGTTCGGCGGCACTCTCCAACCTGTACTATCCCAAAGCGAATCGGGGAGCGAGCCTGGTCTTCACCAATGCCGCCGTTGGCCTCGCCGGACGAATTGGCGGGGATATACTCCGCGAATTCTCGAAGCGCTTGACGACGAACGTGCCGAGCGAACGAATACCATGAACATGGTGTCTTTCGACAAAGAAACGCGCGAGGATGCGACACTCCTTTGAATCCTCGGGAACGCGAATTCTTGAAGCCATGCGCGGCAGCTCTTCCAGGCACGGTCCCGCCACAAGGCGAACTTCAAAACCTAGCATTGCACGTTCCAAAAAAGTTCCTCCGCGGCGAGGCTCACCAGGCGCGCAGCCAGCGTATCCTGCACGCATGACACAGCAAAACGCAGTTCCACGGCTGCTGTATTCCAAACGCGACGCGGCGGAGGCTCTCGGCGTGAGCCTTCGCACCATTGAGAATTTCCTCGCGACCGGAGAGCTGGCTGCGCGGCGAGTGGGACGTCGCACCCTCGTGCTCGCGTCGTCTGTCTCCGATTTCGCAAAACAAGATCACGATTCCCCGGCTGCGGGCGATTGAAAGTGACGCATGGCTAGAGAAGCGCTTCCACTCGGGTCATGCCGCTTCCTCACGACAGCGCAAACCGCAGAAGTTCTCGGTGTTCCTGAAGGGACGCTCGCGCAGTGGCGATCGCAGCGTCGCGGCCCGACCGCGGAGACAAAACCCCGGCGCACAACTGCGCATGCTACCCTCGCGGTCGGGCAATGCGTCAGCGGCTTGGAGGAATATTTGAGCCGCAGACGTTTTCAGAAAGGCACCTTGATTCTTTGGAAGGGCAAGAGCAGAAGCACCTGGATTGGACGATGGTACGAACCCGAAATCCGCGACGGCAAACTTCACTTGGAACGTCGTTCCCAGCGTCTCGGCTATTGGCCAGAGATGCCCAAGAAGGAGGCTCTCCGCGCTCTTCAGGCGTTTCTCGATACCGTCAACGATCCTCGGTTTCTCCCGCTCGATTACTCCACGTTCAACTGCTTCGCCGAACGCTGGCGAAGGGATGTCGCAACACAGTTCGAAGCCTCGACGCAAGCAAGCATACGAGGTCACCTCGACAATTTCATCCTGCCGTACTTTGGGCCGATGCAGGTCCGCGACATCAAGCCCTTTCACGTGCAGAGGTTCATCGCAAGCATCAAACGGAGTCCCAAGACTGTGCGTAACATCGTCGCCACTCTCCGCATGATGTGGCGACAGACCAAGCCGTGGGGCCTCGCTTCGCACGATGCATTGGAGGCCGTCGTGTTGCCGACGAAGCAGACGAAATCACGCTTTCACTTCAGCCTCGACGAGTGACCGGACCGACTTTTTGTACCACGGCGAATGAGAGAGTTTACATCACAACCTCATCGGGCAAGGATGCAACTGGCGGCTCGCAGGGAGCCGTAGGCGACCGGAGAGCCGCCAGTTGCGGCGCGAACGCCACCGGCGCCGGCGGCCTGTAGCCCAACGCCGAGTGCGGACGCAGCGTGTTATAGACCACCCGCCATTTTTCGATCACCACCTGGGCCTCCTTCAACGAGTAAAAAATCTCTCCGTTCAGGCATTCGTCCCGCAGCTTTCCGTTGAAACTTTCGCAGTAGCCGTTCTCCCAGGGGCTGCCTGGTTCGATGTACAGCGTCCCCGTGCCCAGCTTCGCCAGCCACCTCCGCAGCTCTTCGGCGACGAACTCTGGGCCATTGTCCGAACGAATGTGTTCCGGGATCCCTCGGTACAGCATCACGTCCGCCAGCGCTTCGATCACTTCGTACCTCCCCAGCCTTCTGGCGACGCAGATCGCCAGGCATTCTCGCGTGTACTCGTCGATCAGCGTCAGCATGCGCAGCGCTCTTCCGTCGTGCGTCTTTCCACTCACGAAATCGTAGCTCCACACATGGTTCGCTCGCTCCGGCCGCAGTCGAAGGCACGATCCGTCGCCCAGCCACAGCCTTCCCCGAGCCCTCTGTTTCTGCGGTACTTTCAGTCCTTCCCTCCGCCAGATTCGCTGCACCCGGTCCTTGCCTATCTGCCAGCCGCGACCCCGCAGCAGCGCCGTGATCCGCCGATAGCCGTAGCGCCCGTATTCGCCGGCCAATGCGATGATGTCTCGCGTCAGCGCGTCCTCGTCGGTTCGGTAGAGCACTTCGTAGCGTTGCGTTCCTCTCCACTGCCCCAGCAGCCGGCAGGCATGCCGCTCCGATACTTGGTAGCTTTCGCGGACATGCCTGACCGCGCCACGTCGCCGCTCAGGGCTTAGAAGTTTCCCTCGGCCACATCCTTCAAAATTTGCTTCTCCAAAGACAGCTCCGCCACCAGTCGCTTCAACTTGGCGTTCTCCCGTTCCAGTTCCTTGAGTCGTTTGGCTTGGTCCAGCTTTAGACCGCCGAACTCTTTCCGCCAGCGGTAGTAGGTCTGCGCGGTGATCTCGGCTTCCTTGCAGGCTTGCGGGGTGGTTTTTCCGTTGGCGATTCCTACTTCAACCTGCCGCAGCAGCGTCACGATCTGCTCCGGCTTGTATTTCCTCATGGGCATACCAGCTTCCCTCCAGAGTGAATTCTCTCCCACTCCCGCTGGTACAAAAAATCCCGGTCAGGTCATGATCAAGCACGGTTTCTATCGTGAACAGAACCGCCGCTCTCTTCGTCTGTGCTTTCTTCCAATCGAGCACCAACTTCTCTCGCTTCAGAGTCTCTAGCAATTCCTTGGCGACCTTTTTCACATCACGTTCGTCGGCCTTCGTCAGTGTCATTTCGGGTTTGGTCAGCAGATCGAAAACCGCCAATTCTTCCTCGGTAAGGTGCTCGGAGATTCCACGCTTTTCTTCCTCAGAAAGCCTTTTGGTAAATGCCATCAAGCGGTCAAATAGCGTTTCGAGGTTCGACGCACCTGCGTTGTATTCATCGATCATTTTCTGGAACTCTTCCAAGAAGTTCATGCGGGTACGATTCAACCTGACCATCCGAACCAGCTTTTGAGCGATTTGTCCTCGAAGTTTCTGCACCTCAATTGGCTTCCTGCCCTTTTCAAATTTCTGTTTCAGTGCCTCGAAATCGATTTTGCTCAAGTCGATGTAGTTCTGCGCAGTTGCCGAAGGACGGATGACATAGCCCTCGGTTGAGACAGACTTGTCGAGTAGTTCGTCCACTTTCTCCATCACTTCCGCTATGTCAGCAGGGGGAATCTCAGAACGAATCTTTTCTGCGATGACCGAAATCACCTTCCGAATCGCTCCAAACTCATTGGCAGCAGGATCAGGCAGCAGCGACTTGAAGAGTTTCTCGACGTGCCCTGCCGACTCCATGAACCTTCGTCTCGTCTTGTCATCAATGACAAACGTCGCTACGGCGTCTTCCTTCAGTTTTTCTCTCTGGAATCCAGCTGCTGCCATAATCGCTTCGAGATCCACGCCCCGCTCTCGGCAAAATGCAGTAGTCTCTTGTATCGCCTGCCGGAGAAGTTTGACGAGTTCGAGCTTGTCCTTAATTGGCAGTTCACCCTGCTTCGCCCCGCCCTGCGTAGTCCCGTAGATCGCCAATGCCTTTTGAAGATCACGGAAGATACCGACGTAATCCACGATTAGCCCATTCTGTTTCTCTCTCCACACTCTGTTCGCCCGTGCGACGGTCTGCATCAGCGTGTGATTCTTCATCGGCTTGTCGAGGTAGATGGTGGAGCAGGAAGGCACGTCAAACCCAGTAATCCACATCGCACAAACAAAAACGATTCGCAGCGGGTCGTCCGACTTCTTGAATCGCTTCTCAAGGTCTTCCTTGACCATCCTCTTCCGGTGCGATGCGATGTCCAGACCCTTTTTCTTGAACTCTTCTATCTCGTTCTGGGACTGAGATACGACCGCAGCCATGTCGGTTTGCTCAAAGAATTGGAGACGTTTCTCCAACTCGGGTTGATCCGCCGGGTCAGCGGCAGCCAGTTCCTTCTGCAACCGAGCCAGTGCATTTTTCCAGTGCTTCTGAACCTTGTCATACATCCTGACCGTAGTGGCTTTATCAATCGAGATGACCATCGCCTTAGCCAGTACACCCCGCCCCATAAAGTGGGCAACGATGTCCCCCGCTATTCGTTCCAGACGTTCATTTCGCGTGATGAGTTGATATTCTCGGGCAAAATCCCGCTCCAACTTGCGCTGCTGGTCCTCATCGAGTTCAGCATTATCAACAATCTCAGCCATGTCCTCCGTGAGATTCGGATTCGTAAGCTGTAGCTCGGGGATTCGATTCTCGTAATAAAGTGGAACGGTGTTCCCGTCATCAATGGATTGCTTGAAGTTGTAGATCGAGACGTAATCACCAAAGACCTGCTTCGTCCGTTCTTCCCCAGCCATCAGCGGAGTTCCTGTAAAGCCGATGAATGCAGCGTTGGGCAGGGCGTTCCGCATGTTTAGGGCGAACTGGTCGTATTGGCTGCGGTGCGCCTCGTCTGTGATGACGATGATGTCCGACCTGTCCGAGAGCTTCGGATAGTTCTCACCCTCCTCGGTACGGAACTTTTGAATTAGAGTGAAAAGGTAGCGGTGGTCTTCTGAATTCAAGAGTGTTTTGAGGTGCTCTGCGCTTTGTGCTCGGACGCTCTTCTCGTCTTCGAGGACCGCACCCGTCGAGGCAAAGTTTCGATAGATTTGACCGTCGAGATCATCCCGATCCGTGACGATCAGGAACGTCCAGTTGCCGGGGATTTTTCTAAGAACTTTCTGCGAGAAGAACACCATCGAAAAGCTCTTGCCCGAACCCTGCGTGTGCCAGAACACGCCCAGCTTGCCTTGGTTCTTCTTGATTTGTTCCGTCGCTTCAATCGCCCGATTCACGCCGAGGAACTGATGGTTTTTCGCCAGCAGCTTTGTCGTCTCACCCTCGGCTTCGCTATACAGGTTGAAGTTCTCGACAAGATCGAGCAACCGGGAAGGCTCACAGACTCCACGGATCATCGTTTCCAAACTGACGAGACCCTCCTCGCCCTCGTCATTGATCTTTTTCCACTCGGCAAAATGCTCCCACCCGGCTGTCATGCTGCCGACTCGGCTTTTCGAGCCGTTCGAGAGGATGATCAGGGCGTTGTGCCAGAAGATTTGCGGGATCGTTGTCCGGTAGTCCGAAAGGTTGTATTTGTAGGCGTTTTCAAGTGATTTGTGCGAAGCCTTGAGTTCGATGAAGACGAGCGGCAGACCATTCACGAAGCCAATGAGGTCCGCCCGTTTCCGTCCATAGTCGCCTGAAATCCAGAACTGTGAAGCAACGAAGAAGTCATTGTTCTTCGGCTCGTCCCAATCCACAACACGGACGATTTCCACGCTCTCTTGGTCGTCGTCACGCCGAATGGTGACTCTTACGCCGTCTCTCAAGAGTTTGTAGATGTCCTGATTGGCTCGGACAGGACTCAGAACACTGCGATCCTTGCTCAGTTCTTCGACGGCTAGATCAATGGCTAACGGGGAGATGCCGGGGTTGAGCTTCAGCAGTACCGCACGGAGCCGCCCTTCGAGAACCACCTGCTCGGACGTCTCTCGCCCCAAGAGCGAGCTAGGCCCAAAGGTTTCGTGGTAGCAATCGGCTGCTTGCCAGCCGAGTTCCTCGAATAAGCCAACTGTGTTGGCTTCGAGCGTCCCTTCGGAATCTGGGGCAAGGTAGGTCATGAGACTTGGTTGGCGATTTCAGTTTCAAGTTCTTCAAAGCTGACCTCACCAGACACCAATTTCGGCAAGAGTAGGTCGCGAGTCTGGCGAAGCAGGGTGTTCTTTGCCGTTAAAGCACAGATTAGCTCCTCAATCGGAGCAACTAGCTTTTCGTATGCCCGTCCAGTTGAAGCAGGAGGAGCAATGATCTTCATCTGCTTCAAGTGCAAAGGACCGAAATTCATCTGTGCAACGCCGCTCGCAAAAGCCTTAATTTGAGTCTGAAAGTAATCAGACTTCAAAAAGTGCTTCAACTGCCACTTCCCAACCGCCTCACTCTTCGGCCTCATGCGAATGACACTCGTGTTCAGCATCAGCGGCAGATGTTCACGACGAATGGTCACGATTCGTCCTATGGTTCCCGAACTTGAAACAACGTGATCGTATTCGGATAGGAGAAAGTGTTTGTACTTGGCTTCAGCCTCAGCCGGATCAACAAATTGAGTCCTCGACAGATCAACATCTCCATTTGCGATAGTCCTGATATTCAGAAATCTCAATCCAGAATCTCTGTATTGCCATCTGCGAAGCCCCGGACCTTCTAAGAAATTCACATAGTCAGGGTATGGCTGGCACCACCCACGCGGAACTCTCCCAAATTCCGATTCTTCTAATCTGAACTGTTCGTGACCCGGGAGGCGAAAGGTCACGAACCACTCCCGATAAATCCTCTGCGCTATCTCTTCGAGAATCTTGATCCGACGAGTGTTGTTTTCGATCAGACTGTCGTATGGAGAGAGCAGTGCAGCAATTTTGTCCTGAATTGGAAGCGGGGGGCACGGAATTTTCACTTGCAACAATTCGCTTTGCTTAATCCCCAATACGGTTGTACCGGAGCACCGTGCCCGAAGCTCTGCCTGCACAATCGGACTCTTGAGTGCATGAAAAAAGTAGGATTGATTGATGACAGACGGCTTTCCACGAAGCAGAATGACACGCTGCGCTAACGCAATTTGTTCCGGCGAGCGGAGTTGTGCTAATTCGCCCAAGGGAGCTTCTGTCGTAATCAAAATGTCCCATTGTCTTGGCATTCCTCGGCGCATCCAGAGGTCGTAATCACGACGCGCTATGTATTCATGGTCGCCATCTACGATAAATCCGCTTTTGATCACCTTCGCGGTAATCAGCTTGATTCCGCTCTCTGTCTTTTTAGGCGTCTTCCCTCTGTAGTCGATCAGTTTTTCTGTGACTTCTTCAACGGTCTTTGTACCGTACATAGTTATTGGGGTAGGCTCGCGTGCCGTAGACTTCGCGTTAGCCCCTACGGAGTTCATGTTTTACTTCATCCTCTGCAAAAGTTCAGGAATTGCTTGTGAAATTTGTTCTTGCAATACGCTTGCTTCAGCATTGAGAGTTTCCAGTTCCTCATTCAGTTCTTCCAGTTTTTCACTGAACTCAAAGTCATCCGCTGCCGCCCCCGCTGTGACTGTCATACTCGTTGGATTCGTGGTGATCACAGGCGCAGAGGCTTTTGGCCCTGAGTTTCCCGCACACGCTGCAAGAACAGCGCAAGCGACAACCAAAGCGGCGACGGCGGCAACGGTCGAGAGATATGAAAAAACAGATCGACCGTTGCGCTGGGCGCCCGTCGAGCGATCGAGATTCGCAGGGAGCGATGCCAAAGCTGCGTTGCCCTTGAAAGGGGTCAATGAATGAAACAGGACAAGCGTCTGCTGCGGCATGGAACTCCTTGTGAGTGACGAATCGTCAGGTGTAATCGCGGTCAACCCAGGAGGGACGCGCTCTTACCGTCCGGTATCATCTAGTAATCGCGCAGCGCGCGCTGAAGGATGGAGAAGCCAGCGTTACGTTCGCGAAAATAAATATAATTTCCGTCGGGCGAGAACGTAGGAGTAAGGAACTCGCTTGATGAGGGAGGCACCACCTGAGTATTGCTGTTTGTCGGAAGATGGCGAAGCCAGAGGCTATTCTTGCCGCCGTCCTGCACGACGTCGAGGACGTATTTGCCATCGGGCGAAATAGCTGCCGCAGTTACTTTGCCCGTTTCCGAAATCTGCGAAATCGAGCAACTGTCGAAGGTCGGGGACGCAGGTTTGCGATGAAGAAGAAAATTGACGCCGAACGCTGCTCCTGAGATCAGCACCATAATCACAACTGCCGCTCCGGCGAGAGCTCCTTTGTGTTCCTTCGCTGCCTGTACCGCGGAACTGCTCGACCGTTCCGTAATTGCCACTGGCACTTGTAGCCGCGCACTTCCTGACCGGACTTGGGAATCTTCTCCGCTGGCATTTGAGCCGGGCTCTGCGGCCCGTGCCGCGACCGACCTCTCTGAATCGGAATCGCGTTTGAGTCTCTGCAACTCTGCGCGAAGGTCTGACGCGTGTTGGTAACGCAGGTTGCGGTCTTTCTCCAGCGCACGATTGATAATTTCTTCCAGTTTCGGCGGGACATCAGGATTGAGACGGACAGGCGCCGCAGGCTCGCGATTTAGAATTGAGTCGAAAATCACGCCGCTGGTGTCGCCACGGAAGGGCAACGCGCCCGTCGCCATTTCGTACAGGACAACTCCGAATGAAAACAGATCGCTTCGCGCGTCGAGTTCTTTGCCCCGTACTTGCTCCGGAGACATATAAGCCACAGTTCCGAGAGCCGTTCCAGGGCTCGTGAGCATGTCGTTCGCTACCGCAGTCGGCGCAGCCGTCGCGCCTACGCCTTCAGCAACCGGAATGACTTTCGCCAGGCCAAAATCGAGAACTTTCATGTGGCCGCGCTTGGTGACGAAAATGTTGGCAGGCTTGATGTCGCGATGGACGATGCCTCGCGTGTGAGCGGCATCCAGCGCGTCTGCTATTTGAATCGCCAAATCGAGTAGCTCTTCCAGCGGCAATGGCTTTCCGCCAATCAGGTGTTTGAGCGTCTCTCCTTCCAGGAACTGCATGGAGATGAAGGTCTGCCCTTGGTATTCACCAATTTCATAGATCATGCAGATGTTGGGATGGTCGAGCGCGGAGGCTGCTTGGGCTTCGCGATGAAAACGTTCGAGTGCTTGGGAATCCGAAGCGAGACTTTCCGGCAGAAACTTCAACGCGACAAAACGGCGAAGCTTGGTGTCTTCGGCTTTGTAAACCACGCCCATGCCGCCGTCCCCAAGTTTTTCCAGTACGCGGTACTGCGAAATGGTTTGGCCAATCATGGGTAGGCAGTGGCCAATCTTAGGTTGGGCCGTCAATCAAGTCAACGGAGACAGACCGCTCACGTGCCAGTTCTGATTCGGCATGAAAAATTCAGAAATGCAGCATCCCCGAGCTCTTCTCATTGCCTGGTCAACGCGCAAACCGTCCAAGTGAAGTAATGCTTTGTCCGATTACGCGACGCAATATAAAAGGGCGCCCCTTGTGGAGTAGGTTTTGAGTGCTAGCTCAACCGCTCCAGAGGAGGAACGCCCTTTATGACCAGCGCTAAATATATCGGCATGGATGTGCACAAGGAAAGTATTTCGATTGCGGTCAGGAATGATGCCGGAAAGATCGTGATGGAATGCGTGATCGAGACCAAAGCGAGCGTGATTCTGGACTTTATCCACGGCCTGCGCGGAGAGTTGCAGATCACGTTTGAAGAAGGAACCTGGGCCACCTGGTTGTACGATCTGCTAAAGCCACATGTATCGAAATTAGTGGTCTGCGATCCGCGGAAGAATAGCCGACAGGGGAACAAGAATGACCGGATCGATGCCCGCGAGCTGTCCGACCGGTTGTACATGAATAAACTCAGCTCGGTCTATCACGGCGGAGCCGGGGTCCGCACACTGCGGGAACTGGCACGCAGCTATCTGACCATCAGCAAAGATCTGGCACGCGTCATGAGCCGGGTGAAGGCCATCTATCGCAGCTGGGGTATTCCCTGTGCCGGCAAGCAAGTCTATGCGCCACGTCATCGCGCCGAGTGGCTTGCCAAGATCAGCGAGGTGGGAGTGCTTCGCCGGGCCGAGTTTTACTATCAACAACTCGATGCCTTAAGACCGTTGCGCCACCAAGTACGGCGCGAGCTGCTCGCCGAAAGTAAGAAGCACCCGGCGACGAAGCTGCTCTGCCAGATTCCTGCGATCGGTCCGATCCGGGCGGCGCTGTTGATCGCGCTGATCCAGACACCGCACCGCTTCCGCAGCAAGCGACCGCTCTGGAAATACAGCGGCTTCGGCATCGAAATGCACAGCAGTGCCGATTATCGTAAGGTCCAAGGACAGCTGCAAAGATCCAGGAAGCAGATATCGGTTCGCGGACTCAACCGAGACTGCAATCACGATCTGAAGAACCTGTTTAAGAGTGCCGCGACCATCGCTTCGGTCAAACCGGGTCCGTTCCAGGAATTCTACGCAGCCTTGGTGGCCAAAGGGATGAGGCCGGAGATGGCGCGCCTGACCCTGGCGAGAAAGATCGCCACCATTGTCTTGATCGTCTGGAAGAGAGGAGTAAGCTTCGACGCCCAATATCTGAAACCACAAACAGCTTGAGTGTCTCTGATCGAGCCCGCTCCATCCCTGGGTATTTCTCTGGCGGTGGCTGTCAGGTTCTCGGGACACGCTGGTTCGAGAGCGAGTCTCAGCTGATTAGTTAGACCCTGCGTGCTTCGGGCACCGAGTCTCACACGCGACCCTAGGCCCTCTCGGACAACCAGAAAAAGCTATGGGCCACGAGTCCCGGATAGAACCATGGTCGCCACATTTGACCACGTGCTGCTTTGCTGGTTTCGGAACGGACAGGCTTCGTTGCGAAGAAGCGATGAAAACCGCTGGTAGAGAAAACCCAAACCGCTGGGCCCACGTGCCCAGCAACCGAGCACTTGGTGCGGGCGGTCAGAACAGATCCTGCTCCATCACGTGGGCTGCGAAACAAGAAAAATTCCAGCCGAAGTGGAATGTGTTTTTTCTTGACTTCGCCTTTTATAGTCACAATGGAATGACCGGCTCGATTCGCAGACGTGGGTTATGCTGCGAATCGGAAGATCTGCAGTACAGAGCCACAAGCGAAAGGAGCCGGTCGATGAAGAGAATAAAATTTGTGGGGTTGGATGTCCATGCCGAGACGATTTCGGTAGCTGTAGCGGAGCAGGGCGGGGAGATTCGGTCGCTGGGGGTAATACCGAATCGCGAAGAATCGATTCGGAAACTGGTGAAGAAACTGGGGCCAGTGGAGGAGCTGCGGTTTTGTTATGAGGCGGGTCCGACAGGCTACGCGCTGTACTGGCAACTGACTCGGATGGCGGCCAAGTGCGCGGTGGTAGCGCCCACCTTGGTGCCGGTGAAAGCCGGGGATCGCGTGAAAACGGATCGGCGGGATGCGCTAAAACTGGCGAGAAATTATCGGTCCGGAGAGCTAACGCCGGTGTGGGTGCCGGATGCGGCTCACGAGGCATTGCGGGATCTGGTGCGCGCCCGAGAAGCGGCCAAGAAGGATGAGCTTCGAGCACGGCATCGGTTGAGTAAGTTTCTGTTGCGGCATGGCCGGCGACCGCCGATAGGGGTAAAGGCCTGGACGATAAAATACCTGGAGTGGGTGACCCGGGGAGTGCATTTCGAACAGCTGGCCCAGGAAGCTACGTTGCTGGATTACCTGCACGAGGTGGAGCACGGGGCAGCACGCATTGCGCGGCTCGATGGTGTGATTACAGAGGCAGCGAAGAGTGCGCCGCCCCAGATGCGTGCCGTGATCGAGGCCTTGCAGGCGCTACGAGGAATCGCGCAGGTTTCAGCGGTGACGGTGGTAGCCGAACTGGGAGAGCTGTCCCGATTCAGCAAAGCCAAGCAGTTAATGGCCTACGGAGGAATCGTACCGAGTGAAGACTCCAGTGGAGAGCGCCTGCGACGAGGAAACATCACCAAAACGGGTAATGCGCACCTAAGGCGGGTGGTGGTGGAGGCCGCGTGGGCCTATCGACACCGACCGGCCATGGGAGCCAAGTTGCGCAAGCGGCAAGAGAAGGTCAGTGAAGAGGTCAAAGAGATCGCTTGGAAAGCACAACAGCGATTATATGAGCGGTATCGAAAGTTGCTCGCCAAGGGCAAGAACAAGGGAGTTGTAATGACGGCGGTAGGACGCGAGTTGCTGGGTTTTATCTGGGCCATCGGAATCCAAGTAGAAACAGCGCAGAAGGAGTCTCTGCAGCAAGCGGCATAACGTGAATTTATTCTGGGGTGAGAAGCTCGAAGGAGGCAGAGTGGGTAGTGGTCGAGGGGTACACGGAAAGGAGAATCCTCGAAAGTTCTATGCGGTAGGTCTTCGCACCGAACCCGCGTTTATAGTCCGAGGCAGCTCCCGACGGATCACGATTATGCGGTTTCGACCCGCGAATATCAGAGTGATCAGCCGTCGCGAAAACTACCTCGACCACGACCTGCGCTGCCTCCTAAGAGTGAGAAGAAGAACGAAGAAAACAGTTGCTCGTACTTGACGGGTCATTCCATATCAGAACTAATCAGGCATTGGCGGGCAGGTTGGCAGTGAAGGTCCTGCTTTCAAGGGATGTGTACGCCCGGCGCCGGTCGACATTCAGCGCGTTTCCATTTGATCGTTTCGTAGCGAGTGCCTTTTTCCCCGGAGTTTCTGTATATGACTAGCTTCGTCCAATCTTCCTGCACCCCGGCGCAGTCGTTGTCGGGGAGGCATGTTATGTCGAGAAATGTACCCATTTTGTATTTTCCACGATCTTCCTCCGGCACAAGTTCCTTGCTAATTTCTTCCAGGAGTTTTTCCTCAATGATCGGGGATTCCGGCTTTACGGAGCGGCCGAGAGTCTCACGCGGCTCGATCATTAGCGAACACGTTTCGCCACTCGCCCCGTACGTCGCGGTAACTGCGACACCCGCCCTCACAAAATCGGCCACCCGATGCTTGATGAACTTCATGGTCCATTCGTGGCTCAGGTTATCGAAAAATCCACGGATGTCGGCATCAAGCACCCAGTTCACTCGCTTCCGTTGAATGCCCACCGTAAGCGCGTCCAGCGCCTGATGCGGGCTGCGACCGGGACGGAACCCGTAAGAGAAGCCCTTGAAGTCGACCTCATATATCTGGTTGAGGATCGTTACCGCGGCCTGTTGAACAATTTTGTCCTCCAGCGCCGCGACGCCCAACGGACGTTTCCGCCCGTCAGCCTTCGGAATAAAGACTCGTCTTGACGGTTTTGCCCGGTACGTTCCACGGTGCACCCGGCTGTGCAGATCGACGAGTCGATCCTCCAGCCCGGTTTCATACTCCTGCCACGTTACGCCGTCTACTCCGGGCGAAGCCTTACGCTGAAGCGCGTAGAAGCTGTCGCGGAGTAGATCAACATTGAGATGGTGGAGCAAAGCAGTGAACCGCTCCTGCTTTCTTTCCTTTGCTTCCTTCCGCACACCATCCAACCCCTGGGACATGCGCTTCCCGCTCTGTGTCGAGTGCATGTGCGATTGAACGATGTTTTCCCTCGTCTGTGCCCTTCCCTCCCCAGCCTCCGCGGAAGGTTGCCCTCCCTTGTTCGGCTGTTTCACAGGTACAACGACACAGTCCGACTTCTCCGGCACGTTCGTGTCCGCATTGCGGTTTGTGGCCTTCGCGGACCGGCCTTGATCGTCAGACCAGGCGTGCTGGAGATCTCCCGGTTCTCGTGCATGTTGTTTCTCAGCGTGCGCGGGTTCTTAGACTACGCAGGACCGACAGTCCACTCGCGATTGGCGTGGCTGCCGTGTTGCCTTCCTCCTACTCGGAATGAAGTCGGCATCCTGATCTACGGGCTTTTCGCAGCTCAATAGCCCCGCCCACCGATGCCTCTGTCTACGCTTCAAGAGACACCTCGCGATGTACCCAGCAAGACTCGAGGTCAGGATGGATTCGCTACTTCCTTTCCTGTAGGGCTCTTGCATCCCCTACAACATGCCGGTTTATCCCGGCGCTCTCCGGTTAGCCCGTCATACGCCCGCAAACGCGCCCGGCAGAGAGACTCTCCCTAGAAATCAATTGTGGAGACTGGGAATGTCACGGTCTGCATGCTAAGTTATTGGGCCATGCGAGTTCCTTTGACTCTGGCGATCGTTTTCGTCAGTTTTACCTGCGTAGCGGCACCTCAAGACACCGTTGTACACGAGCGCCGTCAGCGAGCCGCCGCTGCGTTCCGTGACGGGATTCTCTTGCTTCACGCCAGTTCCGAGCTGAGTCTCACCGCTGATGGTTTCCGCCAAGACCCTTTCTTCTATTACTTCACGGGCTTGGGGAACACGGTGGGGGCTGTGCTCGCCATTGACGGAAGGTCAGGCGAAACTTGGCTTTTCTTGCCATCCAATCCGCCTTTCCTGAGAATCGGCCTGCAGCCGGAAGTTCAGCCCGGACCGGAAGCGGCAAAGCGCTTAGGCATGGATCATGTCGTTGATTGGTCCGAACTGGAAGGGTTTCTAGCCTCACACGCGGGCCAAGCGCCGCCCCTGTACTATGACGACGATCTGTCAACATTCGCCGAACTGCCAGCCAACCTTCTCAGCCCGAGGTCGCCCCAGGCTCCGATGTGGCTGCAGATCATTCTGCAAAGATGGCCTTCCTTTGAACCCAAAGAGGTAGGGGAGCGAATCGAGGCCCTCATGGCAGTCCAGAGTGCGGAGGAAATCGCTGCTCTGCGCTCGGCCGCGAATGCGACCGTGACTGCCGTAATGGCTGGAATGCGTGCAATACGGCCGGGCGTATCGCAACGGAGCGTCGAAGCGGTGGTGGAAAAAACATGCTGGAGCGCGGGTGCACATGGTTCCTCCTTCTGGCCGTGGGCAATGGCGGGAAACAACGCCATATTCCCGCGGCCTTTTACTTCGCTCGCGCGATATGATCACCTGAACCAGAGTATGCGCTCTGGCGACTTGGTACGCCTTGATGTGGGATGCGAACAGGACCACTACATAGGAGATTTGGGGCGGACGGTGCCGGTCTCGGGCCGTTACGACAACGATCAGCAAGAGACCTGGAACATATTCGTAGCAGCGTATCATGCTGGTGTCCTCCGGCTGCGCGACGGGGCCACGGTCGACCAAATCTTCGATGCTTGGCGTGCCGAGCTGCTGCGTCATCGCGCATCAGCAAAGACCCTGCTTGCGGAGCACGCGATCGATTCCTGGTCAGATCGCAAGAATGTTCCGTACTGGCAAGTGCATACGACAAACCTGATGGCCGGTCGCCCGGTTGGGCCACTCAGGCAGGGAACCACGATCAACTTTGAGCCGATCGCCTCGGTCGATGGCCAGGGATTTTTCCTGGAAGACATGTACCTCATTACTAGGGATGGCGCCGAGTTACTCACACCGGGAGTTCCCTATTCGTCTAAGGACATCGAAGCCGCGATGAGGTAGGTAGTGTTGAAACCCCTCAGACGGTTCCGGATGAGTGGTCGGCAAACCGGATGCAATGGTCTAGGTCCTGATTAACGGGCACTGACCTGAGGTCTCGACATATCAGCTCAGCTTTGCGGAACGGCGAGTTTGAAATCGTCCTCCGCTTTTCTCACGGTCAGCGGTCTGCAGCCGGCCGAACGGATGCGGCGAGCGGCAATACCAAGCAGCTCGCGTCCTTCGCATCGTGGAAGATCTTGATGTTCGCGATGCGCGCATCCTCCAGCTTCTCATAGCCGATCCGCCCTCCTGTATTGTAGTTCTTCTGAAAGTTGGGCGAGTTGAGCGGAGCGATGGTTAGTCGTAACCGCGCACCTGCTGGAATCCGTCGCGCCATCCAGTAAAATTCGAACGGAATCTCGACGATTTGATCTGGCTTAAGCAGCTCTTCCTTGAACGGGCTGTCGCGGAAACGCGCACGACGGATGTCCTCGCCGAGGCGAACCGTTGAACCGTCCGGGAGAACCATAAGCACTTGAGCCCAAAGATCGAAATCCGGCGCGTCCGCCTGGATTACCAATTTCAGATGCATTTGCCCCGCCACTTCGACATCCCGAGGGAATGGTTCGGAGTGAAAGACGATCGCGCGCTTCTGAAAATCGCGAAATTGACTGGTTTGGTTCTCGTTTGCAGCGTATTTGGCAATTTCAAGTTCGGGGAGCTCGTGCGGATCGCTAACGATGAGGGCAGGGGACTCAGCCCCAGATGGTTTTTGCGAAAGAGAGCCGGAATGGAATACGTCCGCTGGCGTGCCCTCTGGTGCGGATAGAAAAAAGTTCAAGACTTCGCCGGAAGACGCCGCCTCCAGCGATTTCTCGTAGCGCCACTCATCGGCGCCCATCATGAAGTATGTGACTCTATCCTGCAGGAACGCTGGTTTTGGCCCGCGTCCCAGTGCCCAGTCGTACCAGTCGGCACGCAACTTATCCATGTCAATTACTGCGCTGTCGGGTATTGATAATCCATCGATGTTCTTTGTGGGATGATGCGTGCCCAGGTGATCCCACGGACCGATGACGAGGTAGTGGTTGCGCGCCGCAGCGGCAGGCGCATGTGTGACGTGCCCTCGGTAGTAGCGGAGAGCACCGGGCTGGTCGTCGTCGAAGTATCCAGTGGCCGAAAGAACTGGAAACTTCATTTGTGCGAAGTCCGCGGCCTTTGGCTCAGCCGCGAGGTTAAAGGTTTCATCGCCGACGTGATCCAGCCACACATCGAACATCGATTTCTGGTGGCCAAGTTCGTCGAGCATCCACCAATCGTCAGGGGCAATGCCGATCGCAGCGTCGAGTTCGCCAAATGGCCGATAGGCAGCATATTGTTCCAACATTTTTCCCGCCCAATAGTCCTGGTTCGAACGGAAGTCAATGTTGAGCGAGCGGCCTGACACATAACCTAGGATCAAAGTCGTAAACGCCTGGGGGATACCGTTTGTGTTGGGAATGTCCCAACCTGGGTAAATGGAGACGTATGGAGCAATTCCTGCGAGGTGGGGCGGATGTTGAGCCGCAGTACGCCACTGCGTCATGCCGAAGAACGAGGCTCCGTACATCACAACTCGCCCGTCGCTCCAGGGCTGTGCTGCAATCCATTCCACGACGTCGTAGCCGTCGCGCCCAACCTGCAAGCCGAGATTGTCAGTCTTGACTCCTCCGGACCGGCCTCGGCCGCGCACGTATACTTGTATGAATACGTAACCGCGTTGGACGAAGTCGACGAAATCGCGGCTGCGACCACCATCGATGTCGTACTGAGTGAGATTTAATACTGTCGGCGCTCCGCTTTTCAGGTTTGCGGGTTTGAATATCCAAGCCTCAAGCTCGACGCCGTCGCGCATTGGAATCATGCGACTCATCTCGATGCTGTACCCGGGCTCAATCTGAGCGGATGCGGGGGACGGGAACAACGCCCACAAAATGACAGTCACCAATGCGGCCGTCAGGGTTTCCATTCGAAATCGATTGAGCATGCTTTCTCCTTTTCGCCTTACACCAATTACTCAAAGGCCCTGAACCCACAGCGTGAACCGATGCCAGAAATCAGAATGGCCCAACGGGATCATCGAAAATTGCATAATGAGAAGCAGCAGGACGCAGCAAATTGTTCGAAAGGCGCTCATCTCATCCTTCCCTTTCGCGAGTCACTCTGACTGGCGATAACCTCGACACTGTCCGCCAACCGGCTTGAGGCGCTTTCCGGTCGGGAACCAGCTTCGCGCAAGACATGTCATTGATCGGTCAATTGTTTCAGCATCTTCTTGGCATTTTCATTTGCTCGATTTAGCTCCAGCGACTTCTTGTAGCTCTTGATGGCGAGGTCTTTGTCACCATTGTCCATATATGCTTCGGCAAGGCTGTCATACGCGTTGGACGACTGCGGATAGGCTTCAACATTCAGTTCCAGGATGCGAATCGCGTCTTTGAATTTCTTCATTTCCAGTAATTGATAACCAAGACCGTTGAGCTGGTCTTCGCCAAAATCGTAAGCGGTGGGCTCGGTGGCCTTCAGTTCGTGGTACTGCTTGATCGCAGCGTTCACATCTTGTTGCTGGATAGTTTTCAAAAGAGCGTCGGCGGTGGACTTTCTACTGGCGAGAGCTTCGACTTTTGCCAGCATCCCGTCCAGGGACGCCCTGGGAAAGAGTTTGCCGCCAAGCACCACCGCGTCGATACGCTTCGTATTCGCAATATCGTTGAGTGGATTGGCATCGAGCAGAACCAGATCGGCAATTTTGCCCGTTTCGACCGTACCGAAGTCTTTCTCCTTACCCATAAATCGCGCTGGATTGAGCGTGGCAGCCTGCAGGGCCTCCATAGGTGAGAGTCCCGCTTTGACGAGGAGACCCAGCTCGTCATGCAAACTAAAGCCTGGGAAGCAATAAGGGTTGAGTGTATCCGTACCGGCCAAGATCTTCACGCCTGCCCGTTGCATGGCACCCACGATCTCGGCGTCTTTACTGAAAACCTTCTTACTCCGCGCCCAATCTTCTGCGGTCCGGGTCTTGAGGCGAAAATCCGTCTTTGGGTCCCAAGAAGCTCTTATGTCCCGCGGCATGTACTTGAGCCGAGAATCGTTGGTGAAGGAAGGGTCGTCAAGAAAGGCGATGCTGCGCAAAACAGTGAGGGTAGGGCATTGCCAGGTTTGGTTCTTTTTCAGTTCCGCAAAGAGGGCTTCTGCTTTCTGTGGACTATACGTTTCCAGCGCCAACTCCTCCCACTCGCGACTGGCCGCCCCGTGTACAGCACTCACCGGCGGCTGTTGTCCTGCAATGATCGCCGCTAGATTCTCCTGCGATGACTTGAGCAACTCCGCTGCGCGATTCGAACAGGCAGGTAGGACCCCGGTAAGATGCTCGATGCTCTTCTGCCCGGCATTCGACGCTTCCTCCGCGGAAACTGAAATCGGGACATGCCCCTCGAAGGGAATACCTTGCTTCTTCGATTCATCTGCTATGGCGAAGTACGCATCCCGAGGAAGAAGGGAGTACACCTTGATAAAGTCGGCCCCGTCCCGCTTGGCCTGAATCACCGCTTGGCGAGCCTCGGACGCGTTGGCCACTGTAATGGAACCCGGCCAAACGGGTTTCGGTCCATCCACAAGTGGGCTGGCGATCAACATGTGCGGGCCCGGCAATTGCCCCGCCTCGATTTCCTTTCGCCACTGATGATGCATCGGCATGCCCCACATTATCCGTATGCCAGTCACGCCGTTGGCGATGAATAGCGGCAGATAATCCTTTTCATACCAATGGACATGCATGTCCCACAAGCCGGGAATCAGAAACTTCCCACTCGCAATGACTACCTGCGCGTGCTTGGGCACGCGAATCTTCCCGCTTTTGCCCACCTCAGTGACACGGTTCCCGTTTATTAGCACGGTCATGTCGGGACGCGCAGGCCCGCCCGTCGTCTCGATCACTGTGACGTGGGTGATTGCAAGTGTCATCGATTTCGTACGGGCGGTCTCTGTTGCAACCAGAGGCCACAGCAGCAAGGGTAGAAGCAGCAGTCCAAATATGCTTTTCACGTGATTCCCCCTAACGTAACCTTCCAAGCGCCGTAGCGCCAAAGCAGAACCGGGCTGACTGTTTGTGCAG
>CAWDRJ010000009.1:0-786115 GCA_963804625.1 uncultured Acidobacteriota bacterium | reverse complement strand
TTGCGAGCCTTGTGGGTTTATCGCTTCAGCGGCTAATCGTAGTATTCAGCTCCCAAGTGGGTGATGAGCTCCTCGCCCATCATCCAGCGCAAAGTGTTCTTCAGCTTCATCAGCTGAATGAACAAATCGTGCTCGGGGTAAAGCTCCTTCGCGCACATCGGCGACTTGAAATAAAAGCTGAGCCATTCCTGGATTCCGCGCATCCCCGCGCGCTGCGCCAGGTCGAAGAAAATTGCCAAATCCAGCACGATCGGCGCGGCGAGAATCGAATCGCGGCACAGGAAGTCCACTTTGATCTGCATCGGATAGCCCAGCCAGCCGAAAATATCAATGTTGTCCCAGCCCTCTTTGTTGTCGCCACGCGGAGGATAATAGTTAATTCTCACCTTGTGGTGAATCTTGCCGTAAAGGTCGGGATACAAATTGGGCTGCAGAATGTATTCCAGCGCGCCGAGCTTCGATTCTTCCTTGGTCTTGAACGAGCCGGGATCGTCGAGCACTTCGCCGTCGCGATTACCCAGGATGTTCGTGGAAAACCATCCATTCAATCCCAACATGCGTGCCTTGAATCCCGGTGCCAGCACGGTTTTCATCAAAGTCTGGCCGGTCTTGAAGTCCTTGCCGCCGATCGGCACGTTCTTCGATTTCGCGTAATCTTCGAGCGCCGGAATATCCACTGTCAAATTCGGCGCGCCATTGGCGAACGGCACTCCTTCGCTGATCGCAGCGTATGCATAGAGCATGGACGGCGCAATCGCCGGATGGTTCGCCTTCATCGCCTTTTCGAACGAAGCCAGATCCTTGTGCACGTCTTGCGGCTTCAAAAACACTTCCGTCGAGCCGCACCAAACCATCACCAGCCGGTCCAGCTTGTTTTTCTTTTTGAAGTTGCGGATGTCTTCGCGCAATTGCTCGGCAAGATCCATTTTCGTCTTGCCCTTCTTCAGGTTCGGCCCTTGCAGGTTCTTTACGTAGTCCTGGTCAAATACCGCCTTCATCGGCGAGATGCCCTTCAAAAATTTCTCGGCCTTGGAAAGGTCCTTGGCCTCCAGCACCCCGGCCTTCGTCGCCGCCTGGAAAGCGTTGTCGCCGAATACGTCCCAGCCTCCGAACACGAGGTCGTCGAGCTTCGCCAGCTGCACGAAATCCTTAATCTTGGGCGTTCTCCCGTCCGTGCGCTTGCCCAGCCGGATCGTGCCCATCTGCGTCAACGAACCTACCGGCACGGCCTGCCCCCGCCGTACCAACTCCACTCCCGCCATAAACGTTGTGCTCACCGCGCCCATTCCCGGCGTCAGCACGCCCAGCTTTCCCTTCGGCGGAGCAACACTCACAGGCCTGCGCATTCGATTTCCCCCAGTTCCTTTCGAAGTTGTGAAACAGAACGTCCCATGCTGCGCCGCGCGTTGCCCGCGAAAGCGCAACGTGAGTCCCCGCTCATACCACCGCGGCTCGATTGATCGCTATATTGTTTGTGAACTCACCGTGTCAGCGCGGCGAACGGCTCGGAGCAAACAATTTATGATGCGGCAACCCGTAAAGATTTGCAAATTGATTCCCGGCAAGCGAACGTGGACCATTCCCCGCGAAATGTAGAATGCGTCGGAAAGCCAGTGCGCGAGGATCGTTTACCTTTCAAAATGCCAAGGGCAGGGAACTCGAAAAGAGGCGAACGAGTCCGACGTTGGAGCGGTGGGCCAAGTGCGTGAGAATTACTTTCGGCGGAGGCTAGCGGCAATTCCGTCCGACAGCGAAAGAAATACTAGTACTGCGAAAACGCCGAGCATCAGGAACGGAATCATTTATTCCTCCACGTACGTTGCCGCCAACGTCCCGCAAAGTGCACGCTGGATGCCACGTGGTCACCCGACGTAAGTGCAATCGTTGCAGTGCCGGGCGCTGAGACTGCGGATCGCGGTGTGCCAACAGAGAAACAAATGTGGGCTTCTGGCGACATGTTGACGGAATTTCCTTGCAGATCAAGGACGCGGCGGCCGCAGCCGCCAACGCCGCGGTGATTCTCAGCCCTCAACTCACAGCAACCCGCGAGCAGCATGGCGCCCTACAATTTCTCCACGTGGATTGATCCATCCCCGGAAGTGATCGCCACGGTCCCGCCACCGGCGTTCAGTTTCCCGCGCACCGCGGAATGGCTGAGCGAGCCCGATACCTGTATTGGGACATCCAAAGTGATGCTGCCGTCGCCGGTATGCGCGTCAAGGTACGCGTTCAAATCGCCCGGCAGCCGCAAAGTAATATGTCCGTCGCCAGAATGCAGATTCCAGCCGTTCGCCACCTTCGAGCCGTTCGAGACTTGCGCGTCTATGCTGCCGTCTCCGGTCTTCAGCGCCAGCGCGTCGAAACGGCCGTCAATGCGCAAGTTTCCGTCGCCCGTGTCGGCGTCAAGCGAGCCATCGAAACTGTGTCCCTCGATGTGTCCGTCGCCTGTGTGCATCCGTATATCGCCGCGAATGTTGTTGGCGGTGACGTTCCCGTCGCCCGTATCAATCTGAACCTTGCCGGAAACTCCCTGCGCCACGACGTTCCCATCACTGGTGCGTACGTCCAAGTCCAATGACTGCGGCACGCGCAAATCCACATGGATTGACCGGTTGTGGCCGCCGAAAAGCGAAAAATTCCAGTGGGGGACGCGTACTTCGATTGAGACGTTGTTACCATTCTGACTTTCGACGATTTGCACGTCGTTCGGCCCGATCTTCCAGCCTTGCGTGGTCACGTGCGCGTCAATTTGATTTTGGTTTCCGCCCGTGATGGAGACGTCGCCGTCGCTCGTCATCACGTGCAGCTCCGCGTGCCCGCTCACCTGATACGTTTTCGACCAATCATCCGCGCGCACCGGCGCAGCGGCCGCTCCGAACGCAATCCCCGCAACCAGCGCAGCCGCCAAGAAATTCGCAACAAGCCTCATAGTTCGCTCCGTGGCACGGACAAATCCGCGCATGCCCTCGAAATCTTCAATCCGTTCCTGCCGCCAAGCTGCCTGCCGCGATCGCTTGGTAGCCGTTCTGTGTTCCACCACTAGATACGCAACCCGTCCAGAAAATGTTCCCAGTGGCCGTCGTCGTGAGCCGAGCGACAATTTGGTCCTCTCTGGCACCTCTGCGACTATGCGGTCGACTGGTTTCGAAATCTCCGTGCTCTCCGATTTCCTCCATGTCCTCTGTGTTAAGTCTTTGCGGTCTATTTTCCCCGCAAGCACGCAACTAAGTGGATTTCCTCTTGGCGCTCTTACCAGCGCCAGGCTTCGCCCGCAGCGCCGCCAAAAACTCCGCCGTCGGGAAAGTATTGATAACTTCGTTCTTCTCGATCCACGCCCGCCGCGCGGTGATCACTCCGTATTTCATGAATTTCAAATTCGCTGCGGTATGCGAGTCGGTGGAAATCACAATCTTGACGCCCTGCTCTTTCGCCATCCGCAAGTGCACATCCTTGAGATCCAGCCGGTCGGGGTAGGCATTACACTCCATCGCCACGCCATGCTCCTTCGCCGCCTCCAGAATCTTCTCCATCTCATAGTCGAAAGGATCGCGCCGCAACACTAGTCGCCCGGTCGGATGCGCAATTATCTGCGTGTAAGGATTCTCGATCGCCGCGAGCAACCGCTCCGTCATTTCCTCGCGCCCTAAATTCATGTAGGAATGCACCGATGCCACCACCACATCGAGCTGCGCCAAAACTTCGTCGTCCAGGTCCAGCTTGCCGTTTTTGAGGATGTCCACCTCAATCCCCGCCAGCAAACGAATCTCCGGGACACGGGCCTGTGCAGCGCGGATTTTCTTGATTTGTTCCAGAGTGCGCTTTTCGTCCATCCCATTTGCAACGGTCACCGCCTTGGAATGATCCGTGAGCGCGATATACTCGTAGCCCAACTCGGCAGCAGCTTTTCCCATCTCCTCGATGGAATTCCGGCCATCGGAAGCAGTCGTGTGCATCTGCAAATCCCCGCGAATGTCTTCAAGCCGCAACAAAGAGGGCAGCCGGTGATTTTCCGCCGCGTCAATTTCGCCGGTGTGTTCCCGCAGTTCCGGCTCGATGTAATCCAGCCGCAGTTTGTCGTAAATGTCCTTTTCGGTCTTGCCTGCGACAAATCTCCCGCCCTTGAGGGTCGTCAAAGCGTACTCATTCAACGTCCAGCCCATATCGCGAGCCCGCCCGCGCAGCACGACGTTGTGCTCCTTCGATCCCGTAAAATACAGTAGCGCCGCGCCGAAGCTGTCTTTTTCGAGCAAACGCACGTCTACCTGCAGACCGTTCCCCAAAACCACGCTCACCTTGTTCTCGCCGTGCGCCAGCGTCTGATCAATCCCCGGATATTTCAAAATGTGTGCCGCAACTGCATCCACATCTTTCTGCTTGTCGTGCCCGGGAAGCATCGTCACCAGCAGATCCAGATCGCCGATGGTTTCTTTTCCGCGGCGCAAAGATCCCGCCGGCGTCACCGATTCGACGATCTTGTCCATCTGGCTGATATAAACCACCAGTTTCTGCGCCGCTTCATCAACATCATCAAGCTTGAAACGCCCCGACGAGCGCTTCGCCAGCGCCGTCGCCTTCAAAATATTCTGCTCGCTCTTTTCGCCGAACCCTTCCAGATCGCGCAGCTTGCCGTCCTGCGCCAGCTTCTCGATGCCTTCGATCGTCGAGACCTTGAATTTCTTCCACAGCAGGGCCACTTTCTTTGGTCCCATGGATTGCAGATGCAGCAAATCCAGCAGCGTCAGGGGATATTTCTTCAGCAATTTCTCGCGCAGACTGTAATCGCCGGTATCCAGAATTTCCCGGATGTGCGCGGCCATCCCGTCGCCGATTCCCGGAAGCTCCTTCAATTTCTTCTCGTCCTTGGCGAGGTCTTCGATGCGTTCGTGCATGCTATATAGAAGCTCCGCCACCTTCTCATAGCTGCGGTAACGGCCAATGATCGCGCCGTCAATCTCCAGCAGTTGCGCCGTCTCGCGCAAAATTCGTGCTACTTCTCGATTTTCCATGTGGCTTCCTTGTGGTGGCCGCCGGGCGCACGCCCCATCGCCCGGACCGTAGTGGTAGTCAGTGGGATTTTAGCGCTGCCTCATCGCTTCGCAAAAAGCTCTTTCGCCCGGGCAATATCCTGCAAAATCTGCTCGCGCAAAGCTTCGGCGCCGGAAAACTTCTGCTCGTCACGCAGCCGCGTCAGGAATTTCACCGTCATCGGACCGGACGTAATCGTTTCCGCGAAATCAAAAAGATGCGATTCGATCGCCAGGTTCTGGCCATTGAAGGTAGGACGCACGCCCACGTTCGTTACGGCCCGATAGCATTTGCGGCCGACCACGACCTCAGTTGCGTAAACGCCATACTTCGGCAGCGTCTCCTGCTCCGTCGCAAGATTCAAAGTCGGTAGAACGAGCTTGCGTCCCATTCCAGTTCCGCTGCGAATTTCGCCGGCCAGTGCAAAAGGCCGCCCCAACATCTGCCGCGCCTCGTCCACGTTTCCGCCGCGGACGGCCGCGCGAATCGCAGAACTCGAGACGACGCGCCCATCCACCAGCACGGGTTCGACAATCTTTACCGCGAAACCGTTCTGGCGTCCCAATTCCTCCAGAAGTCTGACGTCGCCCGCCTGTTTGTGGCCGAAGCGAAAATTCGCTCCTACGAGCACCGCACGCGCCCGCAGCGCGTTCACCAGGAACTCTTGCGCAAATTCTTCCGCGCTCAGATTCGCTAGTTCGTGATCGAATTTCAGGACCAGCGCCGCATCTATTCCGAGCGCTTCAAACTCCGAAAGCCTCTGCGGCAAGGTTTCCAGCAACCCGGGTGCGACTTCGGGCCGCAACACGCGCGCAGGATGCGGGAAGAAGGTCAACACCGCGCTCACCGCCTCCAAGCCGCGCGCTCGTTCGACCACTCCGCGCAAAATCTTCCGATGTCCAACGTGCACGCCGTCGAAATTGCCGATGGTCACGGCCGTCGGCTTGCGCGCGTCGCCAAAATGCGCGATCCATTCCGTCGGCGAATTCAAGATCGCCATCGCCATTAGATCGTCACCTCGAATTTCAGTCCGTCATAAGCGAGCCGCACGTTCGGAGGCAGTTTCGCATTGGCAGCTTCATGTCCCAGGTCGTGGCAAATATGCGTGAACCACGCGCGGTTGGGTTTCAGCTCGTTCACGAGCGCGAGCGATTGCTCCACATTCGAATGCATCGGATGCGTTGTGTATCGCAAAGCATCAAGGATGAAATCATCGAGTCCGTGCAGCATTTTCTTTGAGCTTTCCGGTACAGTGCTGAAATCGGTCAGATACGCAGCCTTCCCGAAACGAAATCCCAGCACCGGATGCGGCCCGTGGTGAGCCGGCACCGCCACAATTTCTAATCCGAAAAGCTGAAAGGGTCCGTCAATCGTCCGCATTTCCACAGCGGGAAGGGAACTCTCCGTCGGCCCCTCGACAAACACGTAAGCGAACTGCCGCCGCAAGGTTTCCTGAGTAGCGGCTGACGCGTAAATCGGCACAACGCCGCCCTGTTTCAAGTTGTAAGGACGAATATCGTCGAGCCCCAGAATGTGGTCGGCATGCGAGTGCGTGTAAATCACCGCGTCCAGGCGGTCAATGCGTTCGCGCATGGCCTGGGCGCGAAAGTCCGGCGTCGTATCAATCACCACATTGCGGCCGCCGTATGTGAGCAAGACGGACGGTCTCGTGCGCTTGTCGTGCGGATCCTGCGATTCGCAAACCGCGCAGTGGCACCCCAGAGTTGGTACACCCATGGATGTGCCAGACCCCAAGACGGTTAATTGCAGGGAACTCATTTGGAGGTGGGATGCCGCAAAAATCGCCTTCGATTCATGTAGAAAACAGGCGCCGCTGTATCCGTAAGACGCGACGTCGCGCGGTTGGCTCGTGACGCCGGCGTCTACTTTCCCTTCGCCTTCTTCGCCATTTGCTCGGCCGCCGCTTTCGAAATCTCCATAAACGTCAACTTCAAACTCCCCAGCACCTCAATCAACAAATTGTCATCGTCCTTCGACAAATTCCCGCGCGTTTTTTCGCGCAACGCATCGAGCATATCAATCACTTCGCGCGCGCCTTCCAGGTCCACAAACGCCTGGCCGGTGCGCGGATCGGCCATACCGCCGAGCATTGCCGCTGCGTTGCGCGTCAGAAAATCCACCAGCAATTGGAAACTGCGCGAAGTCGAATGTTCCTCCCCGCCCGCCGCTGCATCGCTGGTTTGATCCGTGTCAGCCAATCCCTGCGATCCATCTGGCCCAACGATTCCATGTTCCGCGGCGGGTTGTCCCAAGCCGCTTTGAGGCCCAGGAGCATTCAAATGCTCCGCGGGTTTCGGCGCGACAGCAGCCGATTTAGCCTTTTGTTGCGCTTGGCTTGCAGTCTTCTTCTCCGCCGCCTCTTCGTCGCGGCGTTCCTGCTCCACGACGTCCTTACGCAGTTCGCCATCTTCGCCAAACAGACGGCGGTCAATCACCTTGAATGTTTCTTCATGCTTTGCATCAGCCACGGCAGATATCCTTGAAGACGGTGGTAAGAGTTACACCGAAGTCTAACATCCGCCTCCATTCTGGGACAAGCCGCGCCCGCCTGAGAGCGGAATCCGGACGCGACGCTGGACAAGTGAACGCGACTCCGCCGCCATCTTGGATTTGGGCGATTAACGCGATAAGTTGACGTCATCGAAACGAGGTGGCGAGTGCATTTAGATATGCGGGCATGGCCTTAGACACCCGTCTAAAGTCAGCTCCGCGCAAGGAGGACGTCGGGAGGGATGCGATCTCTGGATGATCCTCGAAGAAAAGACAGGGAAGGTTCAGGGCGTGATCGTGCCCTACGCAAAATCCTGGCTGGGCGGCTACACTTACGCGAGTCCTTTCATGCAATCCGAGAAGCCGTGTATCCTCGTTCGTGCGAACTAACCTTACCGGCGAACGCGCCAGCGACGAAACTGGATGGCAGCAAGCGAATTGCGGCGCCGCCACCCGCGTGTGAAATCTTTCGCTTGACATGATTCCTGCCGTCTGTTACAGCTTGTAGCGTTACAATGACTCGCATACACACAAACCGCCCACGCAACCTCGGCGAAGTCGAACAACTCGTCATGGACCACGTCTGGTCCCACGGCCCGGTTTCCTCGGAAGCCTGCCGCGAGGCTCTCGCAGCCAAGCGGCCCATGAAAGAATCTACGATCCGCACGGTGTTGCGCCGGCTGGAAGAAAAAGGCTACGTCACGCACGAAATCAGCGGACGCACCTTCATCTACCGCGCCGCGGAGCCGCGCCAGAATGTGGCGGTGCGCGCCGTGAAACACATCATTGACCGCTTCTGCGGCGGCTCGGCGGAACAGCTGGTCATCGGCATGGTGGACAACGCCGTCCTCGACCGCAAACAGCTCGAGCGCCTCGCGCAGAAGATCGCCGCACGCAAGGCCGTCCAACGCAAGGAAGGGAAGCCATGAGCATCGCCCATGTTCTCGACGCGTCTTCCGGTTTCTTCGGCCATCTCGTTGATCCCGCAATCCGTTCGCTCGCGCTCGCTTGCATCGCAGGCGGCGCGCTGGCCCTCTGCCGCGCGAAAAACGTTGAAGTGCGGCTCGGCGCGTGGCGCGCCGTTCTGCTTGTCGCGCTGGCGATGCCGTTTCTTGCGTTGCTGATGCCGCCCTTTCCGGTTTCGGTCCCGATGGCGGAAAGATTGGGCCGTCTGCAAGCGGCCGCGATAAATCAAACGGCCGTGGCCCGTGATACGGACACGCCAGTAGCAAAAAAGCACGAAACTTTGGCGATCTCGCCCGCAGTCGCCAACCCGGTCTTCAATTACACTGCCGCTCCATCGCGCCATTATTCCCGGCCAACACCGGCGGCAGTGCTCGAAGCCGCCATCGTGTCCCGTCGCACCCCGCTCTCACGTATGGCCGTCGCGGCCATCATCTATGCTTCAGTCGCAATATTTTTCCTGGTGCGCTTGCTCCTCGGCATCAGCTTCGGCCGCCGCCTCGAGCGCAATTCGCACCCGATTCACGACCCGCAAGCGCTCGAGCGCCTATATTTTTTCGCGAATTCAGCTGGGCTCCGCGGCGCTCCGGGCCTGGCCGAGTCGGACCTTCTCTCGGTCCCGGTCACCTTGGGCATAAAGGATCCCTCGATTCTGCTGCCGGCCACTTGGCGTGATTGGGAGCCAGCCGAACTCGACGCCGTTCTCGCGCACGAGGTTTCGCACGTCGCCCGCCGCGACGCGCTCACCGAACGCCTCTCGCTTCTGCACCGCGCCGTGTTTTGGTTCAGCCCGCTCAGTTGGTGGCTCGATCGCCGCTTGGCAGAACTTGCCGAAGAAGCCAGCGACGATGCCGCGCTCGCTGCCGGCGCCGACCGCACACGTTACGCCGAGACAGTTCTCGGCTTTTTTGCCGCGCTGGAAGCCGCGCCCGGCCGTGTCTGGTGGCAGGGCGTCGCCATGGCCAGCGCCGGACAAGCCGAAAAGCGCCTCGATCGCATTCTCGAATGGAAAGGGAGCGTCGCCATGCAGCTCACAAAGCCCGTCGTCGTTGCCGTAGCACTTCTCGCCATTCCAGTGGTCTGCGTCACGGCGGCTTTCCGCCCGACCATCGAGAACACTCGGCCGCCGCAGTCGCGATCAGCACAGCCTCCGGCGCCTGCCGCTTCGCCGCGACCAGCCCCGGCACCAGCCGCCGCGCCCGAGCCAGCTGCGCCCTTAAGTCAGGCTGCCCAGCTCCAGCTCCTGCTCCCGTGGCGAATCCCGCTACCACGGTGCATGTCTCCGTGGTTCCGATGATGCGCGTTGATCCGCACGTGGTGATCACTCCGCTGACGCCGATCGTGACCATCGATGATGTCTCGACCATGCAGTTTGCGGTCAAGCCCGACGTCCACGTCGCGACGAACGTGGTAGTCACGCCGCTTGCCTCGATCGCACCGCATGTTTCCGTGATGCCCATGATCTCGTTGCCTCGAGTTGCGCCGTTCGTGTCGCAAGCGGCGCAGCAGGGTCAATCCGGCCATTCGAACACACTGATCACGGGCGAAGACGATGACGGCCAGCAATTCGTGATCTCTTCCGGCAACTCATCTGTCGTTGTCACCGGCAACGGCTTTTCCATGAACTC
Source organism: uncultured Acidobacteriota bacterium (assembly GCA_963804625.1). Lineage (GTDB taxonomy): Bacteria > Acidobacteriota > Terriglobia > Acidiferrales > UBA7541 > Palsa-295. The sequence goes on along the minus strand of CAWDRJ010000009.1, from coordinate 775,988 downwards.
CGACGGCGAATCCAATTTTGTCAACTCGCTGCGGCACAATGTTTCCGGCGATTTCATCTGGTTCCTTCGTGACGGGAAGGCCTACGTGATCACCGATTCCGCCACCGTCAAACGCGCCATGGAATTTTTCGCCCCGGCCCAGGAACTCGGCCGCAAACAGGAAGAGCTGGGCAAGCAGCAGGAAGCTCTCGGCGCTAAGCAAGAGGCTCTCGGCAAGCAGCAAGAAGCGCTCGGCGACCAAATGGAAAAGGTCCGCGTGAAAATTCCGGACATGCCCGCCGAGCTTCAGAAACTCGAAGCGGAATTGAAAAAACTCGGCGACAGTGGAACGCAGGAAGACCTAAGCCGCGTCCAGCAAGAAATTGGCGAAATCCAAAGCCGCATCGGAGAGCTGCAATCGCAAGCCGGTGAGCAACAATCGCAACTAGGCGAGAAGCAAGGCGCCTTAGGCGAGCAGCAAGGCAAGCTAGGCGACGAACAGGGCAGATTAGGCGACCAACAAGGCGAGCTGGGCCGCCAGCAAGAAGAAGCAAACAAGAAAGCGTCACAACAAATGAAGCAACTCCTCGACCAAGCCGTAGCCCAAGGCCTGGTCAAGCCAGAATAGTTTTAATCGGCGCGGGCGATTCAAATTCGCGCGCCGGTTTTCTCTGCATCCGGCGTTTACCCCGATGCAGTCGGGGCGCCTCTGCGGTAAATCTTCTTCCTAGATCCACCGCGCTCGCAAAATCCCGCAACGTGCGTTAGTCTGTTGCATCCAACACCTTTCGCGAGTATTCATCAAGGAACGCCATGCCTCGAAGCGCCACCAGAACCCGCAAACCAAATACCGCGGGCCGCAAGCCCGCGAACAACTCGCGTAAGATCGTCCACACCACTGCGCGCGCCGCGAGTGCCTCCCGCCCCATCGCGATTTACCACGAACATCCTCGCTGGTTCCAACCGGTCTTCGCTGAACTCGATCGCCGCAACATCCCGTACGTCCGGCTTGACGCCGCCCGTCATCATTTCGAGCTTTCGCCGAATGGGGACCAGCAGTACGGGCTGGTTTTCAATCGCATGAGCCCCTCGGCGTGGACGCGTGGCAACGCGCATGCAATCTTCTACACGCTCAGTTACCTCGCACACCTGGAACGCTCCGGCGTCCGCGTCGTGAATGGCAGCCACGCCTTTCGCGTCGAGACCTCAAAGGCGCTGCAGCTTTCGCTGCTTCACTCGCTCGGTCTGCCGCACCCGCGCTCGGCCGTCATCAATCATCTGTCGCAAGCGGTCGCCGCCGCCCGCGGCCTGCGTTTTCCGATCGTCATCAAACCCAATATCGGCGGCAGCGGAGTCGGCATCGTCCGTTTCGATTCGATCGAACAGCTCGAATCTGCGGTTCGCAACGACGCCATCCAGTTCGGCCTCGACTCCACGGGCGTCGTGCAAGAATTCATCCCCGCGCGCGGCGGACACATCACTCGGGTCGAAACGCTCGGCTACAAATATCTCTACGGGATCAAGGTGTTCACTTCCGGCGAAACTTTCGACCTCTGCCCCATGGACATCTGCAAAACCACGGATGGCGCCGAAATCAAAACAGCGTGCGTGGTGGAAGGCGCAAAGACCGGCCTGCGCGTCGAAGGTTATCGCCCGCCGCCGCACGTAATTAAAGCCACGGAGCGCATTTTCAAAGAAGCGCAGATCGAAGTCGGCGGCCTGGAATACATCATTGACGACCGCGACGGCCAGCTCTACTACTACGACGTCAACGCGCTCTCGAATTTCGTGTCGGACGGCCCGCGCATCGTCGGCTTCGATCCCTTCGCGCGCCTGGTGGATTACCTCGTGACGGAGGCGCGCTGATGCGTTACGGCTACTGGCTCCCCGTTTTTGGCGGATGGCTGCGCAATGTGCAGGATGAGCAGATGCAGCCGACCTGGGACTACGTCTCGCGCCTCGCGCGCCGCAGCGAAAAAATCGGCTACGACCTTACGCTGATCGCTGAACTCAATTTGAACGATATCAAAGGTGTTGACGCGCCCTCGCTCGACGCCTGGTCCACGGCCGCCGCGCTCGCCGCAGTCACCGAATCGCTCGAACTGATGGTCGCCGTGCGTCCCACGTTTCATCTTCCCGCGCTGCTCGCGAAGCAAGCCGCCAACATCGATCAAATCAGCAAGGGGCGCGTCTCGCTGAATGTCGTGTCGTCGTGGTGGGCTGAAGAAGCCAATAAATATGGCGTGCAATTCGATCAGCACGACGACCGCTACGCCCGCACATCCGAGTGGCTCGATATCGTGGACGCTGCCTGGAAGCGAGACCACTTCTCGTATTCCGGAAAATATCATTCGGTGCAGGATTTGGTGCTGCAACCCAAACCGGTATCTAAGCCGCGTCCAACGATTTATGCCGGGGGCGAATCGGAAGCCGCCAAGGAACTGATCTCGCAGAAGTGCGACGCCTTCGTGATGCACGGCGATTCGCCCGCTCGCGTCGGCGAAAAAATCAAGGACATGTCCGCGCGCCGCGCCCGCAAAAATCTCCCGCGCATGCAATTCGGCGTCGCTGCCTACGCCATTGTCCGCGAAACCGAACAAGAGGCCGAGAAGGAACGAGCCCGCATCACCGACGTGCAACAAAACGCCGCCGGCTACCAGAATTATCAACAATGGTTAGCCAATACGCAGCTCGAACAGCGCGTCTCGCTCGAAGAATATTCCGTCTCCAACCGCGGCCTGCGCTCGGGTCTGGTAGGCACTCCGCAACAAATTGCCGACCGCATCGGCGAATTCGAACAAGCCGGTGTGGACCTGCTGCTCTTGCAATTCAGCCCGCAAGCCGAAGAAATGGACCGCTTCTCCGACGCGGTTATCCGCCGCAACGCACCAGCCGCAGCCCGCGCCGCGAACTGAACCTCGCCGCGTAACCGAGTTCTGTTTTCTCGGCGCCCTCCGCGTCTCTGCAGGCAAGCTTCTGCATTTTCGCAGCGTAGCGCCGACACGATGTTCGCTTGACGCCACTCGCCCTAATCGCCCATCATTCTTGCTTGAAAAAGTGTCCAGCCGAGGGGAAGAACGCTGCGGTGCCTTCCAACCGAAAAGCCATCAAGAAGCTGGGTTCGCGATCTCGCGCAAAAGCCTCACCTCGTTCTCCGCACATCTCCCTAACGCGTCGCGACAAACAAGCCGGCCAATGGTTCGCGAAGTTGGTCGCCCTGCAGGCCCGCCTGCGTGGCCCCAACGGCTGTCCTTGGGACCACGAGCAAACCCACCAATCTCTCCGCAAATTTTTGATCGAAGAAACTTACGAAGTCCTCGACGCGATGGATTCCGCGGACGACCCGCGCAAATTTGCCTCGGAGTTGGGCGACCTCCTTCTGCAAGTCGTCTTTCACTCCGTCCTCGCCGAAGAAACCGGCGCCTTCACCATCTCCGACGTAATCGAATCCATCCACACAAAGATGGTTCGCCGCCACCCGCACGTTTTCGGCGACGCCGAAGCAAAAGATTCCGCCGCGGTCCTGAAAAATTGGGAGCAGATCAAATCAGAAGAGCGCGCAGAGGCCAACGGGAAGGGAAGTAAGGGCGAAGCCGCGCGCGACACCACGACCACCGCAGAATCAATCCTAGCCGGCGTCCCGCGCAGCCTCCCCGGAGTCCTCGAAGCCTACCAATTAACCCGCCGAGCGGCCCACATCGGCTTCGATTGGGAGAATCTCGCCGGCATCTTCGACAAACTGGAAGAAGAAAAGCGCGAAATCGTCGCGTCGCTGAAAGCTGCCACTCCCGAGGATTTCGTAGGAGCACGGCATGTCAAAGGTCCGCGGGGGCCGACCGTGCCCGCTTCAGCGTCACCCGCGCTGCTCCCAGCAACGCCGCGCCAGGTTCCCGCGAGCCCTCACCTCGAAGAAGAAGTCGGCGACCTCCTCTTCGCCGCCGTGAACGTCGCCCGTTTCCTAGGCGCCGACCCCGAAATCGCGCTGAAAAAAGCCAATCGCAAATTCCAAACCCGCTTCCGGTGGATGGAATCCACAGCCGCAGCCGAAGGTCATCGCCTCGCCGACGTGCCCCGTGCGCGCATGGAAGAACTCTGGGATCTTTCCAAATCGCAAGAAGCCGCACGCAAAGCCGCCAACGCCAAATGAGCTCAACTCCCGAAAAGCCAAGTACCGACCAGCACGAAATTGAAATCCGCCACTGCGATTCGCTCGCGGAATACGAAACCTGCGTCCGGCTGCAATTCCAGGTCTGGGGCGAACAAATCGCCGTCCCTTCGCCCATCTTCGTCGTCGCGCATCACACGGGCGGCCAAATCCTTGGCGCGTTCGATGGCGACAAAATGGTCGGCTTCACTCTCGCGCTGGTCGGCACGCGTAGCGGAAAGCCGTTCCTGCATTCGCACATGACCGCCGTCCTGCCCGATTACCAAAACCAAGGCGTCGGCCGCCGCCTCAAACTTTTCCAGCGTCACGACGCGCTGAAACGCGAGATTCGCCTGGTCGAATGGACTTTCGATCCTCTCGAACTGAAAAACGCGCACTTCAATTTCGTTCGTCTCGGTGCGATCGCTCGCCGGTTCATCCCCAATTGCTACGGCGTCACCGAAAGCCCGCTGCACGCCGGCTTGCCGACGGACCGTCTCGTGGCCGAATGGTGGATTGATTCCGACCGCGTAAAAAATATCCTCGCCGATAATTCGCTTCCGGCCTCGACCGATATTCGATCCATTTCGCTGCCTGCCGAGCTGATCAAGATCAAAGCGAAAGACCGCACGGAGGCCGCCCGAGTGCAAGCCCACACGCGCAGCGAGTTTCAAAGGATGTTCCATCAGGGCTACATCGCCACCGGCCTCGAACCTCGCGGCACAACCACCAACTACATTCTCGAACCCGCCGCTTCCGTAGCCGGCCTGCGTCTGCCAGAATATCGCCCGGAAGAATTCGAAGACTAGACGAAAGGTCCCCAGCCCAAATGCGCGTTCGCAAAATCACTCTGCGCGAAATCCACATGCCGTTGATCGCGCCCTTCCAAACCAGCTTCGGCACCACTTCACTTCGTCGCATCCTGCTCGCCGAAGCCGATGTGGACGGCGTCTCCGGCTGGGGCGAATCCACCGCCGGCGAAGATCCCTACTATTCGTACGAAACCGTCGAAACCGCGCGCCACATCATCAGTGATTTTCTGTGGCCAATCCTCAAGGGCAGGGAACTGAATTCCGCGTCGGAGGTCTCCGATCTGCTCGGGCAAATCCGCGGCCACAACATGGCCAAAGCCGCCGTGGAGACCGCGCTCTGGGACGCTGAAGCCAAACACAAAAATCTACCTCTCGCGAAATTGCTCGGCGGCGTCCGCGACGAAATCTCCTCGGGCGTTTCGATCGGCATACAGCCGACGATCGAAGAGCTAGTCGCGAAAGTTGAAAAAGAACTCGCCGCCGGTTACCAGCGCATCAAAATCAAAATCAAACCGGGCAATGACGTCGAGCCGGCCCGCGCTTTGCGCCAAAGATTCCCGCGCATCCGCCTGATGGTGGACGCGAATTCCGCCTATCGCCTGGAAGACGCGCCGCTCCTCAAGCAGCTCGACCAATTTTTCCTCATCATGATCGAGCAGCCGCTCGGCTATGACGACATCTACTCGCACGCCGCGTTGCAACGCCATCTCGAAACGCCCATTTGCCTCGATGAATGCATTCACGACATCGAACACGCCCGCGCCGCCATCGAAATCGGCGCCTGCAAAATCATCAATATGAAACTCGGGCGCGTCGGGGGGCACACCGCCGCACGCCGCATCCACGATCTTTGCCAGTCGAAATCGGTGCCAGTCTGGTGCGGCGGCATGCTCGAATCCGGCATCGGCCGCGCGCACAATATCGCTATGTCCACGCTCCCGAATTTCACGCTGCCCGGCGACGTCTCTGCCAGCCGCCGCTACTGGACCGAAGACATCATCGAGCCCGAAGTGGAAGTCACGCCAAAGGGCACCATCCGCGTTCCCACGGCGCCGGGAATCGGCTACGCCCCCCGCCTCGACCGCATCGAGCAACTCACCAAGCACCGAGAAGTCCTCGAATGAAAAACACGCGGCCAGTAGCGCTGGCGTCCCGCCGGCTCTTGGGTTTTGACGTTGTGGCGGCGCACTTCAGTGCGCCATTTATGCCGCAGCAGGAACCAATAGGTGCGCGGAAACCGGGGGAGCAAGCCTCACGGTCGTCATTCACCCACGCGATACATCCGAAGACCCGGACTCGAATTTGACCTCTTCCGCCGCCGTCCCGGAGGCTTCCTCGAGTTCCCGAACACCGAGCAAGCTCACGCTGCTTTTCTGGCTCTTCGTGATGCTCATGCTCTGGTCGTTCAATTACATCGCCGGAAAAATCGCGTTGCGCACTCTCGACCCTCTCTCCCTTGCCTGTTTCCGCCTCGAGCTCGCCGCCCTCGTCATGCTCCCGATCTATTTCGCGCAACCCAACCGCGCACCTCTGCGCCTGCGCGACATCTGGCCCTTTGCCTATCTCGGGTTCTTCGGCGTCATCGTCAACCAAGGCTTATTCACCGTCGGCCTCAACTTCACCACCTCCGACCATTCCGCAGTGATCATCGCCGTCGGGCCGATCATCATTCTCTTCTTGGCCCGCGCGCTGAAACTCGAGGCGTTCACGGCCGGCAAAATCGTGGGTATGGCGATTTCTTTCGCCGGCGTTTATCTCCTCGAAACGGAGCACGGCTCGCCCGCCAATTCGCCCTACCTCTTAGGAGACCTGATCACGTTCGGCGGGGTCATCGGCTTCGCCGCCTACACCGTCCTCGGCAAACGAGTCGCCGCGCAATACGACGCCGTCTCCATGAACACCTTCAACTGTGTCGCCGCCGCAATCATGCTTTTGCCGCTCACGGTTCGCCAAACGATGCATCTCAATTGGCCCAGCGTCGCGTTGAGTGGCTGGCTCGGCATGGTCTACATGGCCGTCGGCAACTCATTGCTGCCTACACGATCATGTATTGGGCTCTGCGCTACGTGACCGCCTCCCGAGTCGGTGCCATGAGTTACTTTCAGCCGGTGGTGGTAATCCTGCTCTCGATCGCCTTCTTGGGCGAGCGGCCCAGCCGCAACCTTCTGGTAGGCATAGCACTGGTCCTCGTAGGCGTCTTTCTAGCAGAGCGCGGCAAGGCTTAAGCCGCCGCAGGCACTCCAGCTCCCGAGCGGACGTCGCGCATCCGACCGTTCTAATGCTGTCCCAAAGTTCAAACGAAACTTTTTCGAACCCGCCGTGTTACACCAAGTGGAGCATTCTCTCGAAATGGCTGAACTGCTGCATTCGCGCGGGTTAAGACGGCAAACGGCAACAAACTGCAACCAAGCGTACTCGCCTCGAATCTAAGGTGTAGAATGGGCAAAAGGTCGTTCCGGCTAGAGCAGTGGTTGGCTGGAGGAAATAACATGAAGTCCTCTCTCAAGTTTCTTTTCACGGCAGTCGCATCAATGGCACTCCTGTGCGCGCCATCGGCATTTGCGCAGCGCGGAGGCGGCGGTCATGGCGGCGGTGGTGGCGGCGGTTTCCATGGTGGTGGCGGGGGTGGAGGTTTCCACGGGGGCGGCAGCTACGGCGGAGGCGGCGGTCACTACAGCGCGCCTCGCGGTGGTAGCTACGGCGGTGGCTATCGCGGGAGCTACGGTGGAGGATATCGCGGCGGCAATTACAGCGGCAACCACTATTCGATGTCGCAGAATCGTTCCTACTCGGCGGGACGCTCCGGCAATTCCTACAATTCCTCTGCGAGTCGCGGCTACAACTCCGCGAATCGCGGCAATTCGTACTCAGCGCGTAACGGCGTAACCGGCAACCGCAATGCTACCACGCCGCCGAATTCGTTCGGTCGCAACGGCTCAATGCCGTACTTTGGTCGCAGCGGCGCATCCAACGCAACGGCCGGCGCTCGCGGCGGTGCGACTTCGAATGCATTCGCCAATTCTCGCGGCGGCTCAACAACATCGAGCGCGAATGCCGGTTCGCGAGCTGGCACGACCTCTAACTTTGCCGGTAATTCCCGCGGCGCGGCCACATCGCCGTCCGTAAACGGAAGTCGCGGCGCGGAAGGCAATTCGCTATCCGCGAGTTCGCGGGGCTCAACGTCTGCCGTTTCGACGAATCGCGCAGTTTCTAATATCGAAAACTCGCACTTCGGCAACTCGTCCTCGCTGGGCTCTCGCGGCACGAATTCGTTTTCCGGATCGCACTTCAGCAATGCCACTCTATCGAGCTCGCACTTTGGCTCCGCAGGCAGCATGAGTTCGACTCACCTCGGCGGGCCGCTGAACGTGCACGGCAGTTCGTCCTCGTTCGCGGGCGGCCATTCCTTCTCCGGTTCCTCCAACTTCCACAGCTCCGGCATCTATGCGGGCGGCTACCACGGCGGCTGGGGTGGATATGGCTGGCGTGGTGGATGGGGCGGCTGCTGGGGTTGCGGCTTCGGTTGGGGATGGGGCTGGGGTTGGGGTCTCGGCTGGGGCGGCTGGTGGGGACCTGGCTGGGGATTCGGTTGGGGCTGGCCGGGGTACGGCTACTACAACCCGTACTGGGGCTGGCCGGGCTATGGTTATGGCGACCCGGGCTACGGCGTCACCTACAGCAATCCCGACGACTCAAGCTCGAACCTGAGCCCGGACTACGGCTCCGGCTCATACAGCAATAATTCGGGCGGCTACGACTCGGGCGTAAATCTTAACTCGAATTCCAACCCCGCGGACAATTCGGCGGAAGCGATCGAGCCGCAGGGCTCACCTGACGATAATCCCGACACCGGGAACGTGGCTGCTTCCACTCCCACTGTTCTGATTTATCTCAAGGACGGCACCACCTACGCCGCCAGTGACTATTGGCTCGCCGACGGCCAACTGCATTACATCGTGAACTATGGCGGCGAAAGCACGCTGAATATGGACGATGTAGACCTGCAGCGCACGGTGGACGAAAACGCACGCCGCGGCGTTAATTTTTCGCTCAAGCCGCGTCCGAACCGTATGAATCCGCAGCCTAGCTCGAACGGCGAATCTTCGACGGCGCCAAGCAATCAGACCGCGCAGCCGAACCGATACAATAACGCTGCGCCCGCAACCGCGCCGGCGCCTCCACCGAATGTAACGCCGCAGCCGCAAACTGAAACCACGTCGCAAACCATCTAACACGCTCAATCTCGGGGCCGGCTAGCGTCCGGCCTTTTTTTTGCTCTCAAGCAGTAATCGCGTCATCTGCGTCGCCATTAAAACGAATTCGCCGCGCATCCCCTAAAGAATGCGCGGCGAATGAAACCGCTGCGAACGCGGCGCCCGGCCACCGATCGCCGGGCGCCGCGCTCGAATCGCTGCTGCTCTTCTACTTTTTACTCTTCGGAGCCGACTCGTGCGCCGGCTGTTGCCGTTGCTGCAGCTGTTGCTGTTGCTGGGTATGGCGCTGCACCATCTGTTGCGTTTGCTGCTGATGCTTCTGTTCTACTTGTTGTTTCCTTGCATCGTTGGCGTTTTGCTTCGCCATTTGCTGGTGTTCCTTATCCTGCTGTTGCTGCAGCTTCTGGCGTTCCTGCGCCTGCTTGGCATCGAGTTTGTCCTGCTGTTGCTGATATTTTTGGTCCGTTTTCGCGTTGCCGGTACTCTGCACCGTGTGTTTCTCCGCCGGCGGTAATTCGTTCGGATGCACCGCCGTGCTTCTTCCATTCGTTTCGGTCCGCGCGCCGCCTTCGGTGCGCGCGGGCGGATTGTAGGAACCCGATTTCGCCTCTACTACGCCGCGCCCGCTGAACTCACCCGGCTTAGCGGTTGCGGCGATCGGCAGGCTTACCGTGATTCACCGATGCGCGCAACTGCGGATTATTGCGAGCCGCCTCCATATGCTGCGTCTGCGCCGCCACGGGTCCGATGTGTCGCTCGTGCTCCGCGGCTTCCTCGGCAGACGTCGGCCGCGCATCAATGCCGCCGTGGCCGTTGTAGCTGACGCGCGTCTCGTTGACGTTCTCCACCCTGGTTTCATATACGTTGTGGACGACGGTCACATTCACATTATTCACCGCGCGGTTGTAGAAAAAGTGTCCGTTGTCCCAACGGCCTCCCGCATAACCGTGTCCGAAATATCCGAAGCCATAATTAATTCCGCCATAGAACCCGATTTGCGGTCCCCAGTAGCCTGCGTGGAACACAAACGCGCTGCCGCCCCAACCCCACCACGCCGGAGTCCAGAAGAATCCCACTTCGGGCGCCTCGACCCAGGTCCCCGGCACCCAGTAATAGTCTTCGCCGTCCCACGCCCAATATCCCGGCGTCCAGATATAACCATCTCCCGGGCAAACGGGCTGTTCATACACGGGTAGTTCGGGCGGTGCAAATCCCACCGATATGCCCACCGCTACTTGCGCCGACGCCGGCGCTGGTGCTGCCAGAATCGCCAGTATCATCGCCATTGCGAAGAACGTGGAAAAAATGAACGTGTTTATCCGCATAGTCTTTATGCTTCCTCCTGCCCAATCATCCCTCGCTGGCCCAATCGCGCGTTGTTTCTGGGTCTGGGTGGATTGAAGGGCAATCTTTCGGGGAACCTAGGGATAACTGCAAAGAGCGGGCTGCGCAGAAAGGGTATGCTTCCCTCGCCCCCGCCTCCATACGGTTATCCATGTAGGGCCGGGAAAGCGAACTTTGCGCTAGGCCCGCTGGCAAGCCTCACCTTGACACTCTACTGGAAGCGCGCTATTCTCGCCTAGTATGTCTACTAAAGAACAAGAACAACGCATCGAGCTTCTCCAGGGCACTCTCGATCTACTTATTCTCCGCACGCTGCTGCGCGGACCGGTTCACGGCCACGCCATCGCCAAAGCTATCGAATTCGACTCCGACGAAGTCCTGCAAGTGGAGCAAGGCTCGCTCTACCCCGCGCTGCATCGGCTGATCAAACGCAAATGGATTTCGGTGGAAGATGGCACGTCCGAAAACAATCGCCGCGCGAAATTTTATCGTTTGACCCCGCAGGGCCGCAAGCAACTCGCGGTCGAAACCAGCAAGTGGGACAAACTTGCCGGAGCCATTGCGCGGATCTTGCGGCCCGCCGAACAGGAAAGCAAGCCATGAAGCGCCGCGAGCGCATGTTGCACGATCTCGACGAGGCTATTCGCCAGCACATCGAAGCCGAGAGCCAGGACAACATCGCCCGCGGCATGTCTCCGCAAGAGGCGCACCGCGCTGCTCTACGCAAATTCGGCAACGTGACGCGCGTGCAGGAAGAAACACGCGAGATCTGGAGCTTCGTCTGGCTCGAGCAATTCTGGCAGGATGTCCGCTACGCCCTGCGCATGTTGCGGAAATCTCCCGGCTTCACGGCAATAGCGGTCCTCACGCTGGCGCTCGGCATCGGCGCAAACACCGCCATCTTTAGCGTGGTGTACGCGGTACTCTTACGCCCGCTGCCGTATCCGAACCCGAATCAATTGGTGCTCGTTTTTGAAGCCAACCCCCATGACCAGGTCCCCTTCGACGGGATGTCCTACGTAAATTTTGAGAAGATTCGCGAACACAACAGCGTCTTCTCTGAGCTAGCTAGCAACACACGTCATGAGTTGACGCTTACCGGAGTCGGTGAACCCTCGGTCCTCACCACGGTTGACGTCACTCCGGAAATTTTTTCAGTGCTGGCGGTGCAACCGCTCCTGGGACGCATGTTCCTCTCCGAAGACGGCAAACGCGGCGCGCCTCCCGTCGTCATTCTCAGCGAAAACCTGTGGCGCAGCCGCTTCGGCGCGGACCCGAATCTCGTGGGCCGCTCCATCAGCCTCGACAAACGCTTGTTCACTGTCGTTGGCATCATGCCTTCGAGCTTTCGGTTTCCGCTGATTGCCATGCGCGAAGACATATGGATCCCCATCGCCCAGGATCCAATGTTCGGACCCTGGATGTCCCGTTTCGGTGGACACTGGCTCCTTCTCACCGGACGCCTGAAACCCAGCGTGTCCCTCGCACAGGCGCGAGCGGACGCGGACGCGATGAGCGCGGCGCTGGCCAAAGACGATCCCGCCGACAATACCGGATGGCAAATCCGTGTGGATCCTTTGCAGCAGCAAGTGGTCGGCGATTCGCGGCCTGCCTTGCTCATTTTACTGGGTGCGGTTGGACTCGTGCTTTTGATCGCCTGCGTCAATATCGCGAATCTTTTGCTGTCGCGTGCTTCCTGCCGGGCCAAGGAAGTCGCGGTGCGCATCGCACTCGGCGCCGGTCGGAAGCGCATCGTCCGACAATTGCTCACCGAGAGCGCGGTTCTCGGTTTGCTCGGCGGCATCGCTGGAATACTTCTCGCGTATTGGGGAGTGCGCGCGCTCATTTCGCTGCTGCCGCCGGATTTGCCGCGTGCCGACACCATCCGCGTGGACGGCGGAGTGCTCGCCTTCGCCTTGCTGCTGGCCGTCGCGTCTAGCTTCATTTTTGGGTTAGCGCCATCGCTCTTTGCCGCCGATTCCAGCTTGCAGACCGGCCTCCGAGAAGCCTCCAGCCGCTCGGGGGAGGGCAGCCGCCAACGCGGCACGCGCACCGTCCTCGCAATCGCTGAGATTGCTCTCGCCATGGTGCTGCTCGTTGCCGCCGGATTGCTTCTGCGCAGTTTCACGATGCTCACTGCGGTCAATCCAGGATTCGACCCTGCGCACGTCGTGAAGGCCGACGTCTCGCTGCCGCAATTTCAATACTCCACGCCGCAGCAATGGACGGCTTTTTCGAACGAGTTCCTCGAACGAATTCACGCGCAGCCCGGCTTGCAAGATGCAGCCATGGCCGTCCCGCTGCCGCTCAATGAAGGGAGCGTCAACCTCGCCTTCGACATCGTTGGCAATCCACCGCTCCCGCCGGGAACGGCCATCACCGCCGATTTCACTTCCGTCAGCCCGGATTATTTTCATGTGATGAGCATCCCCCTTCTGCGGGGCCGCTTGTTCTCCGCGCAGGATTCCGCCGCTGCGCCGCGCGTTACGGTGATTAGCGAAACTCTCGCGCGGCGATATTTCCCCAATCAAGACCCCATGGGGAAACAGCTCAATTTCGGCTTTCCGCCGGACGGGAAGGCTCCGCGTGAAATTGTGGGCATCGTGGGCGACATCCGCGACAACTCCCTCAGCGAAGCGCCCGGTCCGATGATGTACGTCCCATTCGCGCAGGCCCCTTTCTGGGGTGCCCAGGTGATCGTCCGCAGCACGCTAAGCCCGTCCAGCGTGGCCGCCTCGATCCGCAAGACTACATACGACATTGATAAAGATTTGCCCGTCACCGACATTGAAACGCTTCCCGAAGCCCTCAGCGCTTCCGTTGCCCAACCAAGATTTCGCACCTTGCTGCTGGGACTATTCGGCGTGATCGCGCTGCTGCTCGCTGCGGTAGGAATTTTCGGTGTGCTGTCCTACTCCGTCGCGCTCCGCACTCACGAAATAGGCATTCGCATCGCGCTCGGCGCAACGCCAGGTAGAATCTTGCGCCTCATGCTGAGCGAGTCGGCGAAACTCATCCTCGTGGGCCTCGCCGTGGGCATTCCGGCAGCCCTGGCCCTGACGCGGTATCTCTCAACCTTGCTCTTTGCGATACATCCGACCGACCCACTCACGTTCATCGGCGTAGCATTCCTGCTAACGACAGTAGCGCTGATCGCCTGTTACGTCCCAGCCCGCCGCGCCATGCGCGTGGATCCAATCGTATCTCTGCGTTACGAGTAGCTATCTGGGAGCGCGGGAGCTTGCTCCCGCTTTTTCAAGGCGAGGCTTGCCTCGCCCGCTGCTCCAGTGGCCTAATCTTCGCCGGATCGCTCAACCGCTCTTCACCCGCAATCCCTAACTTTTGCGATAGACTCTTGGGCCGGTCAGAAACCAGGGGCGCTGCAAATAGATGAAACACTCGAGCCGTATTTCGTCTCGCTCATCAAGAATTCTCGCACACCACTTTCTCGCCACAGTCGGTATAGCGTTCCTACTCGCAGCCCAGGCCACAAACGCGCAAACCTACCAGGTAACCGTCGAGCGCAATGTCCCAGCCAAAATGCGCGACGGCGTAATCCTCCGCGCTGACGTCTACCACCCCAAAGCGGAAGGGAAGTTTCCCGTGCTGCTCACGCGCACGCCTTACGACAAACAGTGGCAGCTCGAATTCGCGCTGAAAGCAGTTCCACGCGGCTACGTCGTAATCGCGCAAGACACCCGCGGGCAATTCCACTCCGAAGGCGAGTGGTATCCCTTCAAACACGAATCGCAAGACGGCTACGACACGGTGGAATGGGCCGCCGCGCTGCCATACGCGAATGGCAAAGTCGGAATGTTCGGCGGCTCCTACGTCGGCGCAACGCAATTCCTCGCCGCCATCGCGCATCCACCGCATCTGGCAGGGATTTGCCCCAACGTCACCGCTTCAAACTACCACGCGAATTGGACCTACCAGGGTGGCGCCTTCGAGCAATGGTTCGACGAGTCCTGGGCCAGCGGTTTTGCCGCAGATTCTATGGAACGCCGCGTGAACGAGGCACGCGATGTCGTCGCCTGGTCGAAGACGCTGCCGCTAGACGCGTATCCAGCCATTGCCACGCCAAGCGCGGCGGGCCTCATCCCTTATTTCCTGGACTGGCTCGCGCATCCCAGTTTTGACGACTACTGGAAGCAGTGGTCTATCCAGGATCACTATGCGGACATCCAGGTACCGGTCTTCAACCAGGGCGCGTGGTACGACATCTTCCAGGGCGGCACGCTGCACAATTACATCCACCTTAAAACCGAAGCTGGGAGCGACGCCGCGCGTCAGGGCCAACGTCTGCTTGTGTACGTCGGCGGACACGCCGGCGGGCCACAGCAACAGAAAGTTGGCGCGGTCGAATTCGGTCCGAAAGCGCCCATTGATCTCGACGAAGCCACCCTACGTTGGTACGACTGGCTGTTGAAAGGCGAAGCCAACGGTGTCGCGCAGGAAAAGCCCGTGAAAATTTTTGTCATGGGGAAAAACGAATGGCGCGAAGAGGACGACTGGCCGTTGGCCCGCGCGAAAACCACCAAATACTTTTTGCACTCAGCAGGCGCAGCCAACGGCGTCGCGGGCGACGGAACCCTCAGCGTCTCGGTGCCCGCCATCGAGAAACCTGACCAGTTCGTCTACGATCCCGGCGATCCGGTGCCGACCATCGGAGGCCCGCTCTGTTGCGCGCCATTGCCGACAGGAATCGGACCCCAAGACCAGCGCGCGGCGGAATCGCGCAACGACGTGCTGATTTACTCGACACCGGCGTTCACCAAAGACACCGAAGTGACCGGCCCCGTTTCGCTAGACCTATACGTCAGCACGTCTGCAGCGGATACCGACTTCACAGGAAAACTAGTAGACGTCTGGCCCAATGGCTTCGCGCAAAATTTAACCGAAGGAATTTTGCGGATGCGTTATCGCGATTCACAAGAAAAACCGGAACTGGCCAATCCCGGCGAGAGGTATCCCATCACGCTCGATCTCTGGTCCACTAGCAACGTATTCCTGGCCGGACACAAGCTGCGCCTGGAAATCGCAAGCAGCAATTTCCCGCGCTTCGATCGCGATTTGAACACGGGCGAAGAACAATCCCGCGCCACGCGCGTGGTCAAAGCCACCAACGTGATCTATCACGATAAGGCGCATCCCTCCGCGCTAATCGTTCCACTGGTGCCGTGAACGTCGAGTAGCCTTTGTAGCGGCGTCCGCCGCGCCGGACGCCATCGGTGTTGCGGCACTCACCGAAGGCGGTCTGAAGACCGCCGCTACAAAGTCAAATTCCAACGAGCGAAGGCACGCAGACACGCCGCACGCCGCCCAAAAAAATGGCGCCGCAACAATCAGGTTGCAGCGCCATCCAGAAATCAGCCCGCTCCGCCACGGCACGCTTAACCCGCCGTCTGCAGCCGGGGTTGGAAAATGAATCTTAGTTCGAGGCCTTGCCAGCGCCGACGGCTTCCAATTCTTCCGCGGCGTGATGACTCGACTTGCCACGTTCGATCTCGATCTGGCCCTTCAGGTACGCCCCGTCCTCGATCAGGACCCGGCCGCCCGTGATGTTGCCAATTACCGAGCCGTCCTTCTTCACCTCCACGCGATCTTCCGCGTGCAGATTTCCGCGCACCTTGCCGTACACGATCACTTCGCGCGCGTGCACATCCGAGACAATCTCGCCGTTCGGTCCCACGGTCAGGCGCTGGCCCTTCAGCGCGATGGGCCCTTCCACCTTGCCGTCAATTTGCAGATCTTCGTCGCCCGAAATCTGTCCCTTCACCGTGAGTCCCGGTCCCAGGGTTGCCAGACTGCGCGCCGAAGGAACGCTCGACCGGATCGGCGTGGCAGCAGCCGGCGCCGCGTTCGAATTAAAGCTGGTGTTGGACTGCGATGGTGTGTGAACCGCGGGCTGTGCCGGGGCTGCGCCTGGATAATCGGACTGCTTATTGTTGCTCCACATTTTCCCCTCCGGTTTTTGGTCCGAATTCGTCGCTGCGTCGCACTGGATGCTGGAATCAATGTATGCGCCGCTCGCACGTCGAGCAATCGCAATTCATGAACGCCGTGTCGCGTCGTAAACTGTACGCGCGGACAGGTGGGCGTCCAGCGAGCGAAGCCGTCCGTTTTCGGTCGAGGCTTCCCACGAACGAACACGTCGAGCGAACGCCTGCACTCGGTTCGCGTTAAATCCTGAATTCGAGAGACGTTATCAGGCCGTTCGTGGCGCGTGAATTGCATTATTACTGCCGGGATCGCTTGGAGGAGGCTTTGATGGGTTCGCTTGCGCAGGACATCCGCTACGCGTTTCGCGTGCTGCTGAACTCACCGGGTTTTTCCGCGATCGCTATCCTCACCCTCGCTCTCGGCATCGGCGCCAATAGCACTATCTTCAGCTGGATCAATTCCACGTTGCTGAATCCGATTCCCGGAGCCGCGAACACCGGCAACATTCTCGCTTTCACGTCAGGCGGAAATTCGCGCGTGCCCGTCCCATTTTCCTATCCGGATTTTGTGGACCTGCGCAATCGCACCACGAGTTTCTCCTCGCTGGCTGGCTCCTCAATCTATCCCGTGAACCTCACCGGAAGGGCCAAGCCCGAACGAACGTGGGGCACTCTGGCCTCCGCAAATTATTTCGATTTTCTCGGCGTGCATCCGATCCTGGGGCGCGGCTTCGTGCGCTCGGAAGACGAAAAGCCCGGCGGCGCGCCGGTGGTCGTCATCAGCTATCGGCTCTGGAAACTTCGCTACGCCGGCGAGCCCTCAGCAATCGGCCGTACGATTCAGATCAACGATCATCCGTACACCATCATCGGTGTCGCGCCTCCTGTTTTCCAAGGGACTCAGACCAGCCTGCGCAGCGAACTATGGATTCCGCTCGTGATGGTGCAGCAAATTGTTTCCAGCCGCGACCGCCTGCATGAACGCAGCGACACCTGGGTCAACGTCCTTGGCCGGCTCAAGGCCGGAGTCACCGCGGGCCAGGCGCAGTCCGAAATGAATATCCGTATGAAGGAGCTGGTTGACCAATATCCCAAGGACCATCAGGGAGAGAACGTCGTGACGGTTTACCCGTTGTGGCGCGCTCCTTTCGGCGCTAACGGCTACCTCTTCGTACTGCTTCCCGTGTTGATGGCGATCGCTGGGGCTGTGCTGCTGCTTGCGTGCGCCAACGTCGCGAACCTTCTGCTCGTCCGTTCCGTAGCGCGCCGCCGCGAGCTCGCGATTCGGCTTTCAATTGGCGCGAGCCGCTGGCGCGTCATTCGGCAACTCCTCATCGAAAGCCTCATCCTGGCGCTAGCTGGCGGCGGCATCGCCACGCTATTGACGTTCTGGACCGCCGGAACATTCTCCCAGTTCATTCCTCCGACGAACTTGCCGATAGACCTCGACCTCCACGTGGACAGCGCCGTTCTGCTCGCTACGATGTTGATTTCAGTTCTTACCGGAGTTGTCTTCGGAGTTCTCCCAGCTCTGCGCGCATCGGACCTCGCGCCAGCCCTCGTGCTGAAGGAAGAAGGCGGTTCAGCGTCTGGCGGGGTTCGCAAAGCGCGTCTCGCCGGAGTGCTCGTCGTCGCGCAGATTGCGCTCTCGCTCTTTTTGCTGGTCTGCGCCGGACTCTTCATTCGCAGCTTCCGCGCCGCGCAGAAAGTGGACCCCGGGTTCAATCCCGATCACGTTTTCCTGGCCTCTTACAGTCTTTTTCCCGCGGGCTATGACTCGGACACCGGCACCGAATTCCATCGCCAGCTTCTTGCCAAGCTGCAAGCTTTGCCCGGCGTCGAATCCGTCACCCTGGCCGACTGGATTCCGCTCGGCTACACCTCGGACGCCAGCACGGTGAATCCCGAGGGATACGTGCCGCAGGCGCACGAATCCATGGACATCGCCGATGCCGACGTCGGCCCGAACTATCTGCACACCATGCAGATTCCTCTCGCCGCGGGGCGCGATTTCACCGAGCAGGACAACAAGACTTCCCAGCGCGTGGTCATCGTCAACGAAGCCTTCGTGCATCGTTACTGGCCGAATCAAGATGGCGTGGGGAAACGCGTTCACGTGGACGGCGAGTGCGCGACCATCGTTGGCGTAACTCGCACAGGAAGCTACTATTCGTTGCGTGACGGCTCGCTGCCGTTCATTTACGACCCGATGCTGCAGGATTATTCCAACTCGGCGACCGTTCACCTGCGTGTCTCCGGCAATCCGCTCACCTACGCGACCGCAGTGGAAAAGGCGGTGCACGATTTAAACGCGAATATGCCGGTATTCGATGAGTCTACGTTGCAATCTCGCGTGCTGGTGGCCAGCACGGGGCAGCGTATCGCCGGAACATTCGTTGGCGCGTTCGGATTATTGGCGCTGGTACTGGCTGCGGTGGGAATCTACGGCGTCATCGCCTACACCACACGGCAACGCACCCGCGAAATCGGCATCCGCATGGCCCTCGGCGCCCAATCCGCCGATGTATTTCGCCTCGTGCTGAGCAATGGACTGCGCCTGATCGTGGCGGGCTTGGCGATCGGACTCGCGCTTTCACTAGTGCTCACTCGATTCCTGCGCACAATTCTTTTTGGAGTGGGCGCCACCGATGCGATTACCTTCCTCGCGGTGGCGCTGCTGCTTTCGGCGGTAGCCCTGCTGGCGTGTTACATTCCTGCGCGTCGCGCCATGCGCGTGGATCCCATGGTCGCGCTGCGTTACCAGTAGGGAAATCCGCGTGAGCAAGCTTCGCCCTCTGTGAATTCGCGCTTCGTGGATTTCACCCCGAAAAACGTCACAGCCTAATCGGCGGCATCGTGCAGCTTCGGAGCGACGATCGGGCTGTACACGTGCCAAAAATCGCCCTTCGACTTATCTCCGAATTCCACGGCCACTTTATTCTTGCCCCAGAATTGGGGCTTCACATACACCACCCGGCATTTGCGTTCTTCCTGCGTGATGGTATTTACCAGCAGGACGGTCTGACCTTGCTTCACCCGGGGAGCCAACGAAAGCAGCCCTCCGTGAGCGCTTACCGCATTGGTGGTGGTTATTTCCCGAAACGGCTGGTCTTCTGGTGTGCGTCCGTAAACTCTAACTGGGATATTCAACGGCAGGCGCTTGCTGCGGCGCTGGTTGGCCATTGCGTGTGCCTCGCAGAGAGGGATGAACTGGGCCCTGAATAAGGTAACTCCATTTCGGCTGCTGGGCAATAGTACGCCCGCACAGCGAAAACAGCCTTCGCCTTGGATTTGCCGAGAAGGCTAACCGCAAATCTACGGAGATGTTTTGTTCGCGCGAGTTTCGCCGCGCGCATCTCTGGTTGCACGGGTGCGCACGGCATGTTAGTTTCCGGCTCGACTATGAGCGAAGCTTCCGCTTCATCCGCATCGCGTAAACGCATCGCCGTGATTCCTGGCGATGGCATCGGCAAGGAAGTGATCCCCGAAGCCGTGAAAGTTCTGAAAGCGGCCGCAGCGGCGGGCGGCCGCGAAGTGGCGCTGACAGAATTCGACTGGGGCGCGGAGCGTTACTTGCGCGATCGCGTCACCCTACCGGCCGACGCCGTGGAAATGTTTCATCGCGATTTTGAGGCGATTCTGCTGGGCGCCATGGGCGATCCGCGCGTCCCGACCAACGTTCACGCCGCCGATATTCTGCTCGGCCTGCGCTTCAAGCTCGATCTGTACGTCAACGCCCGTCCCTGCGTGCTATTCGACAAACGCTTGACCCCCCTGAAAGATCGCACCGAAAAAGACGTGAATTTCATCGTATTTCGAGAGAACACCGAAGGTCTCTACGTCCAAATGGGCGGCAATTTCAAGAAGGGAACTTCGGACGAGATTGCCATCCAGGAAGATTTGAATACGCGCAAAGGCGTCGAGCGCATCATTCGCTACGCATTTGATTTCGCGCGGCGGCGGGGCCTCAAGCGCGTCTGCATGAGCGACAAGTCCAACGCCCTGACATTCGGCCACGACCTCTGGCAGCGCGTCTTCAAACAGGCGCGCGCTGAATATCCCGAGATTGAATCGTCGCACCAGTACATTGACAACCTCCTGATGCAAATGGTGCGCGACCCCTCGCAATTCCAGGTGATCGTCACCTCGAATCTTTTCGGCGATATCGCCAGCGATTTGGGCGCGCAATTGGCCGGCGGGTTGGGGCTCGCGCCGTCCGGTAATATTCATCCGGGCCAGGTTTCACTCTTCGAGCCGGTGCACGGCTCGGCGCCGAATATCGCCGGGAAGGGAATCGCGAACCCGCTCGGCTCAATCCTTACGGTCGGAATGATGTTCGAGTATTTTGACTGGCAGCACGAAGCCCGCGCCATTGAGCTGGCCGTCCGCGCCGCGCTGAAAGACGGAAAGACTCCCGCCGAACTCGGCGGGACGCTCGGCACACGCGCGGTCGGCGATTGGGTAGCAAACCTCGTTGCGAAATCCGGACCGGCGAGCTAGGCGGCAGCGAGCCGACCGTTAGGTTTCAGCACCGAGCGCGCAGATGCAAAGATAAGTTCACCAAAAGTTCGAGTCTTCACCTTCAAGTGCAGCTTTAACGACGACACTGCGCCCTCGGACTCAACCGTATCCTCAGATCTTTGTCTCTGCCCGCTCGCACCGGAACTCAAGCGTCGCATGAAGCAAGAATCGCGAGTCCGCATCGCCTTCGCTCATTCAACAATCACCGCAGACGTCGGCGCAGCGACAGAGCAACGAAAACTTCAATTACTTTTGATTGCGGGACCCGCCTGTTCAATGCTTCCAGCCACCAAATCCGTCTTGATTGTCATCTTTTGATTGGGGTCAAGTGATACGTCCGTTTCGAACGGCTGGTATCCCGCCAGGCCAATCTTGATGTGGTGCTTCCCGGAAGCGATAAGCATTGCGCGGCCGGCGCCCTGAAATTGATTAGCCGTCCCAGCAAACTTGCCGTCAACGAACACAGCGGCACGCTCTGGCGTTACTTTCAGTTTCACCTGCGCGTTGGAAGCAGAAAACACCGCTTTGGGATCTCTTTCCAGTGCGATCGTGAGAATGGTTTTCTTGCCCGGCTCGGCCACGATTTTCTGATCGGAGTCGAGATAGCCGGTCTGCCGCGCCGAAATCGCGTGCTCGCCCGGGAGGAGCAGTACTTTCTTGTCGCCCTTCAATTCATTCACGAAGCCGACATACTGACCATCCACCCAAATTCCGGCTGTCTTTTCAGCCTTAGTCTTACCTACGAATTCGACCTGTCCCATCACCTGATTGGCTGGGGGCGTGCTTTGTTGGTCCTGCGCGGACACTGCACCCGAAAATAGGCTCGCCGTCAGCATCGCTGTGGCTCCCAAGAAGCCCGTGAAAAATCGACCCATCCCGCTCCCACATAAGTTGGTGGACATTCTCGCTCTCCCTCCGAAATTGCTGTGGAATTGTTCCGCAATCCAACACAGGGCTGGGACGTCTTCATTTTAAACTTGTTCGCGCACAGCAGTGTGCAATTTGTGAAAAGTGAGGAATTTATTCCAGCAAACTAGAGGATTTACTTTACCTTCTGTAGCGAATTATCAGCACAACGTGATTCAGTGGGCTCTTGAATTGTCGGCGCGCCAGCCTCGCAATGGACTTGAACTAGCCTGAATGCGCCTGCGCTCTCGCGTTACAGCTCCCGCAACGCAAGCGCCACCGGACGTCGCGCCGCACGAATCGCCGGCGGCACCCCGCCTACCACGCCCATCAGCAGTGCGAAGAGAAGCCCAACCGCTAGCAGGATCGGCGTGATCTGAAACGCGAACGCTACGTGCGAGAACGTCTGCATATTCATCGTACTCGTCGTGTACCCATTCAGTTTCAACACGGAGACGCAGCCGATTACTCCACCGATGAACGCGATCAACAGCGCTTCGAAGACGAACGAGAGCACGATGCTGAACTGGGAAAAGCCAATCGCCCGCATCGTGCCGATTTCGCGCGCCCGTTCGGACACCATCGCATACATTGTATTCAACGCCCCAATCACAGCGCCGACGCCCATGATAAGAACCACCAAGCCACCCAGCACCGAAATCAAAGTCGTCAGCACCTGCGATTGCCGCGCGTAATATTCCACTTCATGATCCACTTGAACTGTGAGCTTGGGGTCGGAGGTCACAGCATCCTTGAATTGTTGGAACGCGGCAGGCGAAGCCAGGTGCACGGTGACGGACTGATAGAGATTCTCCGGACGCTTATACACCTGGTTCAGCACGCGGCTATCGGCCCACACTTCGGAATCGAACGAACTCCCGCCGGCGTCGAAGACGCCAACGACTTTCCACGCCTGCCCCCCGAAGGGGACCGTGTCTCCCAGCTCCAGGCCTTCGTAAGTCGAAGGAACGTTCCTGCCGATAACGAGTTCGGCGAGCCCCGGCTCAAAGAACCTTCCTTCGATGATCTTGATGTTCGGGCGAACCTTCAGAACCACGGGCGAGACGCCGCGGATTTGTACGTTGGCGTTCGTTCCGGTTGATTTCAGATTGAATGCGGCGATCAGAACCGCTTCGGGACTGACCAAAGGTTTGCCATTGTCATGCGCCACGCCGGGTTCGTCATCGATCGCTTGCACCTGATCGAGCGCGACCGAGCCGTCCAACTCCGCGGAAGATCCCGCTCTGCGTATCAGCACGTTATCCGGCGACCCGGAGTTCACGAGCGTCGCACGAAATCCGTGCGCCAGCGCCAGCATCGCAACGAACACGCCCACCGTGCCCGCAATCCCCAGCACCGCCGCAACGGCCGTGAGCCAGCGAACTTTCATGCTGCGCAAGTTGTAAACGATCGGTACGGCCATAAGCTAAGCCCTCCGCAGCGCGTCCACCACGCGCAGCCGCATCGCATTCGTCGCCGGAATAATACCCGCCATCGTCCCTATCGCAATCGCCGCGGCAATTCCCAGCAGCATCGCGGAAATCGGCAGAATGAAGCTATAAAGAACGCCGCCCGTGGGATCGCCGCCCAGCGTCATTAATTTCGCCAGTAGAATCCCGAGGATTCCGCCGATCAAGGCGATCGTTAGCGATTCCGCGAGCACGATAAACAACACAAAGCGATCGGAAAAACCGACTGCCTTCATCACCGCCAGTTCGCCCATGCGCTCGCGCACAGAAAGCGCCATGGTGTTGCCGGTCACCAGCAGCAGCGTGAAAAACACCACGCCGCCGATCGCCATAATCAAAAACTCAATGTTTCCGGCCTGCTTCACCCACGACGCAGTCATCTCCGCGAGCGTCTCGCTCTTGGTTTCATACGGAGAATTGGCGAACTGATCGTCAATGGCCTTGATGATCCGCGGCGCATCATCCGCCGAATCCAGTTTCACCGTGTACCAGCCGATCTCGCCCTTGCCGAACGTGCGTCGTTCGTCGAGATATTTCTCGTGCAGCCAGAATTGCGTCAGATCGATGCCGTCCTTCGGATTGTTGTAAATACCGTCTATGTTGAACTCCCACGTCCCGCCGTAAATCGGCGCCTGTAGCGGAATGCGGTCGCCCAGTTTCCAGCCGAAGCGCTTCGCCGTGCGCGCGCCTACAATGGCGCCCTCACGGTCGCCCAGGAATTTCTGCCACTCGTCGTCGGTAACCGTCAGCTCGGGATAAACCAACCGCTGCGTGTCGGGGTCAACCGCGAAACTCGGGAAAAAATTCTTGGGGTCCTGATAGATGCCGCCAAACCAGGTCTGTGCCGCCACATATTTCACGCCGGGGATGCGTTGAATTTGCGCCTGGTAGGAAACCGGCAGCGGCTGAATGATCGAGACTTTGTTGATTACCATCAGCCGATCCACCCCGACCACACCCATGTCTCCGCTGAACGCGCCGTGAATGATGGCGAGGAAGCCAAACAGGAACACCGCCACCGCGAACGATCCGATCGTCAGCGTCGTCCGCAGCTTCTTGCGCGAAAGATTTGCGAATATAAGTGGAAGGTATTTCATGCCAGGCTCCCGGCGTGCGCCGCTTCCACCAGCACGCCTTTATTCAAGTGTAACGTTGCTTCCGCGCGCTCCGCCGCCATCGGATCGTGCGTAACCATCAAGATCGTCTTGTTGTGTTCCTTGCAGAAGCGCTGCAATAGTTCAAGTATTTCATCAGCACTCTTGCGGTCCAGGTCGCCGGTCGGCTCGTCGCACAGCAGGAAAGTGGGATCAGCCACGATCGCTCGAGCAATCGCCACGCGCTGCTCTTGTCCGCCGGAAAGCTGCCGAGGGTAGTGGTTCATGCGGTCGGCCAATCCCACCACGCCCAAAGCTGTCTCCACGTGCTTGCGCCGCTCAGACTTCGAGAGCTTCGTGAGAAGCAGCGGCAGCTCCACGTTCTGAAAAGCCGTGAGCACCGGGATCAAGTTATACATTTGAAAGATGAATCCCACGTGCCGCGCGCGCCACTCGGTCAGTTTGCCGCCGGACATGTTGGTGATCTCATCGCCCGCGACGGTGATGCTGCCTCGCGTCGGCACGTCCAACCCGCCCAGCAGATTAAGCAGGGTAGTCTTGCCGGAACCGCTCGGCCCCATGAAAGCGACGAATTCGCCTCTGTCCACGTCGAGGTTCAAGCCTTGCAGGACGTGAATTTCCTCGCCGGCGCGCTTGTAGGTCTTTTCCACGCCGCGAATTTGTATCAGGCTGCCGTCTTTGCCGGTTGCGTCCACACGAACCATCTCAGTCTCCTATCACGCGTTCGGGTTACCTCTTGATCTGTACCGCCTCTCCGTCATGCAAATCGGCCGGACCTTTCACGACGACCGTATCTCCCACCGCAAGCCCAGCCAGTATTTGGGCGTCGCCGCCATTCGTAGTGCCCACGGTCACCGCGCGCCGCTCGAGCTTTTCGTCTTTCACAAGG
Source organism: uncultured Acidobacteriota bacterium (assembly GCA_963804625.1). Classification (GTDB taxonomy): domain Bacteria; phylum Acidobacteriota; class Terriglobia; order Acidiferrales; family UBA7541; genus Palsa-295. The sequence continues at coordinate 750,653 of CAWDRJ010000009.1, read as the reverse complement.
AACACGATCTTTTTTCCAGTCTCATCGCGCAACGCCCCAACTGGAATCGTCGCCGCCGGCTCCGGGCCGTTCTTAGTGTCTGGTGCATCGCCCAGGAACGTCACCTTGATGCCCATGTCCGGCAAAATCCTCGGGTCCAACTTTAAGAATGAAATCCGAACCTTTACTGTAGCTTTCTGGCGGTCCGCCGTCGGGATCACCGTGCGAACCTTCGAGGGGATTTGCCAATCAGGGTATGCGTCCAGCACCGCAGTGACTGGCTGCCCTGGCTCAACGCGCGCAATATACGCCTCGTTCACATCCACTTCGATTTCGTTCGAGTTCATGTCCACAATGGTTGCGACGCCGGTCCGCGTAAATCCGCCGCCCGCCGAAATTGGCGAAATCATTTCGCCCACTTGCGCATCCTTGGAGACAATGATTCCTTCAAACGGCGCCCGGATCACGCAATTGTCCACCGCCTGCTGCGCTTCATTGATGCGCGCTTCGGAAGCTGCCACTTGCTCCTTCGTCAGAGCGATTTTAGCTTTCAGGCTGTCCGCCGATGTGCGCGCGTTATCGAGCGCTTCCTGGCTTTGCACGCCGGCGGTCAGCAGTTCGTTCGCCCGATGGAGTTCAATTTCGGCATTCTTGAGTTGTACCTGAAAATCCATGATCTGAGCCCGCGTGGAATTGCGGTCTGCCACGGCCGAATCAAGCGCCCGCTTCGCGTCGGAATCGTCCAGCGTCGCCAGAATCTGGCCGTTCTTAACGTGCATGCCCTCATCAAAGAAAACGCCGGTCACACGTCCAGTGATTTTGGCCGCGACCGTCGCGCGCCGTCGCGGGGTCACGTAACCGCTGGCGTTCAGCAACGCCGGTCTGCCCGTGGCGGGCTTTTGTGCGGTAGTCACTTCCACAGCCGGTTTCTGATCGCGGAAAGCCAGAACCGCTCCGGTCACAATCACCAAGACGCCGATCAAAGCCGCAAAAATTCCCAGGCGCCTGCCGGCTTTGCCGCTCTTGCGTTGGCCTTCGCCGATGCGCAACGAACTAAGGTCCGGCTTGCCGGGATTGGGCGTTGTGGACATGTAAAGTGAGCGCTCCTAGGTCATGAAGATCTGCTGCCCAAGTCTATATTACGCAGCGCGATTCCGAAAAATTACCGATTCGCGGGCCTGCTACCTTCGTGCCTCTATTGTATCGCGAGCCGCGGTGGGAGCGACGAGACGCCCGACATTTTCTTGCACCGCCGCGCTCTTGCGTGGGCCGCATGCGGCGGATGCCACCGCAGCCAAGTTCGAATCATGCGACCGCACCTCCACTCTCTTGTTAGAACGCGCGACAACGCTGAACGTCACTCCACGATTCGATGTGCCCAGCACAGGCTACCGACAAAATAGTCCCGGGAACGGGTGGCGTGCTGAGCTCAAGTGAAACATGAAGCGTCGAGCCGGTCGCGGATCGGCGCGACTCATCGACCTTCAACTTCAAGTTTCGCGCCGCCGACATTCAACTCCTCCTCGAATTGTCGGCACGGCGACGACAATCAGCTGTACGCCGGCCTTCGAGCGTTGGGTGAGAATATTTTTGCCAGCAACATCCCCAGAACAAAACCTCCAACGTGCGCCCACCAAGCCACGCCGCCGCCCGCTTGCGTAGACGACGCTCCCAGCGACCCGACCGCGCTCAAGAATTGGATGAGAAACCAGAGGACGATAAACACGATCGCCGGGATCCGCGCGCGAAACCAGATAATGAACAGAGTGACTAGCGTAAGAATCTGCGAGCCCGGCAGAAATATAAGGTATGCGCCCAGTACTCCCGAAATCGCTCCGCTCGCTCCCAGCGCGGGAATATTCGAGCCCCAGGAAAATATCGTCTGCGCGACGCTCGAACCCACGCCGCAAATCAGATAGAAGATCAAATAGGGAAGCGGTCCCATGTGATCCTCCACATTCGCGCCGAAGATCCAGAGGAACCACATGTTGCCGATGATGTGCAGCCAGCCGCCGTGCAGAAACATGCAGGTAAAAAGCGGCACGAGCGCTTGCGCCATCGTGTAGTGGCGTCCGGCCAAGGCCAGCTGGATTTTCGCCGGTACCGCCGCGTATGTCATGATGAATGCGTCAGCGGCGCGCGGCGGCAACGTCACTTGATGCAGGAACACGATCACGTTTACGAGAATCAGCAGTAGCGTGACGATCGGGAAAGAACGCCGCGGTGTCAGGTCCTTTAGAGGGATCAACTCTGGGTGCCTCTACCTTTGATGTTTCCGGAGGAAAAGTTTGATGCACAGAAACTCTATCCGACACCGGCGCATTTTCAAGCGCAATCGTGAGGCGCAGCGCGACATGCGACCCTGCGCTGAAGGCGGCTGCCGCAATCTCGTTTAGCGATTGCGCTGAATCCTGTGCTGTGATAAAAAAATCTGTTTCGCATGCGCTTAAGCGGTCACTTGAATCCCGTACGCTCGGAATCTTCAAGCCACATCGCTTTTCGCAGTTGCCGGCGCACCGATACCCTGATGCCAACCCACGAATCCGAGGCCATCGTCCTGCAAACCTATCCGCTCGGTGAAGCCGACCGCCTCGTCAGCTTCCTTTCGCGTTCCATGGGACGCGTCCGCGGGGTCGCCTCCGGCGCGCGCCGCACCAAAAGCAAGTTCGGATCGACCCTCGAGCGCCTTTCGCACATCCACATCTGGTTTTACGAGCGCCAGAATCGCGAACTCGTGCGCATTAACCAGTGCGAACTGGTGGAATCGTTTCTCGATGCCTTCCGCGACTACGGTTCGGGTGTCGCGCTGGCGGTGCTGAGCGAGGTGACGGAAACGGTTCTGCCGGACCACGAGCCTGCCGACGCGAATTTCCGTCTTCTATTATTGACCGCGCAAACCATAAAGAAGACCGGCAAGTCCGAGCTACCTCTCGCCTATTTCGCGCTCTGGACCGTCCGGCTCGGCGGCTGGCTGCCACCGCTCGACGCCTGCGCGCGCTGCGGCAGGGCATTGGACTCGAAAGAAGCGGCCTATTTTTCGCCGAGCGCTTCGGCAATCTCCTGCAGCAAGTGCCGCCGGCCCGGTATGCGGACGCTCTCGCCCGTCGCGCTGGCTGCTGCGCGCCGGATGCTCGCCGAACGCCTTGATAAACTCAGCGAGGAAATGATCCCGCCGCGAGCTGCGCGCGAGCTGAGCGATGTTATGCTCGATGTTGTCGAACATCAAATTGACCGCAAGCTCGCCTCGCGGGAACTTCTGGAGTCACCGGCTTGAAGACCAAGGCACATCAAGCAAAACTCAAACCCGCGCCCAAACGCCAGGGTCTCAGCTTTCAGGATCTTCTACTAAAACTTGAAGAGTACTGGACGCGCCGCGATTGCATCTTGCAGCAACCATATGACGTAGAAGTCGGCGCCGGCACCATGCACCCCGAAACCTTTTTGCGTGTGCTCGGGCCTGAACCCTATCGCGTCGTCTATACGCAGCCGAGCCGACGCCCTGCGGACGGCCGCTACGGCGAAAATCCCAACCGACTCTATAAACATACACAGCTTCAAGTAATACTCAAACCGGCGCCTGCGGATGTTCAAGATCTTTATTTGGAAAGTCTCGCCGCGGTTGGAATTAACTTGAAGGAACACGATATTCGGTTTGAGGAAGATAACTGGGAATCGCCTACGCTCGGCGCATGGGGAATTGGGTGGCAAGTGCTGCTTGACGGACAGGAGATCACCCAGTTCACCTACTTCCAGCAGAGCGGCGGACAAAACCTCGATCCCATCTCCGTCGAGCTGACCTACGGCCTCGATCGCATCGCGTCGTATCTGCAGGGCGTGGACAACGTGTTCGACGTCCGCTGGTCGGAGACGGTCACCTATCGCCAGGTGCGCATGGCCGAAGAACGGCAATTTTCGGCTTATAGCTTCGATTACGCGGACGCGGTCTCGATCCGCAAGCAATTCGATTTGAACGAATCGGAGGCCAAACACATCCTGGACGCATGGCCCAAAGCGGCGGGGGTCAACGTCGAGCGCTTTCCGTTGCTGGCGGCCTACGACCTGACGCTGCGCTGCTCGCATCTGTTCAACCTGCTGGACGCCCGCGGAGCCATATCCGTCACGGAACGCGCGGCGATGATCGGCCGCGTACGCAGACTCGCAGTGCGCGTCGCCGAGCTCTGGCTGCGGCAAAAGTCGGGAGTCACCACCACACCCGAATTAACCGGTGCGCGCGCATGAAGCAACCCCTAAAGAAAAACGTGAAGGCCAACGCGAAGCCGACCGGCGATTTTCTTTTCGAAATCGGCTGCGAAGAGATTCCCGCCGGAATGATTTTGAAAGCATCGCAGGAACTTAAAGCATTGCTTCAAAAGTATTTTCTTGCGAATGGATTGCTCGAAGAAAAACTCGCGCAAGATTCGATTGAAACTTTCGGTGCGCCGCGCCGCCTGGTAGCGATTGCGCGCGGCGTGCGGCTGCGTCAGGAAGATGTGACGCGCGAAATCATCGGCCCGCCGAAATCGGTGGCTTACGATAGTGTCGGCGAGCCGACGCGCGCCGCCATGAGCTTCGCAGAAAAGCAGGGAATTCCCGTTTCGAAATTGACAATCGTGAATACACCGAAGGGCGAGTACCTCGCCGCAAAACAAGTCGTCATCGGCCGGCCTGCTGCAAAAATTCTGGAAGATGCAGTCCCGCAAGTAATTCAGGAGATTTCCTGGCCGCGCTCGATGTATTGGACTGGCGCGCAAGGCCCGCGTTTCATTCGTCCGATTCGCTGGATTGTGGCGCTGCTCGATGGAAAAATCGTGCCGTTCTCATTCGCCGCGGTGCAAGCAGGCAGTCACACCGACGGTCACCGCTTCCTCGGCAGGAAACATATCTTGGTTCAAGGGCCGACGGACTACGAATCGAAATTAAAGAAAAACTTTGTTTTGTGCCGTCCCAACGCTCGCCACAGAAAAATCGAAGCCGAGATTCGCGCGCTCACCAATCGCAAGGGACTGCGCGCCCACGAGGACGCCGCGCTCCTCGAATCGGTCAGCTACTTAAACGAATACCCCAGCGTGATCATCGGCGATTTCGATCCCATATACCTGGCGCTGCCCGACGAAATACTCATCACTGTAATGCGCGACCATCAGAAGTATTTCGCGCTCGAAGCGAAGAATGGCGATCTCGCTCCACATTTCCTCGCCGTCATCAACTTACCGAAAGATCCCAAGGGCCTCGTTCGCGCGGGGCACGAGCGCGTGTTGCGTGCGCGTTTCGCCGACGCACAATTCTTCTGGGAGACCGACCAGAAGAGCAAGCTCGGAGACTATTTGCCGAAGCTCGCCGCAGTGACATACGAATCGCGCCTCGGAAGTTACGGCAATAAGGTCGAACGCATGCGCGCGCTCGCGCGATGGCTCGCGGAGCAATGGTTCAGCGGCGGCGTTTCGCAAGCCGATGTGGCGGGCTCCGACCGCGCCGCCGAGCTCGCCAAATGCGATCTCGTCACGGGCATGGTCGGCGAATTTCCCGAGCTGCAGGGAATCGTTGGCGGCTTGTACGCCCGCGCGCAGGGCGAACCCGAAGAAATCGCCTGGGCAGTTTACGATCACTACAAGCCGGCCGGCCTTGATGATCCGCTGCCGCGCAACTTAACGGGCTGTGCTGTGGCTCTCGCCGATAAGCTCGATTCGTTGTTAGCGTGCTTCGCCGTAGGCGCAGTGCCCACGGGATCGAGCGATCCCTTTGCATTGCGCCGCGCTGCGCTGGGGATTGTGAAAATCATCCTCGAAAGGAAATTGCCGCTTTCGATTTCTGCGGCAATCTCCGCCGCGGCCAAGGCACTGCGCGAGCAGACGCCGAAAATCGAAGCCTCCGAAGCCGTCCAGAAGCAGGTCCTCGATTTTCTGCTCGACCGCGCGCGTCACATTCTGCGCGAACGCCGCGGTTTCGCCGCAGACGAAGTCAATGCCGCCTTCGCAGCGGGAGCCGACGATCTGGTGGACGCCGCCGACCGCGTCGCTGCCGTGAAAGCCATCCGCGACACGAAGAATTTCGTCCCGCTGGCGGCTTCGTTCAAACGCATCCGCAACATCCTGGCAAAATCCGCAGCCGGAGCGGACAAGGCGCAGCGGACAGTGCAAGCGGATCTACTCTGGGAACCCGCCGAGCGCGAACTTCACGCCGCCGCACAACGAATTGGCGAGGAAGCGACTCGTAAGAAGAAGGCGAGAAAATATCGGGAAGCACTTGAAGCTATTTCCGAGCTGCGCCCCGCGGTGGATATGTTCTTTGACAAGGTTCTAGTGATGGTTGAGGACCAGAATGTTCGAAGGAATCGCCTGGCGCTACTCGGCAGCTTACTTGAAGAATTTTCTACGATCGCGGATTTTTCGGAACTAGGCTCCGAGGAGTCCGTGAGGTAACAGTTGAGTTGTCGGAACGCCGACAAATTCGCTTCAACAATCGCATGAGCTAAACCGCCGGCCGTGGCTGGCGTGCCGTTATCGAATCTAAATTCTTTCTTGAGGTCAAAAATGAAATACGTTTATTTTTTCGGAGCGGGCAAAGCGGACGGCACGGGCGACATGCGCGACCTGCTCGGCGGCAAAGGTGCCGGTCTCGCGGAGATGACGCGTATCGGCCTTCCCGTGCCCGCCGGTTTCACCATCACCACCGAAACGTGCGACTACTTCTTCAAGCATGGACGCAAGTATCCGAAAGAACTTCGCGCGGAAGTCGCCAAGAGTCTCGCGCGCCTGGAAAAACTCACCCACAAAAAACTTGGTGACGCCAAGGATCCGCTGCTCGTAAGCGTCCGCTCCGGCTCCGCGCGCTCCATGCCAGGAATGATGGAGACCATTCTGAATCTTGGCCTCAACGACAAAGCCGTCCAAGGTCTCGCGCGCACCACAAAGAATGAGCGCTTCGCCTATGACGCCTACCGCCGCTTCGTCCAGATGTATTCGTCGGTAGTAATCGGCCTGCCGAAAGAAGAACTCGAGCACAAGCTGCGCGCGATGAAGCAATCATTCGGCGTGAAAGACGACACCGAAGTAACCGCCGAGGGTTGGCGCAAATTAGTCGGCGAATATAAGGCCTACTACAAAGAAAAGACGGGCGCTGCTTTTCCGGATGATCCGGAAGAACAGCTCTGGGGCGCGATTGCTGCCGTGTTTGAATCATGGATGGGCGAAAAGGCGCAGACCTACCGCCGCGTGGAAAAAATCACGGGGCTGCTGGGAACCGCAGTGAACGTAGTTCAGATGGTTTTCGGCAACACGGGCGATGATTCCGGCACTGGCGTCTGCTTCACGCGCGATCCCTCTACCGGCGAGAAAACTTTCTTCGGCGATTTCCTATTGAACGCGCAAGGCGAAGACGTGGTCGCCGGGATCCGCACGCCGATGCACTTGAAAGAAATGGCCAAGCGGATGCCGAAGGTTTACGCGCAACTCGAACGCGTACGCCAGACTCTCGAAAAGCACTACCGCGACATGCAAGACCTCGAATTCACAGTCGAGCAGGGCAAGCTATATATGTTGCAGACGCGCACTGGAAAACGCTCGCCGTCCGCCGCATTTCAAATTGCCGTGGACATGGTCAACGAGAAGTTGATCAAAGTTGAAGAAGCACTTGAACGCATCAAGCCCGAAGATGTCGAGCGTCTGTTTTATCCCGTCCTGAATCCCAAGATGTCGCGCAGCGAATTGTCCAATCGTTTGCTTGTGACCGGAAATAATGCCGTGCCCGGCGCGGCAGTCGGCAAAGCGGTATTCACCGCGCAGGAGGCCGAAGAATGGGCGGCGCGCGGGGAAAAAGTGATTTTAGTGAGGCATGAAACGAGCCCGGAAGATGTTGGCGGCATGTATGTCGCTCAAGGGATCCTCACCGCGACGGGCGGGAAGACCAGCCACGCGGCGGTAGTCGCCCGAGGTTGGGGTAAATGCTGCATCGTCGGCGCCGAAAAACTGGATATTGACCTCGCGAAGAAAACAATTAGCTCCAACGGCCGCGCCGTTCGCGAAGGCGAATGGATCACGCTCGACGGCGGCGATGGCTCGGTCTACACCGGCCAAATCGAGCTGGTGCGCCCCGAACCGCCGAAAGCCTTCGATACCTTAATGAAATGGGCCGATAAATCGCGCCGGCTCGGCGTACGCACCAATGCCGATACTCCTCACGACGCAAAAGTGGCCCGTGAAATGGGCGCCGAGGGCATCGGCCTCTGCCGCACAGAGCACATGTTCTTCAAGGATTTCGAACAGCCGGAGAAGAGTATCGAGCGCCAGCAAGCAATCCAGGAAATGATCCTGGCAGAGACTCCCGAGGCTCGCCGCAAGGCGCTCGCGAAGCTCCTGCCATTCCAGCGGCGCGATTTCATCGGCATTTTCGACGCGATGGACGGCTACCCGGTGACCATTCGTCTCGTCGACCCGCCGCTCCACGAATTCGTTCCGCACGATCCCGCGAAGCAAGCCGAACTCGCGAAGAAAATTGGCATCACTTCCGAAGCCGTCGCGCGGCGAGTGGATCAATTACATGAAGCCAACCCCATGCTCGGTCACCGCGGATGCCGACTCTGCATCACGTATCCCGAAATTCTCGACATGCAAGTTCAAGCGATCATTGAAGCAGCGATCGATTGCCAGAAGCGCGGCATTAAAGTGTTGCCTGAAATCATGCATCCGCTCGTGATGGATAAAAAAGAATTGAAAATCCTCGAATCGCAAACCAGAAAAGTCGCCGAAGAAATCATTTCGCGCTCTAAAGTGAAACTTGAATATCTGGTCGGCACGATGATTGAGTTGCCGCGCGCAGCACTGCTTGCAGATCAAATCGCGGAAGTCGCTGAATTCTTTTCCTTCGGAACCAATGACCTCACGCAAACCACCATGGGACTCTCCCGCGACGACGCCGGGCGCTTCTTGCCCGACTACGTGGATGAAAGAAAAGCTGGAATATTCCCCGCAGACCCCTTCCAGACTCTCGACGTCGCCGGCGTGGGCCTGCTGATCGAGTGGGGGATTCAGCGCGGCCGCAGAACGAATCCCAAGCTGAAGATCGGCATCTGCGGCGAGCATGGCGGAGACGCCGACAGTGTGAAGTTCTGCCACCGGGTCGGCATGAACTACGTGAGCGCGTCCCCGTTCCGCGTGGCGATTGCGCGACTAGCCGCGGCCCAGGCTGAAATCGAAGATAAGAAGCGCGGCAAAGCGAAGCACAAGTAGCTCAGCGAAGGAGCGGACAATTCAATCACTGAATCTTCGCCCGCTCGATAGCCGTCCGCTGATCATTGGCATCTGCGGCGGCACCGGCTCGGGGAAGACGACCATCACCCGGCGAATCATCGAAGCATTAAGCGATAGGAGCGTGGTTGTGCTGCAGCAGGACAATTATTACCGCGATTATCCCGAGCTATCCTTCGAAGAGCGCGTCAAACTGAATTTCGATCATCCCGACTCGATGGATACGCCGCTGCTTGCAGAGGATGTCCGTCGCCTACGCGCCGGTCAAGCCATTGAGCGTCCCACCTACGATTTCGCCAATTTCCAGCGCTTGAAGGGCACCGTGCGCATCGAGCCTTTGCCCGCGATTATCGTCGAAGGTATTCTGATTTTCGAAAATAAGCAGCTGCGCGAACTGATGGATATCAAGATCTTCGTGGATACCGATGCAGACCTCCGCTTCATCCGCCGACTGGTTCGCGATATCTGCGAACGCGGCCGCAACATGGAAATGGTCATTGACCAATACCTGAGCACGGTGCGCCCGATGCATATGGAGTTCGTCGAACCATCAAAACGCTACGCCGATGTGATTATTCCCGAAGGCGGCTACAACGACGTGGGAATTGACCTGGTAATCCAGAAAATTCGCTCGCTCGTACGCCAATGACGCTCGACGTAGCCGAGTGAGTTTAATTGTCGTGCTGTGGAACAGCACGAACCGCTGCAACGTATTAAGATGTGAGCGGGACGGGAGGAGGTTATGGTGAAATTCTTGCTCTGGTGCATTTTGCTAGTGCTTTGCTGGCCACTGGCGCTCGTCGCGCTGGTGCTTTACCCGATCGTCTGGCTTATCCTTCTACCATTCCGCATCGTGGGCATTGCGGTTGATGGCGTCTTGGAGTTGCTCCGCGGAATCCTGTTCTTGCCGGCCCGCATTCTGCGCGGCCCGCGAGTGGCATAGCCGCAGCCTTTGCAAATTACTTCAAGTATGCCTTTAGTGCGTCGCCAACTCGGTAAAACATGGTTGACCCGCCGACATTTCGCGCAACATCTGAGATTCGTTGCACCCGGCGACAAGCAGAATCAATACTTGAAGTCGTTGTTGACGGGCAGAAGGGAACCGAGTAGGGTTCGCTGATGTGTGGCTACGGTTTCACTGAGGCTTGCTGCTCGGGAGCTTCGACGATCGCGGGGAACGCGGGCGTAGGGCTCGCCGTTGGCAGGAGTTGAGGCACCGCTTGAATTTTTGATTTTTGTGCAACTTGATCTCCGCGGGAAGCCTGCGGCACACGCACAAGAATATTGCCGCTCACGACTGCGGCGAAGTGGTCACCTGACGCGGCTATCGCCGGTCCGTTCTTGCGAAATTCAGACATGAAGAACGGGTAGCCGCCAAAATCGCCGACCACGATCTTGGCGTCTTGCGTCGGCGCAAAATTTGCCGGAATTCGGTCGCCGCCGGCTGCCTGGATGTCCTGCATAAACCACACGACCTCGCCTGAACTTCCCAATCCCGCGTGTCGCACTGCCATGATTCGTCCGCGCGCTTCCGCACCTCTGACGATAACCGTGACGCCGCCGATGACCACATCTTGTGCCACCGACATTTCCACAATTGAGCCTTCTTGCAGTCCGCTCGGCGAGACATCGCTGCTCACCGCAACCTCAACTGAAGTATCGTTAGGAATAGTAGCTTCAGCAGTCGCTGTTCCGTCCGGAAAGGTTAACGGAAACGCCGCAGGTGCGTGCAGCATCGCCAGCACAATCCGGTCCGAAACGCCCGCCAGTTTCAGACGGTGAATTCCTGCAGGCGTCGTATCAAAATCGCAACGCGAAGAATTGATCTTGGCGATGATCTCATCGGCAGCCGAGTGATCTCCCTGCATTTTCATCACATTGACGTTGGTCATGAGCGGAGCAGGTCCCGCAGGGGACGGTGCCGGCGCTACGACAGCTCGCGCGGCAACCAATTGTTCGTGCGGAACTTCCGCTGGTTGCAGTTCGTCCGCCTTGCGCTTCTCTGTCATTCCGAAGGTATAGACTTCCTGGGGAGGCGGAGCGGTCACCGAAAGATCGCTATTGATCACCCATCCTATCCGCCCATCCTCGGTCTGGACTTGGGTGTAGTCGTCGTTGCGGGTGAGGACCTCAATCTTTTCGCCGCATCGCAACTTGCCAAGCTCTTCGAATTTTTGTGTGGATTTATAGAGCAAGATGTACGAGTCGTAGGTGCCGCAATGCGCGTAGGCCATGCTGTCGGCGCGTGCGGGCAGCGCAACAAAAAAGAAGACCCCAATCGCGAGAGAGAAGTATTTCATCCCAAGTCCCCAAGCCGCCCCGAGGGATGTGCAGAGAGAAACGCGCCCCCCGGCGATGCGTTGGGCTATTTTTGGCAGGCTCGGTCCGGCTGGCAATAGTACTTTCAAACAGCTGTCGGGCAGGAAGGGTACAGGCTGTGCGCGAAACGAAGCTGCTCGAGCGCCACATGTTTCGTAGCTGAAGTAATTCATTACGTGTCGAAATTGTGGTCGAGCCGACATCTCCAGCCGCACGTGAGGCGCTGCAACTGCAAAGCGATAATCGGCGTGAAGAAATCTTCGAGCAACGCGTCAACGATCCGCGCAAATATCGCGCTTAAACTACAACTTGAAGTTCGGTCGGGAGGGAATTCCGTGCGTGACTGGAAGCGCCGCACATTCAGTCGCTTCGTTTTCTCAGCGCTTTCGTTTCGCAGGGCTCTTCGGGTAACGCTTCAAGTTCGGCGGAACGCCGAGATGCTCGGTACCCCACGTGCAAAGTCCGCCCAGCGGCCCGATCAATTCTTCACCGGCCCGAGTCAGCGAATATGTGACCTGCGGCGGCGACGCATGGGTAGCTTCACGCTTCACGATTCCGTCCGCCTCCATCTGCTGCAACTGGGAGGCCAGCACTTTATCGCTGATTCCCGGCAGCAAGTCGCGCAGTTGCGCGAAGCGCCTGGCGCTGAAACCCAAGTGCCATATCGTCACAATTTTCCACTTTCCGCTGACCACATTAATCGTCGCTTGCACCGGACATCCAAAATGATCTTTCACCGCTCCTCCACTGCTTACAAAATTGTGCGTACTTCCGGCTCGACTCTCACGGTTATATCATTTTGCAGAATCGGCTCGCGGAAAATGAAAGCGAATCGGCCGGGGGCGGCTGCAATCGCAAATTTTACCGAGAGCGTCCAACGGGAGAAAACGAAATGATATTGGTCACCGGAGCAAGCGGGACAGCAGGCAAGGCGGTGCTGGCGGAAGTGGCGCGAAGCGGAGCGAAGCATCGCGCGATGTACCGCTCCAAAACAGACGCAGCGAAGGCCCCCACCGGAACGGAAACAGTGATTGCAGATTTTGCGGACAACGCAAGCCTCGCAGCCGCTCTAAGAGGCATTGATAGCGTCTACTTGGTATGTTCGCCAGTTCGCGAATTGGTCGAACTGGAAGGGAACGCAATTGACGCGTGCGTCGCTGCAGGCGTTCGGCGCGTCGTGCTGAATTCCGCGCTGGGCGCGGCGGATTATCCGAAATCTTTTCCCAGCTGGCACCGCAAAGTCGAAGACAAATTAAACTCGACGAAAATGGCGCGCTGCATCATTCGGCCAAATAGCTTCAGTCAGAATGTGCTCACCTATAACGCTCCAAGTATCCGCCAGCAAGGCGCCTTTTACGGATCTTTGGGCAACGCGCGCATCAGCTACGTGGACGTTCGCGATATCGCGACGGTGCTTGCCAAAGCTCTGCAGGGAGGCGAGCATGACGGAAAAATCTACGAATTAAACGGTCCGGAAGCACTCACTAATGCTGACATCGCCGAGAAAATTTCACGCCACGCCGGAGTTCCAGTCCGCTACGTGGATATTCCCGAGGACGCGCAACGTACGGCCATGCTCGATCAAGGAATGCCGGAATGGCAGGTGACGGCGCTTCTCGATCTGCAGCGATATTACACCAGCGGGCAGGGCGGAACCGTGGACACGGTGCTCGAAAAATTGCTAGGCCGCGCTCCCATCAAGAAAGATGAATTCCTCGCGGAAGTCGCCAGCGAATTCCGGCCCCAGGCGGCCAGAGCCTAAGGAGGTTCGACGTGCCCTACGGCCCGAAGCCGCCGCAAAAATAAAACCGCGCAGGGCTTACTGCTTCGATCCAGCCGCGGCAGCCACGGTGGCGACTGCCTGGGCAGCTGGCTCCGGAGCAGTCAGTGTCTTCGCGAGTTCCGGCGTAAGCTTCAGCACCACATTCCCGTGCACCACCGCCTGAAAGTGCTGTCCCGCCGGCATCACGGTCGGCTTGTTCTTGCGAAACTCCCACAGCGGTGCGCTCGGCGCAGCCACGCCGCCAGAAGAGTTCGCGCCGGTTGCTGTCGAAGTGAAATCAATAGGCACGCGGTCGCCGTTCGTTGCGTTTACATCCTGCATGGCCCACGAAACGGCGCCGGGGTGTCCCATCCGTCCGGGTTCACTGACGGCAATCACGCGGGCGCGCGCCTCGGCGCCACGCTGAAAAACCATCACGCCGTTCGCCACGACGTCGTGCACAACCGTCATCTTCACGATCGTGCCCTGTTGAAGTCCGTCTGACGAAATATCCGCGTTCTGCACGACTGCGATCGCAGTTCCATCCGGAATATTGACGTCCACCGTGTCAACCGCCTTTGTCGTCGGCTCAGCCGAAGCGTGCGGCGCTTGTATCATCGCCAGAACTATTTGGTCGGGAAGTCTGGCGTCGCGCAGTTTCTGCAGCTCCGCAGGCGAAGTGTCGAAATCACACTTGGAAGATTTGATCTTGCCGATGATGACGGCGTCGCTGAGGCGCATACCACGCATGCTCAGGATGTTCCCGTTGTTCAACGGAAGTTCTGTAGCTTCGGCTGGAGTTACGCTTGGATCGGTAAGCCCGAACGGTGTCGGCTGCCGGCGCGCCGAAGCGGGCGTCCCCGAAATATCGCTCGAACTCACCCAGCCCACTCTGCCGTCCGCCGTCCGCACCTGAAAAAATTTCGTCCAGCGCGTCAGGACCTCTACTTTTTCATCGCAGCGCAGTTTCCCGAGCTCTTCAATCTGGTCGGTAGTCTGGTACAGCAATACATAGGCGTCGAAGCTGCCACAGTATGCGTAGCCACTTGAGTCGGCGCGCGCCACGCCCGCTGCCGAAAGCGCGAGAATCAGTGCGAGCAGTCCAAGCTTCATGTTAGTCCCCACAAGGTGACGCGCAGCGAAGCGGCGGGCGCGTCCTGGGATTGACGGCGCAATCAGGTGGTTTCCATTTTTGCCGCGAATCACACTTTCGCCAATAGTACTTGTGACGGGTTAGTAATGAACGTGTTTAGAGCGGCGAAAGACGTAGATATCTGCTGGCCGCAAATATCAGGTCGGCATTTTCAAAAAGAAATAAACGCCAAGAAATCCAAAAATCGCGTCCGGCGCCCACCCTGCCAATAGAGGTGGCAACTGCCCCACGGAGCCCATCGCTTCAAACAGCGCCGCCGAGGCCCAGTAAACGATCGCAACACCGACGGCCAACGCCAAGCCACCGATCGCGCCGCGCGTTCCAACCAGAAAAGCAAAAGGCGCGCCGAGGAAAACAATAATGGCCGCAATCAAGGGAAACGCGAACTTCTTCTGCCACTGCACGGAAAGCCGCGAAGTATCAAATCCCGCGTGGCGAAGATTCAGAATGTATTCGCCCAATTGCCGCCAGTTCATTTGGTATGACTGGCGCACCTCCCGCCGGAAATAACTCGGCGGTTCGGAAATCTCCGGCAGCGACTCCACTTTAAAAGGCGTATAGCGTGTCACTCGGCCGCCGTTGAAATCGCGGATCCAGCCGCCTGTCAGAACCCACGTATTTTCCGAAGCTTCCCAAGTCGCGCGAGTTGCAAACACCCTCCGGCGAATCTGAAACGTCCCGGGACTAAGCTCGAATACGTTCAGTCCTCCAAAGAGCTGTTGGTCCGGATCGAAAAATTCGTAATTATAAATCTTCGTGTCTTCGCCGAATATCCACTGATGCGCCGGCTGAAAATATGTCTGCGGAGGGCGTCCTTTGATCTGGTTGCGCAAAGCATCCTGTCGCTGGTTCGCATACGGTAGAAACGTATCGTCCAACAAAAACATGGACCCTGCCACCACGCATCCCGCCAACGTCAACGGCAGCACCAGCCTATAGAGGCTGATGCCGCTCGCTTTGAAGGCGATCACTTCATTGTTCTTCGCCATCACTGCAAGCGTAACCAGCGTCGCGACCAGCGTCGCCAGCGGCGCCAGCTGGTACACCATCAACGGCACCAAATATCGGAAATAGTTTAGGACCATCGAAACCGGAATGTGGTTCCTCGAAATATCGCCCAGCAAATCGAAAAGCGTGAACGCGTCAAAAATCATCACGAATCCCGCCAGCAGCACCAAAAAGTAATAAAAAAATCGCTGCAGCAGGTACACATCTATAAGCATCGGAAACGCCACCGGGTCGCCCGCCGGCAATGTGTGCCGCACTGCGGCGTCCGGTTTCTCGGCGGCGCCATTTAGCGCCAGTCCGTTTGCGGCGCGTATTGGCGCGGCGTCCGCCTCGCGCCGCTGCGCCGGCTGCGCGCGGCGGAACAGCGAATCGAACCACGCCAAAATGCGGCTGGGCTTGCGAATCGATTCGATGCGGCGCAGAAAAACCAATCCGAGCAACGTCGCTCCGATGTTGGCAGCCCAAATTCCCGCCCACGGCGCAATCGATCCTTGCTGCGCCATATGGGCGCCGGTAACGAACAGGAAGTAATAGCCCCCGATCAGCACGAGGGTCAAAATTAATCCGGCAGCGCGCCCGCCGCGGCGAGGCCGTACTCCAATCGGCACGCCGAGCAGCGCAAACACGATGCACGCGGCTGGGAAAGCGATCCGCCGCTGGAATTCCACGCGCGCATCGCGCCAGTTAGGCCCTCGTTCGGCTAGCAATTCCGAAACCGACCGCTCCGCGTCGCTCAATGCCACGGTTTTCGGCCCGGTGACAGGATTCGAAAGCTCCACTGGGATCTCGCTTTCGCCGAAAGTCGTGACGTTGTAACGCCGCGGATCACGCGGGTCGTACTCATGCGTGCTCCCGCTGCCCAGATGCAATTCGATCTCGTTGTTGTCTTCGCCGGCCACGACCTGCGCGCCTTCTGCGATGGTCACGTCGGTCGTTCCGGCCGGCCCCGTGGATGCTAGGAACACTCCCCGCCATCGCGTCGCTGCGGCTTCCACATCTTGTACGTATAATACGAGGTGCGGAAAGCGCTCGTCGAAGACGCGCGGTTGGATCGCGTACGGCGCCTGGGATGCAAGCAATCGAGCTTCCAGGCCTCGCAGGGTGCGCACCGAGAGAGGGCTGAGCCAAAACGTCAGAACCAGCGTGGCTAGGCCGCAAGCCGCCGCCACGAATCCGATCGGACGCAGTAGGCGGCGCAGGCTGATTCCCGACGCATGCAGCGCCACGATTTCGCTGTCCGCCGAAAGCCGGCCCAGGCCAATTAACACGCCTACCAGGACCGCCATCGGGATGGTGAATGCCAGAACGGGAACCAGCGAGCAGAGGAAAATCAGCAAAACCATTCCGATGCCGCCGGAATGGCGCACGATGAGATCCATCAAGCGGACCAGCTGGGGAACAAAGAAAACGAAAGTGAAAACCGCGAGCCCAAGCGCAGCGTGCGAGCCGACTTCGCGTCCGATATATTTATCGAGCAGGCGCATGTGTGCGCAAAAAGATTCTAGCATGGCGCGCGCGTGGGATTGCAGACGTGGAGCCGCTGAAGCTTCGCACCTGCGTCCGCCACGCGCCGCGGAAAATCACAGTAAGCTGAAGACCACGCCACTCCGAGAGCTTGCCCATTGAGCCGCGTAAACCTGGTTTTAGTCTGGCACATGCACCAACCGCAGTATCGCGACCCCGCAACGGGGCGTTACATGCTCCCCTGGACGCGCTTGCACGCCCTAAAAGATTACTGGGGAATGGTGAAAGTCCTCGGCGAATTTCCCGGCGTTCACTCCACCTTCAACTTCGTACCCTCGCTTGGCGAACAGATTGAGGAATATGCCAGCGGAAAATTCCGCGAGCCCTGGTTCGAACTTGCTTTCGCCGCTGCGAACAAACTTGATCCCGCACAGAAAAGAGAAGTCCTCGATCGCGCCTTTCAGTTGAATGAGAATTACATTCAGCGTTGGCCACGTTTCGCCGAGCTGCAAGCGCAGTTGCGCTCCGGCGGCGTCGAAGCCTGCATCGCGAATTTCAGCGAGCGAGACTGGCGCGATCTGCAATTGCTTTCGCAACTCGCGTGGATGGACGAGCAATACCTCGCAAAAGATCCGGTGGTCAGCGTGCTGGCGGCGAAAGGGAAGGACTTCTCCGAACGCGACAAGGGCATGCTGAAAGAAAAGCAGCTCGAGCTTCTCGGCGCGGTGCTTCCCGAATATCGCATCGCCGCAGAAAGCGGACAAATCGAGATCTCAACCACACCTTATTACCACCCGATCCTTCCGCTCCTTTGCGATACAGACATCGCTCGTGTTTCGAACCCACATACGCCGCTCCCGCAGCCACCGTTTCGCTTTCCCGAAGACGCCCGCGAGCAGTTGTCGCGCGCACGAGCATTCCACGAACGAGTGTTTGGCAAGCCTCCCGCTGGAGTGTGGCCCTCCGAAGGCTCCGTCTCCGATCAAGCTCTCGAAATCGCCATGGACCTGGGCTTCAAATGGTTCGCAACGGACGAAGGTGTGCTCGGCCGGACGCGCAATATCGGCTTCTGGCGCGACGCGGAAGGTTACCCAGAAAACGGCGCCGATCTGTACACTCCTTGGAAGCTGCAGCGCGCCGGCAAGGAAATTTTCGGCTTTTTCCGCGACCATTACGTATCGGACCTCATTGGGTTCGTATACAGCCGCATGGGCGCGGTACCTGCGGCGGAAGACCTGCACCGCCGCATCCGCGCAATCGGCAATCGCGAACCGCAAGGCCGCACCGCGACGGTCAGCGTCATCCTCGACGGCGAAAACGCCTGGGAATACTACCCGGAGAACGGCCGCCAGTTCCTCCGCGAG
Organism: uncultured Acidobacteriota bacterium; assembly: GCA_963804625.1. Taxonomy (GTDB): domain Bacteria; phylum Acidobacteriota; class Terriglobia; order Acidiferrales; family UBA7541; genus Palsa-295. The sequence continues at coordinate 732,362 of CAWDRJ010000009.1, read as the reverse complement.
TTTTATCACCGCGTTCAGGACGATCCCGAAATCCGCGCCCTCACCGTCAGCGAAGCCATTGAAGCCAATTCCGCTGCGCCCACGATGCAGGGAATTTTCCCCGCCTCGTGGATCAATGCGAATTTCGACGTCTGGATCGGTCATGCCGAGGACGTCCGCGCCTGGGATCTGTTGCGCGACGCGCGCGAGGTCTACGCGCGGGGCGCCGCTCGTCTGCGAAGCGGCGATGCAGCGGCCGCGGAAAAATTGCAGCGCGCCTACGAAGCCGTACTCGCCGCCGAAGGCAGCGACTGGAATTGGTGGTACGGCCCGGAGCACGGCTCGGTGAATGACGCCGAGTTCGACGAACTTTACCGCAAACACCTCACGGAAATTTACGCGGCGCTCGACGAACACGCGCCCAAAGCTCTCGCACATCCCATCAAAAAAGCGCCGGAGCGCGGACGTCGCGAGCTGCCGGAATCCTATCTCGAAGTCACCGTGGACGGCCGCGAAAGCAGCTACTTCGAATGGCTGGGGGCCGGACTCTACGTCGCCGATTCGCGCGGCGGCACGATGCATGGCCGCGGTTGCGCCGTCGCGGACCTCCGTTACGGATTCGGCGAAAGCCATTTTTTCTTGCGTGTGGATCCCATGCCGGAGGCAATCGCCGAAATTCCGGACTTCCAGTTGCGCATCACGCTGTGGGATTCGCGCGAGACGCGCATCACTGTCCGTGTGGAAAAGAAAAAGCTCGCGCGCTGCATCCTCGAACAGGCCGGAGTGTGCCTGCTTCACCCAGAGTCGCTCGTCACCGCCGCCTACGGAAAAATTATCGAAGTAAGCATGGCTCGTGAACTGTTCGATCTTCCTGGAAGGCGTTCGTTGCTAATGAGCGTCGCGCTATGGGAAGCCGGACTGCCGATCGAGGTCCTCCCGGTAGATGGAATGCTCGAGCTGGCGTTAGGCGACGAGAATTACGCTTGGAAAATCGAACCGGAACGGAAATCATACTAGCACGCAATTCCCGCGCTCAGTGCTGATGCGAATGCACCGCGAAGTTTCGGGAAATAACACGTACTCGCTCAGCGGAACTTCCATCCCGGTGTCCGCGTCCGTCACGCCAGCCGGGCCAGTCAATTTCGGCAGCCAGCTCGCCGGAACTGCGTCCGCGCCCACCACGTTAACGGTGAAAAACACGGGAGCCAGTCCCGCCATACTCAAAATCGCCAGCGCGAGCGTCGCCGACTCTTCGGACTTCTCTATAGCGAATAATTGCACCAGCGCCGTTCCTGCTGCAGGCTCATGCACGTTATCCGTAACATTTAACCCGGCTGCAGCCCCTGCCGGAGCAACCTGCGGCTCCGCGTCCGGTGCGAAAAATACGACGCTCTCCGTCAATGACAACGCCCCGGGCAGCCCACAAACGATCGCGCTGCAAGGCTCCGCCAGCGATTTCTGCGTGGATCCTCCGGGACTCACCACGCAAACAGTCGCGGCAGGCACGCCCGCGGCATATCAGGTGGACCTCGTGTCGTTCACGGGTTTCACCGGCTCAGTCGCGCTCGCGTGCACCGATCCCGCGGCAGCCAGCACGTGCACGATTCAACCCACGTCGGCCACCGTGACGGGTAACGCGCCCGCGTCAATTCAAGTGAACGTGACCGCCACGGCAGGAACCGGCGCAGCTCCCGCGAATCCAGGTCCGCCAGCGTGGCTTCCGCCGCCTGCTCCGCTGCCAGTCAAGATGTTTGTGGTGGCGCTTATGTTGGGAATGTTGTGGACCGCCGCGTCAGCACGCAGTTGGAACCGCGCGGCACAGCTTGCGCAAAGCGTCGCAATCCCGGCGTTACTGGCGGTAAGCCTTGCAGCGTGCTTTAGGGGGAGTTCAGCGACAACCACTAAGGGAACACTCAGCGGGACGTACACGTTGACAGTGACCGCTACCTACACGCCGGCGGGCTCCTCCACGACGGTAACGAGGAGCATTCCCTTAACCCTGGTCGTACAGTAACCGCGGTCACCCGCGAGCACAAATCATAAAATTAAAAAACTTTGATCGCCAGATCGCGCGGCTGCGCGCCGACGGGTATCAAAGTTGTCGGAGGCCGCGGCGGTGAAAGCTCCGGCTGTCCAATCGCAATCGTCTTCGTGCGCACCACGGCCAGATCGTTCGATCCCGAATCCACGACTAGCAAAATGTCTCCGCCCGGTGTCAGCCGCGAGGTCGTCGGATACTGTCCCACCTGAATCGGCCGCCCGACCACCCGCGTTTCCACCGCCACCGGCACGATATGCCCAGCCGCGGAATCGGAAACATACAGCGTCTCGGTTCCCGCGGCAAACGTCGCCGATATCGGCGACATTCCCAGCAACAGAAAATCGCCCACTTCGTTCGTATCGGTGTTAACGATCAAAAGCCCGTGAGCAGAGCTCGACGAAATATAGAGCTCGCCGCCGTCAGGCTTCAGTGTCAAGTCATTAGGCGTCCCGCCCAGCGCCAGATTCGTTAGCAACACCTTCCTCTTCAAATCCAGCACGGAGATTTGATTCGATGAACCCGAAGTAACGAACGCCTTCGCGCTGTCAGGAAGAATAACGATCTGTTCGGGATCAGGCGTGGCGGGAATCGCGCCAAGCGGCGCAAGGGAATCGCTATCGAGAACCGAAACTGTCGCGTCATCCCGATTGGACACCAATACCGTCTTACCATCCGGCGCCGCGCGCGCAATCCACGGCCGGCGTCCGGCGCGACCGCGCGCTACGATCTGCCGCGAAGCCGTATCTATCGCAAATACGGTTCCTGGCCCCGAAGCCGCAACATAAGCGCGCCGTCCGTCCGGCGAAAAATCCAACGCATAAGGTGCCGCTCCCACCGCAATCCGCGCCACGACTTGATTCGACCGCACATCGAGAACCCAAACGCATCCGCCCAGCGAGCTAAGCCCCCAAATTTCCGGCCGCGTGGGATGCGCCCGCAAACCGCTAGGCCCAGGCCCCACGCTGACAGTGGCCACTGGAGAAAGTTTCACCAGGTCAAGAATGGAGACGGTGCCGTCCGCGGTATTGCCGACGTAGGCTAGCAAATGCAATCCCGGACGCAAGAACGACGGCCGGAGTTCTACCGCAACTTCGCGGATTGCCAGGACCACGAGAATCACAAGCAGGAATACAAGGCGGTAATTAACGCGCTGTTTCAATTGATGGTGCGGCCCAGGACGGCGGCTATCTGCCGCGCTTCGCGAATCAACTGCGCGAATTCCTCCGGCAGAATTGACTGCGGTCCGTCGGAAAGCGCGCGGTCTGGATCGTGGTGGACTTCCACAAGCAAGCCATCGGCGCCCACCGCCACGGCGGCACGCGAGAGCGGCAGCACTTTGTTGCGGCGACCCGTGCCATGCGAGGGATCGACAACAATCGGCAAATGGCTGCGTTTCTGCACGGCGGGCACCACGCTCAGATCCAAAGTGTTGCGCGTGAAATCCGAAAACGTGCGCACGCCGCGCTCGCACAAAATCACATTGTAATTTCCCTCGGACATTAGATATTCGCCCGCCATCAGGAACTCATCTAGCGTCGCGGACATCCCGCGCTTCAACAGCACCGGCTTCTTCGAACGCCCGGCGCGCTTCAGCAGCGAAAAATTCTGCATGTTGCGCGCCCCGATCTGGATCACGTCCGCATATTTTTCGACCAGGTCGAGTGACTCGTTGTCAATTGCCTCGGTGACGATCCCCAGCCCAAATTCCTTGCGGACTTCCGCCATGATTTGCAACCCCGATTCCCCCAGCCCTTGGAAGCTGTAAGGAGAAGTCCGCGGCTTGTAAGCTCCGCCGCGAAATAATCGCGCCCCGGCAGCTTTCACATGTTTTGCGACAGTGAACGCTTGCTCGCGCGTTTCAATCGCGCACGGGCCTCCTACCATCGCCACATCCGCGCCGCCAAAAAGCACGTCACCCAAAGGCGTCGGGATCCGCACCACGGTGTTTTCAAGTTTTACGTCGCGGCTGACCAGCTTATACGGCTTGCTGACGGGGATGCATTCCACCACGCCGGGCATCGACTCAAGCGAGCCAATATCCACCGCTCCGGTGTTGCCGGTGATGCCGATCGCGGTCCGGCCAGCTCCCGGAATCGGATGCGCCTTGTAGCCCAGCGTCTCGATGCGCTCGCAAACCGCGCGCACTTCCGCGTCGGTCGCGTGTGACCGCATTACCACCAGCATGTAAGTCCCCCTGTCTGAAAGCGAATCCGCGAGTTTACTGCATCGAGGAAGGAGCCTGCAAATCGCGTCCAGCGAAATCTAGCGCGTTGCCACACACGCCCAAAGCAATACCAGAAAGCCGATCATGCTCAAAACCGTTCGCACCGCATGCAACCGTGCCCACTTCGCAAGCAAAGGTTTCGCCGCATCCGCGTCCAAAGGATCCGTTTCGTCCAGCAGCCTCCGATTTGTAGTCATGATCGCCAGCAGTGTGAACGGCACGACGGCTCCCACCAGACACCCGCCCACAAGCCAAACCCAATCGTGCGTCAGCACCGCTACTGCACTACTCGTTAAAAAACACGCGATCGCCAATGCCGCCTGTTGCGGCGCCGCCCGCGTATAGCTCGGCCGAAACTCCTGCAACGCCGGCGCAATTCCGACGGACATCCGCGCAGGATGTTCAACCGTCGTCAAATAGAATGCCGCTCCTGCGAACATCCCGGCGCTCAGCACTGCGACCAACTTCAAGATCGTTTCCATCGGTAGGATTCAAGCACAGATACGCACCACCCACAAAGTTTTGCGCCGTCACTGAAGACCGACGACCTGCTTGCCATGCCACCGCATTTTCCTCAGATTTCACAGCCCTGCACAGCCCCGGTGGTATACTCCCGCCACTCTCGGAGCAAGGAGGCCTCACCGTGCGAAAATATCTTGCGGAATTCCTGGGGACTTTTGTGCTGGTATTCGGCGGCGTAGGAAGTGCTGTGCTCGCCGGCAGTCGCATCGGTTATGTCGGAGTTGCCTTCGCGTTTGGCCTGTCGCTTCTCGCGATGGTCTATACCATTGGACCTATTTCTGGTTGCCATGTAAACCCCGCCGTCACTCTGGGTGTTTTCCTCGCAAAAAGAATCGGTAGCAAGGACGCGATTATGTACATCGTCGCGCAAATCTTCGGCGCCATCGTCGCTTCGGCGCTGATTCTCTTCATCGCCAGCGGCGTCGAAGGCGGATACAATTTCGCCGCCAATGGACTCGGCGCAAACGGCTACGGCGCGCACTCGCCGGGTCTCTACTCGATGCCCGCCGCCTTCGTCGCCGAAGTGATTCTAACGATGTTCTTGGTCATCACAGTTCTGGGCGCAACGGACGTAAAAGCCCCAGTCGGCTTCGCCGGCATCGCGATCGGACTGGTCTTGACTCTGATTCACCTCGTCGGCATCCCCATCACCAATACTTCCGTGAACCCGGCGCGCAGCATCGGACCGGCGCTGTTCGTCCAAGGCTGGGCGCTCGAACAACTCTGGCTATTCATCTTCGCCCCGCTGATTGGCGGAGCCATTGCTGCGTACGCTTACGCCGCGATTCGCCTTCCCGATGCACTAATCACGACGCCCCAAGGCGAACGCGCGCTCACCGACGAACAAGCCCAGCGACGCAGCGCCAAATAGCGGAGCGCAACGCGCCGCACGGCACAACAGCAACGCATGACCAAGACACCGAACCCAACCGGCAGCGCGGCGCGAGTGCTGACAATCCGCACAACCCGCCGTACCGAGTTGCAGGACGTCACCGATAAGATCGCAGCCGCAGTGCGCGAGGTCGGCTGCGTCAGCGGCATCTGCCACTTGTACGTCCCGCACACCACAGCCGGCGTAATCATCAATGAAGGCTACGACCCAGCCGTGGCGCGCGATATCGAGGCAGCCTTTGACCGCCTCGTCCCGCGCGTCGCAAATTCGGCACATGCGGAAGGCAATTCCGATTCGCACATCAAGACGGCTCTGGTCGGCTCCTCCGAATCTATCTGGATCGCCGGCGGGAAACTCGCGCTCGGCCGCTGGCAAGCCATCTTCTTTGCTGAATTCGACGGCCCGCGCAGCAGGGAATTGCGGATTAAGGTCGTTCCCGATGCTTTGACGTGAAGTAGGTTTCGTTTGGCTGTAGACTCTTTCTCGATGAGACGCCTTCTCCAGGCCGCGGCGGCAATCTCCCTTTTCGTGTTCTTGGTTAATGCTGGAATTTCCGCGAGCGAAGACATTCTTTCGATCGAGATCTTGGGCGATCAGCGAGTCGCCGGAAAGCCTTTCGTCGTGCGCATCCGGAACAATGGCGACAAGCGCCTCACTTATTGCATGACCATGTGCGGAAAACTAATCGATTCGGAAACGACCGCGAAGATTCCAGCCTTCACCATCCAGAAACGCAACCGCAAGCGCTGGGACATCCAATTGTGGCGCTGCAACTCCGGAGATAGCGTCGCCTCCCGCGTCATTCATGGCGCCGAAGTCGAGGAATTCAAGATCAAGCTTCTCGAGCCCGGCACGTATCGCCTGCGTCTCCCTTACAAGGACGTCAGCGTCGAAGGTGTCGGCCTCCATTGCGAAGCCATCGACGATCCCAAATCCATGAAGCAAGCCGTCTCCGACGAATTTGACGTGGTCGCCAAGCCCAAATGAACGTCGGCGCATACATTCAGGTGCCTTTCTGCAAGACCAAGTGCACCTATTGCAATTTCCATACGGGCGTGGTCGCGCGCAATAGATACCAGCCGTACGCCGCTGCGGTGTGCCGCGAAATCTCCGCGGCCGCGTCGTCGGGAGATTTGGCGGCGCTGCGCGGCGCCACGATGGACATGGACACGGTGTATTTCGGCGGCGGCACACCAAGCCTGTTGGAACCTGTTGTGCTCGCATGCATTCTGGATTCACTGCGCACAAACTTCGGCCTTGCGAAGCATCCGGCGCTGACGTTGGCGGCCGAGCCAGAAATAACGCTCGAAGCCGATCCTGAAACCATCGCGCCAGAAAAAGCGCAGGCGTGGCACGCGGCGGGTTTCAATCGCATCAGCCTCGGCGTGCAATCCTTTGACGACCGCGAACTGCAAGCCGCCGGCCGTATGCATCGCCGCGCGGACATTTTCGCCGCCGCGCAAATCCTGCGCGCATCGGGGTTCCGCAATATCAGCATGGATCTGATCGCCGGTCTCGCGCACCAGACCCGTGAATCCTGGGACGAATCCGTCGTGCGCATCCTGGACGTTCGACCGGAGCACATCTCGATCTACATGCTCGAAATTGACGAAGGCAGCCACCTGGGCAGCGAATCCCTAGCCGGAGGCAGCCGCTACAGCGCGAAAGCAATTCCGAGCGACGACGCCATGGCCGAATTTTACGACGCAGCTTGCACCCACCTCGCGGCAGCCGGCTACGAACACTACGAAATCTCCAACTGGGGCCTACCCGGCTTTCGGTCGCGCCACAATCTGAAATATTGGCGCCGCGATCCGTACGTCGGCTTCGGCGCCGGCGCGCACTCCTTCGATGGCAAGCGACGATGGTCGAACGTGCACGATTCCGCGAAGTATGTAGCCTGCATCGAGCAGGGAATCTCGCCGCGCGAGCATATCGAGCCAGTCACAACGCAAGAAGCGCTCGAAGAAGAACTGTTCCTGGGCCTCCGGCAACTCGAAGGAATTGACCTCGCTCAGATCGAGCGTCGCTACGACGTAGATCTGCGCGAGCGGATCGCCCCGCTCCGCCGCGACGGCCTCGTGGAACTCAAAGGCGAGCGACTGACTCTGGCGCCAGATCGCCTAACGGTTTCAAATGAAGTTTTCGTCGAGTTGTTGGGAGAGGGAGTCGAACGTGCCTAGGGAACCGCAAAAGGCAAGCAACGGAATTGGCATTGTGGATTTGCGCAGCGACACCGTCACCCGTCCCACGCCCGCGATGCGCGCAGCCATGGCCGCGGCCGAAGTAGGCGACGACGTTTATGGGGAAGACCCCACGGTGAATCGCCTGCAAGACCGCACCGCGGAAATCTTCGGCCGTGACGCCGCGCTCTTCGTCCCCACCGGCTGCATGGGCAACCTGCTCGCGATCATGGGCTGGACGCACCGCAGCAACGAAGTAATCTGCGAACAGCGCGGCCACGTAAACCTGTACGAACTCGCGTCCATGTCCGCAATCGCAGGCGTGACGCCGCGCCCTGTGCCAGCTCCGGAAGGAATCTTGAGCTGGGACTTAATCGAGCCAGCTATCCGCGAAAAAATCTACTACGACTCGCAGACCGCGCTGATCACCCTAGAGAATACGCACAACATGCACGGCGGCACGGTCTATCCCACCGCCGTCGCCGAAGGCATCTGCGAGCAAGCGCACGCCGCAGGCCTGCGCGTCCACCTCGATGGTGCGCGTATCTTCAACGCAGCCGCCGCTCTGGGCAAGAGCGTGGCGGACATCACGCGGAAATTCGACTCGGTAATGTTTTGCCTCTCGAAAGGTTTAGGCGCGCCGGTAGGTTCGATGCTCCTCGGACCGCGCGAATTCATCAAGCAAGCCCACATTAACCGCAAAATGCTCGGCGGCGGAATGCGCCAGGCGGGTGTGCTAGCCGCCGCAGGATTACTAGCACTGGCAGAATCGCCTAAGGGCCTCCCGCGCGATCACGAAAATGCCCAACATCTAGCGCAAGGACTTTCAACGGTCCCAGGCATCCAGATCGATCCTAAGCGCGTCGCAACCAATATCGTGATATTCGATGTGCACGGCACCGGCCGCACCGCCGCGGAAATCTGCGACGACTTGGCTCGCAAAAATATTTTGTGCGGCCCAACGGCCAAGCACGCAATTCGCATGGTCACGCACTACGACGTAGACCGCGCCTGCGTAGACCGCGCCATCACTGCAACCAGCGAAGTCTTGGCGCAGCGCGCTCCCGCTGCCGCTCACTAGTTCATTGTGCGAAGCCCTTCTCCAATTATCACTTTCGATGCAATATCCCTGTCTCGCAGATCAGCAGGTCGCGAAAAAAAAGGGAACCGGGTGTCATCCCGCTTGCCCTGACGGAGGAAGCGAGCGCAGCGAGGGATCTGCTTTTCGCTCAACCGCCGTACCGACTCCCTGCACTTGCGCCGTGACTCTGGTGAGGAGGATTTGATGCCCAAGCTTCTCCGCGCCCCTGTGATTAGCGTGTTCACACTACTTGCTTGCGTCATCGCCCCGCCGGCGCAGGCACAAACCGCGCATCGCGCAAACGAATCCGGCGCCGATTGGCCCTACTACGGCCACGACTCGGGCGGCACGCGCTTCTCGCCGCTGAAGCAAATCAATCGCGAAAATGTGGACACACTCAAAGTCGCCTGGACCTTCCACGTCGGCGACATCTCCGACGGCAGCGGCGACACAAAGCGCAGCGGCCTTGAAACCACCCCCATCCTGGTAGACGGCACGCTTTACCTCACCACGGCCTTCAATCGCGTGATCGCTCTCGACCCGGAAACGGGAAAACAGCGCTGGGCCTACGACCCGATGATTGACATCGCGCAAAGTTACGGAGACGGCATGATCAATCGCGGCGTTGCCACCTGGCTCGACCCCGTCCGCGGCAAAGGCAAACCCTGCCGCCGCACAATTTTCGAAGCCACGCTCGACGCCCGCCTCATCGCGCTCGACGCCGCCACCGGCAATCCATGCCTCGCCTTCGGCAATCGCGGCCAAATCAGCCTGCGCGACGTCGCGCGTTACATCCCCGGCGAATATCACATGACGTCGCCGCCCGCCGTGATTGACGACATCGTGATTGTGGGCTCAGCAATCGACGACAATGCCCGCGTGGACATGTCCAGCGGCGTAGTCCGCGCCTTCGACGCGCGCACCGGCAAACTTCGCTGGAAATGGGAACCGCTGCCGCCCAACGTGGAAAGCGACAATTCGGCGCCGCCACCAAACACCGCAACTTGGCGCACCGGCGCAGGCAATGCGTGGTCTGCAATGGTTGTTGATCCGCAGCGCGACCTCGTCTTCATCCCCACCGGCAGCGCTAGCCCCGATTACTACGGCGGCATGCGTCCCGGTGACGACAAATGGGCAAACTCCATCGTCGCGCTCCACGCTAAAACCGGCGAAATGGCCTGGGGATTTCAACTCGTCCATCACGATCTATGGGATTACGATTCCGCCTCGCCTCCGTTGCTCGCGACGATAAAGCATGATGGAAAAGATGCGCCGGTGGTAATTCAAGGCAACAAAACCGGCTTCCTCTACGTTCTAAATCGCGATACCGGCGCGCCAATATTCCCGGTCGAAGAGCGTCCGGTTCCGCAAACCGACGTCCCAGGCGAAGTGACGTCGCCCACGCAGCCTTTTCCCACCGCGCCGCCCGCCGTCAGCCCGCAAAAGGTCACCGCCGACGACGCCTGGGGCATCACCTCGGCCGATCGCGATTATTGCCGCGAACGCATCAAGTCCCTTCGCAACGACGGCCTCTTCACTCCGCCCAGCGTCAACGGCTCGCTTTCCATCCCCGGCAACGTCGGCGGCATGAATTGGAGCGGCTACGCTTACGACCCGCAACTCGGCCTGCTGCTGGTCAACTCAAATAATGTGGCCTCCGAAATGGGCGTAATCGCAGCCGACAAATATTGGGACGCCGTGGATAAAAACACGAGCGATTTGGAATACACGCAGCAACGCGGCGCGCCCTACGGCATGTTCCGCACGTTTCTCTTTGCAAAAGCGCATCATCTGCCATGCGTGCCGCCGCCCTGGGGAACGCTCACCGCGGTAGACCTGAACAAAGGAACGATTAAGTGGCAGGTCCCACTGGGCTCGCTCGCCCCAAATATGCCTGTCGTTCCCGCAGGCGCGCCGAGCCTTGGGGGACCGATTGTCACAGGTGGAGGCCTGGTTTTCATCGCTGGCACTCTCATAGATCCGACAATCCGCGCGTTCGACGTCGAAACCGGCAAGGAAATCTGGAAGTCCGAACTACCCACCAGCGGCGGCGCCACTCCCATGACCTATCAGTTGGGGCAAAATGGAAAGCAATACCTGGTAATCGCCGCCGGCGGCCATGCCAAGGTCACCCAAGAAAGACAAAGCGATGCCATCGTGGCATATACGCTGCCTTAAATAGTCCTCGCCCCGCGCGTATGGTATAAACAAAACTCGTACCGCGAGATAACTTTTCGTTATGGGCGAGGAACCGTGGAATTTGCACTGACCGACGAACAGAAACAGCTGCGGCGCACCGTGCGCGAATTCGCCGAAGGCGAAATCCTGCCCCACGTGATGGAATGGGATGAAGCCTCGAAATTTCCATCCGATTTGATCCCCAAGCTGGCCGAAATGGGCGTCCTCGGTGTGATTTTCCCCGAAAAATACGGCGGCGCTGGCATGGGCTACGCTGAATACGCCATCATCATCGAGGAATTGTCTCGCGTGGATGGCTCCATCGGCATCATCGTGGCCGCGCACAATTCTCTCTGCACCAATCACATCTACAAATTCGGCAGCGAAGAACAAAAAAAGAAATACGTGACCCCGCTGGCGCAGGGCAAAAAGCTCGGCTGCTGGTCGCTCACCGAGCCTGAAGCCGGTTCCGACGCCGGCGGCACGCGCACCAAGGCCGTAAGAAAAGATGGCGCCTGGGTCATCAACGGCTCGAAAACCTTCACCACCAATGGCCATTACGCGGACGTCTGCGTGGGTATGGCGGTCACCGACGCCGCAAAGAAAAGCCACGGCATCTCTGCCTTCATCATCGAAAAGGGCACTCCCGGCTTCAAGCCCGGCAAAAAAGAAAATAAACTCGGACTGCGCGCCAGTGACACCAGCGAAGTAGTCTTCAGCGATTGCAAAGTCCCTGCGGAAAATCTGCTCGGGAAGGAAGGCGAAGGATTCGTCAACAGCCTGCAGATACTCGACGGCGGCCGGATTTCCATCGCCTCGCTCGGCCTCGGCATGGCGCAAGGCGCTTACGAGTGTTCGGTGCGTTACGCCAAGCAGCGCAAACAATTCGGCAAGGCGATCGCCGAATTTCAAGCCATACAGTTCAAGCTCGCCGATATGGCCACGCAGATCGAAGCCGCGCGCTTGCTCACGTATCAAGCCGCTTGGCTCGCCGATCGCGCCATCGCGGCAGGGAACTACGACGCGCGAATAACCCAGGAATCCAGCATGGCCAAGCTCTACGCCGGCGAAGTAGCCGTCCGCGTGGCGAATGAAGCCGTTCAAATTCACGGCGGCTACGGTTTCATCAAGGATTATCCCGCGGAAAAATTCTATCGCGACGTAAAACTCTGCACCATCGGTGAAGGCACCAGCGAAATCCAGCGCATCGTAATCGCCCGCCAAATTCTGGGCAGCAAATAAGACCGCCGTCGGCGGGCAGAAAGCCGCCGTTCCGGCGCGTGGATCGTCGAGGGCACCGGCGCGCTGAAGAATTTCCGCAACCGCAAGCGTTCGCCCGCATCCGTAATATTCGCTTCCAGTGTTACCATTCCCAAGCCGTATTTCACCAAGCCATGACCGTCTCCGTCGAAAATTGGGCCGAGCAAGTGCGTGCAGGAGACGTCCGCGCCATATCCCGCGCCGTATCGGCAATCGAAAATCGCGAGCCGCAAGCAGAAGAAATCTTGCGCCAGCTTTTCCCGCACACCGGCAAAGCCTATCGCATCGGCATCACCGGCGCACCGGGCACGGGCAAGAGCACGCTCGTGGACCGCCTAGCCGGCCGCTATCGCAGCGAGAAGAAAACCGTCGGCATCATCGCCGTCGATCCATCAAGCCCCTTCACGGGAGGTTCGATCCTCGGCGACCGCGTCCGCATGCAAGGCCACGCCACAGATACAGGAGTCTTCATTCGATCGATGGCCACGCGGGGTTTTCTCGGCGGGTTGTCGCAAGCCACAAGGGACGCAACGCTGCTCCTCGACGCCGCAGGAAAAGAAATCATCCTCGTGGAAACAGTCGGCGTCGGCCAAGGCGAAATCGAAATCGTACGCCTCGCTGATTGCACTCTGGTCGTCTTGATGCCCGGCATGGGCGACGACGTGCAAAGCCTGAAAGCCGGCCTGATGGAAATCGGCGACATCTTCGTCCTCAACAAATCCGATCGCGAAGGCGCCGATCGCTTCGAGCAGCAGCTCAGAGCAATTCTGCAACTCGTTCCGGAACGCGACGGCTGGAAACCTCCAGTCGTCAGAACCGTCGCCACCGAAAACAAAGGCATCGACGAACTGGAAAAGCAGATCGCGCGTTTCAGGCAGCACTTTGAAAAAGCCCACGAACGCAAAGCGCGCGAAATCGCCCACTGGAAGGAATGGATTCTGCAATTGCTAGAAACCCGCCTGATGGAGCGAGTCGCGAGCAGCCACCTCAGCGAAGAAAAACTCGAAACGATCGCGGCGCAGGTTGCCGAACGAAAAATCGATCCCTACGGCGCCGTGAACGAGATTCTGGCGCGCGCAGGCCTTGGGGAGAAAAGTTGAAACTGGGAAACCTGGAATTTCACATCCTTTCGGATGGGCACGTGTACCTGGATGGCGGCGCAATGTTTGGGGTGATTCCCAAGGTCCTTTGGGAGAAAAAAGTTCCCGCCGATGCGCGGAATCGAATTCAACTGGCGATGAATTGCCTACTGGTTCACGCCGGAGGCAAGACGATTCTCGTTGAGACCGGCGCTGGCCGAAAGATGAACGCCAAGTTGCGCGACATTTACGCGCTGGATGGACCGTTCCTTGAAACTCGCCTGCGCGATTACGGTCTCGACCGCACGGAAATAGATATCGTCATCAATACGCACCTGCATTTCGATCACTGCGGCGGAAACACGCGCATCGAAAAAGACAAAGTCGTCGCTGCCTTCCCCAGCGCCAAATACGTCGTCCAGCGCGGCGAATTCGAACACGCCAAAAATCCCAGCGAACGCGACCGTGCCAGCTATTTCCCGGAAAATTACATGCCCATCGAGGCCGCCGGCAAACTCTCGCTTCTCGAAGGGGACCGCGCCATTGCTCCCGGAGTCGAATTGATACGCGTCCCCGGCCACACCGCAAACATGCAATGCGTGAAACTAACGGGCGGCGGCCAAACCGCATTTTTCTTCGCCGATCTCGTGCCGACCGCGGCGCACCTCCCTCTGCCGTGGATCATGGGATACGATTTGTATCCGATGACCACGCTAGAAAATAAAAAGAAGTGGATTCCGGAAGTAATCAAGGAAGGTTGGATCGCGCTTTTCGGTCACGACCCGAAAACTCCCGCGGGACACGTGCGCGAACGCAACGGCACCTGGGAACTCGAACCCATCAAGGTGGATTGAGAATGGCCAAGTCAGCGAAGCAACGCAGCAAGCTCAAGAGCAAGAAAACCGAATCCGTAAAGATCGCCATCATCGGTGGCAGCGGCCTCTATCACATGGCCGGCCTCACCGACACGCGCGAAGTCCGTGTAAAGACTCCCTTCGGCGATCCATCCGATGCGATCGTAATCGGCACGCTCGAAAATAAGCAGGTCGCTTTCCTCGCGCGCCACGGACGCGGGCACATTTACTCGCCGAGCGACATCAATTACCGGGCCAACATCTGTGCACTGAAGATGCTCGGCATCGAGCGAATCATTTCCGTCAGCGCCGTTGGCTCCCTCCGCGACGACCTGCCTCCCTTGGATTTTCTAGTGCCCGATCAGTTCTTCGACCGCACCAAGGCGCGCGCTTCCACCTTTTTCGGCGGCGGCATTGTCGCTCATGTCGGCTTCGACAAGCCCACGTGCACGCATCTCTCGGCGCATGTCGCCGAAGCCTGCGATCGCGCCGGAGTGAAAGCACATCGCGGCGGCAGCTACGTTTGCATGGAAGGTCCGCAGTTTTCAACGCTCGCGGAATCCCAGACCTATCGCCAATTGCGCTTCGACGTGATCGGCATGACCAACCTCACCGAAGCCAAACTCGCGCGCGAAGCCGAAATCTGCTACGCGACCATTGCCATGATCACCGACTACGATTGCTGGCATCCGCAACACGACGCGGTGACCCTCACCGAGATCATTGACAACCTGACGCGCAACACTGCCAACGTCCAAACTGTGTTGCACGAAGCGATCCGCGAATTGCCCGATGCGCGCGGCTGCAAATGCGAGAAGGCTCTGGCGCACGCGATTGTCACCGATCGCTCGAAGATTCCCGCCATAACGAAAAAACGCTTAGCGCCGATCATTGGGAAATACATCGACTGAGCGGCAGCTGCCGCGTATATCGGTCCGAACCTTGTGGCGCTCGGTCAAGATCTTTCATTCTGAAACCAGGGAGACGATATGTCCTTACTCGTAGTTGGGTCTGTTGCATTCGATGGAGTCGAAACGCCGCACGGAAAGGCAGATCGTCTGCTCGGCGGCGCCGCCAGCTACATCGCCCTGTCCGCCTGCCATTTCGCGCCGGTGCGCATGGTCGCCATCGTTGGCGATGACTTCAGCGAGAAGGACATGGCCGTCTTCAAGCATCGCCACATCGATCTCACCGGCGTCGAACGCGCAAGCGGCAAAACCTTCTACTGGGCCGGCCGCTACAACGTGAACATGAACGAACGCACCACCCTTGTCACGGAGCTAAACGTTTTCGCGAATTTCAATCCCACACTGCCCGATGCTTACTCCGATTCGCCGTTCATTTTTCTCGGGAATATAGATCCAAGCCTGCAACATTCGGTGCTGAAGCAAGCGAAGCGCAAACCGAAACTCGTCGGCATGGACACCATGAACTACTGGATCGAGCGCACCCCCGCCGAACTAAAAGAAACGCTGAAACACGTTCAGGTCCTCGTGATCAACGACGACGAGACGCGCCAACTGACCGGCGAGCACAATCTCACGCGCGCTGCCAAAGAAATTTTCAAATTGGGACCGAAAACGCTCGTCATCAAGCGCGGCGAACACGGCGCTCTAATGATTCACGAAAAATTCTTGTTCTCCGTACCCGCCTATCCACTCGACTCGGTATACGATCCCACCGGCGCCGGTGACAGTTTTGCGGGCGGCTTCATGGGCTATCTCGCGGGCGTAGGCAAAATCACGGAACACACGCTGCGCAACGCCATGGTCTATGGCTCGGTACTCGGTAGCTTCGCCGTAGAAAAATTCGGCGTCGAACGACTCACCAAGTTGACTCGCCGCGAAATTACAACGCGTGCGCACCAATTCTCCAAGCTCACATCCTTCAAACTCTAAATTTGCCGGCAAACCAATCGCGAAGGCAGCGGCTCCTGGCCGGGTCGAAAGTGGTATCCTTCGCCGTGACCGGCGCGGCCCCGCGCGCATCCGTTGCCCGCTTAGCGTGTATCTTGCGCGCGCAGAAACCAAATTCGGAGAACCGGCAGTGAAGAAGAAGGGCAAGCCCCGCAATAAAGCTTCAAAGCGCCGCAGCCCCAGCCGCAGTGAACACCGTCCGAGCGCCAGCCACCCCGGAATTAGGCAAAGTCTCTCGCTCCTGTCCGAAATCAGCCAGGAAATTACCTGCATTCTGGATCGCGACGAGCTCTTCCGCTGCATCGCCGAACGCGTCAAGAAAGTCGTGGACTACCATCTCTTCAGCGTAATGCTCTGGAACGAAAAGGTGACGCAACTCGAAGGGGTCTTCTCCGTCCACTTCGGCGAGCCCATCCCCGCGCGCTTTCGCATTCCGCTCTACAAAGGCATCACCGGCCACGCCGCCGGAGAACGCAAACCCATGCGCGTGGACGATGTCCGCTCGGACCCGCGCTACGTCGAATTTCCCAACAGCGAGAAAGTGCGTTCCGAACTGGTAATCCCGCTAACTCTGCGAGGCCGTCTAGTCGGTATTCTCGACCTCGAAAGCATCAATCTCAAAGCCTTCAGCGCCGAACACGAGCGCATGCTCGAAATTCTCGGCTCCTATATCGCGATCGCCCTAGAAAATTCTCGTCTCTACGCCGCTTCGCGAGAAAACGAACTTCGCCTGAAAAGCGACCTGGAAACAGCTCGCGATATTCAACGCCAGCTCCTTCCGCAAAAGGCGCACAAAATTCGGGGACTCGATCTGGCCGCGGTCTACGTCCCCGCCCGCGAACTCGCCGGCGACTTCTACGATTTTCTCCCGCACGGCGATGACAGCTTCGCAATCGTGGTCGGCGACGTATCGGGAAAGGGAACTGCCGCCGCTCTGTACGCTTCCATGGCGATCGGGATTCTCCGCGAACACACCTCCGACCACACCCTCCCACCTCCGGAGTTGATGGCAACTTTAAATGGACGCCTCTGCGCCTCGCACATCAGCCCTGGCTTCGTCGCAATGCTTTTCGCGCATCTCAATATGGAGAAGCGCGAACTGGAGATGTCTAACGCCGGAATTCCCCGACCGATCCTCGTGCGCAATGGTAAATTCCAGGAGCTGAAAATAGACGGGACCCCGCTCGGCATTTTCCCGGAATTGGAATACGAAATTCTGCGCGTGGAAATCCAGCCGGGCGACATTTTTATTTTTGCATCCGACGGTATCCTCGAGTCCATGAACGCCCACGAAGAGCAGTTCGGTTTCGAGCGGCTCGTCGAAACTCTGCGCACGCTGCCGCTCAGCACCTCTTCGAAGGCTATGTGCGCCGCAATCCTCGCCGCAACCGATAAATTCAGCGGCCGCCCCGAAGAGCCGCACGACGATCGCACTCTCATCGTCCTCCGCGTCCATGGAGGACACTCGCGGCCCTAGAAAACGTTGTTACGTCCCACCGCCACAAACCGAATTACCTAGCCTTACGCTCTTAACTCCTGGCGCAGCTTCCGGTAGAATCGCGCCTGCGCAAGGCACGGGGGTGTCATGCTGCACGACCTGAATTCATACATTCTGTTGCGCCTGATTCTGGCCGCGTTCCTGGGCGGAGTGATTGGCCTCGAGCGCCAGCTGCGCCACAAGCCCGCCGGAATCCGTACCAACATGCTGATCTGTTTCGGCGCCGCGCTCTTCACCATCATTTCCTACGTAATGGCCGGCGAAGTGACCGGCGACCACACCCGCATCGCCGCACAAATCATTCCTGGCATCGGGTTCATCGGCGCCGGCGCGGTGATCCGCGAGCGCGGAGCCGTCCTCGGCATCACCAGCGCTGCCACCATCTTCGTCATGGCCAGCATCGGCATGGCCGTCGGCGCCGGAATGCTGGGAACCGCCATATTCGCCGCGCTCCTGGTGCTGGTCGCTTTGGTCGCACTGGGCATTGCGGAAGATCGCCTCGGCCTGCACATGCAAATGATGACGTTTCAGTTGACCACCTCCGTCGCCCCCGCTGATCTCCTCATGTCCGCGCACAAAATCGTCGAAGAAGCCCGCATTTCCGCGCGTCACTGGCAAACCCGTAAGCATGACGACGCCATGATCGTGGATTTCGAAGCCGAAGTAACATATCCGCAGGAGCGCGAACTACTCACCAAATTTGGCACCTTGAATGCGAAAGTCGAAGTCCGGCCGTCATCTGTGTGAGGCATTGCATGGCGCGGTCGCATGCGGCGCTCGGAGTCGCCCAAACCAGCGCCTTCACCACGCCAACTCGCTCTTAGCGCATGCTACAAATCGGCAAACCGGGCGGCCAACCAAACACCGCGTCCGGGAATCCGAGTTGACGGTTGTCCGCTGGGATGCTATCAATTCTTGACTCATATTTAAGGGACTTGCTGGCGGTTTGTTCGCTTTCCTCGTTCCGCTATCCCGGCGTGGCTGACAAAGAGCGCGCGATTTTTCACGAATCCTGCATTTGAAAATTACAGGAGGAACGGCTTGATGCTCTTGCGGTGGACCGCGCTCGGTATGCTGGTGTTGATGTCCATCGTCGTCTCGGGTTGCAACTCTACCAGCACATCCGTTCAGCCGAATCCCACGCCGTCCATCACCGCGCTATATCCCGCCAGCATCACCGCAGGCAGCCAAACCTTCACGCTCTTCATCGCCGGAAATGGATTCATCGCCGGGTCCTCCGGGACTTCCACCGCTTACTGGAACGGATCGCCGCGCGCTTCCACCGTCAATCTGAACACAGATGAAATCGCCATCACGGTGCTGGCGTCCGATGTCGCCTCGCCCGGCAGCGCTGCAGTCACCGTATCAAATCCGATCCCCGGAGGCGGAGTCAGTCAGAACGCCGCCACGTTTCAGATTTATCCGGCGCAGCCTAACGCACCTCAAATTTCGAGCATCAGCCCGACTACGGCTACGCCCAAAGGCGCCGCGTTCACTATTACCGTGAACGGCGTAAACTTTGTCGCCGGCAATGCGGACAACCTTTGCAGCACGAAGCCACCCGCTCCCCCGTATAGTGGCTCCGTCGTTTCGTGGAATGGCAGCCCGCGCTGCACTACTTTTGTAAGCCCCACGCAACTGACCGCGCAAATTACCAACACCGATATTCAGGCTGCCGGCTGCGACAACATCAGTGTGTTCACCTACGGAGGTGGCGGCAACGTCGTCTACTCGCCCGCCGTCAGCTTTGTCGTCGCCTCTTCCGGCACTCCCGTGATCTGTTCGATTTCTCCCGCCAGCGTCGTCGCCGGTGCGTCTGCATTCACGCTCTCAGTAGATGGTGCGGGTTACTCGTCTGGTTCCACTGTGGACTGGAACGGCAGCTCGCGCACCACCGCTTTCGTCAACGCCAACTCACTGCAAGCCCAAATCACCGCCACGGATGTCGCGAAGGCTGGAACGGCCGCCGTCACCGTCACGGGCGGCGGAGGCGGCACTTCTGCGCCCGTCAACTTCGTGATTTCGCCCACTCCGCCCGCCACTCCAACGATCAGTTCTGTCGCGCCCACTGACGCCACCGCCGGCGGCGCAGCATTCACTCTCACCGTCACCGGCACAAATTTCATTCCGCAGTCCGTCGTTGATTGGAACGGAGGCGCGCGCGCCACCACATACAAGAACGCTACGACGCTGACAGCTGCAATTCAAGCCTCCGATATCGCCACCGCCGGCACTGCGGAAATCACCGTGGCGACCTTCGGCGCAAACGGAGGGGTAGCCACCTCTGCTCCATTCCCCTTCACGATCAATCCGAGTTCTACGGCTTCGGCTCAATTCCCGCAGGTCGTATCCGTCAGCGTAACCGGCGGACCTGCGAATGGTCCGAGTGAAGCCCCGGCTATCAGCGCCGACGGGCGCTACGTCGCGTTCTACTCGCAAGCGAAAAACCTGGTGACCCCGCAAGCCGCTGGCAATATTTTCGTGCGTGATACCTGCATCGGCGCGGCGGCCTGCACACCCAAGACGGTCGCTGTGGACGTCGCGCCCGATGGCAGCGCGCCCAACGGAAAAACCGGCAGGCAAGTAGCCATCAGCGCCGACGGCCGCTTTGTCGGCTTCATCTCCCGCGCCACAAATCTCGTATCCGGCGGCGCGGCGGTGGCGCCCGGATATTGGGAGCTGTACGTCCGCGACTTGTGCACCGGCGTCAACGCCCCGTC
Organism: uncultured Acidobacteriota bacterium; assembly: GCA_963804625.1. Lineage (GTDB taxonomy): Bacteria > Acidobacteriota > Terriglobia > Acidiferrales > UBA7541 > Palsa-295. The sequence continues at coordinate 711,935 of CAWDRJ010000009.1, read as the reverse complement.
CGGCTGCGTGGCCGGCACCAAAATGATCTCAGTCGGCGACGAAGGGGCTGCGGCAAATGCGCCCAGCGCCAGCCCGTCCATCAGCGGTGACGGCCGCTACATCGCATTCGTTTCCGCCGCCACAAATCTCGGTGCGGGTCCCATCGCTTCCGGACCGCAAGTCTACATTCGCGATACCTGCGAAGGTCCGACGGGCACGAAATCTTGCAATCCGTCCACCCTCGCCGTTCCCGTTGACAAGGAGGACCAAAGCGCCGGCGCGCAAGCCGGGCGCCCCGCAATTTCCGCCGACGGCAGATACGTCGCCTACGAAATGTGGGCGTCGCAATCAGCGGCGCAGTCCGGCGTCAGCACTTCACAGATCGTCCTAGCCGACACCTGCCTCGGTGTCGCAGTCCCGGTCCTCTGCAACGCTTCCGCCGAAAGAATTTCCTACGCGTCCGATGGCTCAGCCCTCAGCGGCGCGAATATTTCGCCTTCCATCAATAGCGACGGCCGCTTCGTTGCCTTCGAATCGCAGCCCGCGGAATCCGCGACCTCGGCCACCGCCAACACCAGCAAAGCATTCCTGCGCGATACCTGCGTCGGTCCCACTGCGGCGGACGGCTGCAGTCCATCTACTACCCAGATCGCGACCGACTCCAGCGCCTCCGTCGCAAAATCGCAAAGTTTTTCGCCCGCCGTCAGCGCCTCCGGACGGTACGTCTCCTTCGTATCCGGAATCGCGTCGAACGCGCCAGCCGGGGAAGCCACCGAAGGCTCGTTGCTCGTCCGCGACACCTGTTTCGCCGCGGCTCTGCCGTGCACTCCGCACACGTACGTCGTTCCTGCAAGCGTCGCCGCGCTGGCAGCCGCGCACGTCGCGCTAGCAAGTTTCAGCACCGCAAATTCGACGAAAGTCGCGCCCCTGATCGTGGACAAATACAGCGCCGCTCCCATCAGTTCCGACGGTCGCTTCGCAGCCTTCTACGCGCCCGATACAGTAGCAGCCCAACCGGCGAGCGGCATCGGCGACGTTTACCTCACCATCACACCGTTCCAGTAGCCCGCAACAGTTCGCGCGACCGCGCGCCACTGCACCCAGACGATCCAGTCGCTCGCTCCTGCTGGGATGTAAACACTTGCGCGAGCACCTGTGGACTCATCGCGCGAAATTCCTTATTCTCCTCTGCGGCACATGCCGCAAACTCTCAAGCCCGCACCACTCCACTCCGGCGCTTCATTGCGCATCGTCTCGCTGGCGAGTCCCGTGGACGAATCCCGCCTCGCCGCGGGAGTAAAAGAAATCGAACGCCTCGGCTACCAACCCAGGCTCGATCGCGCCCGCACGCTCGCCCGCGGCGGTTTTTTCGCGGGCTCGACGCAAGAACGCAGCGGAGCCCTGAAAGAAGCGCTCACCGAAAGCGATACCACAGCGATTTTCTGCTCACGTGGCGGCTACGGCTCGAACTACTTGCTCGAAGGCCTGAGCGTAGCGCTCGCAACTCCGAAAATCCTGCTCGGCTATAGCGACATGACTTCGCTGCAGGTTTTTCTCTGGCAGAAATTTCGCTGGGTCACCTTATACGGCCCGATGGTCGCCGCCGGTCTTGATAAAGGCCCGGCAGTAGCAGAAGGCTACGATCCCGACAGCTTCACGCGTGCGCTCACGGAAACCAAGCTGGGCTGGCCCATCCCATTGCCTGGCACCGCAGCCATCATGCCCGGGTCGGCGGACGGCACCTTGCTCGGCGGCTGTCTCACCCTGATCGAAACTGCGCTCGGAACGCCATGGGAATTGGACACGCACGGCGCAATCCTGTTCCTCGAAGACCGCGGCATGAAGCCCTGGCAAGTGGACCGTGCTCTCATGCACCTGAAACAAGCCGGAAAATTGCGCGGTGTCTCCGGCGTGCTTCTCGGCGAATTCCCAGAGTGCGAAGGTCCCGCGGCGACCGAAACCGTGCAGGATGTCGTTCGCCGCACGCTAGGCACGCTGGGATTTCCCGTAGTGTGGGGCGCCGCCATCGGCCACACGAAACGCCCGATGCTCACTCTGCCGCTCGGAGTTCGTGCGCGCCTGAAGGCCGACGAAACATCGCAGTTGGAAATTTTGGAGCCGGCCTGCCGCGCCTAGAAATTGCTGCGAAGCTAAAGACTCACTGAGGAGCAAGCACATCGCAACGAAATCGAATCGAGTCACCGAACACATCCACCTGCTCGGAATCGCCGGCGCTGCTATGGCGCCCGTAGCAGGAATGCTGAAAGAGCGCGGCTTCCAGGTCACTGGCTCGGACGTGAACGTCTACCCGCCCGCCTCCACGCTTCTCGATTCCCTCGGCATCCGCTGGAACGAAGGCTTTCGCCAGGAAAATTTGCAGCCCGCGCCCGATCTCTGCGTTGTCGGCAATGTGATCGCGCGCGGCAACCCCGAAATCGAATACATCCTCGACGAAAAATTGCCCTACCGCTCCATGCCCCAGCTGCTCGAGGAATACTTCATTCCGAATCACACTTCGCTCGTCATCGCCGGCACTCATGGAAAAACCACGACCACCGCGATGCTCGCCTGGATCTTTCACGTAGCGGGACGTAAACCTGACTTCCTCATCGGCGGCGTCGCTCCCAATTTCGGCGAACGCAGCTACGGCCTCGGCGGCGGCGAGGAATTCATAATCGAAGGCGATGAATACGAAACCGCTTTCTTCGACCGCGGCCCGAAATTTCTCCACTACCATCCCGACGAACTGATCCTCACCTCGCTCGAATACGATCATGCCGACATCTACCCCGACCTCGCCTCCATCGCGCTGCAATTCCGGCGCCTGGTAAATCTTGTTCCACGCCGCGGAAAAGTTTTGATCTGGGGCGAAAGCACGGACCTAAAGGAAGCCGTCGCGAAAGCATTTTGTCCCGTCGAAACTTTCGGCCTTACTTCCGAATGTGATTGGTGCGCCGGCGATATCCAATGGCACGACGACGCCACCGAATTCCGCGTCGCCTTTCGCGGCAGGGAAGTCACGAAAATCCGCACGCCGGTCGCCGGAAAGCACAACGTCCTCGACGCACTCGCTGCGACCGCTATCGCCTACGGCCGCGGCGTCGAATGCGAAGCCATCGAAGGCGCCATGGCAACCTTCGTCAGCGTCCGCAAGCGCATGGAGATCAAAGGGGAGGAACGCGGAGTGCTCGTCGTCGAAGACTTCGCGCATCATCCCACCGCCATTCGCATGACGCTTGAAGCCACCCGCACACGCTGGCCCGGCCGCAAGATTTTTGCTGCCGTCGAGCCCCGCTCCAACACCATGCGCCGCAAAATTTTTCAGGATGTGCTGCCGGACGCGCTGGCCATCGCCGACGAGATCGTCATCGGTCCCGTCAGCCGCGCCCAATTGCTCGAAGAGGGTGAGCGCCTCTCGCCCGAATCTATCGCAAAATCATTGCAGGCGCGCAACCGCCCGGCCCAAGCGTTCGATTCAGCAGCCGCCATCGCGGACTATCTCGCATCCAAGGCTCGCTCCGGCGACATGGTGATGGTCATTTCCAACGGCAGCTTCGACGGCCTCAGTGGAAAATTGTTGGAAAAATTGAATTCATCGGAGGCAGTCCGGAAATGAAAGCGGCCCAGCGGTTCCTGATGGCAGTCATCGTGTTGCTCTTCGCGCGCCCCGCAGCAGCGACGATCGCTTATCACATCTCACTGAAAAATCCGGAGCAGCACGAGTTCCACGTCTCGATGCAAATCCCGGCGACCGAGTCAGACCACGATATCGTCGTCGCCATCCCGGCGTGGAACGCCTTATACCAGGTCCGCGATTTTGCCTATCGCGTGCGCGACGTGCGCGCCACCGAATCGTCTGCAACGGCAAATCCGCTCGCCGTGCAAAAACTCGACAAACAAACCTGGAAAATTTCTTTGCCGCAACCCGCGTCGCAGCCCACAAATGTCAATTACACAATCGAATGGGACGATTCCGGCCCCTTCAATTCGCAACTCGACGATCATCACGCCTTCGTAAACTTCGCCGAGGTGCTGATGTACATCCCCACGCGCCGCGCCGAAGACACCACCGTCCAGTTCGATGATGTTCCCGACAACTGGCGAGCCGTCGCCGAACTCCAGCAAGGCTCTACGAAATACTCATTCGCAGCCGCGAGCTACGACAAGCTCGTTGACGCTCCGGCCGAAATCGGCAAATTCGACGAGTTTGCCTTCGAAGAAGCTGGCGCGCATTTCCGCGTGATCGTGGACGGCAACGGCTGGCACCGCGACCGCCTGCAAACCAATCTGCAGCGCATCACCAAATACGAAACACAAATGATGGGCGGCGCGCCGTTCAGCGAGTACACCTTCATCTTCCACTTCGGTCCGTATCCCGAGGTAGGCGGCGGAGGCATGGAGCACGCGAACTGCACTGCCATCGCCGCATCCACCGTCGAAAGCGTCACCTCCATAGCCGCGCACGAATTTTTTCACGCCTGGAACGTCAAGCGCATCCGTCCGCAGTCGCTCGAGCCTGTGGACTACACCAAAGAAATGTATACGCGCGCGCTCTGGTTCGCCGAAGGCGTCACCAGTACCTACGGCGCCTACACCCTCGAACGCACCGGACTGTGGACCAAAGACCAATTCTACGGCGACCTCGCCGGCCAGATCAGCGAACTCGATTCGCGCCCCGCGCACACCTGGCAAAGCGTCGAAGAATCCAGCCTCGACGCCTGGCTCGAGAAATACGACGACTACCGCCAGCCCGATCGCAGCATCTCGTATTACAACAAAGGCCAGATCGCCGGCGTCCTGCTCGACTTCGCCATCCGCGACGCCACCGACAATCACAAGTCTCTCGACGACGTGCTGCGCCGCATGTACGAGATTTATGCCCAGCAAGGACACTTCTATGACGATTCGCAAGGCGTCGAAGCCGTCGCCGAAGAAGTGGCCGGCGTGAAATTCGACGATTTCTTTCGCCGCTATATCGCGGGCACCGACGACATCCCGTACCAGGATTTCTTCACCGCGGCGGGCCTCGAACTAAAAGTCGAAATGCACAAGAGCGCCGATCTCGGATTCTGGACCGTAGGCCACGGCCCCGGCGCGCCCATCCAGGTTTCGCAGGTAGTTCCGGGCACTCCCGCCGAAGCCGCGGGATTAAGATCCGGAGACATCCTGCTCGCGCTCAATGGCCTGCCCGTTCCGGGCTACTTGCCCGGATGGCTGCACGACCAAACCCCGGGAGAAAGGATCACCCTGCGCGTGCATCGCAACGACAAGGAATTCGACATCAAATTCGTGCTGGGCGCCAACGATTCGAAACGATTCTGGATCGCTGAAATGCCGGCGGCAACCGAGAAGCAGCTCCGCATCCGCGAAGGCTGGATGAAGGGAACCACGAACTGAAGGGAACGCAACAACAAACTGAAGGACCGACCAATTGCCTAGAACGCCTCTCGACTCCACCGCGTCCGTGAATCCATGATCCGCACAATCGCCGTGTACGCCTTCGTCGTACCGGCTCTGATATTCGTACTCCCGTTGCTGATCTTGAAGACCATCATCACCCAAGACGCAAACTTCATGTATTGGACATTCATCGGCGCGCTGCGCGTCACCATGGGTATCGCCGGAATTCACATCCGCGCCGAAGGCGCTGAAAATATTCCCCCGGGCGTCTGCATTTTCGTTTCGAATCACGCCTCAAATATTGATCCGGTGGCGCTAGTGCCGCACATCCCCAGGCGCGTCGCCCTGCTCGCCAAGAAAGAAGTCTTCCGCGTCCCCATCCTGTCGAAAGCTCTCCACCTAGCGAAATTGGTTCCGGTAGACCGCGCAGACAAAGAGGCCGCCGCCGAAAGCGTGGACACCGCGATCAAATATCTGAAGGAAGGCCTCTCGTTTTTGGTCTATCCCGAAGGAACGCGCAGCCGCGACGGCCACCTGATGCAATTCAAGAAGGGAACTTTCGTGATGGCCATTCGCGCCGGCGTCAGTGTCGTGCCGATCTCGCTCGTCGGAACCCAGCGCCTCATGCGCAAAGGCGATTGGACCATCCACCCCGGCGAAGTCATCGTCCGCTTCGGCCCTGCAATCGACGCCGCAAAATATTCCGCAGACCAGCGCGACGAACTCCGCAAGCGCGCCCAGGATTTAGTAGCCGACGGCTTGCCCGAAGATCAAAAGCCCACCGCTGAGAAATAAGCCCGCGCGCCAAAAACTCACGTCGCGCTCAATTTCGCCACCGCCTCGCGCAACTCCCGCAATTCCTTCTGCAATTCCGGCAAACGATTGAACACCGCCACCGACTTGCGCCACGCCAGATTGTCCATCGCCGGGTATCCCGAATAAATCGCCCCAGCCGGAACATCCGCCGGCACGCCCGTCTGCGCGGTCAGCATCGCCCCATCGCCAATCGTCAAATGCCCCGCCGCTCCCACTTGCCCCGCGAGGATGCACCGATTGCCCACCTTCGTAGTCCCAGCCAAACCAACCTGCCCGCACAAAAGTGTGTCCTCGCCGACTTTACATGCGTGACCAACCTGCACCAAATTATCGATCTTGGTCCCGCGCCCGATCCGCGTCTCTCCGACGGTAGCTCGGTCAATCGACGTATGGGCCTGGACTTCCACATTATCCTCGATCACCGCGATCCCCGATTGCCGAATCTTGTGCCAAGAACCATCCTGCTGCCGTGCAAAACCGAATCCATCACTTCCAATCGTCACCCCGTTCTGCAGCAACACGCGATTGCCGATCCGGCAGTTTTCGCGCACCGTAACCCGCGAGTGCGCAAAAAAGTCGTCGCCAATCTTCGCTCCGCTATAAATCGTCACAAAACTGTGCAACACCGCATTGCGCCCGATCTCCACACCCTCATCAACGAAACAGTACGGCCCCACGTGCGCGCCCGGAGCAATTTTCGCAGTTTCGGCAACGATGGCAGTAGGATGAATCCCCATCGTATAGCGAGGCGCTGGATGAAAAATTTCAATCGCCCGCGCGAAATCCAGATAAGGATTCGTCGACCGCAGCGCAGCAATCCGCATCGGGCCAGCATCCTTCGCCACGAATACCGCCGAAGCCCGTGTGGCATCCAAAGCCGCGCGATACTTGCGGTTTACAAAGAAAGTCAATTCACCCGCCGACGCCTCTTCAATCCCTGCCACCCCGCTGATCTCCAGCCCTGCGTCGCCATCCACCTCGCACCCAAGCTGCTTCGCGATCTCGCCAAGCTTCATTGACACATCTCCTCACGCCGCAAATTGCACCCGGCCAATGTACATCACAGACACAAAGGATGATAAGCCGTACAGCATGCAAATCAGTTCCCAGGAAGGCACAGCGAGGAAGGGAATCAACCAAGGACGCTATTCGTTGAATAGCTTAGTTTGCGACTCCGGCACAGCCCAAGAATCTCGCCGCGTCTGCCGCGCAGCGCCCACCACCCCCAGCACTTTCATTTCGGCGATCGCCGTCCGCGGAATAAACAACCTCAAATTATTGCCATGAATATCCGGCGGCGTCAGTTGCACCCCGTTGTCCAGCAACTCCACCAGATCATTCGCCACAATCCCTTCCATCACGTCCTGATCCCGGAAACGCAACCGCACCCACAACCCGTCCAGCTTCGGCCGGCTCAAAAATACCTTCCGTTCGGGGTCAAACAGCTCCGGGAACTCGCGCACAAAATAGACCGATTTCACGTCCGCAGCCGCCACTTCCACGTGCTCCCCATCCGGCGTCAGCAGGTCAATCGTCTCCGCAGTCCCCAAGCTGGCTGCATTCAAATACCCCCGCAGCGGCGTCCGGTCCATCCGCAACACCACCACCTTCTTTCGCGTCGAGGATGCGGCTCGCTCTTTCACGAAATTTGGGCCTTTTTGCAGGGAGATTCTTGCCATGCTCTAAGGGGTTATGTTATTCTTGCGCTGGTTTTTGTCAAGTTATTGGTGCTTAAAGGGTTAGCATCGGAGCTGCCGCCGGTTGACCGAAAAGGGCAAGATCCTAAAATCTGCCTCCGTGGTAGCCCTAGCCACCGTTATCAGCCGCATTTGCGGATACTTACGCGATCAGCGGGTAGCCTTGTTGCTCGGCACCTCGCCAGCTGCCGACTCGTTCATCCTGGCATTTCGCATTCCCAACATGATACGGCGCATGACCGGCGAAGGCGCGTTGGGCGCCTCGTTCGTCCCCGTATTCGTCGGCTATCTTCGAGGCAAGCCGCCCAAGGAAACTTGGGAGTTCGCCCGCAGGACATTTTGGGATACCGCGGTAGTTTTGGCTGTTCTAGCTGTTCTGGGGTCTATATTTTCCAGGCAAATCATCGGCATTTTTACAGTACTCGGAATGCACCACATCCGCTGGGACCTGGCGGTCTACCTGAACCGTATCATTTTTCCGTGCGTGTTATTCCTGGGCCTTGCGGCGCTCGCGTCGGCGATTCTGATCAGCTTTCATCAATTCGGGCTTCCGGCCTCCACGTCTATCTTTTTCAATCTGGTATTCATCGCGTTCTCCTTTGGCGTGATCTACCGGCCGCTCATGAGGTGGGCGCCCGTCGCGTACCGCACGCCGGCGGTCGCGCTTGCCATCGGCATTCTGCTGGGCTCGGTCTTGACTGTCGTGATTCAGATTCCAGCCTTAGCCAAGCTCGGCATGCGTTTTCGACCGGACGTAAACTTCGACGATCCCGGCGTCCGGAAAGTCGGCAAGCTGATGCTCCCGGCTTTCTTCGGCATCGGCGTGTTTCAGGTAAATTTTTTCGTGGATACTCTTTTCGCCACCTCCTCACGCATGCCCACCGGCAGTGTCATGTCCTTGTACGTCGCGGACCGTGTGATGGAGTTGGTCCTCGGCGTCTACGCAATCGCGATCTCCACTGTGATTCTCCCGACCATGTCGCATCAGGTCGCCGCCGGCAAGTACGACGAAATGAAGCAGACTTTCGGGTTCGCGCTACGCGTCGTCTCCTTCATCACGATTCCAGCAGCCGTCGGGCTGATCCTGCTGCGCGTCCCGATTACCCAGGTGCTCTTTCAGCACGGCGAGTTCATGGCGGAGTCCACGGCTCTAACAGCTCACGCGCTCCTCTTTTATTCGCTGGGGCTGCCGGCCTTCGCGGCCATCAAGCTGATTACGCCTATGTATTACTCAACGCAAGACACAATGACTCCGGCGAGAGTAGGCGCCTACGCCGTAGGCCTGCACCTGTTCCTAAATGTCGTGCTGCTCTTCGCCTTCGGGCGCTTCCTGTGGAACGCCAGTCCAGCGCTCGCCAGCACATTGGCCGCCTATTTTTACTTCGGCGTTCTTTTTTGGGTTTTTCGCGGACGCTACGGCACCCTTGGCACTCGCGCGATTATCGGTTCGCTGGCCAAGTCGATTGCCTGCGCAATTGCCATGGCCGCCGTTTGCTTCGCCGCATTGAAGTACTCGCATTTCGCGGCAATGGAGCACCTTCTCGCCCGTGCCGCGCTGCTCTTCGCGATGATCGCGGCATCTACAGCCGCATATTTCGGCTTGGCATGGGTGCTGCGCTGCGAAGAATTGCCGGAGCTGTTCCTGTTGCTCCGCAGAGCCGAGCCGGAAGTGTCTACCAGCGGGCTGGATGTGTAGCGCTGCATTTCGCAAGATTGCGTGACGCCGTGAACTGGGGGCAGTGACTTGGAAGGACACATTCGATCATTCTTGAACTACTTGCGAGTCGAAAAAGGGCTCTCGCCGAATACCATCCAGGCCTACCGCCGCGACATGGCAAAGTTTGCCGAGTTCGCCGCCAAGCAGAAACTCGCAGCAAACCAAATCGAACGCAGGCACGTCGTGGACTTCCTGCGCACCCTCTATCTTCGCAAGCTGGACAGCCGCTCGGTAGCCCGTCATCTGGTCACTATTCGCCACTTTTTCCGCTTCGGATTTACCGAGGGATTCATCAACGAGGACCCTGCAATCAATATCCAGGCTCCGAAATTCCGCCAGGCTCTGCCCGAATTCCTTACAGTAGAGGAAGTGGACCGCTTGCTCGCCCAGCCGGACGTCAATACCACCACCGGCCTGCGCGATAAAGCCATGATCGAACTGCTGTATTCTACCGGCCTGCGAGTATCCGAGCTCTGCGGACTGAAAACGGCCGACTTGCAAATGGAAGTTGGCTGCTTGCGGTGCATCGGGAAGGGTAATAAAGAACGCCTCGTGCCCGTCGGTCGCCGCGCCCTCGAAACGGTTCAGGAGTACCTGAAAAAATCGCGTCCGGAAATCCTGGGCGAAAAAACCTCGCCGTGTCTTTTCCTCGGACGCACCGGCTCGGCCATCAATCGCATTATTTTCTGGAAGCTTCTCGGCGGTTATGGACGAAAAGCGGGATTGCGTAAGACTCTGTCTCCACATATGCTGCGGCACAGCTTCGCCACGCACTTGCTGGACCGCGGCGCGGATCTTCGTTCGGTACAAATGATGTTGGGCCACGCGGACATAGCCACCACCCAGATTTATACCCATGTCGTGGAAGAGAGACTGAAGCAAGTTTATAAAGCGCATCATCCTCGCGCCTGAAGCGATTTGCGGGGAATCTCGAGTAAGGCGGAAACTTCATGCCCGATTACATGTACCTTTTGGAAAGCCGGCTCTCTCCCGAGCAGCGCGCCGTGATGGAGCGCGTCCAGGAGCTTTCGCGCACGCAAGATGTCAACGTCTATCTCACCGGCGGCGCGGTGCGCGACCTGATCTCCGGCATGCCCATCCGCGATCTGGATTTCACGGTCGAAGGTAATCCCGTGAAAATGGTCCGCGAACTCGAAAAAGGCGGCGCCCGCGTGGTGTGGGAGAGCGAAAAGATCCGCCATCACGAAATGATATTTGCCGGCGACGTGGACGGCTCCATCTCGGCCGCGCGCGAGGATTACTACGAGCGTCCCGGCATCAAGCCCGAGTACCGTTTCTCCAGCGTCATGGAAGATCTTCGGCGCCGCGATTTTGGTATCAACGCGATCGCCATTTCGCTGAACACACAATCTCGCGGCCTCTTGCTCGATCCCATGAACGGCCTCGCCGATCTCGAAAAGCAAGATGTCCGCGCGCTCTCGATTCACGCCTTCACCAATCAGCCGATCCGCCTAATGCGCATATTGCGTTATGTCGCTCGTATGGGGTTCAAAATGGAGTCGCGCACGCAGGAATGGTTTGACCTGGCCGTCGAGCGCAAGCTCACCGAGCGTATCGAAAGCCCAGACGTCGGCCACGAACTGCGCGCGCTCGCCCGCGAAGACAATCCCGTCGCCACGCTGAAGCTTTGGGAATCCCACGACTTGCTTGAGTTGATCCATCCATCGCTTCAGAAACGCAAGCCGGACTACGACAGCTTGAACAAGCTCGCCCGCGTTCGCTCCAATCTCTATGGCGCGGGACTTCGCCCTCGCCTTCATCTCGCTGTCATGTACTACACGCTGAGACGCCTCAAAGCGCGCGAGTCCGCCGCGGCGCTGCGCAACCTGGAATTCCGCGCGAATGAAATCGAAGAACTCGCCGAATTGGTTCCCGAAACTCAAAAAGTCGTGAAGATGCTCAAAAGTGCAAAAACGAATTCCGCGAAGGACGCTTACTACTACTTGGCTTCCTTGCCGGCTGAAGCTCTCGCATTCATCGAAGTCGAAATGCCCAACCCGCGCGCGCTGTCGAAGATTCGTAACTACCTGCAAAAGTGGCGCCCGCTGCGCATGGCGTCGCCCGCTGGCGAACTGGATGCGCTAGGCGTCGAGCGCGGTCCGAAATTCGACAAAGTCATCGAGCAATTCTTCGAATTGCAATTGCGCGGCAAAGGCAAAACACCGGAAGACCGCATCAAGATCCTCAAGAATCTAGCAGGCATCAAGGACGAACCCAAAAAGCCGGAAAAGAAAGAAAAAAAGCGCAAAGGCGAGAAAGGCGCCGCCGCTCCCGCGGAATCAAAAGGCCGCGAGAAATCCAAATCTCAGCAGCAGGACGCCAAAGCTGCGGCTCCCGCCCCGACGGCAGGAAAATCGGCGGCAGGGAAGTCCTCCGCCGTACCCGCAAACGCATCCAACTCCGCAGCCGCTGCGATTGGCGCCAAAGCGCAAGCCAAACACGATAAAGCCGAGCACGACACCAAAGCCGCCAGCGCCGCAACCAAAAAGCACGCCCCAGCAGTCAAGAAGGCTCCTGCAGCCAAGAAATCGCGGCGCTGATTTGCACTTGTAGCGGCCCACGTCACGTTGTCATCCCGACCGAAGGGAGGGATCTCTCTTCGATGCAAGCGTCGCCCAGACGCGAAATCGGCTGCGCGACCACGCTCGCCCCCAGATTGCCCGTACCCGAATGCTGCAAGCTGGTTTAAAATACTCTGCACATGGATTCCTCGAACTTTGTCCACCTACATCTGCACACGGACTACTCTCTTCTGGACGGCGCCTGCGAAATCGGTGAACTGACCGCCGAAGCCGCGCGCCGTGGCATGCCCGCGGTCGCAGTCACCGATCACGGAAACCTGTTCGCCGCCGCGAATTTTTACCACCAGGCCACGACGCACGGCGTAAAACCCATCATCGGCTGCGAGATGTACGTCGCGCCGGACAATCACAAAAACCGCGGCACCGGCGCCGAACGCTCGAACCATCTCGTCCTGCTCTGCGAAAACGAAAAGGGTTACCAGAACCTCATCAAGCTCGTCTCCACCGGCTATCTCGATGGCTTCTACTACAAACCACGCGTGGATCACGAACTCCTAGCCAAGCACAGCGAAGGGCTCCTCGCGCTCTCCGCCTGTCTCCGCGGCGAAGTCGCTGACGCGCTTCTCGCCGAAAAATACGACCAAGCCCAAACCAGCGCCTACCGCTTGCGCGATATTTTCGGCAAAGGGAATTTCTTCCTCGAAGTTCAGGACCAGGGCCTCGAGCAAGACGCGCGCGTCAACCGCGACCTCGTCCGCCTCTCGAAAGAATCCGGCATTCCGCTCGTCGCCACCAACGACTGCCACTACCTCACCCAAGCCGATTCCCACGCCCAGGAAGTCCTCATGTGCATCCAGACCGGCAAGACCATGAGCGATAGCCAGCGCATGAAATTTGCCACCGATCAGTTTTATTTCAAGACCGCCGAAGAAATGGCAAAAGTCTTCCGCGAATTGCCGGACTCGCTCACGCGCACCATGGCCATCGCCGAACGCTGCAATGTAAAAATCCAGCGCGTCAGCAATCCTTTCCCGGAATTCAAAGTTCCCGAGGGCCACACCACCGAGTCTTACTTCGAAAAAGTTGTCCGCGAAGGGTTCGCCTCGCGCATGCCGCAGATCGAACGACTGCAAAAAGAAGGAAAGCTCCGCCGCCCGCTCGCGGACTACGAAGCCCGCCTGACTTCCGAAATCGAAATGATCAAGACCATGCGCTTCGCAGGCTACTTCTTGATCGTCTGGGATTTCATTCATTACGCCCGCGCACAGAACGTCCCGGTTGGCCCCGGCCGTGGTTCCGCCGCCGGAAGCCTCGTCAGCTACTCGCTCCGCATCACCGACGTTGACCCGATGCAGTACGACTTGATCTTCGAGCGCTTCCTGAATCCCGAGCGCGTCTCCATGCCCGATATTGATATCGATTTCTGCATGCGCCGGCGTGGCGAAGTGATCGAGTACGTCCGCCAAAAATACGGCGCCGAAAGCGTCGCGCAAATCATCACCTTCGGAACGATGGCCGCAAAAGCCGTGCTGAAAGACGCCGGCCGCGCGCTCGATATGCCCTACGGCGATGTAGACCGTCTGGCCAAGATGATTCCGCTCACGCTGAATATTTCGCTCGAAGAAGCTCTCAAGCAATCGCCACAACTCGAAGCCGCCTGTAAGGAAGGTTCGGGCAAGGAATTAATCGAAGTCGCCATGCGCCTCGAAGGCCTCGCGCGGCACGCTTCCACGCACGCCGCCGGCGTCGTAATTTCTCCGCGCCCGCTCACCGAGATCGTTCCGCTCTACAAGTCAAACAAGGAAGAAATCACCACACAGTACGACATGAACGCGCTCGGCCGCATCGGTCTGCTGAAAATGGATTTCCTCGGCTTGACGACGCTGACGATCCTCGAAGACTCCGTGCGCATGATCAAAGAAAATCGCGGGATCGATCTCGACCTCGTCGCTCTCCCGCTTGATGACGCGCCCACTTACGCTCTCTTCGCGCGCGGCGATACCACCGGTGTCTTCCAGTTTGAATCGCACGGCATGCGCGACATTCTGAAGCGCTATCAGCCCACTCAGATCGAAGACCTTACCGCGCTCAACGCGCTCTATCGCCCCGGCCCCATTCAGGGCGGCATGATTGACGAGTTCATTGCGCGCAAGCAGGGCAAGAAGAAAGTCACCTACGACCTACCGGAGCTTGAGGAAATCCTCTCGGAAACCTGGGGCGTCATCGTCTTTCAGGAACAGGTCATGAAAATCGCCAATCGCCTGGCCGGCTTCTCCCTCGGTGATGGCGACATACTCCGCAGCGCCATGGGCAAAAAGAAAGTGGAAGTCATGGCCGCGCAGCGCGAAAAATTCCTGGCGGGTTGCGCCACGCACAAAGTCCCGGCCAAGAAAGCCGAGAAACTTTTCGACCTGATGGAAGAATTCGGCCGCTACGGTTTCCCGAAAGCCCACGCCTGCGCCTACGCCCTGCTTGCTTACCAGACGGCCTACTTGAAAGTTCACTATCCGGTTGAATTCGTAGCCGCCATGCTCAGCTCAGAAGCCGGCAACACCGAAAAAGTGGTGAAGTACATCAATGAAGCGCGCGGCATGGGAATCCGCGTCCTCGCGCCCGATGCGCATGAAAGCGGCCTCTACTTTACTCCCGTCGGCGACGACATCCGCTTCGGCCTGGCGGCCATCAAGAACGTCGGCGAAAACACCGCCAAAGCTATCTGCGAAACCCGCACCACCGCCGGACGCTTCGACAGCTTTTTCAGTTTTTGCGAATCCATCGAGCCGAAATTCCTGAATAAGCGTGTCCTCGAAAGTCTCGTGAAAGCCGGCGCGCTCGATTGCGTCGGCGGCGGTTCGCGCGGACGCCTTTTCGCCGCCATCGATCAAGGGATTTCTCGTGGCCAGAAAAAACACCAGGAAAAAACGGTAGGACAAGGCGGCCTGTTCTTCGGACGGTCCGCCGAACCGCAGCAACAAGCTTGGCAGGATGCGGAATTACCCGAAGCGGACGACTGGTCCGAAGAACAGCGCCTAGCCGGCGAATATTCCGTTCTCGGTTTCTATATCTCCGGTCATCCTCTCGATAAATACGCGGGCCGCCTGAAAGACCTCAACGCCGCCGACATCGCTAGCATGGAAGGCCGCAAAAATAATGAAGACATTGTCGTCTCCGGAATCATCGTACAAATCCGCCCGATGCGTTCGCGCCGCGGCGCGCGCTGGGCCATCCTCACGCTGCAAGACCGCACCGGCGTGATCGAAGCGTTAGCGTTTCCCGAAGCCTTCGCGAAACTCGAGCCAATCCTAAAATCCAATACGCCGCTGTTGGTAAAAGGCCGCGTGGCAGTGGAAGATGTCGGCACGCGCCTGATCGTGTCCGACGCGCGCCTGCTCGATCAAGTCGCCGATCGCGCACCCAGCCAGTTGCGCGTACGCGTGGATCTCAGCACCGTGGACACAGGCGCGCTAGACCGCCTGCAAAAGCTATTCTCGAGCAGGCCGGGCCGCTGCCGCGTCACCTTCGACCTGGTAAAGGACGACGGCACGGAAGCGACGCTGGAAGCAGGCAGCGCAGTCCTGGCTGATCGCGAACTAGTCGAACGCGTCCGCGAAATCTGTGGTACAGATTCCGTGGCGCTAGTTCAGTAGGGTCCTTTGTAGGCCGTAGCTTTAGCTACGGCACAACACCAGCGATATAAGCGCGGCTTCAGCCGCTGAGGTACCGGCCATCGCGGAGCGATTCGCTGATGTCATTCTGCCAAAGGTGAGTCAGTGACCAAGCAACAAATTCTCGCGGAAAAACTTCGCAAGCGCCAAGAACGCAAAGCGCGTATGAAGAAGTTCCGCGCCATAAAAGCCGCTCGCCGCGCCGCCCGCGAAGCCGCCGCCAAAGCTTCCGCGCCGGAGCTCCGGCCGGATGCCCGTACGCCCGCCAAGACCCCCGCAAAAGAAAAAAACAATTCGCACGCTGGCGCAAAATCGCACGCGTCGAAGCACACGAATTCCGAAAAGACGCCTGCCCCTTCGCGCGGCGAACAGGACAAACAAAAACAGCGCGTGATTGACGCGCTCGAGCGTGACGTCGCCGAGCTCAGCCTGCTTTCCGCGCCCGCCGGCGGTCAATCCGGCGAAATCGAACGCATTCGCAGGGAAGTGGACGAGCTCAAGCGCGATCTCTACACCCATCTCGGCGCCTGGCAACGCCTCCTCCTCGCGCGCCATCCCCAACGCCCCTACACCGACGATTTCATCCGCCTCCTCTTCGAAGATTTTTCCGAAATCCACGGCGATCGCAATATCGCCGACGACCCCGCGCTGATCACCGGCATGGCCAAATTTCACGGCAAGCCCGTCATGATCGTCGGCAGCCAAAAAGGCCGCGACACCAAGCAGCGCCTCGCACGCAATTTCGGCCAGGCCAAGCCGGAAGGCTACCGCAAAGCCCTGCGCGCGATGCAACTGGCCGCGAAATTCAGCCGTCCCGTGCTCGTGTTCGTGGATACGCCGGGAGCATATCCCGGAGTGGATGCCGAGGAGCGCGGCCAGGCCGAAGCCATCGCGTACAACTTGCGCGAAATGTCGCGCCTCCCCGTGCCCATCTTGATCACCATCACCGGAGAAGGTGGCTCTGGCGGCGCGCTGGCCATCGCCGTAGGCGACCGCGTATACATGCTCGAAAATTCCGTCTACTCGGTCATTTCACCGGAAGGCTGCGCTTCCATCGTCTGGCGCGACCCGAGCAAAACCGAGATCGCGGCGCAAGCCCTGAAAATCACAGCCCCCGACCTGCTCGAATTGAATCTAATTGACGAGATAGTTCCAGAACCAGAAGGCGGCGCCCACTACGATCATCCCGCCGCTGCCAAACTCCTCGAGCCCTACCTGGTGCGCGCGCTAGAAGAGCTCTCCACACTCACGCCGCGCCAGCTGATTGACCAACGCTACGAAAAATTCCGCCGCATGGGCCAATTCTTCGCTTAGCACAGCCGAGTCGCCAGCTGCTGGCGGTTCGCGCTACCTAGCAGATTGTCTGAATTCCAATAGCTTGCAGTCGACGGTCGCGAGTGACCAGCGGAAGGCCAAGGTGAAGTGCAGTTGCGGCGATGATGCGATCCGGCATATCCGGAGCGGCATTTCGCGGAACGCATCTCCATGCGGTAGCAACACTGAAATCAAGTGGAGCAACAGTGAACGCCGGATTTTCGCTGTCTAATTCATTTGCGAATTGCTCGAACGCGTCCGCGCCGATACGTCCGCGTTCCACTAAGTACACCACTTCAACGAGCGAGACCGGCGAGATATAGGTGGGCGTGCCGTTGGCCGCCGCCCGGTCAATCAGCGCATTGACCGATTCTGAGAGCTTCGCCGAATCGAGCAGATACCAAATTGCT
The DNA here is from genome assembly GCA_963804625.1 of uncultured Acidobacteriota bacterium. Lineage (GTDB taxonomy): Bacteria > Acidobacteriota > Terriglobia > Acidiferrales > UBA7541 > Palsa-295. The sequence goes on along the minus strand of CAWDRJ010000009.1, from coordinate 694,393 downwards.
GCATGGGTATCAAGCACTGCTGGCATCAGGAGATGTCTTGCGGGAAATCACCCCACATCTCACGACGAGCTTCGGCAATGTCTTCTTCCGTGATGTGGATGTCCAAACCTTTCCAAAGCCCGCGAAGGCTGCGCAGGGGCTTCCCGCGCCCATTCTTTTCCTTCAGAAAAACGACAAAATCCAACACTTCCTTCTGTTTCTCAGCAGGCAAATCGCGCAGTTTTTCAAGGACCTGTTCTTCAATAGTCATAGAGGCCCTCCCAAGAAACCGTCCTTACATTATACGCTTGCTGTCCGTGATTCTGTGTCGTTTGGCCGAGGCGTCAACATCGGTCAACGGCGCTCGAGTTGAGCGCTTCGAGAAGTGGGCTACGCGTTCAATTGGTCGCTCATCGCGTCTCCCTAACTCCCTGTATTGCTTTTGGCGCCGTTCGGTCGTTGAATGACCGCACGCACCTCAAGGAGCCTCAAGAATGCGCAACTTCGGAATTCTCTGGATCCTGTACGGACTTCTGCGCCTCATCGGCGCCCTCGGCGTCTTCATGTACAGCGCCACGCTCACTCTGATGTGGGGTGCGTTGCTTTCGCGTGTTCCGAATCCTTACGCCCTCATGGACTTCTTCCACATCTTCCTGATTTTCGCGATCATCCTGGGAATCGTGGCAGGAGTAGTCTGCATCATCGCCGGCCTAAATCTCATGTCCGGCGCGGACTCCGCACGCAGGCTAGGCTACTTAGCATCCTTCTTCGGCCTAACCAACGGCCCCCTAGGCATCGCTCTCGGCGCATTCACGCTTGTCTTCCTGACGCATCCAGACGCCAAGACCGCCTAACGGGCCATCCTGTCGACCATTCCCTTTACATAGGTTGCTCTAGGGATCGGAGGGCACGCGAGCATTTCGCTTCGCAATTCCTTCCCCAGTGGAGCATTGAACACCGCGCAATCCTCTTTTCATTGCTCTGCCTTACGCGGTGCTTTAGCTTCCATAGCAGGGGATTCATTCCATGGCAGACGCGAGCGCGCCACTTATGTCCGAACTCTTCCGTCCTTATGAAAAGCTGGTTGAAATCACGATCCTGGGAAAGACGTTCCTGGTTCCCGAACGCAACTCGCTGCTGCGCGCGTTCCAGTTCATCAGCCCGGAAACCGTCCCATACGGCCGTTTCTGCTGGAACCAGGAATGTCAATACTGCAAAGTCAGCTGCCAACTCTCCGACGACGACCAGTCGCGCCCAATTCTCAGCTGTAAATTCCTAGTCTCGGAAGGCATGCAGATCTCTGAAATGGCGCCCGAACTAGTCGGCTGCCTGCGCGCCAAATTAGGTGCCGCCGCCCAGAACAACCCCAAGCCGTCGGCCCCCAGCACTGCGGGCGCTCCGTCCGGGAACTCCGGCGACGTCGAGACCGGCCAGAAGTGACAGGCATTCAAAGCGCACACATTCCCGCGGAACCAACCGCGCCTAAATAACCGCGTACCGTATTTGCGCCCACGCGAATTACAGGCGGCTCACGCCCGTTATGATATTTTGAGGTGTTCCACGATTCGCCCGAATGAACCCAGGAGCCCCGGCATGCCGATCTGCGATGGCTGCGGCGCACAAGTAGACGAAACTCACATCCGCCAGCGCATCGCACGCCTCGAACTCGCCACGCGCTTCCGTCCCATCCACATCCAAGTGCTCCTGTTGGACGCCGCGCCGCCAGCCAACCTCGAAGACTATTTCTATCGCCCCGCCCAAAACCCGAGCGAGCGCTCCACTCCATCGCGCATGTTCTTCGACGAGCTAGCGAAATGTACGGGACACGCACGCCTCACGCACGCGACGGAAGAAGCTACCCTCGCGGAATTTCAGAAGCGCGGATACTTCCTCGCCTATGCCGTTGAATGTCCGGTCGAATCATCCGGCGAACTCGCTGCAGCGCTCGACCGGCTGGCCTCCACGGTAGTGCTCCGTGTGAACTCGTCTTACAAGCCCAAATTCCTCGCGCCGATTTCGCGCGATCTCCACCCGCTGCTCCCCCTGCTACAGCTCAAGGGATGGAACGAAAATTTGATTCTGAACAGCGGCGAGCCGTTCGATGACCCGTTCCTCGGAGATCCCCAAGGACAGGCAGAATTTGGCACGTCGCTCGGCGACCGTCTCGCGAAAGCCCTGCCGCGCCAACCCTAAGAGCTCGGTTCCGCGAGTCGCGGCATGTGTGTGCATAAAATTGCCGGGCTCCCGGATCGCAACCGTCTAAAAAGTTTCAAAATCTTCAAATAATATTTCCGCCGATTGCCCTGGAATTGTGCAACCCCCTCCTCTTCGCATCCATCCAACGCTGTGTAACTCCTCAGTGTCTCAGGCTGCGGCGTGCTAAGCGCCGCACCTGAAATGCGCAGGCTGGACGCTGTTGTAAAAACAAAAACGGATCGTTCGCGCGCCGCCACGGGTGTGTCCGTGCGCGTACGCAGACCGGTCCAAAAAATGGGAGGCATTTGGAAATGCGGATTAAAGTAAGTTTGGTGACGGCGGCGTTGGCTCTATTTTCCTTGCCCGCGCTCGCACAGAATGGCAATTCTGAAGTGTCCGCGAATTTCACTGGGAACTTCCAGAAATTCGCGTCGGGAGGCGGAGTGGCTGTCAGCCCCAGTTATTCCGGCGGACTCCTGGTAAATTATCGCTATCACTTCAACCGCTGGAGCGCTATCGAAGTGAACTACAGCCACACGCGCTTCTCCCAGTACTACAATGACGGCGCCGTAACGCAAGCGAATGTCAACGAAGCTTCGTTCGCGTATCAGTTCACATTCGGCATTCCCGAAGACGTTCGTTTCCACCCCTTCCTCGAAGCTGGCACCGGCGCGCTGTTTTTCTCGCCCGTCTTCGCGGGAACCACTAGCGGCGGCGTGTCACAAGATCGCGCCGCATTCCTGTATGGCGGAGGAGTCGCCTACAAACTGTCCCACGGACTCAATCTCCAGCTTGGTTACCGCGGACTCGTCTACCGCACTCCCGATTTCACCGTCGCCACTCAGTTCACCAATTCTCCCACGCACATGGCCGAACCCTACGTAGGCCTCTCGTTCCGGTTCTGATGGCCGCTGTGTTTTTGATTCTGTAATCCATGCCCAAAACGGGACAACGATGAGCTCTGTTGCGCCCTTTTCGGCGCTGTGCCCACTTCCGTCCCGGCGCGCTCCGCAGTTGCTATAGCGGAGCGCGCAGGGGACGCTCCCAGCCACCCTGCACCACGCGCTGGTTCATGCCCACGTAAAGATTTGTCAAGAATTGCTCTGCGGCTGCGCCAAAGCGTTATGCTAGAATCAACCGTTCCATTGAATTGCATCCGGGAGTGCCGCGCATGAATGCTCGACGCAAGTTCCTGGCCGGCTCAGCGATCATTGTCATCACCTTGATGGCGCTAGCCTACGTGGGCTTCACTCAAAGCAAGACTTACTACCACACGATCAGCGAGCTTCCGTCGCTCCACGGCTCCGCCCTGCACCAGCGCATGCGCGTGTCGGGTAATGTGCAGGCTGGCACCATCGAGCGCCTCGGCGACCGCGTCAATTTCGTGCTCACCGAACAGGGCAAAAATCTGCCGGTAAGCTATGTGGGGCGCGATCCGTTGCCGGATACGTTCAAAGATGGAGCGCAAGCGTTAGTGGAAGGCAAATTGCTTCCAGACAATCGCTTCCAGGCCGAGCAAGTGCAAGCCAAGTGCGCCTCGAAGTACGAGGCCTCGCCCATTGCGCCGGCGGCGACGGCTCCGCAACCGGGGCAATCCTCGAACGGCTCCTACGCGCGGCCTTCGGGAAGCTAGCGCCGCGCAGGACTAGCGCGAATCAGCGCGGGGGAACTCTGTGGACATTCTAGGCTCGTTAGCACTGCTGCTCGCTTTCCTGGCAGCGGTGTACGCGGTAATAGCCGGGATCGTTGGCATCGTCACCCGCCGCGTCCTGCTGACGAAAAGCGCGCGCAATGCGGGCATGGCCGTCTTCGTCCTCGTCACCATCGCCGTCGGTTGCCTGGAATTTTTCTTCTTCACCAATAATTTTTCCCTGGCCTACGTAGCCGAGCACAGCAACACCGCGCTCCCGCCTTACTACAAGTTCGCCGCGCTCTGGGCAGGGCAGGAAGGCTCGCTCCTCCTGTGGACCTGGCTGCTCTCCGGCTACGCATTCTTCGTCCTGTTCCTCAATCGCAAACGCCATCCCGAACTGATGCCCTATGCCGGTGTCGTCCTCGCCGGCGTGCAAACCTTTTTCCTCACGCTCAATAATTTCGTGGCCACGCCATTTCAAGTAGTCGCCGGCGCGGATGGTGCGGGCATCATGCACCTCGCGCGCATATCCGAGGGCCGCGGCCTGAATCCGCTGCTGCAATATCCCGAAATGGTGATTCATCCCCCGATGCTCTATCTCGGGTACACCGGATTCACAGTCCCATTCGCCTTCGCGCTCGCCGCGCTTCTCGGACGCTACCCCGGCGAAAAATGGATTCACATCACCCGCCGCTGGACCATGATCGCCTGGTGCTTCCAAAGCATCGGCATCCTGCTTGGCGCACACTGGGCGTATGCCGTTCTCGGCTGGGGCGGCTACTGGGCCTGGGACCCGGTTGAAAACGCTTCGCTTCTCCCTTGGATCACCGGCACTGCCTTCCTGCACTCTGTGATGATGCAGGAAAAACGCGGCATGATGAAGGTCTGGAACGTCTGGCTGGTCTTCACCACCTTCATGTTATGCATTCTCGGCACGCTGCTCACTCGCTCCGGTGTCGTCAGCTCCGTGCACGCCTTTGCGCAATCTTCGATCGGCGGATGGTTCGTAGGCTTTCTGATAATTGTTTTCCTGGTCTGCGCAGCGGCGTACTGGAAGAATCGCGATTACCTGCGCAGCGACAATCAACTCGACTCTCTCGTCTCGCGCGAATCCAGCTTCCTCTTCAACAATCTCATTCTCCTCGCCGCCTGCTTCGCGGTCCTTTGGGGGACGCTCTTCCCAGTCCTTTCCGAATGGGTGGAAGGCAGCAAGATCAGCGTAGGCCCGCCCTTCTTCAATAAAGTAATGATTCCCATCGCCCTCTTCCTTCTGATGCTAACCGGCGTGGGGCCATTGCTCGCGTGGCGCAAGACCTCCTTCGACGCGCTCGAGCGCAATTTTGCGTGGCCACTCGGTGGCGGCATCCTTGCAGGAGTCGTTGCCCTGATTTTCGGTTTTCGCGACGTCTACGCGCTGATGTGCCTCATCCTCAGCGTCTTCGTCACGCTCACCATCGTCTCGGAGTTCTACCGCGGCGCTCGCGTTATCTCTTCGCGCGACGGCACCAACCTCCTTACCTCCGTCGGCGAACTCACCATGCGCAACACTCGTCGCTACGGCGGCTACGTCGTCCACTTCGGAATGGTTCTCGTCTTCATCGGAATCGCAGGCACTCCCTTCAATCGCGATATCCAGAAAGATCTCGGCATCGGCGACACCCTGAAAATCGGCCCGTACACCATCCTCTGCCAGAATTTCGATCAGGTCGCCAACAACAACTACCAATCGCAACGCGCCACTCTGGAAGTCTTCAAGAACGGCAAATCGGACATGATGCTCTATCCCGAGCGCCGTTTCTTCCTCACCAGCCAGATCACCGAAACGATGGTAGCCGTGCAATCCTCGCCCCTCCGCGATCTCTATGTAGTCTACGCAGGACAAAGCCCAGAGAGCGGCCGCCCCTCGGTCCACGCCTATCTACTGCCGCTAGTTAAATGGATCTGGTTCGGCGGCATCGTAGTGGTCCTGGGCACACTCCTCGCGCTAATTCCGAATCGCCGCACCGCGCTGGTCCTCCGCCCTGTAACCGAACGCTCCTGGGCCGACGCCATCGCGGAATCATCTCCAGCAATCGGCGCACTCGCCAGGCGGGTAGAAAGCAATGACTAACCGATCGCGCACACTCCGCCGCGCCCAAACTTCTCCGCGCACTCTGTGGCCTTTCTCTGTGGCCTCTGTGCTAGGCCTTTGCCTTCGTTCGACCGCAATGGCGGTCGTAATCGTGGCGATTGGCTCGGTCCCAACCACGGCCCAACAATTACCGCGCGCCAAAGACCTGGGCAAGCGCGTGATGTGCATGTGCGGCGGCTGCGAAGACTCCGCTGGCCTCTGCAGCCATCCCGGCGGCACATTCTCCGGCCCCTGCGACACCGCCCGCGGCATGCAAAAAGATCTCGACGCCCGCGTAGCCCGCAACGAATCCGACGACGCCATCCTGCAAGCCTACGTCGAACAATACGGCCCCACAGTTCTAGTCGAACCTCCGAAAAAAGGTTTCGACCTGCTCGCGTGGGTGATGCCGGTCCTGCTGCCGCTAATCGCGCTGGTACTCGTCTGGCAGGTAGTCCGCCGCTGGAAACAAAAAGCCGCTCTAGCCCCCGCCGGCGGTCCGCCAATAGACGCCACCTTTCTAGCTCGCGTCCAACGCGAAGCCGGCAGGGAACCAACCAAGGACCACGATGAGTAGCGTGGACATCGCCGTAGCCTGCGTGTTGCTCTCCGCCGCGGCCATTTTTTTCATCTTCAACGTCAAGACCGACGCGTCCGATTCCGCGCCCCATCGCACCAAACTCGACCAGTTGATGGAACGCCGCGACGCCATCTACGAAAATCTGCGCGACCTCCGCTTCGAATTTCGCGCCGGAAAATTCTCCGAGCACGATTTCGAGGAGATCAAACAATCGCTGGAAGTAGAAGCCGCGCGCGTTCTAGCCGAAATGGACCGATTGACCGGCGGTGCACCCACGCCCGCCACACGCCAAGCTTCCATGCGTCAAACCCCCGCGGAATTAGCAGCCGCAGAGAGGGCACGAAATTCATGAACGCCAGACCAGCACCCCAAATATCACACCCCGTAAGACAAAATTCGCCCGTAGGGGCACGGCATGTCGAAGATCCGCCGTGGCGGACCGTGCCCGCTGCCGCCCGCGCCACGATCGTGCTGTTGTTACTGTGCACGCTCGCACTCAGCGCGAATATCGCCGTCGCCGGCACCCTCGATGGCACCGTAAAAAATGGCACCAACGGAAAACTAGCCACCGGCGCCGACGTGATCCTCATCCAACTCCAAGGCGGCATGCAGCCAGTAGCCAACACTAAAACCGACGCGCAAGGCCACTATCACTTCGACAATCCGCAACTAGGCACCGGCCCCATGCTCCTCCGCGTAGTCTACAAAGGCGTGAACTACCACGAGCCCATCACTCCCGGCGAATCCACCGCCGACGTAGAAGTGTTCGAACCCACCGACAAGCCCGACGCCTTCAGCGTCGCCAATCACGCCATCATCCTGCAACCCAACGGCTCAGACCTCATGGTCGGCGAAGAGTACATGATCGCCAACAAAACCCAGCCCCCCGTCGCCTACTACCGCCAGGATGGCTCCTTCGATTTCACGCTCCCCGACGGCGCCGATTTCAATCAAGCCAGCGCGTGGGGAAGTTCCGGCATGCCGGTAGTGCAGGGAACGATCGACAAAGGAAAAAATAAACTAGCGATCGCCTTTCCTTTCCGTCCCGGAGAAAGCGGCGTGCGCCTCTCCTACAAAATGCCGTACGCGGGAAATCATTTGACGCTGCGCAACGTCTCGCCCTACTCGACCGAACGCCTGATCATCGCGGCCCCGCCCACCGTGCAAGTCTCCGGCAGCGGAATTGCGCCGGCAGGCCAGGACCAGGGCTTCAACGTCTACACGCGCGACAACGTCGCCGCCAATTCTCCAATTGACGTTTCCGTTTCCGGCACCGCTCCGCCGCCGCAATCCAGTTCGAACGGCGCCGCAGGCGCCGGCGGAGGTCCCGACAACTCGCAAAATCCCTCCGTGAATTCGCGTGCATCCGATGGCGGAGGCGCCGAAGCCCAGTCCGTCAGCGCCACCACGATTCCCGCCCGCCTCGACGGCCTGAAATGGATTCTCACCGGCGGCTTCGCATCCATCTTCGTCCTCGGCTTCGCGTATCTCTGGCTCAAGCCTCGCCCAGCCGTTGCTTCGAATGGCTCGGAAGAATTCGCCGCCGCCGTCCCCCAGCCTCGCAGCGCAAAAAAATCAGCAGCGCGCTCCGCCTCATATGCAGCAGTCGCCGAACCACCCGCTTCCTCCTCCGCTCGCGCGCAAGCTTCCGAATCAGTCGCGGCGATTGACCACGAAGTCCGCGGCAGCCTCGACGAACTCAAAGACAGCATCTTCCGCCTCGAACTCCGCCGCCAGGCCGGCACCATCAGCGAAGAAGACTACGCGCGCCAGCGTGAAAGCGTCGAAAAAATGCTCCGCGGTTTAGTGCGCGGGTAGGCACAACCCGTTGGCCGCGCCAAGCGTCTCTTCGCAAACCGCCTCCACATCGCTAGGCCTTTCCTTCCAAGTCGTCGAAAAGCGTTTCGGCGCGTTCGCCGCTCTCCGCGACATAACGCTTGAAATTCTTCCGGGCGAATTCGTCGCACTCCTGGGACCCAACGGAGCAGGGAAGACCACGCTGTTGCGAATCGCGGCACTGCTCTCGAATCCCAGCCGCGGCGCTCTGCGTTTCACGGACGGCCCAACCACCACCCACGAACGAGCGCGGCCACAGACAGATTTGCTCAGGCCGCAACACGCGATCGGACTCGTAGGCCACAGCACGCTGCTCTACGACGATCTCTCTGCCACGGAAAATCTCAAATTTTTCGCCGAACTCTACGGCCTCGACGCAATCCCGCGTCGCATAGACGCAGCGCTGGAAGATTGCGGGCTAGCCACACGCGCCGGAAGCCTCGTGCGAACTTTCTCGCGCGGCATGCGCCAGCGCTTGGCAATCGCCCGCGCGTTGCTGCATGGCCCCAGCCTACTTCTGCTCGATGAACCGGCCGCAGGCCTCGATCGCCAGGGTCTCGAATGGTTCAGCGCAAAGCTAGCGCGCCTTAAAGAAGCGGGCAGCACGATACTGATGAGCACCCACGCGCGCAACGAATCGCTGGACCTAGCCACGCGCGCCGTCGCACTAGCAGGCGGTCGCGTTCAACGCGACAGCGGCGCGGGCGGCGATCCAGCCCCGCTCCTAGCAGCGCTCCGAGCGGAGGCCTAAGTTGTCGAACTCTCGCGCGATCTACAACAACGCACTGTCATCCCGAGCGCAGCGAGGGATCTGCTTTTGACCACCGCGAAAGCCGCCGCCATCATCCTCGGCAAAGAACTCCGCCTCGAGTTCCGCACGCGCGAACTCCTAACCGCCACCGTCGTATTCGCGCTGGTAGTAGTCGTCCTCTTCAGCTTCGCTTTCGATCCCACTCCAGCCGAATCCCGCCGCTACGGCCCCGGCCTCCTCTGGATCGCCTTCCTGTTCGCCGGCTCGCTCATGCTCAACCCATCCTTCTCACGCGAACAAACGAACGAAACCCTCGACGCGCTCCGCATGGCGCCAGTCTCGAGCTTCGCAATCCTACTAGGCAAAATTCTCGCGAACTTCATCTTCATGTCTCTAGCCGAACTACTGCTGGTCCCAATATTCGCAGTTCTGTACAACGTCTCGCTCGCAGGAATCGTCGGCCGCCTAGCGCTCGTCCTCACGCTAGGCACCCTGGGACTCACCGTAACCGGCACAGTCTTCTCCGCCATCTCCGCCCACGCGCGCATGCGGGAGCTGCTACTCCCGTTACTGCTTCTCCCCATCCTCACGCCGCTCCTGATCGCCGCGGTAGAATCCACCGCAGCTCTCTTCGCCGAGCAGCCGATGATTGACCGCACCTGGGTCACATTCCTAGCTGGATTTGATATTGTGTTCCTTACAGCGTCCTGGCTTCTGTGCGACTATTTGATGGAAGAATGAGGTCCAGTAACGAATGAAGGCTCGCTCACCGCTGACGATTCTCACCGCCTTGCTGATCTTCGCAGCGGGCTACGCCGCTCTCTTCATCGCGCCCGATGAAAAGACCATGCACGCCATCCAGCGCATCTTTTATTTCCATCTGCCCAGCTGGATAGCCATGTTCTCGGCCTTCACCGTAGTCTTCTACGCGAACGTCGCCTATCTCATCACGCGCAATCGCAAATGGGATGCGCTCGGCGTCTCCGGCGTCGAAGTCGGAGTCATGTGCTGTACCATCGGCCTGATCACCGGCCCGCTCTGGGCGCGCCCCGTGTGGGGCATCTGGTGGACCTGGGACGCACGCCTCACCTCCACTTTCATTCTCTGGCTGCTTTTCATCGCCTACCTCCTGCTCCGCGGCCTCATCGAAGATCCCGAAAAGAAAGCATCGCTCTCCGCGATCTTCGGTATCTTCGCGTCGCTTGATATTCCGCTCGTCTATCTGTCGAACCGCCTGTGGCGCACTCAGCATCCACAGCCCGTAATACTGGGCGGCCCGAACTCCGGCCTCGCGCCCATGATCGCCAAGGTTTTGTTGCTTTGCGTTATTGCCGTCTTTTGCGTAATGATATTGGTGCTGGTGGATCGCTATAGGCTGGAAATGCTGCGCAACGAATGCGCTGAATTGCGCTTCGCGATCGAATCGCGCGCTTCGGATGCTTCGCGCGCCGCCGAAGCCGCGCTGGGAAAGGCCGGACGATGAAAAATTTCGAGTTTCTCTTTACCGCGTGGATGGTGGTCTGGGTGGTCTTCTTCGTCTATGAAGTCAGCGTCGCGCGGCGCATCTCGCAAGTGCGCCAGGAAATCGAGCGGCTCAAGCAGCAGTTGCAGCAAGGGCAAAGCTGAGTTTGCCAGAGGTGCGTAATGGCTGGGGCCAAGAGAATCGCGGTAGTGCTGTTCCAACTCGGCGGGCCGGATAGCCAGGCCGCCGTCGAACCCTTTCTCTACAATTTATTCTGCGACCCGGACATCATCAATTTCCCCGGCGCCTTTCTCGCGCGCAAGGCTCTCGCCAAGCTGATCTCCACCACTCGCTCGAAGATCGTCAAGGAACACTACGCTGAAATCGGCGGAGGCTCGCCGATTCGCCGCCTCACCGAACAGCAATCCCGGGCCCTGGAAAAAGCTCTGAAGCTGCACATTCCGGCACGTACGGTCGTGGCCATGCGCTACTGGCATCCCAGCACCGCCGAAGCAATCGCAACTCTCGACCGCGAAACCTACGACGAGCTCGTCCTGCTGCCCCTCTACCCCCACTATTCCTTTGCCACCACGCGCAGTAGCCTCAACGAGTGGAATCGCCAATACAAGCCGCGCACTCCGGTAAAAATCATTGATCATTTCCACGATCATCCCGATTACATCGCTGGAATCGTCGAGCGCATCAACGAGATACTCTCCACCCTCGATCATCCTGATGACGTCCATCTCGTCTTCAGCGCCCACGGCCTCCCCATGGCGCTCGTCGAAAAGGGCGACCCCTATCCCAAGCAGATCGAAGAAACTGTCCAACTCGTTCGCGAGCTAGGTTCCTGGGAAAATCCCTATGTGCTCTGTTACCAGAGCAAAGTCGGCCCGCAGAAGTGGCTGCAACCTTCGCTCACGGGCACGATCGAACGCATGGCCAAGAGCGGCATCACGCGCATGCTCGTGATCCCCATCGCCTTCCTCACCGAGCACATTGAAACCTTGCACGAAATCAATATCGAAGCCCGCCAACACGCTGAATCGCTCGGCGTCACCGAATTTCACATGATGCCCGCGCTCAACGATTCGCCGCTCTTGATCCGCGCCCTCGCGGACCTCGTCCTTCGCTCCGTAGGCATGCGCAGCGGCGTCGCCTCCCTCACCACCTAGGCCCTGCATTCACCCTGCAAAAATTTTCCTTCAGAATGTCTTGACACGGCCATTCCCAAATCATATAACCCACTGTTCATTTCTTCGGACTGAGTCGGCCATCTTAAATTTATAGTTTTTGGTTTGTGGGATAGCAATCTCAACGGGCCTATGGCAGAAATTTCCGAAGGGAAGCCGGGACAACCCGCATCGCCGCCAGTAGCGGCGGAAGCGAAACCGTCCCAAACGCCGGAAGCACAAGCCGCCGCCAAGGCGGTCAATACGGGCCGCCGCAGAATTGTATGGGCCTGTATTTGGGGTTACCTCGGTGTCAACTTCCTGATGTTCCTCCGCTTTTTCTTTCCCCGCGCTTTGTACGAACCCAATACCACCTTCAACATCGGCTTTCCGTCCGATTTCGGCCTTGGTATTGACCAGCGCTTCCTGATGACCAATCGCGTGTGGGTCGTCCGCGAACCGGACCGCCTTTTCGTCATCTTCGCACGCTGCACGCATCTCGGCTGCACGCCGGAATGGAAGCCCGCGGAAAATAAATTCAAGTGCCCGTGCCACGGTAGCGGATATGACAGCGAGGGAGTAAATTTCGAGGGCCCAGCTCCCCGCCCCATGGATCGCGCCGACGTTTCGCTTGATCCCACCGGTCAAATCACGGTGGATACCAGCCGGCTCTTCGTGGACGATCCGCGCGCCGGCGTAAACCATTTCAATGATCCGGGAGCCTTCTTGAACGTTTAGCGCGTCTGAACGCCCGCACCCGGCCAAGTAGATTTGGATTCGGAAGGGGTTAATACCGAATGCCCGAAGAAAACGGAGACGGCAAGCCGAAAACCGGCGTCCTGGAGAAAGTCCAGGACAGCGCTGCTGCTCTTCGCGAAACGCTAGTCGGCAAAGCCAAGGAACAAGCGGACGGGCTCAAAGAGCCCGAGAAGACCCAACTCTATCGATCCATCTTCCGGGTCAAGCACGATGAAGAGCCCCGCAACCGCGCTCTCAGCGTGCTCTCCAACGTTTTTTTTCACCTGCATCCCGCCAAAGTCAATCGCGACGCCACCAAATACAATTTCACCTGGGGCATGGGCGGCATCACCTTCTACCTCTTTATCGTCCTCACCTTTACCGGCGTCCTGCTGATGTTCTACTACCACCCCACCAAAGTGCAGGCCTTCCGCGACATCTTGTATCTCGAAAACGACGTCCCCTTCGGCAAGCTTCTGCGCAATATGCACCGCTGGGCCGCGCACCTGATGATCATCGCCGTCTGGCTGCACATGTTCCGCGTGTTCATGACGGGCTCGTACAAACGTCCGCGCGAATTCAACTGGTGCGTCGGCGTGCTCCTGATGGTCCTGACCATGCTCCTCAGCTTCACCGGATATCTTCTGCCCGACGATCAACTCGGCTTCTGGGCCGTCACCGTCGGCACCAACATGGCCCGCGCTACTCCTCTGTTAGGACACGAGGGACCATTCGGCGCGCTCTTAGGCATGACACCGTACAACGACGTCCGTTTTGCATTGTTAGGCGGCTCCATCGTGGACGCCAACGCGCTGCTGCGCGCCTACATCTGGCACTGCATCGCGATTCCACTGATCGTTGCCGTTTTCATGGGCGTGCATTTCTGGCGCGTCCGCAAAGACGGCGGCATCTCGGGTCCAGCCCCCGTGATGCTAGAAAGCGAAATCAAAGAGGAACGCAACCCAAGGCCAGTAGTACTGCGGCCCAGCGGCATGGGCATGCACGACAAATGACGAAGCAACCATAACAAGCGAGGGTAGGGGCAAGGCGCGCCGTGCCCGCTGCAGCCCGCGCGCGAATCTGTAGTCTGGGATGTTGCCACACGCACGCAGCAGGAGACTGACGGATGGATTGGCACCAAATCTGGGAAATCGCCTCGGCCCCCGACAACGTTCCCATCGTTGCCTTGCTCTTCTTCATTCCGTTCTATCTCTGGTATGCCCTCAAACAGGGAATTGAAAACGATAAATTGATCGCCATCCTCGAATCCGACGCCCAGTTAGCCAAGACCAAATACCGCAAAACGCAAGAGTGGGATCCGAAGTGGGACCGCGAAGTCCACACCTGGCCGTACCTGATGCGCATGGAATTCCTGGTCGCCATCATCATCACGGTCCTGCTGATGGTCTGGTCGCTCACCCTCAACGCGCCCCTCGAAGAGCCCTCGAATCCGAACGTCACCATGAATCCTGCCAAAGCCCCGTGGTATTTCCTCGGCCTGCAGGAAATGCTCGTGTATTTCGACCCCTGGATCGCCGGCGTCGTGATGCCCACTCTCGTCATCGTCGGCCTGATGGTGATTCCTTACATTGACGCGAACCCGCTCGGCAACGGCTATTACACCTACAAGCAGCGCCGCTTCGCCATCTGGACGTTCCTCTTCGGCTTCATCGGCCTATGGATTCTGATGATCACCATCGGCACCTTCATCCGCGGCCCCGGATGGATGTGGTTCTGGCCCGGTAGAACCTGGGACGCCGAGCGCGTGGACTACGCGGTGAACCGCAACCTCGATCAGGTCGTCGGCATTGACGGCTCGTGGTTCGCCTCGATTTTCCATACCACTAAAGATCAAGGCGCAATCTGGGCGCGCGTCATTTTCGGCATATTCCCGCTCATCTTGTTTTTTATTGTCGCGGGATATCTTGTCCACTGGATCTGCATGCGCACCGAATTCAGTCGCAAGATTTACAAGCGTATGAGCCTCGTGCAGCTGGTAACGATGTATACGTTTTTGATTTTCATGATCTCGCTGCCGGCGAAAATTATCCTGCGCTTGGTTTTCACGATTCACTATGTCTGGGTAACGCCGTGGTTCAGCATATGACGATCCGGCGAGGATCGTCATCCCGAAGGGACGAAGTGACTGAGGTATCTGCTTTGATTTTCGAGCGCACGCCAACCACATCGAAGGAGGTTCTTGGTGCCTGATCGTTCTCCCGAAACCGGCCCTGACGATCCAATCAAGAGCAAATCCTTCGCGCTCCCATTATTGATCGCCTCCTTTCTGCTGATCATCACCGTGGCGTGGTCGTTCTACGTCGAATTCTATGGCCTGCAACCGTGGCGCGAATATCAAAGCCGCTTCGCCAAGGCCTACTCCACCTACCTCGAAAAAGCCGTCAAGAGTCAGAAGAAGAACGAGGATGTCGTCTACTCCTCCGTCGAATATAAAGCCCTCCTCGCCAAAGTAGACGACGCGGAAAAGTCCACCAAAGTGCAGGACGCGGACATCGCCAAACAAATCGCTCTCCTCGATGACCAGCGCGCCGCCATGGGTGACGCCTTCAAAGACGCTCGCGGAAAAATCGGCTCCCTCGTCTATCAGTACGAAATCGTCCCGGATTCCGACAAATCCACGAAAGCCGCGCGAAAAAAAGATCTGGAAGACGCGGAAAAGGGAATCGGCACCATCTGGAAAGTGGACTGGCCCAACGCCGACGGTACAGTTCAGAAGAACAAAACCTTCACCGGCGATCAGCTCAACGACACTTTCACCAGCATCATCGCCCAGCGCGCCGCCCTGGTCGCGAAACGCGGCGACATTGACAAGCCCGCGAAGGACGCCCGCGCCGAACTCGCGCAATACACGTCCGAGCACTTGCCAGGCCTCAGTTCCACGTCGCTCGAAGGTTTGCAGCACGCGATGGAAGATTTCGACGAGAACATCATCCAGATCAACGTCAATCCTCCGGGCGCCTCGCTCAATAATCTCGGCGGCGCGGGTCTCGTGGACCGATGCCAATCCTGCCACGTAGCCACCGATCAGAAATACGTTCCGGCGCAGCTCACGCTCACCAAAGCCGATCTCGGCATGGCCAAAAGCAATGACGCTCCGTTTACCAGCCATCCCGACCTGGATCTCATCCAATGGCATCCGCTCGAAAAATTTGGCTGCTCGCCCTGCCATGGCGGCAACGGTCGCGCGATCAATTCCGCCCAGCGCGGTCACGGCCGTTACGAACATTGGCTCTGGCCGCTCTACTATCCCGAAAATTACAACGCCGGTTGCCAGCAGTGCCACTCCGCGGACATGGTCACCGAGCACGCGCCCGTCCTGAACGAAGGCAAGCAGCTCTACCGTCAGAAGGGCTGCATCGGCTGCCACCGCTTCAATGGATTCGATAATCAAGACGAGCAACTCGTCAATACCCGCCAAACCATTTTGCAGCTCGCAAAAACGAAAGCCGACGACGAGCTCGAAATTCCGCGGCTCCAAAAACTCGGCGACACCGCGCCCGACAACGCGAGCGCCGACAAATATTACGCGCAGGCCACCAATCTCACCGTCGAAATTAGCCGCATGGACGCGCAAAGCGAATCGCTCGAAGTTCACAGCCACGATCTTTTACAAGAAATTAAAAAGGTGGGCCCCGATCTGAAAGAAGCGCGCCAGAAACTCCGCAAGGAATGGATTCCGTACTGGATCGGGCACACCACCGAATTTCGCCCGACTACCAAAATGCCGCAGTTCAAGCTCACGGACGACCAGATCCACTCGATCGCTGCTTTCATCTGGCAGGATTCGCTCTCCGGCCCGCCGCTTGAAAAACAGCCAGCCGGAAACGCCGACCACGGAAAAGTTCTGCTCGAATCGCGCGGATGTCTCGCCTGCCACGCCATCGGTGAAGGCGCCAACGCCGTCGGCGGCACTTTCGCGGCCAATCTCAGCCGCGTCGGCGAAAAAGAAAACTACGATTATCTCGTCCGCTGGGTTCACAACCCGCGCCAGCGCTCCGCGCCCTATTGCCCGTACGAAAAGAAGGACCTCGGTCCGCAAGACTACGCCAAGCACAATCTGCCGTACGTCTTCGATCTCGATCATTCGCGCTGCCCGAATGACGGCCACGAACTCGTCGTTCAGCAGCCGACGATCATGCCGAGCCTCCGCCTCTCGATCGAAGATTCGCGTGATATTGCCAGCTACCTGATGACTCAAAAACACGCGGACATGACCTACGCAGCCGCCAACTACATGGACGATCCCAAACTCGCCGCGGAAGGCAAGGATCTCGTCCGCCACTTCGGTTGCGCCGGCTGCCACGAAATCAGCGGCCTCGAAGATGAAGGCCGCATCGGCACCGAACTAACTAATGAAGGCAGCAAACCCATCGAACGCCTCGATTTCGCGCTCTGGACGGAAGACGCCAAGCGCGGCGTCCTGCCCGACGGCAAGCCCAACATCCGCCAAGGCAAGCAAATCGCCTGGTTCGATGCCAAAGGTTTCTTCGAAGAAAAAATGAAAAATCCCGCCGTCTACGACCAGGGCAAATATCACGCGAATCCGATGGACACGCTGCGCATGCCCAAGCCCAATCTGCAATCTCAGGCCGAAGTCGAAGCGCTCGTCACCATGCTTCTAGGCAGCACCGATCCCACTCTGCCGCCTGAATATATGTACAAGCCCCAGGATCGCCGCCGCTACATTCAAGACGGCTGGTGGATCGTCACAAAATATAATTGCATCGGCTGCCACCAGATTGACGTCGGCCAAAAATCCGTCCTGATGACTCTGCCGATGTATCAAGGCGAGAACAAAGCCAATTTGCCTCCGGTCCTCACCACCGAAGGCGCCCGCGTCAATCCCGATTGGCTCCGCCAATTCCTGGCCAATCCCTCGCTCAGCACCACGGACACCAACCGCAACGGCGTGCGCCAATATCTGCAAGTGCGTATGCCCACCTTCTATCTCTCGGACGATGAGATCAGAAAGCTGACGCTATTCTTCGAAGCGATGTCGGCCCAGCCCGACCCCTTCATTCCGCCCAAGGTCGAACCGCTCAGTGACGCCGAGCGCGCCGCCGCCCGCGGCTTGTTCACCAGCCCGGCAGCGCCATGCCTGAAATGTCATATGACCGGCAACGAAGCGCACGATAAAAACGCCTCCGCACCGAATTTTCTCCTGGCCAAGGAACGATTGCAGCCGGCCTGGACCGAACGATGGATCACCGACCCAGCGAAAATTATCCCAGGCACTGCCATGCCCTCGGGACTTTTCCGCAAGGACGGCGATAACTGGGTCTTCGCAGGCCCCGTACCGGGCGCGATGGCGCAGTATCACGGAGACCAAGCCGAGTTGCTGGTCCGTTACATGTTCTCGCTAACGCCGCAAGAGCAAGCCGCCCTCCTAGGCCGCACGCCCACAGGAGGCGGCGCCGGCGCTGCAAAATCATCCGGCGGCGCCGGTGGCAAGTAGCGCAGCGCAAAGTTTGGCGCGAAGCGCCGTTGTCATCCCGAGCGCAGCGAGGGATCTCTCTTGGGTCGTAGCGCGAGCAACAATCGGTCCCGCGTGCAAGGAGAATTCAGCAAAAGCAACACCCGAAATTGTTAGAATATCCAGTCATGCACAAGGAGGCTTTCCCCGCAATGAGCAATAGATACTTCCACCTCGCGCTAGCAGCCGTCGTCGCCATCGCCATCACCGGCTGCGGCAAAAAAGAAAGCAACGAAACCGCCGAGCAGCCCGCCGCTACCACCGCGCCCGCCGGGAAGACGGTAGACGCCTCGACCGCCGGCACGGTCACCGGCAAGGTCACCCTCGACGGCAAGCCCGCCAAAGAAAAACCAATCAACATGAGCGCCGAGCCTTACTGTCAGAAAGCTCATTCCTCGCCGGTCATCCCACCCGACGTGGAATCCGACGATAAGGGCGATCTCAGCGATGTCGTCGTCTACGTCAAAGACGGTCTCGGCGACTACGTCTTCGACACACCGAAAGACTCCGTACCTCTCGCGCAAAAGGGCTGCATGTACGATCCCCACATCGTCGCGCTGATGGCCGGCCAAACCTTCGAAGTGAAAAACGACGACCAGACCACCCACAATATCCATCCCATGCCGAAAGACAATCGCGAGTGGAACAAATCCCAAGCGCCCGGCACTTCGCCCATTGACGAGTCCTTCGCACGCCCCGAACTCGCCATCCCCGTGAAGTGCAACGTGCACCCCTGGATGAAGAGCTACATTTTCGTCTTCAAGAATCCCTACTACGCCATCACCTCAAAGGACGGCACGTTCGAACTAAAGAACCTGCCTCCCGGCACCTACACCATCGAGGCTTGGCAGGAAAAGTATGGCGTCAAGGATCAAACCGTAACGATCGGCCCGAAAGACTCAAAGACGGTTGATTTCAAATTCGACGCGTCGGCCCCAGCCCCGCCGCCAGCCGATTAGTAAAGTTAAGCCACTGTGTAGGGGCGGGTCTAAGACCCGCCCCTCGGTCGCTGCGGGTGGCGAGATTTGTATCAACGCAAGGCGTTTTGTCCCAATTCCGGCACATGAAGTATGGCCGTTAATGTGGTAGCTTACTTTTCTGGAAAACATGCCCGAACCTACGAATAACCGGATGCCCATCTCCAACGTTTCGAAAGGCCTCCATCGCTTCGCCGTAGCCGCCGCTTCCTGCACGGTTCTGTTACTGATGGCCGGCGCCCTAGTTACCAGCAACGACGCCGCCGACTCCGTCCCCGATTGGCCTCTAGCCTATGGCAAAATCATCCCTCCGCTCGTCGGAGGCATCCGCTACGAATACGCGCACCGCCTGATGGCTGGCACGGTCGCGATCCTCACCGCAATTCTCGCGATCTGGCTAGCGCGAAAAGGCTCGACCTTCCTCCGCAGACTGGGCTGGACTGCTCTCGGCCTCGTGATCGCCCAAGCTCTTCTCGGCGGCATGCGCGTCCTGTTCCACGATCCCGCGCTCACCGCCACAATTCACGCCATCCTCGCGCAAATCTTTTTCATCACGGCGGTAAGCCTCGCGCTATTCACCAGCCCCTGGTGGAATAGCAATCTCGCCGAACTTGATGACCCCGGCTCGCCCTCCGTTCGCAACCTATCGCTGATCACCACAGCCGCAATCTTCGTGCAATTGATCCTCGGCGCAGGCTTTCGCCACGGAGCCTTCGGCATTCTTCCGCACATGATCGGCGCGGTAGTCGTCCTGTTCCTCGTGATCTGGACCGGACGCACCGTCCGCAAACGTTTCGGCTCCGTTCGCGACTTGCGCCGATGGGGCATTCTGCTGCAAGCCTTTCTCGGCACCCAAATTCTTCTCGGCGTCGCCGCCTACTGGGCCGTGGTCCAGGAAATCACCAGCGCGCAGCCGACTCAGACCTACGTGTTCCTCACCGTCGCGCACGTACTCGTGGGCGCGCTAACGCTTGCCGCGAGCGTCCTTCTCACGCTGGCGAGCATCCGTATGATTGGCGGGGGAGCAGCGGATGCCACCGATACGCAACGCATTGCCAATTCCAGCGCGGAGAGTTCCAGAGCATGAAAATGGCGGGCCACCATCTATGAGCAACGGACGCGTCGAAGCGATTGCCGCATACGATAGGCCGTGGGCCTACGTGGTCCTCACCAAGCCCGACGTCACTTTCCTCGTGGTCATCACCACCGTCGCGGGCTTCTACCTCGCATCCAACGGCCCGCTCGACTGGGTCCGCCTGATAAACACGCTCTGCGGCACGCTGCTCGTCGCCGGCGGCACAGCAGCCCTGAATCAATACATCGAGCGCCACATGGATAGCGTGATGCGCCGCACCGCGAACCGGCCGCTGCCCACGGGCGTCCTGCAGCCGAAAGAAGTCCTGATCTTCGGCGTGGCCACCATCATCGGCGGCACGCTCTGGCTGATGCTCGCAGTCAACGCTCTCTCCGCCTTTCTCGCTCTTGCCACCAGCGTCTCGTACTTGGCGGCCTACACTCCGCTTAAGACGCGCACAACGCTCGCCACTGCCGTGGGCGCCGTTCCTGGCGCGCTCCCACCCCTGATCGGTTGGGCTGCGGTCCACGGCTCGCTCTCGGTCGGCGCATGGGTTCTCTTCGCCATCTTGTTCGTTTGGCAGTTCCCGCATTTCATGGCCATCGCGTGGATGTACCGCGAAGATTATGGTCGCGCCGGAATCCTGATGCTCTCGGTCGTCGATCGTAGCGGCGACAAAACGTTCCGCCTCATCGTCGCCACCTCCGCCATTCTGATCCCCGTCAGCTTGCTCCCGGCGGTCATGGGCATGGCCGGCATTCATTATTTTTACGGCGCTCTTATTCTGGGCCTGCTTCTGCTACAGGTTTCTTCCTGGGCCAATCGTTCCCGCACCAACGTCCGCGCGAAGTGGCTGATGCACGCCACCGTCGCGCACATTCCATTGCTTCTCGGATGGATGATTCTGGATAAGCTCGCCCGATGACGGCGGCTGCGACAGTGGGAAGGGAATTAGGGATGACGCAAAAGTCCAACCTGCTCGAGATGAGCGTCCTCTGCGCGCTCGTTAGTCTTCTTTCACTCTGGGGCATCGTCTGGGATTTCACCAGCGGCCTGCTTACCAGCGGCATTGACGGCATCATGCTTCTTGCCATCTGCCTGATGATGGGCGGCATCTTCAGCCTGATGCTCGTCGTCATGCTCTGGCAGGCCGGCTTGATCCCAATTTTCAAGCCGACGGCCAAGGAAGCGAAAGCAGGAGCTTCCGCTAAGCCCGCTGCGGCTCCCGCCGCCAAGTCCGCCACTCCTGCGGCAGCTGCGGCACCAGCACCGGCGCCCGCCGCCGCTCAATCCGCCCCGGTTGCTGCGGCGCCGCAGAAAACCACTCCGCCGCCCGCGCAGACCACACCCACCACGAAATAATCCGGCTCTATGCCCCAGCCTTTTGCCACAACCAATCCGCACGCATCCTCCCGGCGCAGCATCCAATAACCAGAAAATGACTCCCGACGCCCAACCACAAAAATCTTTCGGCGGCCGCTGGGCTCTCGGAATTCTCGTCCTCGCGCTGCTCTTCGTCCTGATGCCGTTTCTTTTCTGGAATGCCACGTGGTTCGGCCGTCCCATCACCGACAATCAAATCGCCCACGCGCTCGCCGACCGCAGTCATCCCCGCGAAATCCAGCACGTCCTGTCGCAGTTCGAAACGCGCATAGAAAAAGGCGATCCCACGGTGCGCCGCTGGTATCCGCAGATGATCGTCCTAGCCAAAGATCCGATTGACGAAATTCGTGTCACCGACGCCTGGGTAATGGGCCAAGACAACACTTCGCAGGAGTTTCACACCGCGCTCCTGGGAATGTTGAATGACCCGAATCCGATGGTCCAACGCAACGCCGCGCTCTCGCTAGTCCGCTTCCACGACGATTCCGGCCACGCGCTGATCGTCTCGATGCTCCGGCCTTATATTATGAATTCGCCGCAAGCAGGCATCCTCTCTACGCGCCTAAAACCCGAGGACATCGTAAATCCCGGCACCCTACTAGCTCACATCGAATCAGGAGGGAAGAGCACTGAAGTTCGCGCCCAAGTTCCCGGCACGGTAGTACGCTGGCTAGTTCCGAACGACGCCACAGTCACCACGGGCCAGCCAATCCTCTCACTAGCTCCAAACGAAAGCATGGCCTGGGAAGCTCTCCGCGCCCTATTCCTAACCGGCACACCAACCGATCTTCCAGACGTCGAGCATTTCGTCCGCGACACCGGCGGCATGTCCCCCCAAGTGGGCGCCCAAGCCCAAGCCACAGCCCGCGAAATCCAAGCCCGCGCAAGCCACTAGCAAGCAGCACGCGAACGCGCCGGGGTTCGTAGCGCCGGAGTCCCGCCGGCCCTTTGCCGTGCCTTTGCATTCGAATTTAACTTTGAATTTGTGGCGGCGCACTTCAGTGCGCCATCGGTGTCACGCCAACAAACGGCGGCTTCAAGGTTCATCAAAATGAAACAGGGTGTCATACCGAGCGCAGCGAGGGATCTGCTTTTCGTGTCCCGACCGACGGAGCGAGACGAGAGGGCACCGAAAATTCGAGAATCTTTGTGGGTCGTGGCTTTAGCCACGACATAAAAGCAGCCGATTCAAAGTGGCTTTAGCCGCTGAAGTTCCTTCTCCGCAGCCCGCGCCAATTCTCGGTGCGTCTAAAGCGAGTGTTGAGGACTTTCTCCACAAGCTGCCAGCGCCAATTCAATCCAACGCGTTCCTCACTGCTTGTACTGAATCACCGCCTGCCCATCCACAATCTTGATATCGCTGATATCCGGCGGCAAACGCAATTTCTCGCGATTCTCCGGCGACGCCATCAATTTCTCCACCGCCTCATCCAACGTTGACTGCGGCAAAGGCAACGACCCCAGCTTCCCGCTAACCGGCTCAAATTTCATGTACCCGTTGTCCGCCGTCAGGTGCCCATCCAGCTCCAACGACAAATCCTTCCCGTGAAAATCGAAAATCACATAAGCCTTCACGATGTCGCCGTCCATATCCACCTTCACGTCCTTCACCGACGACTGTACCTGATCCAAAGTCGGCTGCTCCGCACCGGCAAGTCCCGGCGCCTGATCGGTCGCCGAACTTCCCGTCGTTGCAGCCGCCGCAGCGCCACCATCCGCGGCCACCGGCGCAGCTCCCGCACCGGCAGGCGAATTCTGCAGCGCCAGTTGCAAATTCTGCGCAAGATACGAATTCAATTCCGCACGATCAAGCGCGACTTGCCCGGGCTGTCCCGCAGCCTTAGCCTCATCCGCCGCCTGAAATTTCTTCTCAGCCCGCGCCGCAGCCCCCGGATCAAACGGCACCGAAGGCGCCGGCGCCGTCCGCAGCACCAGCACACTCACAATGATCAACCCAACCAAACTCGACCAATACAAAATCTTGTAAAGGGTCTTAAATGCCGGCGCAACGGGCATAAGCAAACTCCTGAACCACACTAAAGTCTAGCAGCCGTGAGCCCCATGCCCGTCGCGCACCCCCACCTCGGTGCCTAATCGCCAATGAACCAAGGTACAGGCACGCCTTCACGGTTCGCTTAAATCGTAAAATGTAAGGCGGCTGTCATCCCGAGCGCAGCGAGGGATCTCTCTTGATTTGCGCGGCCCGCGCCACTACCGGATCTGAAACGCATCGGTGTGCTTGGTTTTCTCTGCGCCCCCTGCGTCTCTGCGCTGGATTATTGCCCTCTCCGTGTCCTGCGCTTTTTCTCTGTGACCTCTCTGCTAGATTCTTCTCGATCCCAGCCGCGAAGCTTCCGTAAGAGGCCGCGCGCAAAGCAGCGCTGAGCTTTGGCGAACTCTACTTCCTCGCAATAAATCTCGCATAAAAAAGAATCCCCGCAATCGTCTTCCCGTCGCAAATCTTCCCCCGCCGAATCCCCAGCAGCGCCTCGCGCAAAGAAAAAATCCGCACCGCAATCTTCTCATCGACTTCCGGATTCGCCGGCCCCGCCTGCAACCCCTGCGCCAAAAATATCACCATCTTTTCCCGCAAAAATCCCGGACTAGGGTAAAGCGCAGCCAATTTCCGCATCGTCCGCGCCGTATACCCCGTCTCCTCCTGCAATTCCCGGTGCGCCCCATGCGCAAACGTCTCCTCCCCATCGCGCCGCCCCGCCACCAATTCCCAAAGAAACTGCCCCACGCTATGCCGGTACTGCCGTATCAAAAGAATGCGCCCATCGGGAAACACCGGCAGCACCACCACCGACCCCGGATGCTCGATAAAATCCCGCGTAGCCTTAACGCCCTGCGGCTCCGCCACCAATTCCCGCCGCACATCAAACACGCGGCTGCTGAAAACAATTTCACTGCTCAAAACCTTTCCAAGCGTCTTCATCTTCGTTGTAGTCGCCACGCCAGCCCCCCAAATCAAATTAGCGCGCCAATTTTAACGCACCTCGTCGCCAGTCGCGCCACACACGCCTGTCGCCGCCATACATCCCGCGATTTCTTGCTGCCGCCACCCCGCTTGCATATACTGGCTCCCAGCAAACACCATGCCCATCAACACCGTCATCGTTGACGACGAACGCCCCGCGCGCGACGAACTCCTCTACCTCCTGAAAGCCTTCCCGGAAGTAAATGTAATCGCCCAAGGCAAAAACGGCCTCGAAGCTCTCGCGCTAATCAAAGAACACGATCCCGATCTCGTTTTCCTCGACGTCCAAATGCCCGGCCTCGATGGCTTCGGCGTAATCAAAAAACTTTTCGAACGCAAGCAGCGCGTCCCGCAAATCGTTTTCGCCACCGCTTTCGACAACTACGCCATCCAAGCCTTCGACGTAAACGCCGTTGACTACGTCCTCAAGCCCTTCGACAAGACTCGCATCGCCAAAGCCCTGCAACGCGCCAAAAAAATGGTCGAAGCCAATACCTCGCCCGTGGACCGTCTCGAAACGCTCATGGGCCAGCTAGCCCTTCCCACCGCCACCGCGCGCCCCGCGCAGCCAGTAAAACTCCTCGTCAAATCGCAAGCCCGCATGCTGCTCGTCGACGCCGACGACATGATTTACGCCTCCATCCAGGACGGCACTATCACCATATTCACCCGCGAATTCGAAGGCGTCTCCAATTACCGCACCATCGAAGAACTGGCCGCCTCCCTCGACGCCGATCGCTTCTGGCGCGCCCATCGCTCGTATCTCATTAACATCAACCACATAAAAGAAGTCGTGCCCTGGTTCAAATCCAGCTACATGCTAAAGATGAACGACAAACGCGCCAGCGAAATTCCAGTCTCGCGCGCCCAAACCAAGCGCCTGCGCGAGCTGCTGAAGTTGTAGCCGTTTGTGGAGGATCGTTGGTTTTTTGGGGGGTCGGACCTTTAGGTCCGACATTGACTTTGCTTCGCCCTTTAGGGGGCTTCAGCCCCTGAGGATTGCGTTTTTCGCAACGTACTATGGAACGAAGCGCTGCTGACCGGCTAGCGGATTGTTGACAGAACGTCCGCGCGCTCCGCGCAATCACATATTTGAGATTCGGGGGACCATGCCTCACCATAAATTCTCACGCCTCCTGGCCATAATCGTCGCCGTAGTCGTGCTCTCGCCCGCGCTCGCATTCGCACAAAAAGACGCCGGCACCATCATCGGAAATGTGAATGACGAACACGGCACTCCTCTGGCCGGCGCCAAAATCACGCTAATCGCCGAAAACGCCAAACAAGCCAAAGAACAAATGATGGACGCTTCCACCGACGGCACCGGCGGATTCCGTTTCGACAGCGTCAAGCCCGGACGCTATTCGATCCGCTTCGACGCCAAAGGCCTGATCTCGAAAACCGAGACAATCAACGTCAAACCCGCCCACAAAACGAACGTAAACGTCCACCTAAAGCTGCCAACCGAGCCGAAACCAAAAAGCGACAATAACAACAACGACTAGCGCGGCCTTTGGTTTTGTTTTTGACTATGTAGCGGCGCACTTCAGTGCGCCATCGATGTCGCGGCAACACCGCTAGTGGTCTCCAGGCCGCCGCTACGAAACATCGAAAGCGATCACGATATGCGCTCGGCGCGGCGATGCAAGAATCTTCGTGGGTCGTGGCTTTAGCCACGACATAAACTCCGCAAACTCTGAGCGGCTTCAGCCGCTGAAGTTCCCACTAGCCACCAATTTCTACTCCACTTCGGCGCACGGCGCCCGCTGACCTCACCCTCGCCCTATTTTCTCTTTCCCCGCGCCCTGTGCTAGCATTCCCGTTACACTTTCCCCATGGATTTTTCACTCACCAGCGACCAAATCCTGATCCGCGACACCGTCCGCCAGTTCATGGAAACGGAAATGCGCCCGATCCTCCGCGAGTACGAGCGCGAGGAAAAATTCCCGGCCGAGCAGCTCAAAAAGCTCGGCGAACTCGGCTGCTGCGGCATGCTCGTCCCCGAAGAATGGGGCGGCGCCGGCACGGACACCGTCAGCTACGCCCTCATGCTCGAGGAAGTCGCCCGCGTGGACGCCTCCACAGCCGTCGCCCTCAGCGTCACGAATTCCGTAGTCGCCATTCCACTGTGGAAAGCCGGCAGCGAAGCACAAAAGAAAAAATATCTCACACGCCTCTCGCGCGGCGAAATTCTCGGCGCCTTCTGCCTCACTGAACCGCAAGCAGGCTCCGACGCTGCCGGCATCCAGGCCCGAGCCACGCGCGACGGAGATCAGTACATTCTCAACGGCACCAAAGCCTGGGTGACCAACGGTGGCGTCTCCGGCGTCTACATCGTTTTTGCGAAGACCGACTCCGCCGCAGGCAGCCGTGGCGTCACCGCCTTCCTCGTTGAACCCGATTTCCCCGGATTTCGCATCAGCCGCTACGAAGATAAAATGGGGCTGAAGCTTTCGCGCTCCGCGGAAATTTCGCTGCAGGATTGCCGTGTCCCCGCGGAAAATCGCCTCGGCGAAGAAGGCCAGGGCCTGCGCATCGCGCTCGAATCGCTCGATGGTGGCCGCGTCGGCATCGCCGCGCAATCGCTCGGCCTCGCGCAAGGCGCGCTCGAAGCCGCCGTCCGTTACGCCAAGCAGCGCAAAACTTTCGGCAAGCCCATCGCCGATTATCAAGCCATCCAATGGATGCTGGCTGACATGCAAACCGAAATCGAAGCCGCCCGCGCGCTGACCCATTACGCCGCCTGGATGCGCGATAATAGCGCCGGCCGCGGCTCGCATTCCTCGCGCGCCAAGCTCTACGCCAGCGAAATGGCCAACCGCGTAGCGTACAAAGCCGTCCAAATCCACGGCAGCTCCGGCTACTCGCGCGAAACCGATGTAGAGCGCTATTATCGCGACGCCCGCGTCCTAACAATCTACGAGGGCACCAGCGAAATGCAAAGAACAGTAATAGCCCGCGATCTGCTGCGGGCATGAGCACCGAACAGGTTTTGTAGCGGCCACCTTTAGGTGGGCGGGTTTGATTTTGAATTTGATTTTGTAGCGGCGCACTGCAGTGCGCCATCGATGTCGCGGCGCCGAAATATCGGCCCAATAGAAACCACCGCGAACGCGCGCGGCAAAATATTCCGCACCACGGAGACCATTCTCAGCGTGTCAAAACGCAAACGAGTCCTCAGCGGCATGCGCCCCACCGGGCGCCTCCATCTAGGCCACTATTTCGGCGCCCTGCAAAATTGGCTGAAACTCCAGGACGAATACGATTGCTTCTACTTCGTAGCCGACTGGCACGCCCTAACCACGCACTACGAAGACACCGCCACCATAGCCGAAAACACGCGCCAGGTAGCCACAGACTGGCTAGCCGTAGGCCTCGACCCCGCAAAATCCACACTCTTCGTCCAATCACAAGTCCTCGAACACGCCGAACTCCACGTCCTCCTCTCCATGATCACTCCGCTAAGCTGGCTAGAACGCGTCCCCACTTACAAAGAACAAATCGAAAACCTGAAAGGCCGCGACCTGGGCACCTACGGCTTCCTGGGCTACCCGCTACTCCAATCCGCTGACATAGTGATGTACGGCGAGCCGAAGCAGGAATTACTCGTCCCAGTCGGAGAGGACCAGGCTCCCCACGTAGAAATTACACGCGAGGTTGTCCGCCGATTCAACTTCCAGTACGGTTTTAAAATGAAGGAAGCGCTATTCGCCGAAGAGAACAAGCGCTTACTGGCGAGCGAAACAATGCTCTCGATCATCGGCGACGGATTGATACCTGCAGCAGGACACTCGTATTCCGAAGGTCAGAAAAACAAAATTCGAAGCGTTTTGCTAAGACAAGCTCGCGAGGTAGGAGTTGCTAACTTTCTAGCGTGGCTTCAACCGACGAAACTCAAGGAATTCTTTACTGAAGCAGCCATTCTTCGTGAGCCATCCTATCTCCCAA
The DNA here is from genome assembly GCA_963804625.1 of uncultured Acidobacteriota bacterium. Lineage (GTDB taxonomy): Bacteria > Acidobacteriota > Terriglobia > Acidiferrales > UBA7541 > Palsa-295. The sequence continues at coordinate 666,079 of CAWDRJ010000009.1, read as the reverse complement.
CCGAAACTCCCCGCCTTCCGGGTCTAGACGGCCGCCGCATGGCCAAAAGCTACAACAACGCCATCTGGCTAAGCGATCCCCCCGACGAAATCCGCACCAAAGTACGCAACATGCTAACCGACCCGCAACGAGTCCGCCGCACCGACCCAGGGCGCCCCGAAGTCTGCCCAGTCTTCGCCTGGCACAAACTCTTCTCGCCGCCCGACGTAGTCTCCTGGGCCGACCAGGGCTGCCGCACAGCAGGCATCGGCTGCGTGGACTGCAAGTCAAAAATGGCCGATAACCTAGTCAGATGGATCGAACCCATCCAAACACGCCGCAAAGAATTTGAGGCCCATCCACAGCAAGTTTGGGATATCCTCGACACCGGCTCGAAGCAAGCTCAAAAGGCAGCCCGTAAGACAATGAAGCGCGTCCGCAACGCCATCTTCCAATGGGACGAAGCGCGCAAAGCACCAGCAGCACCTAGCAAGCCCGCCGCCGCAAGCGGCGAGTAACTCAACGGGAGAGTAGGAGCACGGCATGTCGCAGATCCGCCGCAGGAGGACCGTGCCCGCTCGATCGATGCCACAGACTCGAACAATGCAACAAACGCGCCAACACGCAACACTGTCATCCCGAACGAAGCCGCGCGCTGTTAGCCTTTCCTTTCGCGCAGCGAAAGGCGCGCGGCGCAGAGAGGGATCTCTCTTGGATTTTTCAATTTAGCTGGCAGTCGCAGGAGGCTAACCCGTAGCATGGCATCACCCTATCGCATCAATTTGCCAGTGTACGAAGGTCCGCTCGACCTTCTCCTCGATCTCATCCGCAAGCAGGAGATGGACATCCACAACATCCCCATCGCCAAAATCACCGAGCAATACCTCGATTACCTCCACCAGATCGAAAAACTCGACATCGACGTCTCCGCCGACTTCATCTACATGGCGGCCACTCTAATCCACATAAAATCCAAAATGCTTCTACCGGTAGATCCGCTCCTCGCCGGGGAAGAGCAGCAAGATCCGCGCGACGAGCTAGTCCACCGCCTCCTGGAGCACGAAAAATTCAAGAACGCCGCCCAGCTTCTCTACCAAAAGCAGCAGGTTGAAGACCACGTCTGGTCGCACCCCGATAAGTCGCTCTACGGCGGCGACGAAGTCCAAGGCGAGCTGGTAGTCTCTCTGGTGGACCTGGTAAAAACTTTCCAGCAAGTCCTCGAGCGCCGCAAAGAAGTCCCCAAATTCGAGCTAAAGCACGATCAAGTCTCCATAGCCCAGATGATGGACCGCCTGCGCCATCGCCTGATCGCCTCCGACGATCCCATCTCGCTGATTGAATTCTTCGAAACCTGCGAAACCAAAAACGCCATGATCGTAGCTCTGCTGGCGGTGTTAGAAATGGTCCGCATGCAAGCCGTCCTGCTAGTCCAATCCGACTTGTTCGAAGACATCCGCCTCCGCAAACACAAAATGTTCGACGCCGTCTTCGCCGGCCCAGACGCCATGTCCCAAATCGAGGAGCAATACCTGTGACGATTGCTTTTGTGAAAACGGCGACGAAGTGCGCGACAACCTACAGCGCTTCCGCGCCAACGTGTCATCCCGAAAGGAGTCCCGCGCTTTTCCTTCCCCGCCGCAGTGTGGCGGGCGCGGGACGCAGAGAGGGATCTGCTTTTGCAGTGATCGCAGCGCCGCACTCAACCAGGGGAAACGCATGACACCACAAGAAATCCAAGCCGGACTCGAAGCCATCATCTACGCCGCCGACGAGCCCGCCACCATAGACCAAATCTCCAAAGCCCTAGGCATCGAAAAGCCCGCAGCCCGCGCCGCCCTCGACCAACTAACCGCGACCTACCAAACCGAAGACCGCGGCATCGAAGTCCGTAAAGTTGCCGGCGGCTGGAAGTTCTACACCAAAGCCCAACACCACGACGTAGTCCGCAAATTCATCAAAAGCCTGCAACCCCCGCTACGCCTGACCATGCCCGCGCTAGAAACCCTAGCCGTGATCGCCTATAAGCAGCCGGTCACCGTCCCCGAGATCAACGAAATCCGCGGCGTCCACGTAGGCGGCGTAATAAAAACGCTGCTCGAGAAGCGCCTCATCACCACCGCCGGCCGCAAAGAAGTGATCGGCCGCCCCATCCTCTATCGCACTTCCAAACAATTCATGATGCGCTTCGGCCTCTCCGACCTCGATGAACTCCCCAGCCTGAAAGAATTCGAAGCCCTGGCCCAAGCAGCCCTAGGCTCCGACGAAGGTATCGCCGAAGTCCAGCCAGAAGAAGCCGCGCTAAATGAAAGTGCAAGCTCCGAATCGTCCACAGCGGCAGGGGAGCAAGCACCAGCCGAAGATGCAAGCAGCTCCAGCTCCGACGCCTCCGCCGAGCAACAAGCCAAGTCCGAACGCTCCGAAACGCCAGCACAAAGTGCCGCGGAAGCCAACGCCGAGTCGCCAGAAATGCCGGCAACCGAAGCGACTCATGACTCCACGGAAGAGTCCGACAAATCCCGCGCCGCCGCAGCCGGCAGCAGCCCGCACCAAACCAACGAACCCTCCGCCTAAGGTTTTGCCTCTGTAGCGGCGCACTTCAGTGCGCCATCGGTGTTATTGCGCGGAACGATGAGCCCCTGAAAACCGTGGGAAAAGCACGGTTGTCATCCCGCTTGCCTTGACGAAGGAAGGGAACCGAGTCGCGCGGTCTTAGCTGTTCCTTTCGCGAAGCGAAAGGCGCGCGGCGCAGTGAGGGATCTCTCTTCGATTTTCCGATCCGTCGCCGGACTAGCCATGACTCGCCGATCAATGCTCACGTGACCGTGGGGGCACGGCATGCCGTGCCGTGCCCGGCTTTCCGTCGCGCACTGCATTCGCCTCAAACCCCATTTTCCGTTAAGCTGTAACCTCACAAAAGGAACGCACGCCAACCCATGCTCGAACGCCTGCAAAAAATCATCGCCCGCGCCGGCATCGCCTCCCGCCGCCACGCCGAAGAACTAATCAAATCCGGCCTCGTCACCGTCAACGGTCAAACCATCACCGAACTGGGCAGCAAAGCCGACGAATCCACAGACCACATCAAAGTCCAAGGCAAACTCCTCCGCCCGCAAACCGAACGCGTCTACCTCCTCCTCAATAAGCCGCCCGAGGTAGTCTCCACCATGATTGACCCCGAAGGCCGCCGCACGCTCACCGACCTCCTCCACGGCGTCTCGCAACGCATCTTCCCGGTCGGCCGCCTCGAATATCACTCAATGGGCCTGGTCTTCCTCACCAACGACGGCGAACTCGCCAACGAAATGCTGAAAGCCCATCAGCTCCAGCAGACCTATCACCTAAAACTCAAAGACCTCCTAACCTTCCAAGAAATCGAAGCTCTCTCGCGCACCACCGGCGCGCAAATCTCGCGCCTGAAAGGCAAAGACGCCCCCTGGTACGAAGTCACGCTCTCCGAAGCTCGCCGCGACGCGCTGCGCAACCGCCTCTTCCAGACCGGCCACCCGGTAGAAAAAATCAAGCGCGTGAAAATCGGCAACCTCGCCATGGAGTCGCTTTCCACCGGCCACCATCGTTCGCTGTCAGACGCAGAAGTCGCCACGCTCCGCAAGCTGGTGCAACCAAGCGCCGCGCAGCCAGTCGCAGCCTTCGCCGCGCCCGAAAATCGGCAAGCGCCGCAACCACTGCAATTCCGCGCAGCAACGACAGCCCCCACCGCATCCGCGATGACCACGCGACCGCCAATGCAGGCGCCGCGCCGCCCCTTCGTAAAACGCCGCCCGTATCAACCGAAACCAAAACCAGGCGAGCGGCTGCGCCCAACTTACGACGCCCCACGCACCGACAGCTCGCAACCGGGCCAGAGTTTCAATCCGAGAACGATCAACCAAGGCCCGCCCCGCCACGAAAATTTTCGCCCAAACCAAAATTTCAAAAGGGAAAGCCCGCGCCCCACAGGCTCAAAGCCGTTCTCGCGCCCAGCCGCGTCCGGCCGCCCCAGTTTCAAAACGCGTGATTTCAATAAGCCGGATTTCAACAAGCCCGATTTCAAGACGCCCGGATTCCAACAGAACGACCGCCCCCCGCGCGGCCTAAAATCCTCAGCGCCGTGGCGTTCCAATCAAAAGCCATCCGAGCCAGGAGCCTTCGGCCACTCAAGGAAAACTTTCCGCCCCCGCGGCCCAGCAGGACCAAAATCCGGCACAAAATCCGGCGTCCCCTGGAAATCAAAACAGCGCCCCAGCGAACCAGGCGCTTTCGGCCGCCCGAAACGAGATTTCAAGCCAGGAGGCCCACGCGGAATAAAATCCGGCGCACCAAAGCGCAGCGGCCCGCGCGGCCAGAAACCAAATCGTGGAAAATTCACAGGTCCGAAAGGGAGAAGCTAACCCGCCGCGCGCAAATTGAAGATAGATCCCATCAAACTCGGCTCGAACGAAAATCCCCTAGGCCCGTCGCCCTTGGCGATGGCCGCCGCCCAAAAAGCTCTCGCCGATTCCCATCGCTATCCCGACGCGACCGGCCTCCCCCTCCGCGAAGCTCTAGCGAAAACGCACGCCGTTCCCACCGACAACATCATTCTCGGTGCCGGTTCCACCGAGCTGATTGACCTCGCTGCCCGCATCACGCTGCGCCCCGGAGATTGCGGCGTCATCTCGCACGGCTCGTTCCTGCTCTACACAATCGCCATTCGCGCCGCGGGAGCCCGGTTGCTCGAAATTCCGCTGCGCGACTACGCCTACGACCTCGACGCCATCGCGCGCAATCTCCCGCCCGAAGCCAAAATCATCTATCTCGCGAATCCCAATAATCCCACCGGCACGATGTTCACCGCCGACGAGTTCGATGCATTCCTCGCGCGCGTCCCGCACACTGTCCTAGTAATAATTGACGAAGCCTATTTCGAATACGTCCAGCGCGCCGATTATTCCCGCTCCATCGCCGTCGCGCAGCAGCGTCCGAACGTCATAGTCCTGCGCACATTTTCCAAAGTCTACGGCCTAGCTGGCCTGCGCATCGGCTACGGCATCGGTCCCGCCAACCTGCTCGATAAAATGGACGACCTCCGCGGCCCCTTCAGCACCTCAGGCGTCGCACAATCCGCCGCCCTCGCCTCACTCGAAGACCACGAGCACGTACGCCGCTCGATCGAATCCAATCGTGCGGGCCTAGCGCAACTCGCAACGGCGTTCGCAGCAATGGGCGTCCAATACGTTCCGTCCTTCGCCAACTTCGTTCTAGTAGAACTCCACAATGATGCCGAGCCATTCGCTGAAGACTTGCTAGCCCGTGGCGTAATCGTCCGACCCATGCGCTGGATGGGCCTACCCACCACCATTCGCGTAACGATCGGCACCCGCGAAGAAAACGATAAATTCCTGGCCGCTCTCGAAGCCGTGCGCAAGGCGGAGCCAAAGTCGCAAAGCCCGGACACAGCCGCACATCTCGAAGGGAAATCGCGAGCCAAATGACCAAGCAAGGTGGGGAAAACTCAACGAGCCATGCCAATCTCGAATCCAGCCCCGACACCAACAACGCAGCCAACGATCCCATCACCGAAATTCTGAAAACCAGCCACGCCATCGCGGTAGTCGGCCTCTCCAGCCGTAAATTTCGTCCAAGTCACGGTGTCGCTGAATACCTGCAATCGGCAGGCTATCGCATCATTCCAGTGAATCCGCACGAAAGGGAAGTGCTAGGCGAGAAATCCTACGCGCGCCTCGAAGACATTCCCGAAAAAATAGATATCGTGGACATCTTCCGCCGCCCCGAATACGTCCCCGAAATAGTGGAATCGGCGATTCGCATCAAAGCGCGCGCCATCTGGATGCAAGAAGGCGTAATCCATCACCAAGCTGCTGAACAAGCCCGCCGCGCAGGAATGGCCGTAGTAATGGACAGTTGCATCCTGAAAGAAGACATCAAACGCTTCCGCCTTCCCCGCGACTAAAAACCGTAAATCACCAACTCCCGTTTTCCCGGCTCGGTCACCGCGACACTCCCGCCATCCGGCGCAATCGCAAAATTATGAAATTCCAACCCATGATAAAACGGGTCAAACCGCCCGTCGTACAATCCCACCCACACCAAATCCCCCGACTGCTGCGGCTCCCCGCGCTTCAAAAGAATCCGCGTCTCGCTGCGATCCCACTGAAATTGCCCAATCGCCACGCGCACCTGCACCGGCTTCGATGGGTTTGCCACTTCCCGCACTTCCAAAGTGTCGCCATTCCGAAAATAAGCGATCTTCGAAGCCGAAGGCGAAATCGCCAAAAATCCCGCATACTCCTCCAGCGGCGCCAGCTCCTTCAGCTTTCCGGCAACCAAATCCAGCTGCACGATTTTCGGCGGCGAAATCGAAGTTGTGCTTTCTTCAATGGCAAACGCCTGGTTGCGCTTCGTATCCCACGAAACCGCCGTAAAAGTGTGCCCTTCGAAAAGCACGCGCGGATGTCCATCCGCGGGACGCAGCGCATTAACCTGCGAAAAATTTCCGCTCGTCTTCGATAAATAGACCAGCGTCGCGCCGTCCGACAGCCAATCGGGGTTGAACGCATCCGAAAGCGTCGACGTCTTCGACCCCTGAATCTGTATCTGCCGCCCGTCGGCATCCATCAAGTAGAGAAGCGTGTTCGGCCGCACCGTCTGCTGTTCGTCGAGCTGTTGCACCACGGTCCCTTGCGGCTGCGCCATCATCGAAGTATCCATCTTCACCGCGATCCGCCGCCCGTCCGGCGACCACGTCAGCGAATCCACCTGGTAACTATGCTGCGGAGGCACCGGCGTATGCTTTTTTCCCTTCTTGCCGCTGGTGTCCTCATCATCCGGCTCGGGAGGCGGCAAATCTTCGTCCGCCCCCGGCGTCGGATTGAACTTGTCGCCGTCAATTATCTTTTTCCGCTTCCCATCAATATTTCCCACCCAGAAATCATCGTGCTCCACGATAATTTTCTTCACGCGCTTCATCCGCTGCACGGCGTAAACAATCTGATTGTCCTGCGAGATCGCGAAGGCCTGCACATCCTGGTCGAACGTCGCGACCTGTTTCATTTCCGCGAGCCCGACTAAAGGAAGCGTAATGAGGAAGAACACCGCCAGAAGCAGCCACGGAAATCGCCGCGCGTCGCCGCGCGCCGTTTGGACTGGGTTGGTCTCCGGCATCATCAATGTGTTTTACTTTCCGGCAGCCTTTTTCTGAATCCGCCGTATCTCCTCAAGTCTCTGCCTGATCCGCGCCTCGAATCCCTGGTCCGTGGGATTGTAATATACCCGCCCCGCCAAACTTTCAGGAAGGCAAGTCATGTCCGTCACTTTCTCGTCCGCGTCATGCGCGTACTGATAGCCTTTTCCGTAGCCGATATTCTTCATCAGCGCAGTTACCGCATTGCGAATATGCAGCGGAACCGGGTCCGCCATCGTTCTCTGCAAATCATCCTGCACCGCGCCATACGCCGTATACACCGCATTCGATTTCGGCGCGAGCGACAAATACACCGCCGCTTGCGCCAAAGCCAGATGTCCCTCCGGCGGCCCCAGCAATTCAAAAGCCTGCATCGCCGCGATCGTCACTTGCACCGCGTGCGGCTCCGCAAGCCCGATATCTTCGCTCGCCATCCGCACCAGCCGCCGCGCGATGTACAAAGGGTCTTCGCCCGATTCCAACATCCGCGCCAGCCAATACAGCGACGCATCCGGATCCGAATTGCGCACCGACTTATGCAGCGCCGAAATTAAATTGAAATGCTCTTCGCCGGACTTGTCGTAAGGCAGCAGCTTCCGCTGCAGCACATCTTCCAGCAGCGCCTGCGTCAATACGCGCCGCGCCGTAGCGTCGGGAGCCGTGCCCATCACCAGCGCCTCGAGCGTGTTGTAGGCCGCGCGCGCGTCTCCGTTCGCAAGGATTGCGATGCGCTCCAGAATCTCTGCGGATGCCTCCACGTTTTCTCGGCCCAGCCCGCGCACCGCATCCGCCAGTGCTCGTTCGAGCAGCGTCACAATCTGCTCCGGCGTGTGCGCCTTCAGCACGTACACTTTCATCCGCGAAAGCAGCGGCGCAATCACCTCAAACGACGGGTTCTCGGTCGTCGCTCCAATCAACAAAATATTCCCCGCCTCCACGTGCGGCAGAAACGCATCCTGCTGTGCGCGATTGAAGCGATGCACTTCATCCACAAACACTATCGTGCGCTTGCCGTAACGCCGCACCGCTTCCGCCTTCGCCATCACTTCCTTGATTTCTTTGATCCCTGAAAGCACCGCGCTGAAAGGAAGGAACTCCGATTTCGTCATCCGCGCAATGATCCGCGCAAGGGTAGTCTTCCCGCACCCAGGAGGTCCCCACAAGAGCAGGGAAGTCAGATCGTCGCGCTCGATCTGCACTCGCAAAGGCTTCCCCGGCCCGAGCAATTCCTCCTGCCCGATAAATTCGTCCAAAGTCTGCGGCCGCATCCGGTCGGCCAAAGGCCGTCCCGCCGACTCCTCCTCCTCCGGCTGCACAGTTTGAAATAGTCCCATCGTCACGAAACCTATAATTCCTCTGGACGTGGCCGTCGGACCTTGCCACGAAACTGTTCTTCGCAAGCCTGGAATTCGGTAAAGTTGGCTCGCGCCTGCTGCAAACTGAGCATTCCGTTCGGTCCCCCACGAACCTCCGACGCGTCGTGCTCGTCCTGCCCGTCGTCCTCCCAGAAACACACCTCGCAGATCTCGAAATGGCCGCGGCCGCGCAGAGTTTTGTATCTGCAACATGGACACCGGTATGCAGTGACGCTCTCTATAGGTCTGTAGGCGTTACTGGACATTTTTGCCGTTCCGAATCTCAGAAAGCGAGACCCGGTTAGTCACCTGTGTTCATCTGTGGCGCCTTGTCTCTGCCGCGCCGCTTCATACAAAACAATAGACGCCGCAATCCCCGCGTTCAACGACTCCACACTCTCCGCGATCGGTATCGAAATCCGTGCATCCGCCGCATGTTCCACTTCCGGCGGCAACCCCGCCCCCTCATTCCCAATAAAAATTGCAACCGCATCGCGCAAATCCGCCGCGGCGCCCGCCAACTCGCCTCGCTCATCTGCTACCCGCGAACTAGCCGCCACAATCTTCACCTCAGCCACCCGCAATTGCGCCAGCAAAACCGGAATCGCCATCCCACGCAACAACGGCAATCGCAAAGCCGATCCCGCCGACGCCCGCACCGCCTTCGGCGACCAAGGATCAGCGCTCCCGCGCGTGGTAACCACTCCCGTAGCTCCAAATGCCTCCGCCGAACGCACCACAGTCCCCACGTTCCCCGGATCCTGCACCGCAGCCATCACAACCAATAGCGGCGCCCCAGCGCGAAACGCTCCATCAGCTGAAGCCGCCCCGCGCAACACATCCTCAAATTGCCACACCGGCTGCCGAAACAAAGCCGCCACACCCTGCGGCGTCTCCGTCCCCGAAACACTCTCGAACAATCTGTCCGTAGTCCGCAAAACGCGCGCTCGCGGAATCCCCGCCACGCTTTCGCTAGCAGCGCGCAAAATATGCTCAAGCTCACGCTCGCCCGACTCGCTCACCAATAGCGCCACAGCCTCGAGCCCCGACCTCAGAGAATCCTCGACAAACTTGCGCCCCTCCACCGCCAGCGCATCTTCGCCCTCGGGCCCCGTCCCGCGCAGCCCCGCGCGAAACATCTTCAGCCACTTATTCTCGCGGCTCGTAATAATGTCCGCAGTCAAGTGGTCCACCATCTTGCAAGCCTAACAAACGCATCTCTCGGCGTCGAGTCATCTCGCACCCGTCACCGCTGCAACTTGCTTCTATCGTGTAGCTTATGGTAGCTTGCCAAGCGGATCTGGGGCGCAACCCGCCGAGAGTGATCACTTGCCTGTCGAAGTCCTAAAAATTTCCAATGATTCACCGGAAGATCATTTGGTGCAGTACGCCGCAGGTTTCGTCAAACGCGGCAAAGTCGTCGGCATCCCCACCGACACGTTTTACGGTCTCTCCGTAGATCCCTTCAATCTCGCGTCCATCGAAGCCGTCTTCCGCGCCAAAGGCCGCCCGGAAACAAAAGCTCTCCCGATTCTCGTGAACTCCATCGAGCAGGCCGTCAGTCTCGTGCGCGATGTCCCCGATTGTTTCCTCGCACTGGCAAATAAATTCTGGCCCGGCGGTCTCACTCTCGTCGTCGAAGCCACGCATCGTCTGCCGCTGAAAGTCACCGGCAACACCGGACGCGTCGCCCTGCGCTGGCCAGATTCAAAAGTTCCTTCCGCGCTTATCGAAGCCGTCGGCGGACCCGTCACCGGCACCAGCGCCAATCTCTCCGGCTTTCCATCCTGCACCAGCGCCGCGCAAATCGTGAAGCAACTGGGTGACCGCCTCCCGCTGATCCTCGATGCCGGCGACACCGGCGGCGTCCTGGCCTCCACAATCGTCCGCATCGACGGCGACCACTGGACGCTGATCCGCGAAGGCGTAATCCCCGAAGAAGAAATTCACCAAGCCTTGGGCAAATAGCAAGAAGGGAAGCCGCTGTCATCCCGACCGCAGGAAGGGATCTCTCTTCGATTTGAATCGCGTCGAGGCCGCGAAATCCGCGACACTACGAACTCTCCCTGCCCTCGTCTTTGGCGTTCTCTGTGTTCCCTGTGTTCTCTGTGTTAAATCTTTGGCGTCTCGGCCTGCGCCGAACCAAACCGCGCGACGCAGCGCCCCCTACTTCAAATACGCCAAATCCAGAAACCCATAATCCCCGCTAGGCGCCAACTCAATCCCCGCCAACCGCTCCCGATGCACGCAAACATTATCCAGATACCAGAGGTTGATGTACGGCTCATCCACCGCCACGATTTTCTGTATCTCCGATAGCAAAGCCTTGCGCTTCTCCTGATCCATCTCCACCCGCGCCGAATCGAGCAAAGCATCAAGCTGCGGATCGCGATAATGCCCGCGGTTCGCCCCATCCGGTGGCATCCTCTTCGAACTGAAGACATACTCGAAAATATCGGGATCGTTGTTCGCGCCCACCCACCGCAACGAATAAATCTGAAAACTCCCGTGCGTTATATCCGAATAAAAAGTCGCAAATTCCAACGGCCGCAATTCTAAAATCACGCCCACACGCTTCCACTGGTCCGCAATCGCTTCGCTTAATAGCCGCGTGGATTCATCCGTCGAAGTCTTCAGCGTCAAACGCATCCGCACCCCGTCCGCTCCCCGCGGATAACCCGCCGCATCCAGCAATTTTTCCGCCCGCGCCGGATCGTAGTCGTACTCCTGCACGTTCGGCTCAAACGCCCAATGCGTAGGCGGCAATAAACTCGACGCCGGCCGCGCCTGCCCGCGCAGCAAATACTTAATAATCGTTCCCCGATCGGTCGCGTAAGCCAAAGCCTGCCGCACATCGCGCTTTGCCAGAATCGGATCAGCAAAATTAAACGAAAGATAGGCCATCATCGTCCCCGGCTGCTGCTCGGCCACCAGTCCGCGCTCTTTCGCAAGCGTAACAACCATATCCGGCGTCAAGGAATTGATCGTCGCGTCGGCAGAACCCTTGCGCAATTCCAGTGCTCGCACCAAGGCGTCCGGCACAATCCGCAAATGCAAGCTAGCAATCTTCGGCGCCCCGCCAAAAAAATCATCATTGCGCGCTAAGACGACCTCTTCGTCCGTAGTAGCGCTAACAAAACGAAACGGCCCCGTCCCAATCGGATGCTGCGACATTTCCGGCCCAGCCCCGCGTGGCACAATTCCAATCCCCGGCGCCGTCAGGTTCCACAGCAAGGACGCATAAGGTTCGCTCAAATGAAATATCACCGTAAAATCGTCAGGGGCCTCCACAGACTTGACCAATTTCAACGAGCCACGCTTCGTGGTTTTGACCGCGCCAGAAAGAATCGAATCGAAAGTATATTTCACGTCCGCCGACGTAAGCGGCCGCCCATCGTGGAATTTCACACCATGCCGCAAATGAAAAACGTAAGTCACCGGATCAGGCGTTTCCCAAGATTCCGCCAAGTCCGGCACAACCATCATTTTCTCGTCGTGTCCCACCAAACTCGAAAAAATCAATCCATCAATATGTTCCGAATACGCATCCGACCCAATGCGCGGATCAAGATTAGTAGGCGCTGCTTCGATCAGGAAATTCACAGTGCTGGAATCCGCGGAAGTTTTAGAAGAACCACAACCCGTGCCGAGCGCCGCCACAAATACCGCAGCCGCCGCAAAAATTACCGCAGCAACCTGCTCCCTATCGCGCGTGGCCGTGCACCACTTTCCCAAGAATTGCCGGACGCTTCGCCCCCGTCGCCGAAGGCAAATTGTTCGCCCGTCCATGAAACGCCTCGTAAGCCAAAATCGCAAACGCAAATGCCTCTTTCGCCTCCGCCGGCACTCCAAACCGCTCGGACCCCACAATTTCAATCCCCGGCAAAGCCGCCCCCAGTTGCGCCATCAACAAAGGATTCTTCGTCCCGCCCCCCGCCACAATCAATTCATTCACGTGCGCTCGCGGAAAAATAAATCGCCGGAACGCATCCGCAATCGAAAGCGCCGTAAAAATCGTCGCGGTCCGCACCAAATCCTCCGGCCGCGCCCGCCGCTTCTTCGCCCACTCCAATAATTTCCGCGCATATTCCTGCCCAAATTGCTCGCGCCCCGCCGTCTTCGGCGGCGCCTGCCGCAAATAACGATGCCGCAGCATCTCCTCCAGCAAAGGACGTATCACCCGTCCCCGCAATCCAATGCGCGCGTCCTTGTCGTACAGCTTCCGCCCGCTGGAAATCTTGCTCGCCAAAGCGTCAATCACCATGTTTCCCGGCCCAGTATCAAACGCCAGCACGTCCTCCACCCGCGCCCCGGCCGGAATCAAAGTGACGTTCGCAATCCCGCCAATATTCAGCGCCACGCGCCCCAATTTCTGATTTCGGTAAAGCAAGTAATCAACGAACGGCACCAAGGGAGCCCCTTGCCCTCCCGCTGCCATATCTGCGGGACGAAAATCCCCTATCGTCGTCACGCCGGTCCGCGCCGCAATAATCCCCGGCTCCCCAATCTGCAAAGTCGAAGCCACGCTCCGCGCCCCCAAAAACCGCGAAGCCGCTCCCTGATGATAAATTGTCTGCCCATGCGAGCCGATCAACTCCAGTTTTCCCAGTGGCAGTCGCCAACGTTCGCCCGCCTGCACAGCCACGCGCGCAAACTCCTCGCCCAACAAAAAATTGAGCTGACTAATCTCGGCAGTAGTAGTTGCCCCGCCATTCGCCAGACGCAAAATCGCCTGCCGCACACGAGCAGGGAATCGCGCATGATAATGTCCTTCGAATTTCACGACAAGGGAAGGCGGCGCCCCGGAAATACGCACCAAAGCGGCATCAATGCCGTCGGCGGATGTCCCGGACATCATTCCCAGTACCAGCATCGGTAACTCGAGTCTAGAAGCCCCCAGCCGGAATTGACAACCACGAATTGCCTGAAGGTTTACACATCGCTATCACCAAGATGCGCGCGCAGCGCCGGGATCGTCGCGTGAGGCCTAAGTAGCGGCGCACTTCAGTGCTCTATCGCCGTCGCGGCGCGGAAAAAATGGCGGGCTAAAGACCGAAGCTACACACTCCCACCTGCCCTACGCCAACTGCTTCTGCAACGCCGCCAACAAATTCATAGCCTCAATCGGCGTCAACTTATTCAAATCCGCCCCGCGTATCGCATCCAAAACCGACTCGTCAATCGCCGTAAAGCTAGTCTGCCTCGCCGCCACCGGCGCAACCGCCGCCCCATCCCCAATCGCCCCTGGCGACAACTCCAAACTCAATTTCTCCTCGCTCTGCTCATGCCGCCGCAAAATCTCTCGCGCCCGCGCAATCACGTCATTCGGCAAACCTGCCAAACGCGCCACCTCAATCCCATAACTCTTATTCGCGCTCCCAGGCTCCACGCGCCGCAAAAACACAATCTCGCTCCCCGCCTCCTGCACCGACACGTGCACATTCCGCACGCCGGGCAGCAATTGCTCGAGCTCCGTCAACTCATGATAGTGCGTAGCAAATAAAGTCCGCGGTCGCGCGCCAGAATGCAACGCCTCTACAACAGCCCAAGCGATCGAAAGCCCGTCAAACGTCGCAGTCCCGCGCCCCACTTCGTCCAGCAGCACCAGGCTCGCGGCCGTAGCCGTATTCAAAATCGCCGCCACCTCGCTCATCTCCACCAAAAATGTGGACCGCCCGCGCGCCAAATTGTCGGAAGCGCCGATCCGTGTGAACACGCGATCCAGCAAAGGCAGCTTTGCCTGCACGGCTGGCACAAACGATCCCATCTGCGCCAAAATCGCGATCAGCGCCGCCTGCCGCAAATAAGTGGACTTGCCGCCCATGTTCGGCCCAGTGATCAACAAGAGAAATTGGGCTTCGTCGTCCAGATACAAATCGTTCGGCACAAACCTTTCGCCGCGCTCCTCCAAAAGTTTTTCAATCACCGGATGCCGCCCGCCCGCGATCATCAAAACCCCACGCTTGCCCTTTTTCGCGAGCGTCTTATCCGTGAATTCAGGACGCGTGTAATTCCGCGTAGCCGCAATCCGCGCAAAATTCACCAAGACATCCACTTGCGCAATCGCCGAAGCCGTCCGCCGCAAGCGCCCCGCCTCTCGCGCGATGCCTTCGCGAATCTCCGCATAAAGCCGCCGCTCAATCGCCAGCACGCGTTCCTCGGCGGAAAGCACCTTCTGCTCGTGCTCCTTCAGCTCGCTCGAAGTAAACCGCTCCGCATTCACCAAAGTCTGCTTGCGCTCGTAATCCACTGGCGCCAGATGCAAATTGGTTTTCGAGATCTCAATGTAAAAACCAAAAACCTGGTTGTAGCGAATCTTCAGCGATGCAATCCCGGTCCGCTTCCGCTCCCGCTCTTCCATCGAGGCAATAATCTGCCGCCCCTTCCTGGTGATGTCGTGCAATTCATCCAGCTCCGCATCGTATCCGCGGCGTATCACTCCCGGATCGCCCGCCACCGCCGGCGGGTCATCGGCGATCCCGCGCGCAATCGTGTCCCGCACGTCCGCCATCTCATCCAGCTCTTCATGCAGAGACGAAAGCCGCGAGTTGCCGCGAGCGGTAACAGCAGCGACGGAGGGGTTGGAGATCGCGGACAGCATTGCGCCGGCCAGCAGCCGCCGCAGCGCCGGAATCCGCTCCAGCGACCCACGCAACGCCAACAAATCCCGCGGCGTAGCCACGCCCAAAGTCACCCGACTAGTAAGCCGCTCCAAATCGAGAATGCCTTCCAGCGTCCGACGAATCTCTTCCCGCGCCACCGTCTGCGATTTCAATTCCGCCACTGCATCCAATCGCGCCTCAATCTCCCCCAGCGCAATCTCCGGACGCAAAATCCACCCGCGCAATAAACGCGCCCCCATCCCCGTGGCCGTGTCGTCAATCGCCCGCAAAAGCGTCGCGGAAGCGTCATCACCCGTGGAAGGCTCAACCAACTCCAGATTCCGCGCCGTCACCGCATCCAGAATCATCGCCTCCTGCTGCTCGTAATAAGCGATCCGATCCAGATGCTCGAGGCCCGCCCCCGCCGGACGCAGCGAAGGAATCACAGCCGAATCTTCCGGCGAACGTGCGCCGATCGCCGCAGTCTCGCGCAAATAATGCACTAGCGCCCCCGCAGCAGCCGTAGCCTGCGCATGCCCCACCAATCCAAATCCTTCCAAAGCCGCTACGCGAAAATGTTCCTCCAGAATCCGCGCTGCGTAATTCGCCTCGAAAACCCAATCATCCAACCGCGTCTCAACCGCTCCCAACCCATCCATCTCCGCCGGCACATTCACCGGAAAGAGAGTCGCCGGCCGCGCCAAGAGCACTTCCCGCGGTCGCAAAATCCCCAATTCATCCCGCAAACGCGCCTCTGCCTTATCTCCGCAAAATTCCGTAGCGCGAAACTCTCCGGTGGAAAGATCCACAAACGCCAGCCCAATCGCAGCCTCCGCACCGCGCGCTCCCGCACGCCCACAGCCGGCACCACCGGCCCCAGCGACAGCGCCCGCCGCCACGCTCCGCGCCACCGCCGCCAAATAGCTATTTTCCTTCGCGTCCACCAACCCCGCGCCACCAGCCGTCCCCGGCGTCAGCACCCGAATCACTTCGCGCCGCACAATTTTCTTGCCCGGCCCCGGCACTTCCATCTGCTCGCAGATCGCCACCTTGTGCCCCGCACGAATCAAACGCGCAATATAATTTTCCGCCGCGTGATAAGGCACTCCGCACATCGGCACCGCCTGCCCCTTCTCCTTATTCCGCGCAGTCAAAGTGATTTGCAAAATCTTCGACGCCACCACCGCGTCATCGTAGAAAAGCTCGTAGAAATCGCCCAGGCGGAAAAGCAACAAGGCCGCCGGATGCTGCTTCTTGACGGCATGATACTGCTGCATTAATGGGGTTATAGGTTCAGTCATGAACGCAAACCGCGCGCCGCGAAAACCGTAGCACGACCCATGAACACAATCGTCACCCGGTCCCGAGCGTCGACAGCGTTTCGATTATGCTGGCTCGCCCGCGCCTTTGGCAACACCGCCCGCAGCGCCATCAGCAGCACTTGCCTTATACTTTCTCGTGCCCCAACCGCGAAAAACAAACAGCGAAATCGAGATCAAGCTGCCAGTCACCGACCTTCGCGCCACGATCCGCGCCATGAGAGCGCTAGGCGCGGTCTCCCAAGGCCGCACGTTCGAATCCAACACTCTCTACGACACACCCCATTCCGATCTGCGCAACCGTGGCCGCCTCCTCCGCGTCCGCATCGAGTCCGCAGCGCCAGCAACTGCCCGCATCCACAGCATCAGCGTCCGGCGCGTAGTCCTCACGTCCAAGGCTCCCTCGCGCCAGCACAACGCCACCCGGAAGAATCGCCGTTACAAAGAACGTGCCGAAAGGGAAGAAGTCGCCCCACATGACGCGCGCAACTGGCCCGCCACCCTCGCCGCACTGGGCTTCCAACCAGCCTTCCGCTACGAAAAGTACCGCAGCACTTTCAACCTGCACGGTCTCCACCTGGACCTGGATGAAACACCCGTCGGCACCTTCCTCGAACTCGAAGGCCGCCCCGCCGCGATTGATCGCGTCGCCCGCGCCCTCGGCTACACGCCCGGCCAATATATCCGCGCCACATACTGGGACGTCTACGCCGCCGATTGCCGCCGTCGCGGTCGCCCCATAGAAAATATGGTCTTCCCCGCAAAATAAATCGCGCCAAACCCCACTCTCTGCTTGACAAACCTTACGTCTGCATTTACTAGTCAATTCGGACATTAGCGCAACGCAATGGAGCTACAGTCCAAATCGGAACCGGGAAGTAGCCGCCCCCATCGCGCTGGCAATTCTCAGCCGGGGCAGGGAACTTCCCACGCACCATCGGTTCGCTGGACCTGCGATGCAAGCAGGGACAGGGAGGCGAGGCCCGGCCTGCAGTAAACGAAGGGCAAATTTCACATGCCCGAGGCCGGTCAACCAAGCCGGTCCCGGGCATTTTTTTTTGATGCTGGCAACCAAGCGTCCCGCTAAAGATCGCCGGCACCGCCTGGGTTCGTAGCGCCGGCGTCTCGCCGGCTCTTAGCTCTTGAATTTGTAGCGGCCACCTTTAGGTGGGCGCCTTTAACTTTGCTCGAGCACCGGGTCTTGCGGTTTGTCATCCCGAGCGCAGCGAGGGATCTCTCTTCGCTTTCGCCGTGCTCGACCCAGCGGCCTGTCGTCCCGCACGCGCTGTAAAGGAGTCACCATGCTTCACGCCACCGAAGTGATCGGCGCCGCCACATACGATTCAGTCGGCAACTACGTAGGCCGCGTCAAAGAAATGTTCATCGAGCCCGCCGACCAGCCCAATCGCGTCGCGAAACTCCTCCTCGGCCGCGGCCAATACCGCCCGCTCGTCGCCCGCTACGACCAAATCCGCTCCGTCGCTCCTGGAAAAATCAATCTCACCACCGACGAATCCGCGCTCGAACTCTACCATCCCAACGAAGCTTGGCTAGCCGTAGGCAAAGATCTCCTCGACCAGCAAATTATTGACACCAACGGCCGAAAAGTAGTCCGCGTCAACGATATTGACCTCGCCGACCAGCGCACCAACGGCAACACCGAGCTGCGGATCACTCAAGTGGACGTGGGCCTCCCTGGCGCCGTGCGCCGCCTGCTGCAAGGCATCGTCCCGCCGATGGCCATTCGCCGCATCCAGAAAAAATTGCCGCCACGCAAAATCCTCTGGGAATTCGTCAATCTCATCGAACCCGATCCGCTCCGCCGGGTAAAACTGCGCATGACCAGCGAAAAACTCGCCGCTCTTCACCCTGCCGACCTCGCCGACATCATGGAAGAGCTTTCCCCCGACGAGCGCCAAGGCATTATCTCCTCCCTCGACGAAGAATCCGCCGCCGAGACCATCACCGAGCTCGATAAGCGCCTGCAAACGCAAGTCGTCGAAAAACTCGATCCCGAACGCGCCGCCGACATCATCGAAGAGATGAGCCCCGACGTAGCCGCCGACCTCCTGGCGAGCCTCGACTCCGAAACCAGCCAGGAAGTGCTCGGCGAAATGGAACACCGCGAAGCCCACGACGTCGAAGCGCTGCTGAAATTCGAACAAAATTCCGCCGGCGGTATGATGAACACCGAAATCGTAGTGGTGGGCGAAGAAGCCACCCGCGGCGAAGTCGTCGACTACATCCGCTTCCACGAAATCTCGCCCGATCAGCTCGACAACGTAATCCTCATCAACAAAGACGCCGCGCTCTCCGGCACCGTCCCCATCGCGCGCCTCCTGCTCTCCTCCTCGGACCAGCGCATGTCCGAAATGGCTTTCGAGCCGCTGCTTTCGGTAACAGCCAACGCGCACGACAAAGAAGTCTTTGAAATTTTCGACAAATACAATTTGCGAGGTCTAACAGTAGTAGACGGCGAAAATCATCCAATCGGCACCATAACCGTAGACGACGTGGTAAGCCGCATGCGGGCCAAGCTCTAGCGACACGTAATGAGAGTTGTCATCCCGAGCGCAGCGAGGGATCTCTCTTCGATGTTGTCCACGCTCGGAATCGCGTGGCGGCACCGAACGCAGTCAAGCAATCACCAAAAATGTCCGACCAACCCACCAACTCGACCACCATCCTAGCCACCTGGAAAGCCCGTGGCTCGAACTTCATGCGCCGCACCCGCATGACCCGCCGTCGCCTAGCCGTCCTGCTCGCCGTAGTCGGCCCAGGCCTAATCACCTCCAACGTAGACAACGACGCCGGCGGCATCACCACCTACACCACGTCCGGCGCTCAATTCGGCTACACGCTGCTCTGGTCCCTTATCCCCATGACCATCGCGCTCTACGTCTCCGAGGAAATGTGCGCGCGCATGGGCGTAGTCACCGGCAAAGGCCTCTCCGACCTCATTCGCGAAGAATTCGGCTTCCGCTCCACCTTTTTCGTGATGATCGCTGCCCTCGCCGTGGACCTCGGCAACACTGTCGCCGAATTCGCCGGCGTCGCCGCCTCCATGCAGATTTTCGGCGTCAGCAAATACATCGCCGTACCGCTCGCAGGAATCGCCGTGTGGATTCTCGTAGTGAAGGGAAGTTACCGCCAAGTCGAAAAGATATTCCTGGTTGCGTGCGGGTTCTATCTAGCCTACGTCGCGTCGGCTTTCCTGGCGAAACCCGACTGGCTCCTTGCTGCCAAAGAAACCGTCAGGCCCACCGTGCATTTCAGCACTAGCTATCTACTGATGCTCACCGCACTAGTCGGCACGACGATCGCGCCTTGGCAATTTTTCTATCTGCAAGCCGGCTTCGTCGAAAAGCGCGTAGGCCCCAAACAATATAAACACGCCCGCCTCGACGTTCTCGTCGGCAGCATCACCTGCATGGCCATCGTCTTCTTCATCATCGTCTGCTGCGCTGCCACCCTGAATAAGAATGGCATGACCAACATCACCGACGCCGCTCAAGCCGCCGCAGCCCTCGCCCCGCTGGCAGGGAAGTGGGCCGCCTACCTCTTCGCCTTTGGCCTGCTCAACGCCTCGCTCTTCGCCGCCTCCATCCTCCCGCTCTCGACGGCCCACGTAATCTGCGAAGGCCTCGGCTTCGAAGCCGGCCTCGATCGCAAACTCAACGAAGCCCCCGCCTTCTACGGCCTCTACACCGGACTGATCGTAGTGGGCGGCGGAATCATCCTTTTGCCCAAAGCCCCGCTCTTCAAAATCCTGGTCCTCTCCCAAGTAGCTAACGGCGTCTGGCTCCCGGTAGTCCTGATCTTCATCCTCCTGCTAATCAATCGCCGCGACCTGATGGGCGCACACACCAACACCTGGGCCTTCAACGTAGTAGCTTGGTCCGTAAGCATCATCATGATCATCCTCACCATAGTCCTCGTCTACGCCAGCATCTTCCAACCAGGCAGCGCCGGCCTGGGCGCCACCCTTATCCATTCCCCGTGACGAACTCGCTTTTGAATTTGTGAATCGTGGTCTTCGCCGTCATCCTGAGCGCAGCGAAGGATCTCTCTTGCCGTTTCGGTCTCACGCCATTCTCAAAATGTCCCACCCGCGCCGTCCTTCAGTCCGCGCACACCTTGCTTGCCACCACCGCGTATGCTAGCTTTCCTCACTGTCTGTCCTCGAGCATAACTGAGTGAAAGCCAGCGAACTTCTCAAAGCCGCCAACCGCGAAGAAGCGGAGCTTCTAGATAAAATTGACCTGCAACGCCTGCCCGAGCACCTCGCCGTCATCATGGACGGCAACGGCCGCTGGGCGCAGCGCCGCCACCTCCCGCGCGTCGCAGGTCACCGCGCCGGAGTAAAAGCCGCCCGCGACATCATCGAATCCTGTGCGCGCCTCAAGCTCCCGTGCCTCACTCTCTACGCCTTCTCGCTCGAAAACTGGCGCCGCCCGCAAGCCGAAGTGGATTTCCTGATGCGTCTCCTCCGCGAATATCTGAAACGCGAACTCCCCGCCATCCACAACAATAATATTCGCCTCCTCACCATCGGCCGCTCCGAACAACTCCCCGAAGCCGTCCGTAAAGACATCCAGAGCGCCATGAGCGTGACCGCCAAAAACACCGGCATGAAATTAGTCGTCGCCCTCAATTACGGCGGCCGCGCCGAATTGGTAGACGCTTTCAACGCGCTACTCCAGCAAGTCCGCGCTAACGGCATGGCCGCCTTCCAGGCCGACGAACAAACGATCTCCGAGCATCTCTATACCGCCGGCCTCCCCGATCCCGATTTGCTCATTCGCACCAGCGGTGAAATGCGCGTCAGCAATTTCTTGCTCTGGCAAATCGCCTACGCCGAAATTTACGTCACCGAAACCCTCTGGCCGGATTTTTCCCGCGCGAAGCTTCTCGAAGCCCTGGTTGATTTTCAAAAGCGCGAACGCCGCTACGGCGGCCTCGGCACCGCGCGCGAACGGGCCAGGGGACTCGCCGCCGCATCCGGCAAGTCAGGCCGGGGCTGACGCCGCATGCTCTTACGTATCGCCACGGCTGCCGTCCTGATTCCCATCGTAGTCGCGCTGGTCTGGTGGGCTCCGCCGGCCGTCGTAGCGGCTCTCGCGGCGCTCGTCGCGATTCTTGCGCTCCTCGAGTTCTTCGATCTAGGCGATCGCATCGGCCTGCGCGGCTTCAAAAAATGGACCTACTTCTGCACCGCGCTGATTTTCTACGCGCAATATTCCGCCGGCTTCCTCATCAAGCATTCTTTCTCGGAAGTCATCTCGATCGTCCGCGACGCAGCCGGCGGCTCGCTTTCCATCGAAGCCGCGCTACTCATCTTCATCTTCGGCTGCGTTGCGCTCGGCCTCTCCACCCGCCGCCCGCTGCACGAAGTCCTGCCCGCCATCGCCATCAGCTCCGCGGCGATCTTTTTCGTCTCGCTACCGTTCAGCTACGTTGTCCGCCTGAATGAAATTGAACAAGTGGGCAGGCAACTGGTCATCTTCACGCTAGTCCTGGTATGGGCGGGAGACATGCTCGCCTATTTCGTAGGTAAAGGTCTGGGCCGCGTCCCCATGGCCCCAGCGCTGAGCCCTAAGAAAACCTGGGAAGGCGCCGTAGGCAATGTAATCGCCTCACTGCTAGTGGCGGTAGTTTTCGCGCGCTGGATGCAAATGGAAGCCACAGTCCCGCTAATCATCGCCGCCGTAGCCAATATCGCCGGACAAGCCGGCGACCTGATCGAATCCGCCTACAAACGCGGCGCCGCCGTAAAAGATTCCGGGGCCCTGCTCCCAGGCCACGGCGGCATGCTAGACCGCATAGACAGCCTAATCCTCGCAGCCCCAGTAGTCTGGGCGCTCTACCAATGGCTAGCCCAACCGCGCTAAAGCGATTTTTGATTCAAGACGTCCAAACGCTTGGCGCAGGCGAAAGCAGCGACAGCACGATTTTTGGTTCATCACAAAAGTAAAGGGAGTGTCATCCCGAGCGTAGCGAGGGATCTGCTTTTCGCTCAAGTCTGCCGCTGGCCAAACCACCTCTAATCATTTCCCCGCATTAGTCGCCAACGCATCCACCACCGCCACATTCGCCATCAAATCCTCCGGAAATCCATGCCTCCTCTGTAGATACTCCGCCGAATTATAAGAAAGCGTCACGCGCCCACCGCCATCTTCTGCCACCAAAATCTTCAACGGCAAATCAATCGCCGTGCTAGGTGCCGCGAGCATCAAAGGCGTCCCGGCCTTGGGGTTCCCGAAAATCACCAGCTTCGTAGGCGGCATTTTCAAACCCGCATTCGCCGCCTCTCCGCGATGATCCACCACCGCAAAAATCTTCACTCCCTTCGCATCCAACATCGTCTTCAATTTCGCCACAGTCTCATCCACCGAATGAATGCTGGGCCGGCTCACAATCCCGTTATCCACATTCGCGCTCATTGTCCTCTCCTGAATGATTCCAGAATTTAAGCCTTCCGGACCGCGCACCAGCGTCACATAAAATGCCAACGCCACGCCGATCGCCGCCAGGACCAACGCCACCGCAATCGCCAGCGACGACGCACTCTTGTAACTCGCCACGCCGCGATTCATCGTGCGCACCAGCCGCACGTGCGCCCACGTCGAAAATACATTCACCACCACGCCGGTGGCAATCAATGCCGTCCCAAAAAATAGCGACACCCACGACGAGTGCTTCGGAATATTCGCCTGCGCGAACTGAAACTCCTGCAGAAATAATCCGAACCGCGCCACCACGAACCCAAACCCCATCAGCGCAATCCCCGTGCGTATCCACGCGAGAAAGGTCCGCTCCGCCGCCAAATAGTCGCTAGCTCCAAAACGTAGTTCGCCAACGCCACGTTGAGCCGTTACTCCGTTGCGCTGTACTGAATTCATCGCCACTCCTAAGTTAGGTCGTCATCCTGAGCGCAGCGAAGGATCTCTTTTCGCAGTGAACACCGTCAACGCGACAAGTCGAGCCTCTCCGAAGCCTCTCCGTGCAATCTCTGTTCGCTGTTCTCAGTGCCCTCTGTGTTAAATCTTTTCCGCCTAAGCGGGGGCTCAAACTTGACCGTTTCCGCGCCCCGCCCAACCTTCGTTCGCATAATCCACAAAACGCCTATAAAATGGAAGCGAGTACCTATGAAACGCATCTCGATCTTGGGCAGCACCGGCTCGATCGGCCGCCAGTGCCTCGACGTAGTAGACGCGCATCCCGGTAAATTCCAAGTAGTCGCCATCGCCGCGGGCTCCAACGTCCCTCTAGCCGCCGAGCAAGCTACGAAGCACCACCCGCAACTAGTCTCCGTCGGCACGGAATCCGCCGCCCGCGAACTATGCGACGCCCTAAAACAGCTCCGCAAATGCGCCGGCAAAAGCGAGCCGCAACCGGAAATCCTGTTCGGCGCCGAAGGTATGGAGCGAGTCGCCACTCATCCGGACGCCGAAATGGTAGTCTCCGCAGCAGTAGGTGTAGTCGGCCTTCCCGCCACCTACAAAGCCATCGAGCAAGGCAAACACATCGCGCTAGCCAACAAAGAAGTAATGGTCGCCGCAGGCGAAGTCGTCACTGCCGCCGTAAAGCGTTTCGGCGTAGCGCTGCTCCCGGTAGATAGCGAACACAATGCCATCCACCAATGCCTGCGCGCCGGAGAACATCGCGAAGTAAAGCGCCTGGTCCTCACCGCCTCCGGCGGCCCCTTCCGCAAAACTCCCGCCTCGCAATTCAAGAAGATCACACCAAAACAAGCTCTCGCGCATCCAAATTGGAAGATGGGACAACGCATCACCATAGACTCCGCCACGCTGATGAACAAAGGCTTCGAAGTAATTGAAGCCAAATGGCTTTTCGGCATGGATCTGGACAAAATTAAGATCGTCATCCATCCGCAATCCACGATTCATTCCATGGTCGAGTTTGTGGATGGTTCAATCCTCGCACAACTCGGCCCAACCGACATGCGCATGCCCATCCAATATGCGCTAACCTATCCAGAGCGGATTCCGTCGAATGGATATGCCCTCGATTGGTCCGCGCTGCGCCGGCTGGATTTTGAGGACGTCCCGGCGAGAAAGTTCCCGTGCCTGCTGCTGGCTCAGGAAGCGTTGCGTCAGGGAGGTCCGTTGCCCTGCGCATTAAACGCAGCCGACGAAATCGCGGTGGCCGCATTCCTGGAAAAGAAATTGTCGTTTCTCGGCATTGCCGCAGTCATCGAACGCGTACTGGAAAAGATGCCGCGCTCGCCCATGCGCGCCATCGAAGACGTCCTGAATGCCGACGCCGAAGCGCGCCGGCTCGCGCGCCTGGAAGTCGCGCGCCGAAAGAATTAAAATCTAAGCTAGAGGCCTCATGGCAAATTTTCAAAGCGCTGTTATCGCCATCCTGTCCGTCACCGTGGTTCTCGGCGTCATGATTTTCGTCCACGAGTGGGGACATTTCATCGCCGCCAAGCTGTCCGACGTCAAAGTCGAAGTCTTCTCCTTCGGTTTCGGCCCGCGCCTCTTCGGCGTCAAACGCGGCGACACCGACTACCGCCTGAGCGCTCTTCCGTTCGGCGGTTACGTGCGCATGGCCGGTGATAATCCCATCGAAGAACGCACCGGCGCTGCCTACGAATTCCTCTCGAAGCCTCGCTGGGTCCGCGTCCTCATCGCTTGCGCCGGCCCGGCCATGAACATCATCTTCGGCTTCCTCATTTTCTGGGGAATTTTCTGGCTCGTCGGCATTCCCTCCGAAGACTACCTCCGCCAGCCCGCGCAAGTCGCCGCTGTTTCGCAGGAAAATCCTCCCGTCTCCGGCGTGCAAAAAGGCGACCGCATCGTGGACGTCAACGGCGTCGCCACACCCACGTGGGAATCCGTCTTCAACCAATTAAAAGATGACCAACCGAACTCCACCTTCAACTTCACCGTCGCGTACAACAACACCCAGCAAAAATTAACCGGCACCGTCCCGCCGCCGCCGACCACCATTGACACGGTTCTCGGCTACCCGCTCATCCCGGCCGTCGCCGACGAAATCGGCATCGGCACTCCCGCTGAACGCGCCGGCATGCACGAGGGCGACAAGATCATCGCCATGGACGGCAAGCCCATCGTCACCTGGCCGCAATTGGTCGAAGGCGTCCGCCACTCCGACGGCCGCCCCATCCAATTCACCGTGCTGCGCGACGGCAAAGACATCTCGTTCGACATCACTCCCATGCGCGGCATGAGCGTAGACGGCAGCTCCGTCTGGCAAGTCGGCGTCTCGCCGAAGGTGCAAGAAAAATTCGAACGCCAGAGCCTTGGCTCGGCCGTAAAAGTCGCCGGAGCTCAAACCGCCGTAGGCATGAAAGAAATCGGCTTCGTTCTCGGCGGTCTATTCACCGGCAAAGTAAAAATTCGCCAGTTGACAAGCGTCGTAGGCATCGCCCGCGAATCCGGACGGGCCGCCAAACGCGGCCCCGTAGACCTGATCTGGCTAATGGCCATCATCAGCCTCAATCTAGGCCTGCTCAATCTTCTCCCAATCCCAATCCTCGACGGCGGCCACGTCCTGATGCTGGTGATCGAAGGTGTCCTCCGCCGCGACCTGAGCCTAGCCGTCAAAGAACGCTTCGTTCAGGTCGGCTTGGTCTTTCTCCTGGGCATCTTCGCCTTCGTTATGTACAGCGACATCTTCAAACTCGTCCAGAGCCACTAGCTTCGGTGGCACAGCCACTCTTGGCTGTGTTCTTCGCATTTGAATTTGCCTTTGAATCTGTGGATCCCTGTAGGGCGATTCACCCTTCAATCCGAGAACGGCGCCGCGGTTTGCATTGTCATCCCGAGCGCAGCGAGGGATGTCTCTTCGTCGCCGCCGCCGGCGCGAACCCCGCCCGCACCACGCAATGCGTTTTGGTATAATCTTCATGACGACCATGTCCGCCACCCCCGCACATCGCGTCTCCACCGGCGAACGCATCAACCACGAAGCCCCCGGCCGCCTGCAACGCGAACTAGGCACGCGCGGCATCCGCCTCACGCGCCAACGCCGCGTCCTCCTGCAAGTAATGGAATCCGCCCGCCGCCACCTGGACGCCGGCGAAATCCTCGAACGCGCCCGCAAACTCGACTCGCGCGTCACCCAAGTCACCGTCTATCGCACCATCGATCTCCTAAAGCGCCACGGCCTCATCGACGAGCTCGATCTCCTTCATCTCCGCGGCGATCGCCACTTCTACGAAAGCCACGGCCCGCGCGACCACATCCACGTAGCCTGCCTGCGCTGCGGCAAAGTCCGCGAATTCGAGAGCGAACTCTACGAAGAACTAAAAAATCAAATCGCCCGCGACTGCGGCATAGAAATCACAGTCTCCCGCACGGAAGTAGGCGGCCTCTGCGCCGAATGCCGCAAACAATAATCCCACCGCAACGCACACAAGATCATCTTTGTCATTCCGAACGAAGTGAGGAATCTCTCTTAATCTCGAAGCTTCAGCGAGGTTGCAACGCGGATTTCAACGCTCCATCAAAAACGCACTAAAACGGCATCGCGCCGTACGTGCTCTCAAATTCCGCCAAGGGCACCATATCAATCGCATCCCAAGGACATCCTTCCAAAAACGACCCATCCGGCCCCTTGCTAGTACACAATTTGCATCCGATACACAGAAGCGGATCCACAAGAATCTTGCCAAAAGGCGGATGCTCCTGATCCGGTACCCAAAACATGCAATCCGCCACGGGACAATACTCCACGCAAGCCGGAGACCCCGAACAACCGGTACACATCTCATTGATCACGGCAACAATATGCGGCTTGCGCTTGCGGCGAGTAGTAGTCCCTTCGGAAATCGGATGGCACTTCTCAACTTGCCCGTTCACAAACTTAGCCACATCCACGGTAAGTTCAGCCAATGCACCCTCCCGATAGCCGGAACTTCCAACATTCTCTTCGCAAGGGGCAGGGAAGTCAACGGTCGTTAAAGACCCGCTCGCAGCTCGTAACCCCCTATTTCCACTCCTCCCGCGGCAACACCACGTACTGCGCCACCCCATTTCCAAACGACCAATCCTCCCGCTTGTCCTCCACCAGATTGATCACCACGTCCTCAGGACGCACCTTCGCTTTCTCCCTCAATAACTCAACCACCCGCAGGTAAAACGCCTGCTTCTTCGCGGTTTCCCGCCCCACCGAAAGGACAATCTGCACGAACACCACATCGTCGCCACGCGCAACCCCGAGATACCCGGGATCGTAGACCAGATGCTCCGCGTCATGCTCCGTAATCACCTGAAAATGATCCCGCGCCGGAACATCCAAAACCTGCAACATCGCGCGATGCACCGCCTCCCCAATCGGCCGCACATACTCAACCGGTTTCCCCTTCCGCAAATCAATCCGTACCAAAGGCATGCGCCCTCCTCAACTCAATCGGATAAAAGCCCCACATCTCCGAACAGACAGTGGTACGGAGTGTTTGATGAAGGGAATCCACGCGTGGATGACAGTTCTTATGCGGAACAGAGTCGGCCTCCGCAACGATTCAGGTGCTTCGATGATAGGATTCCGCGCATGCGGCTGGGCCGTTCGATCGGGTACGCATGCGCGGCCATCCTGGCAATGTCCCTCGTCTGGCACGAGCACGTCTCGCCTCGAGCCGCCGTCACACCCGCGCTATTCCACTCTGACCCCCAGCACATTTCCAATCGGCTCTACCGCGTGCTGCACGTGCGCACCCGTCCCGATGGAAAGCAATACGGCTTCGATGCGCTCGATCCTCTCCTGTGGACCGAAACGAACTACCTGCTCGAAGGAAAATCGCATCAACAAGCGATCGCCTTAGCCGACGAATTTCTCCGCACTCACGCCCAGCGCCAGATCACCGACCCGCTCAAGCGCGCAATTCTCCAGCGCGATCTCTGGGCAGTACTCGACTGGGCCGATCAGCCAAACGAGCCCGACCAGACCGACCTTCCGCATCAACCCGAACGCCGCGAGCTAATCTCTAGGCTTGCCCCCATCGTCCGCAGCCTCGCGCTTTCAGCGAAGAACTCGCAACGCTGCCCGACACCTACGCCCGCGCTCTGCAGCTCCGCGAATTTCCGGCGGCCTACGACTCCGCAAATCCCAATCGAGCATTTCTCCCGCCTGAGCTTTTCGATGCGCACGGCCCTTGGGTCTGCCTCGGCCCTCCGTCCCCAGACCTGGCAGCGCCAGCCCACGACATGTCTTTCACCGCGCGCTCCGTCTTCCTGGTCTTTGCCCGCCTGCCCGGCGGCCGCGATGCAACGCTTCGCCTACTTCAAACAACTCGCGGACATGAAAACGCCGCTCTTCGTGCGCATGAAGGATCCCAACTGGCCGCAGCCCATGGATGTCTGGAACCCGCAGATCCCGCAATTCCCGGAAGGAACCGAATTCGCTCTCGTTCGTAAGCTAGTCTTGCCGGACCGCGACGGACGCTTGCATGTCACCTCAATCCTCGAAAGCCTTCAGATCCGCCACTACACCGATATTCCGCACGTCGATCCGATGGCGTCCCGCGACGTAAATGTCGCCCAGCATTTTCAAGCGCCCTCCGCGATGGAGCTGAGCCGCACCCTGCTTTTCTCCGAAAATCACAGCGGACTCCGTGGAATCACCGCCAGCGACCCGCCCTTTCTCATCTTGCCCGTCACGGCGAATGGCTCCGATGAGATCGAGGACCCATTCATGCGCACACACACTTATTCGCCCTTTGTCGTTTGCACCAGTTGCCATCTTGGCCCCGGCATTCAATCCATGATGAGTTTTTCGTTTCGCGGCAACCCGGGCGAAGGACCAGTCCTAAGCCCGCGCCTGGCGGAAACGACGCCAAGTGAAGAATCCCAAAAAGTAATGCAATGGGCGCAAACGCAGCAAAAATGGAAAGACTTGCTCCGCAGTTGGACTGCAACCAGCCTGAACTGAAGGAGGGGAGAGCTGCGGATTCAATACCTCGCGATGCGTGAATCTTACGCGAACGCGCGGATCACCGCCTCCGTAAACTCCGCCGTCGACGCCGTCCCACCCACATCGCGCGTCAAATGTTTCCCCTCGCGATAGACCTTATGCAACGCGTCTTCCACTTTTTTCGCCGCCGCCATTTCCTGAATATGCCGCAACATCAAAATCGCGCTCATCAAAAGCGCCGTCGGATTCGCCAATCCCTTGCCCGCAATATCCGGCGCCGTTCCGTGCACCGCCTCAAACACCGCAATCGTCTCGCCCATGTTCCCGCTCGGAGCAAAACCCAATCCGCCGATCAGTCCCGCCGCCAGGTCACTCATGATGTCGCCGTACAAATTCGTCAAGAGCAGCATGTCAAACTGGTTCGGGTTCAAAACCATTTGCATGCAGGCGTTATCCACAATCAATTCCTTGTACTCGATGTCCGGATAATTTTCCGCCACCTTGCGCACCGACGTCAGGAACAAACCATCGGAAAGCTTCATGATGTTCGCCTTATGAATGGCGTGAATTTTCTTGCGCCCGAATTTTCGCGCGAATTCAAACGCAAACTTCGCCACCCGCGTCGAAGCCTTCTCCGTGATGATCTTCAGGCTCTCCACCACGCCGGGTATCACCGTATGCTCAAGCCCCGAATAAAGATCCTCGGTGTTCTCCCGGATCAAAACCAAATCCACATTCGAATACCGCGCCTGCACGCCCTCCAGATTCTTCACTGGACGCACATTCGCGTAAAGCTCCAGCGCCTTGCGCAAAGCCACATTGATGCTCGGCGCTCCTCCGGCCACCGCCGTAGCCATCGGCCCCTTCAAAGCCACCTTGTTCTTGTGGATGGATTCCAGCACGCCCGCCTGGATGAAATCAATGCCACGCCGCTCCGCTTCCGCCCGCGCAGGCATCTCCTCCCAAAGAATCTCGACGCCCGCCGCACTCAATATTTGTTTAACCGCGCTCGATACTTCCGGACCAATCCCGTCGCCAGGAATTAAAGTGATGGTGTGTTTCATCGTAGGCCCAACATTTTAAGAGAATCCTGCCAAGATGTACACGGCCAGCGATTGGTGATTCGTGAGCGGCGATTGGTGAACGGCGATTCGCGATGCGTGAAAAACGGCGGAACGGCGTACTTGTTCCGGTTAGATTTGGATTTGGGGTTTATTTTCATGGGGTTGGCGGAAACTTGAATGGAGGTGTGTTCCGGTTAGGAATCAGGCGCTGGTTGGTGCGATTTCGCGGGTGGCGGCAGGCGAGGTGCGGCATACGAGCGATGGTGGCCAGGCCATGGTCCGTCATGTCGTTGCCTCCCTTGTGCGCAATGAGAGCCCGACTTATGATAACATAGTAGTTAATGGTAGGCAAGCGCAAAAGCTGCACCGTTGAGCCAGTGGCGACCTACCTGGAAAAATACAAGGCCCCAGCTTCAACCGTGACGAAGCACGGCGACACGATTTACGTCTCAGGTTCTCCACCGTTCGACCCCAAGACAGGAGAAATCTTCAAGGGACCAATTGAGCGTCAGACGGAGATGGTATTGGATCAACTCAAGCTCTGTGTCGAAACGGCAGGCTCTTCTCTGGAAAACATTCTCAAACTGAATGTCTACGTCACCTCAGTGGACATGTTTCCTGCGGTGAATACCGTCTACAGGCGTTATTTTCCGGAGAACCCCCCGGCGCGCATTTTTATCAATGTTCCGGCTTGGAATGGCGGGTTTGATATTGAAGTGGATTGTATCGCCGCCGTTTTATAAGACTGCTCTACAGTTCAGTATCGATCTCCGCTCGTTGGCGAGCGGCGATGTGCAACCACTCCCTCGCCGGCCACAACACTGCTCGAGTTTGGTACCCAGCGCATGGGCTACAGTTGCGCACCCTCGCTGGCAGCCTTCGGCCGCCAACCGGCGAGAGTGCGGCACCCCCAAGTTCCACCCCAACGGCAAACCCCAAACCCAATCAACTTCGCCGTCAACTACCGCAGTGGCATCATCCATTTTCGTGTCACGTCAAGAAGGCGAACAGGCATCGTGAGCCTTGCTGTGCAAAAGGGTGCGCCACCCGGCTCGGTATTGACTTCGCCGACGCGAGAGCGTACTTAAAAAGGGAGGGCGGCGCAGTATCGTCCAGCTACATGTCCCTGAGCGCATTCGATAAGCGCGCTTAACCTAGGTTTAACCTTAAATCTCCGGGCCCTCCTCAGGCTCACAAGACTTTCCCCAGCCGAAACCTGAAAAGCCTCGGTCGAACTACGGAGGCAATCATGAAAATCGTAGTGATCGGCGGCAGTGGACTCATCGGATCACGGGTCGTTAGCAAGTTGCGCGAGCACGAAAAACACAAGGAGAAACGAGTATGTATCTAGTCATGGGCATCACCGGAAAAGTTGGGGGCGCCACCGCGCGGCATCTGCTGAAGCAAGGCAAACAGGTGCGAGCACTTGTACGCAATCGCGAGAAAGCAGCGAAGTGGGCAGACCAAGGTGTGGAGTTGGTGGTTGGAGACTGGAACGATGCGACCGCCATAGCGGCGGCGCTCCAAGGTGTTGAGGGCGCGTTTGTTATGTTGCCGACTGTATGGGCCCCTGCGCCTGATTACAAAGAAGCAAAGGACGTGATTGCGAACCATGCCGAAGCGCTGGCTAAGGCAGTGCCGCCGCGGGTGGTAGCGCTTTCGTCGATGGGCGCGAATAGAACAAGCGGGCTGGGGATGATCACGGCCTTATCGCTTTTGGAGCAAGGTTTTCGCAGCCTGCCATCTCCGGTCGCATTTGTGCGCGCAGGCGCGTTTATCGAGAACTTTCTTTTCGGCTTACAGGCCGCCCAAGGCGGAACACTACCGGTGTTCTACAATCCTACAAACCGGAGATCAACAATGGTCGCGACAAACGACATCGGCGCAGAGGTAGCAAAGCTTCTGACCGGACCGGCGTGGTCAGGGCATCGCGCTATCGAGCTCGGTTCGATGGTAAGCGCGGATGAAGTGGCGGAACAATTGGGTGAAGTCCTAAAACGCGACGTAAAAGCCTTTGGCGTCCCGCGTGCGGGGTGGGCGGAAGCGTTCGAGCAGTTCGGCGTCCCGAAGGGCCACACTGGACCTGCCGAAGAAATGTTTGAGAGCGTGAACGCGGGATGGATGGACCTCGGAATAACGGGTACGGAGCACGTAGCGGGTACGACGTCCGCACGCGATGTATTCGCGGCTGCTCACCAAGCCGTCAAGGCGAAAGGCCATTCCGTTTGAACGGCTGCGATGCCGTCGCCAGCTCGTTGGGCACCGGCCTGAGCCCGTTCGGCGAGGTCAGCCTGCTGACCGTCGTAACAGGCGCCCTGTTCACGGGCGGGTGGCCGAGCCTTCTAGCGCGGGCGAGCGAGCCGCTTTAGGTTCCGGGGGTGCCGCATTCCTTTGCGTGGTTCGCAAAGGGTGCGTGGCAAAACGTCAAACGCTACGTCCAGCCCGGTTCGGTTTGCGACCACTCCCTCGCTGTGCACAACACTGCTCGAGTTTGTTACCCATCGGATGGGCTACAGTTGCGCACCCTCGTCGGCGGCCTTCAGCCGCCAACCGGCGAGAGTGCGGCACCCCCAAGTTCCACCCAACGGCAGACACCAAACCCAATCAACTTCACCGTTAACTGCCGCAGTGGTATGATCCATCCCCGTGGCACGTCAAGAAGAACGACAGGAACGGCGAGTGCCACTGTGCGAGAGGGTGGGCCAGCCGCCGAACGGACTACCGTGAAAAAAGGGTGGGCCACCCGCCAGAACATATGAACGTACAAGAACAAATCAAGAAGTATATTACCGGCCAACCGGAGCCAAAACGCAGTGACATGCGAGAGTTGCATCGGCTCACACTTCGAGTGTCACCAGAATGCAAATTATGGTTCTTCGATGGTAAAGACAGCAAAAATCATACTGTTTCCAACCCTACGATTGGATATGGATTTCACACAATAAAATATGCCAATGGAAAAAGCAGAGAGTTTTTTCAAATTGGTGTGAGCGGAAACAGAACCGGAATCTCTGTCTATATTCTTGGTCTCAAAGATAAGAAGTACTTAGCCAAAACGTATGGCAAAAAACTAGGCAAGGCGAGCGTGACCGGTTATTGCATTCGGTTGAAAGCTCTAAAGGATATAAACATCGATACGCTGGAAGCGGCAATACGATATGGGCTTGCAGCTCAGAATGAAAAAGGCAAGCTGAAGAAATAATTCCACTGTTAAGGACAGGCAGTTATCGATGTAAAGGCGCTCCAGTATACGACCCCTACAGCGGTCGCGCCTCCGGCGCTGGACCGCTATCATGCTGCATGGTGCGCCGAGCGGGAAATTGGAGTTCACGGGAGCGGATTTACGCGCTGGGCTGGAGCCAGTCGGGGTGCTTGGTCAGAAGCAGGGAATTGGACGGCCTTCTGTGCTGGGCTTGGTTATTCCCAAGGTGCTACATTCTTTTGCAGCCATTTGCGGTGGTGCCGAATCTGATATAATGGTTTCGCGGTCGCGGCCCAGGCTTCTTATGGGCAATTAGCGGAGGATTACAGAATGGTTCAACTAACGCCGGTAGCAGTCACCAAGGTAAAAGAGATTCTGACGCAGCAAAATCCGTCGCCGACGGGCTTGCGCGTCGCTGTCGTAGGTGGAGGCTGCTCGGGTTTCAGCTACCACATGGCTTTTGAGAGCGCGATCAACGAGAACAGCGACAACGTCTACGAGTTCGACGGCCTCAAAGTCCTCGTGGACCAGATGAGCGAGATGTATCTCGACGGTGTCCAGATTGATTACATCGAAACCATCGAGGGTTCGGGTTTTAAGTTCAATAACCCGAACGTCAAGAGCACCTGCGGCTGCGGCAGTTCTTTCAGCGTCTAAGCTCGAACGCTGCGCCCAGAAGCTCGCTCAGGACTACGTGAAGTTGACCATGTGCGGGATCGCAAGACTCCCGGGGGATTTCTCCCTCGGGAGTTTTTTTTGCCCGTAAACAACGTTGCCATAGCATGAAAATTTCCTCGGCATGGTTCGCCATTTCTTCGATGATCACAACAACTAATTGTCGTACCTGCTTCGGCCGTCGCTCATGAAGATCGCGCTCGCCCAGTTCAATCCCACGGTTGGAGATTTTCAGGGCAACTCGAAACGTATTCTCGAATTGGCGTGTGAAGCACGCCAGCGCGGCGCCGAAATCGCCGTCTTCTCCGAGCTATGCGTCTGCGGCTACCCGCCGCAAGACCTCGTCGAACGCCCCGCGTTCGTCGAGCGCAATCAACAAGAGCTTGTGAGTCTCGCCAAGGCGATCCCGCTCCCGTCGCTGGTAGGCTTCGTCGGCGATGCGATGGACAACACCGGCAAGCCTGTCGCCAACTGCGCCGCTCTCATTGCCAACGGCAAAATCCTCTTCGAGCAACGCAAGATGCTGCTTCCCACTTACGATGTATTCGACGAATCGCGCTATTTTCAGCCTGCTAACACTCAGTTCGTATTTCCGTTCAACTCCGAAAACCTCGGGATCACAATCTGCGAGGACTGTTGGAACGACAAGAGCTTCTGGCCGCAGCGACTCTACGACCGCGACCCGGTAGCGGAAATTGTCGGGAAGGGAAGCAGCCTACTGCTGAATATCTCGTCTTCGCCTTATACCTTGGACAAGCGCTCGCTCCGCCACGACATGCTGCAGGCCATCGCGCGCGAACACCACGTCCCCGTCGTCTACGTCAATCAAGTCGGCGGCAACGACAGCCTCATCTTCGATGGCTCGAGCGTCGCCTTCATGCCCGACGGCCGCGTCGCCGCGCGCGCCAAATCCTTCGAAGAAGACCTGGTGATGTTCGACAGCTCCACCGGCCGGGGCGACATTCGTCCGTTGGTGGAAGACGAGCACGAGGCCACCTACGCAGCGCTGGTGACCGGTACGCGAGACTACGTACGTAAGTGTGGCTTCCAGAAGGTGGTTGTAGGGCTTAGCGGGGGAGTGGACTCCGCACTTGTCGCAGTGATTGCGGTCGCTGCGCTGGGCCGCGAAAATGTACTCGGCGTGGCCATGCCGGGTCCGTATTCTTCCGCAGGCAGCCTGCGTGATGCCCGCCAACTCGCCGAGAATTTGGGCGTCGAATTTGTGACTCTTCCGATCACCGAAACTTTTAAAACCTACCTCTCGACGCTGGCGCCCGGCTTTACGGGCCGCGCGGAAGACGCCACCGAGGAAAATATCCAGGCTCGCATTCGCGGCAATATGCTGATGGCGCTGTCGAATAAATTTGGTTCGCTGGTCTTAAGCACCGGCAACAAATCGGAAATGGCGGTGGGCTACTGCACGTTGTACGGCGACATGGCGGGGGGGCTGGCTGTGATCTCCGACGTACCTAAAACTATGGTATACGAATTGACGAAATTCGTGAACCGCGAGAGGGAACTGATCCCTCGGGAAACTCTCTTGAAGGCTCCATCGGCGGAGCTCCGGCCAAACCAGCTCGATCAGGATACCCTGCCGGACTACGCCATTCTGGACCGCATCCTGAAAGCCTACGTCGAGGACTTGCGCAGCCCCGAAGAGATCGCGGACCATTTCAATTACCCGCTCGACCTGGTCCGATCGGTCGCCCTGCGCGTGGACCAAAACGAGTACAAGCGTAAGCAAGCTCCACCGGGCCTGAAGGTCACGTCCAAAGCATTTAGCGTAGGGCGCCGCTTCCCGCTCGCCCAGAAATTCTCAATCGAATGACCACGAATTGTTCCGGTGCGGCGCGCTACGAGCAGATTCCTTGTTTCTCGTGTGAACGATCCGAAAAAGGAGTTAAATGCCGATGACTAGACGGGCTTGGTTGGTCATGTCGCTTGCTATTCTGCTGGCGGTCGGGCCAGCGGCAGCCCAATCGACGCCAGCGCCGGCCCCGACCGACGACCAGCCTGAACTCATCAAGCACGCCGAGGCCTTCGTGCGCGACCTGTTCGCCTGGGGACCGGGGTTCAAAGTCAGTATCGGACCGCTCGCTCCTTCACCGTCGCCAGATTTCTACCTAGCTCCAATTCATGTAACGGTGAACGGCCAGACCGACACCGGGAGTGTCTATATCAGCAAAGACGGAAAGACCTTCCTGCGCGGCGAAATGTTCGACATGGCTAAGAACCCCTTCGTCGACAACCTCGCTAAACTGCACGTTGATGACAATCCCTCCGAGGGACCCTCGAATGCCAAGGTTACAGTGGTCGAGTTCAGTGATTTTGAGTGTCCTCACTGCCGCGAGTTTTCGCAGATTCTCCGCGAGGTCGAACCGCAATACCCGCAAGTTCGCTTCGTGTTCAAGGACTTCCCGCTAACCCAGATACACCCCTGGGCCGAGACCGCCGCCATCGCCGCCCGCTGCGCCTTCATTCAACAACCGAAGGCGTTCTGGACGTTTCAAGCACAGATCTTCGACAACCAGGATCTGATCTCTACCGAAAACGTGTGGGAGAAGGTCGTAGCCTTCGCTGCGCAAGACAACTTGGACGCCGACGCCTTCAAGACCTGCATGTCGTCACCCGAAGCTAAGGCAGCCGTGGACGGGAACCACCGCGACGGCGAAGCCCTAAGCGTAAATAGCACCCCCACACTCTTCGTAAACGGTCGCCCCATCTTCGGCGGCGATAAATCCACCCTAGAGCAATACTTAAGGTACGAATTATCCGCCCAGAAGTAGAAACGACGCGAAGTCAGCCCGACCCTGCAGATGCCGTCGCCCGGCGGCAACAGGTCCCGATATTTTCCGCGGACGCGACGAAGGGTCACCAATGCACCCGCCGCGCAACGCTCGTGCCGAGACTCCGACGTCGTGGGCGGGCAAAGCCACCACGGTTAGAACGCCGATCGCCGCGCAGTCCACCTCACCATGAAACTAGCGAAACCTTCCTCACGACGCCTAAGTACCGCGCGACGCCAAGCAATTGATGCCTGCATCCACAATCAGCGCAGTCGGGACGCATGCCGCACAAGGATAGGGCATCTGTAGGTGCGTCCAGAGGCGAAAGAAAGCCGTCAAGTCCATTCGAAAACAAAGCTCGACTACAGGGCCCTTCGCGCCGCCATGCGCACCACAGCAAGCGTGCGTCCACAACATAATAACTATTCCCGGAAAGCAAGCTTGAAATTCGCGTCGTTGTGCGGCGCGGGTCGTCGTTCGGCTCCTGCGGTTTTGTGTCTTACAGTCATTGGAGCGTTCCGTGTCGTGGGACGGGGTTGCGTCGGCCGTCGGGCGTTCCGAGTCTTGCGCGATACGTGGCTTGTGCTTGGTATGCGTGATGGTGTTCGGCGGCCGTCGAAGTGAAAGCTCTAGCTCTGAAGTTTCAAGACGATGTTGTCATTCGTCCGTCAATTAGCTGACTGGGATGATCTATCGATGATCGGGTCAGGTTGGCCGAACCTAATTTAGCGCGTTGGCAGCGGGAGGTTGGATCGCTCCCGCCGATCGCAGTTGATTGACGCGCTTTGCACTGGCGTGGCGTGGCGGCGTTCCTGGCACACCGGGTCGGCGGGATTTGTCAGAGGCGGCTCCGGTGCAAACGCCGGGCGAAGGTGACGAAGGCGCGATTACCCGCAGACGCTTAGGAATCGTGGTGTTGAGTACTCGCCACCTAGCCTGTTCTGGCAGACGTTGAGTGCAGTGGACGGCGTGCAAAGCGGTACTCGGGATTGGGATTGTGGAGATAGAACGGCGAACACCTTTCAGGGAGGGTCCGAGTCGTGGGTGATTTTGATGCGGCTGCTGGCGGGGAGAATGCTATCGGCAGTGACCGGTGCTACACAGTGCTGCGGCTCCCGCGCCCGCGCCTAGCGCGAACCACAGCGCGTTGCGACGTAGGCGGCGCCAGAATGTGCCGCCTTTTGCGGCGGTGAGCGCGGCGTCCCGTTCGCGGGTGATTGCGGAGAGTTTGGCAGCACTGTCAGCCGCATCCAGTTTGGCGGCCGCGAGCGGAGGGAATTGGGGCGTCGGGAAGAACCTGGCGTCGCGGGAACAGTGAGCCGTGCGTTGCCGATTGCGCGGCGGCGTGAGGTGACTGTGTTCGAACGAGCGGGCCCGCTGCGTTGCAACTGTCCTTGCCAAGACACGGCGGTTCTTCGGACGGGCCAGTGCCCTGCTGCCCTCCAGGTGCTGCGCCCGAGCTAGGAAGCATCGTTATGGGTTGCGGCAGTGGCAAATACTTCGGAAGATCGCGGAGTATCTCGGCAGGGGTTTGCGCCGAACGCTTGAGGGACTCGATCTGTGCGAGGGTATCTTTGAGCACACCATCGCGTTCGCGTTCGCGCACGTCGGCGGCGTCGAGCAGTTGTTTCTGCGCGGCGATAGTCGCCTGCATTCGCAACTGGTCGTCACGCTCTGCCATCCATGCGTGCACCGCCATCGCGCCGACCAGCAACGCGATCACGATGGCCGATATTTCGAGAGTGCGGCGGACGGAAATCATAATGAGCTCAACGCCCTCAACCGTATCCAATGATGTCGCTCGGCTCTGCGGGGACAGCGCGCCCGAGCCTTAGGGGCGGTGCCGTAACCTTCGAGTGCGCCCGCTGTAGTTCTGCTCCGCAAGACGTTTCGCCACTGCCCTTAAGTTGTACTTCTGTCCAG
Organism: uncultured Acidobacteriota bacterium; assembly: GCA_963804625.1. Taxonomy (GTDB): domain Bacteria; phylum Acidobacteriota; class Terriglobia; order Acidiferrales; family UBA7541; genus Palsa-295. The sequence continues at coordinate 627,091 of CAWDRJ010000009.1, read as the reverse complement.
TTGTTTGCCGGGTTGCCTCAGACGCATCATTACCGGACACGTCCGGCTCGCATTCGCATCGCAGCAAACGGAGACCTTTTTGCGACGCGTACCCCTTCTCGTTTTTCTGGCGCTGATTCTCGTCCACGCCGGCTGCGGCAGCACCGGCGGCAAGAACACACCGCCGCCACCGCCGGGCGTTACGGTGAGCATCACGCCCACAGCGGCCAACGTACGCGTCGGAGCGACGCAATCATTCAGCACGACGGTCAGTGGGACAACAAATGAAAGTGTGAGCTGGAGCGTGAATGGAGTCGTCGGAGGGAATGCGACGATCGGAACAATTACTTCGAACGGCGTCTACAGCGCGCCATTCGCATTGCCGACTCCAAACACGATCACCATTGAGGTGGTTGCTGCTGCAGATGCCACGGCGAACGCATCGAGTGACGTCACGCTATGGAACGCGACTCCCGTCATCAGCAGCGTAATTCCGATGAGCTTTGTGAGCGGCGCCTTCACGTTGACGGTGACAGGAACCAAATTCGTCACTGGCGCGCAGGTGCTGTTCGGCGGGTCCGCGCTTACCACTACCTACGTATCTTCAACGCAAGTGACTGCAAAGGGATCAGAACCGACGGCCGGAATATATGCGGTGAGCGTTAGCAATCCGAGCCCGGGCGGCAGCGCCTCCGGCGTAATCAATGTGACTGTTACTTCTTCGTCAGGCGGCAATCCCCCGCCGAACGCCTGCAACGTAGTCAGCCTCGGCCAGGGCGGCAGCCTCAACGGCTTCCTTCCCTTCCCTGCAGATAACGCGTGGAATCAAAATATCGCGAGCGCCCCGGTGGATCCTAATTCCCCGGCCATCATCAATTTCATCGGACCAAGCGATCCGGTGCATCCGGACTTTGGCTCAGGAGAATACAATGGCTCGAGCATTGGGATTCCGTACGTCGTAGTGGACTCGCAGCAAGCGCCTGTGGTGATTAACTTCACGGCGTATGGCAGCGAGAGCGATCCGGGGCCGATGCCTGTGCCGGCTGACGCGCCTATCGAAGGCTATCCGAATCCCGGCAACGGCGACCGTCACGTGCTGGTCCTGGACAACAGCACATGCTGGCTCTACGAGCTCTACAGTTCATATCCACAAACGGATGGAAGCTGGAACGCGGCGTCTGCGGCGGCGTGGGACTTGCTGGCTGACGGGCAGCGTCCGCTTACCTGGACATCCGCGGACGCCGCTGGCCTTTCCATATTTGCGGGCTTGGCGCGCTACGATGAAGTCGCCGCCGGCGAAATTAAGCATGCCCTGCGGTTCACACTACAAAACAGCCGCGCCGCTTTCGTTGCGCCCGCTTCCCACTGGGCGGCAAATTCCACAAACTCGAACGCTGCGCCGATGGGCATGCGTCTGCGCCTGAAAGCGAGCTTCGACATTTCGCAGTTCTCGGCGACCAATCAGGTGATTCTGAAAGCGCTGCAGCAATACGGAATGATCATGGCTGACAACGGCTCGAACATGTACATCAGCGGTGCGCCCGATGATCGCTGGAACAACGACGACTTGCACAACTTGGATCAAGTGACGGCGTCGGATTTCGAAGTCGTCGAAATGAATCCGATTTACACGCAATCGAATCTGCCGACGGGTGCCGCTCCAACGATCACCAGCTTCACTGCCAGCCCGCAGACTGTCTCCGCGGGCGGGCAAGTGACGCTTACGTGGAATGTCGCCGGCGCTTCCTACTACGATGTGACCCCACAAGTGGGGGCCATTCGCGGTACGAGCGTGGTGGTCGCTCCCTCGCAAACCACCGCCTATACTCTGAACGCGACGAACGAATTCGGCCGCACTACCGCCACGGTGACCGTGACGGTTCAATAGCACGCGATGCACGAAAGCTCGGCTCGTCGTGCTGACTACACTCCGCGGTTCGTTACTTTACGGTAATCGCTAGATTCGTTGGTGACGCGGGCACCATCTGGACAGACGCGGCCACATCAACGGACGAATCAACCACGTTGCCGTTTCCATCGAGCCCCATCGTGCGCGCGTATTAAACGACGGCGCCGTAGGGCGGTCCTTGCGTGAACTGCACCGTAACGTTCGTCGGGCCGCTGGCTGCAGTGGTCGCTGGATTCACCGCCACTCCGATCTTTACTAAAGTCTTGCCACCGTCAGGTGTGGTCCCATACTCGAATCCCGTCACACAATTCTTCGTCAGCGTCGTGCTGCACGCGGGATCCACCGTGTAGTCAAACGACCAGGCCAGCGTGACGGACGCCGCGCGTGCCACCACAACGATTAGCAGTTGCGCCAGAATCGCAAGTCCCAGCAAGGCCACCCAGCCAAAACTGCCGAAAAATGGGCGTTTCGTTTTCATGTGAAAGTCTCCCCTCGAAGTGTGAATGCAAAATAGCGGAAACCCGCTCCGCAGTCAGCGCAGGTCGCCGAAATTCGTCAGGTCTCGCGCGGGTCGCAGGCGCATTGCCCGCAGCCATTGATAGCGCGCCGCTGAAGTCCACCAAGCGCGCAAGTCCGTGAGTGTCCAGATCATGAGTTTGAATTATTTGTAGTATGCTACGCGCGCGATCACTTGCGCGGAGTAGTCGGGATTGGCGCCGCCATTCCAGAGTTCCAGTGCGCGCCAGATGTCATTGCTGGCAGCGGAAATCTTGGCTCCCAAAACCTCGCAGCCGATCGCGATGCCCACGTGCGGGTCGCTCAGCGCACCGAGAAACTTGCCAGTAAATCCACGTTCGCGCGCCAGCTGGCCCATCACCTGCATCAACCCCCACGAGATGGAGCGCGCGATTTCCTCAGTAGGCGGCAAGCCGAGCGGCGCCACATAGTGCGCGCGAAATCCCGGTTCGTATCGCATCGCGTGAGTGTCCCACGCGGATTCTTGCGCCACCACGGCGCACACCAGCGTCTCGTCGACTCCATGACGTTCCGCGATCGTGCGTGCCAGCGTGATGAGTTCAGTGCCGGGGGCCATTCAAATCAATCCAGCGAATCGGCGGGCTCGGCAAGGTCTCAATTCCCTTCTCGTCGCACAGCTTTTCGAGCAGCGCATATATGTGCGGCAAGTGGTTCGTCGCCATGTCTTCGACAAACACGCGAGTCATCTCATCATTGCGAATTCGCCGGTAGAGCCAGCGCAGAAACAGGAAGAATTGCACCAGGGAAGTCAACGCAAACGTCCACCAGTAGGGATCAATTGGTTCGCGCATGATGTTCGGTGGTTGCGGTGACGGACGTCGCAGGAGCGGCATTGCTGATGCGAACCTTTCGTTGCCCGCTATTCCGCGAGAGCTCATGCGGAGCGGCCGGATCTTCCGGCGCGCCGTGATTTTCCGCGTCGGAGCTCTATCCAAATAGCGACGCGATGCTGCTGCCCAGCCCGACCATGTTGCCCAATCCGCCGGTTGACGATCCCGTTGAGGCTCTCTGCCGCACGACCAAAAGCTCCGCAGGCACTCCCATCGCCTTACCAGGAAGGTTGGTGTCCACGCCGTACGTCTGCCCCAGCGCGCTCAGGCCCGCCATTTGTTCCTTCAATTGGTGGTTTGCGAACGCGATTTGATTCTGTTGCGCCTGCGACGCATCCGTCTGCGCCTGTTCCCTGCCGAGCTGCGCCGTCAGATCTCCGTAGCCCGCAGAATTATTTGTCGCGGCGGTGCGATTCGCAGCGCGCTCGCGCAAGGCGTCGAATGCAGTATTTGAAGCGCCCAGACTCTGCTGCGTGATCGCCGATTGCTGCTGCGGGGTATACCCCTGGCTGTTCAGCAGGCTCTGAATCGTCGGCATCAGCAACGAACGATCCTGCGCATCCGATTGGCTTTCTTGTCCGATTTGAGCATTTTGCTGCGCCAACTGCTAGTCGGTCAGTTGCCGGGTGGTGCGTTGTACGCCTCGAGACATAGGACTCCTCCTTCAATTTATTTCGGGAAGCGATGAAACGTTTCGGGTTGGAACGGCACTACCACTCAACAGTTTTGTGATGCGTTCCAGCTAGGCCGGGCCCGGCAAAGCGTACGAGCGCGCGAATGCATTTGCGTCCGCGCGTTTCACTGCCTCATCCTCAATCGCATCTCGTTCGAATCTGCCTGTCCGGATCGGCGTGGTGCCTTTGTAGCGCCGCACTTTGGTAGGCCATCGCGGACGCGGCAACAAACGATCGCGGCACAACCCGCTGCCCGCAGTTACCGTTTTTCGTCGAGACGAAAACAATAAGGCGTCCAAGCGTCATCCCGAATCCAACCGAGCGCCTCGAGCCTTCGCCCGGATCTCTTGGCAATAGACGGCGGCAATCACGCGTGCGCCAAACGTCCGTCCCCCGCCTACGAACTAAAGGTGTAATTGTGCGTCAAAATCGCCGCAGCGTGCCGCCCCGCATAAAACTGATGCGTCGGCTCGCAACTAACCGTCACCTTGTGCGATTCTTCCACCACAGCTTCAACCTTTCGCAACGTGAGCCGTCCAAACCGCCCCACCAAAATATCCGACAAACACAATCGCTCCGCGCGCATCGGCGAACCATCCGCCAGAGTAAAAACATGGTGCGGCGTCACATCGAGTCATTCCTCATTCGAAAAATGCAGCCGTATGAAAGTGTCTGCGTCGCGCACTTCCAGTCGCGCAATGCGCGTCCAAGCCTCGCCGCTCGCCGCGCCCGGACGCCGCAAATGTTCGCCCGCCTTGCAAGATTCGATCGCGACAGTTCCGCGCTCACGGGTCAACACCATCGTTCCGCTGCGCAAACAGCTCCCACTCCCGCCGCCCGACCCCCGCCTGTGCCGGATGTAGTCGTAGCTGCGATCATCGCGCCCTGGGACAACGGAACGCGCCCCTGTAACGCCTGCTGCTGCGCCGCCGCATTAGTTTTCGCGCCAAACGCGTTCGCCGGAGCACCCGCGCTTCCCGGAAGTCCGCCCACCCAAGCCAGCGCCAGCCCCCCATCATCCCAATAAGGATAAAAATAGTAGCTAGTGCCCGCCCCCAATCCGCTCACCGCAAGCGATCCATTCGCTACAGCGGTCGTGGTGCCGTCCGCCCGAGCAATCGTCAGCGACGCCCAGCTCCAGGTAATCGCGTTCGTCGTCGAAACGTACGTGAACGCACCCGACCAAGTCGGCGGCACCGACCCCTTCATCAATACGCCAGTCTTCGTCGGATCAATCTTTCCGCCGGTAATCGCGCCCGTAACCACCCGCGCGTAATTCGTGCCGTCGGTGATCTGATCATCGAGGCTCCAACCCTGGTTCGGCCCCAGAGCAGCCCCAGCAATCCGCGAAAGCGCCTCGTACAGCTGCGGATTAGTCTTTCGCAGCGCCTCAATTTGTGGAACGTTCAGCATGCGTTAGTTTGTTCCTCGCACCACAGCGAACGGATCCGGCTTCGCCCACGGCACAAGTTTTGTCACCGCAAACCAAGCTCCTGCCGCGTTCGTCCCCACCTGATACGACACGCGCTCGGCCAGCACGTTCGTAAACTGCTCCATGTCGCGCGTAGCCGGCGCACTAAGCGTCCACGCTCCCAGCGACGACACCCCCACACTCCCAGGTGTCACCGCCGACAGTGCCAGCGACCCCGCGCCCTGCACGTAGCCGGTCAAATAGCCGAACAAATTCCGGCCGCTCAAACCTGTAGCAGCAAGAAACGCAGTCGAGTAGAACGAATTGATAGCCGCACCATCATCCGAGAACTGCCCTTCGACCGGCGAGTAAACCTTCCCGCTCGAATTATTCGAGCCCAAGAAAATCTGCGCCACGCCGTTCGCCCGCTCCACTAGCGCGCAGGAATTTGCCGCTATCGTCCAAGGCGCCCACTTCCGGCCCCGTTGCGGCGTCGTCAGCACCGCAACCAGCGGATCCTGCAGTCCCTCTGTGTAGTCCAGGGCAAGCACTTGATTCGTTGCGTCGCCGATCCCATCGGCACGCCCACCAAAATTCGTTTGTGCTGCGTCTCCACCTGCACCCACAAACGCTCCCCATATTGCCAATTGATCGCGTCCCAGGTCGGCTGAATTTCCTGCGATAATTTCACCGGCTCGCTGCCGTCGAAGTAATAAAGCCCCGATCGCCCGGCGATCACCACCCACTCTTCGCCCGCTCCCACCCCGTGCGCGGATGGCGTTCCCACTTGGTTCGAAACTTCTTCTACCTGCCACAACGCTGGCTCGTTCACGCCGTCAGTCGCAGTCACGTACAGCGATCGTTCCTTCACAAAGTACAAATTGTTCCGCAATGTGAAAGCAGCGCGAATACCTTGCCCATTGTTCTCCGCAATGCGCTGGATGCCCGTCACTCCATCGTAACCTTCGGGCGTTTCCGTCGAAGATGCGCGCACCAACGACGCATTCTGCGCCGCGTTCGTCGGGTAGATCTCGATGTTATCCACATAGAACGATTCCCCGCTCGGCCCCGGGACTCCATCCGCATACACCCGCAACGTGAGGTCGCTCGGCAGCGAAGTCTGTGGCGTAAACAAATCCGTCGTAAACTCGAAATAACCCGTCCCTGCTTGCGCTGCAGTCACCGCAATTCCTTGCCCGATCTGCCCCAGCGTGGGACTGAACGCGTTCACGCGCAAAGTTCCGGCATTCAAATTCGCACTGCGTGCCACGCGCGCGCGCACCGAATAATCCGTATTATTCGCCAGCAGCGGATTCCCTGCTGCGTCGGTAATTGCGTTCTGCGAAATGTATCCCCGCTCCGCCGTCACTCCGTCCGCAACGATGCGAAACGCATCGCCCCACACCACAAAGCTCGGCTCGCGCGTCGCGCCGGCACCAAAGGATGGATCGAGCGTCCAGCCCAGCGGTCCGCCGTTCCCCGTCCCGTCCCAGCCGCCGTCAAACGAAAGATTCCGCCAATTGTCCATCTTGGCGCGTTCGCCCCACCAGAAAAGCCGCTCCACGTATGACACCACGCCCAGTTGATCCGGTAATTCGATCTGGCTGAAGAGATAATCCATGCGCACGCCGCTCAACAGAATCGTGTCCGTAAAATCCACCGTGAGCGACGTCGTGGTGTTGTCGTTGATTGTCATCGTCGCCGGCACTTGATAAAACGTCGCGCCGCCGCTCGCCGTGAACGCCAGCAGCCGCTGCACCACGTTCGATGGCCCGGTCGGAATATTCGTGACGTTCACCATCTTCCCGCCGGCCGCAGTCCACGTACTCGGCGGAGAAGGCGCGGTCCACTAGCCCTGTCGCGTCACAAAGATCACCGAACACTGATGCACTCCCGGCGAAATGTTTCCAGCGCCGGTGGCATCAGCCACTCCGGGCCCCCCGCCCGGACCGACCTGACTCACTCGATCGAGATTCACATCGTCATACTGCCGCGGCATGTCCTGCCCCACCAACCCATCGGAAAGTGCCATGTACTCGCGGCCAAACTGCGTGGTGGACGCCATAAACATACCCGGCACGATTCCCGCGGCGGCCAGCGACAGCACTCCCGGTGAAGTTTCCTTGTAAATATTCCCGAACGAATCCAGCGCCAGAAATCGCTGCACCAGGTTCGTCGTCGCATATGTCTTCACGCCATTGATCTGCGGTGTTCCGGCCAGCGCCGCAAACTGCGACACCAGTCCCGCACGCGTCCGTACTCCGCCCGGGAAGAATTCCACATCACCCAAGGCAGGCGACATTCCCGCCGGCACATCGGATGGATCGAGCAAGGTCACCCAGGTGCCGAAAACGTTCAGCGGCAATGGCGAAAATGATTCAATTGACATGGGCGTGAAAACAGTGAGGCACCGTGTAGCGCCGGCGTCTCGCCGGCTCCAACCATTTGAATTGGTAGCGGTAGCGTTCAGCCGGCGACTCTGGCTTGCTTTCCGGCGCGGAACAGCGACATCTACTGCAGTTTCTTGAAGATCCCGTAGAAGGTGATCGTATCCGACGTAATAGCTCCGGGGTATGCGCCCGACGCCAATTCCGGGAACGCTCCCGCCGCAGCTCCCTGCTGAAAGATTTTCACTTTGTTCGAGTTCATCGCTGCGCCCGGAGAGAAAATGTAATCGTATCCGGCGAGACCATCCATCCACGCTGTCCCTTGGATCGGTGGCTGAGCCGACGCAATAATCGGCACTTGCGAGAGGTCCACAGTGTCTCCTCCGGTGGTGTAGTTCCCCGTCGCTACCACCGTACCGCTAACGTGTATGCGCTTGCCGTCATCCCATGTATCCACAATTGAAAACGTCAGTGCCATGTTTCCTCCTGATTTCGTCAGACGTTCGGCTGTTGCCAGGTCGTCTCTCTCCGAATGGCGTTCGCAAATCGGCTCAAGCACATCGCGGAATCACCCTCATTCCCGGCTAGCAACCAATTGCTTTTCACTGTTATGATGTCCAATTCCTGACGCAACCCGAACGCCTGCAGTTGAATCCTAAGCGTCGAAGTTCTAGCCGGTTTGCAAAAGCAGCCCAATGGGCCCAATAGGGGGAGACTGGTGCGGCAACTGAGAATTCTCTGTGTCATGGCGATCTTCGCGGTAGCGGTTATCGCTCTCGGCATAGCCCTGAAGAGTCCCGCATCACGCGCGCAAGGCCCTAGCCAAGTCGCACTCCAAGCCGCCGGAGATACTCAGCCCGTTCCCACGCGCTCGACCGTAGCCGCCGCATCCTCATCGGGCGTCGAACCCACAGTTCTCGCCTCCAACGTGGGCATACGCACACTGGACGTCGCTCAGCCGGCCGGAGAATCTTCCACTGCATCAGCCTCGGCCGCAGTCAGCCCCGCCCAGTTGTATTTTTCTGCCGTGGATCAACCAGACCGAATATTTTCGTTTCTCGTGCGCGCAAATTCCATCCTCGCGCTGGCCAGTTTGAAGAGCTTTCTCGCCGCGCCGATGGTCGGCACGGGAGCAGTTGGCTCTGTTGGCGATGGCGGTGCGGCTTCTTCTGCGGAACTTGATCTGAGTCTGAACGATTTCAACATGCGTAGCGGCGTCGCAATCGCGCCCGACGGCACGCTCTACGTCGCTGACACTGGCAACGCCACAATCCGCACCGTGGCAGGCCCCGCGACCAGTGAGCCCGGAATTATCCGCAGCCTGGTCGGCCGCTGGGCACCGCGTCAGAATGTCGAGTTGGCCGAACCGATGGGTCTCGCCCTCGACCGTGCAGGCAATCTCTACGTTGCCGACCACGGAATGAACGCCATCTTCATGCTCAATGGTCCTGAATCTCCCAAAGCAGGCCAGCTCGAGACGCTCGCTCACATGGTTGCGCCTGGCAGCATCGCGGTCACACCCGACGGCAGCACGCTTTATGCCTCGTCACCTGATTCCGGAGCGGTCATCGCGATCAATACTCAAACGCGCGCGCTCCGCAACGCGTCCGCTTCTCCCGCGCCACTCTTCGCCTCAGCGATTGAAAATCCTGCAAGCGCTCGCATTATTCCATCGGGCCTGGCGGTAGATGGCGGCGGAAACCTGTTTATCGCCTATAGCAGCCCAGGCGCTGCGTATGACGAGATTCTGCGGCTCGACGCGTTTTCCTCGCAGCTCACCGTCGCCGCTCGCGGCTTGAGCGAACCGGGCGATATTTCCTTCGACGCCGAGGGCGACCTCTTCGTAGCCAATCAGGGCTCGCGTCAGGTACTGAAGTTCAAGGGCATGGGCGTTCCGGCGACGGGCGTCACACTCACTCCGCCAGCCCCTTGCCCCGGCGCATCCACGCTTTTTTGCGACCAGGTAATCGGTGGGACCAGCCCGACGCAACCTTTTGAGCTTAGTAACAACACCACGAGCTCGATCAGTGGTGTCGCGGCCAGCTTTACCACCGGCAATTCCGGAGACTTTACGATCGCGAATTCCTCGTGCGCTGCCTCGCTGCCCGCCAATGCGAGCTGCACGGTTAACGTCGCCTTCGCTCCCACGGCCAATGCCACTAGCGCTTGTCCGGCCGGAAGCGCATCCAACACTCGCTGCTCCACATTTTCTGTGAATTACACTGGCGCCACCGCTCCGCTCACCACTGTGGTAAGCGGCGTCGCCGATGATTTTGAAGTCGAATGTATGACCACTTCCACTTTCACATGCCCGCCGCCCTCGAATGGCGCGCCATACCAGATCACGATTGCGCAAGGCCAGGCCGCCACTTTTCAGCTGCAGGTTGTCCCGGACAACACGTTCAGCGGCACGGTGATGCTCATTTGTCCAACCGGTTTGCCGGCCGCGCCGACTGGCACCACCAACAGTCCGACGACGTGCGGCCTCACAGCGGGAACGTCCGTAACCACACCGCTGGTCAATACTCTCGCTCTGCCAGTGACAGCCGGTACGGCGGCGCCGTTCACTGTCACGTTTCAGACGACGACAACCGCCGGCACCCAAATCCCGCCCACGACTACGCCGCCGAGCTCACAACGCAGCCGGCGCGCCATTGCTTTCATGCCAACGAATCACGATGACGATTCAAATCATTCGTCGCATTCGCCGTCCGCTTCAGCCACGACGATCCTTTCAACCGCTCTATTGATCGCGCTCGTCAGCGCCCTTCCAATAGCCATCAATCCCAAGCGTCCATCCAGGCGCCTTGCTGGAGTCCTCGCGCTCTTTTTACTTCTGGCTATGGCGCCCGTAATCGTCGGCTGCCACCACAGTTCTGGCACAACTGCCACGATCCCCTACACGCCTACAGGAACGTATACTCTAACCGTGCAAGGCTCCGCGCAGAACGCCGGGCGCGGCTTTACGGTAACGTTGGTCGTGGACTAGTGCGCGAAACCACCTTTGTAGGATGATTGTCGTCCCGACCGAAGGAAGGGATCTCTCTTCGAATTGAGCGCCAAAGTCACGAATACGTTTCGTCCTGGATCTCGTCGCCTACAAATAGATCACTCTCGCGTGGTAGCCGTATGGCCTTCGCCGTCGCCCCTTGGTCTGTTCCGGCCTCACATAACGATTGATTAAATTCTCGATCGCAGTCTGTGCCGCGCCCAACAGGTCTATCGCCAGCGCGCGTGCCCCTCGCGACCGAGCCGCCAAAGCCGCAGTTGCATTCCCCTGCGCGTCCGTCGCAGAACGAATCTGCACAGGGTCGGTTCCCAGGGTCAGTTCCGGAAGGATTTTCTCGTACCGCGCCCGCACCGTGATGGACTGCGTCGCTCCGATCAAATTGATCTTGTCTTCCCGCCACTCCCACAGCCGCAGGTACGTGCTCGGCTGCAAATTCAGCATGCTGCCGCCGCTGGTGAATTTCTCCATCGGCACGAACACATCGGTGGTGTTTGCGGTCGCGCGTTCCCATAGCATATGCGGCATCAGGCAGTCGGTAGGCAGCTGCGGGCTGGAGACGTCGCTAATTTCCGTATTCGTGATTCCCGTCGAACCATCCAGGTCCAATTCGATATCCTGCTGCTCCACCAGCACGCTTACGCCGTTCTCCGCCAGCTCTCGCTGCAAGCCGCGGTAAGCCGAATTCAACAGTGGCATCAACAGCGCATCCGTGAACACCACGCCCGCCGAATCGTTCACCAGCGCGCGCGCCAGCGTCAGAGCGTCTTCCGCCTGCGAATACGCCGTTGTCGGTAGTACCGGCATGATGCCTCCGGATTTGTAATGTCGAACCTTGCGACGGCCGCCACCACCGCAGACATCCTCGCTTTATCGGGTCGTATCTGGCGCACAGCATCGTCACGAGGCTTTCGTTACGCCGACCTGGCCTCGCAACCGAAATCGCGGAGCTCCGCTTGTCCGTTGACTAAGATGCGGTAGCATATTCCCCGCCCGATTCGTTACTAGAAACGAAGGAGACCCCGTGGCCACTACAGAAAAACGTCAGTACATTCAAGTCCCCGCAGGCGTCGGCGATTTGCCCTTCAGCAGTGCGGTCGCTGTCGGAAACACTCTTTACCTCTCCGGCCATATCGGCTTCGATCCGGCAACGCTCAAGCCCTCAGCCGACCCGGAGCGCGAAGCTCGCGACGTCCTCGATTCCGTGCGCGACACGCTAACCCGCGCGGGCTACACGATGCAGGACGTTGCGTCCCTCACGATTTTTTGCTCCGACCATTCCCTCTACGACACTTTCAATAAAGTCTATCGCTCTTATTTCCGCCCGCCTTTTCCCGCTCGCGCTTTCATCGGGTCGGGGCCACTGCTTTTCGGAGCGCGCTTCGAGATTCAAGGAGTAGCAGTCAAAGCTACCGATTAAAACTTCTCACATCGAACCTCCGCGTCTGTCGAACTGTCTCTCTAGCTGGCTGCAAGCCCGTCATGAATTAATGCTCGTTACTCACCGCCGGTATCTCTTTCTGCAAAAACGGCACCTTCGCAGTCGCCCAGTCCACCAGGCTGTCTCCGGACAGCCCGAACATTGCCGCCGTTGCGCCCGCACAATCCAATCGCAAGCGGCTGACGTCAACGGAATGAATTCTCCGCACCCGCCTTCGAGCGTAAAGCAATGTTCGTACTCGCCCCGCGAAGGATAGGGCCCCAGCGCCGCAATGCGAATTCCGTCCTCAATCTCCGTCGTGTGCTCGTACCATTGTCCCGGCGAACCATACGATTCTGCCGGCACCCAACGCTCCACATGCCAGCGCTCCGTCGGCAAATACTTGGGCACTCGACGCAGCTCGACGCTTTCACGTACGAAGTTTCCGTTCGCATCGCGATCCGTCCAGCGTGCGCCGATCCACGTGAGCCGTGAGCCACCCCAAACCACGCGAAAATTTGGCTCCCCGTAGCGATTTGCCCCGCCCGCCACACGCGCTCTTGCACCTCCGGAGGAGTGTCGTGAGTTTCTCGCGTCACGCGGATCAGCGGAGATAGAGACGTTTGTACTCTTGTGGACAATGGATTCCGTGACAGACACTTAGCCGCTCGAGCGTGTTTCGGAGAGTGCTTCCAGTGGGGGTACGGGACACGTTTGAGAAGCGTTGGGGGCTGCCGACAGCCTCGGAAGTTTGAGTCTTCCACTCTCCGTCCCGTCCCTCGACGCGCACAGTTCTATTGACACGGACCGGATTTGGAGTACTCTCGACTCGCGCTTCTCAAACGTGTTCGGCACCATCTGAATTTCGGGGCGGCAGTAATGCCCCCTTTTATTTTCTAACTGGATTCGAACCTTCGCAGCAACCCAACAACCATCAGCGATTTCGCCTGCGGAAAATTAGTACCCCGTCGGTATCGCCAGGTTGTTGATGAACGCTCCGCTGCGCGGCGATTCGTTCCACACCTGGAATCCAGTCACGAAGTAAAAAATATACGCCGCCGAAATTCCTCCGCTCGAACCGTAAATCGGAAACACGGTTTGTCCTCCGACATCATAGAAATCAATGTCCTGCATCACCGCGCGCCCCCAGTGCGAAAGATCCAGGAAATCCACGCGCGTCTGATTGGCATTGATGGAAGACTTGATCGGCACCCCGGCCATTGACTTCTCGCCGGTAGAGAGCAGATCCAGGTCGCTCGCTCGCCCGCTCCTTGATGATTTGCGAAATCGTCACGCCCAGTTGTTCCCACTGGTGCTCCTGTTCGAGCGCCGTGTACGCAATCAGCTTGGACACCTGGTTTGATCCCAACGACTTTCTCACCTTGTTGATCGCCAGCCGTACCGCTCCAGGTGTGATCGCCGAATTGTTTCCGCTCACAACGGGCGTCGCCAATTCCACCGGATACGTCGAGCGGTTCAGATTCAGCCACGTCCCGGTCGTCGCATTCGTTTGGTGATACAAAATCCCGAACAAAGACGTTGGCTGCGCGCCGGTCAAACCGTCGTGAACGACGACGTCGTTCGCCGACGTTCCAGTCGGCAACGAATCCACTTGAATCAGCGAATTGAATGGGTCCACCAACAAAACGTTTGCCGAGCCGCGATTCGTCGTCAGGGTCGGATCGTAAACTTGCACGGTCTGGTTGTAATAGAGGAGTTGCGCCCCGGGCGGCTTCGCCATCCCGAATTGCGATGCGACTCCGGCCGGCAGTCCGGTGGTCGTGATCGAACCGATCGTTCCCAGCACTCCGTTTCCGTTCGTCTGCATCACCTTGTCAAGAAACGAACGGAACTGTGCCATCGCATTCTTCACTTCGCGCTTGGCCGTATTCTCAATCGCCTTCTCCGGCGCATTCGACGCGTACTCGACCAGCTTCGTGATCTCCACCGCGTGCCGGAAAAATACCGGTGTCACTTGGGCCACGTCGTAAATCGTTCCGGATCCGCGCCCCAGGTCTCCGCCATCCATGTTGACAAGCCCGGCCTTGCCTCCCGGACGAATCTGCAGCGGCAAGCGCATGTTTCGCGAGCTGACGCGCTCCACGTCTCCGCGCTGCTGAATCATCGTCAGTAAAATATCGTCGCGCTCGTAAAGCAGCGGAAGCTTGTCTCGCACCTTCTCCAGTTGCAACGCAACTGATTGGGCATTCTGCATCTGTGCCATAGTCGGAATTTCTCCCTTGGATTAAATTTCGTGCACGACGGCGCGTAGTCGTCTCGCTGCAACTACCGGTCAGCAGCGCCGCGCCTCATTGTTTGCCGCCGCGATTCAGTACGTGGATGTCCTCCTCGGACAAATACTGCGGAAATTGAGGCCGTTCGGCGGGATCACCATGCACTCCTACCGTTCTTCCCGTGGTTCAGCCCATTGATCGCCGGGCTGCAACTGTCCCCACCCCTGTTCTTGGACAGTCTCGCCGTACGGACCCTCAACTGCACCGCCGGCCAGTTGAGCACGCTCGCGCAGCCGTGCATTATGCTCGGGAACGCGCACTAACTTCAGGAAGCAGAAGACCGTTTCTAAAATTCACAGGGCCGTGGGCTGCCTGCGTTACCCCCTCACGCAGAAAAGCACGCTGCAGGACTTCATATGGAGGGTTTTCACATGGTGTTACGGAAATATCTGATCGTGGTGGTGTGTCTCCTCAGCGGATCCGTTTCAGCGCTTCCAACCGAAGCCGCCACCAATTGCACATCCAGCCAGCAAGCCGCCGTCGAATGTTTCGTCGCCAACGCCGTGGCCACCGATCTCACGAAGCCGCGCTATGGTATGACGCTCGTGCAATTCGAATCCTACGGCGTCGCGGTCTCACAAATCCTTCAAACGCACCAGACTTATCTCGTCCTGGTCGGCGTTGCCAGCGCCGCAGCCGACGCCATGCCTCCCGCAAATTCGAATGGTTCTGCCAATCTCTTGGCACAGCAACAAGCCATCAGCGAAATCATCGCCGCCGCGTCTACTGCCGGCCTCGTCCCGATTCCGCCTCAGACGACACTCCATGAAATGCAGTGGTTTGCCCTTGATGTCTCAGGAGCCATGAACGATAACGACGGCGTTCTCCAGTTGCTCACCCCCGGCGTTGCCCTTCGCATGATTGACTCCTACGTCGTCACTGCGACCTCCGGTACCGAGGTGAATTGGACCGAGGTGGAAACCAACCTCACAAATGCGGTGAACAACTTCGTGAAGGCTGGATTGATTAAGATCCCGGCGGGCATGACTTCGGCTCAAGTCGCCACCTTCGCCAACGCAATCGCTCATGTCATCTACTCCTACAAAGTAGCGACAGGACGAAAGACGTTAGGCTAGCAATTTCCGCTCGCTAAAAGTGAAACGCGTTCGGCTCGAGTGAGCCATCGCTCGATTTCTGTCGCCTTTCTTTCGCGGAGACGTTTGTCCCTGTCCCTTTAGTGTCTTTTGACCCGGCCTATAAACTCGCCCGCAGACCAGTTGAGCTCGCCTCTCACCTGCGCCACGATGCCCACGAGCTGCCGCCCGTCTCAACGCTTTGACGGAACTCCCACGGCGAGACCATCACATGAAACTTCACTTCCCAAGCATTTTGCTTCTGATCGTCGGCGTCGCTCTTATCGCCGCGCTCCGGTCGCCCTTGCACGGCCAGGCCAACCCGCCGGCCGATTGCGCCGCGAGTCAGGCCGCCGGTCCAATGCTTCGTCGCAAACGCCGTCAGCACCGGCCTCACGCGGCCGCGTTACGGAATGACTCTCGCGCAGTTCCAGGATTACGGCGTCGCCGTCACCAAGATCTTGCAAACAGATCAGACGTATCTCGTCCTGATCGGCCTTTCCAGCGCGATCGCGGATGCACTCCCGCCCAGAAATGCCGACGGCACATTTAACGACGCCGCCCAGAACGCCGCCATCGCCCAAATCGTCGCTGCGGCAGCAACCTCGGGATTTGTCTGGCCGCCTTCAGGAACGGATCTCCAGGATCTCCAATGGTTCACCCAGGATCTGGTCGCCGCCATGAACGTCAACCAACAGGTCTTGCAGATCCTCACGCCCGGAGTCACGCTCCGCATCATAGATTCCTATGTGATCACCGGAACCGGCTCGGATGGCACCGTAAATTGGCCGCAGGTGAACTCAAGCTTGTCCACGCTGGTGGACAATTTCATGGCGTCAGGCCTCGTCCATCTCACGCCGTCGCTCACAACCGCGCAGCTCAAATCGTTCGCCAGCGCTCTCGCTCAAATTATCTACACCTACAAGGTCGCCACCAACCGCTCCTCGCTGTAGCAACTGTTCAGCTCTGCCTCGCCAGTCTTTGTGGGTCGTGGCTTTAGCCACGATATAAACAAGACTAATTGCGACCGGCTTTAGCCGCTGAAGTTCTCAACAATCGCGCCGATACGGCCTCTTTACAGGGGCAGGCGCTCGTTTTGAGATTTCTCCTGGTTCTGTCCGGCCTCGCAGTTTTTCAAACGCGCCGAAACCACGGTGCGCTGCCTTAGACGCAACTGGATCGGTGACTACAGATTCAAGATGTCCGCATCGGACATCCGAGCATAATCAATATCGCGCGAACTCACTGCTCGCCTGGCGTCATTCCCTGCGCCTCCGGACCCCGCAATATCCACGCGGCGCTCAGCAGTCCGCTGACGCGCACGCCGCGCGTGATTAGCCGATACCACTGTAGTGGTCCATTCATCGAGGATCCGCTTCGCCACCGCCGGCAATGCCTGCCGCGCTCGACCCATCACCAACGAAACGATCGCGCGGCGATGATCCTCATCCAACGCGCCCGACCGAAACGCTTCCCGCATCTGTTGTCCCAGCGCCCGGTTCCCGCGCAACGTAACGTCAATCTCGCGATATATCTCTCCCACCACACGATTGCGTGCCGACTTGGCGATTCCCTCCGGCAGCAATCGCTCTACCTGCGTTTCGATGGGGTCCAAAACGCTTTGCACCGCCGCCGCGTTCGTCGCATGAAAAAACTCCGCTTGTGGTTCTGTCAATCCGCATCGCGCCGTATTCTCCTGACGAGACTCAGGCCGCGCGTCCTGCCGGATACCTTGGTTAGCTTGCTCCTCGCGTCGCGTCGGCTGCGATTCGCTCACGCGCGCCGGCTCCCTCACCTCGTTGCTCTGCTCCGCCCGACCCGACGCTAAGTCACCCATCTCGCGCGCCGAAGACGCAAATGCCGCCGGGTCCAATTGCGCCACCGCTCGCGCCAGTTCTGCATGATCTTCCGGACGCCTCGAATAAAACAGCGCGTCCATCCTGTTTAGATCACCCAACAACGCTGTCGCCGCTCGCGCTTCCGCCGGCGTTGCATATGTTTCGCGGTACTCGTTGACGTCGCGCCAGGCGTCACGCAATTCAGGGTTGGCCCCGAACGCTTTTTGCAAATTCGTCGGCACATCCTGAGCCGTCAAATTCTCTGCGGTGCGCCGCGTCGCATCCGTCCCATCACGCGGCTCTCCCCGGCCGTCTTCGCGTGCCACACGATCTCCGCTGCGTTCGTCCCCAGCGCCGAACTCCAAATCCAATTGCTCATCGTTCCGGGGAGTCGAGCCTCCGGACGAATCGTCGGATCCACGCCGTACGATCTTTCGCGGCAAATGCGTAGTCAAACCAAGAATCTCGTCATCGCTCGAACGGCTATTCAAAACAGGTGCTGCAATCGTCTCTGCTCCCATATTTTGGCGCTCCAAATGATTTGTAATATCTCATGCAAGGGGCGATGGGAAGACGCGGCGAAACCACACGAACATGCTGTATCTTAACGACTTACAAAGTACCGCCGCGCTCTTGTCGATAAGTTTTCCAAAATGAAACGAGAGTACTATTCCACGTAAGCCGCTCATTTTGTATATCTATGTGTCAGCGGGGGGAGCTGTAACGCGGTCCAGGGGGACGCGACAGACCTCGCTTAAAACTGAGGTAACCTGATGAGCACTCCGCCAACGGCTTCCGCAGAAGCCAACGCAACGTCCCGGTCATCCGCTTCCCAAGTCGCCATCGAACGCCGCCGTCGCAAACGCGCCAAGATCACGGCGCAAGTTCACGTGCGCGGCATCAACTCGCCGGAACCTTTCGAGGAAGTTTGCAAAAGCATTGACGTCTCGCGCGATGGATTGCTATTCACTGCCGCGCGCACCGGATACTGGAAAGGCCAGCGGCTCGAAGTCACGTTCCCGTATTCTACCGCCGCCGCCGCTCTCAATACTCCGCAGCCCGCCGAAATCGTCCGCGTGGTCGAGCAGGACGGTCAATTTGCCGTCGCCGTTCAATTCATCAATGCAAAATCCGAAGTAGCCGCCAGCGGCTCGAAAGTGGATCCAGCCATGGCGGGACACGTTCCGCACGCAACCGGCACCAAGCAGCGATCGGTAGTCCTCATCGTCGAATCGGATCCGAAAACTGCGGACATCATGCGCAACGTTCTCTCCAGCGATGGCTACACGGTCGTCATCGTTCCCAGCGCTCAACAAGCTCTGGACATCCTGCGCACCACCGTCCCTGCCGTTTTCCTCGCCGAAGTCGAAGGCACCGACATGTCCGGACACGACCTCTGCCTCATCATCAAACGCAACGATCGCCTGCAGCGCGTCCCGGTAATTCTCTTAACGAAATCCGCCCAGCCCGCCGATTACTCCGCCAGCCACCAACTCGGCGCGGTCGTCTGCATGGCCAAGCCTTTCAAACCCGAGCGCCTGCTCCATGTAGTCCGCCTGGTAGCTCCGCCCCCAGCCCAGAAGAGCGCCTACGGCGCCTCCCGCTACACCAGCGGCAACGTAGAACGCGCCCTGTAGCCTCGGCGTCCCGCCGGCTTTCAGCAGTTAACTTTGTAGCTGCGCACTTCGGTGTGCCGTCGACGTTACGCTGCGCCCGGAGTACCGGTCCGAAACGACGTCGCGGCAATCAGTTCCGATAAGTGATTCCCGTCTTCCTATTCGCTTGGCGGTTATCTGCGTTTAGCTGTGTTCATCTGTGGTGAAGTTGAGTTACTGACCGCCGCAGCCTGCTGCTTCCGCAAAAAAATCCCGGAGAAACAAAGCATGCGCCCGCACATTCGCATACCCCAGAGGCGCCTCAATTTTCGCCACCTGCCCCGCATCCGACGAAAACCACCTCATGCAAACCCCCAATTCCACCGCGTGATTATCCGCAAACTCATCCGGCATGACGCTCGGCAATATCACTTCCGCATCCACACCGCCTCCGTCACATCCTGGCGATGCACCACCGGCATCTCGCCTACCAACTGCGCGATCTCGCGATATTGCTTAGTCCGCGACTCCTCATCCGGCACCACCAACTCTTCCAACCCAATCAGCCGCTTCACCAAGGCCATATTTTCCGGATGCGCCAGCACCGCCTGCATCTGCGGATCAACCAGTAGCGCCGGCGTCCAGCCGGCTCTTCGGCCGTTGCTTTTGCCTTGGCTTTTGCCTTTGTTTTTGCCGTTGCCTCTGCCTTTGTAGCGGACGGTGTGTCCCGCGCCTTTCGGGACGCATCGTGCAGCCCTCGATTCTGAGGTTGCCTCGAAACTCTCTGTGTTGCTGCCTCTGACTATGACTCCGCGCTGTCCCTGCGCACCGGCCGTGGAATATGGTGCGTCAATCGAAAAATCGTCGGCAGCTCTTCCGCCGTTTCGCTCGCCGCTGCTTTCGCGCCATCCAGTATCCGAACTGACTCCTTCACCACGTCCAGCAAGAATTTGTCGGCTGCAATATCCGGAGATTTACTGCTCGTCGGTTTTCGACGACGCATTAGAATCTCCAGAAGTGTTTCCGCCACCGTGGCTTCGTCGAGCCCGATCTCTCGCGCCGCTTCGGCCAGTTTCACTCGCCTCTGGCGCAATTCTGGGTTCCGAATGATCGGCGGCAAATCCGCGGGGGCCGCAGACTTCTTGCGGCTCCGCCTTTCCGTCGGTTTTTGCGTCGCCCTCGGGCTCGCGTTCGACGACAACTTCGGCTCTTCTCCCAAGAACGTCGCAATCACCTGCTCCGCAGCCTTGCGCTCGGCCAGCTTCAACACCCGCGGCCGCCGCAACCGCATCGTCCTTCTTCGAATGGGAGCGGGACACGCGCGTGCCGGGTCCGGGTCGAGCCGCTGGGGCATCGTTTTTTCCGCCGCGACGTTTCGCATGTCCCGCATGGGGGAAACTCCAGTCAACTTGCAGCTTCGGCGACGCTTGCCCTTGCTTCCTTTGCTCGAACTCCATAATCCCAAGCAGCGCCGAGTCGAACGCATCCCGGTGCGCGGAACACAAAATGTCCCCCGCCTGCGCCACCCGCGCACACCGATTCCAGCCATTCGCAAATCGCGAACGTACGAATCCAGCGCAATGTCGCATCGGAAATTGTTCAAATGCCAGACGCCCGCGGGCACCCATCGAGAGGAAGGTAAAACGGCGTTTACATTTTTTGAAGAGCTTGCGGCTAAGTAACGGGCGCCTGCAAGCCAGCCCTGATCAGTGGGCTGCGGAGGTGTCAGCGGCAGCCGTGGGTTTGATCTCGATGATCGTCTTGCACTCGTGAGGCGGCGATTCTGAGCCGTCCGGTTCCACCGCCGACACCGCAATTCGATGTTTGCCGACTGCAAACAGCAACTGTGGGCTCGTCGCGGTAATTCCCTTCACCACGCCGTGCGCACCGCTGGGCACAGGTGAGAAAAACAGGAAATACGGTTTGTGGCTCGAAATGTCATACACGCTGAATTTCGCCACGCAGTGCACCTTCACCGTCGCGGAACATGCCGGCGTCTTTGTGAAGTCATAATCAAAGGTAAGCGTAATGATATGTTTCGCCGATTCCGTGGACGCCGCTGTCGGTGCCGGTGTCTGTGACTGTGCCGATCCGTTCGAAGGTTGCTGTGTCGCTTGCTGTTGTGTTCGGCCAGCCCTCAACTCTTCCGGGCCTGCCAAGCTCGAGCCACGCACAAGCCCGCCTACGGCGACGCTCATCGCCAGCAACACGGCCGCAGCAATCAGGAAATCAATCACTCCCCGAAACAAGCGCATTAACGACCCTTCTCCCGGTGGCCACAGTCCACAGTACAAGGACTCTGACCGCCACTATAAACCGTACCATCCTCGACGCTTCCGATGGAAGAATCATCGCGAGCAGTACGCGCGCCGCCAACTACCCCAATATTTGCACGGTAACGCCCGACCCGCCGGTTATCGAAACCACCTTGGCGCGCAAAAAATTAGCTCGCACGCCTGTGACCACCGAGTTATCGCCCGCCGTCAAAGTCGAACTCATGTTCGCGGCCCCGGTCGGCAATGCATACTGCGCGTCCACGTCGTTAATCGCCGTCTGCAACTGGATGCTCACAGCTGTCGGCGCGGTCGCGAAACTGATTTGCCAGCGAATCGCCCGCCCGTTCTCCGGAAATCCGGCATAGCTGGGCAGCGCAAACTGCTGGCTGGCCTGTCCAGCACCCGGCGCTTCATTGTTAAACGCTAACGCCACATCACCAGGAAAAATCGAGTACAGAGGATTTTGCGCATTGTAGTTCGGCATCGGTGTGCGTCTCCAGAATAGTGTGCGCTTCCAAATAAATGGCACCTGACCACGCGAGTAAGCCCGCGTCGAATCGGTCGGCAAAATCGCGCGGGCTCTTAAACGAAACTCGGCACAAATATCGCTAGTGCCTTTTTGAACTTTGTGCGAACTGTTTCTAAGGGAAGGGGTACGGAATTGGCGACTCGAATTGCCTACTGCTCTCTACACGTTTCGGGGTTAACGAATAAGTTTATACGCTCACTTGGAAATTTTGTCAAGTCCTTGTGTGTGTACATCCAAAGAATCCAAGCCAGAAAATCCACACCGTGCAATCGCACTCCACACAAATCGCGTCGGAATTTACGGCTGCGGTGCAGGAGGGCGAGTTTCCGGCGCTGGCCCAGCCGGAGCCGTCTCGCCATTTCCAGCCGGCTCGGGCCGCAATGTGAAATCCACTCCACGCGTCGCATTCTCGTTCACCGTGCGCTGCAGATCCAGTTGCGACTCATCAATCACATTCTCGCCGCCATAAGACGTCACGTAGTGCAACTTCCCGCCCGCCAGCCAGTAATCGCTCACCGCATAGCTCGAGCCGTCCTTCAGATACAAAATCACGTACGGCTGCTGTGACGTTTCGCCACCAACCTGTTCCCCAGCCGGCGCCGCGAACAGAGTCGTATTCGGTTCCTGCGAACTCCCCTCATCGTCCTGTGAGTTGTAGCTTAAATCCGCGCCGTAGTCGCCGCCAAAGCTTCCACCATACAATCCATATCCGCCGCCGTAACCGTATCCATAGCAGCCCCAGAAGGGATCACACGGATAAAAACCGCCCCACCACAAGCCTCCTCCCCAACCGAATCCGAAGTAAGGGTAGGGATTGTAGAAATAATTCGGGTAGCCTCCGCGCCCACGGGTCGGCGGAAACACATGTGGCGGCCCAGCAACCACGCCTGCCTCATGAATAGCACCGGTCGCTCCATGAGCGGGCTGCTTGCCGACCACCACGGGCCGCGTTGCGCTAGCCGGAGCATAGTGATTCACCGCTGGCGATGCATGTCCCGCAGGCGCTGGCGGCTCCTGCCAAGTGTTGTTCCCCGCCGCAAAATGTTCGGGGCTTCCGTTCGTTCCTGAATTTCCGTTACCACCCGCGACGTTGGAACCCCTCCCGCTCGCGGACGCTCCGCTATGAAACGGATTCCACCAATGTCCGCCGCTGTTGTTGGCGCCGCTGGCGCTAGCGCCGCCCCCGTGCGAACTGCCTCCAGACGGCGCACTCGTAGCCCCGGCATGCGACCCTCCGCCCCCAGATCCTCCACCGACGTGACCGCCGCCTCCACCACCTCCATGCGAACCACCGCCCCCGCCACCACCGCCGTGCGCGCCGCCACCCCCTCCGCCTCCGCCGCCGTGCTGCGCGAACGCGGGTGTAGGCGCCAAGGCGAGCATCAGCGCAAACGCCGTAGCGCATGAAAGTTTGAATATCGTGGAATGTCCTGCCGGAGAACCCGTTTCGACTCTAACTGCAGTGGCGCCGATATCTTGAGAGGCGGTTGTCATGTTGTATCCCTCCACCCGACTGGGCGACTGAAGGGTGCTTCTACGCCTGCCGCTACTTTCACTGCGGGAACCCGTTAGCTCGGCAGCTCTATTCTAACTTATACGACGCTTCCGCGCAGTTTTTGGTTTCACCGCGTTTCCTGCGCCATGTCCAAACCGGCGTCCGAGGCCCTCAACAATCCTCAATCGGCCTCCTTTTTATAACTCGCACACCAGAGCAGCCTCGGCCGGCCCCGCCCTCAAGACAAAAACGCTATACTGCTCTCGATGATCCCATTTCTTCACATAGGCCCAGTCACAATTCCAACATTCGGCCTCATGGTGGCATGCGCCATGCTGTCGGCCTACTTCGTTCTCCGTGCCGACCTCGCCCGTCGCGGCATCGCCGACAAAAAATCTGGCGAAGCCGAAACGCTGATCGCCGCCCCCTGCCTCGCAGGATTCGTCGGCGCCAAGCTCTACCATTTGCTCGAATCGCCGACCGAATTCTTCGCCGATCCGCTCCATCTCTTGCTAAGCCCTTACGGGTTTGCCTGGTTTGGCGGTCTCCTCGCCGGTTTCGGCACCTTCGCGTTCGTCGCCTGGCGCCTCGTGAAACGCAATGCCGCAAACGGTAAAACGCTCTCCATCCTCAATATCTTCGACGCGGGCTCGCCGGCCGCCGCACTCGGATACGGCGTTGGCCGCATCGGTTGTTTTCTCTCCGGTGATGGCGACTACGGGATCCCGACGTCACTTCCCTGGGGCATGAGTTTCCCCAACGGCCTCGTTCCCACCATACAGCGCGTCCACCCCACGCCCATCTACGAACTCGTCGTAGCTTGCGGTATCGCCTGGTGGCTCTGGCGCATGGGTTCCCTAGCTGTCGGTGCCCGTCCTGAACCGAAACCCGGTCAAGTTTTCGCCGCGTATCTAATCCTCACCGGCGCCGCGCGCTTCCTCGTCGAGTTCATCCGCATCAACCCGCGCTCATTTCTTGGAATGTCAAACGCACAAACCGCCGCCGCGCTCTCGATGATCGCTGGGGTAATCCTGGCGCTGTGGGCGCAAAAACACTACAGCGCAGGAGGGCGATAAGGACTGAAAAGAGGGTTTCGCATTCTGCTGGTTGTACTCGACTGCGGCCTGTAATTTTCGACGACCTGTATCGCGCGGTGGCAGTCACTCCCGCACTTTCTTGTCTTGTGTGGGCGCTCCTGGATCCGCCTTCGCCATGCGAACGGCTACCATACCATTCGCAACGACGGCCATGCTCCGCGACGCATCCACTCTGCGGCCCAACTCCACCACGCAGAAAGGTCTGCGCACCGCACAGCATGCGCGAGCGCGTAAAGCAGCGCAACGGAGAATTCCTACTATCCAGCTCGGTTGGAATAGGCACCACCATTGAAGTTGTGCTACCGTTGAGGGAGTAGGAAGGCCCAAAGTGACGCCATCACTCGAACGCCCTTCGCCTCCCGCGCGCTTCTCGTTTCGGTTCGTACGCACCTTTGCCCTTTCCCGCTCTCGCGCACCATTCCCGCTCGTCACTTCTGCCTTCCAAGGGGATTCACATGACCAAAGAACCTGCACCTCCCAAGCCTTATCGCATACTCGTAGCGGATGATCATGCCGTTGTGCGCCGCGGGGTCCGTTCCCTTCTTGAATCTCAATCCGGCCTGGAGGTTTGTTGCGAAGCCTCCAACGGCGTCGAAGCTATCGAGTACGTAAAAAAATCCAAACCAGACCTGGTTCTCCTCGATCTCACCATGCCCGAAATGAATGGCCTCGAAGTCGCCCGCGTCATTCGCGAAGAGTCCCCAGACACGGAAATCTTGATCTTCACGATGCACTTTTCGGAAGATGTCGCGCGCGAAGTTCTCCGCTGCGGCGCGCGCGGCTACGTTCTGAAATCCGATGCCGATACCGAACTGGTCGCCGCCGTCCGCCACGTCCAGCAGCACAAGCCATTCTTTACCGGACGCCTCGCAATGACCATGGTGGAAACCTTCGTCAACGATCAACGCGACGACGCCGACCGCACCGAACACCCCATACCCGGCTGTCCGCTCACCGCCCGCGAATTGGAAATCGTGCAACTCCTGGCCACCGGCAAAATCAGCAAAGAGGTGGCGGCCTCCATCGGCATTTCCACCCGCACCGTCGAGAGCCATCGCAACCACATCATGAAAAAAATGAATTTCGCCAGCTTCAGCGACCTCATGCGCTTCGCAATCCGCAGCAACCTCGTCGAACCGTAAAACGAGCGCGCCTCGGCGCGGAACCGCAGTCCTACGGACGAAGCTCTCGGCGTTCTTATCAATTTCTCGATATAGACCGGTCAGCGCAAGAACTTATACTGTGTTGCGCTACAGTGAAATCCAGGAAACCCCGCGCCCCGACAACTCATCCTATCCGGCTGCAGAGTAATTCCCCTCGGCCCCCCGCCCCTCCGAGTAGGAGGAAACCGTGACCCAACATTACCGCCATCGCGCCTGGAGCATCCTCATCGTCATCGGCAGCGTCTTGACCGCCGCCGCAATCTGGAAATCGCCTGCGAACGAAATTCGCGCCCGTTAATCGAGTGCGTGCTCCTCGACGCTAAGAGTCTCAGCCCGCCGCAAAGCGGGAAACCACCACGCCCACAGCGCCGTCACCACCAACGTGCCAATCCCGCCCAGCACCACGGACGGCACTGTCCCGAACCAGCCCGCCGTCAGCCCCGATTCGAACTGTCCCAGTTCGTTCGAAGCCCCGATGAAAATCATGTCCACCGCGTTCACGCGTCCCCGCATCGCATCTGGCGTCGCCACCTGCACCAAGGTCGCGCGAATCACCACACTCACCATGTCCGACGCTCCCACCAGCGCCAAGGCAAATAATGACAAAATCAAATTCCGCGAAAGCCCAAACAATATCGTAAACACGCCGAACGCAGCCACGCACCATAGCATCGTCGCGCCCACGCGCCGCCTCAAAGGCCGGTAAGCCAACAGAATCGCCATGGCCCCTGCTCCCACTCCCGGAGCGCTCCGCAATAATCCCAGCCCCCACGGGCCGGTGTGCAAAATGTCGCTCGCATACGCCGGCAGCAGCGCCACCGCCCCGCCCAAGAGCATCGCGAACAAATCGAGCGAGATGGACCCCAACACCACCTTCTGTCTCCGTATATACGCGATTCCCGCGAGCACCGTTTTCAACGTGATGTCCCGCGCCCGCGGCTGCGCCTTCAACTTGATGAGCGTCGTACAAAAGATTGCCACAAGGTATGAGGCGAGCGACGCTGCGTACACCGCCGCCGGTCCGCGAAAGAACGCGTAGATCAATCCGCCCAGCGATGGACCCAAAATCGTCCCAATTTGAAAGATCGTCGAATGCCATGCCACCGCATTCTGGAAGTGCTCCTCGGCGACCAACTGCGGCAACAGCGCTCGGCTCACCGGTCCGTTCAACGAGCGCACCACGCCCACCAACACCAGCACGCGATAAATCGGCCCGACCGAACGGTAATGCTGCAGCGACACCAGCAGCAGCAAGCCCGCGCAAATCGCGAAGCCCACGTAACACACCACTAAAAGTTTTCGTCGACCAAAACGGTCCGCGGCATGTCCCGAAACCAAAAAGAGTAGAAACCCCGGAAGGAATTGCGCCAGACCCACGTAACCAAGGTCCAGCGCGCGGTGGGTAATTGCATAGATCTGCCATCCCACCGCCACGGACAGCATCTCCATCGAAACCACAGTGAAAAAACGCGCCACCTCATACAGCCGGAAAGCTGAATAAGTAAACGCGATTCGCCCGGCAAGCCTCCCCTCCCCAGTTTCAGCCATCGGCAAACCGCCCACCCTCCCTGTTCAAGCCATCCACTACAAGGCAACCAGCTCAGCGAATCAAATCGAGTCGGTGTTTCGCTGCGTCTTTGCCTCTGCGCCTCGATACCTCGGTGCCTCCACGGCCGATCAATGCCGAGCCGCCAGCGAATTACTTGTCAAGCTGTACAGCAAAGTCACCAACACAATCAGCGTAATCGCCACATACATCCAGTCCCGTTCCATAGCGAATCCGATCACGGAAAACACCACTCGCGCCACCGGCGTCGCAATCAACAAAATCAATCCCAACTGAATCAATCCCAAGGGATGTAACGAAACCGCATCGCGAACAATTTCCGTCACGTGCGTCAATTCCGCCGGTTCTCCCCGAAATGTCCTGTAATTCTCGACGGTCCTGTCAGCCGCGCTCAAATACCAAACGCCCCCCGCGAACACAACCAGCGCCGCCAGAATCACTCCGCTGCGCAACAATTTCCCAAGCCACATCTCGATGGCTTTATCGCTCGTAAATCCGGCTTTCGCTCCGCCGCGTTCCGCGCCCATTTACATGCTCCCTCGTATGCCCTTCAGCATCATCTCTACCGCCAGCGCCCCGATCACCACTGCAAACACAATTCGCAACGTCCGCACTTTTGCTCCCGGCAACACACGCGCCCCCGTCAGCGCTCCGAGCAAAACACCCAGCATCACCGGCATCACCAAACCCGGATCAATGAACCCATTCCGCAAATAAATTCCCGCGCTCGCTGCGGCCGTCACTCCAATCATGAAATTGCTCGTAGTCGTGGACACCTTGAACGGAATTTTCATCGCTTGGTCCATTGCTAGCACTTTCACCGCGCCTGATCCGATCCCCAATAATCCAGACAGCACTCCCGCCACATACATCAATCCAAACCCCAGCGGCACTCGCCGCACATGGTAGGACTCCTGCCCGTGTTCCGTCGGATAAGCCCCATCCAGTTTCAGCGCACTCGCAATTCGGTCCGGCGACAAACCTCCCGGCGGTTCCGCGTAGTCATGCGTAGAACTGTAAGCCGAGTACAAAAGCACCACGCCGAAAACGATCGCAATAATGGACGTGGATAGGTGCCCCGCCAGCACCGCCCCGCAAATCGCACCCACGGTCGTCGCAATTTCCAGAAACATTCCGACGCGCATGTTCGAGTAACCTTCTCGCAGGTAAGCTGCCGCGGCCCCCGACGAAGTTGCAATCACCGACACCAGCGAGGCGCCGATCGCGTAACGCATGTCCACGCCAAAAACCAGCGTCAGCAACGGCACAATCACCACGCCGCCGCCCAGCCCAGTCAATGACCCCAAAAATCCGGCCAAAAATGATCCCAGCGCCACGACGAGAGAAAATTGCAGTGTATGCAAGGCCAAGCCGCCCAGGTTTCAGTGTTGAATCGTAAATTGCACGAGCAGGTAGGCTAACACGAGATTGGCGTCACAACTTACAGCGAGGAAGTTTCAAAGCGGGACATGCAGACACTCGCGCCCCTTAATTATCGCGCGTCTTATTTCTTCTCCACGATTGCGAAAGTCACCTTGGCACTAAGTGCAAGCGAGCCCGAGCCAATTTAGCACAGAGACGGCTTCGCCTATTTCGTTTCGATGGCGCGATGCTCCGTCGTGAGGTCGTACACGTAGCGAATTTCCACCGGACCATACGATCGTGTCCTATCCAGCCGCACGGTTTCGTAAAGCTGCTTACCGCCCGGCGCGGGCTCGTACGATCGCGTGATCCGCGCTCCGTGGGATCCATCGTACTCCGCCACCAAACGATAGCTCTCCACCCAATACGCATCAAATTCCTGGTATTTTTCATCCTTGGGTTTCGGAACTTTGCGGCCATCGGTGTAATAGACGCGTGTGCGCCCCAAATCGTCGATCACGTCAATTTCTTGATTGTTAGCGTCCTTCGGAGCAGCCGTACTCGAAGCACTTGTCGTGCCTTTCGCATCCGTCGTCGCCTTGCTGTCCGCACTCCCCTTGGCGTCTGCCGCCGTCGCCGGATCCTTCAATGCCACAGTTAACGAGCCTGCCGGATTCAGCAATTCTTGCATCTGCGCTCGATCCAATTCGCTGTCTGGGCCGCTGTTGCCGCTCCGCCTCGAAGACCCGCCTCCTCCCCCTCCGCCTCCCGGAAAGGGTGAACCCATTCCACCAATGTGAATCCCGCCCGGTTGACCGCCACCACCGCCGTTCCCGCCTCCGCCGCCGCGCGGGCTCGCGACGCTGCCATCATTACTCGCTTCCTTCAGTTTTTCGTGTGCATCATCGCTCTCATCCACATTCAATCGCCAATACCCGAATAGCTGTTTCCGCTCCGGCATCAACGGCTCCTCCGGCCGCGCCGTCGGTCCGGAGGCAGGCTGCGTCGCATCCGGCGCCGACGACTCATCCGGCGGCCGCATCGGTCCAGGCGCCGCTTGTGCGCGCGACATTCCAGGAAATCCGATGAATCCGGCGCCAAGCAACGCGCTCACCGCCAAGAGCCGCGCTCCCCGCGCCGTGAGAATCCTGCTAATCAACATATTTCCTCTGGCTCGCCATAATCTACCACTCGAGCAACTTCCGGACTTTTCAGCAGGCGAGCTAACCAATACGGATGCGCAAAATCACGGACGGGATGTCACGCCGATGGAGAACGGCCGCTGGACCTCCAGCACTATCGGAAAAAAACGCTGTCATCCCAAACGAAGCGACGGATCTCTCCTCGATTTTTCTCGCGGCGAGCATCAATCTAAAAGCAGCGCGCTAACTCAGAGACACCCCCATACACGCCATCTATCATTGCGAAGCCGTGCCGCTCCCGCCGCGTGCCTCCACTCTCTGTAACAGCGCCAGAAACTCAGCTCGCTTGCTTCCCCCGGTCCCGATCGTCGCAAACGCTACGTGGATTAAAGGCTGATTCGCATGCGCTCCATCGTTCACCCAGGGAAACGAACCCTCCGCGCCGATCGCCCAGAAAAAGTCCGCTTCTTCGCCTTGCAAGTTTGCCGGCAAATTAAAATGCGCGGCGGCGCCTTGGCTCACCGGAGAAGTGCGCAGCGCTTCGAACACGTACCACGTCATCCCCGGCGAAGTCGCCCGCTCCATCGGTGCCAGATAAAACTGCGACAGCATCCCGTACACCCGCGGCCCCTCGTTCGTCTGCACAAACGTTATCCCGGAGCTCACTTGCGCCGAAAAAAATCCCTGCAGCGTCGCGTCGTGCCGGCAGTGATAGGAAACCTGCAGCTGCGGCGGCGCGCTGCTCGATGTGTTGCCCGGAGTCGGAGCGAAGGTCGCCCCTCCGTTCGTTCCCAATACTTGATTGATGCACGCTCCATCCGGCGGGAAGAAAAAATAGAAAAGAAGGTCTAGCAGACTCATTCCCGAACCAGCAGGCATGTGCATCTGCGTGTCCAGCCAGTTCGGATCGTGCCCGGCCAGCGGATTCGTCGAAGTGGACAACTGCAAGATCCCCGGCAGCTGCTTATTTTCCAGCGCCAGTACCCCACCCAGATGGAACGGCGGCGCATAAGGCGCCAGCGCATCCGGCGGTCCAACGCCTCCAGGATCGAATTCCTGCCACGCCGTCGGCAACAAAATCGAAACCCCATTCGTGATCCCGTGCACGATTCCGCTGTCCGCGTTCTGCTTCGCAGAATCGCCGTCCGTACTCTGCGCAAAAGCCAGCGGCGCATCGCACATCAACCCCAGCGCGACGAACGCCCCCGCCGCAATCCAACCGCATCGATTCAACCGTGGAAACATTCCGAGTCGGCTCCGTCGCCAGCAAAGCTTCTTCTTGCAGTGTGCCAGCATCCGCCGCCAAAAAGAAGCAACAGTTACCGCCCGCGCGCATGCCCGGAACTGTGCAGCACGCAGCGTTCGCTGGAAATGTTCGCACGTCACATCCCATCGCCGCCGCGCCACCTGGGAGTGCCGGAGCTTGCTCCCACCTGTTACAAGGCGAGGCTTGCCTCGCCGCTCCTCGCATTTCGCATCAACGGTGAATCTCCCGGCGGGCATTTGTCCCCGCGCGTTGCGGCACGAAGCGTAGCCGACTCGTCTCTCTGCTTCTTTGTTTCCCTGCCTCTCCTAAAATAAAAAACGCCCCGGGACGCAACCGCCCCGAGGCGCAATTCGTAATCCCAAAATGTATTAGACCTTCTTCGCAGACTTCCGACGCCCCCGGCGCTTCGTAGGAGGCGTAGCAGGCGGCTCTCCAACCAATTCCGCTGACCAAATCGAAGTTACGAATTTCTTCAAGCCATGATCATCAAAATCAATCGTAGTGCGTTCCGTGTTTGATTCCGTTACGATCCCCATTCCATACTGTTCGTGACGAATCGACTGTCCTTCCACTAGTATTTGCACCGACTCCTCCTTGGATAATTGTCAAACCGCTTTCCGATAAAATGCCAGCCTCGTGGCGCGCTTCCGCCCCGCGAAGCAAATTCATGGGTCGCACTTCTGATTTTGCATCCCTCAAAGGGCGGGGGCTGGTTCCGCCCCTCTCGGTCACATGCCACTAAATGCGCTGGTCCGCCACGGAAACGAAGCGCAGGACGTCGCTGGCTCCAGGAAAAAACACAACCGCGCAAATTCGGCGTACCGCACGAGCGCGAAGGTTCGCGCCCCAAAACCGATCCAGGTGCACGCCAGAGTCAAAGTCACGGGTGCAGCGCTCAACGTGTCGTGCCGCCCCACCTCGCGTGCCGCCGCCCGCCCCGTTACTTTTCAGCAGATCGAATCCAACGGAGTTAGAGACCAACCACGTTTTCGGCCTGAAGGCCTTTCGGTCCCTGCTTCACTTCGAATTCAACCGCCTGCCCTTCGTTGAGGGACTTATACCCTTCGGCCTGAATCGCCGAAAAGTGCACGAAAACGTCCTCACCCGACTGCCGCTGGATGAATCCGTAACCCTTTGCTGCGTTAAACCACTTCACTGTACCTTGCTCTCTGCTCACTGGATACTGCTCCTACGTTATTCATTCGGTGGTACTTAACCACCTCGAAGGCTATCTGTCGACCCCTGTATTTCCTCCCCTGTCACAAAAAAGGCCGTCGGACAGTTGCCCGGCAGCCTTTACGAATCGTGCCAAAAAAAGAACTTAGGAGCAACAAACGCACTCAGAGGTTACCAGATTCTCCCCGCCTTGGCAACGCCTTCCCGACACGCCTTCCCGACACGCCTTCCCGACAAGCCGGGCTATCCTGTGAAGTGTTCGCAGTAGCTGCGCCCGCGATGCGCTGGATGTCGAGTCTCAATGTACGTTGCTCGTCGCGCCAGCCTTCCGTCAGTATCAGCGCTCCGCCCTAAAATCGCCCGTTCAAATCAATACTGCAAGCCCACCGCACCAATCAGAATTCGGCCCGTGTCCGAGTCAAAAAGCAGCGCGTTATTATCATCAATCAAGTAGATCGTCGCGTTGTATGTCACGTTCGGGTTCATGCCCGCGATCACGACCTCTCCTCGCCCAGTCGTGCTGTCCGGCGCGGTCGTCACTATGGTCGTAACCGCATTAACCGGATCCCCAGGGTTCACCGCGCTGTACGCGCTGATATCAATCGTTCCACCACAACTCGTCCCGCTCGAAGCCGTACAACCAGTTCCCCACGACACCTGTCCCGACAGGTTTTGCTGGTAAGAGGCCGGCGCGTTGTGAAAGATGCCTTGCCCCGCCAGCCGGAACGAAAAATGATCGGTACTGGCGATCGTCGGAATCGCCGTCTGCTGGTAAGCGGCGCCCGTCGCGAGCGCGGTCGCATCCAGCTCCAGCATAACCGCCGACCCCTGCGCTGTCTGATACGCCGCGAATTCTTGCGTCGTCGAACTCGAGCCGCCTGGGCACGTGCCACTCGACAAATTCAGCTTTAGGTCAATCCGACCCGTCCCGGAATCCACCGCATACGTGCAGGCACCCAGCGTCGTATCTGCCGTAACCGTTCCCGCGTTGTTGCTGTCGAGAACTCCTCCGCTCGATGTCCCTCCTGCCCCGCTGGAAACAAACACTCCGCCCGCGGAATACGCGCCCGTCGGGGAATTTCCCCCTACCGTGAAAGCGTAGTTCCCTGCAGTCAAACTCGCCGGCGTGAACGACACTCCCGTCAGCCCGCCGTAAATGTCACCGCCGAGATAATTGTTGCCGTCAATCTCGACGACATGCATCTGCGTGCTTTGTTCCGACGCCGTTGTATTGACGATATAAAACGCATACTGCACCGAGCCGGTCGTGGCGCTGGTCAGCGTAATGGTCCCGCGCCCGCTACCGGGAAAAGTCGGATCCATCGCATAGGTTCCAGCAAGCGATCTGTCCCCGGTCGTCACTTTACCTCCCGGGTTCAGGCTGTCGTTCACATCCAGAATCGCGTTGCCGCCTGAAATAGCCCCCGCCCCATTCGCGACGAATTTTCCGGCCATTCCTTGCGGGTAGAACGCCTTGTCTCCACCGGAAACACCAAACACATAGGGCCCGGAGAGTGCTGCTGGCGAAGTCGTCAAACCATTCAGATTTTGTTGATCAATTGTTCCGCTGCCGGTCGTCTTCACGTCAAACCGCGTTAGATAGCCGTGCTGGTAACTCGTCAGCACAAACTGCCACGTATCCACGGTTCCTTGCCCCGCACCTGAGCCGGATCCCACATTAATTTTCGCCGTGCCTCTTCCATCCGGTCCAACAACATAAGTTCCAGAGATCGAAACCTGTGTTGACGGTCCAGTCCCAAAGTTGTCCACATCCTCCACGCCGCTCACGATATGTCCGGCGCCGTCAGCTTGAAAACTCCCCGCCACAGCCAAAAAACCATTCTGGTCGTTGCCCGAATAGGAGAAAGCAAAAGGCCCGGTCAAAGAATGATCGGAAAATACCACCGAAAGCGTCGCCGTCGCCGTCTGTGTACCGCTCGTCGCGGTAACCGTAATCACGTTCCCGGCTGGCGGATTCGGAGGCGCCGTATAGAGCCCCGTGGAATCAATCGTGCCGACATTCCCGCTTCCCGTGGATGAAACTGACCATGTAACCGCCGTATCGTTCACATTGTTCAGAATCGCCGAAAAAAGTTGCGTCCCTCCCGCCGGAACCTGTGCCGTGGACGGACTCACCGATAACCCAGTGCCGATTGTCACCGTCGCCACCGCTGTGTTCGACGTTATCAGTGTGCTGTTCGTCGTCGAGCCTGGCGTCTGCGGCGTCGTCGCAGTGATGTTCACTTGACCGTTTGTCGTAGTCGGCACCAACGTGGGCGCCGTATAAACTCCGACCAGGGCGTCGTCGACGTCTGCGCCGATCGTCCCCAGCGCAGCGCTGCCCCCCGCGGTTCCGTTCACGTACCAGGTGATCGTCGTGGTTGTCGTATTGTTCGAGGAATTATTGAGAGTGACCGATGCCGTAAACTCCGTCTGCGTGTTGATCGGCACGCTCGCCGTCGTCGGAGTGATCGCCACCGCCGTCACCTGCACGTTGCCGCTGCCGCCACACGAAGAAATAGTCGTCAATCCGCCGATCGCCAGCGCCCAAATCAGCCACCTCGAAAACCGCTTTCTCATCCCCGGCCTTCCTTATGAAAATTCGGCAACACATCAGATTTCGACATTTCCGTGTCGCCTTCCGTCGGAACTCTCTCGAGAAAGTCCCACTGGACTCACCCGCAGGTCCAGATCCGCGTCTGACCTCTTGCTGTTTCCCTCTGCATGCTTACAGTCGCGAAATAATCCCCGGGGCACACGCGTGGATACTTGCATTCCCCCGGAGAAAGAAAAAGTTCCAATTCTTAGAGGTGCTGGCGCGCCGTTCGGTTGCCCCCAAATTGTTCATGCCACGGGCGTAAGAAGACTAAAAGGCCTCACATTCTACCGCGACCCACCCGCAATGCAATTAGCAAACTTACCGTCCGCCGTCGTCTTGCAGAGTCCAATCGCTTACTGCGGCAAGCCCGTCCTTCCGTAAAACGTCTTCAGTAGGATCACTCCGCCTACAATCGCCGCGGAAATGCTCAAAAGCGTGCCGATCAAAAAGTATTCGGCAAACTGCTCCTTCTTGAACTCCGGATACCGCGCGATGGACTTCGCCGCGAGAATCAATCCTGCCGTCGCTGGAGACCGCAAAAACAGCGCCGTCATCACCAGAAACCGTTCCAGCCATCCGATATACATGCCCGCGTTGCTCAATTGCAGCGGCGACTCGCTCACGTGCAAGTGTCGTAGCAGTGGCCTGGTCAGGAGCCGAATTAAGTACCCGCCGCCGAAAATCACCGCCACATAAACCACGATGAGCAGCAACACGCGATCGGACGGCGCGCGCGCCACCCCCAGAAACTTCCCCAGCACCAGGCTCGGCGCGGCCCGCGCAATCCAGCACCCCGCCCCCACCACCGTCACAAAGTGCGCCGACTGGTCAATCGCGAAAGCGATCGTGCCCTCCGCCCACGCCGTCTTTCTTCCCAGCGCGATTTTGCACCAGTCAATTCCCAGATGTACCAACGTCAAGGTCAGCGCCGCAATCTGGAAACGCAGCGAAAAGAAAATTCCCGGCACGAAGAATCCCGCCACTGCCACTGCGCACGTGAAATACACGGCGCCATGCTTCACATACCCCGCCGCCGCTCCACTCCTCTTCTCCTTCACCATTCCCGCTGTCTGCAGCACGAAATCCGTCAGCAAATGGGCCAAATAAAGGGCCAGAATCGTTCGCGTCAGTAATTCCATAATCTCGTCCCCTCTCCCGCCTTGCACACCTTCAT
Organism: uncultured Acidobacteriota bacterium; assembly: GCA_963804625.1. Taxonomy (GTDB): domain Bacteria; phylum Acidobacteriota; class Terriglobia; order Acidiferrales; family UBA7541; genus Palsa-295. Next base: position 591,290 of record CAWDRJ010000009.1, on the reverse strand, counting down.
ACAACTTTCCTTACTTGTACGTTTTTGTACAACTACCCAAACTGCCTCTCGATCACCACCTTCATTCCCTCGATCGTTTCCTGCATCTGCCAGAAATACCCTCGCTTCAAATTTCTCGAAACCGTGGAATTATCCAGGCCCAGCGCTTTCGCGGCGTCTTCCAGCCTGCGCCTCGTCCGGAACGCCTCGATCGTCTCCCACTGCTTCTCGGTTATTCGCAGCAACAGCGTATCGTGCAACGCATAAATCAGATTGGCCGTCGCATCGAAGACCTTGTCCCGCGACTCAAATGCCGTCAGCACCTCAAACTTGTTCCCCGCGCTTCCCTTGATCCTTTCCAGCGCTCTACGCGCGAATTGAAAAGCTTCCCCTCCCATCCGGTTCACTGGAATCTGAATGCGCCCCGGCACCGCACCAAATCCAATCCCCATGCGCACTCGCAGCGGCCGCAATCGCGTGCGCAAATCCATGATTAATTCTGGTATCCGCGCATACTCGCTGACAATCGTCTGGAATTCGTCGCCGGCCGTGACCGCATACGGCAGCCGGATCAATTTAGCTTTCCGGTGTGCCCTCGTCACCGCCGCCAGTCGCCGGCCCAGCACTCCGCGCAGATCTCCCCGCGCGCTCGACTCAATCACATCCGCAATCAGCACTGCATACCTATTTGTCTTCATTGTACGTTTTCGTACAACTATACAGACTTGTACGAATTCGTACAACCACAAAGATCCATTCCTTTACCTCCCGCCTCCGGTCGCAACCGCGTCTCAAGTATAACCACGTCGTCAATCTCCGCTCGCAATTACCCTCTACCTCCGCTCTCGCCAAACTCCCGTTCCGGCCCTGGAAAATTTGCATCCAACGTTCAGCTCCAGCCGGCCTTGCGCTAGAATTACTCCCGGCGGGCTTGCCCCGGCTCCCTCACGGCGGCGGCCCGCATTCCATGCACGTGAACAAAAGCGAAAACGCGGACGCCCCGCTTCCCCGCATTCTCGTTGTGGACGATGATGTCGAGCTTTGCGAACTCCTCCGCGAATATCTCGAGCCGGAAGGCTTTCGCATTGACGTCGCGCATGATGGCGCCGAAGGCCTCGCACGCGCCATTTCCGGCGAGTTTACCTTGGTAGTCCTCGATGTAATGCTTCCCCAGGTCGAAGGTTTCGAAGCGCTTCGGCACATCCGGGAAAAATCCCGTCTGCCGGTCATTATGCTCACCGCCCGCGGCGACGATGTTGACCGCATCCATGGCCTCGAAATCGGCGCCGACGATTACTTGATGAAGCCTTTTAATCCTCGCGAGCTGGCCGCCCGCATTCAGGCTGTTCTTCGCCGCAGCTCTTTCGCGGCCTCCGACTCAGCTCCCCCCGCTCCGGAAACAATCGTTCTCGGTGATATCGAACTCGACAAAGGCGCCCGCACCGTCCGCCGCAAGAACCGCGAGATCGAGCTCACCTCGGTTGAATTCGATTTGCTCGCCTTCTTCCTGAAGACTCCCGGACACGTCGTCTCTCGCGACGATATGGTCAAAGCCGTTCTCCGCCGCGAACTCGTTTCCTTCGACCGCAGCATTGACGTCCACGTCAGCAATCTGCGCAGAAAACTCGGCCCCGCTCCCGACGGTGGCGACCGCATTCGCGCCATCCGCGGTGTAGGATACGTCTACGTGCTCCCCGGAAAGGCCAGGAGCCGCTAAATCGCCATGCAAAGTCTATATTTCAAAATTTTCTTGTGGTTCTGGCTGGCGATGGTTCTCGTCAGCGGCACTCTTATCTTTTCCGTCGTCACCACGCAAACCGAATTCACCGCGAATCGCACCGAGCAATTCGACAAGATTCTTACTTCCCTGGTCGCCGCCCGCGCCGCGGACATGCTCGAAGATCACGGCATGGGCGCACTCGCTGATTACCTCGAATCTCTCGATTCCACCTTGCACTGGCAAGCGTTCCTCTTCGACGACGAAGGAAACGAAATCCTCTCCCAGCCCACGCCCGCCGAAGCCGACATCATCGTCCAGGCCGCGCTGCAAACCAACGACACCAGGTTTCTCGTCTCGCATGGCAGAAAATTCGTAGCCAAACGCACCACCGGCTCGGACGGCACTCGCTACGTCTTCGTCATGAGTGAAGAAATCCCGTCGGTCACCAGCCTCCTCCGCGCTCCGCTGGGCATTCAAATCATTCGCGCCTTAGTCGTCGCGTTCATGGCCGGTCTGGTCTGTTTTTGGCTGGCTCGTTACATCACCGCGCCCATCCGCCAGTTGAGCGCCGCCACTCACCGCCTGGCCGCCGGCAATCTGGGCGCTCGCGTGGACGGCTCCGCCACCCAGCGCAAAGACGAAGTCGCCGACCTCGGCCGCGATTTCAACCACATGGCGGAACAGATCGAATCCCTCATGTCCTCCCAACGCCGCCTGATCCGCGACATCTCTCACGAATTGCGCTCCCCTCTCGCGCGCCTGGGCGTCGCCCTGGGCCTTGCTCGCCGCCACGCCAATCCCCAATCCGTTGCAGCTCTCAATCGCATTGAACTCGAAGCCGAACGCCTGAACGGCCTCATTGGCAGCCTCCTTCGCCTCGCCCGTTTGGAGAGCGGCGAAGCTTTGATGGAACAGAGTCCCGTAGATCTCGACGCGCTGTTGCGTCACATCGTCGCCGACGCGGATTTCGAAGCTCGCGGCCGCAATCGTTTCGTCCGCATCATCGCCTCGGAGCCTTGCACCATCACCGGGAATCGCGAAGTGCTCGGCAGCGCCATCGAAAATGTCGTGCGCAACGCCGTCAGCTACACCAAGGAAGGCACCGACGTCGAAGTCAGCCTTTTCACATCAGAAAACGGCGTAGGGCGGCAAGCCACCGTTCGTGTGCGCGACCACGGCCGCGGCGTCCCGGTCGAGCGTCTCGCCGATATTTTCATTCCCTTCTACCGCGTGGCTGATGCCCGCGAGCGTTCCTCCGGTGGCACTGGTCTTGGTCTTTCCATCGCCGAACGCGCTGTTCATCTCCACGGCGGCAACGCCATGGCCGAAAACTCTCCTGAAGGCGGCCTGGTAATTGACCTCCGCTTCCCGATCCCCGTCACCGAGTCCCCCGACGTGACGCCAGCGGCCACCGCGCGCCTCTGAGACAATCTGGCCGTTTCAATTCCGCTAATCTTCGCGATTCGCGCGCTAACGGTAACTCTTGCGCGCCTCCCGATTTCGCGCCAAATTGCGCCATGGCCGATGCTGTAACCATCTTATTTACAATAACCTGCAACCCTATATCACCAGTACTAGTCCTTGCCCTAACCTCAGTACCGTCAGAATGTTACCTTTACCCTAGTGCCTCCCCGCCTCCCTCCCCGCTAAATTATCCGTTCGGACAAGTTCGGAAAAGGGGACATGTGAGCAAGGCGTCCAGACTATTTCGCTTCAGAGCTAACCGCGAGACAACCCTTGCCGCTCTCCTGCCCGGCATGCCCCTGTCACCTTCTCCGACGGAACCCGCCGCCGAGGAGCGCTCAGAAACCGCCACTCCGGCCGTAGGGCTGCAGATCCTCAAGCCATCCGCAATCTCCGAAATTTCCGACAGCCCCTCGAACGTGCTTCCGGAAATCTGGTTCCCCGCCGACCCGCCGCCTCCTCAGCGCACAACCCAGCCGTCATTCGACGACGTTGACATGTCTGACCCACTGGCCATCCTCCACCAAGCCATCGATCCGGCCACCCAATCCCACGCTCGATCCAACGGCAAACACAAGACCCTCGCTTGGATCAAGCGCCCGTTCGACTCTGTCTCAGCCTTCACGGAACTAGATGACGCCACCATCATCGGCGCGAAAGTCCACTGCGAGGCGAGCGTCCTCGGAACCTTTCTCACCGAGACCATGGACTTGGAAGCAATCGCGACGTCCGCCCGCGAACTAGGCGCGCCTGCAGGTTCAACTGCTGCCCGCGTTGACGCCCCCCCAAATTCGAGCCCACCGGAAACCGTGATCGAACAGCTCGTCGCGGAAGTCAACGCCGTCGCTGAAGAATTTGTCGCGGAACAAGTCCACCACGCACAGCCCGCTCGCAGCAGCGCAGCGTCACCTCTCTCATCTTCCAGCTCCTCCGCCAACCCAGCCTCTAGCGTCGCCGCCGGCGAACCCCAGAGAGATCGCCGGCGCAAGCGCCGCGCCATGATCTCCGCGCCGATTCGCGTTCGCCTGGCACGCACTGAGGGCAACAGCTCCGATGAAATCGCCACCACCGTGGACGTCTCCCGCACGGGAATCTTGTTCCATTCCCAGCGCGGCACGTACACCCGCGGAATGGAAGTCGCCGTCGTATTCCCGTACAGCCCGTCACCGGCCGCCACTCACATCGAGCAAACCGGACGCGTCGTTCGCATCAACGATTTGGGCGATGGCACCTTCGATGTAGCCATCGCCCTGCACGCCAGCGCCGCGGAAGATTCATCCGTCGCCGCGCCCGTCGCGTCCGCAGCTCCAGCGACGAAAAAACCGATGGTCCTCGCCGTGGATGCCGACGAATCCCTGCGCGACGGACTCAAAGCCTATTTGCAGAATGAAGGCTACGACGTGATTGCCGTCAACAACGCCACCGACGCCCGCGAAGTCCTCAACATCTTCACTCCCGCGCTCATCATCGCCGAAGTCGAAGGCGAAGGCACACCAGGCTACGATTTGTGCGCCCACGTGAAGGGGAGCATTCAATGGCGCCGCATACCCGTCGTACTTACCACCAGCTCCGCGTATCCCAGCGATTATTCCAACGCGCACTCGCTCGGCGCGATCGTGTGCATGGCCAAACCGTATAAACAAGAGCGCCTCGGCCACATAGTCCGCCTCCTCGCCCCGCTTCCCGAGCACTTGCAAAATAATGTCGCGCCGCACGCCGCCGATCCCACTCGTGTCCCCGGCCGCGATGGCAATTGGGCCCTGCGAAATCTCCGCCTTGTCGGCGGCAACGGCAACGGCAAAAAATCAAACGGCAACGGCAGCAAAATACGTTTTCGCTTTCCGTCCTTCCGCTAGTTTTCTCGCAGCTCCCGAACAAAAAACCGCCGCGCGAACCTGCGGCAAAACCATTTCACGCCGTTGTAGGCCGCCCGACACTTTCGTCCCTCGCTCGGTGCCTGTACCAAAACTGGACCAGCGCCATGTTGACGTTCTTATCCCAGCGGCATATTGTCGCGCCCATCGCGATAGCTCGTGCTCAGTCTCTGAGCGCACCAAAATAGTTCGACGGTTGTCCAACGGGTTAATTCCCCCAGCCTTTAACTCCGGAACCACACTTGCCGGGGGTGTGTCCATTTACTCCCGCTGCTGTTCGTTTGGGGGGCCACATGAAACCGCTAAAGACCGGTACGCTTGTCTCGACAGTGCTGTTTGCTTTAACCATCGTCTCGATGTTCATCGTTCGCGCACAGGCGCAAAGGGGCCCCGCTGGCGCTACGTCCAGCACCGGGGCTAGCGATCCCGGCGTGCGCAGTGACGCCGTAGTCGTCGGCACGCCTCTTGCCTCACTCAATTCCGATCAGCTTCAGTATTTCCAGGACGGCATGTCGCGTTTCACTCAGATAGATTCCGTCGGCGGAAACATTTCGGGCGAGCCCGGCACCGGTCTCGGCCCGGGCTTTAATTCCAATAGCTGCTCCAGTTGTCATGCGCAGCCTGCCGTCGGCGGCAGCAGCCCCAGCACCACCGCCTACCCTTTCGTCGGGCCAAATCCCCAAATCGCCGCTGCATCCGACGCCGGCGCCAATAACTCAATTCCCTATTTCATCTCCGCCGATGGCCCGGTTCGTGAAGCCCGCTTTCCCTTTGCTGTTACTCCCAGCGGCAGCGTCACTCAAACTCCCGATGGCGGCGTCCACAATGTCTTCACCATCGCCGGCCGCTCCGACGCGCCGAATTGCTCGATGGCTCAGCCGAACTTCGAAAAGATGCAAAGCGAGAACAACATCATCTTCCGCATCCCCACTCCTGTCTTCGGCGAAGGCCTCATCGAAAATATCGCCGACGCCACGATCCTCGCCAATATGGCCGCCAACTCTCAACTCAAGAGCCAGCTAGGCATCACCGGCCATCCAAATTACAGCGGCAACGACGGCTCCATCACGCGTTTCGGCTGGAAAGCGCAAAACAAATCGCTCGAAATCTTCGCCGGCGAAGCCTACAACGTGGAGATCGGCGTAACCAACGAACTCTTCCAGACCGAGCGCGGTAACCCTCCGGCCGCGTGCCTGTACAATCCAACGCCGGAAGATGAAACGAACTACACCTACTCCGGCGCTCAAATCCTCAGCGACGTGGTTGCCTTCGCCGATTTCATGCGCTTTCTCGCGCCTCCCGTTCCTTCCGTGAACGGAATTCCCGGCAACCCAACTCCGCAGTCCATTCAGGCCGGCCAAGCAGTCTTCAACCAAGTTCATTGCAACATGTGCCACACGCCCACACTGCAAACCGCCGCGTCCAACATGACGCCGGCACTGAGCAATCAACCCGCAGCGCTCTTCTCCGATTTGCTCGTCCATCACATGGGCAGCGGGTTGACCGATAACGTCGCGCAAGGCGCCGCTGGCCCCGACGAGTTCCGCACCGCTCCACTTTGGGGAGTAGGCCAACGCGTCTTCTTTCTCCACGACGGCCGCGCCACCCCAGCAAACGGCGGCTTGCTCAACGCAATCGAAGCCCACGCCAGCCGCGGCTCCGAAGCCAACCAGGTAATCTCGCTGTTCAACCAACTACCACCGCAGGAAAAACAAGAACTCCTAAATTTCCTGCGCTCACTCTAAATGCACAAACACTCTCGGCTACACGCAAGCGCAAGGGCGGAACTCAGTTCCGCCCTTGCGACGGTCGGGGCGCGGCATGCCGTGCCCCACGCCGCAAGTCACGCAAGCCAAATAGCGGTTCAATTTGTAGCGGCGGACTTCAGTCCGCCAGCCTTCGTGGATGAATATGTCACCGCTGCCAGCGCGGCGAGCGCGCACCCTGCCATAGCGTTCGTCATCCTGAGCGCAGCAAAGGATCTCTCTTTGGTTTTCGCCTTCTATCGCCGTCCGCCGCTGCCGCCGCCCGCTTTAACTCCTCAGCCTTCCGTTCGCGTTATACTCGCGACATGCCGCAGTACCGCAACTCACTCACACATCGCATCGCACCAACTCTGGCCGCTGTGGCTGCCTCCGTCATCGTTTCATTGGCAGGCACGAAACACACCCCACCCCTCCCGCTCGAAAGCTTCTTCGTAGTCACCCAAGCCACGTTCCATAAAGCCCCCCAATGGGTTGACCACATCCTCGAAGTCCACCCCCAAGGCGACGCCGTCCTAGTCCGCGAAATCCGCATCGCCCCGCTCGACCCCGCGTGCCCCCATCACGTCACGGTCCGCGCCGTCGAACGCGCCCTGCCCGACACCACCGTAAAAAAACTCGCCATTAAATTCCCGCTCTGCTCCTTCGAAGAAGATGTAGTCGAAGGAATGATCAACACCGCAAAACGCCCCAGCGGCGCCGTCACCGACAGCGATGATTCCGCCAGTCAAACCATCGTCGCCCGCTGCGGCACCCAACAGAAAATGTTCGAACTTCCTGACGAAGAGGCTCTCCGCTTCGACGCTCTCCAGCTGGCCGACTCCCACCTGGCCGCCTTCTGGGAACTTGCCGCCACCATGGAAGCCCACGCCTTCGGCAGCGACTTCTCCCTAGCCAAGATCAGTCCCCAAGAAGACCAAGACGCCCAAGCCCTAGGCGCCAAGCTGATCCCTGAAATAAAATCCGGCCGCTACGACCAAGGCTTCGCCGATCAAACCTGCCCCTACGCCGAATGCCCCGACCACAACGTAGCCTCAGCCCTGCAAGGCTACGAAGGCCCCATCTTCGCCTGCCCCCCAAAATAGATCCCCGACCGACATAACCGTTCAACTCTTCCTGATCCGCAAATTGTAGGGGCGGGTCTAAGGCGCCGCGACGTACAACTGCCAAACCTGCCAATCGGAAACTACAAACAACGCGCTACTGTCATCCCGAGCGTAGCGAGGGATCTGCTTTTGTCTTTGGATTATCCTGAGGCGTCTATAGGAAAATTACTGAGGTAAGGCCAATGCAGCGTATAAAGGACTCTCGACAACCACCCCCAGCCCCACCCACTCTCCCCTGGCGGAGGAAGAGTGGCCCCGCACAAAAAATAACCTACCTCTTCGCGATCTGCTCTTTCACCAGGTTGGCGACAACTTCCGCCGTCGCCTGCTCGCCGCGCCACGTATTCGACCGGCTCAGCGTATACGCGAACACAATCGCTCCAGTCCTGCGCTCGACCAGCTGCAAAGTCGGCACTTCATTCGCGCGGTGCGAACGCTTGTAATCCGCCTTCACCACATCCGCGCCTTCGCCCGGCCACGTTACCTTCAGCACGTAAGTAGCGCGCGATTCGTAAATCTCCGCGGCCAGCGGAACATGCTTCCGCTCGAACGCGACGGACAAAAGCCCGTCAAATCCCTCCATCGGCTCGATAAAAACCGACGGCACTCCGCTCACCGCACTGCGGCCTTCGGGCTGCATCGCCGCCGAACCATCCGGAGGCACGTGCCCAGCCGTAAGTGGCTGATCGGCGGAAGAAGAATCGGTCTGCGCGACGACGATGGCAGGCCTGTCCATTCACCACCGTCTCATTGGCGAAAATAAAGTTCCCGGACGCATGCATTTCGCGGCATTTCATCGTCGCGTCAGCATTCTGCGACTGTCCCATCGCAGCTCCCGAGGTCATCAAGATTGCGGCAAACAACCCAGCGGCGGCTTTCATGGCATTCCCTCCACCACCAATGTGCCGAAACGAACCGCCCAAGGAAATGGCACGTTCGTACCAATTTTCATCCCATGTTTTCGCGCCAATTTTCAACAACTACGGCCAAGTGAAGAACCACCGGCGCCGCCCAGGCCGAACTTGAACTTGTAGCGGCGGACTTCGGCCCGCCAGCCATTGGAGTTTCGCAGCTGAAAGAGAATCGCTCCGCTTCACCGCGATTGAAACCGCGCCACGCACGAATCAGGGAGTGCGGCGGCTTGCCGCCGCCTGTTGCAAGGCGAGGCTCGCCTCGCGCTCTCGGCCAGCTCAATGCCAGATATTCAGGTGCACGAACGCGACCAGTGGGAACATTCCTCCGCAATCTCGCGTATCCTTACCAGACACCAGATAGGGGGCTCAATGACGGCAATCCGCACCCTGCATCACCGAAGCAACTACCGCCGTGAATGGCATTCCACATCGCGCGCGATGCTCGCATTCTGCGCAGCGCTCCTCACGCTGCTTCTCGCCTTCGCCCTTCCCCTCCCCGCGCAAGACCAAAAAGATTCGCAACAACCCGAAAACGATAAAGACGGCATCGGCTTCAATCTCGGCCAAAACGCTAGCGCCAAAGACGTCGGTCTCCCGATTTATCCAGGCTCGCTCCGACACAAAGATGACGACGACGACAGTTCCACCCTCAATATGGGCCTCTGGGGCGGCAACTCCGGCTTCAAACTGTTCGTCATGAAAATGGAAACGTCCGACTCACCCGATAAAGTCGCAACCTTCTATCGCAAAGCTCTAGCCAAGTACGGCACAGTCCTAGATTGCAGCAACGTCGCACCGTCCGGCGCCACCGCGGCCGACGACAACAAAAAGAAATCGTCGAAAGCCCTATCCTGCGAAGACGAAAAGCCTAAGCCCAACGAAATCTCGCTAAAATCCGGCAGCAAATCCAAAGAACACGCCGTAGGCATCCAACCCAACGGCTCAGGTACCCTCTATCAATTAGTCTACGTAGAAACCCGCGGCACCAACGACTAACACTACGACGCTGCGATCACTCTCGGACGACTCGCGCGCCCGGGTTCGTAGCCCCGGAGTCCAGCCGGCTCTTGGCTCTTGGCTGTTGGCGTTGTAGCGGCGCACTTCAGTGCGCCATCGATGTTGCGGCAACCAACCCGGTGCGGCAATTATTGCGCCGGTGGCCACTCCGAAACCCACAGTGCTATCATCCTGTGCCGTAACATCTGTTTCGAGGAAAACAAATGAATTTCTTCCTGCGACAACGCGCCGCCGCAAAATCCCTAGCCGCCATATTTTTCTGTGTATTCGCAATCGCCACCATCGCGCAAACGCAAACCCCCACTCCCTCCCCCGCCCTCCTGGTTCTCAATAAGTCCGCAAACCAACTCGCCATCGTAGACCCCGCCACAAAACAAGTAATCGCCCGCATAGACACCGGCGAAGGCCCGCATGAAGTCACCGCCTCCGACGACGGTAAACTAGCCTTCGTCACCAATTACGGCGCCAAAACTCCCGGCCATTCGCTGACGGTAATTGATCTAATCGCGCAAAAAGAAGTTCACCGCGTAGAGCTGGGTCCGCTAGGCCGTCCTCACGGCATCCTCTTCGCCGACGGCGAAGCCTACTTCACCGCCGAACTCAATAAACTAATCGCCCGCTACGATCCCGCCACCAATAAAGTTGACTGGCTCCTGGGCATCGGCCAGAACCGCACCCACATGCTAGTCCGCACCAAATACCTCAACGAATTTTTCACCTCTAACGTAGACTCCGACTCGGTCAGCGCCATCGAAAAAAGTTCCGATCCCTCCGGCTGGAAAGAAACAAACATCCCCGTAGGCAAAGGTCCCGAAGGAATTGACATCTCCCCCGACGACAAAGAAGTCTGGGCCGCAAATTCCGGCGACGGCACCGTCTCGGCGATCGACGTCGCCACCAGCAAAGTAATTCACACCTTCAACGTCCACACGAAGCACTCGAACCGCCTGAAATTCACAAAAGACGGCAAACTAGTCCTGATCTCCGATCCCGCCTCCGACGAGCTAATCATCGTCGACGCCGCCACCAGAAAAGTAGTCAAGCAGCTCAACGTAGGCCGCGGCCCAGGCGGCATCCTCATCGCTCCCGCAGGAGATGTCGCGTACGTAGCCCTGGCGGGAGACAACGCAGTCGCCGTAATTGATCTCCACAAACTGGAAATCGCAAGCCGCATCCCCACAGGCGAAGGTCCAGACGGCCTAGCCTGGGCCCAGCGCCATTAATCTTTCGCGGTCGGCGTAGCAGTCGTAGGGGCACAGCATGCCGTGCCCTGCATTTGCAGTCGGTGTTGATTTTGTAGCGGCCGCCTTTAGGTGGGCGCCGTTGCTTTTGAATTCGCACCGCAACTCAGCAAGGAGCACGCAAAAAATGGAATTCCGCACCCTAGGCCGTTCCGGATTGAAGGTCCCCGTCCTCAGCCTCGGCACCGGCACTTTCGGTGGCGCGAATGAATTCTTCCGCGCCTGGGGCAACACCGGCGTCGAAGAAGCCACCCGCCTGGTAGACATCTGCCTCGAAGCCGGCCTCAACATGTTCGACACCGCCGACATCTACTCCGACGGCGAATCCGAAAAAGTTCTAGGCGCTGCCATCGCCGGACGCCGCGACAAAGTCCTAATCTCCACCAAAGCCACGTTCAAAACCGGCTCCGGCCCCAATGAAGTCGGCTCCTCCCGCTATCATTTGATCCAAGCCTGCGAAGCCAGCCTCCGCCGCCTCAAGACCGATTACATCGATCTCTACCAGATGCACGGCTTCGACGCGCTCACTCCGGTAGAAGAAACCCTCAGCGCCCTCAACGATCTCGTCCACAGCGGCAAAGTCCGTTACATCGGCTGCTCCAATTTTTCCGGCTGGCACCTAATGAAATCGCTCGACGTCTCCGAACGATATGGCTGGGCCCGCTACGTCGCGCATCAAGCCTACTATTCGTTGGTAGGCCGCGAATACGAATGGGAATTAATGCCGCTAGGTCTCGATCAAGGTGTCGGCTGCGTCGTCTGGAGCCCGCTAGGCTGGGGACGCCTAACCGGAAAAATCCGTCGCAACAAGCCACTGCCCGAAGTCAGCCGCCTGCACAAGACGGCCGACTACGGCCCTCCCGTTTCCAATGAGCTGGTTTATAAGGTCGTGGACGCCGCGGATGAAATCGCAAAAGAAACAGGAAAGACAATCGCGCAAATCGCGCTCAACTGGCTGCTGCAACGCCCCACAGTAGCCAACGTAATAATGGGCGCCCGCAACGAAGAACAATTACGCCAAAACCTAGGACGCGGTAGGCTGGAATCTAACGCCCGCAGCAAGTAGCGAAACTAGATGCCGCCAGCGCCACGACGCTGGTCTACCCCTACTGGCACCAGCGCCAATTCGGGGACCGCAACCCGCCCCCAACGCCGTAACCAGTCACGCTCACTCAAACTGTTTCCGAAATCGCGCAAACTCCCGCCGCAACTCCGCAACGTCGTCGCGCAAAGCCGCCACCTCACTCTCCAATCGCGCTATGCGCTCTCGATCGCCTCCGCTCGCAACCGCAGCGCGTTCCGCCGTATGACCTTGCTCGACATCACGCGCAACTTCCGCCCCCGACAAATCCATGTCACCCGACAACATATGCATGTATCGCGACTCCTTCGTCCCCGTCGCCCGTGGCAGCACGCGCGCCAGCGCCGGCTCCCGGCTCATCAATTTCTGCAACGCCCCCATCACGTCGCTCAAATCATCGAACTTGTACATCCGTTCCGCCCGCCCGCGCAATTCCCCGGGAGTCTGCGCCCCGCGCAGCAGAAGCACGCATAAAACCGCCGTCTCCGGCCGCGTAAAATTAAACGCCTCCTGCAAACGATGCTCGTACTTCCGCACCCGGCTGTCGGTTGTATCGGCCGCTCCAGCCAACTCCAGCTCCCCCAACCGCCGCATCGCCAAAGTCACATCCTCTTCGCTCAAATTCATCACCGGCTCGCGATTCGACTTCTGATTGCAAGCATTCACCAAAGCATTGAGCGAAAGCGGATAATATTCCGGCGTAGTGATTTCCTTCTCCACCAAAGCGCCAAGCACTCGCGCTTCAATCTCCGTCAGACGTATCTGCATCGCCACAGCGCAAAACTCCTCGAATCGACGACAGCTCGGAAGGCCGCGGCATCAAAGTCCAGACGGCAACGCAAGCGTCCTCGTAGTTCCGATTTTAGCGGTTCGCGACTTCCCCCCTACACTTAGGCAAATAACGAAAGCGACTGCCATCCCGAGCGAAGCGAGGGATCTGCTTTTCGCGTCCAGTGAAACACCCGAACGAAAATCAATGAGGATTCTTCAGCACTCCTCGCAGCACGCTCAACTTCCCGTCGATCGCGCCCGTCTTCAAACGCGCGATATCAAGTCCAAGAATGTGCGCCACCAACGGATACACGTTCACATCTTCAAATGGCGCAACCTTCACCCCGCCACGAATATCCGGCCCCGCCGCATAAAATATTGCCTTCATCTCCGGCATAGACGCCGGATCGTAGTCGTGCATCCCGACGGGCGGTCCCGAATCCGTGCCCGCCGCCCGCCATCGCCGGATTCCCTGCCGCATTCAGCAGGCTGCGGAGGCGGCGCGCTCACGCGCAATAGATAAGGCCCGTCGGCACCACGATCGGATCGCCCTCGCGCGGATTCCCATCGAAATGCAAATGCTCCGGCACATGCCCGCTGCGATAAACGCGAAATTTGTCGCTCTTGCCGTTCAAGCTGTCGTAAATCTTCGTGGCATCCGCCTCCGACTTCGGATACATAAACGTCTCTTCGGATCGCTCCAGCAGCGACCGATCGAAATGCTGATCCAGGTCAATCCAGTCTCCTTCGACCTTGATCATTCCGTGGTCCGCCAGCACGATCACATCCACCGGCAATTTCAATCGCGCCAGCCCGGCTTCCAATCTGCCGACTTCCTTGTCCACCTCGTGCACCGCTCCAGCCACTTCCTCGCTATCCGGACCGTGCGCGTGCCCCGCGCTATCCACATCACTAAAATATAAAGTAATGAAATGCGGACGCTGCGCCGGCGGCAATCGCAGCCACGCCAGCACTTGCTCCACGCGCTTCTCGTTCGGATACTTCGCGTCATATTTCATGTAATACGAAGGACGCATGCCCTGAATGTCCGCCTCCGACCCCGGCCAGAAAAAACAAGCCGCGTGCATCCCCTGCTGCTCCGCCAATACCCACAGCGGCGTCCCGCCATACCACGTGCCGTCGCTCTGCGCCTGCGGATCTCGGTAGCTGTAAACCTGCTTCCGCGCCGGATCGTAAAACACATTGCCCACAATTCCGTGATGCTCCGGATAAAGCCCGGTCACGATCGTGTAGTGGTTCGGAAAAGTGATCGAAGGATATGCCGGAATCATTCCATCCGGCGCGCTCGCGCCCCGTTCCCCGAGAGCCACCAGATTGTGAGCATCATATTTGCGCGCGTAGTCATAACGAAAACCGTCCAGCGAAACCAAAATCACGTAATGCTTGCTCTGCTGCGCCGCGGAATTCGGTCCATGCTCGACAACGACCGGAGCCGCAAGTTCAGGCGTCCCCGCTTCCTGCCTCGCCGCCTGCTGATCCCGCACCGTGGCAGTCGCCGCGCCTGCCACAAATCCCGCCAGGATTAATATCCAGACCAGGAACCCGGCTCGTGCCGAACCCCTCTCGTTTTTACAATTTATTCGCATCCATAGTTCCCTTCGCCACGTCACATCCTGCGGCGGCTCTGCCGATTGTAAGCACCCAGCTCACCCGGCGGCTGGTTCGCCGCCATGTTCTCAAGTCTTGCCCCGGTTGCGGGCTGCTTTTCCGCGTGCCAGTATACGTAATGAGGCCCGTGGGGCCGAATCATAAAGGAGAAAATCCATGTCGAAATTGGCTATATACGTAAGGCTGGAAGCAAAACCAGGCAAAGAGAAGGACGTGGCTCAATTCCTCGAGAGCGCCGTGCCCCTCGTGCAAGAGGAACAAGGCACCGTCGCGTGGTTCGCCATCCAGATGGGACATTCAACCTTCGGAATTTTCGACACCTTCAACGATGAAGCCGGCCGCCAGGCTCATCTTTCCGGCAAAGTCGCGGCTGCATTGATGAACAAAGCGCCGGAGCTTTTCGCGAAGGCTCCCGAAATCAGCAAAGTAGATGTGCTGGCGTCCAAACTTCCAGCCGGCTCCACGCAGAAAGCTTCCGCGTAACCGCATCGCCGCTCCCCGGCCGCCGAAATCTCTCGCGGCTCCAGCTCTGCCACACGCAAGCTGGAGCCGCTTCTCCTTGCTCCGCACTGGCGGCGCTTGCGCTCCCGCACAGTCGCGCCCCGTTCGCGAGGACAGTTTGCCGATTCGCCACACCCGCCTGCCCGATTCTTGCAACCATGCGCCACAATATATCGTCTAACGATATGTAGCCCGAACTCAGGCTATTCATAATAGAAAGAGGGCCAAACATGATTGTAGCGGACCAAACCGTCAACTCCACCGGCGGTCAAAACTCGCCGGCACATCAGGACTCGGAAGAAAGTCCAGAACACCAACATCCGCACACTCTGGACGA
Organism: uncultured Acidobacteriota bacterium; assembly: GCA_963804625.1. Taxonomy (GTDB): domain Bacteria; phylum Acidobacteriota; class Terriglobia; order Acidiferrales; family UBA7541; genus Palsa-295. The sequence goes on along the minus strand of CAWDRJ010000009.1, from coordinate 575,893 downwards.
AATTCAGAGGCGTGCGTTCAGGATTCACCGCCGCCACGGCGGTGTCTACGGCGGGTACACCCTCGAGGAATGGCTGGAAGCCGAGCACGAGCTGGAGCACGAGGACGATCCGGCGCCGAACAACAAGGATCGCGTGCACTAAACGAAACGGCGACGTGACCCAGCAACCGCTCGCGTCTGCCGATTTCGCAAGAGTTCGTGGTTTTAGGCTTCCATCGAAAAACCGCGAAGAGAATGCGCGCTACTTCGATTTACTGGAACTTTGCGCCGGTGTTCCTAGATAACTCTGCACAGCGCTCGGGCTGATAGCAAGCTTCGTCGCGATCTGCGGGATGGATTGACCCTGGGCGTGCAGTAGGCGCACTCGCACCGAGGTCGGTTGTTGCACTTCTTGGGCTGTTGCGGAGATGTTAACCGTGTCTTCCTGGGTCGCGGCGGATTTGGCGGCCGGAGCCGGCGCGCTCGCTTGTTCTACCGCCGCCGCTGCTGCTGCACCCGATGCCCCACTACCGGAAACCGAAGTAACCATGATGATTTCCTCCTCACACTTCGCAGTGCCCGTCATCTGCTAGTTCACTATCGGCAGTTCTCACCAAACCTTGAGCGCGAAGACGAGTCGGCAACAGCGCAAACGCCCAATCCGCTGCCGGTTCCGTTCAAGACTGAAGCCTTCAATCTGCCGTGCCGTCAGCCTCCTTCAATAATCCGATCTCCGCATTGAACTGCTGAATCACTCTGTAGCACTCGCATGCCGAACTCTCCAGTTTCTTCCGGCTCAAAATCTTTACCGCTCCGCGCGAGTACTCGATGTTCTTCTTCCGCTGCAGTATTCCCGCCGCCAGGCTCACGCTCGGCCGGTCCGTTCCCAGCATCGTCGCCAGGAAATCGTGCGTGATCAAAATAGACCCGCCGTCCACGCGGTCCTGGGCCATCAATAGCCATCGCGCCAGCCGCTGCTCCACGTCGTGCAAGCGGTTGCACGCCGCCGTCTGCGCCACCTGAATTCCCTGAATCACGGCGTAGCGGCTCAGCATCATCTGGAATTCACCCGAGTATTTCAGCACGTTCTGCAGGCTGCTCACTTTCACGCGAAAGCCCTCGCCTGCAATCTGCACCACTTCTCGCAGCGGGCTGCGCGTCAGAGAAACCGCCGAAGGAATTCCCGCCGCTCCTTCGTTCCCCACCACAGCCGCCTCCACCGTTTTGCCGTCCTCCATCGCCACCACCAGCGAAATCAGCCCGGAATTCGGAAAGTATCCGAAGTCTAAATCCGCGTTTGGCTCGTGCAAAATCCGGTGACGCGGCAGCACCACAGCCTCCAGGTGCGGGCCAATCGCCGAAAACTCATGCTCGGGAATGGCGGAAAGTATTTTGTTGGCGACCGGCGTGCCGTCGGGACTTGTGCGTTGGGGAAAGTGCGCGGTCTTCTTGCTGTCACTCTGCAGCACTAGCAGTCCTGCTTCGTTTTGGCATGGCGGGACTCTAGTTGCTAGAGGAATGTGCTGTCTGTCGGACGCCGAACACTCGCACGTAATTTATGGAAGGCCTAGCAGCGGATTGAATTGCTCAATAACTTGATAGCACTCGCAAGCGCATTCCTGCAGTTTCGGACGATCCAGAATCTTCACGGCGCCGCGCTTGTACTCCAGAATGCCTTTCTTCTGCATTGTGCTCGCAGCCAGGCTCACCGTCGGCCGGTCGGTCCCCAGCATGGTGGCCAGAAAATCGTGCGTGATCGGGAGGAACCCTGAATCAACCCGATCGCGCGTCACCAGCAGCCAGCGCGCCAGCCGCTGCTCGATGCTGTGCAACCTGTTGCACGCGGCGGTCTGCGAGATTTGCATCCCGAGTATCACCGCGTAACGCCCCATGGTCATCCGCAACTCCGGAGCGCTGCGCATCAATTTCTCCACCGCCGACGCTCCAATGCGAAATCCGTCGCCGCCGATCTGCACTACTTCGCGTACCGAGCTGGTGCGCAGTCCCACCGCCAGCGCAGCGCCGGAAAATCCTTCGCGGCCGACTACACCCACTTCCACCGTTCGGCCGTCCTCGGTAACCACGACCAGCGAGATCATCCCGCGGTTCGGGAAGTATGCGTACTGAACGTCCTGACCCGGCTGATGCAGATTCAAGTGATCCGGCAGCTCGAGAAATTCCAAAGCGGTTCGCACCTGCTCGAATTCGTGTTCAGGAAGCGACAGCAACAGATTATTGGTTATCGCTTTTCCCTGCGGGCCAATTCGCTGCCCAAAACTAGGCTCCAAAACGCTCTTTTGGCTCATCTCACTTCCTCTAGTGTCTGTACGTATTTCACTGTAAGGTCCGTTTCGTGATTCCAGCCTAACGCATACGCCAAAACTGTCCATACACCATCCACGGTATTCCCGAAAAGGAATGGCCAGTGTAGGATGCGCGACATTACCTGATGAGCGGGAGTGGGAAACCCTGATTGATGGCTCGCATATTGATTGCCGACGATCACGCCGAAGCGCGGCGCGGCGCGCGCGCGTTGCTCGAAGCGCATCCGGGCTGGGAAGTCTGCGGCGAGGCCTGCGACGGAATGGAGGCTATCGAGATGGCCGCAGCGCTGAAACCGGACATCGTCATTCTCGACCTCAGCATGCCGAAAATGTCCGGCGTCGCCGCGGCGCGAGTGATTCGCAGCACAGCGCCCGGTTTGCCCGTGCTACTGTTTTCACTGTACGCCGGCGATCCGCAAATGTCGGACGGATTCCGCAGGGCGGGCTTCAGCGGCGACCTCAACAAGGCTGCGGCCGACCTCCTGATCGAGGCGGTCGAGACGCTGCTGCAAGGCGGCACGTACTTCCAATCCGCCAACCTGGCCACTGCAATCATTAACGGCGACGGAGCCACGATCACTCAACAGCCGCCCGCACCCCTCGCGACGTCAACGCCGGTGGCGCCATCCGCTGAACCGACGCCGCAGGCGTCGGCCACCGAGCCAGCCAATTCTCCGGCCGATGCCCTGCCAATTCAGCCACCCGAAACGCCTCCCGGGAACGGCTCCGGCCATTGTTGAAACACCCTCAGTGAATTGAAGTGCGGGCGCGCGATGCATGCGTTCGCTTGCATCCATGCTACAATCGGAGTTCCTTGCTCTCCGTTAACAACATCACGATGCGCTACGGCGCCAGAATCTTGTTCGAAGACGTCACCACGACGTTCTTTGCGGGGCGGCGGTACGGAATCACGGGCCCCAATGGCGCGGGCAAATCCACCTTGATGAAGATCCTTACTGGCGAGATCGAGCCGACCAAGGGCGACGTCACTCGTCCCAAGAAGCTCGGCGTCTTGAGCCAGGACCAGTTTGCGTTTGACGAGCAGCGCGTGATTGACACCGTGATCATGGGCAATCGTCCGCTGTGGAAGGCGCTGCAGGAGCGCGAGATTCTCTACGCCAAGCCGCACGAAGAATTGACCGACGCGGACGGAATGCGGCTGGGCGAGCTGGAAGGGATCGTCGGCGAGGAAGGCGGCTACACGGCGGAGCCGGACGCCGCCATTTTGCTAGATGGATTGGGAATTGACGAGCCGCTGCACGAGCGCAAGATGCGCGAGCTGCAGGGCGGACAAAAAGTCCGCGTGCTGCTGGCGCAAGCGCTTTTCGGCAGCCCGCCGGCGCTGCTCCTCGACGAGCCGACGAACCACTTGGACCTCGATTCGGTCCACTGGCTGCAGGATTATTTGTGCGAGTACGAAGGCGTGCTGATCGTGATTTCGCACGACCGCCATTTTTTGAATAGCGTCTGCACGCACACCGCGGACATCGATTACGAGACCGTGATCATGTACAACGGCGGGTACGACGACATGGTCGTCGCGAAAACTTCGATTCGTTCGCGCATTGAATCGGAAAACGCGCAGCGCGAAAAGAAAATCGCGCAATTGAACGAATTCATCGCGCGTTTTTCGGCCGGCACGCGTTCCGCGCAAGCGACGTCGCGCAAAAAAGAAGTCGAGCGGCTGCAAACTACGGAACTCGCGCGCTCGAATATTGCGCGTCCATACGTTCGCTTCAATATGGACCAGGCTTCCGGCAAGCATCCTCTGGAAATCAAGAGCGTGGCGAAATCGTACGATGGCGTGAAGGTGTGGGCGCCCTTCTCCGGCGCCGTTTCGCGCGGAGAAAAAATCGCGTTGATGGGCCGCAACGGAACCGGCAAGACCACGCTGCTGAAATCGTTGATCCGCAATGCCACGGGATTCGTGGACGATTCCGACCGGCAATTCCCTGTTGATGGAGGGCAGGTGATCTGGGGCCACAACGTGATGGTGGGATATTTCGCGCAGGACCACAGCGAATCCATCGTCCACGGGAATAATGCGATCGAGTGGCTGCACCAATTCAAGCCGCAGGCGACGCAGGAAGAATTGCGCGGCGTCCTGGGCCAGATGCTTTTCAGCGGTGAAGACGCGTTGAAGCAGACGTCGGCGCTTTCCGGAGGCGAATCCGCGCGTCTGATTTTCTGCCGCCTGATGCTGCAGAAGCCCAACGTGCTGGTGCTGGACGAGCCGACGAACCATTTGGATCTCGAGTCCATCAACGCGCTGAACATCGCGCTGCAAAAATACGACGGCACGGTGTTGCTGGTGACGCACGACCACGACGTGATAGACGAAGTAGCCACGCGCATCTGGCATTTCGCCGGCGGCAAAATCGAGGACTTCAAAGGCCCGTACTCGGAGTATCTGGAATCGGTGGAAGAAAAGGCGTCGTGAGTGGTGAGCACTGACCCGCCTGCCGGCGAGGCAGGTTGGTGAGTGGTGAAGCGTGATTCGTGGCCCGCGCACCCGTCCGGGAAGCATTCGGCGCGATTGCCGAGCGGTGTAGCGCCGGCGCCCCGCCGGCTCTTTGGTTGTTGCTTTAAGCCGTCATCCTGAGCGCAGCGGAGGATCTCTGTTCGCTTTTCGCCGCCCGCGTCCCTGGCTGATTGATCGTTCCCTCGTTGAAGCGCAATCCGAGTGACGACGCTCCCGTCCGCCGGGGTCTTGCCTGCTGCGCCCGCCTTTGCCTGTGTAGCGGCCGCTTCGGCCCGCGTTTTTCGGGGCGAAGCGGGCATGCCGTCGCTCTTGGTGGATTTCGCTCGCGCAATAACCGCGAAATTGCGCCGATTAGAGCGTGTGCCGAGTGTTTGTTTTGTGTTGTTTACGGTGATTTCTAATATCTGCGATTGTCGATTAGAAATTGCGGGCCCCTTGCGCGGGGCGCGATGAGTTGGCGCGAAGTTGCGCGCCAGAACCGTAAAAAATTGACGATGAGAATGAGTGCCGGGTGTTTGTTTTCTGTGAAATACAACGATTTCTAATCGCGAGGTGTGACGATTAGGACGGCAGTCGCGAGTGACGGGTGACGAGTGACAAATTCGCGGTGAGGCGCGGATGTAAGATTGTGACATGCGGTTTTGTTGGCTGTGCGGCGGGCGTGGAGTGTGCGTTGGGCGAGCGGTGAGGGCGCGGGGCGGTTTTTGGCGACAGTTTTCCCTGCGGGTTGGGTTGGTCTGCCCGTCGCCGGTGTGGCGGAGTGCATGTCGCGTCCTCGGTGGGGCGGGAAACGTGCCCCGATTTACCATATCACATTTACCGTATGATTATCAGTCCTAAGATGGAACTGCTGCGGGTCGTTGGGACGCGGGCACGGCAAAGTCAAAGGCTCACGCGCGTAGGGCGAGGACGGGATCCACATTTTCGGATGTCGGAGCGTGCGGGCGGGTGCCGGGGAGCGATGGGAGCACGCGGGTCACGCCGTGGCGAGGCGCGAAAACTCGAAAACATCGCGGTAAAGGCACCGCGATAGGTTTGGCGCTGCGCGCCGTCTTTTCCCGACGCTTCCGCGCCGGGCTAAGTTTGTGCCGCGCCTGACGGCGCTGGTCGGTTGCGGGGATTTGGCGTGCGCGTTGTACTGTGGGGTCACCGACCCACTAGTTGGCTGGCGCATTCTCTTGCTGCGGACAACCAAATGCGCAATCGCGCCTCGCTTCGTCGTGAAATCGCCGTAGATGCCGCGTTTAAGTAAGGTCTACGTACCGAATGATGTCTCCGCGATGGTCACAAGTGGTAGGATTCCGCCTATGCCGATGAACAATCAGGATCGCGACTGGGTTGAGCAGAAAATGAATGCCTCGATTCAATCGCAGATAGCACCTCAAGGATGGAAGAGGCTTCAGGACCACTTGCCACTCGCTGGCATGTGCGGAATATTCGTTGCGTTGGGTGGACTCGCTGCTGCCGCTTGGTATTTCGCATTCAATAAGGTAGAAGCTCGGGCCATCTTCGAGACCAGTACCGGCAACACCAAGGGGATTTGAAGGCACATCGCGAGGAACTTACCGCCGTCCGTTCCAACTTGGCACGTTCACAAAATGCGGTTCCTGGCTTCTGGCCTTCCAGCTTTGAGATAATCGGCGTGAACGCTGTTTTAAAAAATACGGTTCGTGGATTGATGTTTCGTGATTCAATCATTCGGTTCGATCCCAGCGTCAAACTGTCCAATGACGTCTTCGTGAACTGCGTTTTTATATTTCCGCCAGAATTGACTCCCCCTGGTCCACTGCAACAAATAGGAAGAACGCTGTTAGCGTCGGATCTCGAAAATGTCACGCTGAACGCATCGTAGATTCGTCCCTCGCGGTTAGGCCGGTGGGCCAAGGTCGACGGCGAGACGGCGCGGAGCGGCGGCTTGCGCGTGAGGCGGTCGTCCCAATTATCGCTACGGGCTGTGGCGGGCCGGACTCTCGATACGTCATTTGCTAGTGTCGGTGAAGCGGACGGCGTCGCTTTTGAATGAGCCGCGGGCCATGGCTATGTATTTGCCGTCTGGAGAGTAGCGGAAATCCCAAAACTCCCCTGAAGTGAAATGGGTCAGCTGAATCTCCGGAGCTCCCGCGACGGGCTGCTTTTTCCAGAGATTGGGCACGCCGGTTCGAATATCCGCGAAGGCAACGGCGCGCTGGCCGGGAATCCAACGCGCGAGACGCACGGATGGATCGAAGGTCTCCGCAAGTTCGAGGTCTGACTTGGATTCAACTCCGTCTTCGATATTGACGGCTACGATTCTGCCGTTCTTACTGGCGGATTGAAAAGCTACATGCTGGCCATCGTCAGAGACCATCGGTCCGGCGATGGCGATTCGATCGGAAATCTGGACCGTGGCGCCGCCGGAAAACGGCATCTTGAAGATGTAGGACGACCCGTTGGCAGCTTGTCCCAGGTAGAACACCCATTCTCCCGACGCATCGCACGCGGCCTGCTGTTCCGAGAGTCCATTCGTAAGTTTGCTAGAAACTCCGCTGTGGAGATCGAGCTTCCAGAGATGGCTCGCGCCGTCGAAGTTGGACGTATACACGACCGCGCGCCCGCGATCGCAGACAGTGGGTCCCTCCAGATAGTGGCCATCGAAGATGAGTTGGCGCACATTGGCATCGTCCGCATCGACAAGAAAAAGGTCCCAGCGTCCAGAGTCGAGGGCTGTGTAAACGATCTGATCAGCCGGAGTCCAAGCGAGTCCCCAAGCACCGTCCTCTCGTCCTGAGGACACCTGTTTTGCGTTGTCAGGGGCATCTGCCGGGCCTACCCAGACCTGGCCAACGATGTTGTATTGCACGGACACGATGGTCCGGCCGTCGGACGAGAAGGAAACGTTGGAATAGTCGCTTAGATCGTTCGAGATGCGTCGCGCTCTGCCACTCGGGTAGCTGACCATCCAAAGCTGCATGGCCGCTCCGCTTTTGTCTCTTGCGGTGACCAGAAATCCACTGCCATCGGGAAGCCAGGCGAAGTCGTTCACAGCGCGCCACTTTCGCCCCGACATGAGTTTTTGCGCGCCGGTCGCAGCATCAATCTCTATAAACCTGAGACTGTTTCCGCCAGGGTCAGGCTCGTTGATCAGCGCCGCGACTCGCAGTCCATCCGGGGACCATCGAACAACTCGATAGGCGCCGGTAGAGGCTCCTACGGAGTACTTGTCAGAACCTTTCCGAGCCGCGAGTTGTTTCAGACTACTGCCGTCCGCGTTCGCCAGCATAAGGCGGCCTTCGTTTGAGGCGACATCAAAGATCGCGTAAACCATCTGGTGTCCATCCGGCGAGAAAGACACCGGGGTATCCGCGGGATCCAGTAAGCGGCGTGGCGTACCGCCGAGTGCGGGAATCTGGAACACCTTTCCGTTCACGTCGTTCGCGCCGCCAGACTGATAGTCCAGAAAGTTACCGTCGGGAGTAAACGTGAGGTCGAAGATTTGGTCCTTCCCGGGAGGAAGGATCTGAACCGCGCTGGGGACATCCAATTGGCGAACCCACAGGCTGTAGTGTCCGCGCGCGTTTGAAACATAAGCGAAGTAGCGGCCGTCGGGTGAGATGCGGGCGGACGTCACGGCTTCGCTCGAGGTCAGGCTGGAGATTTCTGGATTTTGAAATGCGGTTTGGGCCATGCCGGAGCGGAAGTATCCACGCCAGTAAAGGACGCTTACAGCTGCTAGCAGGACGAGCGCGAGCGCTACCGCCGGAATGAGGAGTTTTCGCGTTTGCGAAGGCCGTCGCGCAGAATCTGTGATCGCACTGACAGCAGACGGGCGTGTCGATTCGACTGAGGGAGCCGCGTTGGCCGAGGCTGAATCTGCGGTTAGTGTTGCGTGCTTCGCGGAGCTGGAATCGCGCTTCATACGTTCCAGGTCGGCGCGCATTTCTGCTGCGGTCTGGCAGCGCAGCTTGGGATCTTTTTCGAGGGCTTTGTTGATCAGCTCTTCGAGCTTGGGCGGGACGTCTGGATTCAGGCGTACGGGTGCCACCGGGGCGCGATTCAGGATTGCTTCGGTGATTACACCTGAGGTGTCGCCGCGAAACGGGAGTTGCCCGGTGGCCATTTCGTACAGGACCGCGCCGAAGGAAAACAGGTCGCTGCGGGCGTCGAGTTCCCTGCCGCGCACTTGTTCGGGAGACATGTAGGCGATGGTGCCGACTGTGGCGCCGGGACTGGTGAGCAGTTCTTCCGGCGCGGTGGGGAGCGAGGAGGTGGCCATGCCTTGCGCGATGCGGGACGAGGGAGCCAGTTTTGCTAGGCCGAAATCGAGAATCTTGGCGTGACCGCGCTTGGTGACGAAAATATTGGCGGGCTTGATGTCGCGATGGACTACGCCTTCGGAGTGCGCGGCGTCCAGGCCGTCGGCTACTTGAATGGCTAAATCGAGGATGGTTTCGATTTCCAGCGGGTGGCCGCCGATGCGGTGTTTCAGGGTCATGCCATCGAGATATTCCATGGCGATGAAGGCTTGGCTGTCGGCGTCGCCGATTTCATGCACGGTGCAGATGTTGGGGTGATTTAGCGCCGAGGCCGCTTGGGCTTCACGGCGGAAGCGTTCGAGGGCTTGGGGGTTGCGGGCGACATCATCGGGCAGGAATTTCAGGGCGACGAAGCGACGTAACGTGGTGTCTTCGGCTTTGTAAACCACACCCATGCCGCCGCCACCGAGTTTCTCAACGATTCGGTAGTGCGAGATGGTTTGGCCGATGCGTGAGGGGGTTTCCGCCATTTGCGCACATATTAGGTTGCGGTTAGAGGCAAGTCAACGAATGGAGAACGGCTGCGGAGTCTTGGCGCTGCGCCGGGATGATGCGGCGAGCTTCGCTGCGGAAACCCGAAAACTTCGCGGGAAAGACGGTGCGAAGGGGGTGGCGATTCGCGCCTGTTTTTTATGTCGTGGTCCTTCGGCCCCGATTCAACCGGGGCCTCAGGACAAACTGAAGCCACGATCTACGAAGATAGCCATCGCGCGGAATAATTGAACGCAGGGGCCGAAGCCCGACGTGCGGGGATTAACTTTGTGGCACGCACCCTTTGCGAACTGCGCGAAGGGTTGGGGCGTCCGCAGAACCTAAATTCGGTCGCGTGCCTGCGCTACAGGGGTGCGCCACCCAGCACGCGCGAAACCTAAGGGCGGGCGCTTTCCGGGACTGGAGGGCTCGGCCAGGCGCGTACAAAGTCACAGATCTAACGCAAAGGCAACGTCAACTGCGGGCGCAGCGAGCGGCGCCCCTGCGGGCCCTGGTTGGCGTTGAGGTGGCGGAGACTTTGGCGTGGTATTGGGCGTTAGTGATTCTTTTGTTGCTGGGCCCTGGCTGCTGAGGGCGGAACGTGGGCCTTCAGGCGCATGTAGACGACCAGGTTGCCGTAATGCTCGTTGTTGTGGGCGATGTTGTACATCAGCACGGCGCCGCGGACGGTATTGGTCGAGCCTCTGCCGTCCACGTGCGCGATTTGCATCGGCTGCAGCAAGTTGGCGTCGGTGGTCGCTGCGTATACGCGGTCGCAATAGGCGAGCGAGTCGTTCAGCGCTTTAACGAGTGCGGCCTTGTCGGTGATTTGCTGGTAGTCGGCTGTGGCCGGCGACTTTTCGCCGGCGACTTGCGCACAGAAGAAGAAGTTCGCGTTGATCAGGTGACCGATAAGCTGGCCGAAGGTGCGGACCTGCGACGCCGGTCGAAAGGCGTATTCATCGGCGGGCATGTTCTCTGCCGCCTCGGATAGATTGCGGCGAATGGCGGCGTGCATCGCGTTGACACCGGCCGCGAGAGAGGGCGACAACTCATCGGCATAGCCAGCGTCCGTCGTTTGCGCGGAGGCCGCGGGCAAAATCACACACGCAAAGACAACAGCGGACATCAACAGACGCAGCATCGGGTGGTCTCCCTTCACCTGGCGTAAACATTCTGGGTCACGTGGAGATTTGCGTGACCCAGAATGTCCGGGGCGGCCCCTGGGGGTGGCACCTTCGCGCAGCATGCGGGTGGAATGCATGGTGCGGAAGATCTGAAAATGCCCGTTAACGCTGGAATCGGCCGGGTCCGAATCTCTGCAAAGAGTGATTGCAGGCATTCGCGGGCAAAACGGAATGCGGGTGTGTACGTGCGAAATCTGCCATTGAGGCGCCTATGCGTCCGTCTGTGGGGGTCAAAAGATAGGCGTGAATGTCGCCCGCATGGGGCCCGGTTAGCACCGTTCCCATACCCGAGATTTGTCCGCGGTCATTGATATTGCTCGCCGAGATTATGAAGAGGTTGGAATCCGCGGGAATTAGCGTGTTAAGGTCGGTCATCACACCATCCTGCCAGATGAAGCCGTGGGACCAGTTGAAATTGGAGTCAAAGTTGTTTCCCACCACTTGGCCGCGGGTGTTGATGCCGGTGGCAAAGGCGGCAAAATCTCCCGGTAGAACGCCGAGGCTTGTGACTGCGCCGTCGGCGCCGTTCTGCCAAAACGCGGCATAGAAGGTGGTGCCGTCAGCAGTGCCGACTTGCCCGGCGATTTGGCCGCGGCTGTTAATGGCGTAGCCGAAATTGGAACCTGTACCTCCGAGATCCTGAAGCACGAAGGCAGTGTTGTCTTTCCACATTACGGCGTGTATCGCTGTGGTGCAGCTTCCCGAGTAGCCTACGGCTTGGCCTTGATCGTTAATCCCGAATGCGACACCGTCTGGATCGGTACCCACCAGAGGAAGAGCTTCGGCGCTGCCTCTTGCCCACAACGCCGGCAACGTAATCCGATTGTTGGTGGTGCCGGCTGGGCAGGTGGGGTCCACGGGACCGTCTTCGGCGTATCCGACGGCTTCTCCGCGGTTATTGATGGCGCTGGCCTGCCCATTATTTCCGCCGAGGGTCGGAAGAGCGCTCATGTGGCCGTTTCGCCAAAAAAACGGCACGCAGGTAAGGTGTGTGCCGAAGCCGCAAATGTCTTCGCCGTTCGGATCTGGATCCGCTGTTTCGGACTGACCAACGGCTTCCCCGAGGTCGTTGATCCCGCCCCAGTTAATCCAACTGTTGCCGTCGGGTTTTCCAAGCGTGCCCAGGTCGATGTTGAATCCGTAGATGCTTATCACCGCGCGGCCCCTAGCAACGGTCGTAAACAAACTACTCTCGGGAGGGTTCACCGTCCCATCCATGTTCTCCGTCCAGCCCTGGTTATTGAGGCCCATGGCCATGCTGAAGTTGTCTTTGCTGTTGTTAATACCCAAATCGGTGATTTTGTAGGCCGTCTGAGCGACTACATCGCTGCAGCAAGCCAGAAGAATCATCGTAACTACCGATATCGAGAAAATCCGCAACAACCTCAGTACGCTCATAGGTTCTCCTTTTGGGCCGGGCAAAGTATCCGCGCCGAGATGACTGGCGAGGTGCGTCAGGTGCGGCTCGGCGCGCTGGCAGTTCGTGTACAGTTGCGAGAAGAAATTGACCCACAACTTTACGAACTCCTGGTGACCGAGAATTAGGAGGCAGGCGGTGTGCCACGTTCAGAACGATTCCGTGACACGACAGGCCGAATCGTTCAGAGTTCGACAACGAGTCGCGGAGTAACAAAATCGTGGGACGATAGGAAAACGGCTGGAGCGAGTGTTTCTCCAACTTTCCATACATACTGGCGAGTGACTATGGAAATCGAGAAGGTCAGCAGCCCAAAGTCGGGCTTCTCAATTGTGATTGACTTTTAGGCGACGAACATACATACCGGTAGGTACGTTAGGGAGTAACGGGAAGAGGCAATCGAATAATCGGGCGAGGCGACACTACGAATCATGACCACCAGGGTCGTGCCTAGGCGATTCAATCGAGCGCGAAGGAGCGCACGAGTGGACTTTCGTGTTGTTGAGCGCGCGTTAGATCTTTCTTGACGCTCTGGTGGTTACGAGACATGCTAGTTGGTATGTTAGCGACACGAAAGAAACCAAAAGGTAGAGCGGGCAGGCTGCGTGATGCTGAGCGCACGCGGGAGCGACTGCTGCAAGCGGCAGCTCGCGAGATCTATCGATCGGGCTTCCAGAGTGCCAGCCTGGACACAATTCTGGCGTCTGCGCGCGTCACCAAGGGAGCGCTGTACTACCACTTCAAAAACAAGGAAGCCTTGGGATATGCCGTGGTCGAAGAAATCATCTCCCCCGACGTTCGCGGCACATGGGTGGAGCCTTTACAGAGCGTGAAGGATCCGATCGGCGCTTTGATCAGCATTGTGCAAGATATATCCGTGCAGCCCGAGGTTGTATGCGGTGGGTGTCAACTGAATAATCTGGCGCAGGAAATGTCACCTCTGGACGCGGGATTCCGGAAGCGGCTGGAGACGATCTTCGATGCCTGGCGCGAGGCCACTGCCACAGTTTTGCGCGAGGGCCAGCGCCACGGAAGCGTTCGCCGTAACGTGGAACCCGCGGACGCTGCCGGCTTACTTATTGCGATGGTGGAAGGCTACGGGTCGCTGGCCAAGAATGCCCAAGATCCGAAAGTGATCAAGGCGGGGATCAAGAATATCGTGGGGTGGCTGAAGTCGCTGCGCCAGCCGGGCAACCGCAAGCGAGACTGATTGCATCGTCTCTAACGAATTGGCTTGTACGTGCGCATACCAACCGGTTCGTAGGCTCGGCGAGCTCGCGCCTTCGAAACTTGCAGGCAGGCCGAGGCGGGAGCGGCCGAGGGACGGATGGAACCGGAAAACGATCCGATCTGTCCCCGGGGCATAACAACTGCGGTGAGCCTCAGACGACACAGGAGGAAGTGATGAATCGAAAGAGATTCCAGGCGATTGCCTCTCTAAGCTTCGCACTGATTCTTATCCTTATGCTCGGGGCGCCCTGGGAGGCGCGGGCTCAGGATCGTCAAACTTCGTACCCGAGTATGGCTCCGATCGAGCAGTACCTTATGACGGATCGCAATGCTGAGATTGCCTTGGCACGAAGCGCGGCACCGGAGGCCATATCCCGCGACGCAACGATTCTGGTGCTCGGACGGCATGGCTACGAGACGGCGGTTGAAGGCAAAAACGGTTTTGTGTGCGCCGTGGAGCGAGCGTGGATGTCGCCATTCGATGCTGCAAATTTTTGGAATCCCAAAATTCGAGGTCCGCTCTGCTTGAATCCGCCGGCCGTGCGATCCGTCCTGCCTATTACTTACAAGAGGACGGAGATGATTCTGGCTGGGAAATCGAAAGCGGAGATCATTGAAGCTCTCAAAACCGCATACGAGAAAAAGGAACTGCCGCCCGTAGAGGCCGGAGCCATGAGCTACATGATGTCTAAAGACCAGTACCTTTCCGATGATGGCCACCACAACTGGATGGCGCACCTGATGTTTTACACGCCGCTGATGGATGGTGCGATCTGGGGTGCAGATCTGCCCAAGTCCCCCGTGATCCTGAGCCCACAGTTCCGTGGCGCTCCGGAACCAATCGACGTGTTTTTGCTTCCCGTGGACACGTGGTCAGATGGATCCGCTGCTCCGGTTATGTAGGTAAAAGGAGAACGAACAATGACAAGGATCGCAGTGTCGCGAAGGAACCTGCTCGCAACGGGAGCCTGCGCGCTGGTTGGTGCCGTGAGCCTGCCGGGACTGGCAAACGCCAGCGCATTGGGAGGGCAGAACTTAACGACCGAGGAGGTAGTCCGAAAGTGGTATGCAGGCTGGGAGCAGAAGGATTGGGGCCCACTGGATAGCCTGCTCGCGGATGACTTCACCTTTTCAAGCGCGGCCGGCGACGACCACATCAGCAAGAGCGCTTTCAAAAAGCAGTGTTGGGAAACACAGATCAATTTCATTGGGCATTTTGACTTGGAGCGAGTCGCCACTGGCCCGGATGATGCTTTTGTGAAATATCTTTGCTACACCACGAACGGTAAATCGCTCCGGAACGTGGAGTATCTCCGAATCAAGGACGGAAAATTGCAATCCATCGAGTGTTATTTCGGCGCGCAATCCAGCTTTCCGTCAGCAGTGAGCACTGGGCAGAACTAAGAGCGAGGGGGCCATCATGAGCGCCCGCGAATTTCAGGATCAGAAGGCGGTTGCGCGCGAGATGTTTGTTCAACGAGCTGCTCGTGCTAATGCGGACGTTACGGCCAGCCCACTGCGGGGAGCTGCGATTTACGCCACTGAGAGTACACGGGACTACACTCTTGATTCGCCAGCGGACGAGTTCCGCGAAGCTGCAGATACATCATTGCTTCCGACAATCCGAGTTGCTGCCGCAAACCTCATGCGAGTCTTGCGGGAGTTGGAGGATGTCGCAAAACGACAGGCGCCACGAATCGCGTTCAAGGCAAAGGGTAACATCCTACTCTTGGACTTAGCCGACATCCTGGCAGTGCAAGCCGAAGGTAATTACGTTTCGTTACAACACCGACCTAATCCCTATTTGGTGCACGAGTCCCTCTCGTCCATGGCTGAAAAGCTCAAACCCTACGGATTTATTCGCATCCACCGCTCGGTCGTCGTGAATATTTCGGCTGTGGAGGAGATCCAACCTTTAGCGACGGGAGAGTACAGGCTGCGTGTCAAGGGTGGGAAAGAATACCTGGTAACGCGTACATACAAACATAACCTCAGAGATCTGGCGCAACTGTGGGTCGGCTCAGAGCGGCTTTGCAGCTAGTCGCGAAGTCAGAGGTGTCGCGTGCCCTGAAACTTCCCGTCGCTCGCCTGCGTAAACACCTTCGGAGGCCCTGAATGCTCTGGTTCTACGAAGCGTTTTTTCCTGTGGTCTGGATTTTCTTTTTAATCTACTGGCAGATCAAAGCCAGCAATACGAAGGCCACCCAGCGCCTCGAGTCGGCCGCCTCCCGCATCCTGCGCGTCTTCATTTTCCTGATCGCGATCGTCCTCCTCTCGACAACGCGCATCCCGCTGCCCTGGCTATACCGGCAGCTGTGGCCGCAGGGGCTTTGGCCCTTCTGGTTGGGAGCAGCCGTCACCATCGCCGGGCTGCCGTTCGCCGTCTGGGCGCGCGAGGACCTCGGCCGAAACTGGAGCCGCTCGGTGACCATTAAGCAGGGCCACGAGCTGATCACCACCGGTCCTTATGTCGTGGCCCGCCACCCCATCTACACCGGCATTCTGACCGGTTTCCTTGGGATGGCGATTGCCATCTCCCAAGTGCGCGGGTCCATCGCGTTCGTTCTCGTCTTTCTCGCGTTGTGGCTCAAGCTCCGCATGGAGGAACAGTGGATGCGTTCCCAGTTCGGCGAGGCGTATGCCACCTATGCTCGGGAGACCGCTGCGCTGGTGCCTTACCTCCTTTGATCGCTGGGTCACGATCTCAGCCCCATCAAGAGCGAGTTGGGTTCCGCGCGGTTGCGAGCGAAGCAGACTTCCTCCCAGCGCTGCGACGATCCGGAACGGAACCTCTTTTGTACCATAATTGCACGCCGATTTTCTAGAAGCAGGAGCGACGCCATGATTCTTTCTAGAGCAAGGATTCCTTGCCTGGGACTGTTTTTGGCAGCCTCACTATGTTTCGCTCAAGATCCGCCGAAGGCCGGGCGAGATGTCCAACCGGCCACTCTGATTCACCGAGTGCAACCCGATTATCCGGATGCGTGGAAGAGAGAAGGAATCCAAGGCACGGTGCATCTGCGCGCGATTATAGCGAAGGATGGAAGCGTACAGGGTGTAACCGTGCTTGACGGAGATGCGCGCCTGGCAAAGTCGGCGGAAAAGGCAGTGAAGAAGTGGCGGTATAAGCCGAAGATGGTAGATGGAGAGCCAGTTGAAGTGCAGACCACGATCGCCGTGGTGTTTGCGCTTAAAGCCGCGCAGTGAGTGTCATCGCAGCGCCGAACATCTACGAACGCAGCAAACTTTGCACGCAGTCAGCGAGCCCCGACACGCCGTTCCCTTTGGCAAACACCGCATCCACCGGAAGCGCTTCGCGCGGGAATGCTCTGGCGACAGCTTCGCCGTACATGGTGAATAGAACGATCCTCACATCGGGCATCATGTCTTTCAGAACAGACGCTGTTTCCATGCCGTTCGTGCGAGGCATCGCGATGTCCAGAAGAATCAAATCGGGCTTGAGTTTACGAGCTTTCTCGATAGTGTCTTCACCATCGACAGCGTCGCCGCAAACGTCGAAATCTCGTTCGACGAGATAGGAATGAACGGCTCGGCGAACGGTGTCACTGTCATCCGCAACTAAAATCCTTTTCGACATTACGATCAGCGTAACAGCAGTTCTAGGAACGGCAGAATACTGTTTTTACCGTAAGCTGACTAAATATCCCGTGTACGACAAATCGCAATGTGGCTGAAAAAATTACTTCATTTTCCGGCGCTCACTATCGGTGTGATGCAACGCTTCGGAAGCGCAACCGACTGATTGTGTTGGGCTAACTTCCTTGCTCCTGTTCTGGAACGGGAAATGCGTATCAGTTCAACAGCGTCTTCATAAATAGGTGGGAGGGACTACGATGGCATCTACGTTCGATATTTTCAAAGTACGCGCTGGCGGGTCTCTGAGAATAACGACAGTCTCGGGGTTCAGGGAAGCTAAGGTTCAGATGGCTCGCTTCGCGCTAATCTCTCTCGGGAGAATATTTCATTCAGTCACAGGAAAAGCGCGTCGTGGCCAGGCAATCCGAAGAATGGGCCGCCGTCATTTGAGAGATGCTCGGTAGATCTTAAGGGGTGTGTGTTTTGATGCAAGGTAAGACCCGCGAGCGTTGGGAAGAATTGTGCGAGCAAGCCGCGAATGAACAAGACCCGGCGAAAATGCTGGAGATTGTCGCGGAAATAAATCGGCTTCTAGACGCGAAATACGATCGTATAAACCAAAAAGACGGCGCACCACCGAAGAGTGCCAACGGTTCAATCTAGGCGGCGTCTGACATGGTGCCTTTTTCCGTCATGGCCCAAGATTCTACAGCGACCCGGCGGACGAGGCTTCCGACGCGAGACAACCACACATATATTCACGATTACGGTGTCGCGAGGGGTTTGTAAATCAGACCGATGACTATTCCGATGATCGTCCACTGGAGGAAGTACGCCACGGCCTGCCCGAGAGCGAGTTTCAGCCCGATGTTCAGATTTACGTAGTTGTGCAGCACGAATCCGCAAACGACGAATAGGCCAATCAGAACGCCGAAGTGCGCGTCTTCTGCAATGGCGGATCCACCCGGATGCGTCATTGCGAAAAGTATGGCCGCAATTAGGATCGCCACGAAAGTAGCGACGAGTCCGATTGGCATGACCTTATTCATTTCTTCCTTCGGCCGGAAGACGGCCGGGTACTTGTGAGCTTCGTCGATAAGACCTGGCGTCAGCCAAAACAGCAAGAAACCAAAGGCAAAAGACGCGACCGTGCCACCAAGAGCCGCCAGCGCGAGACGCGAATAGTTCATTTGCCCTCCTTATGCATATTGCGGATCAAAATCACAGCCGGTTCGGCAGGACTGGTTCGCCCAAACAATGATGGCTTTGGCAGGGCGGGATATTGAGACTCAGCTTTGCATCGGATTTCGGATATTGCTCATTAATCCAGAATTCTCATCCTGACTTCGAAAACTGCACAGATTGTACATTAAGGCCCGTCCTTCGCATCGTTGAACGATAACTGCCATCTCAGACCTTGTCTGTTTGCGGCGATTTAACCGCTGCCGGACCGCCCGCGAATTGCTGTCGCTAAAGTGGATTGATTATCAAATCAAAGCTCGAGAGCACGCATGGACGCTGCCAGTTGACGAAGAAGCGGACGGCCGAAGTGGGAAACTCGCTAGCTCGCGGTAAGTCGCGTAACCGGATTGCGACGTGAAAAGCTGTTGGTCCACAGCGGGAGTTAAACCCGCCCGGGAACTGGTTCGCTCCACCCGGTAGCAATCGAAGCAGCGGCGGAGGCAACGAAGCTGCTGAAGCCTTCGGTGTAGAAGGTCGCATAGGCGATTCGGCAAGCATGCAGGCCGTAACGTGAGTAAACGCGGAGCAGGCCTCGAAAAGACTAATGCAGGAGCCGACCCGCCCCGGTTTCGGGGAAGGCCGAAGCGAATGGAAGCGTACGAGCGAACAAATTCCATCCGACCTGCCGGGGTATTAGCGACGGCATGCAGGCAAAGTGGACCATGCGCAACACGGGAAGTCCCAGCGGTGATCGCAGTAGGGATCAACTGGCAGCTCGCGAGAGAAAGGCCGGGCCGTGTGGGATGGCGGAGAGGCTCGTAGTACCGACGAAGTCGGGTAACTCCGATCGAGGGAAGGGGCCTCAGTGTATGTCCAGTAAAGGCAGATGTGTTCAATGGGAGGTAGACCCATCAAGGGAAGAGTCAGAACTCTTGTAGCTAGGGCCGCATGTGTGGAGGAAACGAAACGCGTGAAGTCGGTCCGACAAAATCATCCTTTCGGGATGGTGAGCGAGTCATTGGGCTGTAACGAAAGTGAACGCACAGGTGACCTCGAAACCCTAAACTCCAGAGGCCGAACCCGCACTGAGGGGGTGAAGGCAACATGGATCGTTGCAAAACTGACTGATGCGACGAGACGCTCTGGCGGGGCGATAGCGACAGCACGATGACAAGGACACATGGAGCAACTGGAGAAACCCTCCTCGTCCCATGGAGAAATCCACGGAGCAGAAGACCGTATAACTGGGACCACCAGGAAATCGGAAGACGGCGAGAGGGTGGCGGAGGGGCCAGCAGTAGCGGTGAAGCGGGGTAATGCCCGTGGAGCGAAGAGGCCCCGCTGATGTGCAACAACAACTCCAACCACAAGGGAGGCAAGGGTGAGATGACAAAGACACCCATCAGTTTGCAAGACCTGAGGAGGAGGATATACGTCAAGGCGAAGGCAGAACCAACTTGGCGCTTTTGGGGACTCTACGTTCATGTCTGCAAGAGGGAAACGCTCCAGGAAGCCTACCAGATGGCCAAGAGCAACAAGGGCGCACCTGGGATCGATGGCGTCACCTTCGATGACATCGAGGAAAGTGGAGTGGAGGGTTTTCTGAAACAGATTCAAGACGAACTGGAGCAGAACACGTATCAGCCCATGCCGGTGCGGAAGAAGGAGATTCCGAAAGACGGGGGCACCAAAGTCCGCGTTCTCTCGATCCCCACAATCCGCGACCGCGTGGTTCAGGGGGCGCTCAAGCTCATCCTGGAACCGATCTTCGAGGCTGATTTCCAACCGGGGTCGTACGGCTATCGACCGAAGCGGTCGGCCCATCAAGCGGTAAGCAAAGTTGATCAGGCGATCGTCCAAGGGTTAACACGAATCATCGATTTGGATCTCCGAGCCTACTTCGATAATGTGCAGCACTCACTGCTGCTCGAGAAAGTGGCTCGGCGGGTTCAAGATACATCGGTGATGAAACTCCTGAAGATGATCCTGAAATCGACCGGAGCGAAGGGAGTGCCCCAAGGCGGGGTAATTTCGCCAATGCTCAGTAACCTCTACCTAACCGAGGTAGACCGGATGCTGGAAAAGGCGATTGCGACCACGCGACGGGGACAATACCCCAATGTTCAATACGCGCGGTTTGCGGATGACCTAGTGGTATTGATTAGCTCTCATCCGCGGCAGGACTGGCTAATCGGGGCGGTGGAGAAACGACTGCGAGAGGAATTGGGCCAACTTAGAGTTGAAATCAACGAGGAGAAGAGCCGGAAAGTAGACCTAGCGAAGGGAGAAAGCTTCAGCTTTCTGGGGTTTGAGTATCGCCGCGTTCGAAGTCGTAAGGGAAAGTGGCGGCCTCATCTGGTGCCCAAGCCGAAGAAGCGAACGGCGCTCCTGCGGGAGCTGAAGGAAATCTTCCAGCGATCCGTTAGCCAACCCGTGCGGAGAGTGATTGGACTCATCAATCCGATCCTGCGGGGTTGGGTAAACTACTTTCGCGTAGGGAACTCGAGCGGGTCCTTTTCCTACATCAAACTCTGGGTGGAACAGAAGGTGCGGCGGCATCTGCTACGTGCGCGAGGGCGCCAGGGATTCGGATGGAAGCGGTGGAGTACGCAGTGGATCTACGACACTCTCGGACTATTCAATGATTACCGGGTCGTGTATGGCGATCACAGCTGAAAGTCGCTCCGCTCGAATGAGCCACATAACCCTTGACGCGAAGCACACAGGAAAGCCTAGTGCGGGAAATCTGCACGCTGGGTTTGATGAGGCGGGGGCTGGAAACCGGCTTACGATTCGGCTAGTGAGGCACTCCCAGAGGGAACGGGGAGCAACAGATAGGCTGAATCTACGGAGCCCGGCGCCAGTCCTCGACCCTACTGAAGGCGGACGCAAGAAGCGACGACGGAAAGGGAGAATGGCGAAGAGCCTAGCAACTCCCGAACTGTTTTCAGAAGTTGCGGACAGCGTCACATGCAATGGCTACGGCGATTGTGTGAGTCTTCTCCAAGAGCCGGATGCGGCAAATCCGCACGTCCGGTTCGATGAGCGGGGTGTGGAAACGGAAGCAGGGCGGGGCTAGTGAGGCACCGACAAACGAAAGGGTCGGCAACCGATAGGCTCTACCTAAACCACCGCGCCACACCTCGACTCCACACGCCTCCCTACTACCGAACGAAGAGACCGCCTGACAGGCGCCGCAGTTCGGGAAGTTGAAAAGCGGACGGGTCGGCTGTACCATCCACGCCAATGGCTCAACCGAAACTCCGTTTCCACTTCAGCGAATATGTAGGCAAGGGCGAAGTGATCGTGTACTCCGTCCTGGCGGTCTTGTTGTTCGTGACCGCGCTGGCGACCAGCGTTATCGCGGGCAAAATGCTGTGGGACGGGCTGGTGCACAGGTCCGTGGAATTTCAAATCCTGCAGGTCCTGGACCAATTGCTGGTAGTGCTGATGCTGGTGGAGGTGCTGCACACGGTGCGCATCGCGATCCGCTCGCATATTTTGGTTACGGAGCCATTCCTGGTGATCGGCCTGATTGCTTCGATTCGGCGCATGCTGGTGATTACGCTGGAAGCGGCGAGCCTGACGCAGGGGGGAGCGTGGACGAGCGGAGGGCAGAGCATCTTTCACGCGTCCATGATGGAGCTGGGGCTGCTGGGGTTTCTCGTTCTGATCCTGGTATTTTCAATTACGCTCTTGCGCCGCTACCCTGCCCCGCCCGACGAAATCGAACACATGTGAGACGCCGCTGCGACCCTGTTCCGCCCGAGTCATTTCCCGGCATCGCTCGCGACTTCTTTCCTTCTACGCGACGAAGCGATGGTTGGTGGTGCATGAGCTTTTTACTTCACTGAGAGGACCTCGTCGGCGGGGATCAGGCTGAGGTTGCAATCCTTGCTGTCGTGGGAGCAGATTATTTTTGCGCGGCGGATCAGGGTGACCGGGGTGGCATCCGGGAACGTATCCGGGAAATGGATGGCGCGGATTTCGGTGGCTGTGGATTTCAGGGCATCCGTGGCGTTGATGAATTGGACGTCTGCTACCGTGGGGCCGGGTTTCAGGAGCAGCCAAACTTCTCCGAAGTCGTTTACGTTGGCGGAGTTGGGGAATTTGATTCCTTCGCCGGCGGAGCGTTTGGTTTTGGCCTCGGTGATTTGGGCGTCAATGTCGGCGCCTGGCGGCAGAAGAGCGGCGAGGCGGGGACGCGTCTCGGGCATGGCGGCGGGTTTCGCGAGGGTAATCTCATAGACTGTTATGGCGTCGGCTTTGCGGCCTTCTTTTTCGTAAATCTGGCCGAGATGGTCGCCGATTGCAGTGAACTCACATAGCCCCCACGCCGCGGCGATGTACTTTTCGGCTTGCGGAATGTCACCTGCCTGAAATTTGATCCAGCCGAGAGTGTCCCAGTAGGCGGCGAGGTCGAACATGCGTCCCGTATCGGCGCGAGACAGAGCGGAGAGATCGGTGGAGTTGGTGTCGGCGGAGACGGAGGCGATGGCGGATTTGACGATGGTTTCAGCGCGGTCGAGATGTGAATTCATTTCGGCCATTTCCCAGGCGACGGTATTTTGCATGGAAGGAATCGGCGAAAGTTCCAGAGCGTGGTCGAGACACTGCAGGGCTTTTTCGGGCTGATTGGCTTTGGCGTAAGCCTCGCCGAGGTTCGCTGCGAGCGTGGCGTCTTCGGGCGCGGATTTCGCGGCAATCTCAAATTCGGCCACGGCTTTATCGTATTGCTTGGTTTGCATGTAGAGACGGCCGAGGTTGGGGTGAGCGAAGCCGTCCCAGGGGTTGATTTCGAGCTGCTTCTGGAAGGCCGGAACGGCTTCGTCGAATTTTTTCTCGCGCATCAGCGCCAGGCCCAAATTATTGAAGGCGTAAGGATCTTCGGGATTGACTTCGGTAGCTTTGCGGAAAGCGACCACCGCTTGCGGCAGCTCGTTCAATTGCAAGTACGCGCGGCCAAGTTCGTTGAAGGCCGAGCTACTGTGGGGATCGCGCGCGGTGGAGGTTTCCAGCAATTCGACGGCGTCGCGATATTTGCCGTCTTTCATCGCTTTGATACCGGATCTATAGAGGCGGCGCGCTTCTTCTTCATCGGTCGGAGAGGCGTGATCAGTAGAGGAGGAGGAGGAGGAGGAGGAGACAGAGGAATCGGCAGCAGAAGCAGCAGGCGGTTTGGCGCGTTTCAGGCTGTTGACGAAATCAGTCATTTTTTCCACGACGTCGTCGCGGAAGCGAGTGTACTGCGGCAGTTGAGCCGCGGAGATTTCCGAGGCGCGAATATTCAAGTCCACATCAATTGCGACGACATGATTTTCGACGGAGCCGCTGGCGTCGAACTGTGCGAAATCCGTCGTGAGGTGCACGGGCTGAAATTTGGGGATGTCCTTCGCTTCCGCAACGTCTAATTTCACTTTCAGAACCATTTCTTTGGGACCGTAAAGCGATAGCGGCGCGGCGGGTGAGGGCGGTTCCGGAAGCAGGAATTTGAGCGCGTCTTTTGCGTCGGACTTATTAGATTTGGAGGTTGCGGAGGCCGTGGCGGGCTCCGGGGTCGCTTGCTTCATGTGGATCTCGATGCGGAAGGGCTTCGTGGTATCAAAAGGATCGCCGGCTTTCAGTTCGGTGAAGGAGGTGTCACTGTCCGGCGCCGATACCTTGGCACCCTGAGCCATGAGTTCCGCGAGCTTGTCGGCTGGCAGGGCCAGCATGGCAGATCGCGCGATAACCTCGATATCCCCACGGGTTTCGAAGGCCACGCGCACGTCAAGTTTTCGGCCGGCGATGCTGCCGTCAACGTCGAAGCGGTAGTATTTCGGGAATTGCAGGTCGGCATGAGTCTTGCGGATTTCCGCCGGGTGATCGGCAAAGACGACCAGAGCGTCCTTGCCGCGAAGCTGCGGCAGCAGATATTCGTAGGGCGCCACCTGCGTGGTGGAGTCGAGCCAGATATCTTTGCCGTCGAGCGAGACGAATGAAATGGCGTGATCGAATTGGGAGGGAGCGGGAACGTCGGGATCGAGATCGAATTGGGTGCTGATGAGCGCCGTGGAGCTGCGGATGCCTTCGGCAGCGAGCAAGGCGTCAAGGAGCGTGGCTTTGTCTTTGCAATCGCCGTAACGGTTGGTAAGAACTTCGGAAGCGAAGTGCGGCTGATAGCGGCCGACGCCGAAAGAAAGGCTGACGTAGCGGATGTTGCGCGTCACCCACTGATACAAGGCCTGCGCCTTGGCGGCGTCGGTGGTGGCGCCTTTGGTGATTTCTCCCGCTCGCGCCTTTACTTCCGGAGACGCGACACGGCGCTGGCTTTCCAGGCTGGAATACCATTGGCCTACTTGCGCCCAGTTTTCAAAAGTGCTGAAGGACACGTGGCGGTGCGCGACGGCCGGCACGCCTCGCAACATGACAGCGGGATCCAGGTTCTTCATGTTCGGAAAGCCCGGCAGCGGAGATTCGACGGCGTGGTCGGTGGTGGTTTTCCAAACGTAAATCCGGCGATCGCCTTCCGTGTGCGAAGTGGGCGTCACGTCGGGAGGACTTTTGATCTTTAGCGTGCGGTTAGCTGGCACGTTCAGCTCGACTTGCTCGTCAAGGCAGCGACCGTCATAGACGAAGTTCCAGGTCTGCCAGAACTGGCCGGGGGTTAGCGGTTTCACGGTGGTGTTGATGGTGTCGTACTCGAGCGTATCGCCGACGGCGAAACCGGCGACGGTGACGTGTTTTTGCCGCGCGTCGCTATACATCGGAGCTTGCAGCGCCACCGGGGCGCTCAGGTCCTGCACGGCGTCGGGGCCGCTGACGATTTTCGTGCCGTCGGGCTTGATGACCACGACACTTACGACGTCGAGGCGCTCGTTCGCGCTGTTGTAACCGAAAACAAGCTGGCCAACTTTTTCGACGCCTTGCGAGGACTGGACTTTCAGCCGCACTTTGGTTTCGAGCGTACCGGTGCCGTCGTTCTCATAGCGCATCGTGCCGCGCACTTGCTGGTAAACGAACGGGTCCTGAGAGATGTCGAGTAGCTTAAACACTTCGCCGCTGGTCTTGCCTCCCGGAGCCTGCGTTGGCGAGGTCGAAGGAGTTTGCTGGGACTGATCGCTGCCGGGACCCGCTGGCGTGTTACCAAGTGTAAAGACAACCGAGACTGTCGTGTCCACTTCGATAGGTTGGCCATTGAGCAGAGTGGGTTGATAGGTCCACTGGCGAACGGCATCCATTGCGGAGCGCATCAGCAGGGGCGGTCCGGATACGAATTCAACTTCCTTGACGGTTCCATCTTTGGCGATGATGCAGTGCAACACGACGGTGCCGGTGATGTGCGCCGTTTTGGCAAGCAGCGGGTAAACCGGAGCGACTTGGTGGGTGAGATTCGCCGCCGCGACGTTACCGCCGACTCGAATTCTCATCGGCTTCTCGGCCGGATTCTGCGGCGTCGAGCGCTGCGGGGGAATGGTCGCGGGCTGGGTTGAATCAGGCTTCGGAATTGACGTTGGAGCAGAGCCCTGCGCCTGGACGCTGAAGGCCACAGAGCAAAGTACGAGAGTGATAGCGCCGATGCGATGTAGCGAAGTGGTCATTTGTCGACCCCGAGACGGCGGTCTACCCAAGATGCAAATTCCCACATCGGTTTATATCATTGGCAGCGGTTGGAACCACAGAGCGAAAACGGCTAAGTTTCCAGCGGGCGACGAGGCGAGGGCGCGCGAGGCGCTGAAGACATCGCGTGCGGAGATGGAGATATTTACGCGCGGCGAAGGCGAGGCGCGCCTCGCCTGATCGATTGCGATGCAACGTGAGCGAAAGCAGCGGCGCGCCGCCGCACTTATGGATCGCGCCGAAGCATAGGTCGAACGTGATCTTTGAAGATGTTGGGCTACGCTACGGCAGTCAATTCAAGCGAACATTTTGTCGATCGTCGCTGCTGGTAGAAACAGTTTTAATGGATGACTGGGGAATGGTTCGAATCCCCATTTTTTGTAGAGCCTTGTGCCAGACTCACTTTTTGCATCCACGATGACCACCCATGATGCGGCCTGGGCGCTAATCGCCAAGCACCGATGTAACGCGTCCGCTAGAAGTAAATCGCCCGCACCCGTGCCACGCAGTGACTTGTGTCGCGCCAATCTTCCGATTAAAGTTGCCGGTATTTGATCGTGTTTGGTCAGCTTGCGTGTGATTTCTTCGGGAATCTTAGCGCTCAGGATTGAATACTGGGACAGCGTATAAAATCCCGCGCTGTTTTTTCCGTCCGCGGTCATTACGAAGACGGCTGCTAGTTTTTTGCGGGCGTTCTGGCGCGCGTGGGTCTTCAGGTAGTTTTCTAGAATCGGCTCTTCGCATGAAAAAGCCGCCCAGTCGTGGAGAGACGCGAGCGGCTCGAAACGAAACTCCGGTTTCTGTTGGGCTTCTTCCAACTAGCTTCTCGACCTGCCGCTTGTAACGAGCGACCGCGGACTTGGCGTACTCGTTCGGCGCCGGAGGATTCGTGAGCGCGTGGAAAAAAACTTTGCGATCTTCTTCGCGCAGCCGGAGCGACTCGGTTTCCTGGATGATCTCCGTGGCGGCCTCCTGCAGCTTATCGACGGCAAAATCGGTGAGAGAGGTACCGCGTAGCTGCGCGGCGCGCTCGAAAAGCTTTTTCTGGTCCGGAGTGGCGCGAATTTCCAGGCGCTTGGAGCGTATGGGTAATTTCATTGTGCGTGCCATACGGGCCTCCCAATACAATCTAATGTACGGCAAATTGCCGCAATTGGTAATAATTAAGCGCGGCGAATCGCCGTACAACTTTCTTGTCCAGCGACGGGAACTCTCGCGCGACATCTCGCGACGCTGTACCCAGGGCAAAATACTCCGAAGAGCACAGCCTGAAGGCTGTGCCACAAAACCCGCGCGTCGAAGTGGGTGTGCCAGTCATCGGCTATGGGTTCGAGACTGTTGGGGAGCGGAAGACGAAGGCTAGGGCCACGTGCGCGGGTTCGGCGTTGTCGTTCAGTTTGGCTGGATTGACCGACCAGGTTTTTGCCGCGGCTATGGCGGCTTCGGTTAGCGAGGGGATTCCGCGGATGGTGGTGATCTTTTTGATTTGGCCGGATTTGTCTATGCGCAGGTCGAGGACTACGGCGCCTTGGGCGATGCTCGCGGGGGGATAGGTGGCGTAGGAGATTTGCGAGAGCGTCGGCGGGAGATAGCCGGGAGGATTGGGTTGCGGGACGGCGGCTCCAGGCGTTAATTGCAGATTTTGAATTTGCGGGGTGCCGGGGTTGAACACTACGTGGACGTTGATGGTGGACTCGATGGCTTGACCATCGAGCTTGGCAGCGGTGAAATTCCAGCTGGTTACGGCGCTGATGGCGCGGGTGGTTAGGCCGGGGATGTCGCGGACCGCCAGGACATTTTCCACCTGGCCCGCCGCGGTGAGACCAACCTGAAGAGAGACCAGGCCGGAGGCGATGTTATTTATTGGATAGGCGATGTCGGTCGCAGAGGTGATGTTCGGAGGGACGAAATGCGAAGTGGCGGAGATTTTTGTCTGCGTGGCTGCCGCATAGAACAGCAAGACCACTGCAAGCACCCGCGTGAAATTCTGTCGCATCTTCACCTCCCCGCTCCGGAACGGTGATTGTATGCTGCCGCAGTGGGACTTGTCACACATGCAGACGTAAAGCAAGACAAGGCAAATGCACCCAGCTGAAGATGGCCGCTACAAATTCAACGGCAACTGCGGCGACCGGAGGCGAGGACGGCTAATCCCATTGGCGCCACCACCAGGTGCTTGAGGGGCGGATCGAGCGCCAGAACGCGTCGCCGCCGAAGGCCGAGGCGAAGGCGCAGAAGAGGATTGTCGCGGCCATCGCCAGAGGTAGCAGGTCGTGGCTTACGCCCAGCGCGCTGGTCCACATTCTGACCATCACTTCGAAACCCATGAGGACGCCGAAGAGCGCGCCCAGGACGAAGCGGACGATAAAGCCGAACCAATCGAACGGACGCGCAGTGTCGTCGCGGGCGCCGGCTACGCGGGCGCGTTCCATGATGCGGTAAAAGTCGGCGGCGTCTTGCTGCGGATCGCGGGGGATGCATTCATTGCGCGAGGAGCCGGAGAGATCGGCCCCCGCATCGGCGTTCGCGGAGTGGGATTCGGTGCCGGGAGGATAGCGATCGGGATGCCAGCGCTTGACGAGTTTGCGATAGCTGGCTTTGATGGCGCGCGGGGAGGCGTCCCAGGGGACGTCGAGGACGCGGTAGGCGTGGGCCAGGTTTTCGATTTCGGCGGCTTGCGGAGGCATTGGAGATTTCAGTCTATTGGATTGGCGTGGTTACGGCTGAGGCTTGTGCTGGGACTCGTACCCAAGCGTTATCGGCGCATGGTGCTTTATAGCGGTTTCGTGGCGGAATAGAGGTAGCGCAGGAGGCGGCGTTCGTCGGTTAGGGTGTGGACGCAGAGGAGGAATTTTTGCACGCCGGCGAAGTTGGCTTCGGCTTCGGCGGCTACCAGCGCGGCTTGGCGTTTTGCGCGGGCATCGTGCCAGCGCTTGGCGATTTGGGCGGCTTGCGCGGTGGTGTCTTTCGCGTGGATGCGCGCGAAGCCGGCTTGCGCGAGGAGGCGTTCATTTTCGCCGGGAGGGCTGTAGACGTAAAGGCCGATGGAGCTGCGCGTGGCGATTTCTTCGTGGGAGATCATGCCGCCGATTACGAGCGCGTCACTGAAGACGAAGCGGCCGCTGGGTTTGAGCACGCGAAAAATTTCGGCGAGCAGCGCGGGCCTGGCGGGGATATGGCAGAGGACGTCGTTGGCGAAGGCGGCGTCGAAAGTGTGCGGCGGCCCGGGGAGATTTTGCGAGACGTCGCGGAGTTCGAAGCGGGCTTGCGTGGCGAGGCCGGTTGCCTGGGCCAGCTCGTTCGCGTTGCGGACACCGGATTCATTCAGATCGAGGCCGAGGATGTGCGCGCCGGTGGTTTGCGCGAGGTGTATGGCGCAACCTCCCGACCCGCAGCCGATTTCGAGCACGTGGGAATTGGGCGTGAGGGCGAGGAGTCTTGGAATTTCGCGGCATTCTTCTGAGCTGATCCAGCTGGTTTGGCCGAAGTCGTCGCCGTAGGTTTCGACGCGGATCTGGCGGTAGGCTTCCGACGCGTAATTGCCGTACGCGCTGTTATAGAGGTCTACTTTTTGCGGCGCGTCCATGGCGGGGACGAGGGTAGCAGGGCGGTTGGCGTTTTTAAAGGGCACGAGGGAGGCTTGCGGTCGGAGCCAACGGAATAGAGCGCGTGTGGATGCGAACCCAAACGGAGGATGGACAAACGTCCACCTTTGGGTGGACGCGTTTTGAGATATAGGCGTGTGGTTCGGACTAAGAGTTGAGCGCTGTGCGGCGGCGGAGTAACGCTAGTCCTGCGAGGCCGGCGGCTAGCAGCGCTAGGGATGCGGGCTCTGGCGCTGTGGCGGTGGCTGGGCTGATGTCGGTTAGGTTGCCGTCGGTGGTCCAGAAATAAAATGTGGAGGGCGCGCCGGCTCCGCCAAGGAACGTGATCGTGGAGGTGTTGCCCACTTCGTTGAAATTGACGAATCCATCGTTCGAGCCGACCGGACCGACGGTGCACACGGCGCCGGGCAGCGGCAGCGGCGGCATGTCTGCGGAAATAGGGGTGCTGCTGGTGCCGTTACCGCAATCGAAGATGCCGTAGCCGGCGGCAGAACTTGGGGCTGGGCGCCGCAGCGAGCAACTTGAGTAAGGAGCAGATGGAGGCTATCCGCAAATTTCTGGGTGCCGATATTTTGGTGACTGGTGGGTATACGGTGAGCGGGCCGGCGGAACATCCGAGCATCGAGTGGAACATTCATTTGTTGAACGCCGCGAACGGCGAGAGTTTAGGCTCGGTGGAACAGTCCGGCGCTCAGGCGGACTTGAATTCTCTGGTAGTCCATGCCGGACGGCTGGTTCGGCAGCAGCTCGGGATTACCCTTTCCGCGGCGGAAGAGGCGAGGATGGACGCTTCGCTTTCGAGCAATCCCGATGCGACGCGCGATTTTTCGGAGGCGCGGGAGAAGCTGCGCGCGTTTGACGTGCTGGCCGCGACGAAATTGCTGGAAAAGGCGGTGGATGCCGATCCACAATTTGCGCAGGCGCACAGCGCGCTGGCGGAATCGTGGGATGCGCTTGGCTTCGAATCGAAAGCGGCGGAAGAGGCGAAAAAAGCGCTGGACGCCTCCAGCGGGCTATCGAGCGAAGCACGGACGCGGGCGAGCGGCCAATATTACGCGGCGACGCGGGATTGGACGAAAGCGATCCAGGCGTATGCGCAGCTTTGGACGGAATATCGCGACGAGCCGGAATACGGACTGCGGCTGGCAAACACGCAGATTCGCGCCGGGAAAGCGGCGGATGCATTGACAACCATCACGCAGGTGCGCAGCCAGATGCTCCCGGCCGGGACTCGCGCGCGGGCGGACCTGGCGGAGGCGCGCGCTCACGGAGACCTGGCGGATTATCAGCGGGAATTAACTGTGGCTACTTCGGCGGCGGACATCGCGCAGACCCTCGGCGCGAATCTGTTGCTGGCACGCGCGCGCATTTTGCAGTGCTTCGCGCAAGTGAGCCTGGGCGCGCCGGAAAAAGCGCGGCCGCTATGCGACGAAGCTCGCAAGACCAATCTGGCGGCGGGCGACGAGTTGGGCGCCGCTCGCGCGACAAACGACATGGCCAACGCGTATTTCTATGCGGGAGACAATGCTTCGGCGGAGCCGTTATACGAATCCGCGCTGAGCATCGCGCAGACCATCGGGGACGCGTATGACGAAGCGGGCGCGCTCAATAATCTTGCGAACGTGCAATCCATGCGCGGCGACCATGCGGCAGCGGAGAAGACGTACGCGCAGGCCATCGCGGTGGCGCGGGAACGCAACGAACGGGGCGATGTGGCGCTCGCGCAGCAGAACCTGGCCGGTGAACTGTATACAACTGGCGAGCGCGCCCAGGGACAGGCCATGTTCGAGGCGTCGCTAGGGACGGCGCGAAGCCTGGGCGACCGCAATCTGGAAGCGCGGATTCTGAACAACAAGTGCGCCACGTCCTTGGGCGCCGGAGCTCTGGCGGAGGCGCGCAAGAGCTGTGAAGATTCGGTGAAGATCCGGCGTGAGATTAACGATCGCGCAGGAATTGGGAAGACGCTGGCGAATTTCGGAAGCGTTCAATTGCAGCAGGGGGATTTGGAGGGGGCGCACAGCAGCCTCGCTGAATCGTTGGCCGCGCTGGAAGCGGTGAGCGCGAAAAACGACGCAGCCTGGACGCGAATTTCGCTGGCGCAGTTGGCGCTGGAGCAGCGGAAGTTCGATGATGCGGCAAAATATGCCGGGGACGCCGCGACGGAGCTGGCGGCGGAAAAAGATGCCGGCGGAGAAGCCGAGGCGCGCGTCGCGCTCGCGCGGGCGATGCTTGCGACGGGCAACCTCGCCGGCGCGCTGGAGCAGAGCGGCAAGGCGACGGTGCTCGCAGAGCAATCGGGCGATCGCGGAACGAAGTTGGACGCGGCGATTGTGGCGGCGCTGGTGGACGCAAAATCCGGCAAGGCAGATGCAGCGCTGAAGTCCTTGGCCGCGGCCGAGAAAGAGGCTCACGCGGGCGGGATGATGCAAATCGAATACGACGCGCGGCTGGCGTTGGGCGAAACACAAATAGCCACCGGCCGAACGAATGACGGGCGCGCTACTTTGCGGCGTGTGGCGCAGGACGCGAAAGCACATGGATTTGGTTTGACCGCGCAGAAGGCGCTGGCGGCGAACAAGGGTTGAACATGGAAAATGGAAAATGGAAAATGGCGGTGGTGCGAGTTGGTAGTTGAAAGTTAAAGGCTGAAAGGCAGGACCTGCCCGTCTCGCCTGCGTACGAGCACGGGACGCCACGTTTCTTTCTTTCCTCAGGTTTGACGCAAAAGCCGCAGAATTCAACCTGAAAAACTCCGCATTTACGGTCTGCGTCGCGTTGGCTATGCCGTTTTGTTTTTTCTAAAGTAGGCGTTTCGCTGTATCGCTGAGCGGCCTGGAAGTTTTTATGATGGTGCGGCTGAGTTTGTCGCTTGGGGATGTATGTCTCGCAGTAGGCGATCAAACGGAACACGTGCCAGGTGCGGCACGCGTTGGTCGGACTTGGTTTCATTTCGCAGGCACCGGCCGAGGATTAAATGGGAGCGCCCAGCAAGTGAACGGCATTCCACCTGCGCGATTGTGCAACGAGGAGGATTTTGATGGCGAGATATGGCAAAGCAGCCAGCAAGAGAGTGAAGAGCGCAATGCACCGCAAGAAGCATGGGACGTTGCGTTCCGGGAAAGGCGGCAAAGGCGGGCGGGTGAAGAGCCGCAAGCAGGCCATTGCGATTGGACTTTCCGAAGCACGCAAGAAGGGCGCGAAAGTTCCACGCAAGAAGTAGCCAATGGCGAAAAAGACGACTGCGCGGAACTCGCTGGCCGATCCAACACGGCTTCCTCCGTTTGACCCCGAACTGCAAAATACGATTCAGGTAATCATCGAGACGCCCAAAGGCAGTCGGAACAAGTACGCGTTCGATCCCGAGCAAAAGATATTCGAGTTGAGCAAGGTGCTGCCGGCGGGGATGGCGTTTCCTTACGATTTCGGGTTTATTCCATGCACACTCGCGGAGGATGGCGATCCGACGGATGTGCTGGTGTTGATGGACGAACCGGCATTTCCCGGGTGCCTGCTGAAGTGCCGCGTGGTGGGGGTCATCGAAGGCGAACAAGGCAAGAAGAAAGAGAAAACGCGGAACGATCGAATTATCGCGATCGAGAAGGAAAATCATAGTTACGCGCACGTCCGGCACGTGCGGGATTTGGGAAAGAAATTCGTGAACGAGCTGGAGGAATTCTTTGTTAATTATCACCGCCACCTCGGGAAGAAGTACCGAGTGCTCGATGTGAAGGGGCCGAGCGAGGCGCGGCGGCGGATCGAGGATGGGTTGCGGGCGAGGAAGCGCGGGAAAAGCTAGCGCATTTCCGCCTTGAAATGTAGATGCAAAAACGGAAACGCGGATGGTTGCGCTTGGATTTGGGCGCACGCCAGGGCTTAAGTCGAAACAAGCGGCGGCAAGCCGCGGCACTCCCAGATGGTGCTGCGCTTCACTCTTTGCTGATTTGATTGACGTGGTTGCTGGCGCATGGCCGCTTACTGCGGCTGCGTGCCAGTTGGCCTCTGCAAAAACCGAGCGCAGCAAGCAGCGCCCCTACGGACCCAACTTCAAATGCAACTGCTGGCGCACTGAAGTGCGCCGCTACAACGTCAACATCAACGGCTGCCCGCTGCATTCCGTGCTTTGCGCGGAACACAGCGGCCGCTACACGATCAACTTCAACTGCGGCGTTCGGCTAGAAAGTTAGCTTCATGCCGAATTCGATGGTGCGCGGGGCGCCTAGGGCGAAGACGCCTGTGCCTACGCCGATCCTTACGGAGTTGGCGCCGGCGTAGTTGGTGCCGTTGAGCGAGCCTGCTCCGCCGGTCAGGATTCCGCTTAGGACGTTACCGGGAATATTGAAATTGGCGAAATTGAAGAGGTTGTAGAAACTGACGCTCGGCTCGAACGACAGTTCCCGCTCCTTGACGTTTACCTTGCCGATCCACGTGAGGCTCATGTCAAAGGTTTTCAGCCAAGTGAGGCCGACCTCGCCGGGAACGACCGGTGAGAGCGCCGGAGCTACGGCGCAAGCGGCAGCCGCGGATACCCCGCTGGGATTATTGACGCAGAGCTGATTCCCTACCCCGAGTTGCTGTGGAGTAAACAATCCCTGCGAAACGAGCAATTGACCAGCAGGCGTAAGGTTGTCGGCGACCGTGTTGTTGTAGTTGTTGACGACGTTGGGCAAATCGCTGAGGGAAACGCCGCGCATGAACGAGCCTTGCTTGGTGCCGGGGACCGGATCGCCGACCGTGCCGTCACCGGTGAAATCAGTGCGGAAAATTTCTCCTGGCCCGATGCCGGTGACCGGAACAGCGAGAGCGCTGGCGAGCGGGCTATCGAAATGGAAAATCGTGCCGAGCCGGAAGTGGCCCGGCAAGTCCGCGTATCCGCCGAAGGAAAATTGGTGCGTGCGGTCGAGCGCGGACGGGCCGCTGAAACCGCACGGATGGTTGTTATCAATCGTCGGGTTGACGAAATCCTGGTCCGCTGCGGCCGGGGAAGTTCCCGCCGAAGTGGTCAAGGCACCGCCGCAATTGGTGAAGCGCGACAGTGAGTATGCGAATTGGAAGTTCAGATAATTGACGCCGCGAAAGGGAGCCTTCACATTGTCAACTAATTTCACATCCATGGCGTTGTAGACCGAGCGGCCAATCGGATAGAGGAAAATTGCGGGGCCTACGTTCGGATTGGCGCCCTGGAAAGCGCAGCCGAAACCCAGAGCGATATTGCAGCCGCCAACGCCGAGGTCTGCAGCGGAATCGAGGCCGTTATTCGCATAGCTGGCGATTGAAGCGCCGGGAAGTCCGGTAAACTGGTCAATGGTGGAAGAGTTCAGCGCGCAATTGATGGCTGCCGAGCTGAAGGACATGGGGCAGCCGAATTGGGCATTGGTGGTAGCGATAGCCTGTTGCGCGTTCGCCAGATTGAAATATTTTGGATTGACGTCGCCGCTGTGGTTTGCGTCCACGCCGATCAGATAATGCAAACCCACATTGCGGAGGTAATCCACGCTGAGGACCATGCCAGGACGCAGCTCTCTTTGTATGCCACCGTTCATTTGTATGGAGTAAGGCGTGCGATAGTTGGGCGCGAGAGCTCCGAGCGGGATTGCCGAGCCGCTCGAAATCAGGTTGGGCAAGTACGAGGGGTTCGGCGCCTGGCTGCCGACGGCGGCGGAGGCCGCTTGGTAAGTGGTCTGGAACGTGGCGATACATTGAGCGGCTGTAACGCCGTTGCAATTGTCGGCGTTGGTGTCGGCGATGGTGGCACCGGTTAGCGAGCTGCAAATGAAGTTCGACGCGGCTTGGCTGCCGCCGAGAAATACCAGATTGGAAGGGCCACCCGCTACCGGGAAAGGAACACCGGCGCCGGTGCCGCCGGAGCAGGCCGTAGGATTAGCGAGAAACGCGCCGGTCGCGAGGCGTTCGGGACGGTCAAATTCAGCGTTGTTCCAGATGGCGTTTTCGTAGAAGACACCGATGCCGGCGCGAATTACCGTCTTCCCATCGTTGTGAGGATCCCAAGCGACTCCCAATTGTGGACCGAAATTGTGGTTAGGCTGATTCACTCTGTTGCCGAGTCCCGGCAGCAAAGTGTTGAATGGGACGGGCGCCGCTTCGCCCGGTATGTCAACCGCCGGAAGCGCGGGCAGGTCGCTGTCTGAGCGTCCGGTGTCGCGGACATAGCGCACGCCGTAGGTAATATTCAGATTGGGCCGCAACTTCCAGCTATCGCCGAGGTACAGGCCGATGCGATTGTCGGGGGGCGTGCCGCTGCAAGGCGCATTGAACGCGGGGATTTCAGTGTCGCATTCTTCGCCGTTGCCGAGTGTTACGTTGTCCACCGGGTAATTCAGCGGGCAAGAAGCGCCGGTGATTCCGGCGGGGCAAGTGAACGGTCCGCTCATGGCGTTGTTGATCTCGGTGGTGCTGCCAATCGGGCTGACGTTGGGAGTGAGGGCGCTGAAGGAGAAAAGGCCGCCGCCGCGGAGACGGTTGTAGGCGACGCCGTAGCGGATGATGTGCGAGCCGAGCACTTTGCTGCCGTCGTATTTCAACTGGCGATCGGTCTGGTAGGTTTGCTGGGGCGCGAGGAAATTGGGTCCGGTGAAGAATCCAAAGCTCGCGAAATTCAAGCTGACCGGGAAATTCGCGAACGGGAGGCCGGAGCCGAGAACGGTGTCGCCCAAATTGTTGATGAACTTTAAATATTCGAAGCGGAAACTGTGGGTGAACCCGCTGCCGGTTGTGAAATCGGCGCCGATTACATGCGTACGGGTGTAGTTCTTGTCCTGATACGGCTGATAGCCGACGGTGCCGCCCGTAGCGACGGCGCGGCTGTCAAAATAACTGAAGCGATAAAACATGCGGACGTTTTTGAAGAGGTTGAAATCCAGGCGCGCGTCGTAATCGGTTTCGCGGAAGGGGGTGCCGGTGTTGCCGGTGTAGACGTCGAAGGGCGGCGCGGGAACGATCGGCGCGAGGAGATTCTGGTTGGTGTGCTCGGCGTCCAGGAAGAAGAAGACTTTATCTTTCAGGATCGGGCCGCCGAAGTTTCCGCCGTCCTGATTGCGTTGATAGGGCGAGGGCGGACCGGGTAGCGCGGCGGCAGTGTCACTGTCACGAAACAAGGCGAATCCTTCGCCGTGATAATTGTTGGTGCCCGAGCGAGTGGTGACGTTGACGGCGCCGGAGGAGGTCAGCTCGTTGGAAAGATCCAGCGTGGATTGGCTGATCTGAAATTCTTCGATGGCGCTGGCGGGAATATTCTCGGTGGTGGTGCCGACGGTTTCGTCGCTCACGTCCACGCCGTCCACTTCAATACGCGCGGTGCGGCCAAAGCGGCCGCCGATGGAAATGGAAGAGAAGCCGACTTTGGTGGGGTCGAAATCGGCGCCGTCTTGAATCTGCACGCCGGGCTCGAGCTGCGCGAGGTCGAGGAAGTTCCGACCGTTTACTGGAAGATTTTCGATCTGTTCCTGGTTCAGCACACCCTGGACGCTGGGCTGTTCGGTATTGACGGCTACGGATTGCTCGGCGACGGTGACTACCGTGTTGGATTCGCCCACCTGCAAACTGATGTTGATTCCGGAGACTTCCCCGACCCTCACGATTACGCCTTGCTGTACCGTCTTGAAGCCGGTAGCTTCCACGCGCACGGAATAATTTCCGGGGACGAGCGAGCCGGAATTGTAGGTGCCCGCCGAGGAGGTCGTCACGTGGACGGCTTGGCCGGTATCGGTATTGGTGATGGTGATTTTGGCGTTCGCGACCACGGCACCGGTGGGATCGGTGACCGTGCCTTGGATGTTTCCGGTAGCGACGGTGCTTTGCGCGCGCAGCGGCGCTGGTATCCATAATATGGAAGCAAGAACTACGATGAATAGAAGCAGCCTTCCAAATACCGTAGGACGATCCGAGGACATTTTTTCCCCCTGAGCTCTAACCGGATTTTTCTCTGCCGTTTACACGCCCCAGAGCGGACTGCCAAACAAATATCGAAAAGTCGACAGCAAGCGCACTGCCAGCGCGAGCGATGGCGCTGTGGATGTTCGCGGGAGTGCTTGGGCTCGTTCAGTGACGGCCGACCGACGCGATGGTGCGGACTGGCGGCGAGGGCCGACGGGTTGACGAGGTCTTTCTGGCGTAACCTTTTCCCTTCCCTGAAGTTTTATAGTACGGCAGGAGCACTCGCGGAGATTGCTTTGAGTTTTGTGCAGGAAGCCGGGGAGCGGCAGCTGGTGGAGGCGGCGCAGGAGGATCCGCGCCGCTTTGCGGAGCTGTACGAGCGACATTTCGAGCGGGTCTACGCGTACGTCTGGCGGCGGGTGCGGGACCGGGACGTGGCGGAAGATGTGACCTCCGAAGTATTTCATCATGCGCTCGCCAACCTGAAAAAATTCGAGTGGCGCGGAGCGCCTTTTGGGGCGTGGTTGATGCGGATTGCGTCGAACGCGGTGGCGGACCGCTGGCGTCGCCACGCGCGCGAGAATGCTACCGAGCTTGCGGAGGATCCCGTGAGCGGCGAACCGAGTCCTGAAGAGGTGCAGTTGCGCGCACAGCTTTTCCGGCTGGTGCGCGAGCTTCCGGCGGAGCAGCGCCGGGTGATCGAGATGCGCTTTGCGGAGGAGAAAAGCATTCGCGAAATTGCGGCGAAGCTGGGGCGCACGGAAGGCGCGGTGAAGCAGTTGCAGTTCCGGGGGATGCAGGCTTTGCGGGAGCAAGCGGCGAAAGTGGCGGGGAAAAAGTTTGGTGAAGCACATGGCTAAGCTGAGTTTGAGCGAACAACTCGATCGCGCGGTGCAGGCGTTGTTGGCGCCGACTGCTGGCGAGCAGCGCCGCGACGGCGCGCGTGTGGATGAGCGGATCGCGCCGCTGGCGCGGCTTGCAGAGCAGCTCCGCGGATTGCCGCGCGAAGATTTCAAAGCACGATTGAAAGCTGAATTCGAAGGGAGCACAACGATGGCTAGCAAACCGGTAACCGCATCCGAGCACGGCACCACCGCAACGACGCAGCAAGAGAAAATATCGGGATCGTCAGAAGGCTATATGCCCGCGGGATACAAGACCATCACGCCTTACCTCACGGTGGCGAACGCGCCGGAGCTGATTGATTTCATCAAGCAAACGTTTGATGCCGAAGAGACTTTCCGCACGACTGGAGGCGCGGGCGGAGTGCATTGCGAGCTGCGCTTGGGGAATTCGATGGTGATGGTCGGAGGGGGCACCGCCGAGAAACCTTTGAGCGGCGCGACAAGCCCGACGACTTTGCATGTCTACACGCAGGATTGCGATGCGACGTACGCGCGGGCGCTCGCGGCTGGTGCAACGTCCATCGCCGAGCCGAGCGATCAGCCCTATGGCGAACGCCTTGGGGAGGTCAAGGATGCGTCCGGGAATATTTGGCGCATCTCCTTCCCCACGTATCTGGGCGAGAAGCCGTATAAACCGGAAAGCGTTCAGAGCGTGCAAGTGTATCTGCACGTGAATGGGGCGGCGGCGCTGATCAATTTTATGGAACGGGCGTTTGGCGCACAGGAGATGGAGGGTAGGGCTACGTCACCGGAGGGCCTGGTTTGGCACAGCACGATAAAAATTGAAGATTCGCAACTGGAAATCAGTGATGCCATGGATCGCTATCAATTCATGCCCAGCACATTCTATTTGTACGTGGACGATGCGGACGGTTGGTACCGGCGCGCCATGGATGCAGGGGCCAGTTCGGTGAAGCCGCCTGTGGACCAGCCGTACGGGGATCGGGTGGGCAGTGTGAAGGATCCCGCCGGGAATTTGTGGTATCTCTCGACGCACTTGGGCGTGCCGGCAGCGAAGGCTCCCGAAGCTGCGGCGGGAAAGCCCGCGGCTACCGTTAAATACATCCGCGAAGGATTTCACACGGTCACGCCTTATCTGCTGGCCAGGAACGCTACGCGCTTGATTGATTTCTTGAAGGAAGGATTGGGGGCGCAAGAACGCTTCCGGGTTCCGGCCGGCGAGAGAATCATGCACGCCGAAGTGCAAATCGGCGATTCGATTGTGGAATTGAGCGACGGCAGCGAGGAGTTTCCGCCGCGCAGCACGATGCAAATCGTGTTCGTGGATGATGTGGACGCGAGCTATCGGCGGGCGCTGGACGCGGGTGGAACTTCGCTCTATGAGCCGGTTGAGCAGGTTTGGGGCGATCGCGACGCGGGTGTGCAGGACCCGTCCGGCAACAATTGGTATTTGACGGCGCGGCGCCTTTCGGCGCACGTGCCGGCGGATACGCCGACGATCGTGCCGGGGTTCAGCACGCACGGCGCGGACCGGTTTATCGATTTCACGAAGCGGGTCTTCGGGGCGGAAGAGGCGTTCATGCACAAGTCTGCTACCGGGACGGTGATGCATTCGCGGATCCGGATCGGGGATTCGATTTTGGCGGT
Source organism: uncultured Acidobacteriota bacterium (assembly GCA_963804625.1). Classification (GTDB taxonomy): domain Bacteria; phylum Acidobacteriota; class Terriglobia; order Acidiferrales; family UBA7541; genus Palsa-295. Next base: position 536,125 of record CAWDRJ010000009.1, on the reverse strand, counting down.
GGGGGAATTGCGGGGCGAGTTTGCGGCAATGCCCTTCCATTTGCACATGTACGTGCCGGATGTGGATGCGGTGTACGCGCGGGCGGTCGAGGCGGGCGTGAAAACTTTGCGGCCGCCGAAGGATGAGCCTTACGGGGACCGGGCGGCTAGCGTGGAGGATACGTTTGGGAATTTGTGGTCTTTTGCTACGCACATTAAGGATGTGAAATTCTAGGGGCAGCGCGCAGTAATTGAGCGTTGCTCCCACGAGCGGGCGTCGTCCCAGCGCGAGGATTGTGTCGCACCTACGGCGCTCCGAATTTTCGTGCACATTTTCCTAGCGCTCGCGCGCTGGGCTAACTTCTGCCGCGCCTCTGGCGCTGGACCTCGATGTAAGCGCGGCGGGAATCTGAATTCACTTCGAAGAGAGATCCCTCGCTGCGCTCGGGATGACAAACGCTCTTGGATCGACGTAAACCTATCGAGCCGCGGTAACGCACACGCTCTTATCTCAGGTAAGGGTTTTCTGCGCGTTCGGCGCCTATGGTGGTGGTGTCGCCGTGGCCTGGGATTACTAGCGTTTCGTCCGCGAGCGTTAGAAGTTTGCCGCGGATGGAATTCATGATGTCTTTTAGGGAGCCGCCCCAGAGGTCGGTGCGGCCTATGCTGCCTTGAAAGAGCGTGTCGCCTGCGATCAGTCTTGTCGCGTCGTCCAGGTTCGTGGGAACGTGACCGTGTGCGTGCGCATGATCGTGTGCATGGGCGGGGGTGCGCGCGGGATTTTGCAGATCGGCTTGCGGGTGAGCTTGTGCTGAGGCTTTGGCCGGTTTGCGGCTGCCCGCGTTTTCCAGATACGATTGATCTGCGGCGCTGCTTTTTTCCACGTAGAGGCTGATGCTGCCGGGCGTGTGTCCTGGCGTGTGGATTACGCGCGCAGAGTATGGGCCCCAGCGGAGCGTGTCACCTTCCTTGACGAAGTCTTCGATGCGCGTGCTTTCCGGCGTGCGCATTCCCAGGAATTGCGCTTGCATGTCGAGATGGCGGTAAAGCTCGAGGTCTGCTTCGTGGATGACGACCGGAGCGCCGGTGGCTTTGTGGAGGAGGGCCAGGCCGCCGACGTGGTCAATGTGCGTGTGAGTGCTGACGATCGCGCGGACGTTCAGATTATGGGATTTGAGAATTTCTATGATGCGATCGGTTTCGTCGCCGGGGTCAACTACGATGGCTTCGCGGGTGGCGGGATCGCCGAGGATGGAGCAATTGCATTGCAGCATGCCTACCGCGAGGATTTCGTGGATGAGCTTCTCAACCATGCTGAAAGTATAACAAGCCGGCGAAGTTCATTGCGCTTCGGTTGCGAGTTGGGGCTGGGGCCGCAGGATCAGCAAGATTCGCAGGTCAATCAAGGTGTGCAGGATCATGGGGAGGAGAAGATTGCCAGTCATGAGGAAAATCGCGCTGAAGAGCAGCCCGAGGACCGCAGCGGAAAGAACTCCGGCCACGCCCTGGTAAAGATGGCCAGCGCCAAAAATCACGCTGGAGACGATGACGGCAACGGCCAGCGCGGTGTGAAAAGGCGCGGAGAAGAAATAATGAATCAGGAATCCGCGATAAAGGATCTCCTCGGTGATTCCGGCGGCCAGGCTGACGAAAATCCACCAGGTGCGTTCTTTGGCGGTCAGCGGCAGGAAAAAGCTAAACCGGAGGAAGGCTTTCTCCATTTTTTTCTGGATGGCTGCGCTGCGCCGGGCTTGCAGGGCTGAAAGAGCGATGATGAAAAGCAGCCCCACCAAGACTCCTGCCACAAAGGTGCGAGAGCCCGAGTGGTGCGGTAACCACGAAACATTGGCGGATTCGCGGTTGAACGTGAGAATCGCGCCCCAGCCGACGGCGGCGAGGGCAATCGCCGACGTCAGCCAGCCAACAATGACCATCGTGCGGTAGTAGGCGATCTTCAGGCGAGATTCTTTCGACGCTTTCAGCCGCTCGGTCGCGAAATGATCCCAGATGGGCGCGATCACGATCAGAAATAGTGCGATCAGATGCTGGATGACCATGGCGCTGACCGCTCCTTGCGGCGCCCGATGACGTCGATTCTGCACGGATATTGCAGCGCGTTCAGGCGACGGAATACCGGCGCCGATGTTACCGCAAAATCTGCAGGTGGGTCAGTTTCCGGTTATGCGACCTATCGGGAGTTAGACTTCTCCGCCTCGCGAAGCGCCGTCCACTCGCCCGTTATTCCGGCATCGTCCACGAATGTCCCAACAATTTTATCCCCTTCGATTCTCCCAATAAGAAATGACTTCACGCGCTGTCCGTCGGGTTGACTGAGCGTTACGGTAAAGGCCAGATAGTCCCCTTCCTTGTGACCAAAATCGATTTCGTCGCATTCACCCTTCGGGCCTAAGGCATCACCGTCCAGCCATTCATCATTGGGGCCGGAAAAAGTCAGCTTGAACACCTGCCGGGATTTACCATGTGCGCTTGTCAATTCTGCTTTCCAGTTCCCGAGGCTTGCCCATGCCCACTGGATATGTATCTCGGGAGCAGGAGCCGACAGTTGCACGACGTCAGGTGTATCGAGAACGGAGATGTCCACGTCCTTGGATATAATCTTGTAGCGGAAGGTGACATGAAAAGTACCCGCGGTATGAGGAGCGAATTTCCACGTTCGAACATTGTCCTCGGCGGCCCTGTGGAGCAGCGGAGGTCCCGTCTCGGCCTGTGCCTCGATCACTGATTCTCCGTTGGTGGTGAACTTGACTCGCACCTCGCCTTGGATATGGGCTATGCGTGCGATTGGCGGCTAGATAGGTTCACCGTGCTGAACTACCTTGGGCAAGGTTTCCGCAGACTCCTGCGCCAATGCGCTGGGTACCACGACCAGCAATACCGATAGCATTAGGAGCGTGCAAGCAGGTCGCATAGTTTTTCTCCGTCTCACAATCAGTCTAGCGCACAGCAAAACCTGAATTTATACGAAGAAGTTTCCATTAACCTAAGAGTATCTCGACCTTCAACTCTCGATCAACGCGCTAATCGGATAGTGGCCACTACCCAAAAGCTGCGGCGTGCGGTTTGATAAGATGAGATGCGACGATTACGCGGGATTGTGCTGGCGATACGAAGGCAAGGAACTTCAGAGGTACCATGGAAACGCCATTGATTCAGGAAGAACAGAGTTTGGGGGCGCGGTTTGGGGAGTTTAATGGGTGCCGGTTGCCAGAATTGTTTGCTGGGTTTGAGGCGGAGTATCGGGCGGCGCGGGAGCGCGTGGCTTTATTTGATACGAACTGGCATGCGGTGGTGGAGCTTACTGGGCCGGATCGGGTGCGGTATTTGAATGCGATTGTTTCGAATGATGTGAAGAATTTGGGCGAGGGATTTGGGACTTTGGCGCTGCTTTTGAATCCGCAGGGGCACATTTTGGCGGAACTGGAGATTTACGCGCTGGAGGAGAAGTTGTTGGTGCTTTCGCATGCTTCGGTGCGCGAGAGGACCGTGGCTACTCTGGATAAATTCATCATTATGGATGATGTGACTTTGAGCGATGTGACGGAGCAGTTTGGATCCTTGGCGGTGGAGGGACCGCGGGCGGGGTCGGTGATTTCGGAGGCTTGCGGGCTTTCTTTGGAGGGATTTTCGGAGCATGCGATTGCGGAGGTGAAGATTGCTGGAGTGGCTTGCCATTTGATACGGCACGCGCATTTTGGAGGGCCGGGGGCGGAGATTGTGGCGCCGCGGTCGCATTTGGGTTTGGTGTGGGGTACGCTTTTGGGGGGCGTGCACGCGATGCATGGGGCGCCGATTGGGACGAGGGCTTTGAATGCTTTGCGGCTCGAGGCGGGAGTGGCTTGGTTTCCTGAGGATTTCAACGATACTGTGATTCCGCACGAGGCTGGGTTGGAGACTTCGCATATTAGTTTCAGCAAGGGGTGCTACACCGGGCAGGAAATTGTGGAACGCGTTAGATCGCGGGGGCAGGTGAATCGGAGATTGGTGCGTTTGCGATTTTCTGCGGCGGAGCCGCCCTCGGCTTTGACTCGTTTGCGGACGCGGGATGGAGAGGCGAAGGAAGTGGGGATTGTTACTAGCGCGGCGTTTTCGCCGGAGGCGGGAGTGGCGATCGGGATGGGGTATGTGCGGCGGGAGTTTAATTCCGTCGGCAGCGTGCTGGATTGCGATGGTGGGACGGCGGAGGTTGTGTAAATCACGCGACCGATAGCGAAGAAATCAAAGACAATCTACCGCAGAGACGCAGAGTTCGCAGAGAAAACCTGAGGCAAGAGATTTAACACAGAGTCCACAGAGGAAAGCTTTGAGGGCACGGAGACCGCTTGAATATTGCGGACACTTTCAGATCCACTGCAAACTTAGTACTTCAGCGACTAAAGCCGCGAATCGCTCGCTGAGATCATGTCGTAGCTGAAGCTACGACCTACAAAGATTGTTGGATTGCCTGCCCGAACCCTTTAGCTTTTGCTGAAATTCATGGAGCGCATGAAGCTGCCGCGGTCGTTGTCTATCTTTTTTTGGAGCTGGAAGATGGCGTAGAGGAGAGCTTCGGGGCGCGGGGGGCAGCCGGGGACGTAGACATCAATGGGGATGACCTGGTTGACGCCTTGGACTACCGCGTAATTATTGAAGACGCCGCCGGAAGTGGCGCAGGCGCCCATGGAGATGGCCCACTTGGGCTCGGGCATTTGTTCGTAGAGCTGCTTGATGACCGGAGCCATTTTTACGGAGACGCGGCCGGCGATGATCATCAGGTCGGACTGGCGCGGGGAGCCGCGGAAGACTTCGGCGCCGAAGCGGGCGATGTCGTAGCGCGATGAGGCCATGGACATCATTTCGATCGCGCAGCAGGCGAGGCCGAAGGACATCGGCCAGATCGAGCTGCGGCGCGCCCAGTTGACGACTTTATCGAGAGAGGCGAAGAGAATGCCTTCGTCTTTCAGGAAGTTTGCGTCTTGCCCGGGCGGTTCTAGTGTGACGCCTTTTGCCAGCTCGACTGCCATGATGTTTGCGGCTCCGTGGCGGCTTGGTTTGCTGTGCATGCTCCGAGCAACCCGAGTCGCTTTATTCATTTTGCCTGTTTGAGGCGCGCAACGCAACGGCGGAGTCTTGAGGCATTACGTTACGGCAAAACGTGGTATTCAGTTTGTACTAATCCGCTCGAGTAGTGCTGTGTTTTTATGTGCCGGAGTTGCAGGTCGCGCGGGAGCATGCCGAAGAGCGGGATTCCTTCGCCAATTAGTACGGGAACTCGGGTAATGATGAGACGTTGCACGAGGCCGGCGCGGAGGAATCTTTGGATGGTGATACCACCGTCCACATAGAGGTGACGGGCGCCGCTGGCGGCCAGTTTCGCAATGATTGCGGCGGGTTCGCCGGTCATTTGTTCTACGTTGCCTCCGCGCGCTGCGGCCAGGTTTATTGCGCGGCTGCTCAGGACTACCAAGCGTTTTTCTCCGTAGGGCCATTCGGGAAAGCCGAGGACTGTTTCGAACGTGTTACGGCCGATCACCAGCGCGTCCACGGTGGCGATGAATTCGTTGTAGCCGTGCGGTTCACCGCCGCCGACGGGCAGAAAGTCCAGAGCGCCTTTGGGTCGAGCGATGAAGCCGTCCACGCTGGTGCCGACGAAGACTGATACGGTGGTCGTGGTCGTCAATGGGGAGTCCTTGTTTGTGCGGAGCGCCAGAGCGGTTTGTGAGTGGATTGCGGCACGTGGAGTTGCTCAGCTGTGGCGTGCTTTGGCGACCATGTCTACTAAGACTGTTCTGGCCTCGAGCGGAGTGCGGACTTCGCTGGGAAAAGCGACGCGGGCGCCGCGCGCGCCTTCCCGAGTTTTCATGCGCACGTGAAAACCGAGACGATCAACCGCGGTCATCACGGCTTCCTGCGCTTCGATTCCGGCGCAGGCGCGGGCGAGCAGGACGAGCGCATCGGCGTGACCGGCGTTCATGTGTTGGATGATGCCGGCGGCGCTGTCTGCCAGCGGGTCGGGTTCGGCGCTGTAATATTCCGCGGCTGGCACCCAGCCCATCACGCCGAAGCCGCCCACGTAGTAAACGTCCACTACTTCCATACGGTAAAAGGCAAAATCTTCGAAGTCCACCCAGTATTTGCTGGTGGCGTGGCGCGCGAGATAAAGCTCGCGGGCTTGCGCAATTTCGACGGAGGGCACGAGCGCAATGTTTCCGAGGAGTGTGACTCGCGACAAGCCCAGCGGATCGCCTTCCGCGTCAGGCTGCGTGATTAAGAGGCTGGCACGGGGATCGGCCTGGATATTTTGCGTGTGCATGGCCATGGTGCTGATTAGGAGAATGGGATTGGCGTGGCCGTCGAGCGCATAGGGCATGACGGAACCGAAGGGGAAACCGGACTGTTTGCGTGAGAGAGTGGAGAGGCTTCCGACGCGGCCGCGGTACGTTAAGGTACGCGCGCGCTCGGCGTAGCTTGGCTCAGGGATGGTGGGTTGGTTCGTCGCCGGGCCGGGGCCTGCGTGTTTTCCGGTTACTGAGGAAGACATGGTGTTCTCCTGTGTGCTTCCGGCAGATTCGCCCGGATGAAATTGTGCCGCGAGTTCTTGGAACAAGCTAACACGTTGCAGGCTGCGATACGGATTGAAATTGGTCTGCTACACTCTTAGCGCGCAACGCCGGTCGGGCGACGCGGATTTTATCGACAATTATGGATGAGGGAGCGACGCGCGTATGTCGAAACAAGACGAAGCTGGGTTGATTTTGAAGCTTTATGAATTGCGGCGCGAAGAGGTGCTGCGCAAGGCGCGGGACTGGTATTTTCGAGATTTTAATCCGCAGAACATCACGGATTTCAGCAACGTGATGATGGGCGAGCACAGCGGTTATTTGCGGATGGTGGTGACGTACTGGAACATGGCGGCGGCGCTGGTGAACGACAGGGCCATCAGCATGGAGCTTTTCAATGAGAGCAACGGCGAGCAGATCGGCGTGTTTGCGAAAATCGAGCCGCTGCTCGGCGAGATTCGCGCGGCTTATGCGCCGCAGTTTGCGGCAGCCTTGGAAAAATTGATTGATGCTACGCCGGATGGACGGAAGCGGGTGGCGGCGACTCGTGAACGTATGAAAGCAATGCGGGCGCGTCTGGCGGAGCGGCAAGCGAAGGGTGCGCAGAATTAGGTTACGAGAACGCCAGGCGATTTTCTGTGAGCGGAGGATTTATTCATGTTGATGATTTCAGACGGGCGATGGGGATTTGGGCTGAACTCTGTGCGCGGCGGGATTGCGCTGGCTTGTGTTGCGCTGGGTCTGTTGGCTGCAGGTTGTGGGAAGGAGGAGCCTAAGGACACGCGGGCGACGGACGAGGCTGCGATCAAGAATGCAGATACGCAGTGGGCTAAGGCGGCTGCGTCGAAGGATGTGGACGCGACGGTTGCTTATTACAGCGATGACGCTTCCCTGCTCCCGCCGAATGCGCCGATGGCTAGCGATAAGGCGTCCATTCGCGCGGCTTGGGCTGGGTTGCTTGGACCGGGCACGACTTTGAGTTGGCAGGCTACGAAGGTGGAGGCGGCGCGGTCGGGGGATTTGGGCTACGTGATCGGAACTTATCAGCTGGAGGGCAAGGACGCGTCGGGGAAAGAGGAAAGCGACCGCGGGAAGTTTGTGGAGGTTTGGAAGAAGCAGGCGGATGGGAATTGGAAGGCGGCGGTGGATATTTTCAATTCGGATTTGCCGGTGGCGAAGCCAGAGGCTGCGAAGAAGAAGGCGGTGCGGCACCGGCACACGCGGAAGCGGCGGACTAGTTGAGTTTTGAAAAGGCTCTTACCGCAGTGACGCAGAGAAAATCGAAGGCAGAGATTTAACGCAGAGTTCACTGAGAACTGCTTTCAGGACGCGGAGACGTTTTGGCGCTGCGAAAGGCGCGGCGAGGCAAGCGTCACTTGTCTTGATCGTGCCACGTCGAACGTCGTAGAAAGCGGCGGCAAGCCGCCGCACTCCCAGATGTTGCGGCGCGTCAGTTTGCGCCGTACTCACCTACTGTTATCTTGAACCTGCATTCACAGCACGCGAAGCGCGTTAATCAGGTTTTTGAGACTGTGCCGACTGTTCTTGTTCTTGCTCCTGGTCTTCAGTCTTTTGCCAGGTGGGGCCTGGGTCGTAGGAAGTCACGGAGGCGGCGCTTTTTTCGGTGTCTTTGCCGAGATCCTTTTCATAGACGACGCCTTCCTGATTCACGATAAAAGTCATCACGCCGGAGTCGCGATACCTAGCGGGATAGGCCACGAATGCGAAGCCCTTCGTCATCTTTCCATCTACAACGTAATTGATGGGGCCGCCGGCGGCGTCTTTTCCTTGGCTGTCCAGGATGCGGAAATAGTAGCCGCGGAAAGGAACCGGCGTGTTATTCGCGCTTTTTGGTTCAGCGGCCGAGGTTCCGGCACCGGCGAGCAGCGGGCCGATGGGGCTGGCGTATTGATCGGTTGCGTCCGGCCAGTAGAGGCCATCGTGCTTGCCTTTATCGCTGACGAATTTCGCCGCGTACTGATCGTTTTCCTTGGAATAGAACTGGTGCTGGGCGGCGACTAATTCCTGGCAAATGCGGATGGCGGAAAGTTCGTTTTTGCCGATACGGCGGAAGAGAATTTCCTCCTTGCCGGTAGCGGTGTCGAAGTGCCAGCGATTATCTTTTTCGACGAGTGGGATCGGCGTGGGCCAATTTTCTGCGCCGATGTAGAGAGTGGTGGTGCCGTCGGGCTCCGCCACCAGGCGATGCATGAATTTATATTGCTGGGCGAAATTGGCGCGGTTGGCGCTGTCCTCCGCGGCATCGCCGGAAGAGACGATTTCTTTTCCGTCGGGGCCGAGCACTTCGAGGAGCGCGTTTTGATCGCCTTGCTCAGTGGCCTGGAAGAGGGCTTGGCTGGCGGCTTCGGCGGTGGGATAAGTTTTTTGGCCGGGTGCTTGGGCGAGGGAGATTGCGGGAAAAATGGCGGCAGCGACGAGCGCGAGAATGGCGAGTTTTGATGTGGCGACTGCGGGATTATTTTTGAGATTTTGTTGCGAGTGATGCATGGCTTGTCTCTCCGTTTCTGGTTCGTTGGTACGGCTACGATTTATGGTCTTTCCGGGAGTTGCAATTCGCGCAGGGGGCGAACAATTGCCGCCCTGCGCTGAATTTAAACCTAAGAGAGATCCCTCGCTGCGCTCGGGATGACATGTTCCTGGACGCCGCGATACTGCGATTAGCGGTGACCGTGGCCGCCACCGCCGCCGCTGTGTCCTCCACCGCCATGGCTGCCGCCACCGTGGGATCCGCCGCCGCCGAAACTGTGACTGCCGCGAGAGGAGAAGCTGCGGGCTTGTCCGCCGTGGTTGTAGCCGCTGAAGGCCCCGGAATGCAGGCCGGACTGGCCGTGCGATTGACCGAAGCCACGCGCGGCGTGGTTATCGCCATTGAACGGGCGCGCGGTGGCGCCGGGATGGTTGTAAACGCTGCCGCCGCGGTTGAAGGAATTGGCGCCGCCGCGAGCGTAGTTGCCGGCAGGAGCATTTGCTCCGCCTCGGCCGTACGCGCCGCCACGGTTTACGTTGTTGACGACTCCGTGATAGCCGCCGCCGCGATAGTAATTATTGCGATTGTAAAAAGTCGCGCTACGCGAATAGTAGGGATGGCCTCCCCAGTAAACTCCATGGCCGTGCCAGTTGGCGCCCCAGTGCCCCCAGCCCCAGCCAAAACCGGCGAAGAATCCTACTCCGAAACCAAGGCCGAAAGAAAGATACGGCCCGCCGAACCAAATGCCGGGATAGTTGTACCAGTAGGGCCACGGCGAAATCGGATAGCCGTACACGGCCCACGGGTTATAAGCGGGGACGTAAACGACTTGGGGATTGGCGGGCTGAATGACGATTGTCGAGCCCTGATTCTGGACCGTCTGTTGCGGCGTGGATTTCAGATTGCCGGCTTGCTCGGCTTTTTGACGCATCGCCTGGATTGCGTCCATCACGTCTTGTTGCTGGTTGTAGTAGGCGTCGCCGAGCGAAGACGTCCAGGAAATATTTTTGTCCATGTTGCCGAGGACCGACGGGAACGCGGTGAGCGCTTTCACGCTGGGATCCCAGTCCATTTTATCTACGGCTTGAGCGAGCGCGTCACCCTTTAGGTCCTGATGGTTTTGCACCCAACGGTCAGCTTCTACGATTTGCGCGGGAAACGTGGAGGCAGCGAGAATTTGCGCCACTAGAGAATCGGGATAGAGCGCGATGGGGGCCACCAGTTGTTGCAATTGATCAGGAGATTGCTGGGAATATGCCGGTGCCGGCGGAGCCTGATTGGTGGCTTCCTGATCTTGCGCTCTCAGACTTTGCGGCCAGGTGATCAGCAGCAGGCCCAACATTGTTACGTATGCCAGGGCCTTTGTGGGCCAGCGATATGTGCTGCGGGACTGAACATTAGTGCTCGCGAGATTTTGTGGGGCCGTCATCTGTGGACGCCTCCTAAGCCTTAGACGAGGGGATTCGGCATGAAGTTGCAAAAAACGATAAACGTGACGAAAACGAACTTTGCTACGCACGCCGACTACAGCGAATCTGGTACGGACCTCAAATTTGCGGCGGAACGCAAATTCGCGCAACGACGGGGTCAATCCCGCCGCCAAGACGCCGAGGGCGCAGCGATGCACTGGGCCGGCACGAAATGAAACACAGCGGGTGCGGAAAAGTTGCGCAAAGCGGCAAACATCAGGCAAGACCGAAGGCGCGGCGAGGCACGCCTTGCCGACGAGAAAGCGGCGGCGCGCCGCCGCACTCGAGATTGTTGGTTGCCACTCTTACGTGCGCGCTCTGTGCGGCGGATCGGAAATATTATTCGGACTTTTGTTTGTTGTCGGCGGATTGTTCTGGGTTTTCGGATTTTTGCCACGTGGAGTCTGGGTCGTAGGCTTTCATGGCTTTGACGCGTTCGGCGGTGCGTTTGCCTAGATCCTTTTCGTAGACGACGCCATCGGGGCCGACCAGGAAGGTCATTACACCGGAATCACGGTAGATGGCCGGATAGGCTACGAAGGCGAAGCCTTTGGTCATTTTGCCATCAACGACGTAACTGCTGGCGCCACCCTGGGCATTTTCGCCCTGCCCGTCGAGTATCTGATAGTAGTAGCCGCGGAAAGGCTCGTGGCCGGTGGGGCTGCCGGGGACTACTCCATCGCTGCCGGCGTTGGCAAGCAGCGGACCGATGAGGCCTTCGGATTTTGGGTCGCTGCCGGGCCAATAGAGGCCGTTCTGCTTGCCTTCGTCGCTGACGAATCTTTGGGCGTACTCCTTATTTTCCTGCGAATAATATTGCTTTTGCGCGGCGACTAATTGCTGGCAAACGCGGATGGCGGAAAGTTCGTTCTTGCCGATGCGCCGATAGAGAATTTCCTTTTTGCCGGCGACCGTGTCGAAATACCAGATGTTACCTTTTTTCATCAGCGGGATCGGGCTGGGCCAATTTTCCGCGCCGACGTAGAGAGTCGTGGTGCCGTCGGGTTCGGTGACCATGCGGTGCATGGCTTTGTATCTGTTCGCGAAGTTGCTGCGATTTTCCTGGTCTTGCGCGGGATCGCCGGAGGAAATGATCTTTTTGCCCTGCGGACCGAGGACTTCGAGCATGGCTTTTACGTCGTTCTTGGCGGCGGCGTCTGCTAGAGCTTGGCCGGCGGCTTCGGCGGAGGGATAGGTTTTCTGCCCGGAAGATTGGGCGCGGGCGATTGCCGGGAAGGTGCCGGCGAGGATCAGGGCGAGGACGGCTCGCTGCGATTTCGAGATTGCGTGAGTCATTTTAGGATTGCGGTGTGCGTAGCGCATGGCTTACGTCTCCGTTTCTGGATCGAGCGAAGAGAAGAGAAAAGATGTCTCGCTTCGCTCGGGATGAGATAGTTTTTTTATATGCCGTGAACGCAAAAAGCTGTCGCCTCACATTGCGAACAACAGGAAACGCCGGGAGGCGAGGCGTCAACGTTGGATTACCGGTGGCGGCCTCCGCCTCCGCCGCCGCCGCGGAAGCCTCCGCCTCCGCCGCCGAAACTTTGCGCGCCGCGCGATGAGTAGCTGCGGCTTTCTCCGCCGTGATCGTAGCCGCTGAAGGCGCTGGAGCGGGTGCCGCTGTCCGAGCGCGGCTGGTCAAACCCGCGATTTTGCTGCTGCGAATCGCCGAAGCCCCGGGCGGCGCGATCGTTGCCGTTGAACGGTTTCGCGGCGGCGTCACCGTGCGCGGCGCCGAGGCCGCCGTTGCGATTGTCGTATCCAGCACCGTGTTCCTGCGCCAGGTTGTGATTTACGTTCGAGTCAACGCCGTGGTAGCCGCCGTTGCGATAATAATTGTTTCGGTTGTAAAAAGTGTTGCTGTGCGAGTAGTAGGTGTTGTGATTGTAGACGACGTAGTGGCCGCCCCAGTTGGTGCCCCAATTGTGCCAGCCCCAGCCGTATCCGCCATAGAAGCCGATACCGAAACCGACCCCGAAGGAAAGATACGGGCCGCCATACCAGATTCCGGGATACTCATACCAATACGGCCAAGGAGTGATCGGATAGCCGTAAACGAGCCACGGATCGTATGCCGGGACGTAAACGATTTGCGGATCGGCGGGTTGAATGACGATGTTGGATCCCTGCTGTTCGACAGTTTGTTGCTGAGTGGATTTGAGGTTGCCGGTTTGCTGCGCTTTCTGGCGCATTACCTGGACTGCGTCCATGACGTCTTGCTGCTGGTTGTAATAGGCGTCGCCGAGCGAAGAGGTCCAGGAAAGATTCTTGTCCATATTGGCAAGGACGGTGGGAAAGGCGGTGAGAGCTTTGATGCTGGGATCCCAGCTTTGTTGGTCAACTGCTTGCGCCAGCGCGTCGCCTTTCAGGTCTGAATGGTCTTGGATCCAGCGATCGGCTTCGACGATTTGCGCGGGGAAGGTGGACCCGGCCAGGATTTGCGCGACGAGAGAGTCGGGATAAAGCGCGATCGGGGCGACCAGTTGTTGCAACTGTTCAGGAGTCTGGGGCGTGTAGGCCGGGGATTGCGGTGCGCCGTTTTGCGCGGGCTGCGGAGCGTCCGGCTGCTGCGCATCTTGTTGCGGACCTGGGGAGTCCTGGAAGGCGGATGCGCATTGCGGATACGCGATGAAAGACAGGCCGACGATTGATGCGGCGACAAGCAGCCGTTTGGTCCATCCAGACGTTGCGAAGGTTGCAGTGCGTTCGCGCGCGTACGTATTCATGGAATTCTCCGGGACGTTCATTTTTCGGGGCGTCGCGATGGAGCGCAGCCCGGAAGTTAGTTGGTCGAGCACAAATTTGTGCCGGCTAGCGCAGTTGGCAGTGGATGGTCCATCGGCAAAGGCATTCTAGAATAATTCGAGAAATTATTCGACAGGTAAGAATCGGACCCAGTTTGCCGGGTCGCGAGCGCGCGCGGCGTCGAGGGATGGATTTGAATCCGGCGCGGCATGGAGCAGCACGAAGTTCGTTGAATGGAGAAAAACAGCGTTATACGATGCGTCCACCAGGGCGTCAGGCCGGCGTTCCAGCATACAGACAGCACCCGGCAAGGTCGTGCGGTGCCCGCCCGTAACGCGCTTGCGCAAACACAAATTCCTGTAGCGTTCCGACTCGCGGAGGATCATACCCATGATGACGCAGAGCGAACCGGCGATTGTGGCATTCCGGAGCAAACTTCTTGGAGAGCTAATCGCGCCGGGCGATCCCAAATACGAGGAGGCACGCCAGGTATACAACGCAATGATTGACCGGCGGCCGCGGCTGATCGCGCGGTGCGCGGACGTGGCCGACGTGACTGCGGCGGTGCAATTCGGCCGTGAGCAGGAGCTCACGGTGAGCATTCGTGGAGGCGGGCACAACGCGGGAGGATTGGGAATTTGTGACGACGGATTGGTGATTGACCTTTCGCTGATGAATTACGTGCGCGTGGACCCGCGCAAGAGAACTGTGCTGGTGGGAGGCGGGGCGCGGTGGCGCGATGTGGATCATGCGACGCATGCGTTTGGGCTGGCGGTGCCTTCGGGAATCATTTCGACAACCGGAGTGGGAGGATTGACGCTGGGAGGCGGCCTCGGTTACTTGACGCGGCGGTATGGTCTGACGATTGATAATTTGCTCGCGGTGGAGAAGGTGCTGGCGGACGGAAGATTCGTGACGGCGAGCGCGAAGGAGCACGCCGATCTATTTTGGGCGGTGCGGGGAGGCGGAGGAAACTTCGGAGTGGTGACGGCGTTTTTATTCAAGGCGCATCCGATGCACACGATTTACGGAGGGCCGATGCTGTGGCCGCTGGAGGACGCGGCGGAAATGATGCGCTGGTACCGCGGATTCATCGCCAAGGCGCCCGAGGAGATCAACGGGTTCTTTGCTTTTCACACCGTCCCGCCCGCGCCGCCCTTCCCGGAGCATCTGCACAATAAGAAGATGTGCGGAATCGTGTGGTGTTATACGGGAGCGCTGAAGAAGGCGGAGAAGATATTCAAACCGATTCGTGGGTTCAAGCCGCCGGCGCTTGATTTGGCCGGGCCGCTTCCCTTCCCGCAGTTACAAAGCCTCTTTGACGGACTCTATCCGCCGGGACTGCGATGGTATTGGAAGGCAGACTTTGTGCGCGCGCTGCCTGACGAAGCGATCGCCGTGCATGAGAAGTTCGCGGCGACGTTGCCTTCGCTGCAGTCCACCATGCACATGTATCCGATCAACGGGACGGCAAGCCGCGTGAAGAGCAGTGCCACGGCCTGGGCTTACCGCGATGCGTTGTGGTCTTGCGTGATGGTGGGCGTGGATCCGGAGGCCGCGAACAAAGAAAAAGTGTCGCAGTGGGCGCGGGAGTATTGGAGCGCGCTGCGTCCTTATTCGGCGGGCGCCGGGTACGTAAACTTTATGATGGAAGAGGGCGAGGCGCGCATTCGCGCGACGTACGGCAAGAATTACGAGCGGTTGGCTAAGATCAAGAAACGTTACGATCCTGCGAATTTTTTCCGGGTGAATCAGAATATCAGGCCGAAGTGAAAGCGTCGTGAACCGGCAAGCTGCGATTTGTGGCGACGGCTAAATTAGCGGAGCTGTTCAATCTGCTGCTGCACCTGGCTGCGAAATTCCAGGGGATGCGCCATATTGTGAAAAGGCTCGGAAGTGCCGCCCGTGCCGATGATCACGATCGTTCCATAGCCCAGCATCCTGCCGACTGCTGTTTCGCTGATTTCGATGCTTTCCACTTTATTCAGCAGCATTTCGATGGTCTTCCGGCTCAGCAGACCTCTCTTGATCACCACGCGGTGGTTGGTGACCGCCATTTCGGTGGCGTTGCGGCGCGTCACGCCTATCAGAATCACGACCAGGCCGCAGACGAGTAACGCGACGCCGCCGGCTTCTATGAGATGCAAATCAGTCGGCTCCTTGTCCGTGTGGCTGAGCGCGTAAGTAAGCAACAGCGCGCCCGGTATGCCGAGCAGCAAACATCCGACGACGAGCTGGCCGAGCATTACGATCCAGTGGAGACGAGTCTCGTAGATCAGCGTTTCGCCGGGAACCAGGTTGGATGGTACGTAGGTCATGCGGACCTTTTTTCGCGTGCGCGAACTGGACGTGCTTGCGCTTATGCGTAGCTCACTTAGCGAGCGTAGCACAAGAATCGGCGAGCGCAGCCGAACGCCAAGGTTCGCGCGGCAGCGCGCCCTATCGCGCGATTCATGCGGATTTTTGTGATGCTTTGGCTGGAACTTCGAACAGCAGGTACGTCAGCGCTTCGGCTGCTGTGGGATGCGTGAAGATGGCATCGCGCAGCGTGGTGTACGGGATTTTGGCGAGCATGGCGGTTTGCACGGTGGCCATGGGCTCGCTGGCTTCCACGCCGAAGGATGTGAATCCCAGGATCTGATCGCTATTCTTGTCTATCAGCATTTTCATGAAGCCGCGCGTTTCGCCCAGCGTATTGCTGCGGAAGACCATGGCCATGGGAAGTTTTACGAGGCGATATTCGATGCCGCGACTTTTGGCTTCGGTTTCGTTCAGCCCGACGCGCGCGACTTCCGGATCGGTGAAAATAACGTAGGGTACGAGGCGATTCGTGGTGGTGCGATGGCCGCCGTGCAAATTGTCGCGGACGACGCGGAAATCATCGAGTGCGACGTGCGTGAATAGCGGGCTGCCGGCGCAATCGCCGAGGGCCCAGACGTTTGGCGCGGTGGTTTCGAGGCGCTCGTTCACCTTGATGTAGCCGCGCGGATCGAGCTGCACTCCGGCGATATCGAGGCCGATGGATTGCGTGTTGGGAATGCGGCCGGTGGCGACGAGAATATCGGTGCCGGCGACGACACGCTCGCCGTTCGCGGTGTTCACGTGAACGTGAATTTGCTCGCCGGAAAGCCCTTCGACGTGATCAACGGTGGTATTGAGCAGCACTTCGATGCCTTCGTAGCGGAAGAGTTCCAAGATGGCGGCGCTCATGTCCGGGTCTTCCCTGCTTACCAATTGCGAGCCAGCCTCGATCAGCGTCACTTCGGCACCGAAACGGCGCATCGCCTGCGAGAGTTCCAGGCCGACGTAGCCGCCGCCGAGAACGACGAGATGCCGCGGGACGCGATCGAGGTCGAGCGCTTCGATGTGGGTCATCGGATTCGCTGCCGCCATGCCGGGATGATCGGGGATCGCGGCGCGTGAGCCGAGATTCAGGAAGACGCGCTCGCCCTCGATGATGCGTGTGCCGCCGGAATTGAGTGTGACTTCCACTTTTTGAGGCGCGATAAAGCGGGCGGTGCCCATGATCAGTTCCGCGCCGCTTTCTTTATAAAGTTTCAGGTGAATCTGGATGTCGCCTTCCACCATTTTGCGTTTGCGGGCTTGCACGGCAGGCATATTAGTGGCGTAGGGGCCGAGGTCCAGTCCGAATTCGGCGGCGCGCGGGGCGTAGGAATTTACTTTGGCGCTTTGAATAATATTTTTGCTGGGGAGGCAGGCGATGTTGGGGCAGGAGCCGCCGATGAGTTTGCGTTCTATGACTGCGGTGCGATGGCCTTCGCTGGCGAATGTCCAGGCGACGTGCTTCCCTGCTTCTCCGCTTCCGATGATGAGATGTTCGTAGTGCTCGACGTCCGGCATTGGCTAGCTCCTTAGCTAAGTTATGTTTCGCTGCGTTGCGTTGAGTCTCGAGTAGTCGGGGCGCGCTCACCCGCCGAACTGAGGAGGCAATCATATAATATCGCGCGGGTGGGATGGCAGCACGGACGTGCGGCTTCCAATGCCACTGCCGGCGCACTGCAGTGCGCCGTTACAAAGGCGGCAGCTGTCGGGCGCCATGACGTTTCGTCGAATTACAGCACTTGGAGCGATGAGATGCGATTGTTCCAGGTGTGCGGGTACTTGGACGTCACTTTCCACACGCGCAGGTCTGAGACGTCGCGGCCGGTCGAGTCGTTGGCGCCCCGAAAATTGCGGTCGTCGAAAACGACGGCGCGCGCACCGCCAAAGACGCGTATGGACGAAATTTTTCCGCCGTAGTCGCCGAGCGAGTCGCGGCTTTCGCCGCGGCGCATGCAGAAATAATCTCCGCTGAAGCTGTAGCCTCTATAAAAGCAGGCGCCGCCGCGGTCCCACCTGCCGCCATTCCAACTACCCGAGGGCGGCCAGGGATTGCCGGGGCCGGGATGAATCCAGCCGGGGCCGGGAGGAGGGGCGACTACCACGACGCGGACGGAAAAAACCGCGCGGCAGCCGTTGTCCACCCACAAGCCCTGGCGATCCACGCCCCAGGATTGACGCTCGACGCAGGAAGAGCCGCTGATCTGCCGCTGAAAAGTGACCTGGTCGCGGGTGTAACTGCCGCAATAATTGCGCTTGCCGTTGTTTGATTCGCAGGTGACGCTCTGCGTGGAGGGCCGTTGAGCCGCAGCGGGCCGCGGCAAGAAGAGCATGGCGAGGATGAAACAAAGGAATACGACGAGCTTCGCGTGAATTTTCATCTCGTGGCTCCTGGCGGCTGGGTAGGACACTTATACCCCGGCGTGGAGAGATTTGAAAATGGAAAAGCGAAGTGAAGATAGAAAAGTGAAAATGGAATATGCGGATTAGGGGCGCTGGTTGCTAAACGCTGCGCGTGAGGTTTTGCTTCGTGTACACCGTGGTTGCGGAAATCCGGTGGGTGATGCGTGATTCGTGATATATAATCCGGCGCGATAACTCCCTTGTCCGCTGACATCTCAACTGACGCTTTAGCGAACGCTGCCGCTCAGAAGCCGCGGCCGCGCAAGCATTTTCTATGCAGCGCGCTGACGGTGGCGGCGCTGGCGAATGCGGCAGTGCCGGCCATATTTTTCTCCGCTACGCGGCTCTTTGGCCCGACCGACCCTCGCTATCGCGCGATGGTCGCCGTCGTGGTGCTGATCGAATACGCGATTGTGTTTTTGTTGCTGCTGTTTCATGCGAACGAGCCATTTGCGAGCGGGTATGCTGTTTCCACCGCTGCGATTGTGACGATCGGTTCCGCTGCGCTTACTTATATGGTGGTGGCGCCGGCGGGTTGGGGCTGGAGCGCTTTGTACGCGGAGATTATTGTTCTAGCTGGGATGGCGTTTGCGGTCGTGTCGAACGTCGTCTTTCTTTTGGCGAGCATTAAGTATGCGCGGGCGATTCATCCGCGGCTGCATTTGGGCGGATTTTTTCTGGGGATTGCCGCGTCGTTGGCTTTATTGCTTCTTTACACTCGTATCCTTCCTTAATTTTTCATTCCGGCACTTCGCGCCCGTGCTGGGCGTGGAGGTTCGGATATCGTGTCTTCGCGACATATAACTTCCAGGCAGAACACTTCCTACTCGAGAGCCAGAAGGTCGCCCAAGAGACACTCTAATAACCCAAATACCGGAGCGCCATCTCTGCGGTCCGCTTGAGTTCCGCCTTCGTTGCGCCAGTTGGCTGCCTGGATGGATAGACCGGCGAGAATCGTCGAGAGATACCTTGTATAGTCATCCACGTTGATCTCCTTCGGCAATTCCCCGCTCTTTCGTGCCCTGACGAGGCGCGACTTTATGGCAGCTTGATTCTGCCTGCGAATCTCGGTCATGAGCTGCTTTGCAGGGGTGGCGTCCACGCTGCAGCCCATCGCTCCTACCAGTGACATGCAGCGCGGCGGATGACCGGGAGTGGTTAGGAACTTTACCGTGTTCTCGAACAGCGCGCGGATGACACCCTTTAGAGTCGGCTGCGCCAGCGCCGTCGCGGCATATTGTGCTCGATACTCCAAATAGCGATTTGCCGCCAATGCAAACAGAGCCTGCTTGTCGCCGAAAGCCGCATAGATACTTGAGGGGTTGAGTCGCATGGCCTGGGTGAGATCGGCCATCGAAGCGCCCTCAAATCCGCGTTCCCAAAAAAGCAGCATGGCAGCCTCAAGCGCCGCGTCCTTATCAAAGTTGATCGGTCGTCCCCTCTTTCCATTCTTTGTTTTCATAGGTTTGCCCGGCACTCATCACATCCGAACGCAAAATCGTGAATCCGGGGCGCATTGCCCAACATCCGTAGTGAGTGTTCCAGAATAGCATGCAGCAGAGCTGGCCAAGGGAGAAGAAAATGGGCGCGCTGGATGGGAAGGTAGCGGTAATCACCGGGGGCAATAGCGGAATCGGCCTGGCTACGGCCAAGCGGTTCGTGAAAGAAGGGGCCTATGTGTTTATCACCGGGCGGCGGCAAGCGGAGTTGGACAAGGCGGTATCGCTAATCGGGAAGAATGTGACGGCCGTTCAGGGCGACGTCTCGAAGCTGGACGATCTTGATCATCTCTACGAAGTGGTGCGAAAGGAAAAGGGACGCGTCGATATCGTCTTCGCAAATGCCGGCGTCGTAGATCCTGTTTCACTGGCGGATTCGACGCCAGAAACGTTTGACAAGCACTTCAACCTGAATGCACGCGGAGCGTACTTTACGGTGCAGAAAGCGCTTCCGCTGCTCGCTGACAAAGCATCAATCATTCTTTCTGGATCGGGCGCATGGCAAATGGGCGTACCGGGTTTCGGCGCATATTCGGCGACGAAAGCAGCTTTGGTCTCCTTTGTGCGAACGTGGACCGCGGAGTTGGCGAGCCGTGGCATTCGAGCGAACGTAATCAGTCCTGGACCTACGGAAACGCCGATGGTCCATGCCGGCGCTAAGGGATCTGAGGAGGGCACAAGCGATTACTTCCGGAAGATGATCCCGATGGGGCGACTTGGAACAGCAGATGAGATCGCATCGGCAGCCGTGTTCCTCGCCTCCGATGAAAGCAGCTTCATCACTGGCATCGACTTGCCAGTGGATGGTGGCACCACCTCCAGATAAGCCGGATTCCCAGCCCAGCCTCGATCTTTGCAGCCTTCGCCTTCAAAGGAGATAACACATGAAGCGTTTCACCAGCAGCCTCCTCTTTGGTTTCATGATTCTGATCGGCACCGCGAGTTTTGCTCAAAGCCTACAAAGCCCATTACCTGCTGAGAGCAACAAGGCTCTCCCTGCCAGCACCGCTTCGGATACTGTGGACGTTCAGCATCTGATCGAGGACTATCACGAGGCCGTTGTGAGTCACGATGGAGCTCGACTGGCGCGTCTATTTATTCCTGAAGGCAGTATGTGGCTCAACGTGCTTTCTGATGAGGCTTACGCCCGCGCTAAAGCGAAATCGCCGGATGCGGTGAAGATCCGTGTGGGAAGCTACAAAGATTTCGCAAAGCTGGTTTCGACCTTCAAGGCCAGCTTCAATCCGACGCACACACATCTGCAGGAGAACAGCGACGGGACAATTGCGTCGGTGTACTTTGACTTCGTATTCCTAATAGACGGAAAGGCAGAAAATCGCGGAAGCGAGACTTGGGTTTTGGTAAAGGGAACGGATGGCTGGAGGATCGCCGCAATAACCTACTCGTCAAATCCACAGATGCCTTAAGCGGTCCGTGCCGATGCTAAAGCGTCGGAAGAAGGCACCAGTAATTCATTCCCGGAAAGGAGATTGGCCATGAAAGTAGGATTTATAGGAGCCGGGAACGTGACACGCACGATGGGCCGCCATTTGATAAACGCTGGTCACAACATCGTTGTATCCAATTCCAGAGGTCCGGAGACGCTGGCTGATTTTGTCGCTGATCTCGGTCCAGGCGCCACCGCTGGGACCAAGCAGCAGGCGGCCGAGTGCGACGTCGTTATTCTCGCCGCAAATTGGGTGAAGGTGCCTGAAGCGCTGAAAGGTATCGATTGGCGTGACCGAATCCTGATCGATGCGACGAACGCGCATATGGATCCCAAACCCGATATCAGTCTGGCGGGAGTCACCAGATCGCGGGCCGCGTTGAAGAGGGCGCACCTCCAGCGAGATCGTCGCTGAGATGGCGGTTGGCGCACGGCTGGTTAAATCGATCTGCAACCTGCCGATGGCCTGGATACAGGACTTCTCGCCGAACAAGCCTCGTACCGTCATCTTCACGTCTGGCGATGATATCGAAGCCAAACAGCTCGTGATCGAGTTGATCAACAGCACTGGATTAGTCGCCATCGATCTCGGATCACTCGTGACGGGCGGTGCAATGCATGAGGTCGGCGCTCCTTTGTCGGGCCTAGAACTCCACTTCGTCCGCCGCCTGCGGTGAAAGAGGCCTCAACGCAAAGGTTAGGGCTCTGGTCGCACCAAACACTCCAAGGCTCACCGAAGGAAATCAGGCCTGACGACGACTTGGACCACACTTTCACGATTCGGAACCGTGAATCTCGCGGTAAATCGCGCCGCAGCGCGATTCACAAGCAGCCTCCCGAGCGCGATGGATTTAGAGTGCGTTCAGGAATGCTGTGAGCTCGGATTTTTCCTCGTAGGTCAAATTCATCTGGAAGCGCTGGTTGTAGAATTCGAGCAGCTCGCTCAAATTTTGCGCGGCACCGTTGTGGAAGTAGGGGGCGCGCGAGGCTAAGCTGCGCAGGATCGGGCCTTTGGTGCGGCTGACGTCGCTGCAGAGGCCGCTGATTAGGCCTTTGCCGGGATCAGTTGTGTAGATCACGTACGGAGCTGGCGGCTGCGAGGGATCCTGGAACGGATTGGGGCAGCCGGTGATTTCGTAGACCGGGACGTCCGGCACGCTGAGCGCCGAAAGGCCGTTGGCGACGAGCGGGTCGTTTTCGTTGGCGGGATCGTGTCCGGTGCCGATATCGAGGGCGAGAGGCAGAGAGTGGTCGCCGACGTTAGGCGCGTCGTGGCAGGTGGTGCAGGTTCCCTGGAACGGCGCGATCGGTACGGTGGTTCCGAGCGCTGCGGCGAGCGCGGTGTTATCGGTGAAGCCGCGGACATTCGAGATGGTGAGCGCGCGTGTATTGAAGAGCGTCTCGCCGGCGGCGATTTTGCGGCGCATGGGATCCGGTGAGTTTTCCCAGGCGGAAAAGATAGTGAATACCGTGGAGTTGAATGGGTGTCCCTGGGGATCGGCGCCGAGTGAATCGTTGGTGCCGGGATAATAAGATTGCTGCGACAGATTTGCCGGCCCGCCGAGACTGCCCCCGAGGTTCAGCCAGCCTGCACGAAAATCCAAAGTTTGCGCAGACGAAAGTCCCAGTTCGAAATTGACGATGGCAGTTTGCTGCGCGATGGTGGGAGGCTCCGTCGCCTGGGCGTGGCCAGTGGTGGCGTCAATGGCCTGCTGCATCAGATCGGCTTGCAAGTTTGCGGCAAAAGTGGCTTCGGAGGTCAGCGGCTCGTGGGTTTCGCGGCCGTCAAACATCACGGCGCTGAGGTAACGGAGATTTGTGGTGGGCAGCGGGCGGCGGTAGATCGAGACGGTCTGTATGCCGGTGGTTGGGTCGGTGACGACGGCGCAGCCGTAAGGATCGCGATAGGCCTGAATCTGGAACTGGGCGTTCGCGGGGACGGGCAAAGGAATCCGGATGAGGCCGTTCTTCAAGCAGCAGGCTGTGCGTCGAGGGATCTTGCGACGCGGTATTCGGGCAATTGGCACCGTCAAAGGCAGCGAAGAGCGGATCATTGCCATGCGTCGCGAAGTATTTCAGCTGAACGCTGGTGACGCCGAGGCCCATGCCGTCACTCGGGAGATGGCAGGAGCCGCAACTTCGCCCGTTGGTGCCCAAGCTCTGGAAGAAGACGTTGTTGCTGCTGTTATCGATCGGGCCGGCGATGTTGAACGTGGCGACAAACCCCGTGGGGTCCAGGAATGGGAAGAGGTTGGGAATCAATGCCGCCGATGCAACGGTGGCCAGACTCAAGATTCCCGCAACGAGCAACCACTTGCGCCCTCCCACAGCACGACGAGCCAAGGCAAGCTTCGGTTCCATGTTTTCTCCTCGACCCCCAGCGGGGTGGATGCCACTACAAACCGCGGTTTTTCCGTGAACGTCCAGACTGTTTCGTTGGCATGGTTAATCGCAGAATTTGGTGGGTGGGTCAATGGACGCGAAGTGGAAATGCAGTGTTTACGTCCTGTACGCCCAAGTGGCTCATTTAACGAGTATTAGTTTACGTGCGGGCGCGGGCGGGAGCAGAATGCAAGTAACGGCAGGTCGAGATTAATCATGTCGCAAGGCTGCATATACCAGTTTGGGCCTTTCGAACTACGGGTCCGGACGCGGGAACTCTACAACGAGGGCGTGAAGCTAAAGCTGCGCCCGCAGGCTTACCAGGTCCTGGCGCTTTTGCTGGAGCATGCCGGAGAGTGCGTGACGCGGGACGAACTGCAGAAGCGCGTGTGGCCTTCCAATACCTTCGTGGATTTCGAAAATGGATTGAATACGGCGATCAAGCAATTGCGGGCGAGCTTGAATGATTCTGCGGCGGAACCGCGGTACATCGAGACGCTGCCGAAGCTGGGTTACCGCGTGATCGTGCCGGTGACGTACGAACCGGGTGCAGGTGCGAGTGCGAAAGCAGTGGTAGCTGAGGACGCGGAGCGCGTCTCGGAAACCACGCAAGATTCGCAAACCGCCCAGAGCCGGAGTAACGTTGCGATCCCGCTGACGCCGCAACAGCAGCCGCCGACGAGCGCGCCGGTGATAGACGCAGCGACGACTGCGAGGAAGTGGTTGTGGGCTGCAGCGGCGGTAGTGAGCGTTATGGCGATTGCGGGCTTGCTGGCGATATGGAAGTGGCCGCGAACGCGGCCGAGCGCACAAGCCGCCGCGCACAATGGGCGCACGATGCTGGCGGTGCTGCCGTTTGATAATTTGACAGGCGATGAGACGCAGGATTATTTCAGCGACGGATTGACGGAGGAGATGATCGCGCAATTGGGAAAGCTCGACGCGAACGAATTCGGAGTGATCGCGCGCACCTCGGTGATGCATTACAAGCGCACATCCGAAAAGATGGACCAGATCGGCAGCGAGTTGGGCGTGCAATACGTGCTGGAAGGCAGCGTGCGGCGTGACGCGGATAAAGTGCGAATTAGCGCCGAATTGATCGAAGTGGGCGGCCAGCGACAATTGTGGGCGCAGGAATACGACCGCGAATTGACCAACCTGCTGGTGGTGCAGGCGGAGATCGCGCAAGAGATTTCGGATTCCATCGAGCTGACGCTGGGCAGCGCGCAACGCGGCGACGCGGTTCGCCAAGCGGCGCTAACGCCCGCGGCTTATCGCGCGTATGACCTTTATCTGAAGGGACTTTATTTCTGGAACAAGCGGACGGCGCCAGGCCTGGAGCAGGCCAGCGCTTATTTTCAACAGGCGATTGCCGAGGACCCGAGCTATGCACCGGCCTATGCGGGCCTGGCGAACAGCTACTCGCTGATGGCGTCGTACAGCGTGTCTCCCGCGGCGACGCTTATGCCCAAGGCGCGAGCGGCGGCGGTGAAGGCGCTGGAGCTGGACGACAAGCTGCCCGAGGCGCATTGCGCGCTGGCTCTCGTCTTGGAGAATTACGATTTCGACTGGAACACCGCGGAAAAGGAATACCGGCGCGCGATAGCATTGAATCCGAACTACGCCACGGCGCACCAGTGGTACGCGGAACTGCTGATGTGGCGAGGGCGGTTTGATGAAGCGCTGCGCGAGAGCGAAGCCGCGCGCAAGCTGGATCCGCTGTCGTTGATCATTGCGACGGACCAGGGCGCGCTATTTTATTTTTCGCGGCAGTACGACCGGGCCATCGAACAGCTCGAGGGCGTATTGGAACTGGACCCGACGTTTCCGCGTGCCCACCTCGTGGTCAATGCCTACGTGGAGGACGGCCGCTACGCGGAGGCACTGGCGAGCCTGGACGGCTGGCAGCGAGCGATTGGCACCGTACCCGTGAAGTCCGCGTCTCTCGCATTTATCTATGGCCGCGCAGGGCAGAAGCAGAGGGCTCGAGCGGAATTGAAAAAACTGGAAGCGGAAAACCGGAAAGAACCGGTTGATTCGGCGTCGATGGCGTTCGCGAATCTGGGCGTTGGAGACAACCAAGCGGCGCTGGACTGGCTGGAAAAGGCTTATGCGCAGCGCTCCAACGGGCTCACGAGCTTGAAAGTGGAACCGGGTTACGATCCCTTGCGCGGCGATCCGCGCTTTCAGGAATTATTGCAGCGCGTGGGACTGGCGCAGTAATTTGCCTAGCTCGCCGCGCATTCAGACGCAAGCGCGATTCTGCGCTGGCAGTTTGGCGATTCTAAATCGCCAACAGACGGCCGAAGAACGAGCGGCAGCGGCGCAGCGCCAGGCGAAAATCTTCGGTGGAGATGTCTTCGCTGCGATCCCACTGCTGTTCGAGCTTTTGGCGTTCGTTGCTGAAGATTTCGGCCAGGCGCTTCATCGTCTCGGAGACGAGCGCGTCGGCCTCTTGCACGGCTTTGCGCGGCTCATCAACGAAGCCGACTTGAATGCTGTCCCAGCGGGCGCGCAGCTCGCTCGATTCGGTGGGTGCGAAGAGCGCGACGCGTTCCTCTTGCGGCGCGCGCGTTGCTGCAGTGGCCACACCGCCAACATTCGCCGCGCTGGGTGCGGCCGCGACGGTCGCCGGTCGAGTCTCGACTGGAGGCGCCGGCGCCCACGTGCGCGCCTCGCTATCGTTTTCAACCGGAAGGCTTAGGACACGCTCTTCGGTGATCTGCTCGTCGGTAACTCTTTCCATGGAATTCGGGTCGGCGATTCTGGAGTGCTCTGAGCCGGGATCTGCTTGCTTGCGAAGATATTCGGTCATTGGACAATCCCCTTTTCTTGCGAGTATTTGAAAAACCGAGATTTGTGCCCGGCGCGGCGACGCGTGCGAGCTGACTAAGTGCGTCCGACCGCGCGTGCGCGCAGCGGCACAGGCTCTTCCTGCATCAATTCGTCGAACAGCGCGCGATAGTGCACCATGGCTTTGCGCAGGTCTTCGGTGGTGGCCTCGCGGCGGGCATTGCGTACCACGATTTCGTGGCCGGCGCGGTAGTTTTCGACGACGGCGCCGTGGTCCACGGAAATCTCCAGCGCGCGATTCTGGAAATCGGTCGGAGGATAGCCGCGCGCCTGCATTGCGCGCGCGAGGAGTTGGTCGGCATCGTCGAGCGCACGCGCGGGATCGTCCACGAACTTCGCTTGTATGACGCGCCAGGATTGCCGGAAACGATCGCGATCGGCGGCGGCGATGGGGCGAAGCTCGAAACGGCGGACGCGCTCCTCGACTTTCGCGAGTTGCGCCTCGGCCTTGAACCGATTGCCGGTTTCCGCGACGGTGCGGTCGTATTCGGGGCCGAACTGCGCGCGGAGTTTTTCCGTGCGCTTGCGCATGATGAACGCGATTGCCACCGCGCCGATCACGGCAAACAGGATAACCGCCAGCACTAGCACTTGCGTGGATGTCATCGGAGTAGCCTCTCGCATCGCAGGATTGCAGGAATCGCGCGGCGCGTGAATCGGGGATGCGATGTAGAAGGAAAAAGATAAAAGCTGTAGAGGCGCTCGCCTGTGACCCGCGCCAAGCTCGCGGCATCGGTTTGTCGGACGCCAGACGCTGCGGCGACCGGTGAAAGTACCGGCGAGGCGAATTCCGAGGGTATAATCGCCGGCAACTATGGCTTTGCCTGCCGGGACACATCTTGGGCCGTACGAAATTTTGGCGCTGCTCGGCGCGGGCGGAATGGGAGAGGTGTATCGCGCGCGCGACGCGCGGCTGGATCGCATTGTGGCGATCAAGATTTTGCCCGCGGCCATCGCGGCGGATAGCGACCAGCTACGGCGGTTTGAGCGCGAGGCGCGTTCGGCTTCCGCACTGAATCATCCCAACATTATTACTATCCACGAGCTGGGGCAGGACGGCTCAACTCGTTACATTGCGATGGAGTTGATTGAAGGGCAGACGTTGCGCGAGTTGCTGCGCGGCGGGGGTGGGCTGCCCGTCCGCAAGGTGCTGGAAATCGCGGCGCAGGCGGCGGAGGGGCTGGCGAAGGCGCACGAAGCAGGAATCGCGCACCGGGATCTGAAGCCGGAAAATTTGATGGTATCGCAGGACGGCTTCGTGAAGATTTTGGATTTCGGCTTGGCGAAGGCGGCGCCGGCAGGGGGAGTGGCTGCGGAGACCAGCGCGCTTTCGTCGTGGGAAACGCGGCCGGGGATGGTGCTGGGGACGGTGCAGTATATGTCGCCGGAGCAGGCCAGCGGCGGCGCGCTGGATTTCCGCTCGGACCAATTTTCGTTTGGGCTGGTTCTGTACGAGATGGTGACGGGCAAGCGCGCGTTCGTGCGCAACACGGTGCCGGAGGTGCTCGTGGCGATCATGCGCGAGCCCGCCGATCCTGTTGGCGCGCAGAATCCGGACGCGCCGGCGCCGTTGTGCTGGGCGATCGAGCGCTGCCTGGCGAAGGACCCGGAGAAGCGTTACGCGGCGACGCGTGAACTGGCCCGCGAACTTGCGGCGATACGCGAGCGGTTCGCAGAGAAACCAGCGCCGCGGGTTGAGACACGTGCTGCAAACATTCCGGTGCAGCGGACTGGATTCGTCGGGCGCGAAAAGGAAGTGGCAGCGGCGAAGGAAATGCTGCTGCGCTCGGATGTGCGCCTGGTGACCGTCACCGGACCAGGCGGGATTGGGAAAACGCGCCTCGGCGTGGAAGTGGCGAGCGGGTTGGCGGAGCGTTTTCCGGGCGGCGTGCATTTCGTGCCGCTTTCGGCGTTGCGCGATGCTAGCTTGATCGCGTCGGCGATCGTGCAGACGCTGGGAATCCGCGAGACCGGCGGGCAATCGCCGCTCGAGACGCTCCAAAAATATCTGCAGGAGCCTTCGCGCGGGCCAATGCTTTTGCTGCTGGATAATTTCGAACACGTGATGGTTGCGGCGCCGGCGGTGGCGGAATTGCTGGCGATGGCTCCGCAGCTGAAAATTCTGGTGACCAGCCGCGCGGCGCTGCACGTCTACGGCGAGCACGAATTTCCGGTGCCGCCGCTCGCTGTCCCCGATGCGCAAACGATGCCCGCGCCCGAAGCGCTCGCTCAGTTCCCTGCCGTGGCGCTTTTTGTGCAGCGCGCGGCGGCGGTGAAACCAGACTTCGAGTTGAGTCGTGAAAATGCGACGGCCGTGGTGGAAATTTGCGCGCGGCTGGATGGATTGCCGCTGGCAATCGAACTGGCCGCGGCGCGCGTGAAGGTGCTCTCACCTTCGGCGATGCGCACGCGGCTCGCCAGCCGTTTGCAACTGCTCACTGGCGGCGCGCGCGATTTGCCGCAGCGGCAGCAAACGTTGCGTTCGGCAATTGACTGGAGCTACGACCTATTGAGCGCTGCGGAGCAGAAACTTTTTTGCCGGCTGGCGGTCTTTGTGGGTGGCTGCACGCTCGAGGGTGTGGAAGCAGTGTGCGACACGAAGGGCGATTTGAAACTGGATTTGCTGGATGGCACGGAATCGCTCGTGGATAAGAGTTTGCTGCAGCGCGTGGAACAGGCGAACGGCGAATCGCGCTTCGTGATGCTGGAAACGATTCGCGAGTACGCGCTAGAGAAGCTCGAAGCGAGCGGCGAAGGCAAAGTGACCAAGCGCGCGCACGCGGCGTATTGCCTGGTGCTCGCGGAAGAGGAAGCGACGGAGCAAAGCGACGCGGAGCAAGCGGAACGGCTGGAGCGTTTTTCGCTGGAGCACGACAATTTTCGCGCGGCCTTGGAATGGCTTACCGAAACCGGAGATGCGGAGTGGGGTTTGCGGCTGGGCACGGCGCTATTTCGCTTCTGGGAGGGACGCGAGTATTTTGCCGAGGGTCGCGATAGGCTGGAAAAGCTGTTAAAGATTCCAGCAGCGGCGGCGCCTTCACGAGCGCGCGGACGCGCGGTTTTTTCGGCGGGAGTGCTGGCGAGCGAACAGGGAGATTATGCCGCGGCGGATGAGTTGATGGGCGAAGGCCTGGCCATTTCACGGCAACTGCACGATGCGCAGGGCGTGGCGGTTTCGCTGAACGCAATGGCGGTGAACGCGCGCGACCGCGGCGATATAGATGTGGCGCGCACTCTGTTCGACGAAAGTCTGGCGGTGTGGAGAGGCTTGCACGATCAGAAGGCGGTGGCGCGCGCCTTGAGCAATCTTGCCAGCGTGGTGAATTCGCAGGGAGATTATGCGCGGGCGCGAGGGCTTTACTCGGAATGTTTCGCGATTTTTCAAATGTTGGGAGATCGCACCGGCGTGGCGTGGTCGCTGAACCATCAGGGAGATGCCGCGCGCGAACAAGGCGACGTGGCCGATGCGCGGAATCTGTACCAGCAGGCCCTGGCGATTTTTCGGGAACTGGGCGACCGTTGGGGCATCGCCGGAACGCTGGCGGATCTGGGAACGCTGGCGCGCGAGCAGGGTGATTGCGCGACGGCGCAGTCTTTGCATCGCGAGAGCTTGATTATGTTTCGCGAACTGGAGCACAAGCGCGGAATCGCGCGTTTGCTGGAATGTTTTGCGTGCACGGCGGCCGCGCAGCGAAAATCGGAGCGGTCGTTGCGGTTGGCGGGAGCGGCGGCGGCGTTGCGTTTGAATGTTGGCGCGCCCTTGACGCCCGTGGAGCACGTAAAATTGGAAGCGATCCTCGAGCCAGCGCGGCAGGCGTTGATTGATACCACCGGGGCGACGGCGTGGCTGGAGGGCTGGGACATGCCGGTCGAGAAAACGATTGATGAAGTGTTGCTGCGCGATTGGGCGGCGTCTTAGGCGCCTACTCGGCGGTGGTGGGATCGATGAGGCGGCGGACGGCGGAGACGCGATTGGCTGGCAGGCCGGCGCGCTTGGCGTGTTCTTGGATGGTGGCTTCGTCGGGCGCCAGGTAAACGCAGTAAATTTTGTCGCCGGTGACGTAGCTGTGCAGCCACTGAATTTCCGTACCCATGGCTTTCAGCACGCCGATGGATTTTTGCGCGGCTTCGCGAATTTGCGCGTCAGTGAGATTTCCTGCGCCGGGGATTTCGCGTTCGATCACGAATTTCGGCATGGTCGGATGCTAGCATTCCTATGGAATGGCAGCAACAGAATGGGAGCGCGCGCGAGTGGTCGTGCGGCGCACGGTGAGGTGAGATGGCCATGGACTTGCGATCGTTGCAAAAACCGTTGAAGGAGCAATATCGCGCGGACCCGAGCGCTTCGCGCATCACTTTGCGCGCGAGGGGCGGGCAGACCGACGCGCCCGTCTCGTGTTCCGTGGACCTGGGGCGCGCGATTTATCAGGCGGAGGCGCACAAAGGAGTCGGCGGCGCGGGCGCGGGAGCCTGTTCCGGCGATTTGCTGCTGGGCGCGTTGGCGGCTTGCGCGCAGATCACTTGCCAGATGGTGGCGGCGGCGATGGGAATTGCCACGGACCGCATCGCGGTGACTGTGGAAGGCGATATGGATTTGCGCGGGACTCTGGGGATTGATAAGGCAGTGCCGGTGGGGTTCGAAGCGATCCGCGTGGATTTCGATATTGACGCGCCCGATGCGACTCCGGAACAGCTGCGAGGATTGCGCGAGAAAACGGAGCAATATTGCGTGGTGATGCAGACTTTGCTAAAACCGCCGAAGGTGCAGAGCGTGTGGGCGCGATCGGAATTGTGAGGGAGCAATGGAAATTTCGAAGCCGAAACTCGAAACCATATTAAAGAGGTTTGAACAGCCGGACGAACTGCGTGCATTTGAAAAAGGAAAATTCGAAGTGGTGCACCTCGGTGGCATGACGATTGGCCGGGCGACTTACCAGCCGGGATGGCGGTGGTCATTGCACGTGGGGCCGGCGGTAGGAGCTGCGCGTTGCAACGTCGAGCACGTGGGGATGGTGGTTTCCGGCTGCGCCACTGCCGCAATGGAGGACGGAACGGTCCACGAGATGCGCGCTGGGACTTTGTTTTATGTTCCGCCGGGGCCGCCGGGACATGACAGTTGGGTGGTGGGCGATGAGCCATACGTCTCGCTGCATTTTATGGGCGCGGAGAAATATGCGGATAAGTAGTGGGAGACGTTGAGGGCGTTTATAGGAATTGTGCGACCACGCGACGAGGGAAAACCGTGAAGACGTTTCTGGCGTTTATTGCGGCCATTGTGCTTTTGTCCCCGAGTTGTCTGCGGGCTGCGCCGGCCACTCCAGCGATGGAAGTTGTGGTGCTGGGGTCGGGAGGGCCCCGGGCGCTGGGTCGGGCTGCGTCGAGCTTTCTGGTGCTGCTTGATGGGACGCCGCGGGTATTGGTGGATTGCGGGCCCGGAGCTTTTTTGCGGATTGGCGAAATGAATCTGGATTTGGAAAAAGTGGATACGATTCTGCTGACGCACCTGCACATTGATCACAGCAGTGACTTGCCGGCATTTTTCCTGGCGCGCGGGTTGACCGCCGACGGGCCGATCGTCTTCCGCGTCTTTGGCCCGGACGGCGCGGGACTTTTCCCCAAGACTTCGCGGTTCGTGGATCTGCTGCTGGGAAAAGATGGCGCGTTTGCGTATCAGAAGACTTTTGGCGCGGACGAAACGTTCGAGGTGCACGACCTGGCGATCAAGCTGGATACGCCGGACACGAAAATCGTGAATGCGGGCGGCCTGGTGATCGAAGAAATCGCGACGCATCACGACGATTGCCCTTCAGTGGCTTACCGGATTTCGTACAAGGGCGAGACCGTGGTTTTTTCCGGCGACATGGACGCCTCGGCGCTGCCGAACCTGGAGCACCTGGCGAAGAACGCGGACTTGCTCGTTTTTAATTGCGCTGTGCTGGATCCTCCGGAATCGCCCGCACAATTGTACGATTTTCATACGCCTCCGCGGAAAATTGGCGAAGCGGCGCACGTGAGTGAAGTGAAGAGCTTGCTGTTGAGCCACATTGCCCCAGACGTCGAAAACGCGGAGGCGGAGGTGCGCAAGTCCATTCGCGCGTCGTATGCGGGCCCGGTGGCGTTCGCGACAGATAAGATGACCGTGCCGGTTGGGAAGTGAGCGGGAAACTCCAGCGAGTTCAGGGCCTCAAGAATTTGCCGAAAAACTCCAGTGAATGTCATCCCGAGCGCAGCGAGGGATCTGCTTTTTCGCTGAATCCGCAATGAAAAGCAGATTCCTCGGGCAAAATTCGCCCTCGGAATGACACCTCCACGTATTTTGCCGCGAGCCCCAAAACTCTGGCTGCGTGAATAGGCAACTTTTTCTTCGGCCCGTGAATTTGCGTGCAACGGCGCTAGAAGCTGATCTTCAGGATCTGGCCGTTATTGCCTACGAACCAGCCGGCGTGCGGGTTGGCGAAAGCTACTGCCCAGTAGCCGCTGGCGTTGGGGATTTGGTACCAGGTGCGGCCTTCGTCGGGAGTCCACGCTGCCGCGCCGGAACTGAAATCTGGTTCGGTTTCGGCGGTAATTACCACGGCGCGGTCCAGGTTGTGGTCGAAACCTTCGCCGTCGTTTTGGCCATAGTTGCCGCGGCCCTGATCGTCATCGTGCTGCTGGATACCGCGAATATAGGCGAGGCAGAAAATCGCTCCCGAAATCGGCGGCTTGTTGGTAAGCGTCCAGGTGCGGCCGCCATCATCGGAAGTGGCTGCGTCGGCGGAAGCGTTGGAATTCAAATCGCCGCCGCCAAGAATGCCGTGCTCGGAATCGCGGAATGCGACCGAGACGCCGCCGGCGCTGGCCGAGCTGACCAGCGGCGTATCGTAGGCGTTCCAGGTGTTGCCGCCATCACGCGTCGCGAGAATGCGTGCGATGGACGCGCCGCCGGTGGTAATCCAAGCGTTGCGATCGCCCTGCGTCGCGATGCAGGTGCCGCTCGCGGAGAATGAAGCCTCGCCGGAAAGCGCGGGCGGCATATTCGCGGAGATGGAATTCCAGGTTTTGCCGTCGGTGGTGCGAATGTCGGGAAATACTCCGTTCACGGAATCGCTGTGGGTGATCCCGCGAATCGGCGTCCAGAACGAGAAGCAATCATAGAACGCGTTTGCGAGTTCATTGGTGAACTGGATGTTCCAGGTGGCGCCGCCATCGGTGGTCTTGTAAATCTTGAAATCAGTGGTGTTGTTGCCGATGGACATTAGATAGGCGACTTTGTCGCTGACCCCCTGCACATCGCGGAATTGCAACTCATCGTTCGGGTCATCCGTCGTACCCGGCACCACGCCGGCCTTCCAGGTGTTGCCGCCGTCGGTGGTGACGACGTAGGTGCCGCCCGTGCCGGCGGCCCAGACGACCCGATCATTCACCGGGCTGACGGCGATCAGCAGTTGCGTGGTGCCGCTCGATTGCGGCGTGAGTTTCGGTTGATGAATTGTTCCATCTTCTTGCGCTGCGGCAAAGGTGGCGGAAACGGCGATCAGCAAAATGGCCAGAAAATATTTGAACATCAGAGTCCCCCAAGGAGAAAAGTTCGTGGCGGGGAGAAGTATAGGAATGGCGTCGAGGAGTGTCAAGGATCGCGGCGCGGGCGGCGGCGCGACGGCAGAGTCGACAGTCAGTAGTTGAAAGTTAAAAGCGGGATTCGCCGCACGTTGCCTCTAGGTGGATGCGAGGCTTGTGTCGCGCCTACGGCGCTGAATCATGGCGCGCCGCGTTGCGCGTCGGCCCGCGAATGCCAGCCGCAGTCGGCCGGGCATCAATCTTCGAGCCGCGAAAGAGACAGCCCGCCAAGCCAGCCCCAATCAGAATCTTGTTGGATCTCCTCGACGCTCAGATTGTCGAGGTAGGCGATGGTCGCGGACTCTCTTTCGGCCATCTCGTGCGCGGCGTGTGCAGAGACGAGCGTTTGCGAATTCGGCGCCGCAGGCAGTCCGGGATTCTTCATGCGCTTAGACTTGGGCATTGATTCACTGTCGCATGATCGAGGCCCTGCGACAAGTCTGGCGAAAAATCACGAACTTCTCGCGGGGGCGCGAACCTGAGCCCGCGGCGAGCGGCTGCGCTACTTTAGGCTGGAGATGTACGCTACGAGAGCCTTCATATCGTCGGGCGGGAGGTCTGGGGTGGGCATGCCGCCGGCCTTCATTTTTGCTGTGGGGTGATGAAGCAGCTCGGTCAGTTGGTCGGGGTTGAATTTGGCGCTCACGCCGATCAGGGCGGGGGCTGCGGCGGTTCCTACGCCGCCTTCGCCGTGGCAGGCGGTGCAATAGTGCGTTTCGAAAATGGTTTTGCCTTTCGCGGCGAGCGGATCGGCTAGCGCGACGTTGGCGGCGACGAGCGACGCAGACGAAAGTTCCGGCTCGAAGGGCTTGCTCATGTATTCCGCCTCTTCAGTTTTTTGTTTGGCGAGCTGTTCGGCGACTTGCGGATCGTGGCGATCGAGATATTTGCTGCACAGGCCGAGGCCGATGAGCGCGCCCATGATGAAGATGTATGCGCCCATGGCGATCGGGCGCTTCCAGGGACGGCGCTCAACACCGCGATCGAGAAACGGAACCGCGACGACGGCGAGCGCAAGCACCGTGGGAATCACCAGGACGCCGATCACCGACGCGGCGCCATGCCAGTATTTCAGCCACTGAAAAATGGGCAGGTAATACCATTCGGGACGGGGGATATATTGCGCGTCGGCAGGATTGGCGGCCGGGCCAAGCTGCACGGGAACGAAGAAGGCAAGGCATCCAAGAAAAATAATGAGCAGAGCGGTGAGAGCTAAATCCATCAGGATCTGGCGCGGATAAAAAAACTCGGGCTTCTGTTTGGGCTCAAAGGGATCCTCGGTCACGGGACCGGCCGGTCCGGCTTTGCGGAAAAGAAACAGGTGAGACGCGAGCAGCGCGAAGATGCACGCAGGAATCAGGAAAACGTGCGCGACAAAGAAACGCGAGATGGTGAGCGTGCCCATGTCCGTGCCGCCGCGCATCAGGCGTTTCAGGCTTTCGCCGATCAGCGGAACTTCGCTGACGGCGTTGGTGCCGACGGCGGTGGCGAAATAGGCTTTCTGATCCCAGGGAAGCAAATAGCCGGTGAAAGCCATGCCCAGCACGAGCGCGAAGAGCAGGCAGCCGGAAAACCAGAGAATTTCGCGGCGTCCTTTGTAGGCGCCGTAGATATATGTCTGCGAAAGATGCAGCAGCAGCACGACGATCATGGCGGCGGCGCCGTAGGAATGCAGTCCGCGGAGAAAAGAGCCGGCGGTGACGGATTTGGTGATGTATGCGACCGTGGTGTGTGCGTGGTCGGCGGAGGGTACGTAGTAGAGCGCGAGAAATACTCCGGTGATGATTTGCGAAAGAAAGATAAATAGCAGGCCCGAGCCGAAAATGTAAGCGAGGCGCGCGCCGCCGGGGATAGGCTCATCCATCGCGCTGCGCAAGATGGCGTCAAGCCCGGTGCGGTGGTTCAGCCAGCCGCGAAAACCGGTGAGCGGTTGCATCGCCGCTTCATTCTTAGGATGTTCGGCCGGTTGCACTGGCGACGACTTCCCTCTCCTTTTTAGACGCCGACGTTCTTAGCCGATGACTTCCTTGTCCGCAACGAGCTGGCGGAAATATTGGAAACGCACCAGGAGCTGGCCATCCTGTTCGATTGTCTGCAGCGTATCCATGCCGCGGAGGCAGGGGCCGCTAATGCGCGCGCCAGCTGGAGCATAAATGGCGCCGTGGCAGGGGCACATAAATTCTTTCGCGGCGCTGACCCACGGGACCGTACAGCCCAGGTGCGGGCAGATCGAAGAAAGCACGATCAATTGGCCGCTGGGATTTTTCGTGACGTAGACGGCTTTTTCGGAAACTGCTTTGCGCCAGCCGTCCACTTGTTCAATCTGAATGGTGCGCTCGACGGGTTCAGTCAGCGACGAGAATTCGGCGAGCGAGCCGACCGCGCTGGGTTTCAGTTCGGTGGTCCGGCGCAGTAGCGGAAAAAGCGCGAACCTGATCAGCGGGACGGCCAGCAGCGCGCCGACGCACAGCGAGCCGAGCCCGAGCAGCGCGCCGAGGAACGAACGGCGCTCCTGATCGAACGGCCGGGGCGTGAAAAATTTCGCGCGCGGCGTGTTTCCGGGATCGTCCGCGGCAATCTTCATCGGCTCCTCCCGAGAACGGCGATTGTGGCCGGTGCGGCGTAGCAAGCTTCAACAACTTCGCGCCGCGGCGTAGATTCCAGCGGCCCGCGAGTCACAGTGAGGTTTTCATTTCTTGGGAAGTGTGCGGACGTAAGCGACCAGCGACTTGATCATGTCCGGAGAAGCTTTTCCGCCGAAGGCCGGCATCTTGCCGCGGCCCTTGGTGATGACGGCGTTTAGCTCGGCGTCCGTCTGCTTTTGCACAACGTCCGACCGAAGATCCTTGGCCTTGAGAGCTTTGCCGGTGGGAGTGTTGGCGCCGCCGTCTTCACCGTGGCAGAGCGTGCAGTTGGCCTTGAAGAATTTGGCGGCGTCATTCTGCGCGCGCAACCCGGAGGGGAAAGCCAGAGACGCGAGGAAAACTACGAGTGCGGCGGGTGCGGTACGCCAGATGATTCGATGCATGGGTTTTCTCTTTCGCTAGACGCGGTTCTGCGCGAAATTTTCCGGATGGGATGCGAATTCCCGGAACTTCCGAATTTACTTGTGATTGCGCATTGGAGTTTACCGCAGAGTTGTTACCGCGTCGCTGATTTTTCGGAGGCGCGCGGCGGATACCGCGTGGGCGGAGACGGCGAGGGGAAGTTTGCAAGCGGCGAGGCAAGCCTCGCCTTGTCACAAGCGGGGGCAAGCCCCCGCACTCCCTGATGGCGGCGCGGCTTCGATTGTGCCGATCGGCGTACAACTTCAGCTGCGCGCGGGCTCAGTTGGGTTACGGATGCGACGGCAGCAGGTCCCAGATGGCGGGATCTTCTGTGCCTAAGCACCCAGGAGCAGAAGCCTTGCAGGCCGCGTCGTTTGGCTAGGTCGTAGCGCTCGCGGAAGGTTCTCGCGTCGGTGAAGAAAATCCATTCGCGTTCGTCGTCGCGATAGAAATAGAACCACGCGCTGCGATCGGTGGGGTCCCATTCGATATGGCCGTTGTAGGCGCGGGCGAGGTCGAGCGCATCGGCGGTGGAGATGTACGCGGCGGATGGGTTCGGGCGATCGGTGGGCTTCGCGTTCGGCAGCAGAGGCGCGGCGGCGAACCAGTGGTAACCGTAAAGCGGGATACCGAGCGAAATTTTTTCGCGCGGCACGAATTTGAGGGCGTAGTCGAGATTGCTGACGGTCCAGGACCAGCCAGCGACGGGGCCGGGCGGCGTGAGGCGCGTGTGCTGGTCGTAGGTCATCAGGCAGATCAGGTCCACGGATTTCGCCAGCGCGGCTAGGTCGTAGGCGCCGCGCCAGTTTTCGTAAATCCACGCGGAGTAATTGGTTTCGCCGGCGGCACCGGGCGCGTTGGGGACGGTGGCGATGGTGAGTTGCAAATTATTTTGGTGAAAAAGCGTGGCGGCTTCGGCGACCATCGCGGAGAAATCGTCGCGGTCGGTCCAGTTCACGTTTTCAAAGTCGAATTGGAAGCCGGTGTAACCGTTGTCTTTGCAGGCTTGGATTAGCTGCGTGAACATCTGGGCGGTACGCGGGCTTGATTCATCGAGCAGCTTGTGAAAATCGTCCTGGTTGAAATTGGCGTCCACGACGATGGGCATAATCGGGACGTGATTTTGCCGCGCGGTTTCGAGCACGAGCGGGTTGGGGCCGCCGGAAACGAGGCCGACGGAATCAACCGAGTACCAGGTGGGGACGAGCGTATCTATTTTATTGGCGTGCGCAAGGAACGAGCGGATGGAATTGGGATCGCGCGTCATGTAGAAAAGAGATTTCGGTTGCTGCGCGCGGGCGGGCAGCGCAGCGCAAAATATCAGGACCAGAAGGCATCGCGAAATTTTCATGGCGTTCGTATGTTATGCGGTTCCCTTCCCGGAGACAACGAGAGCTGAAACGCGACGACCTACGAGCGCCATGCAGTGCCTGCGCATGATCCGCTTTCGCCATGAGTTGATGCATCATTTTCGCAATCACTAAAGCCGTCGTGAACAATTTGTTTGCCCTCTTGCTGATGCTGCATTGTTTTCTCCACACAGACTGCGGAGCCCGTGAAGGCCCCACCGACTTTTCATGTT
The DNA here is from genome assembly GCA_963804625.1 of uncultured Acidobacteriota bacterium. Taxonomy (GTDB): domain Bacteria; phylum Acidobacteriota; class Terriglobia; order Acidiferrales; family UBA7541; genus Palsa-295. The sequence goes on along the minus strand of CAWDRJ010000009.1, from coordinate 497,735 downwards.
CAGGGGACCGTTCGCAGCGATTTGTCCGCTAACGATTACGTCCATTGGGCCGAAGTAACATTTGAGGGCGAAGGCCTCAAAAAGACAGTGAGCACGGACGAAAAAGGTTTCTATGAAGCGGAGCTTCCGCTCGGCGCCTACAAATGGTCGTCGATCCCGTTGGGCTCGCACTCGCAATGATTACCAACGGCCCTCTATTTCGTGTCGTCGTCGCCGGTGAGCCTCACCTTCAATGTTACGCTGGACCGCACATATCTTGCGAACCCTTGCTACCGGCGCCAGGCAGTGTGCCATGTCCGACTCTTCGCCGTGCCAAGGAATTGCATGTGTGCCCTCGTCGCTTTCCCGTCGGCAGGACGGCACGTCGCATTCCAGATCTTATTTATTTTCTCGCCCAGTGGAGGACTGACCGAGGATATCGCTATCGGAGCTGATCACATCCCCGTTCTCGTCGCGTACAACCTCTTTACGCTGCGGGCGGAGCGCGTGCTTACGATGCGCAAACATCCTCAAAGCCAGCGGCAACGTCGAAGTGCTAAATGTTGACGGGCCGACCAACGTGCCGATTCGAGCACCTTCAAGATCGAATACGATGAGCTCTACAGTGCAGTGAGCACTGCCGCATGCAGTGGCGACTCCGATTGCAAAGTAGTGTGAACCTGGCAAGCGGCCAAGCAACTCCATTGCAGAAGAAAACGATCCAACCGCTGCAGATCAGAAAAACCGTGGCGCGGGCAACAGCCTGCTCGTCTGAGCTCACGGATGCTTTTCGAGGTAGCGGCCTACTATTGCGGCGGCGTGTTCGCAGAGAGTGCGATCTTCTTTGGTGAAGGCTGCAGGAAAGTGGCTGTCAATGTCCAGCTCGCCTACTACATTTTTATTTACGAAGATGGGGACCACGATTTCGGATTTGGTTTCGACCGAGCATGCCAGGTAGCGCGAGTCGGCGTTCACGTCGTCCACGACGATCGTCTTGCCGGTAGAAGCCGCGGCGCCGCAGATACCTTGATTGAGCGGGATGCGCGTGTGCGGCGTCATGGTGCCGCGAAAAGGGCCGAGGATGAGCATGTCCTGCGCGCCTTTTTCCAGCATGTAGAAGCCGACCCAGTTGTAGCGCAGCATTTCCTGGTGAAAAAGTTTGGCGACGCCGGCCATCAAATCCTGCGCGGAGCGCCGCGCCGGCGGCGAGCGCGTCAAGTTTCGGCATCAATTCTGCAATCTTGGAATTTGCGGTGGTGGACATGGAGAGATTCTAATCTAAATCCCAGAAATCGGTAGGGTCGCGGAACTGCACGCCGATTTGTTTGCGGCCTTCGGCATCGCGCATCGTGTAGACGACGGTGGCTTCCGCGCGGCATCCTTTATCTTTGCGGCAAAGGACGAGCGTGCCGCCCTTCTGCACGGGCCGGTGGCAAATCAATCCCGCGCCGTGGCGGCTGAGCGAGACGGTCCAGGTTTCTTCCTGCCATGTGCTGTAGGGATCTTCGCGGCGCAGCCAGACCGGCACGGCGGAATTCTTGCGCGGGCTGCGGCGAATGCGCTGGCTCAATTGCGAAACGCGCAGCAGAAAATCGAGCAGACCGTTTTTCGCCTGAGCGTGCGTGAAGCGCGGGTCGGCGACTAATTGTTCCGCCTGCTTGGCGCAGGTGGCCATGAAATCCTTGAAGGCGGCGGTGGCCGCGGGTTCAAACGAAATTTCCCGCAGGCGCGCGCTGCGCGATTCCAGTTCTAGCATGCAGGTGGGAAGAAAATGTTCGACGCACATCGGCTGGCCGGCAAAATCAATCGCCGCGATTTCGTGGCAGAAGTCCGTGGCGCACTCGTTTTGTTCGAGAACCAACCGAACCTCCGGCGATATTCCGATTTGACCTTGCATCGCTGCGGCCCGGGCCTCCGCGAATGATTCGTTCAGTCCTTCGTTTGCTTGCCGATTCCCTTGGCAATTTCGGCGATGGCGCCGCTGACGAAGTCCAGATGGCTGCGGCTGTAATGCGTCAGCTCGTTGGCGAAATCATTGGAAGTGCCCGCGGCTTTTTGCTCGAGCGCAACTTGCGTAGCCGAAAGCGTGTGTTGCGCAGCTTCCTGCAAGCGCGCTTGTGTCTCGGCGACGTTGCGTCCCGCCGCCGTGCGGATATTTTCCAGCGCGAAACTCGCGACGCCTGTGGCGGCGCGTTCCAGCTCTTCCTGAGCGGCATCCATGCGCGCGTGCATCACGACCTCGAATTGCTTTTCCAGCCGCGCGCAGGTCTCTTCGATTTTCGCGGCGGTTTTTTCGGATGCTTCCGCGAAAGTCTTCTGCAATTCCTCCTGGCGCGTGGCAAGTTCCGTTGAAAAGTCGCGGGCCTCGCGGAATGCGGGAGCCATGCGTTCTTTCAGGCGCAGGATGATGCGTTCGACGGCTTCCTTGTGAAAAGTCTCGAGTGTTTGTTGCAGGCGCTCGAGGGCATTGGCAAAAAGCGTTTCGGAGAGAACTTCCACCTCCTGCTGGCGCGCTTCGATGCGTTGCAACGATTGGTTGAAATCCGAATCAATTCGCTTGGTCCACTGCGTGTGCAGCGCGCGAACGCCGTCCTGGCTGGTGCGTTCGATCTGCTGCAGGGAGCGTTGCGCCCATTCGGTGGATTGCGAGGCGGCCACGTCGCTGAGAATCGCGCGCGCGTCTTCGTGCATGCCCGCAGCGGATGTTGTTCAATAGCGACGCGGTTTTCTCGGTGACCGCGGCGGAGGCCAGCTCGGAAATCATCATTTCCATCTGCTGCTGGAATTCGCCCATCAGATTGCCGACGGCGCGATTCCCGTTCGCAGCAACGGAAGCCGACGACGTGGCGAACAAGCGTTCGCTGGTGGTAGCTGCGAGCTTCGCGTGTTCCGCTTTCGCATTGGCGATGGCGAGATTCGGTTGCAGCACCGCGACCGGTTTTGGCCTTACGGGTTCGGGGGCTAGCTTGCGCTCCTGGCCGAATTGCAGCCAATCTTCCGGCGGCGAATCTATTTTCCAAATGTTGTAAGGGCTTTCGAATTCGACGGCGGTGTAAAAAGGTCCGCTCGATTCCCCGTCGCGCTTCACCCACTTGACGCGGCCACGCGCGGACACTTTTGGCGCGTCGGTTTTTTCGGGAGTGAGTTCCAGCGTCACCCAAGCGTCAGGCAGCACCTGATACTTTGACGGATATTTGCAGCCGTGGCAGCTGATCGTGAGCGTGGAAACTTTTTCGATGTACGGCCCGCGGCGGGAATCAACGCCCGACACGGTGACCTGAATCGCCTGATCGCGGCGCGTACTGCGGCGTGCCGAGCGATACGAATTACCGGCAGCAGAAGTGTTCGCCATAAATACCTCGGGAAGGCTGGACGCCCAGAATAGTGCATTCGATTGCGGGGATAGCCGCTAAAGTCGGCGCGTGATTTCAAACGGTAACTATCGCGCCGCGATTGGCAAAGGGCGATGGTGAGGCGAAGACCGCGGCGACAATTTATTTGCGCCGGGGCCGAGAAGCGGAATCATTTGCAGCGCGCCGAAAATTCAAATGCAGGTGCGCAGCTTGCTCATTCCGTCGCGAATTTGGCGCGCATCCACCCCGCCGTAACCGAGAATCAATCCGCCGCGCGCGGGCGGTTTCATGTAGCAGGAAGAGAGCGGCATCGCGGAAATTCCGATTTTCGCCGCTTTTTTCGCAACGGCCATGTCGCTCACGCCCGGCGGCAACAGCGCCACCAGATGCATTCCCGCTTCCGCCCCGATCACCTCGAGGCGGCCATCCGCTTGTTTGCGAATCTCTTCCACCAGCGCAGCGCGCCGCTCCATATAGAGCATACGCATGCGGCGAATGTGCCGCGCGAGATGGCCTTCGCGGATGAAATCCGTCATCACAGCCTGATACAAGGTTGACGAAAACTGGTCGGAGGCATCGCGCGCGTTGGCAAAAGCGTCCACCAGATCCTTCGGCACCACCACGTAGCCCAGGCGCAGCGCGGGAAACATCACTTTGCTGAAGGTGCCAACGTAAACCACGCGCGCGTCGGTGTCGAGCCCTTGCAATGAGGCGATTGGGCGTCCGCCGAGGCGATATTCGCTGTCGTAATCGTCTTCGATGATCCAGGCGCCGCTGACGGGCGGCCCAATTGAGCAGCAGCATGCGTCGCGCGGCCGTCATCGTGACGCCCAGCGGATATTGATGCGAGGGAGTGATGTACACCGCGCGCGCGTCGCCCGCGCGGCGAATCCCTTCGGCCACGATGAGCCCTTCGCGATCCACCGGCACCGGAACCAATCGCGCTCCACCCATCAGCAGCGCCTGCCGCGCGCCGGGATAGCCCGGCTCTTCGAACCACACGCGCTCATCGGCATCGAGCAGCACTTGCGCGGAAAGTTGAATACCCTGCTGCGAGCCGGTGGTCACCAGAACCTGCGACGGCTCGCAGCGCACCGCGCGCACCGCTCCCAAATATTCGGCAATCGCTGCGCGCAGCGGCGCGTAGCCTTTCGCGTCGCCGTACGCGAGCACTTGCCTGCTGGGTTTGCGCGCGTGGCGAGTGACCAGCTTGGACCACAGGCCGATCGGAAAATGTTCGAGCGCGGGCAGGCTCATGCGGAAGGCGACGAGTTCGTTCGACCAGGTTTGCGCGGGCACGCGCAGCAGATCCACGCGGCGCGAAACGCGGCGCAGGGCTTTGGTTTTTGCAATTTCTCCGGTTGCGGCGTTGCTAGTCTTGCCTGGCGGCGGCTTTAGGGCGTCATCCGGAATTGACCGCGCGACGCACGTCCCGGCTCCGACGAAAGTTTCGAGGTAGCCCTCGGCGTGCAATTGCTCGTAAGCGCTGGAAACGGGGATGCGCGAAATTTTTAATTCGGAAGCGAGGCCGCGCGTGGACGGCAGGCGCTGGCCCGGGCGCAATTGTCCCGCGAGGATCGCGCGGCGAAACCATTCAGAAACCTGCTGGTACATCGGAATCTTGCCGCAGGAATCGAGAGCGACAGGGGGCAAAAAACTCGGCGAGATTCTCTTCATTCCGGTTTCCGGTGCGCTCTGAAGTGGCTATATCGTATCACGGCAGAGTGGCTATTGTGACAAGCCACTCCCAGGTTTAGCTTCGGGGTGCACGACGCAGGACCATTTTCACGGAGGAAGCGTTCGACATGGCACCGCAAAAGTTTTGGATTTACTTAGGGCTGTGCGCGCTGGGCATTCTCTTCCCTGTCGCAGCGATATCCGCGGGCTGGAATTCCAACGCGGGCAACCGAATTGATACGAGGCACGACGCGTTCGCGCCGCAAGAGTCGCCGAGCGCATCGAACAACGGAGCGCAAGCAGCGGCAGCACCAGCGCCCACGGAACGCGACGGCTCGCACGATTTCGATTTCGAAGTGGGCACGTGGACGATCCACTTAAAGCGCCGGCTGCATCCGCTGACCGGCTCGAATTCCTGGGTCGAGTTCGACGGCACATCCAAGACGTTCAAAATTTGGGATGGTCGCGCGCAGATCGAGCAGTTCGAAACCGACAGCGCCACGGCGGGACGCATCGAAGGGTTGACGCTGCGCACGTACGACCCCACGGCGCACGAGTGGCGGCTTTCTTGGGCCAACAGCAAGACTGGGATCCTGGATCCGGCGCAGGTGGGAAAATTCAAGGATGGTAACGGCGAATTTTACACGCAAGACAAGATCAACGGCAAAACGGTTCTGATTCGCTTCTTGTGGTCGGGCATTACGCCGAATTCGGCGCACTTCGAGCAGTCGTTTTCCGACGATGGCGGGAAAACCTGGGAAGTGAATTGGATCACCGATCAAACGCGCGTAAGCGAGGAAGCGTTCAACGCGATGACGCAGAGATTTGCGGTGGTGGAGACGGCGAGCACTGCTGCCGATTCCACGGAGCGCGACGGCCAGCACGATTTCGATCCGATCTTTGGTAGTTGGAAATTTGAGTTGAAGCGGCGAATGCATCCTATGACGGGTTCGAACACGTGGGTGGATCTCTCCGGCACGGGCGTCTGCTACAAGATTTGGGACGGCCGCGCGCAGTTGGACACGGTCGAATTGGATGGCTCTACGGGACACATCGAAGGCCTGACACTACGCTTATACGATCCTACCTCGCACGAGTGGCGGCTCTATTGGGCCAACAGTCGGATCGGAATCCTGGATCCGCCGCAGGTGGGAAAATTCACGGATGGCCACGGCGATTTTTACGCGCAGGATACGATCAACGGCAAAACGCTTTTGATCCGCTATGACTGGACGAAGCTCACGTCGTGCGCGCCGCACTTCGAGCAATCATTTTCCGACGATGGCGGCAAAACTTGGGAAGCGAACTTTATCTCCGATCAGAAGCGCGTGGGCGACGCTACCGATTGTCCGCACTAAGCAAGCGCGCACGTGCGGGCCGAAACTCCCTCGGGTGCTCGAGACACCGGTACGGGAAATGTCATCCCGAGCGAAGCGAGGGATCTGCTTTTTGTTTTCGCCACCGCCCCGCACAAAAGCAGATTCCTCGGGCGAAAAACGCCCTCGGAACGACGGGGTGCCGCGTTTTTCCCGAATGCTGAATTTCTCTACTAAGATGATCCTTCCTATTGGTGCGGCACGTGCTGCGGCTGCGCGTAATAGCCTTGGCGTGTGCGCGCAGTGAGGCCGGACTTCGCGAGTTTGACCTCGATTTGATGGTATTCGTTGGGGCGCTCGGCCGGTTGCGGAACGAAAGAGATCTCGTAGTACGGCGCGGAATCCGAAATACATTTTTGCAGCAGCGTGGACATGTCGTTATTGAAATCGAGCACTTCACCACCGCTCTGCAGCGCGAGCACTTGCAACGCGACGTTCCCGGGGACGACCTGGCTCGGTTTGCTGACGCCCTTCACAAACTCCTCGTAATACGTTCCGCGAAAGACGGATTCGCTGCTGCCGAGCGGATTAATGGCGTAGAGCGTCATCCGCGCCGCGCGAAACAGATTCGAGAAGTTCACGATATCGATAAATATCTGATCCTCTTCCTTGTTGCTGAGTTGCACTTCCGGTCCGGAAAGAATCGGCCAGCCAGGTGACGCCCACAGAACAATGTTACGGCCCGGGTGCGACACGAGGCTCGCGGCCAGCTGGCGCATCGCGTTGGTCGAAAGTCCCAGGCGGTCGGCGGCGCCGTAGAATCCGGCTGAGCGGTTGATGAACCGGAGGCCGATGTTCTCGCTATCGAGAGTTGCGCTGAGGGCGTTGCCGTCGGTGGAATAATTCGCGACATTCTGCATGCCCTTATCCGTGAAGACGACCAGGTCCACGGGATAGGCGAGACGGCCGCCTTCGGCGCGCAGGAATTTCTCGATTTGCATGCGCGAGAAAGTGAGCGTGCGGTAGTCGTCGTTGACGGCGTCGAGCACGATGGTGATGGAGATAGGCGCTTCGCGTCCGGTGACGGCTCGGAACGACGTGATGGGCTGTGGCGATTTGTTATCCAGTAGCGTGAAATCCTGCTGCTGCAAATCGCCGACGGGCGCGCCGTTTTTGGGGCTGACGATAACGTCGAGGTAGATTTTGTTGTCGGCGGCGGCTTGCGGGGTTGGCGAACCAGCTTGCGCATTATTTCGTTGCGGCGATGCCGCCGCGATCGCGGTGGCACAGGCGAGAATGACGAGAGGAATGCAGCTATACCGCGTGGATAAGAACAAGAACTACCTCCTTGAAGGCGAAAAGTTGAGAACTGGATGCGCTGGTGCCGTCGGACGGCGCTTCATTGCGAGAAGCGCGGCCTGCTAAGTAGACGCGATTTGCCAAGCAAAAGTTTCGCGCCTTTCCGGATAAACGCCGCATCCAGAGGCGCGGCGGGCTTGGTGAGGGCGATTTTGATGTCGGGCCAGACGAGCCAGTGGGCGTTCAGGGTTTGTGCGCCGTGTTTTTTGTAGAAGCGGCGGGCGGGGGCGTTCGCGGGGTCTACGTCCACGCAGATGCGGCGGGCTTTTTGTTTCACGAACCATTTGGCCAGGCGTTGCAGCAATTCGGCGGCTACGCCCGTTCCGCGCTGGTTGGGGATCACGTTGATCCATTGCAGTTCGCCGTCGCAATGGTAGCGGCGGGTTAGGTGGCCGGCGATGTAGCCGGCGAGTTTGTCGCCTGTTAGCGCAACGTAACAGATCCGCGGCCGTAGCGCTTGGCGCGGATGATGTTCTTTCGCCAGGTAACTCGCGATGCGCAGTTTCCAAGCTTCTTCGGATGGCAGGTTCGCGGCGCGCAGACGCGCCATGGCGGGGACGTGGGACTGGCGAGCGATTCTGTAGCGCATGCGGGACATCGCAGCGCCTGAGTATCACATTCGGCCGCGTGATGGCACGATTTTCGCGGCGGGCGGCGGCTACGGCACCGTCTTTTGAATTTGTAGCGGCGCACTTCAGTGCGCCATCGATGTTGCCGCACGCAACGATGGCGGTCTAAAGACCGCCGCTACAATGTCAAATGCTGCGACTCGCTCGGGCCGCGGCGTGGTCGCGCGGTCTCGCACGTTCGCAGACCGGCGCAGAACAATGTGGAGTGCGGCGGCGCGCCGCCGCTTTTACGGCATCGGACCTGGCGCGATCGCCGCCGGCGAGGCACGCGTCGCCGAAGAGAAATCGGGAGCTCGCTCCCGCACTCCACACAAAACGTGCCGAGGCGGCGAGCCGTGAAGATTACGATTCGACGAACATGCGCAGGCGGTTGAGAGCTTCGTCCCACTGCTTGGAAATTAGCTCGAGGTAGTGGCGCGCTTCGTCTAGGCGGCGTTGGCGCAATTGCCAGAGGCGTTCGCGGCCGCGGTGGGTGCTGTGCACCAGGCCGGCGCGCTCCATCACGCGCAGGTGCTTGGTGATGGCCTGGCGGCTGACGTTGAATTCCGCGGTCAGCTTGGCGATGGACATCGCGTCGTCGTCAACGCGAGCACCCACGCGACCGCCAATGCGATTGGCGGCGCGATCTCCCGAGCCTTGGCCCGCTTTGTGGCCGCCGGGGCGCGCGCTTAGCCGTTCCACCAGCCGCAAACGCGTCCGGTCTCCGAGCGCTGCGAAAATTGCGGCAAACGCCGCGGCCAAACCAGACGCACCTCGCCTGTGCCCGCCCCGCGCATGGTGAAGCTTCGACGTCGCTCGCGCTCCGCGCTTACTTTGCACCAGTGGCCTTTGAGCCGGATCCCGCCGCTCCGGCGCCGTAATTTCCGGTGACATACGCGTTGATCAATTCCATCTGCTTGGCCCAGCCGCCGTCATTGGCCTTGAACGCTTTCGCGCGCCGCTCGAGCGGAATCTGATCGAAGCCCGATTCGGTGACGGTGAGCAGCACTCCACCCTCAGCATCGTGCAGCTCGAAAACGATGAGCGTGGTCGGCTCCATCGCGTAGTCCACGTCGCGCTCGATGGCGTAGGGATGCCAGCGCATGCTGAACAGGCGCTCAGGCTCGATTGCGACGATCTGCAACTCGATCGTGGTGCCTTCGTGGGGTTTCTGCATTTTGGCGACTTCTTCATTCACGGTGGTGGGCACGATTGTCCCGCGCACCGTCTTGCCCGCCACAAACGGTCCTGCGATCTTCATCCCGAACCACAACCCAAATTCAGCGGAATCGCTCAGAGCCCGCCACACCTTGGCGCGTGGTGCGCGCAGCAAAACTTGCTTTTCGATCCGGTCCGGCGTCTTGGCATCCATATTCGCCTCCCTATTCATGTGCAACCTCCTGGTTGCAGAATAGCAACTCCGCAATTACAATGCAACCGCCAGGTTGCACCATCCGCTGCCTCGCCAGGAGCGGTCCACATGGCCACAACCGTGGGTGCAACCCGCAGTTATCTGGGCGTGGCGCCGTCGCCCAGGTGATCGCCATGCATGCGTCCCATTTTCAACGACGCTAACGGCACGGTCGCCGCGTTATAATCTCCGCATGAAACTTCTTCTGCTGTCATGTTTTCTTCTTGTGGCATTCGCGGCGGCGCCGCTGTGGGCGCAGCAGACTACTCCCGGCGCTCAGCCGCCGACTTCGCCTGCGAATCCTTCCGCGAATCAAGCCGCGCCACCTGGGATGCTAGTCGGCCCGGTACACGAAAATGTGGTGTATGGCGTGGCAAATGGCGAAACGCTGCTGCTCGACGTGTTCGAGCCGGCCAACAACACCGGTCTTCCCCGCCCCGGCATTCTTTTGATCCACGGCGGCGCGTGGAACAGTTTCGACAAATCCACGATGCGGCCGCTGGCGCATTTTCTGGCACTGGCGGGATTCGTCGCGATTCCGGTGGATTACCGCCTCTTCAACAACGACATCAACCACTGGCCGGCGCAGCTCGACGATGTGCAGATGGCGGTCCGTTGGGTTCGCGCGAACTCCGAGAAATACAATATAGATCGCAATCATATCGGGGCGTACGGACACTCGGCGGGAGGTCAACTCGCGTTGCTTCTGGGCATGACGGATACGCGCGACAATTCCGACCCGGCGCTCGCGAAATATTCCAGCAAAGTGCAGGCGGTGGTGGATGCGGCCGGACCGACCGACTTCACCACGCAAACCGACAAGGACGGCATCGAGTATATGACGAGCTTTTCTGAACGCGGACTACGCGAAACATCCCGAAGTGTGGCGCGATGCTTCTCCGATTTCGCACGTGGCGAAATCGAATGCGCCGATCCTGATCATCCACGGCACGAAAGACGAGATGGTGCCCGTCGCGGAGGCTGACGCGCTTGACGAAGCGCTGAAGAAAGCCGGCGCCACCGTGCAGTTCCTGCGCCTCGATAGCGACCACGACTTTAGCGACCCGGCGTCCCACCGCAAATTGGCGCTCGAGACCCAGTCATTTTTCTTCCATTACCTTGCTTCCTCATCCGCGCCATAACGCGGGTAAATTCAAAATCACCACAGATGAACACTGATGAACACAGATAAGGACTGGCAGATTGTCGTCCAGGCCAGCGGCAATTGTGGGCTATGGGCCGCTAGGCTTGTTTGCGCATCGAATCAAGTTGCTCGCGTGACGGCTACGCGCGCTGTGACCGCTACAAATTTCGGCGGCCGGTGTTTGCTTTCGCAGCGACTGGATGATTGTCGGAAAGTACCAATGGCCGATTGCGAAGAAATGGCATCCAATCCTTCGCGAAGTATCGGCAGGAGGGATTCGGGAATCGCGGCCTCGGCGCTGCCCTTCTGAGCGTAACCTTCGCTGGACATGGAACGTCAATTAGAAGCACGTTTTAACGGGAGACCCGGTTTGCGAAAACGGACGTTTATCGTCATTCCATTCATAGCGGCACTCTTCTTACTTGCATTCCTGGCGGTCGGACTTCATCGACATTTCCGCAACGCAAAAAACGGCAACGGATACGATTCATCCAGCGCAAACTGGCCGTGGAGCATGCCCGCGCTCGCTGATAATCCGTTGGCCGCCAGCACGGTCGTAGTCCTCACATATCACAATGACGTGGCGCGCACCGGCCAGAATCTGGAAGAACAAATTCTCACTCCGTCCAATGTAAATTTCAGCGGCTTCGGCAAGCTGGGATTTATGGAAGTGGATGGACTGGTGGACGCCGAACCGCTCTACGTTTCGAACCTGATCGTCGCCGGCCACCCGCACGACGTGGTTTTCGCGGCCACCGAGCATGATTCCGTGTACGCCTTCGACGCCGACACGTTGGCGCAGCTCTGGCACGTCACGGTGTTGGGCACGAACGAAACGCCCAGCGACGATCGCAAATGCGGGCAAGTCAGTCCGGAAATTGGCATCACCTCGACTCCCGCGATCACCTACGACGGCGACCATGGCGTGATGTATCTGGTGGCGATGTCCAAAGACAACAGTGGAAATTATTACCAGCGGCTGCATGCGCTGGATATCGCGACGGGCGCCGAGATTTCGGGCAGCCCCACGACGATTGCCGCGACCTATCCGAATCTGAAGGGCGACACGACCTTCGATCCGAAACAATATAAGGAGCGCGCGTCGCTGCTCTTGCTCGACGGGGTCGTCTACACCAGTTGGGCCTCGCATTGCGACCAGGGCGATTACACCGGCTGGGTGATCGGCTACAGCGCGGCGACGTTGCAGCAGGTGAGCGTGCTGAACGTCACGCCCAACGGCAGCGATGGGGCAATCTGGATGTCCGGCGCGGGACCGGCGGCGGATGGGCGCGGCAACATCTATCTGCTCGATGGAAACGGCACGTTCGATAGCGCGCTAAATTCGTCGGGCTTTCCTGTGAACGGCGATTTCGGCAATGGCTTCCTGAAGCTTTCCGCGGGCGGCGCGAAACTCTCCGTGTCCGATTATTTCGATATGCACAATACCGCGACGGAATCAGACGCCGATGAGGATCTGGGCTCGGGCGGCGTGCTGGTCCTCCCTGATTTAAAGGATGCCGCGGGAAACACCTGGCAATTGGCGGTCGGTGCCGGAAAAGACCGGCGCATTTACGTGGTGAATCGCAATTCCATGGGAAAATTCAACACGCAGAAAGACAACGCGATCTATCAGGTGATCAATCACGCGCTGGCCGGCGGAGTCTATTCGATGCCCGCATATTTTCAGAACACGGTCTATTTTGGCCCGTACGGCGACGCGCTGAAGGCTTTTTCCATCGAGAACGCCAAGCTCGTCCCCACGCCCGCATCGAAAACTTCCGCCGTCTTCGCATATCCTGGAACCACCCCGAGCGTTTCGGCGAATGGCAATCGGAATGGAATTGTGTGGGCGGTGGAATCGCACGGCGACGACGCCGGCGTTCTGCACGCCTACGACGCGCATGATTTAGCGAATGAGCTCTACAACAGCAACCAGGCAGGCATCCGTGATGCGTTTGCCGACAACAAATACATCACGCCGATGATCGCCAACGGAAAAGTATTCATCGGCACGCGCACGGGAGTGATGGTTTTTGGCCTGTTCCCGCAAACTCCCGAGGATGGCAGTGCCGCGGCCGGACGGCATCGCTGACGCGCGCCAGTCTTTCGCCGCACCGGAACGGCGCAAATGGATACCGGCGCGTGCTAAAGTGCCGTCTTTAGCGATAGCGCGCCGACTGCGTTTCATTACAGAACTCCAGGCCCGCGGTACAACCTGAACCAACTACGCACAATCCAACGTTAATGGCCGATGCCCGACGCACCGAAGGCTATAAGCTAGTAAACGTGAAACTTACCGGACCACTTTCGACCGACGTGCGCGCCAGCGCAAGCCTGCGGACGGGCTCATTTTGGCCCCGAGCCGCGGTTTGGGCAGCACTCGGCGCCCTCTTTTGCTCCCTCCCTGCTCCAATCCAAGCCCAAAATCCGCCCGATCCTCCGCCCGTTGTCGCCAGCGCGCCGGCCACGGCCCCGGCTTCGCCACAGCAACAGTCGGAAGCTGAAATACCAGGTACTGTCACCGGCACGGTGCTCGACTCCACCGGCGCCGCGGTGGCGCATGCGCGCGTGATGCTCGCGCGTCCCGATCAATCGCCGAACCAGCAGACGCTCGCAGGAGACGACGGACAATTTTCGTTTGCCAACGTGCCGCCGGGTCCATTTCAGATTACCGTCACGGCCGAAGGCTTCGCGACGATCGCGACTCCCGGAGTTCTGCATCCGGGCGAGTATTTCGTGGCGCCACCGATCGCCCTGGCCGTGGCGACCGCAATCACCGAAGTCCGCGTGACTCCTTTGTCGCCGGTGGAGTTGGCGGAAGAGCAGATCAAGGACGAAGAGAAGCAGCGCGTTTTCGGCGTGATTCCGAATTTTTATGTGACCTACGTGCCGGATGCGGTGCCGCTGACGCCGCGGCAAAAATTCCGGCTGGCATGGCGCTCCACCATAGATCCGGTCACCTTTGCGTTGACGGGCGCCGTTGCGGGAGTGCAGCAGGCGAACGACGATTTCAAGGGATACGGCCAGGGCGCGGCGGGCTACGGCCGGCGCTACGGTGCGGCCTACGGCGACGTGGTCTCCAGCACCTTCATCGGCGCCGCAATCCTGCCGTCGCTCCTGAAGCAAGACCCGCGCTACTTTTACAAGGGAACTGGGACGACGCGGGAGCGTTTGCTCTACGCGATCGCCAATGCGGTGATCTGCAAGGGCGATAATGGCCGCTGGCAGCCTAACTATTCCGGCATCATCGGCGGCCTGGCAGCGGGTGGTATTTCGAATCTCTACTACCCGCCGCAAAATCGCAATGGCGCGGAGTTGACGTTCGAGAACGCGCTGATCGGCATCGGAGAATCGGCCGCCGTAAACGTCATTCAAGAATTTATCGTGCCAAGATTCACCCCCACCTGGCAGAAGCGCCAAACCGCCAAGAATTGAGCCCGGCCTGGGAGCGCCAATCTCTTGATTGGCGGCGTTAGGTTTCTGCCGCGCCCTCCTGGTTTTCACGCTAATCGCAGGTGTAGCGCGAGTTCCGCCTGACTACCACGACGATGCGCAACTACGTCGCCGTGCGCCGCCGATTGAGAAGGCCCTAATCAGGAGATTGGGGCTCCCAGGGCGGCCGCGTGAAATTCTTGCCAGTACCGGGGAAAATTTCCCCGGCGAGTTGAGCTCGCGCCGACACGCGCCGCCCGAGCGCGAACGTTTGACGGCCGACCGACACTAAGTCTCCTGTTTCCCGCACGTTTGCTCTTGACCGACACGGCACATTTCCACAAGACGCATGCGATTCATGTGCGGCTTGGCGCATTCAGTGCTCTTGGCCGACTCGCGGTACATACCAAACAAATGGGGAAAGCAAGGGGGTCCTGGCATGAGCATGTCTAACGCGGGGGTAATGTCGGAGCACGATGCAACAATAGAAACGAGGTTGTGGCAGGCGGTGGTCGTCAGCACGATTCAGGAGTGGATTTCAGGCCCGCTCCGTAAGAAACGAGAGGCCGAAGAGTATTTGTTCCAGGATCCCAAGGATTTTCCGCTGGTATGCCAATCGGCTGGGCTTGATGTAGACCAATTACGCTCAAAGTTGGCGCGGCTCAGGTCAAAAGTAACCCCCACCCGTCCCGAGTGGATGAAAGACTTCATGCGTTAAAGCATCCGCCACTGCAGCGCCAGTAGGGGCCGGCCTGGCACCGGCCCCTACGCTTCACTCCGTAATTGTGACCGCCGGCGAGCTCCCTCCCACCAGCATCAGTCGGAACTTTCCTGCCGTTAATTCCGTATCAGATTACGAAGCGAGCGCCCTTACGAAGCTACCGTTCTGGTCGCATCAGCGTCTGACGGTGTGACAGAGGTACAAGCCGCGAACGCGAGCGCCGATCAACCTTTCGTTGGCAACGCAGTCCCCGAATCATCATAGAATCGTGCGCAACATCCTCTGCAGGTGGCCGATGGCAAGTCCGGCCAGGAGGTAACGCGGGCATGGGAATCCCTCAGATGTTCGAGACGCTCGGGGCTGACATAAAATTTGCGGCGCGCAGCCTGCGCAAAAATCCCGGATTTCTCACCGTGGTCGTCCTCTCGCTCGCATTGGGCATCGCCGCGAACAGCACGATTTTCAGCGTGATGGATGCCCTGCTCTACCGTCCGCTGCCTTACCCGCAGCCGGAGAATCTCGTCGTGATCTGGCAGGTTGATCAGGCGCACCCGGATTCCCTCAACGCGCCGCCGATTGCGGAAAACGTGGACTGGAACAAACAGAATCACGTCTTCGACGATATTTCGCTGAGCAGTTTCACCGATCGCGCGATCGTTTCCGGCGTTGGCGAGCCACGCCCGCTGCATACGCAATACGTCACGCCGAATTTTTTCGACATGTTGGGGGCAAAACCCGTCCTCGGCCGAATTTTCGCGTCGGACGAACAGCAAGACCTTTCGCAGACGGTCGTGATCAGCACTCCTTTCTGGAAGAACGAATATCACAGCGACCCGCACGTCCTCGGCAAGACCATGAATATCGAGGGCGTCGTTTCGACCATCGTCGGAGTGATGCCCCAGGGATTTGCTCCATTCTATGGCTATCCGATTGACGTCTGGCAGCCGATCAATCCCGCGAATCCGCGTTACAACGCCCGTTTCGATCACTGGCTGATGCCGGTGGGGCGGCTGAAACCGGGCGTGACGCTGGCGCAGGCGCAAGCCGATATGGAGGTGGTCGCACAACGGTTGGCGCAAGATTATCCTTCGACGAATAAGGGCCTGGGCGACAAAGTAATTCCGCTCCAGCGGGACTTGTATCGCGGCGCGGGCAGCGCGCTTTATCCGTTGCTCGGCGCGGTGGCCTTTGTGCTGTTGATAGCGTGCGTGAATGTCGCGAACCTGATGCAGTTCCGCACCGAGACGCGCCGCAAGGAATATGCGTTACGCATGTCGCTGGGCGCCGAACGGCGCCGGCTGGTGCAGCAACTGCTGACGGAAAGCGCATTGCTGGCGCTCGCGGGCGGAGTGCTGGGAACGATTCTCACTTTTGTCGGCATCAAAGTGTTTCTCGCGCTCGCCGACGATTTTCCGAACGCGGATTCAATCACCGTGGACGGGCGGGTTCTGCTTTTCGCGCTGGGAATTTCGTTGCTGACAGCGATTTTATTTGGACTGGCTCCCGCGCTGCGCGCCTCGAACCCGGACCTGAATGCGGTGATGCGCGAAAGCGAGCGCAAGACGACTTCGGCGGCCAGCCGCCTGGCGCGGCACGCGTTAGTGATTTCTGAAGTGGCGCTCGCGATGGTTTTGCTCGTCGGCGCGGGCCTGATGATCAATACCATCCTGCATCTCAAACGCGTGAATCCCGGCTTCGATTACATCCGCCTGCTCGCCGTGGACTTTCAACTTCCGGAAGGCGGCAAATATCTGCAACGAGTTCCCGGCGGCGACATGGAAAGAACCTTACCGACGGCCACGAACTTTTACACGCGCCTGCTGGAAAACGCGCGCGGCCTCCCCGGCGTGGAATCCGCGGCGTTGATCGGCGCAATGCCGACGCGCTGCTGCGCGGAACGCTACACGTTTTCGATTCTCGGGCATGCCGTGCCTTCGGAGGATAATCGCCCCACTGCGGGATACAGCGAGATCAGCGCCGGAATATTCAACACCATGAAAGTGCCGCTGATCAAAGGCCGCTACGTGGACGAGCACGACACCGCCAGCGCTCCGTGGGTGATTGACGTCAACCAAGCGTTCGCGCGCAAATATTTTCCCAATGAAGATCCCATCGGACAGCAGATTCTGCTGCGCTACGATCCTTATCCCGTGGAGCAGCCGCGCCCGCGGCAGATCGTTGGCGTAGTGGGGGACATGAAGCATTTTGGACTCGGCGAAGAGACGCCGCCGTTCGTCTACGCTTCGTATCTGCAACAGCCCGACGTTTTCCCCGGCGGCGCTACGCGCGCGCACTTGCACGAGAATTTGGTCTTGCGCACGGCGCACGGACGCGAGGCAGGGCTCGCCGTGGGCGTGAAAGACATGATCGCTAATATAGATCCCGATCAGCCCGTCGGCCTGATCAGGCCCATGGACCAAGTGCTCAACGAGTCGCTGGGCGACTGGCGTTTTTACATGCAGCTGCTCGGAATTTTCGCTACCGTCGCGGTGCTGCTCGCTGCCGTGGGAATCTATGGCGTGATGTCTTATTCCGTCAACGAGCGCACCCACGAGATCGGCATTCGAATGGCACTGGGCGCGCAGCCTTCGGACGTGCTGCGGCTGGTGACGAAAATGGGGCTGAAGCTGACGTGCATTGGAGTGGTGGTGGGCGCGGCTCTCGCGCTCGGCCTTGCGCGCCTGATCACCACATTTCTCTACGGCGTGAAGCCGAGCGATCCGATCACGTATGTACTCGTCGCGCTCGCACTCGCTGCCGTGGCGCTGCTCGCCTGCTACATTCCAGCGCGCCGCGCCACGAAAGTGGATCCCATGATCGCGCTGCGCTACGAGTAGTCCGCTTTCCGTCGCAATGCAGGCAGTACGATGCGGCGCTCGCCGTTAGGCGCCCCAGGCGGGAACTTGGCGGACCATGTCCCACACCATGTTGTCGAGATCGGCCCCTATTTCGTCCGACGGTTCCGTGCGCGTGTTGGTCAGCGCGGCCCAGCACAAGCCCGTCGCCGTGCGCACCATGATTGTTGTGCTGCCGGGCAAGCTGCCGTTGTGCCACCAGTTCCCTGCTCCGTTTTCGCGGACCATCCAGCCCCGCGCATATTTTCCCGGCGACGTTTGCGAGTAGGCGGGGCTCGGCGTGGTCATGATCTTGATCGTTTGCGGCTTCAACAGCGGCGGGATGTTCGCGGAGCCGGCGACGTGGTCGAGAAGAATCACCAGGTCCGAAGGACTCGCAATCCATCCGCCGTGCGAATCCATGCGTGTCACATTCATTTTGTACGGGTCTTCGTCGTATTGCCCGTAGTACTCGACTTCGTTCGGTGCGCGCTGGCTCAATTTATTTCCCGCGATGCGCATGTCGCTGATGCCGCACGGTGCGAGGATGTTCGCCTCCAGGTAATCCCCGTACGGCTGGCCGGTGACCTGCTCGATCACCCGGCCCAGCACGCAATATCCGAAATTCGAGTAAGCCCAGTGCTGCCCCGGTGGATAGGTCAACGGCAAATTCTCGAGCGTCCAGGTGATGAGCTTGGCGTGGTCCCAGGAATCGAAGCGAAACATGGGATCAGTGGAATCGTTTGGCCAGCCGCCGGAAGTGTGCGTCAGCAAATGATCCACGGTGACATCGGTGACGTATTCCCGGTACGGCGGCTTTCCGTATGTCGTTCCCAGGACGCCTGACGGCCCGAAGACTTTGTCGTTCAGATTCAGGTGGCCTTGTTCGATCAGGCCGAAGATGGTTACCGACGTGAGCGGTTTGGTGACGCTGGCGATGCGAAAGAGGCTGGTGGGCAGAACTAATTGCGCTTCCTTGGTGTCCGCCATGCCCCATTGATGCTCGTAGACAAATTTGCCGTGGCGGGAAATCGAGATGGACATGCCCGGGACCGAATATTTCTGCATGAAGGAGCGCGCGATGCGGAACATCGCGGCGCGGCTGCCGTCGTGTTCGGGCTGCTGCTCTTGAGCGGACGCAGATGAAGACGCGTACAGACCGGGCGCGATGACTCCCGCCGCAGCCGTGCCGCACAAATTCCTGAGCAATGATCGCCTGCTTATTGTCCGCGGCATGCGGCGCTGTCCTCTTCTCCGCGCGACGGGTAAATGCCCACGTGCTCGTCCGGGCGCGCTATTCATCACGGGATTGCGAAAAGTTTATACCACGGCCACGGCGAGGATGGCGTTCTGAGTCGCCGCCGCACTTGCTCGACTTTCGTTGTAGTGCGCGCGGGAGCTGCGGTATAGAATCACGCGAGAACTTTCCGTAACACGCGGTCCACGGACTAACTTATGAAAAGCAATGGCGCGAAGTCGTTATTTCTAGCGCTGCTTTGGACGCTCATCATGGTAAGCACCATTGCCCGCGCGCAACAGCCGCCGGCGGAACAGCCTCCCGACAATGTCGAAGGCAAATGGACGATCTACGCCAAAGACCCCGATGGCGCGACTTCCACGAAGTACCTCGAGATCAAACAGAATGGCACCGCGATCAGCGGACATTTCAAGGGACCGCATCAGTCGGGCGGAATTGAAGGCACCATCAACGTGCACCACATCGTGATCCGGACGAAAACGCGCGACGTGCTCACCTTCCGCGGCAAAGTGGAAGGCAACAAGATGAGCGGAAATTTCGGGAACCGTGGCAGGCACGGCGAGTGGGAGGCCGTCCGCTCGGAATGAGCCGTCGGCTCGAGATAGCGCGGCGCCGCGAACCGCGTCACTCGGTCAGATTGTAGATCAGCCCGTAGGGATCGCGGAGGTACACCCTGGGAAATTGCGGCTCGTCTTTCACGATCTTGCAGCCTTTCTTCTGCAGCTTGGCTTTGGCTTTCGTGACGCTTTTTACCGTGACTTCTAGAACCGGGCCGAGCGTGGGACCTCGTTCGATGAACAGATTGATGTTCTTGCCGTGCAGGCTGATCATATTTGGAGCCGTATCGGTAATCGCAAAGCCGAGTTCCTTGACGTAAAAACGCGCGGCCTTTTTCGGATCCTGCGCTTGAATCAGAATGTCAGTGCCAAACGTATTCGCCATTGAACTCTCCTTTTCTTGTCCGCGCTCCCCGCATCTGGATTCTCAGGCACGAAACACTTTGCGGAACAAGTTGATCATCTCCGCGAAAGATTGATCAGTTGCCTCGGGATCGAAGCGCGGGCCTTCGTCGCGGGTGAAGGCGTGCTCGGCGGGATAGAGCAACGTGCGGTAATGGATGCCGGACTTTTTCAGCGCCCGGTCAATTATTTCGCGCCCGGCGTCCGGAACGTGCGGATCTTTCGTGCCGAAGATCATCAGCAGCTCACCGCGGATTTCTTTCGCGCGGGCGAGCGAGCCAGCGTCCGCGTCCTGTCCTAATTTTCCGTCGTGAATTCCCGTTCCGTAGTAACACGCCGTGGCGCGCACGTCCGGCTGAAACGCGGCGCGAAACGCGAGATGCCCGCCGATGCAGAAGCCAACGACGCCAATTTGTCCGGAGGCGACTTTTGGATATTTCGCGAGCCAGTCGAGCCCCGAGCGGCAGTCGGCGTCGAAATGCGCGACGGGAGTTTTCGCGGCGTCCTGCTGGCCGCGCGTGCGCCCGGCGTCATCGAACGGGATCACCGTGCCGGGCAGTTCGATGCGGCGATATATTTCCGGCGCGGCGGCGACGAATCCGTAACCGGCCAGCCGCACGCAGTAGCGCAACAGAGGCGGGGTCAGCTGAAAAATATCGGAGTAGCACCAGATGCCGGGATATTGCCCAGCCGCTTTCGGCGACGCAACGAACGTGCGCATCGGCGAACCGGCGAGAGGAATGTCTACGTATTCTGTGGTGACGATCATTGGATTGCTCGCCGGAAATTCTGCGCGAGCGAGCACGAAGAGTCAACCGCCGATTCGCGCGCATGGTGAATGTAGTCAGGCATTGCGTTAGGAGAGGCCTGCGAGGTAGGCGCGGGGGGCGAAGGCTTTTTCGCCTATGAATTGGCCGCCGAGGATGCGGACTTTGCAGCCGAGCGCGGCGTTACTGGCGTCCAGGATTTGCACGCGCGTGCCGCAATTCACCAGGAGAAGTTTTTCGGCAGCGACCATCATGGAAATTGCCAGGGCGTCCTGGGATGCTTCGCAGTTGCCCAGTTCGGCGTGAACTTCTTCGGAGACGGGGAGCAGGACGAAGTTGCGGGTAGCGTCTTCGATGGTGGCCATTTGTCCGACGAGGTTTGATTCTGGCGACGTGAGGGATGTTTGCTGCGTTGGCGAGGCAGCGACGACTTCCTGCGCGGAAATCGCGGGCGCCGGCGCTGAGAATGCAGGCGGCCGGCTGCGGCGGCTGCTGCTTGGACTCTTTCTACCGCGGCGATGAAACGGTAGCCGCGGCGTGGTAGCGTTTCGATGTAGCGCGGATTTTTGTGGGAGTCGCAGAGCGCGCGGCGCAGAGTCTGAATCGCGGCGTTCACGCCGTGTTCGAAGTCCACGAAGGTATCGGCGGGCCAGAGGCGTTCCTGCAACTCCTTGCGAGTGAGGAGTTCGCCGGGCTGTTCGAGGAGGAGCGCGAGGATTTGGAAGGGGCGGCCGGCGAGGCGGATTTTGCGGCCGTGTTTGCGCAGTTCGCCGGTGCGCAGATCAACCTGGTAGGCGTCGAAGCGAAGCCCATCCATCGCAGGAACCTCATCGCGGACGTCGGATGCTGGGAAGAAGAATGTACTCCGCGCGGGTGCGGAACTCAAGGCGACCGGGGGGCGAGGCGTGATTGGTGATTCGTGAGCGGTGACCCGCCTGCCGGCGAGGCACGTTGGTGAACTGCGATTCGCAGCTAGCGAAAAGTGGCGGAATGGCTTGCTTGTTGCGATTAGATTTGAGTTTGGGGTTTGTTTTCATGGGGTTGACGGGATTTTTGAATGAGGTGTTGTTGCGGTTAGAAATCAGGCGCTGGCTGGTGCGATTTCGGGGGTGCTGGCGGGCGCAAAGCGGCGTATCAGCGATGCTGGCCACGCCGTGATGCGACATGTCGTTTCCTCTCCTGGGCGCGATGCGAGCCCGACTGATGATAACACACTAGTTAACGTAGGGCAAGTGTATAATCGGGTGGGGGCGGCAGGACAAGGTCAAAGGTTCGCGGAGTTGAGCGCGAGCGGAATGGCCGTAGACTGAGCCGCGCGGCCGAGGAGCAGGCTAACGTTGTGCCACGCACCCTTTGCGAACGGCGCAAAGGGTTGCGGCCTCCCTAAAAACCTAAAGGCCGTCGCTTGCCCGTGCTGCAAGGGTCGGCCTCCCGACAGCCGAACCCGGCATGTTCATCGGAGGATGAAGGGTGCGCCACCCGCCGTGGGGGGGGGGATAGTTGGTTTGTGTTGTGTGATTGATTCAAATTGTTGTTCGATGTTCGTGGCGTATTGGCGAGAGGTGTCGGTCTTCCACCTCCAGTGATCGCGGTCTCAGAAATCGAGGCGGGCTTGGAATGCGATCATGCGGGGGGTGCTGTCGCCGCCTAGGCCCACGCCTAGCAGCCCGGTGGGCGGCGAAGTGGTGTATGTGAGCGCGCCAAACCCGGTCTGCGTCGCGGGCTTCCCCGGAATCCCGGCGAGCACCATGCTGGGAAGCCCAAAATTCGGATGGTTGAATAAATTGAAGAATTGCGCGTCGAAGCGCAGCTTCAGACGCTCGGTCAGCGCGAACGATTTCGTCAGATAGAAATCGCTCCAGATGAAATCGGGACCGCGCAACGCATTGCGTCCCAGGTTTCCGAATTGGCAGTTCTGCGGGCTGTTGCCTCCCAGACAGGCGCCGGTGCTTGGGTCCACGCTCGAAACAAACGCATTCGGGTTCAGCCATTGGATGGTGCCGGGTTGAGTGACACCGGGAATCGGGCCGTGCGCATAAAGCTCGCACGCCGGGAACAGCGCTCGCGAATTGCGGGCCACTGCCGTTCACGATTCCGTCTCCATTCGCCGAATACGGCGTGCTCAGCACCGAAAACGGAATGCCGCTGTGCCAGAAGATGGTGCCGGATCCCTGCCAGCCGTTCAGCGCGTATCCCCACGCGTGGCTGCGCACCTTCACTGGCAATTGATACACGTATTGCGCGTTGAGGTTGTTGCGAATGTCGTAGTCGCACGGGCCCGTAATCCCGCACCAAATCTCCCGGCAGCGGCGAAAGAATCCCTCCCGCCGAAAATTGCAGAAATCCACCGTTCGAGACGGTGTCCATGCAGCGGCTCCAGGTGTAATTGAGCTGGCCGCTGAAACCTTTTCCTACGCGCTTCATCGCCGTCAGCTGCAAGCCGTGATAGTGGCTGTTGGCTCCGGTGGAAAACTGCGTAACTGCTCCGAAGCGCGGGTCTGTGGATTGCGCGTACGGGAACGGCGCGAAGCACCCATCGCATACGGTCTGATAGCCATTGACCTGCGTCAGGTACGGTTGATTCACGGCGCGGGTGCCGACGTATTGGGCGCGCACACTTCCGTTAGCTCCTAATTCACGCTCGAGGCCAAGACTCCACTCCATAAAATATGGCGCGTGCAGCTCCCCATCCGGAACGGCCGTGATGGCGACTGGAGGCAAACACGTTGCGGGGTTCGCCGACGCCGCGGCGCAGGATAGTTCGCCTTGCGGAAATCCCAGGCTGAAGGTTTGATTTGCCGATATCGTCGCATCAACGGCGCTGTCCGGAACTCCCGGTGCAATCGCCGTGCCGCCGACGGTCCCCAGCAAGCCCCCCTGAAACGTTTTCACGTAAGGCGGGTTGACACTGACCACATCGGCAATGCTTCCCGGCAGATATGTCGCTGAAAATTCCAAAGCCGGCGCGCAGCACGGACTTCGGTTCGAACTGCCATGCGATCGCCGTTCTCGGTTGCAAGATCGCGAGCGGCGTGGAGGAAAACACATTGCCGAGACCGGTCTGAATCGCGGCATTTAGCGGCTGGTTTACATCATGAGTAATGGACGCGAACGAGCCGCGCAGCCGCGCAATTTGGTCGTGCGGATTGAGCGGGTTGGAATTGAACGTATCGCGCAGGCCGAAAGTCCAAGTAAAAGTTCGGGTGACCTTCCAGGTGTCCTGCGCGTAGAGGTCAAGGTTCAGGAAATTGAATGGCTCGTTCGGCGATTGCGGAAACGTCTTGGTGGCCGTGGACGCGACGCCATAAATGTATTGCGGCAAGGTCGTGTAAACGACCGTAGGCACGCTGCCCTCGCCGAAATCGTAATCGTTCAACCGGAGAATTCGCGTGTTGGTGCCGAAACGCAGTTCGTGTGCCCCATGGCTCCAGGCTAGATTGTCGTTGATGAAAAACCGAGAAGCCCGCCGCCCCTGAATCCAGGTGTTGTCCAGGCCACCGACCGTGGTAAACGGCGCATTCGCGCCGCTGCCTTGCAGCACAATCGGGAACGCCGCCAGCGTCTGCTCAAAATTGCTCGGATCCGAACAGGCTTTCGTACCAGGAAAATGCCGGATTGAAATAATTCACGAGGTTCTGCGAAAAGACGTGCGTGTAGCCCGCCGCGAACGAATACAGCGGCTGCGGCGAAACCGAGTCGAACAATGAATTTATCGGATCCGTGTAGGCGGCTTGCACACCCGTATCCGCCTGAAAACGAAACCACGCCGTATTGTTTTGATTGATGTTGTAATCCACGCGCGCGGTCTGTACTTGTTCGTGGTCGTCGCTGGAATGCGAAATGCTCTGGCGATTCGCGCAGCCATTTCCATCATTGGCGACGGCCGGCGCCGCACCGCCCATGTCAAACGGACACCCCAGCACGGCGAGAGGCGTTCCATTCGTATTTCCATACAACGAAAACATCTTCCGGTAGAACGGCACCGATTGCGGAGAAGCCTGGTAGACCGAGTCGGTTACGGAATCCACCCCACCCAAAGGCAATTGCCGCAGAACGTAATTTTGAAATGCCGCGGTCGGCACGGTTGTGGCCGTCACGATGGGCAGCGCAATCCGCACCCATTCGCTGTCAAAAAAGAAAAATAGTTTGTCGTGGACGATTGGACCGCCGACGCTACCACCGAAGTGATTCACGGTCGAGCGCGGCTTGTGGTTTCCCGCCGTCGCGTTCGTGAAATAGTTGGCGGCGTTGAAGCGCGAACCGTTCCACAAGTTCGTAAAGGTTTCCGTGGAATTGATTTGAGCCTGATTTAGTAACGTAATTTACCTGCGACGCGCCGTAGCGTCCCTGATCCACGGCGTAGGACAGCGTATTGACGGTCACTTCCGAAATGGAATTCAGGCCCAGGACCAAATTCGTCGAAAGCCCGCTGTTCAGATTGGTCAGGGGATCGTTGGTTTCCAGACCGTCCACGATGTAGCCGTTCGAAAGAGCGGGTAGGCCGTTGAATTCCACGTTGCCGTATCCGTTGGTGCCACCCACGAAATCGTTGCCACTGCCTGCTGTATTGATCAACGCGCCCGAAGCGAACTGCAGCGGATACGTTAAATCGCCGCCCGGATTCGGAAGATTTTGCAACGCAGGCGCATCGAGATTCGTGGATGTGTTCGGATTCTCAGGATTGACGAGCGGAGGCGTGTCGCTTACCTCCACGGTCTGTTTTGCCTCCGCAACCTTGAGCACGAAATTAACTGTTTGTTTCTGGCCCAGGCCCGCAGACACCGCGTCATTCCGCTGCGGCTCGAATCCTGCTACTTCCACGTTGGATTGAGTAAGCGCCCGGCTTTAACTGTGGGAAATTGAACCGGCCCTCATCGTCTGTCTTGGCAGCTGCGTCGCGCGCCGCTCGCGTGATTTGCGATGGTAACTGTCGCGCCCGGAATGCCTGCTTCGGTTGAATCCGTTACTTGGCCCACGATTGCGCTGGTGGTCTCTCCCTGCGCGCAAGTCTCCGCTGGAAACGAAAAGAAACACAAGGTTGCAACGATCAGTCCGCAAGCCGCGATTCGCATCAAGATTCTCGTGCCGAATTCCATGCAGCCCGGCAGGGACGGCGTTGGGATGTCCAACGGCCTGCCTGGTCGTTCCCATGGTCCGGTCGCACGCAATGATATTAACCGCAGTTAAGCGCAGAAGTATACTCCGATAAATAGGAGGGTGGAGTGTCGCGCCTGCGGCGCTGGAGCGCGAGGTGTTTGCGCGGGGCGCCGATCGCGAATCGTGCGGATACTTTACGTGCCCGGTCTGGCTGCGCGACAGCGGCCGCCACAAAATTCACAGGCGCAGACGCCAATCGGGATTGGCGTTCCCAGAACGTGGCAACTGCCCCGCCCTTCCTCGAATGCGGGAAGGATGGGGCGCCTGGTAATCCGATGCGTTGCGCATCGGTGGGTGAATAGGTACGCGACGCGACCGCTGAATATTTCAATGGGTGCTGAATGGTTCAACGCCGGGCTGTGGGGCTCGAGGTGTGCCCGCGGTATTCGCGGAAGAATTGAAAGGGGATACCATTCGCTCCCCTGTTATTTACATTGGCATGTTTTTTTGCATATAAGCATTGTAACCGCCCTGGAGGGCAATCGAACACACAGGGAGAAACACCATGCCAGCCAAGAAATCCAACCGCAGCAAAAAGTCCCACAAAATGCACGTCCCCAAAAAGCTCGCGAAGGTGAAGCCGCTCGCGACTGAATACAGCCTGCTGGCCGCCGGCATGAGTACCCCACCGCCGGCTGCCACAACAAACACAATTCATGGGAATAGCTTCAGCCAGGGCATCACATCTCCCCCGTCCGCTGGGAATCCAAGTAGCGTGAGCATCCCGAATACTGCCGTGAAATTCGACACGCTTGTGAAGCCATAACACCTGTCGGTCAGGCGGCGGTTCGGGAGAGGACTGGATACAATTCAAACGGTCCGCGCCTGCCTGGACTTCGGGACGGACCGAGCGACGCAAGTTCGACGCCGTTCGCGGTCGTGGGTAACGGCGTGTGCCACCCGGCCAGGCGCAAATCGGAAGATTGGCGCCTCCCGGGACGTGCCACCTACCTCACTCTTCCCCAAATGCGGGAAGGATGGGGCGCGCGGCGCTAGTGACCAGAATGGCTTTGAGATGTTCGAGCTGTTCGTGCTTGCGGAAGGCGTTTTGCTTTTGCACCTGGTTTGGTGCGCGTGGGTGGTGGCGGGGTGGACGATTACGCGACGGCGTCCTTTGCTGCGGACGTTGCACATTGCTTCGCTCGCCTACGCGATCTTCATTGAGTTGACTCCTTGGCCGCCTTGCCCTTTCACCGTGGCTGAAACGTGGCTGGAAGCTCGCGCGGGGATCCAGCCTGAGCGCGGACCGTTTCTGGTGCGTGTTCTGGATGCGATCGTGTATCCCGATTTGCCGGAGTGGCTTGTGGTTGGGTGCGCGGTGTTTGTGTGCGTCGTGATTTTGGCTGTGTATGTGCGGCGGTATCGTCGGCGGACGGCGGATGGAGTGTGGTGACGCAACCGGGCCGGCGCTGCGGAGTGTCGCGCCAACGGCGCTCGTAATTATTTTTGGGCCTTTCGGCTGCTACTTCTGGCGGCCGAAGACCTCGCGGAACATTACGTTGAGGTCATCGAGCGCTTGGGCGCAGTTCCCTGTGAAGCTGGAGCCATGCATGATGGCTAGCGTTTTGGGATTCAGGGCGGCTAGCTTTTTCAGGTTCTGCCCGGTGAGTGGCGTGTACGGAACATACTCCGCGAGGATGCCTGCTTGAAATTCCTTCATCGCTTGATGCGAGCGGCCCACGACATCGCCCGTGGTGATCGGTTCGACGTCGCCCATATGATGGAACAGGTCCGAACAGAGCAGCGTCTTTTGCGTTTCTTCGAAGAGGACGCCAGCGTCCCAGCCGTGGGGCAGATGGGGAGTCTGGCAGTAGCGAAAGCGGTACTTTCCCGTCGCAAAGGTCGCGCCGTCCGCGAGGCCGCGCGCGTCACGGCCGATGAAGTCGTTCAGGTTCACCATGGCGCCGACCTGGCTGCAGATCACATCGGCATTGGGAGCTGCGCCCAGCCAATCATGGAGCGAGCCACATTCGTCCGACTCAAAATGGCTGAAGCTGATGTGGCGCAGATCGGAAAGATTGATCAGCTTTGAGACGGCCTCGCGAATTTCCGAGTGAAATCCGCGCAGCCCGGTGTGGAACAGGAGCGGTTCATCGTCCTTCACCAGAAAATGGTTGAACTGAAAATTGCCCCATTGCGCAAAGATCGAGATGCGATAGACATCCGGCGCGATTTCCGTGGTGACCGCCATGCTAGCCTCCTCAATCGGATTTTTTTTATGGGATTTCTACGAGCGGCGTTGGCCGCAGCGGTGACGATGGGGAGATTGGTGTTTGCCAACTACCCCACCCTTCCCGCAACGCGGGAAGGATGGGGCACCCGGCGATGGTTTGGAGCTGCCGATTATTTAGGAGCCCTTGCGCGCGGATGAAATGGAATCGAGCTCATCTACCAGCGGCTTGGCTGCCGGTATGGGAGCTTGGCCGCCTTGCACGATTTCCTTCGCACTGATCGATTTGCCGTAGAGGGACTTGTTGGCGTCGTCGTCAGTTTCCATGGAAGCGCCTGAGAGCGAGATGCCGGCAAAGAGGCCCTTGGTCCGCGAATAGGTGAGAACGTCCACCTTCATGGAAGCGGCATTGTAACCCGTCGCTTGTGCGCCGGTGGGTCCGGCAGCGGCCGCGGCATCGGCTCCGAGCTTGGTTTTTGCGTTGAGAATTTGCTGCGCGCCGTGTTCGTTCATGACTACCAGCACAAAATCGGTGGCGGTAGAGCCGAGTTGCACGCCGATGCTGGCCTGGTCAAGTTTGTACATTGCGGGAGCGCCCCATTCGCCTTTCATGTCCGCGCCGTCGCGGCAGATCAGCACGCCTCTTCCGTAACTGCCGCCGACGCCGACGGCGACCTTTTTGACGCTGGGGAAAACGACGACGCAGACGGCCTGGTCAATGATGCTGGTGGGAAGACCCTTGTCTCCGGAGATTTCGCGGAGGACGGTGGCAGAATTCGAAAGACGCGCGTCTTCCTTTTTCTGGGCAAACAATGGGGACGCGATGGCCAAACAGAGTGCGGAGACTATGATTCTCTTATTCATCTTCATCGGTTCGTCCTTTCGGGGAAAAATGGATTCCGAGGCAAAGCTCGGAATCGTACTGGCAGGCCCAGCAGTTCCAAAACCGGGATATTGTACACCAAGCGGCGGGGACATGAACCTCGCATACTTCGACTTCAAGCAATCCCAATGATGAATGGGATGTGCCAGCGTCTCAAGCCAAGCTCAAGTCAGCGTCAGCCGTAATCCTGATGCGTGGGGAACGGCGACGGAGCACTTGCCCTGCTTGAGCGAGTCGGTTTTTGTTGCGGCTGTGATTTGTGCTTCGCGGCTGTCCAATGCCGGCGCGTTTAATGTTTGGGTTTCGACTGCTCCGCTTACGCCGCGACCGAAATCGAGTTCCAACTCAAGGTCCGCCGCCGCGTCTTTGTTCAGAATGATCACCGAGGTCTTGTTGCCGGGCAGCTTCGCGGCGTAGGCCGTTGCGTTGACTCCCGCAACTTGCAGCTTCGTCGAGAAGTCGGTCTGCGATAGTGTTCCGCCGCTGAACAAGCCTGCAAACTTCAACCCATACGCGACCGGCTCCAGCCAATAGTCCGCACCAAAGGTCGCAATCGGCGTATAGAAAGGATGCGGATGCGCGGCCATCTGTTCGGGCGTTGCGCCATTTGCTTGCAGGAGCGCGTCGCCGGGCAGAGATCCGCCAACGGAATTCGCCACGGATTTGCCGGTACCACCATGCAGATTGACGCCGGAATAGTTGTTACTGGCCAGCAGCAGCGAATAGTCGGCCGACCAAAGCGCAGCGGCAAACACGTCGGAGACGCCCGGTTTGCCTCCGCGATAACACGTGTTGCCTTCCGTCATGCGAACGCGCGCGCCAATTTTGCGCGCGGCGGCCGTTGCCATCGTCGCGGTGTTCTGCACTTCTTGCATCGTCGTAGGTTTCAGCAGGTTCGGAATGTTGACGTCCGGGTTGGTCGCGGGCCCGCCGAAGTAATAATGATGAGTGAGCGTCGTCACGTGAGGCGGAGATTGGACGGACGGCCACTGATCTGCAATCTCGGTCAACCATGACGGCTTGCTCGTAACGTCGGGTAGGCCGAACTTTGCCGTGGGCACCCGCGCCGCGACCGCACGCGCGAGTGTGAGCCATTCGTCCAGGTAGGTCTTGGCCGACCACGTCTTCGGATCGCGCAGGTGGCGGTCAAACAAATCCGGCTCGTTTCCGATCTGGAAGTATTGCAGGCGGTCGCCGAGCGTCTGGGCGACAAAGGCGGCCTCTTCGGCGGCGCGTGGCGGTGTATTCGTCCCCATGCCGATGCCGTACAAGCAGGTCCAACCAGTGGCTTGGAGGAACTGCGCCAAGTTCTTGACTGCCTCGACTGTTACACCGTAGTAGTGCGCCTTCGGCTCACCCTCAACCTCGCGGACTTGCGGATGCTGTGGCTCGGGAGAATCGGCGTGGGTTTCCAGTAAGCGAACTTGCTGGTGTTGCCACCAAGGCGCAGAACGCCAGTTGGCGAAAGCGCTTTGAACTGGCGAATCAGGCCGCTGTTCTGCGACGAAAAGAAAGTCGGGTCCGTGAGTTGCTGCACCTCATAAGACAGGCCGACAAAATCTATAGGCATATGAGGGCCCGTCGCTTCGTTGGGGATGCGGAGAGTGACTTGAGCCGTGCTGGAGCCGTGCGCGCGAAGACGCGCTGCGATCACTGAGTACGCTGCAGTGGCAAGAAATTTCCGTCGTGTGAGCATTGTGATTGCTACATTGCCTTTCGGACGAATTGTACATCGCACGCGCGCATGTCCCTATTTCGCGATTGGAAGAAGGCCTTTCTCGACCAGGATGGGCGGTTTGCGATGCTTGGTGGCTTGTTCGTAGGCGAAGGCCCAGCCTAGTAGATCGCCGTCCCGCCACGGGCGGGCTGAGATTTCCAGGCCGAAGGGTAGGCCGTCGTCGTAAAAACCGCCGGGGACTACTACTGCGGGGACGCCGAGGTCGTTGACCCAGCCCGTGTCGCTGTGTGGTCCGCCGCTGATGGTGCCATCTTGCGGCATGGTTTCGTCGGGAGGGGGCATCTGCGTGGCGGGATATACGAAGCCGTCGAGATGCATTCGGTCGAGAGTTTCGGTGTAGGCATCAACGGCTTGGCGGCGCGGAGTGATGACGTTGGCGTCTGCCTGCGGATCGGTTTCGATTAGTGCTTGCACCAATGCTGCTGCGGGAGTCGGGGAATCGCCCGCGGCGGCGGGGCCGCCGATAATTACAGCCGGGAGCGGCGAGCCTACTGCTTTTTGATATTCGGCGGCGGAGTGATATTGGGCTGGGCCGTATTGTTTGAGGAAATTTTCCGTTCCCTCGCGAATGTACGGCAGCGTTTTGACCTGGTTTACTAATTTTGTGTAGCTGTCGGGCAGGATTGCATCGTCGAAAACTACCGTGGCGCCTGCGGCGCGCAGTCCTTCGATTGCTTTCATAAACGCGGCGCGGGTTTCTGGCTGCAACGGGATACGCCCGCGGCGGCATCTGCGCCGAGACCGGGAATGCCCTGGAACGGAGTATCGGCGCCGTTCAGGATGAAAGCTGGCACGCCGAAGCGCTTGCCTTTTAGCGCATCTGCGCGGAGATATTGCGTGTATGGCGCGGGTTGCGCTTTGGCGGCGGATCCGGTGGTGCGCGAATCGAGAGGATCTTCTCCGGCCATTACGCCGAGTGCGATGGCGGCGTCGGTGACATTGCGCGCGATGGGGCCGGTGTTGTCCAGCAGCCAATCGAGCGGCGCGATTCCGGCGATGCTGACGAGGCCGCGCGTGGGAAATACTCCGACGACGGAACTGGTGGCCGAAGGCATGCGAATGGAATTGCCGGTGTCGGTTCCGGTGCCGAGTACGGCGTAGTTGAACGTGATCGAAGTTACTGTGCCGCCGGAGGAACCGCCGGGACTGAAGCGAACGTCGTAGGCGTTGCCGGTGCGGCCGTAGGCGGTGCTGCGAGTGGTGTCGCTATCGGCGAAGTCTGGCATGTTTGTTTGGCCGAAAATCACGGCGCCTGCGGCGCGGAGTTTTGCGACGATGGTTGCGTCCCGCGGCGCGATTAGCTCGTGACCGGGGATTTTGTATCCTTGCCAGCCGTCGGTGGTGATCAGACCCTTGACGCTGGTATTCGCCTTAATAAGGATAGGGACACCCCACATTGGACCGCGCTGCGGGCTCTTGCCGCTTTTCGCTGCGGCCGCGTCTGCGTCTTCGGCTGATGCTGTGGCTAGAGCGCCGCGCGCGTCGAGGGTTTGGACGGCGCGGTAGATGCCGTTGTATTTCGCGATGCGGGCTAGATGCCACTGGACTACCTGCGTGACAGTGTATTTGTGAGTGGCGTAAAAATTTTCCAGCTGCGGGATGGTTACTTCCAGTAAATCGTCGTCCATTGCTGACTGTGACTGTACAGCTTGCGATGTCAAGCGGGCGTGATCGGTCTTTCGAGAAGAAGATGCCTCGACCCGGCTCATCGTTTGCGTTTGAGCCATCGTTTGCGCCATCACGAAATAAGGGAACAACAAGCAAGCCGCAACGAAAAGAAATGGCTTTCGTATGCCGCATGCAATTCTCCACCCAGAAGGCTTCGCACCAAGTTTAGTCGCGGTCGAGTTTAGCGAACAGTACGCATTGTAGCTATGCCAGCGAAGAGACGATAGTGGGTCAGTTAATGGGATGGTCCGCCGCAGATCTCTAGCAGCTTGTTGAAGAATTTGGTTTTGGAGGTTTTTCGTTCTCAGTTTTGAGTTTTTGCTGAGTTGTACAGGAGTGGT
Organism: uncultured Acidobacteriota bacterium; assembly: GCA_963804625.1. Classification (GTDB taxonomy): domain Bacteria; phylum Acidobacteriota; class Terriglobia; order Acidiferrales; family UBA7541; genus Palsa-295. The sequence goes on along the minus strand of CAWDRJ010000009.1, from coordinate 464,960 downwards.
TTGGGTTTTTCTATCTACCGAGCCAGCTTATCCAAGGCTCGCGTCATGTTCTGGCCATCAGGTTTCGCAATCGGCACAGATTGTAGGCCGCCCCGGTGAAGGTAAACAACCACCCCACCTTGTCGATTCCTCTCAACTTCACCTTCTTTAGCATCCCAACCATCTTCATCCACCCGAACGATTGCTCCACTCGTTTTCTCTTCCGCTGACTCACCTCGTACCCCGCATGCCGCGTGGTCCGCTCGTCTACCGCGCTCCTCCGATTGCTCGTGTTCTGCGCCACGTGCGGAGTGATGTTCATCCCGCGCAGTTCTCGTACGAATTCTCGCGTGTCGTAGTTCTTGTCCCCTCCTAACGTCACTCGCTTTCCCGGCGGGATGGCTTCGGCCATGAGCAGTGCCGCATCTCGCTCCGCTCTGCCATTCGCTTCCGTCAGAAACGTCTGCAGCAAAAGCCCGTTGCGGTTTTCCATCAATACATGTCCCATATAGCTCAGCTTCGCCTCGCTCCCTCGGGACTTCCTGTATAAACGGGCATCCGGATCCGTGGTCGATGCATGGGTCTGGTTCTTTCTCTTTTCCCCTTTAAAGTCGACCTCTCCTCCCGCTCCAGGAGGCTTCCCGGTTCCGTCCTTGGGCCGGAAACTCTTCTGGCTGGCCCAGGCCTCAATCAGCGTTCCGTCCACCGTGAAATGTTCATCCGACATAAACGGCCTGGCTCGTTCCAGCACCCGCCTGAAAAACGACTCCGCGACCTGTTCATTCAGCAAGCGCTCCCGATTCTTGCTGTACACCGCGTGATTCCACACCGCCTCGTCCATCTCCATCCCCACGAACCAGCGGAACAGCAGGTTGTACTGCAGTTGCTCGATCAGCATTCGTTCGCTGCGCACCGAATAGAAGATCTGCAACAGCAGAGACCGAAACAGTCGTTCGGGCGCAATCGATGGGCGCCCCACCTCCGAGTACAGCTTCGCAAACTGCGGAGACATTTCTTTCAGAATCTCATCCACCATCTTGCGGATCGGCCGCAACGGATGATCGGCTGGTACGCGCTTCTCGGGAGAAACGTAGCTGAACATTCCTTCTTGCTGGTTATCGTCTCCGCGCATTCACTCGCCTCCGTGGACTTCCTTCTTTCAGACGAGTTTTTTGAATTAAAGTTGCAGCGGAACTGCATTTTTCAACAAACTGCTAGAAGTTGTAGAGTGCGGTGGCAAGGAGGGATCCCCTGAAACTACAAGCACTAGGCATTGATTTAGGCAAGACGGTCTTTCATCTGGTGGGACTGGATTCAAGTGGCAGGGTGGTGGTGCGCAAGAGATGTTCTCGCACCCAACTGCTGGCCTTCACCGCGAATTTGCAGGTACCGTTGATTGGCATGGAGGCCTGTAGGGGAGCTCACTTTCTGGGGCGGGCGCTGCGCGAGCAGGGTCACGAAGTGCGCTTGATGCCGGCGCAATACGTAAAGCCCTACGTGCAGACGAACAAGAGTGACTACCTGGATGCCGCAGCCATTGCCGAAGCGGTGCAACGACCCCGAATGCGTTTTGTGCCGATCAAGACGGAGGGGCAGTTGGACCTGCAGGCGCTGCATCGCGTGCGCGAGCGTTGGGTGATGCGACGCACGGCGGTGGTGAACCAGATTCGCAGTCTTCTTCTGGAACGTGGGCTGCCCCTGCCCAAGGGTCGCAGTCATCTGGATGAGCAGTTGCCTCGTATCCTGGAAGACGCGGAGTTGAATCTGTCCGACTCCTTCCGTGTTCTGCTGGCGCAGCTCCCATTGGAACTGCAGCAACTCGGAGCTCGTATTGAGGAGATGGATCGGGTCATCCAGAAAACAGCGAAAGAGAATGAGGCCTGCCAGCGACTCACGGAGATTCCCGGAGTGGGCCCGGTCACCGCCACAGCCCTGATCGCTGCGGTGGGCAACGGAAGCGCCTTTAAAAAAGGGCGAAAGCTGTCGGCCTGGATGGGGATTGTTCCGGGAGAGTACTCTACCGGCGGCCAACAGAACCTACTGGGCATCAGCAAACGGGGCAATAAATACTTGCGAAGACTCTTCGTTCAGGGCGCCCGCAGCGTACTGCAACAGCGACACAAGCAGGCTCCTGGTCTGAGCCGTTGGTTAGCGCAACTGTTGGGGCGCACGCACCAGAATGTTGTCGTTGTCGCTTTGGCCCACAAACTGGTTCGCATGGCCTGGGCAGTCTTGTGCACGAACGAACACTATCGCGCTCCCGTCCTTGCGATCCCAACCTAAAATCCCTGTTTAAGGGAAAAAGTTCCTGCCAGGTCTGCTGGCGGAAAATAGAGATGGCAATGGGTCTCTCCCACGCTTTCGAAACCCGATATCGGAAAAGGTCGCTTTGAGGCCGCCCAGTTTATGAGGACGAAAGCGAGCGGATATCCATCATGGCCCGGAGTCACTGACTCCCCTGAAGGCCGAATACATTGGCGCAGACCAACTGCCATTCTTCGTTTTTCGCTTGCAACTCTGCGGCGGACCATACATGTCGAGTAGCCGGGCGCCATTGCTGACGCCCAGCCCTCTAAGAACCGGACGTGAAGGTTTCCCCTCATCCGGCTCGAGCACCCAAAAACGCCCCCCTGAAAAACGAGGACGCGGCCTGATTCAAAACGAAGCAAGACCTACTCGATACTGACTTGCTGCCGATTCGCACAGCGGCGGAGAATCCACCGGTCGTGTGTGAAGCTGCACCAACGGCTTGCGCCGTCGTCATTTGCTTTGCTTCATACATCGGTTCCTCAAGAGTTCTCGAGTTGAGCACCAACAGGAAGTCAGCTCCGTTTCCGGCGAGGTGATCTTGTCCCCACGAGGCGACGCAACCTCTATCTGCCCGATTACAGGGCAGCCTTCGCTTGCTCCCATCTCCGTTGCCCGCATCGCCATTGGAGCCATCTTGCGATGGTCCTTCCCCTTGCGGGGAGCGATCCGGGCTTACCCTGTTCCGCTGAAATGACGCGATCGGTTAGGTCTGCTCTATACGCCGGCAGTGTTGATTACCCATGACAGAGGAACCGGAAGCCTCTGTGCCCACTGCAAGAAGAGCCGCGCAGCATTTTAGGCTCTCTTCGCGTGACGACGCTTAGGAGCATTTGTATATTCTGACCCTACGATCAAGCCTAGGCCCGTCTCCACCTAATGCTGGCAGATACACCGTGGCCTCGCGGTTTCGGCGCTGCTCTTACGAGCATGGGTACATTGTCCAAGGGCTCCAGAACGGTTCGTTGCCTCCCCGCTCTGCTTTGTAGGCTACGTGCGATGGGACGCACGGTCTGATCGATTTCCTCCTCCCCAGACAATCATATTCAGCAGCTTTACAGGTCGCACTCCGATAACGCGACTAACAGCTTGTTGAAGAATTTAGTTTTCGAAGTTTTTTCGTTCTCAGTTTTGAGTTTTCGCTGAGTTGTAAGGGAGTGGTTTGAGTTTTTCTATCTAACGAGCCGGCTCGTCGAAGCCACGGGTCACGTTCTGGCCATCAGGTTTCGCAATCGGCACAAGTTGTAGGCGGCTCCGGTGAAGATAAACAGCCACCCCACCTTGTCGATTCCTCTCAACTTCACCTTCTTTAGCATCCCCACCATCTTCATCCACCCGAACGATTGCTCCACTCGTTTTCTCTTCCGCTGACTCACCTCGTACCCCGCATGCCGTGTGGTCCGCTCGTCGATCGCGCTCCTCCGATTGGTGGTGTTCTGTGCCACATGCGGGGTGATGTTCATCCCGCGCAGTTCTCGCACGAATTCTCGGGTGTCGTAATTCTTGTCTCCTCCCAACGTCACGCGCTTTCCCGGCGGGAGGGCCTCGGCCATCAGCAGCGCCGCATCTCGCTCCGCTCTTCCGTTCGCCTCGGTCAGAAAGGTCTCGACCAAAAGCCCATTGCGGTTCTCCATCATTACATGTCCCATGTAGCTCAGCTTCGCCGCGCTGCCTCCAGACTTCGTCCACAACCGGGCATCGGGATCCGTGGTCGATGCATGGGTCTGGTTCTTTCTCTTTTCCCCTTGGAAGTCGACGTCTCCTCCCGGTCCCGCGGGCTTCCCACTCCCATCCTTGGGTCGGAAACTCTTCTGACTGGCCCAGGCCTCAATCAGCGTTCCGTCCACCGTGAAATGTTCATCCGACAGGAACGGCCTCGCTCGTTCCAGCACCCGCGCGAAAAATGACGCCGCGACCTGTTCATTCAGCAAGCGCTCCCGATTCTTGCTGTACACCGCGTGATTCCACACCGCCTCGTCCATCTCCATCCCCACGAACCACCGGAACAGCAGGTTGTACTGCAGTTGCTCGATCAGCATTCGTTCGCTGCGCACCGAATAGAAGATCTGCAACAGCAGGGACCGAAACAGCCGTTCGGGTGCAATCGATGGTCGCCCCACTTCGGAGTACAGCTTCGCAAACTGCGGAGACATTTCTTTCAGAATCTCATCCACCATCTTGCGGATCGGCCGCAACGGATGATCGGCTGGTACGCGCTTCTCGGGAGAAACGTAGCTGAACATTCCTTCTTGCTGGTTATCGTCTCCGCGCATTCACTCGCCTCCTTGACCTTCCTTACTTCAGACGAGTTTCTTGATTTAAAGTTGCAGAAGAAAGGGGTTTTTCAACAAACTGCTAATCGTCCAAGTGGAATTAATTGACGTGCTCACCGAGCGAGAATCGATACAGATCCTGCTCCTGAGTCGCGCCTAAGCTGTAGTAGCCTTCCCGTGATATGCAGGCGCAAAAACATCCTGGACAAATTGTTCAAACGAAGTCGGTGTGCAGTTCTCCGCCGAACGCGGCTCCTGCGCAGCGAGGACTCCTGCGTTGATGGCCTTGAACATCTCGATGTACACGTCAGCTTTCTTCGGCGAAAAACCCATTTGCGTCAGCGCCTGCTTCATCTGTTCATACGGAAACTGCTGGTAACGCACCTCCGGTTTGCCAATGCTGCGCGCAATCACCGCAGTAACTTCCGTCATCGTCAGGTCGCGTTCGCCAAGCAACTCACGCATTTGCTTGCCAGAAAAATCCAGATCGAGAAGGCGTTGCGCGGCGTAGTCGCCGACGTCGCGCGTCGCGATCATCGGTATCTTTACGTCGGGTAGCAGCGCATGTCCGAAGATTCGCATCCCACGAATCATGTCAATTGCCGCCAGATTGTTCTCCATGAAATACGCGGCGCGAAGCTGCAGAACGTTCAAGCCGCTGATCGCGTTCAGTTTTTGCTCTGAAGAGTGCAACCCCGTCACCGGCCCGGTGCCTTCCGGAACCTGCGCGCCGTAGCTGCTCAAGTGCACCGCGTAACGCAGGCCGGACTCCTTCACGGCTTTCGCGATCGCGTCGCTCTGTCGTTCCTGGTCCTCCCGGGATGTGATCGGGGGCAACACCAAGTATGCCGCCCGCGCGCCACTGAAGGCTTTTGTGAGGGCAACCGCATCGCTCACGTCGGCTCTGAACGCCTCCGCGCCTTTGCGCACAAAGCGCTCCAGTCGCCCCGCGTCACGCCCCATGACGCGCACGTTCTTGCCTTTCAATAGCAGGGTGTCGGCGATGATCGAACCGGTATTCCCGGTCGCCCCCAAGATCGCATACGCGCCATCCGTTGAACCCGCGACCTTGTCTTTTGGTCTGTTCACATTCGTTTCTCCTTTTTTTTCAAGTTCAGCGATCCGCGTCGCTCACCACGCGGGTGCGCGTGCGGTCAGATGGATGATAATAAGCGAGGACTAATCCGCATGGAAGTTCAGCGCGGCCTCTCAGTTATCGGCCCGAGTCCTGGTAAACGCGGTAATCGGAAACGGACCCACTGCCGAAGCCACATAGCTTTTCGGGGTGTAATGGGTGGTTGAACGTAGGAGTCGCGAGATGGATCCTCCGAGGCTAACACCTTATTTCGGGTCAGGCTTGTTTGGACATGCGGACTACGGGGAGGAATTCGCCATTGGGTAGGGGGACTTTGAGATTTTCCAGGGCTACGTAGCCTCGGGCGCGGAATAGTTTTACGCCGGTTAGGGTGGCGCCCATTTCGAAGCGTTGGAAGCCTGCTGATTTTGCGGCACGTTCGCAAGTTTCTAGAATCAGGGTGCCGATTCCGTGGCGCGCCAATGCTGGATGGATGAAAAAGGCGCGAATTTTGGCGGCGTCGTGGCGCGGGTCGAGGAGGGCGTCCTCGCGCGCGGTCCAATGATCGCTGCCGTAGAGCGTTTTGCGTTTGCTCCAGCCGCCGCAGCCGACGGCCATCGGCTGGGATCCTGCCGGGTTGACTTCCGCTTCCGCGACGAAATAGGTTTGGTCGGCGATTAGCTGGCTATCAACGCCGAAGACGGTTTCGAGCGCGCCTTCGATTTGGGCGGGAGTATAGTCTTGGGCTTGCAATTGGCGTACGGAGGCTTCGATGAGCGCGCGCAGCGCGGGGATATCGGCGGCGACGGCGTGGCGTATGTGGACCGGCGGCGGCATCGTGCCGGGAAATTCTAGCGCGAAGCGAAATGGAGGTGAAGGCGAAGTCGCCGAGCAGTGAGCGAAGGAATACGGCCAAAATGTCCATTGGCCCGGGAAGTGATGAATGCGCTGCGATGGCGACAGAACAATGTCGGGAACGCGAATCCACCGCGACATTATAACATCATAATATAACGTACCTAGTGCGTGTGAAGCGGACCGTTTTGCACCAGGAAGGAGGTTTGCGACGATGAACGCAGTTCTCGACTCATCGGAACGAGTCGGCAGTACCAGTTTTGCGTTCCTTAAACGATCTTCGGTTGCCCGTTGGGCTCCTCTTCCGCTACGGCTGATTGTCGGCTACGGATTCATGGCGCATGGCTTTGCGAAACTTTCTTGGGGACCGGCAGCCTTCGCCGCGATCCTGCATACGATGGGAGTGCCCGCGCCTCATCTGATGGCATGGGTTACGATTTTGACCGAGCTCATCGGCGGCCTCGCGGTACTGCTGGGAGCTTTCGTCCCGATTGTAAGTCTGCCGATGGCTGCGGTTCTCGTCGTGGCGATGCTGACTGTGCATCTCCCTTATGGGTTCAGCACGATCAAGCTGCTGAGTGTGACGGCGGGGCGGGCGCAGTTCGGGCAACCGGGGTACGAGCTTGATCTGCTTTATCTGGCGTGCCTTGCGACGCTGGTGCTTGGTGGTTCCGGGCCGCTAGCGATCGGCGACTACTTCAAGAAGAAATGACAGTCGCTCGCATACGTTGCGCAGGGCGCCGCAAGATTCTCAGCGAGAAGTCTTGCGGACGAGGTGTGTGACGAATTGGACAAGATCGCCCCGGTAATGCAGTGTTTCGTAATCGACGGGACGGCTGCCTGTCGAGTAAGAAGTTCGTTCAATGCGAAAAATCGGGCAGTGTGGTTTCACCCTTAGCGCGCGGGCAACCTCTTTCTCAGCGGGGACTGCGTCCAATTTGTACTCCGCCTCGACCAGCTGGACACCATATTTGCGTTCGAGCAGTGAAAAGATAGGCTCGACTTTGAGATTGTTAGCGATGATCTTCCTGCCGATCTCCAAGGGCAGGTAGGTCTCGTCGAAGGAGAGCGGAATGCCATTTGCCAGGCGCACGCGACGAATTCTGACGACGCGCTCGCCCCTTGTCAGCGCAAGCTGGCGCGCCACGGTCGCGTTGCCGGGGACAATTTCCTTGCCGAGCACGCGGGCCGTGGGCTTGTGGCCCAGCGCGTGCATATCTTCCACAAATCCGCTCAGCTCTTTCAGGTCGTGCAGGATCTTTGGCGCAGCGACGAAGGTGCCCTTGCCGCGACGAATCTCGACAAGACCGCGGCTCACAAGATTCTGAATCGCCCGCCGGACGGTGATGCGGCCGACCCCGAATCGCGCAATGAGGTCGTCTTCGGTGGGCAGTTGGTCGCCGGTCTTCAGCTCGCCGTCGGTAATCTCGCCAGCGAGGACTGTCTCGATGCGTGCATAGAGAAGAGAGTCATGCGCTGCAGACATAACGACATTATAACATCGCATGGGTTGGCCTGAGTCCAACGGCGTGTCCATCACAGGGCAAAGGGGAGCGCGTCCGCCGACGCCAGAGCTAACGACGATGGCGCACTGAAGTGCTCCGCTACAGACGCTGCGCGAATCGCGACGAGTTCGACCAGATGATGCGCGGGGCATTCGTGGGATGACAATGTCGGAACGTGCGGCTAGAATTCAGCGGGTGCAGAGTTGCGTGGCTTTTAGGAAGATACGCGATCTGCGGCGCGCAATTGGAATCTGGTGTTCGAATTGCGCTACTTGCATTGCGGGGCGTGAGTACGATGATGAATGCTTTGATTTTGCTGTTCATTTCCGATTCTGTGGCGCGCGTGGTGATTCAGGAAACGCTGGAGCACGGCGGGTATACCGTGGAGCCGGTGGGCGATTTGGGAACGGCGGTGAAGAGGCTGGACGAATGCAAGCCGGCGCTGCTGATCATCAGTCCTTATGTCGAGGAGATTTCGGGATATCAGGCGGCTAGCTTTCTGCGCACGAAATGTCATGGATTGCCTGTGCCGATGGTGGCCGGGTTGATTGACGACGACCGGCTGGAGTACCGGCTGAAGCTGGAGGGATTTGAGCTTTTTCCCAGCCGTACAGCGCGGATGCGCTGTGGCAGAAAGTGAAAGAAGTGCTGGCCGCCAAGTGAAGCGCGCGCGGTTAACGTGGCACACCAAGCGCCCATCGTCTCTTACGTTGTGTGCGTGTGGAAGGCGATATACGTGCCCAGCGGCGCCGCCGGCGCGTTGAGTGGTCGGCGGAGGAAAGCGATTCTTTCCTGACGGCATGCGGCTGAAGCTGGGGCTGCTCGAGGAGCGCCGGTTCGGGACGGAGTGCTCATTTTGCCCTATGGCGTTCGAGGGAGTGGGTGAGAAGGAGTGCCACCGCGGGCTCCGCCGGTCGCCTCACAAAATCCATCACTATCGCCATATGGAATGCCGGTATTATGTGCCGGTCTCAATCCCTGTGCCGGAAACCGCGCCAAACATCGACCCTGTTCCCTCCGTGCGCTCGCTGTCTGGCATGCTCGCGATCGCCAGCGTCTTCGCCATCGTCGGCGGCTTCCTGGACGCCTATTCCTATCTTGCGCGCGGCCACGTTTTCGCGAATGCACAAACCGGCAACGTCGTTCTGTTCGGGGTCCGCGCGGCTGCGGGCAACTGGACCGCGGCGTGGGAGACTCTTCCGTCCATCTTGGCATACATGTGCGGCGTCGCTGTCGCGCGTCTCCTGAGGGTCCGGCGTCAGAAGCATACGTTCCGTGCGACCCTGATCTGTCAGGCTCTCGAACTGTTCGTTCTGCCGGTGTTCTCTTCTTCGGCAGATTCGTAGCGGATTTGTGGGCCGTCGCCCTGATCGCCTTTCTGCAGCCCTGCAAAACACCAGCTTTTCCACATCGGTCCATGGCAGTTCAACAGCGCCATGACCACCAGCAACATTCGCAACGCCGTATCCGGTTGGGTGCAACTCGCCCTGGGAGTAACAGATCCCAAACTTCGGGGAGAAGCCATTATTGGCTCGGTGATTTTCCTGTGCTTTGTTTGCGGCGCGCTACGGGCGGTGTCTGCACGCTTCGCTTGCTGACCTACCCGCTCCTTCCCGCTGTCGTGTTCGCGGCTGTCGGCACGCTGCTGACCTTGCGGGAGCGCGAGCGGAGCCTCGCAGTGTGAAGGGATAGTCACAGTTCCAGTTGGACTCGATCATTTGCACGAGGAGTGGGTGCTTTGTGCTGCGCTGACGAACGCGCGAATCGGAATCGTTTTGCGGGTTTTACGGGCGGGAGTTGTCGGTGGAGGCGGAGTTGGCGCCGGTCAGTAGGGCGCTGTCGTGGTAGCCGGGGCTTACGGTGATGTAGCTTTGTTCGCGGAGTTCGGCGAGGTAATCGCGCATGCGGGGTTGCATTTTCTGGGCGTGGATGGCGTTGCGGATGTCGGGTCGACTTTGTCGAGGGGCTGCACTCCCGCCGGGAGGTGATCTTCGACTTTGAGGATTTCGAATCCGGTGCGGGTTTGGATTACGTCGCTGATCTGGCCTTTGCTCATCTGGAAAACGATGGCTTCGATCTGCGGCGAGAGATCTCCTTTTTTGAAGGTGCCGAGATCGCCGCCGTCTTTTGCGGTGCTGCCCTGGGAATAAAGTCGAGCGACGTGGCTGAAATCCTCGCCGTTGACGACGCTGGTGCGCAAGCCTTCGACTTTTTTGCGAAGGAGGGTATATTCTTCCGGCTTCTTCCTTCGGTGCTTAGCGAAATTTCAGAGAGCACCACGCGTCGGGCACTCGGATTTCTGCTGGTGCGAATCGTAATATTGCTTTCTTCTTCGGGGGATATGGCCTCCAGCGAACTGACTTCGCGGCGGACGACTTCCTTCTGGAGCAGGCCGTTGCGAATCGTGGTTTTGTAATCTTCCCAGCTGAGGCCGGAAGCTTCCACGGCCTTTTTTTAGGTCGTCGAGGGTGGCGAGGCCGTTTGCTGGCGGACTTCGTCGAGGCGCTTGGCGAGGGCTGGCTCGACGTTGATGCCCATGTCTTTGGCGCGCTGCACCATCAGCGACTCGTCAATGATATTGCGCAGCAAATTTTTTTGCTGGTCCTTGAACTTCGCGTCAATCTGGTCTTGCGGGCAGCCCTGGCAATCACGCGCCGCTTCATCGCGCAATTCTTTTTCGGCTTTTTGATAATCGGCGAGGGTGATGACGTCGTTGTTGACGCGCGCGACTACGTCAGCGTCCGGCGCGGGCTTGGTTTGCGCGCGGACGCTCGGTCCGGGCAGCGCAACGAGCGACGCCAGCGCGACGACGGCGAGGCTCAACCGGGTCCCAAGGTTGTTACCGAAGCGTGTCTGCGATTTCCCATGGTGTGCGTCACCTTAGATTTTGTCCACCTCGATTGTAGCCGGAATCAGGGCAAATCATACAAGCGCAATAAAGCTGGCTTCATTTCTATGTCTTACAATGGCGGCGCGTCAGGGCACTCGCAGCTGAACAGGGGAATTCCATGCTACGAAAGCGCGCATTCACCGCTGTGTTTGTGCTAATCGCACTCATATTTTCTCAGGACTTTGTACCGCTGGTCCGAGCGCAAGACGCTCCTCTCCCCACTCCCGACGAACTGGACCAGTTGCTCGCTCCGGTCGCGCTCTATCCTGATTCCCTGCTAGCGCAGATCACCACCGCCTGGACCAATCCGCAGGAAATTCTTGATGTCGATAACTGGCTGCAACAAAATCCGGATCTGAGCGGCACCGCGCTGACCGCCGCGGCGGAGAGGCAGGGTTCGATCCTGCATTTATCGCGCTGGTGAATTTTCCGCAAGTCGCAAATGATGGCGGAGCACATCGACGATTACGCCGCCATCGGCGAAGCGTTTTTTGCGGATCAGGCCCGGTCGCCGCTTCGATTCAGCGCTTGCGAGCGCAAGCTTACGCATCAGGCACGTTGCGCAGCACCACAGCAGCAGGTGGAAGTGCAGCAGCCGGCCCCGAGCAAACGATCTATGTGTCCAGCCGGCAAATCCGCAAGTGGTTTATGTGCCGGTTTATGATCCCACTGTCGTTTACGTCGCCCCGCACCGATGTTGTGGCCGCATCGCTGTTCACTTTCGGATCGGGAATCGGGATCGGGGTGCTGATCGAATAACCAGCCATGGGGTTGGGGCGGCTGGGGATGGAATTGGGGTTCGAGGCGCGCGTACTACAACCACATCTATGGGGACGATGGGGAAGTCCCATCGTCCGCCGGATGCCTGGTATCGTCCGCGACCGTGTACTACGACAATCGTCCGGGATATGGCGGCAATTGGCGTTATCGCCCGCCGAACTACCGTCCGCCGAATCGTCCTTATCACCGGCCACCGAATAGCAAACCATGGGGACCGAGCAATCCCCCACCGCGGCCGAAACCCAATCCGAACCCGCCGAAGCCACAGCCAAAGCCTAATCCGGGCGAACCGGGGAAAGCCGGGAAGCCAAATCCCGCAAGCCAAACCCATTACTAAAGCGAAACCCGATGCACGAGCCTAATCCAGGTACGAAGCCAAATCCAGGCACAAAGCCTAATCCAGGTACAAAGCCAAAACGCCAAGACCCGCAGCCCAGGCCGGAGCCAAATCCAGGTACAAAACCACAACCGAAGCCGAATCCGACGCCAAAGCCGAATCCGAGGCCAAGCCCGAATCCGGGCACAAATCCGGGTAAGAAGCCAAATCCAGCGCCCAAGCCACAGCCCAGGCCGCAACCAAATCCCGATACAAAACCGACAGCCGAAGCCGGCGCCGCAGCCACAACCAAAACCACAGCCAAAACCGGCACCGGAACCAAAACCGAATCCACAGCCAAAGCCGCAGCCTAAGCCCGCGCCGCAACCAAAGCCCAGCCCACAACCGAAGCCGCAGCCCAAGCCTGCGCCGCAGAAGCCTGAAAATCGTCAAAGCAAACGGCACAACCACAGCCAAAGTAAAGCTAGGTTGGTCTCTTCCATAGCGCAATGCATTGTCCGACGTGCCTCGCGCCTTCCTGCTGCGGCCATTGGATTTTTTCCCAACGGATTCCGCTTCGACGCATGCTCGCGTACCCGAACGGCGATGACAAGACTCACAAATCAATGACGACATCGCTTGTTGGCTGGGAACAACGACGAGAAGATTGCCATCGGCGGGTTTGTCGAGTGGCTGCGGGTGGTAGACGACTGCGCCGGAGACCAAACCGCTCTCACAGTTGTGACAAACGCCGGTGCGACAAGCCCAACGGACCGGGACATCACAGGCTTCGGCCATTTCCAGGATGCTCTGGTATCGCGACGCGTTCCAGTGGGCGGAAATGCCGCTGCGCGGAACGATATCCGCAGACCCGTGCTGGGGTCGTCGCTTGGGGGATGCGGAGCTCGCGTCGCTGCTCCGACTACGCCAGGAGTCCTCGACTCGCCGCCACTGAAGATTTCGATGTGAATGCGGTCTGGCGCAACGCCAAGGGCTGCGAACGTCTCTTTCATGTCCGCCATGAATTGGGTTGGGCCGCATAGGTAGATGTCCGCGTCTCGCGGTAGTGCGAGTGCGTTGAAAACCGAGCGCGAGAAGCGTCCCGTCGCGTTGAAATTCTCGCCGCTTTTGTCGCTTGCGCCCGGTTTGGTGTAACAGACATAGCTGCGGCTGTTGGTCAGCGCGCTCATGAGGCTGCGCACTTCGCTCGCGAACGGATGATGCTGCCCATCACGGGCTGCGTGCAACCATGTGATCTGGCGTGTGGAGCGTGCCGCCGCGAGTGCGTGCAGCATCGCCAGAACCGTTGTGGCGCCGATCCCGGCACTGAGCAGTACGATCGGCCGCTCGCCCTGCTGCAAAATAAAACTTCCGCGCGGGGAGCTGACGTGAGTCACGCCCACCTGGAGATTCTCGTGAGATACTTTCCAGCGGCGCCGTCCGGCTCGATCTTCACGCTGATTCGGTAACGCTCGGTTGCTGGTGGCCCCGAAAGCGAGTAGCTGCGAAAAAGCGCCGGGCCGCCGGCGCAGGCACCAGACGCACGACGACGTACTGGCCTGGCAGCGCCTCGGGCAGCCGGCAACCGTCAGCACTCTGCATGGCAAAGGAGAGAACGTCCGCCGATTCGCGGACAATTGAGGTGATCACCAGCGACTGAAATCCAGACGAAGCGGGATGGGCTGCGGCGGCAGGCGCCAGGCCTGCGTTTCCGGTTTCCGCGCCGTTTTGCTGACTCTGAAGTAGCGCTTCGAACGGACCCGCCAACCGGCAGAAAGCGCCGCGATGCGCAACGCGCGCTCCAGACGCTCGCGCGGGTGCGGAGGCAAATAGAGGAGCGCGTTGATCTCAGCGACGGTCATGCGCTCACCCGCCTCCCCACCTTCACAATTTCGTCGCCAGCGCCAACCTCGCCTTCGCGCAGAACGCGAAAATAAAAACCCGGCCGGCCGCTCGATGTCAGCAATGCCCCATGCGGGGTTCGTTCATGCGAATGCCGACGCGAAAGCAGGTGACGCGCGGTTGCGTGACTTCGAAAAGCGCGGTGCCGATCTGAAAGCGGTCGCCGATGCACACGGCGTCATCCACCAATCCTTCGATCGTAAAACTCTCGCCGAACTGCCCGTAAACGAAATCGCTCCTCTTCAGTTGCTCCTGCCAATAACGATACGATTCGATCTGATACACGAACACAGCTCGATGTTCGCCGCCGTGCCCGGCCAAATCGCCCTGACCGTCGCCCTCGAGATTCAAGCGGCCGGCGCGACAGCGGCCGTCACCGCATTTTTCCAGACGCCGGTGTGTACCGTGCGCCCCTTCCACGCAACATCGCGCGGAAGCCCGACGTTCACTGATAGCAACCGCGCCATACGGTTGGAATTCCTCCCGCGGGAATTTTCGCCGCGCCGAGGGGACGCCGCGCTGATCCTCTGGGGGCAGCTTCCCGAGCGATGTGCCCAGAGTTGAAATGCAAACATCGGCGAATGCGGCAGCCAGTGCCGCTCAGATCGACCGTGACGTCGGGTAGTTTACAACGAAATCCGAGCGCCAAGTCTTGGCTAGTCGCGCTACTGCGCAGGTGGTTTTGCCCGACTTCGCTTCTCCTGTAAATGCAATCATAGGGAGTTGAGTATCAAACCGGGCATTTTGCTAGATTACGGAGGCGAGTTCTTCTTTTTCCGCAAATACCTGTGAATATCCGGCCAAAACTCCTTCAGTTCATTCCCGAAGGCATCGATGCCCATCTGCACTCCCCAGTTGGTTATATTGCTCGAAACACTCCGATCAGCTGCCGGATAATAGATAGCTAGAGATGCCGATCGCCGTTGCATTGCCCGCAAACTCTGGAACGTTGAACATGCTTCCACCCGAATCCTTACGGGTGACGAAAATTCGGCTGATCGCGTAGCCAAAGCGGTGACGGTACCCGCCTCGTCCCAATCGAAAGTAGCGAGGATCTGTTTTTAAGATCGAGGGGAAAACGGCGCCTACCATGATGTTGCCATCCACTTGATCGGCGAATGCCGTTCCATACCGCTTCGCATATCCCTCCATACCCTGTCCAAATTCGTCATAGGCGTTATCCGCCTGGCGGATGCCGGCCACAATACCTACGATCACGAATTCATATGGATCGAAGGCGCCCTTCGCCGTGATGGCGAATTTCTCTTTCCAGGAGATCGGTTTGACTTGCGCCTGATTATCGACAGTCAAATAATTCGGCATCACGTAAAACATGCGGTCATGCTTGTTCTTCTCTGGCTCTTTTGGGGCGGGGCTGTTTTGGTCCTGAGAATTAATCTGGGCTGCCGATTGGTCTCCGGGTTTGGCTTGCATCGAAGGGGCCGCCGGGTCCGAAGAAGGCCGTTCCTGTGACCCTTGGGAGAACACTGGCAAGTGCAAGAAACAAGAAGAGCAGCGACCATCGGGAAGGAGCAAAGGAAACAACGGGGTAGCGAGCCTGGTTTGACGATCAGCCACTGAAAAATCAGATGGGGAGCTCGGTCTCGCGGAACGGAGGGTTCTCCTGACCTGGGCACAACGAACTTGCAACCCGAACAGGGTCCACGGAGATCAGCGAGGTTGCGACGGTTCCTTTTTCCCCGGTTAATCGGTCCCGAATGCTGGTGCGTACTTGTAATTGATCACCCCGGACGCTACTCCGACACTCCTATCTCGCGATCAGACATAGTGATCAACTCGGAGTGTTATGTGCTCTCATGATCTTGCCCTGAGTTATTGAAACACACGTTGATGAAGGCGGCAAGCGACGTCCCCCACCCGAAAACGGGGAGTAATCTGACAGTCATCCGCCCTGGCTGTAGCGGATACGTCCTTGTAGGGCGTGCCGCGTACCCAGACGTTGACGCCTAGTTTCCGATTAGCGCGGTGCATTCAATGGGTCGACGCAACACGAAGCCGGAATCCACCCTGCACTGAAATCAAAAGCTAGACTCGCTCGCTAGGGCCACACCGGCCGGAACGCCGCCGTGGCAAGGTTTTGGCCGCGCACAGCCAAACAGATAGTTCTCGCGCGGAAGCATGGTCGAATCAATGCACTAGATGGTGTTGTATAGACCTGCTGAGCTGGCAGCGTTAACCGGGACGTAGTGAAACGTTCGTCTTCGTTGACTTGCCTTTTGCCCCGACCTAACATGTGCTGCGCTTGTCGCCCTGCGATGAAAACTGCTGTCGATTTCGGAGTTCTTGCGGTCACCCTCGCCCTGATGTTCACCGTCGGGCTGGAGTTGGAAACGTGCCACTTCAAGGAACTTGCCCGCAATAAGCGTACCTTTTTCGCAGCTTTGATCGGGCAGATGGTAGTTTCGCCGGCAATTGGTGTCTTCATCGTTCGCACAATTCCCCTCCCCGAGTATCTACAAGTGGGGATCCTGCTCGTGGCGGCGTGCCCGGTGGGCGATATCGCGAACTTCTATACCTTGATGGCCAGGGGAAATGTGGCCTTGTCGGTGGCGGTCAACGCGGTTTCTTGTCTCCTGTCGGTGGCTTCGATGTCTGTGATTTTCGGTTTTTATAGGAGCCTGTTCGGAGCCGAGTTCGCATTATCCGTCCCTCCTTTCCGCTTGCTCGGCCGATTGATTCTCATGGTGGCTGTGCCGATTGTTGCGGGAATGGTATTCCGTGTCCTGCGGTCAGAGCTGGTCAGCAAAGTTTCGCGGAATTTGCGCACTCTGTGTGTGGGTGGAATTCTTGCTCTTTGTATGTTCGTCATTGTGAACCGGCACGCGCAGCTGAGAGCAGATTGGAAAGCGATTTGGCTAAGCAGTCTATCCCTGATGGCCGTAGCCATGGCCTTTGGTTGGGCAATCGGTCTGGTTATGAATTTAAAGAGAGCGGACTCAATTACATTTGTCATCTTATTTCCAGTCCGCAATATTGCAATCGCAGCCGCGATAGCAGTCACACTGATGGGCCGCTTGGAGTACGCGGCTTTTGCCACCGCTTATTTTCTCAGCGAAGCTTTACTTCTCCTGGGGGTTGTGGCTATCGTTAGATATCGCTCGAGTGTTGCGCCGCCGACCAATTCCGCGCCCGAAGGAGCGATTCAGCCATGACTACCCAGCCCCTCTCGAAGCGTTTCGTAATTCGACCCAACGAGCCCGACTGCGGGATGGTATCTGAACCCCGAATTGTTCGCCTTGGCGGCCTCCAGCGCCTTAACCGCCTGGTGATTCGCTGCTTGACGGTCGCCCTGAGCCGACAAGATTAACGCATGGGCCGCATACCATTTGAACTTCTCTACGGGAAATAATAGCTGCGATCTGTCTTCTATCTTTTGAGCGTGGAGAGCCTCCTGGGAACCGGGCCAAAGAGGTCTCTGTAGCGACCAGAGATGCGGATTCGCCCGAAGCGCCGGTCTTTGTCTTCAGGGTTAGGAGATTGGCACTTTACGGGCAAGCAATTGTTGAAGCGACTGAAGTGCGTCGTTGATTCAACCGAGGCTTCCGATTATGCTTCCGCCTGGTCCACGAAGGCCTAGGGCGAGGGCGGAGTAGCTTAGCCCAATCGGAGAAGTATATATCAAGCAGCCTGAAGGCTACCTCCAGGTACCTTCTCACGAGGTAACAAGCTTGAATTCGCAGACGTTGCGATTTATACGGGCGCGACGCAGCTTTTCGAGAAACTTAGCCTCAATTTCCGGATTCCAGTCTTTGTTTCAAATTTTTCCGATCGTCGGGCGCCATTTTTTGGGAGCACTCGCTGTGCCGATTCTACCTCAGGGGAAGCGTCTATATTAGTGTCGTCGCGTCGCTGGACATGGGCCCGGGCGCTTTGAGCGACTAGGGTGGGAACCCGTCCGCCATCCATTTTGAGAAAAGTTCGATGCGAGATTGCGGCCAAGGACCTCAGGCTGCTGGGCGGTGGAGGCGGCATCAGAGCGCAGCCGATGCCGCGGATGCGATCGTGAGAGATGGCGGCCGCGTGCTTTTTGACCTCATCGTAACTTTCCAGGTTGAAGCCCTTGGTACATACCGAGGATACTCTGGTGACGGAAAGAGAAGCCGAATGTCCGTTTGAAAGCTAGTGGTTTCCGCCATTGCGCCTCCCAAGGATTGGATTATACCAGTGTCTGTCGCCGCGGCTCCTCCGTGGTTGAAAACTTCCTGTAGGACTGTGCACCGTTTTCAGCATTGGTCGTGACGGTGGCACCAGCATGGCAGGGACGTCTCCCAGCGCGATGGCCGGGGGTGACGGCGCGCGTTGACGAGATTGCGAGAGTCTGGCTTGAGCACACAGTCAGCGCGGGATGTACTACATCCGTGGCGCGTGAGCTACGCCGTAGGCGCTGAGCAGCACGCAGCCGAAATCTGTCTTCGACGAGTGTTCCCTGGCGCGAGGTTTGGCAATACCCGCCCAACCAGGGGTTGCCGCCGTACGAAGACTGGGTGAATGCGCACCCTCACGGAACGCCGATGGTCGTTCGCTGCAATTCCGCCGACCACACGAACCTAGCGTTGGTGACGACCGACATGGGACGAGGCGGACCGCACACGCCGCACAATGTGCAGCTGCTGGTAGTCTGCGCAGGAGGGTTCCTGGTCCTGCTGACGCTCCCGCCGACTGAACCGGCCCACATGGCTTCTGGCGAGGCGATCGCCTGATGACTTACCGGCGAGCCAGTAATCGGCGCTAAAGAAGTTTCCCGGACCGGGGCGGATCAGGCCGGATGGAGAAAAAATAGCGTAGAGGGGCTCGGAGAGATAGAGGAAATAATCCAGCCAGCTGAGAGGCGAAATTCTTAAGGCGGAGAGACGTGGAAAGCACCGTGGTCAAAACAGGCGACGGTCATATCGATCGATAATGCCACGCATGCCGGACTCCAAAGAGACAAGATGGTCACCAAGTATCATCGCAGACGAACTCGACACCCGCCAAGCAATAAGCTGTGATCGCGTGGGGGAGACGAGACTGCATTCCGGCCAAGCCGCCAGCGTGTGGTCAACGGGTTTGGTTCAACCGACGATAAACGATTTGTTTGCCCCGGAGATGGCGAAGAACAACCCGATCCAAACGCGGCCCGAGCAGGATGGCATCGTGTTCCAAATCGCCGCTGCCCAGCAGCGCAAACTCGAGCAACCGTTTCCAATCCATCGCTTATGCCTCCGTCGCAGGATGTGCTGTGACGATACTCCATATCACAAAATTGAGTTTGCGGTAAATGGGCGTTCACCAAGACTTCGGCGTATTCGAGCCGCACCCGCTAAATAACTCTCATCTAATGAATAGATCGGACCTACACATTAATTCCACCTTTTTTCTATCCCACTTCCATGACCGCATGCCCCGCATTTGTTAGAAGACCGCGAATATTGGCGCACGTCCCCGTGCCGTTTTACGAGCCTTGGAACACCACTCGCAGGCTTAGGAACTGAAAAATGGTTCAGCGTCACGAAGGAACCTCTCGGCACAAGGGGATCGTTCTCGTTCAAATCGTCTGGATTGTCGGACTCACCGTCTTGGCGGCAGCGGCTTGGCATCTCCTCGCGCAAGTTCGAAGTTCCGACACGCAGTTCACCACTCCGTATCAGGCCGTTCTTCTGACGAACGGTTCCGTGTATTTCGGGCACTTGAGCGGTTACGGCGGACACACTCCGGTTTTAACCGACGTGTACTACGTCGTGAGCCAAACGAATCCGGAGACCAAGCAGGTGAGCAACGTGCTCGTCCACCGCGGGAAAGAGCTGCATGAGCCGGATCGCATGTACCTCAACCCGCAATCCATTGTGTTTGTCGAGCCTGTCGGTAATTCCAAAGTAGCTCAGTTCATCGCTCAGCAGGCCTCGAGCAGATAGCTTCGCGTGGCTGCACCAGAAATTTCCAGTTCGCCAGGGATAAACATGAAGACACCCATCGGAAAGCCCATTTCCGGAACCGCAGCCCTCGCTGCCACGCTCCTGTTGTTTGCGATCTGCGCCCCGAGCGCCTTGGCGCAGACGTCCACGTGGAGCGGTGCCAACGGCAACTGGAGCGCGGCAGGTAACTGGACGGGCGGCGTTCCTGGGAGCACCAGCAATGTTGTGATCGGCGGATCCACGGACCTTTCGGAAGCCCGCCGCTGGACGTGAACGCCACCGTACACTCTCAATCTGGGTATGCAGACCTCGCTAACCTCACCACATTTACCAGTTTGACCGTAAACGGTACGGCGACACTCGTCGGCAATACGAACGTGAACGAGGGAACCCTGACGCTAAATGGCACCGCCACCAACTTCCGGACCATGAATCTCAGCACGGAGACCATCACTTTCAATGGGCACAGATTACTCTGGGCGAAGGCTCCGTCAACGGTACGGGCACTCTCAGCAATGCCGGCACGATCCAAGGCGCGGGCGACATCAGCGTCGCTCTCTTCAACGACGGAATAATTCAAGCTACTGGAACAATCCGCTGATCCTCTCCGGCAACGTAACCAATACGGCACCATAAGGGTATCGGCGGCACGATCGCTTTGAATGGAGGTACCGTCCCCGGGGGCATTCTCGCAGGCAGCTTCAGTTCGAACGGCGGCACGATCAACTTGGCCCAGTTGGGGAGCATAAACACCATTACCTCCCCAGGGGTCGCCATTCTTCTTCGCCAGCGGCTCGACGCTCGGTATTCAGGGATCGGTCACAAACGTGGGAGGGATGTTGCTGGATAACGGTGCCACAGTAGACGGCGGCGGCACCGCCACGCTCGAAACTCCAGCGGCCAGATCATCGTTGGAAATGGGAACAACACATTAATAGGGATGAACGTCAACAACTCCGGCGGAACACTGCTCGGCGGCGGTGCTGGATTCACGCTGAACGGAGTAGCAGTCACCGGTGGCATCCTCAGGGCCAGTTTACGACTCTCAACGGAACCGCTGAACAACGCCCAGTTGGGAAACACTTAGGTTCTTTCAGCCTGACCGACGGCTCGACCTTGGGGATTCAGGGCACAGTCACAACCGGCGGCGCGGTAACGCTGGGAAATGGCGTCACGTTAAACGGCAGCGGCACGGCTACGCTCTCCAACTTCACCAGTGCGACCGGCAACGGCGCCACGCTGACGAACCTGAACGTCAACAACCTGGCGACCATTACCGGCGTCGGAGCCGGCATCACCCTGAACGGCGTGTCGCTGAACGGCGGCATTTTGAACGGCCTGTTTACGCCGCTTAACGGAACCACCGTCACCAATTCTCAGTTGGGAAGCGAGGAAATTCTTTCACGCTCCCGGACGGCTCTACATTGGCTATCCGGGGAACGACGCTGCTCGGGGCCTCTTTGTCGCTGGGCAACGGCACCACCCTGAACGGAGGCGGGGCCACTTCGCTGATCAATGTCACCGGCTCTCCTTGACATTCTGGAAACGGCGCCACGCTCAGCGGGATGAACATCAACAACGCCGGCGATGGATTGAATGGTACCGGCGCGGGACTCACGCTCAACGGGGTAGGCGTGAATGGCGGCTTTCTCTATGGCCAGTTACAACCCTAAACAACACCACCGTCACCAATGCCTTGCTGGGATTACCGGAACTCCATTCAATCTTACAGCCGGCTCGACCCTCACGCTCAAGGGAAGCAACACGCAAAACGGCCAATTCACCAATCCGGCGGCACGCTGCTGATCGCCAAGGGCGCCACGCTCAACAACCTCACCACCATCAGTTACGTTCAGACCGCTGGCCAAACGGTTGTGGATGGAGCCATCGGTATCGGCGCTCCCGCCGTCCAGCTCCAAGGCGGCATTCTTTCCGGCACCGGCGACATCTTTAATGGGCTGGATAATGTTGGAGGAATTGTTCAGCCGGGAGATGGCGGCGCGCCGGGAACTCTCTTTTTCAATTCTTACGAACAGCAATCCGGCGCGACATTCGACGAGTTGATCGGCTCCTCGGGCAACGGCGTGCTTTTGCGGGCGCCGGAAGCATCACGCTCGATCCCGGCGCGCTCCTCGAGATCAATCTGCTGAATGGCTTCGTTCCCACCGTCGGCGAAACCTTCGACATCATGGAAGCGGCGAAACTTTCCGGCACATTCGCGAACGCGCCCACCGCAGGATTCCAGATGGACGGCTTCGACTGGACGATTGCCTACGACTCCAACGCTATCGTTCTTGATGCCGGTTCCGCGGTTAACGGCGGCGGTGGCGGCAATGGCGGCGGCACCACCGCCCCCGAGCCTCCGAGCTTCGTCCTCTTGCTCGCCGGAGTAGCGGCGCTGTTTGCAGCCGCCATTCGGCGAAATCGCGCCCGCGCTGCCTGCTGACGAAATAGAGGGTCCCTGAAACGTCAAAGGCGCGGGATCGCGCTTGGGCCCCGATGGTCGCTGGGTGTTCTAACTGAAAAGCACTCCGTAGGCGGTCGCTAACTCGACGGCAAAAGCCGCGACACTCTGGTTGCGATTTGTAGGCTCGCAGCCAACACCGCTCAGGACGCCATCCCGAAACCTCCAGAATCCTCAAGTCGTCCCAGCACACGCGCTGTTTCCAGAAAACAAAAGCTAAAATCGCTCGCTGGGGCCAGACGGACCGGAACGCCGCCTTGGCTAGGTTTTCGTCGCGCACAGCCAAACAGATGGTGCTCCCGCGGAAGCATGGTCGAATCAATGGACTGGATTGTGTTGTACTGACCAGTCGAACCCGCAGCGTTAGTCGGGGACTTGCCGATTAGCCGGTGATGACGCCTGCTATCCGCAGTAATTTGTGACTCACGTCGGTAGGTTCGATGCAGAGAAGAACCGGCGCGGCGGGCGAACTATGGCGAATGGCGAGTGCGTTGGAGCCGCACGCGTTGCCGTACACCTCACGACACACAGCCGTAACGATCCACGCTTGCATCGCGTCTATGTGAGCGACAATCCATCCGACCGCATTCTGGTGAAGGCTTGTCGCGCATCTTCGCCTAAGGAACCTATGATCACAACTGAGCGCTTCGCATGTTTCATTCTTTTGACCGTGTTGTGCACCGCGTCCATCTCCGCAGGGCAAGCGCCAACGGGAGCGCCCCCACCCGCCGCTTCTACCAAAATTTATCTGGACGTCGTGGTCAGCCCCAAGTCCGGGCCTCCGGTTGCCGATTTGCAGCAGCAAGACTTCACTCTGCTCGATAACAAATCGCCGCAGCCCATCACTTCGTTCCAGGCCTTCACCGGCCGCGAGGCTCCCATTAAGGTTGTCCTCTTGATTGATGCGGTCAATTCCGGCACGCAGCGCGTGGGTTACGAACGCATACAGATTGATAAATTCCTCCGTGCCGAAGGAGGCCATCTCGCCTATCCAGTTGCGCTGGCGGTTTTCACGGATAAAGGAATTTCGATCGCCGCGGACCTTTCGAGCGATGGCAACGCGCTCAGTGAGGCGCTGGATAAAAGTTCTATCGCGATCCGTGCCATTGGCGCCTCGGCGGGCTTCTACGGCGCGGCCGAACGGCTGCAGTATTCGCTGGCTGCGCTGCATCAGCTGACGGCAAGCCTCGCGCGGCAGCCGGGACGCAAAGTCGTTATCTGGGTTTCGCCCGGCTGGCCTCTGCTATCCGGCCCGCGGGTGGAGCTCACCTCAAAGCAGCAGCAACAGATCTTCTCCGACGTGGTGAGTTTCTCGACGCAACTGCGCCAGGCTGGCATCACTCTCTATAGTGTAAATCCTGTGGGCAACGGCGAGTCCATGTCTCGTGCCTCCTATTACAAGGACTTCCTTAAAGCCGTCAGCAAACCGAGTCAGGTCAACGCGGGGAACCTAGGGCTCCCGGTGCTCGCCATCCAAAGTGGTGGTCTTGCTTTCGAACTCAACAACGATCTCGCCGCAATGCTCCAACAATGCGTGTCCGACACAGCGCCTTACTACGAGATCTCCTTCGATTCCGCTCCGGCCGATCGACCCGACGAACACCACCAACTCGAAGTGAAACTCGCCAAGCCCGACCTCATCGCGCGCATGCGGCAAGGCTATTACGCGCAGCCTTTACCCAAAAACTAACCGTATCGTTGCTCCCGAAAGGCCGGTTGGTCAGGCCCGCAGATTTGACTTGATTTCATAACAATGCTGGCTCCCTCGACCCGAGTAGACTGTGGTTTATCGACGACCATAGGCTCGGGAGAAAGGAGCCAGACATGATGATTATAGGCGTAGATTATCACCCGAGCTTTCAGCAAATCTCTTTTCTGGATCAGGAAACTGGTGAGTGCGGCGATCGGCGATTGAATCACAGCGATGGAGAAGCCGAGCGGTTCTACCAAGGAGCTAAAGCAGAGAGGAGTCAGCGTGCGCGTGGGGATTGGAGGCCACCGGGCATTCACGCTGGTTCGAGCGGTTACTGGCAGAGTTGGGTTTCGAGGTGTGGATTGGGGATGCCGGCGGAGATCAAGAGACAAGCGAGGCCGCAAGCAGAAAACCGACCGCGAGGACGGCCGACTCCTGTTGCGGTTGCTTCTGGAGAATCGCTTTCCGACGCATCTGGGTACCGAATCCAGAGAATCGTGATCTGCGACAACTGCTTTGGCACCGGCATCGGCTGGTGCAGATGCGCACGCGGATCATGAATCAGCTGCAGGCGGTGGCCATGAACGAAGGCTATCGCTGGAAGAAAAAGCTGTTCAGCGAACAAGGGACGAGCCCTGCTAGAGAAACTCTCGTTGGCTCCCTGGGCCAGTCGGCGCCGGAAAGAATTATTGGAGCTGCTGGACCAGCTGGATCCCAAGATTGCGGAGTTAACCGGCAGCCGTCGAGCAGGAAGCCAAGAAACGGCCCGAGGTGGTGCGGTTGATGACCCATCCTGGCGTGGGACCCATCACGGGGCTGGCCTACGTGCTGGTCATCGGGACTCCGGATCGGTTTCCTTGTGGCAAGAAGATCGGCAGCTACACGGGGCTCATTCCCAGTGAGGACTCCAGTGCCGGCCGGCAACGGCTGGGACACATCAGCAAGCAAGGCAACGCGTTGTTGCGCTACTTGCTGGGAGAAGCAGCGCAAGCTGCCGCACGGTGTAACCCCGACTGGCGACGTCGGTATGTGCACCTGACGATGCGCCGGGAAAAAAGCATTGCCAAGGTGGCCATGGCCAGGAAACTCGCGGTTCGGTTGTACTGGATGTGGCGCAACCATTGGCAATATGCGCAGTTGGTTGAATTCGGTTCGAACGCGGGAAAGCTCGGAACCGGACATGGCGTGCAGTAGTGCGTCGTCGGACTTGATTGGGCATCCCGCTCCCTGCCAAGGGAGTTTGAACTAGTAATCATGGGTGCGCCGGGATAAACCGGCGTGGAGTAGTGGATGAAAGAGCCATACGGTGAAGGCCTAACCGCCATCTCTCACAGCTTGGTAGAAGAGGATTGAAATTTGTTCAGGTTGGGAGCTGCGAGATGGTTTCGCGGGGTGCTGTTGTGTAGCTGATCCGTTTTTCCGTTGGAGAGAGAGTTTTTTGTCTCAGCAGGCTGTTCCGACGCGCACCTCGCACTACGTGTGACAGGAGCGAGGGAAAAGTTGTTAGCGGTCGTTCTTTTTCAATGCTTTACCGGCACAGCGCACAGCTTTTCGTAGACTTGCCGAAACAGCGTGACATAGGGATAGCCTCCCGCCAACGAAACCCACACCTTGCGTACCGTGATACGGATCAGCGCGCCAATCTTTAGCAGCCTAAGCCGAATTGTTGCGCACTGGGCCTTGGCCAGCTCCGTGCCTGCTAGTCCCAGTCGCCGCAGCATCTGCAGCAACACGTAGGCGAGCGAAGAGAAGTACAGCCGCAGTTGATTGCTGCGTAGGTAGTGTGTGCTGGTGCGGTCACTGAACAGCATCAGTTGTTCCTTGATGCGATTCTCCATGTCTCCTCGGGCGCAGTACTGCTGTTCATACAACACCTGTGCCGGCCATTCTTCTCCCCCCAGAGAGGTCACCACGAACCGCGGATTCTCTCCTTTTTCCAGGTGCTCGGCCTTGGCCACGACCCGCCGCGCACGACTCCAACTCTCCCGCGTCTGATAGACAAACTCATGAAACAAGCGGGCCGCGCGTCCCGTCTCTTGATACTGGGCTTTGGCTTCCCCCAGCTGTTTTTCGATCTCCGCCTTCAGACGTTCATTTTTCGCCAGCCCCAGCAGGTAGTCCACGCGATGGGCTTCACACCAAGCCATCAGCTCCTCGCGGCAAAATCCAGAATCTCCGCGCACCACGATGCGCACCTGGGGCCACGCGGAACGAATCTGTGCCACGATGCGCCGCAGCTCCTCTACACTTCCCGCCGAAGCATCGATGTTCGACGATCGCAACCGCGCACACAGCAGGAACTCTCCGCAGAAGATGTACAACGGCAAATAGCAATAGTGTCCGTAGTAGCCATGAAAGAAGCGCCCTTCCTGCTTCCCGTGCAGCGGATCGTCGGTCGCATCCAGGTCCAGGATGATTTCTTGCGGCGCCTCCCGGTAGGCTTCCAGAAAGGTCTGCACCAGCAGGCGGTCTACCGCTCCGTGATCCAGCACGATCTTTTTGTAGCGCTCCTTCCGACTGGCCGTCTCTTGGGTCAGTTCCAGCCGGTTCAGGGTGCTCTTTCCCGCCAGAGCCTGGTTGCCCAGATCCGACTTCTCGACCAGCACTGCCAGCAGAGGATCGTTCCGCAACTCCTCGTGATCGTTCAGATCTTCGTAGCCCAGCGCCAGACCGTAGACCCGCTGTGCCACCAACTCCTCCACAGGGTGCTCAATCAAATCCGCATTCCGATAATCCGTAAAGCAGGCGGCAAACTGGCGCAGGATGCGCATGCGCTTCTCGACCTCCCGCAGCAGCAGGCCACCGCCGTCACTGCTGATCGCTCCACCGTCGAACTGCGCGCGGATCTCGCGTCGCTTTAGGGGATGAAATCCGAAGCCAAACTGGTTACACTCTGCAGTCATAAGGCTGTGCTCCTTCTTGGCAGAATCTTTCTAGACAAAAGAGTTATGCCATGAAGTCACAGCCTTTTCTATTTATTGTGAGAAATTGGGGCTAGAGAGTCACACCGGCTCCGAGTTATGCGCGGCTGACCGAGCTAATCGCGAGGTTAGACAGGTTAGACGTGAAGCGTTGACAGGAGCACAGGCAGGCGGGGTATTCAGCCGCGTAATCTATGAATCAGAGGGCCGACGCCGTCCATGATGGCGGAAGGCAACAACGGTGGATGCGAAATCGCGAGCATCCATCGGACTCTGCGAGGTCAGAGACCCCCGCATGCAGGGAAACTCCACGCGCGAGAACCGGGAGGCCCTACCAACACCCGACACGAAGTAGTGAACGGGCCGGTTGGAGAAGGCGATGAACCATAAGTCCAACATGCACGTTGGTGGGGAGTCGGACGGTCGTGTAGTACCTGCGAAGTACCCGAACAAGGACGGAAAGTCGTCGGCGGAGGGTGCAGAGGGAAGACGACCCACCAAGGAGAACACGGGATACAGCATGCGACTTTTCCCAGATCCAAAGCTGGGGGAACGCGCAGAACGGGGGCTGCGCCTGTGTGCGGAGAGGAGCAAAGAGGCAGAAGCGGTTACGATTCACCGCGCTCCTACACCACGTATCCGTCGCGCTTCTTGGGAACAAGCTCCCACGCCTCGTGCGAGAAGCTGCTCCGTGGGTGGACGGGTTGACGTGGCAGGTATACGAAACGGACTTGGACAAGCGGCTGGAGGATTTGCACAGTCGCGTGCACCGGAGCACGGATCCAGCGAAACGCACCTTCCAAGAGAACCTACATTCCCAGTCTGCATGGATGACAGCTACCCCGGGCATAGCAGCCCTGGAGGATAAAATCGTTCAACAGGCAGTGGCAACGGTCCTCAGTCAGATTTACGAGGAGGACTTCTTGGGGTTCTCCTATGGTTTCCGACCTGGGCGTGGCACACACGACGCGCTGGACGCGCTTTGGATCGGGATCATGAGGAAGAAGGTGAATTGGGTGCTGGATGCTGATTTGCTGTGATTTCTTTTGTCAATTTCAGACGCAGAGAATGGATGGTGAAGTTCCTCCAGCACCGAATCGCGGATCGACGGATCCTCCGGCAGATCGAGAAATGGCTGAGGGCCGGCGTATCGGGAGATGGGAAATGGTCGAAGACGGAAGTAGGGGACCTCCGGAAGGCCCTGAATTTTGCCGCTGCTCGCGAACGTTTACCTGCATTACGTTTTCGATCTTTGGGTGCAGCACTGGCGGACGCACCGGACCACGGGCGATGACATCGTGGTCCGCTATGCGGACGATATGGTGCTGGGGTTCCAGCATCGTGGCGATGCAGAGCGGTTCCTCCAGGACTGGCGGGACCGTCTGCAGAAGTTCGGACTGGAACTACATCCGGAGAAAACGCGCCTGATCGAATTCGGGCGTTTTGCCGCAGGAAGCCGGAAGCAGCGTGGAGAGGGCAAGCCGGAAACGTTTAACTTTCTGGGGTTCACGCATATCTGCGGACAAGCCAGGAAGAACGGCAAGTTCCTCATGCTGCGCAAGAGTATCCGAAAGCGACTCCTGGCTAAGCTGAAACAGGTAAAGGACGAGCTTCGGATGCGCATGCATCAGCCGCTGGCGGAAGTCGGGAAATGGTTGAGGAACGTCGTTCGAGGCTACTTCAACTATCATGCCGTTCCCGGAAACTTCGCCAGTCTGCAGAGCTTTCGGCTGGAGGTGAGCAAACGCTGGCTGCGAGTGCTCCAACGTCGCAGTCAGAAGAACCGGATGTCGTGGAAGCAGATGGCTGGTTTTGTTAGACACTGGCTGCTCCGCGTTCCCACAAAATCCTTCATCCGAGCACCCCCTACCTGCGCTTTGATGCCAAACACTGCGGCAAAGAGTTTCCCCGTCGCAGGAAAACTGCACGTGCGGCTCTGTGCGGCTCTCGCTGGGCAGTTGCCGTCCCGTCGCCAATTCCAGTTTTTGATCGGAGAAATGTTCGGCTCTGGATCTGAATCCGCCCGACAGATTACGAACGAGCCGTGGTCGTCGATGCAGAGCGTCAAAGAAAACAGAACAAGACCACTCTTCGGAGTGAGTGGAGAAGTCTGCTCGCAGAAAGCTCAAAACGAGCTTGACAGAGTCAGCATTGTTAGAGATGTCCGGTGACGGCGGTGATCGCTACGTGTTTATGCAAAACATGAAGCTTGAACCCACCTTACATTGAAAACAAAAGCTAAAATCGCTCGCTAGGGCCAGACCGACCGGAACGCTGCCGTGGCTAGGTTTTCGTCGCGCGCAGCCAAACAGATGGTTCTCCCGCGGGAAGCATTGTCGAATCAATGCACTGGATGGTGTTGCATCGACGGTTGGGCTGGCAGCGTTAATCGGTGGTTTCCCTGACGTGCACCGTGGAAATGCGGCGGTTCTATCCTGTCAGTTTTGACAATTGCGACCGTCCTACAAGCCCGGTAAACCGCCTGATGGGCCAGGGATACCAATCGTAAATTCCGACGAGATTTACATCTAGGAGGACTCATGACCAGTTTCAGGCACCTGTTCTCTTTGCCGATCACCCTAGCTCTAATCGGATCCGGAGCGCAGATTGCTTCTGCGCAAGAAAATCCCAGCGCCTCCAGTGGCGTCCAGGTCCACATGGTCATCACGGACGAGGCGATTCGCGATAACACTGAAATTCCGGTCCTTCATCCGGAAAATGTTCAGGTCAAGCAGGGGAAGACCATCTTAAAGTCAGCCAGGGATTCCGCCGCGGGGACAACGCTGCGCTACAACTCTTTATTTTGATCGACGACACCTGTGACACAGGCATCGGAACAGCCTCAACGACATTCTCGATTTCGTTAACGCGTAGCCCGCGACGACGGTTGTTGGTATCGCCTACATGTCCAATGCCATGATCCAGATCGCGCAGAATTTGACAGCTGATCATGCGGCAGCGGCCAAAGCTATCCGTCTGCCGAGAGGCACTCTTTCTTCCATGGACAGCCCGTACCTGTCGCTCATCAGCTTGATCAAGGGCTGGCCGAGCAAAAAGTCCGTCGCGAAGTCCTGATGGTGAGCGATGGCATTGACCGCTTGCGCGGTGAAAGGGCGTCCGACTACGAACCATGTCGCCTTCTGTGAACCGCTCGTCCCGCACTATGCCCACCACCGCGTCCCTCTCCACCCTCTCACGATGTGCCCAAACGCGGATCTGCCAGCACGGCGGCCGAACGCTACGGCGTTATTGTTCACGGAATCTATGCCACCGGGGTAGGACGCGTGGGCCGAAACGCCTGGGAAGCACAGTTGGGCCAATCGGGCGTCGGGAAGGTCGCGGACGAGACCGGTGGAGAATATTATTCGCTCGGAATGCAAAACCTGGCCAGCTTTAAGCCTTACCTCGATCGCCTGCAGGGGTGCTCGACAACCAGTATCATCTCGTCTTCGGGGCGATCCCGAAGGACAAGCCCGGTTTGCAGCGCGTCAATATTTCAACCGCAGCGGTGGATTTCGAAATCGCGGCGGCTGACAGCGTTTGGATGCCCGCCGCCAACGAGGCTGGTGCTGCGAAGAAGAAGTAGCAGTCCGAGCCATCACGATGGAAATTGTGCTCGTCCAGAAATCTCGCGAATTTTGAGTGAAGGAGAAGAACTTCACATGACTACAAGAAACGACTCTGTGGGTCTGGTTCTGTTGATCGGTCGGTTCGTTATCCCAAGCACGTCGAACGCACAGGACACGAGTGACAACCCCACCGTTGCTCGCGAGGATCAAACCGGCCATTGCCGAGACCGTGTTTGAGGCGAGAAGTCCAGCAAGTATCCGGATTACGTTGATGCTGTGGCCGGCGAACCAATGTCAAATTAGCAATCGAAAATATTCGACGGCGAAGCCCAATATTGGCGGACCTGGAGGAGAAGAAAGGAGCGACCGAGCTTGCCGGTGCGATGTACAACCTCGCGGATGGAGTGGCCAGCTTCGTCAGTCAGCGGGTGTAATCGCTCGCCGAGAGACCTTAGTCCCCGTTAGTCGCGCAACTGGACATTGAGGCCCCGTTTCCGGTAAAGGTGTTAGGACGTAGCCGCCCGGCGGCGGACGCTACGCGTGAGGCAGGGGAGCATTGGCTGCTCGATGGCTTGATGTGAATGTGGGTCACAGGAGGTGTTCCTGTGACCCAACTTCGCAAAATGATGCTGGAGGAACTCCAGCGCCGTAATTACTCTGAAAATACCACACGTTCCTACGTCCGCACCGTCGAGGATTTTGCTCGACGTTTCAACTGCTCCCCGGATCGCTTAGGTCCTCGACACATTCGCGAATACCAAGCGGAACTATTCGAGAAGCGCAAGTTGTCAGCGGCTAGCGTCGCGGTCCGTCTGGCAGCCTTAAGGTTCTTTTACTGTAAGACGCTCAAGAGAGCCTGGAGCATCGCCGACACTCCCTATCCGAAAGGGGCCCATCGCCTGCCAACGATCCTCAGCCAGGAAGAAGTTGCTAACTCCTTCAGGCAGCCAGCACTTCCTTCCATCGCACCCTGCTGCTGACGCTCTACGCCACCGGAGTGCGACGCGCGGAATTGACCCACCTGAAAGTCAGCGACATCGATAGCCAACGCATGGTGATTCACGTCCGGGGCGGCAAGGGACGCAAAGACCGGGATGTGATGCTCAGTCCAAAACTACTCGAAGCGCTGCGTGAACACTGGCGCGGATTACCGCGCAAGCCCAGCGCCTGGCTGTTTCCAGGCAACCGCTGGCATACCGCTGATACGCCGATCACCACCAAGGTGGTGTGGAACGCTTGCCAGCAAGCCGCCCAGCGCGCGGGCCTCCAGAAAGATGTTCATCCGCACACGCTGCGGCACTGTTTTGCGACGCATCTCCTCGAGGCCGGTGCGGACCTGCGCACCATTCAGATCCTGTTAGGTCATAACGATCTGAAAGAGATGGCTCGCTACCTGCATCTCTCCCAACGTCACCTGCATGCGGCCGCCAGTCCGTTGGATTCACTCGCACTGAAAGGTGCTTCACCGCAGGAGGAATAGATGGCCCGGCCACCACTGGAGGTGGCCGATCTGATCCGCGCCGCGGGAGCTGCCTTCCTGGAACGAAATCGCCACTGGCTCGGTTGGAAGCATGTCAAGGTGCTGCGGGCCATTCGCCGGTGTCGTACTGCCGCACTCGGCGGTCATCTCGATCAGTGCACCCGCTGCGGACATCGCGCCCCCATCTCCTATAACAGCTGTCGCGATCGCCATTGCCCCAAGTGTCAGACCGCTGCGCGGGACCGCTGGATCGCTGCGCGCCAGAGAGAACTTCTCCCGACCCGCTATCTGCACGTGGTCTTCACCCTGCCCCATCGCTTGGCCCCACTGGTGCTACAGAACAAGCAGGTCCTCTACGGCCTCCTGTTCCGTACCAGTGCGGAAACCCTTCTCGAAGTGGCTCGCGATCCCAGGCATCTGGGCGCAGAGATCGGTTTCTTCAGCGTGTTGCACACCTGGAGCCAAAAACTCAACATTCATCCGCATGTCCATTGTGTCGTTCCTGCCGGCGGCCTCTCACTCGATCACACCCGCTGGGTTCGTTTGCGAGACAACTACTTTCTTCCCAAGGAAGTGCTGCGGGAAATCTTTCGCGGCAAGTTCGTGGATGCTCTTGAGCAGGCTTTCCAGAATGGCCAGCTCCGCTTCCAGGGAGATCTGAACTCCTCGCTCAGCCCAAAATCTTTGCCGCCTGGCTGCGGCCACTGTTTCGACAAGACTGGGTGGTCTACTTGAAACCTCCCTTCGGTGGCCCCGCCTATGTGCTGCACGATCTGGGCCGCTACACTCATCGTGTGGCCATCTCCAATCATCGCCTATTCTCCCTCAGCGATGGCCAAGTCCCTCTTCGCTCGCGTGATCCTGCTCATCACAACGAACAGAAGTTGCTGTCCCTATCGCTCGATGAATTCTTGTGCCGCTTCTTACTGCACATCCTTCCCAAGTGCTCCTCCGCCATCTGTAACTTCGGCTTTTTGGCCAACCGCAAACGCGCCACGCTCCTACCCCTGTGCTTTCAGTTGTTGGACTCAGCACAACAGCCGCAGGCTCTGACCAAAAGTTCCAGCACCGACACCTTCTCCGATTCTTGCGCCGCCCCAACGCGGTGGACCGATGAAGGTCATCGAAAGGCTCACCGCTGCCGAAATCCAACTTCGTTCTCCGCCATGGATCAGCGCTGCGGCATGAAACTACTCCCTCCAACTCGAGAACTCTGCGTCCTTCCGGGCGCTCCCTATCTCTGTGCCTCGCCGTCAAACCGATCCCTTCTTCCAGCTTCTTCGACCACCGTCTTCGCGATCCTTTTTCGCCGTAGCCAATTTCCGCATCGCACGGTGTCAAGTGTCGTGCCCTGCAACACAGTCTCGGCACGGCTTAACGCCGCTCCTTCCCACCATTGAATTTGCATAAGCGCCCGCGTCCACCGCAACCACGGGCGGCCACTTCCAAACGGCTTTACCGGACGCGCCCAGAACTCCCCGCCTCCGTTCACTCCTCACCGAGAACGCGCATCCGGTAAAGCGCTAGCGTTTTTACCACGACTTGAGGTGCGATTTGAAGGCCGCCACAGAATAACGCTTGCTGATCAATTACATCGCCAGAACTGTTACTACTGACAATTCCGGATACGCCAATCCCCTGCTATCAATGCACGACTGCCGTGGAAGTGGGCGAGTCAGCTCAGGCGGGTCAAGAGTAACCGCTCACGCGGCGTGGGCGAACCACTTTAGGCAACGGGCCTGGTTTCGACAGGCTGGCGTGCCGCGTGAATCCGAGACCCCGGGCCTGCTCCTGGGTCAGATGGGCTGGGATCCCCATGCCCGCGCTCATCGCAGCAGCGGCTGGGAGGCTACAGACCCCACCTTCCAGCCGCTGTCGAACTACGGTTTAATCACTCGCCCAACGTGCCGAATTCCTAGGAGCAGACTTATGAGAACCGGAAAATCACTGGCGTGCGTGCTGGCGACAGTATGCCTTGTTGTGCCGGAGATCGGGTTGGCCCAGAACGCGAACCAGGGCCGCACTCTGATCATCAACGGCCAGTCCACACAAGTACCCGTGATTCAAATGAATGGCCGCTCCTACGTGGACCTGGAAGCGCTGGCGAACGCAGTAAATGGTTCGCTCAGTTCTGCCGGAACCCAAATCGCATTTAGCGTGCCTCTCGGCGCCGCAGCTGCGGCACCCGCAGCCACGTCCGCTACGCCGGTGTCGTCGGCCCCGCCACCATCGAATCCAGGATTTTCAAAAGGGTTCTTGAACGCGGGCATAGAAGCAGCGGCAACCCTTCGGGAATGGCACACAGCTCTTGCGAGCGCCCTACAAAATGGATACCCAGTGACGGCCGGAGTGGTGGCGCCGTATCGCGCTCAAGCGACTACCAATCTCCGTTTGGTCTCGGTCGCGCTATCGACCGATTCGGATCGCAATGCCTATCAGTTGTTGAGCAACGAATTTCAGAACATGGTGAAATTGACCGACAAGTACGTCGCCGCGCGCGCCAAGATGAATTACATTTCGCCGGACGCTCTCCAGAATGACGATTTGAATCGGCGCTTCGTGGCTTGCGGTCACTCGCTGGGAGCAATGGCTGCGAGTGGCCAGTTTGTGGACGACGGTTCCTGCGATTGAACCTTCCCCAAGCGTAGACCACCTGATTTAAACGGGGCGATTACCTTGCTCAGGCAAGTCGAGTGAGTCGAGAGTCGGAATCACTCCGAACCAATCGCATAGCGGCAAGGCGGACCGAAGAGACCATCATTACTGTCAATTTTGACACTGGAAGTTCCCTTCTCGATTCGCGTAGGTTGGGCGCAGAGATTCTTCGCCTTGACACCCTACGAGCATGCCAACGGAGGTTCCGCGATCTCGCCCATCTTGCGATTGCTACTGGGAGCCGCTTGCGCCGTCATCGTCATGGGTGGCATCAGGGCGGCATCCCCCATCCTCGGACCGCTGCTGCTCGGGCTGCTGCTGGCCTACGCCGTACTCCCATTTCCCAAGTGGATCATGCGGCGCTTCAAGGTTTCGAAAAGCGTGGCGCTCGCATTGACGGCGGCCGCGGTGCTCGCGTTCGTGGTGTATATGCTCGGTGCTCTCGACCTGGCCAGCCTGCGGATCGCGGCGAGGCTGCCGACTTATGAGGAGCGTCTGGCCAGCCTCTACGAGCAAATAAACGTCTTCATGAGTGCAAACGGCGTCGTGGCTCCGAGTCTGTCGGCTGAGAGCGTCTTCACTCCCGAGCACCTCAGCGAGGTTACCCGGGTGGTTCTGCCGGGGGCGAGTATGATTATTTCCAACGGGCTGCTCATTCCCCTCTTCGCATTCCTTTTCGTCGTCACGATGCTGGCAGATATCGGCGTCGAGCAAGGCGGACTTGCCGAGAGGCTCGCGTTCTACGCATCCGAAGCGCAAAGTTACGTGGCCGTAACGGCCAAGAGTGCCGGCATCAACGCGCTGCTCAACCTGGTGTTTCTGGTCGCGATGGGCGTGGATACTCCGGTGGTGTGGAGTTGTCTATACTTCTTCCTCGATTTCATACCTACGCTGGGATTCATAATTGCGCTGGTGCCGCCAACTCTCGTCACACTCCTTATGTATGGCTGGAAGCGGGCGCTGGTCGTGGCTTGCGGCCTTATCCTCACCAACGTGATCGTGGACAACGTGGTGACGCCGATCTTCATGAAGCACGCAGTGAACGTGTCGTTCTTGGAAATTACGTTGTCGCTGGTGGCCTGGGCGTTCCTCCTTGGGCTTGCCGGCGCAATCCTGGCGATCCCTCTCACACTGTCGTTGAAAAAGTTCATCGAGAAGAGCGCGCGGGCAGAGCACCTCGCGGCGGAGCTCACAGGATGACTTCCAAATACGAGAGTTCTGGCCAAGGCAAGATAACGACCAAACAAAAAAGCCATAGAAAACTGGTAGGAATACTGATCTTTTGTGGGGTCAGATGAAAATACATCAAGGAGACCGATCCATGAAACATATGCTGATGACAGGAATTTTGGTGCTGGGTGTATTTGGAGTATCGGCGTGGGCTACGCGGGCGCAGATGTCCGGCGGAACGCAAGACACATCCACCGCTGCCCCAAATTCGCAAGCTGGGCTGGACCAAGACATTGACATGCTCAGAAAGGATATCCGCTCGAAAAAGAAACAACTGATCGCGGCCAATCTGACGCTCACCGATGCAGACGCGACGAGGTTTTGGCCGGTGTACGACCAATACACCGCGGATCTCGTTAAAATTAACAACGAGAAGTACGCACTGATTAAAGAGTATGCGAATTCTTGGGGAACGATTAGCAATGAGCAGTCTTTGGATTTAATCAAAAGGGCTTTAGCGGTGGATGAGCAGGTCGCCCAATTGCGCATTCGCTACGTGCCAATCTTTCTGGGAGTGTTGACGGGACAGAAGACGGCGACCTTCTTCCAGTTGGATAGGCGCCTGCAGGCGATGATTGACCTGCAATTGATGTCGCAGTTGCCGCTGGTGCAGGCGCAGAAATAGAAACGATCTCTTAGACGAAGACTAGAAGTTATCTCATAAACACTTTTAAGGCACTGAACAGTTGAAAGTTATCGCGAATGGCGTAAATCAAGAGCATGGACCTTACCGACGCCCAATGGGCGTTGCTGGAACCGCTGTTTCGTCCGAAGCGACGCGACGATGGACGCGGGCGGCCGTGGCAAGATACGCGTGCGGTACTGAACGGAGTCTTTTGGGTTTTGCGCACGGGCGCTCCTTGGCACGATCTGCCTCGTCGTTATCCTCCTTATCAGACCTGTCATCGCCGCTTCCAACAGTGGCAGCGCTCGGGTTTGCTGACCAAGCTGCTGCAAAAATTGGCCGAAGACTTACGCGATCGCGGGAAGCTGGATTTGAGCGAGTCTTTCATCGACGCCAGCTTCAGTTCGGCGAAAAAAGGGGCTCTGCTGTCGGCCCTACTCGCCGCGGCAAAGGCAGCAAAATCATGGCGATCAGCGACGGCCATGGTCTTCCTGTCGCCGTGCACGTGGTCAGCGCTTCGCCACATGAAACGACTCTCGTCGAAGCCACCCTCGAGCACGATTCCTCGACGAAACACCGGAACGCTTGATTGGCGACAAGGCCTACGACAGCGATCCGCTGGACCAACGATTCGCCAGAAATTCGGTGTGGTGTTGATCGCCCCGCACCGATGGAACCGCAGCAGGAACCGGCACGCAGGACGGTCGCGTACTGCGGCGCTATCGCCGCCGCTGGAAAATCGAACGCCTGTTCGCTTGGCTTCACAACTTTCGTCGCGTTGTCACTCGCTGGGAATACTACCCAGAGAATTTCCTCGGGATGGTTCAACTCGGCTTGCGCCCTCATCCTCCTGAGGCATTTATGAGATGGCTTCTATTCCCTGGATATCGGTGATGCCATGTCGCACCACATGCGTGAGGGTCGGTGCACCGAATCGTCGTTCAAACCAGCCCTTGCGCAAATGCCGCACAACTATTGATATAACCCTCTCCCGACCAATCATCGCCGCGGCTGCGCCGGACTAACTCCTGATAATCTCGGTGGTCTCAATGGTCGTCGCAACACTAAGCTCGAACCCGCTTTAGCATCGACCGGTTGAGCTGGCAGCGCTGATCAGGCATGTTGAATTCTGCGCCTATGCGAAGTGAGCGTCGGTCCTTGCGAGTGTCGGCTGGTACGCGAGATGCTGAAATGCGGCTGTCATTTTTGACAATGGCCTGGCGCGGCGGGTTTCATGATGCTTGCATCGTATGGCTGGTCCTGTGTGACCACTCGGAGTGAGCGAATCAGCCGGGTCCGCAGGAACTTGCCCTGATCAGCGCCGCGAATGTTCGGCGACAGCGATGAAGAGGAGGATTATGGCTTCGCATCTCTCGAATCTGACACGTCTCTGTTTGGCAGCAGCCATTCTTGTATTCAACTTCGGCGCTCCCGTTGCAGCGCAGGAGTGGACAACTATCAATAAGGACTATTCCAGCCAGCGGTACGTGGACTTGGACCAGATTACGCCGCAGAATGTCGGCAGGCTGAAGGAATCCTGTGAGTTTCGGCTCAATGAAGCCGCGTGGTTCAGTAGCGGGTTGCTGATGGTGGATCGCACGTTGTACGTGGACACGATGCGAGCCACCTACGCTGTCGACGCCACAACCTGCGCGCTGCGCTGGCGCACTGTTCTGAAATTCGGGGCGGCGGCAAACATCTCCAATCGCGGTCCCGCTTATCTGGACGGTACGATTTTTCGCGGCACAGTGGATGGTCGCGTGGTGGCAATGGATGCCAAGACAGGCAACGTCATTTGGGACGAGCAATATGCTGACCCTAAGAACGGGGAGTCGTTTGTCGCCGCTCCCATCGCATGGAAGGGAAAAGTGTTCATCGGTATTTCCATCAGCGACTTGGGAATTCA
This sequence comes from uncultured Acidobacteriota bacterium, assembly GCA_963804625.1. GTDB lineage: Bacteria > Acidobacteriota > Terriglobia > Acidiferrales > UBA7541 > Palsa-295. The sequence goes on along the minus strand of CAWDRJ010000009.1, from coordinate 426,623 downwards.
CGGACGGATGCTGGCCATTGACGCCAAGACGGGCGAGGAATTTTGGCGCTTCTACACCGTACCGCCCGAACAGTGACGACACTAAGAAAAACCTGGGGTGGTGGGGGTGCATCAAACGAGGAGTGGGAGGCGGTGGGTTTTGGACATCCTTTTCGCTCGATCCTTCGACCAACGAGTTGTTTATTCCAGTCGCCAACCCAGCGCCCGACTTTCATACTGACATACGGCCCGGCGAAAACCTTTACACCGATTCCGTAGTGTCCGTTGGACCCGGACACTGGAAAGCTGAACTGGTATCACCAAATAACGCCGAAAGATGACCATGACTGGGATAAGAGTTCGCCGCCAACCCTCTATCGTTCGCGCAGCGGGAAAGACATGGTTGCCGTCGCCGATAAGACCGGCTACGTGACCGGGATCAATCGGAAAACCAAGGCCGTTGTCTTTCACATGCCCGGTACGACAATTCTCAACAATGGACCATTGCCAGAGACGCTTACGCTAACATGTCCCGGCTTAGGCGGAGGTTCGGAATTTAACGGCTCCGCTTATCAACCGGAGATTGGTGCGCTTTTCGTCGGCATGGTGGACTGGTGTTCTTATTACGCTAAACCGAAGCCTGTTCCTGCCACCAATCAAGGAGAGACTGCGGCGGAAAAAGGAGCCATGAATTACAGCTACGGTGGAGCTGTATTCGTAGGCTACGAAAAACAACCCAAGGGCCAGATCACGGCGTTGGACGGGAATCGGGCGCATACTCTGGAAATACCAGACCGACGCGCAGATGTTGGCTGGCTTGGTACCTACCAAGAGCGGCCTTCTTTTCGCCGGTGATGTCCGTGGCAATCTCTTCGCTTTCGATGCAAGAAGCGGGTCCGTGCTGAGCCGTATCGATGTGAACGGAGCGCTCAACAACGGACTGATCAGCTATGCGTTGGACGGGGCACAGTATGTCGCCGCCGCAGTCGGCGGAATCACGTTGAATCCCGCCGGTGTGGGCGGGGCACTGAAGGTATCAATATACGGTTTGAACGCGAGTGATTCGCCAAACGTTGTGACGGCGGATCGCCTCCCTCCGCAGTCTTCGGGAGCCAGGGCGAGCGCCGAGAGGTATTTTTTGGTTTGCGGTGCCTGTCATGGGGATCGGGGACAAGGTCGCACGTATCCGACGCTAGTGAATCATCCGGAGCTCGCAGACCCGGATACCCTGGGCCGGTCCCTTGCAACCATTCCCCCTCCGATGCCGCGCCTCTACCCTGGCCCGCTCGACAGGGATGACCTGCGCATGATCGCCGATTATATGAGAGTCATTACGGCTGGGCCGACACCGCAATGGGAGAAAATCTACTCTGTACTCTCGAGTCCGAGGTGTTTGAATTGCCACACGATGACCGATTTTCCGCGCCAGACAGATGTTCGCTATGCGCACATTTACGGCGTCACTCGAGGACCAGATGATAAGGGGGCGCCGACCTTGCGTTGTACTTCATGTCACGAAAGCACAAATAACCCCGTCACCGGCATTCCGGGCGCTCCGGGGTGGCATATAGCGCCTCTAAGCATGGCCTGGGAGTCTGCGCCAGGGGTCGAGCTGAGCAGTTCTGCACTCTGCGCCACATTCAAGGACAAATCGAAAAACGGGAATCGAGACTTGGAGGCGCTGGAGCATCATGTTTCAACCGATCCATTCGTATTATGGGCTTGGCGTCCCGGGAATCGCCCAAATGGTGACGGACGTCAGACGCCTCCCATAAGCCATGAAGAGTTTGTCCAGACATTTCAGGAATGGGCTGCGGCTGGCGCCCCGTGCCCAAATCAATAGGCCCTGGAGTAAAGGGAGAAGCGTCGTACAAGGGCATCATGCTGATGGTATGTACGATTAGCGCGTTGACCAGGACTTGGGTCCGACAGCTGGCAGGCGCAACGCTTCTGGCTTCATTCACGTGGCCGGCGGCCTGCTCTTACCGTCATCGCTGATCTTCTTCGCTCAGCCGCTCAACCTTGCGAACGAGACCGTGGATTGCCTGCGGCCCGAAATGCTTTGCGGCAGGGTTCTGGAATACCAGCGTGACGTTCGAATACGGCACATACGGCGCCTGCGCCGTGTCCATTCCGCCGGCAATGCAGACCTGCAATTGTGAAAACTGCCCGAAGGGCGCCGTGCTGCCATTCGCGAAAACGCTGGCTGTCCCGTTAATCTCGATACGGGCGACGTAGGGAGGCGTGGTCGCGGCGGCGGGAGGGCAGTCCGTCGGATCGTAAGTGACCATGCCATCCATCGTGATGTTGTGACTATGTTGCGCCAAGTTGGCGGTTTGGACGTTTGCAGCGCTTTGCCCAAGGACTGACAACTCCATGGTCAGGGAGGCTGAGAAATGAGCTTTGGCGGTGTCATGGTCCAACGTCAAACTCCACGGGCCGCGAACTTCATAGGCGGTCGTGCCCCCGGTTATGGGTGTAAAGTCATTGATCACGCCACTAAAGTGCTCTGGCCTCGAGCCTTGGGCCAGCATGCTGGTGGCTGTGGCCAGTGCTAGAACTAAGGCAACACGTACCGTCCGCAACAGAGTCTTTCCGTTCATAAGAAACCTCCAGATTTGAGAGTCGCACTTGTCGCCGATACGTCCTCGGGGGCGTCATATGGGGACCCGATTTACGCGCTCAAGAGGTGCATCTCGGCGATTTCGCCTTTGTGGTGCGCGGGCTATAACTGGGCCACGAAGATACTTCCGCTGGACGCGCTGAATGTTCCGCCCGTTCAGTCCAGGCTCCCGATCGCACAGGCTTTCTATCTAGGAGTGTGTCCGAGAATTCATCTTTTTTCTGCTGAATTCACTTGAAAAGTTGCGCAGGGTGTGCGAATTATTTGGAGTCATGGCGAAAACATATCGATCCTACCTTCCAGAACAAAGTTTGCTGTTACCTCCGAGTCTGCGCGAATGGTTGCCGGATGGCCACTTGGTCTATTTCGTGTCCGACGTGGTGGACGAACTGGACCTATCGGCGATCGAGTCCGTGTATGAAGAGGATGACCGGGGGCAACCGCCGTATCATCCGCGCATGATGACCAAGATCCTGCTCTACGGGTACTGTGTGGGGGTCTTTTCGTCGCGCAAGATCCAGAAGCGTTTGGTGGAAGACGTCGCTTTTCGGGTGCTAGCGGCGGGTAATCAACCCGATTTCCGGACCATCTCAGATTTTCGGAAGCTGCACCTAAAAGCGCTGGAAGAGATGTTCCAGCAGATGTTACGACTGACGCTGGAGACGGGAGCGATGAAGCTGGGGCACGTGGCCATGGATGGGAGTAAGTTCAAGGCCAACGCGAGCAAGCACAAAGCCATGAGTTATGGACGGATGGACGAGACGGAGAAGCGGCTGCGGGCGGAAGTTCGCAAGTTGTTGAGCCAAGCAGAGGCCGCGGATAAAGAAGAGGATAAGCGATACGGTCGGGATCGCCGGGGAGACGAGTTGCCGGAAGAGTTGCAGCGACGGGAAACGCGGATCGCTCGGATCCGAGAAGCCAAAGAAGCACTGGAAGAGCGCGCGCGCGAACAAGCCAGGAAAGAGGGGAAGGATCCAGAGGAAGCGAAGCCCACAGCAAAAACGCAATACAACTTTACGGATCCGGAATCGCGCATCCTAAAAGGGGCGGATGGATTTGTGCAGGGTTACAACACGCAGATCGCCGTGGAACCGGCCTTTCAGTTGATCGTCGGGCAGCGGGTCACGCAAGCCGCGAATGATAAACAGCAGCTGGTGCCGTTGGTGGAGACGATCGAACAACAGTCGGGACAAAAGCCGCAAGGAGTCGTGGTCGACAGTGGGTATTGCTCGGAGGAGAACCTGAAGTACCTGGATAAGCGAAGGATCGAAGGGTTCGTAGCGCCAGAAAAGCAGAAACATGCTCAGCGGAATGAATCCTGCAAACCAGGGCCGTTGCCGATCGGGGCAAGCCGTGTCGAGAGGATGGAACGGAAATTACAGACAAAGGTTGGGGCAGCGGTGTATGCGACGCGCAAATGCATTGTGGAGCCAGCCTTCGGACAGATCAAACAGGCCCGCGGCTTCCGACAGTTTCTCTTACGCGGGCTGGAGAAAGTACGGGGCGAGTGGGCACTGATCTGCATGACTCACAACCTTTTGAAGTTTCACAAGATCATCTGCAGTGGATAAGCACAGAACTTTCCGAGGTCAGCGACAGAAATGCGGTTCCCGGGAGAGATTTGGGAAGACAAGTGATTCACGAAACCTGATCCACCGGATTCCAATAGCCACACGAATCAAAAAAGCCCGGCCCGACGCTATAAAATGCTAAATCTCGGACACGCTCCTAGGTAATCGGAAACGGCCAGCAAAAGGCGACATTGTTTTATCAAACTCTTCACAGCGCATGGCTGTGATGTAGACTCACTCACTCCCCGTGGTACGAAAAAACCGGTCCAGTCCAGGGGGACTGTCGCAGACGATGAAGACGACGGAGGAGCAAAATGCCAGATCCGGAAAAAAGTGCGGTGGGAAGCGCAGAAGAACTCATAATCGGGCAAGAACTGAAACTGGCCGACAGGCTTGCGGTGCAAAGGACAGTGCTAGCCGCAGACCGAACGATGCTAGCCGGCGTGCGCACATCGCTGGCGTTCATCGGCTTCGGATTCACGATATTCAATATTTTGAAATACTTGCAGGAGCATGCTCCCGTGCCGCTCATGCGCGCTCACACGCCGAGGAATATCGGGCTCTTCATGCTGGCGGCAGGAACCATCCCGTTATGTCTTATGATCGTTCAGTATGTCCGGATATTGAAGCGGATGGGAAAGACAGAAAGTGTGTTCAGCAACCCGAATTTTCAGATGGCCGGCGTGATTTTCTTGCTTGGCATCGTTCTCCTGGTCGGTCTCATCGGGAATATTCTTCTGCTTTGAAACAACGCTAGCTGGTCTTGCAGTGCCTTCCATGAGAAGGCCGATGAGTGTCAAGCCATTTCTTTCATTTTTCTCTCTTTTTCTTCTTTCTTCTTCATTTCTTCTTTTTCCAAATTGTTCCCATGGAGCCAAGCCGCCTCTGTCGCCACCCTTCCATCCGCACTCTTTGTTGAGCGATGGTCGCTCGGTGCAAGTTCGGTGTACTCGATTCAGTAGGTGCTGCTACCTGGTAATCGACCTCTGTTCCCCCTTGCGAAGGGAACTGGTCCAGGCACTGTCGCAGTCACCTGCTCTCGGCGGTCGAGCTCGGCTCTTGGATAGAATCTCCCTTCTCTCTTTTTTGCTCCTTTGGGGCTTTGGTTGCAAGCGAGCGGCGCTTTCGGCACTCGTGTATGGAACCATCGGCGGGAACATGAGCAGTTCGGGCGATGCAAGAGACGAATCGCTCTTCCAGAAAGAAACAGCTTCGATCGCCGGCCGCCCTCCTTCCTCCGTGCTGCTCTCGATGGTTTGATAAAAGGCGCTCAGGTTCAGGCGCCCTACCAGTGTCCAAATAGCTCTCGCCGGATGGTCTTCGCTGATGAGGTGTTCTACATCCACGGCCCGCCAACTCATCTGCTGTCGGTTCACGTGGCGAATCAGAGGCTGCTTGCTGATCGGATTTTCTTGGCTCATGCCGCGAGCTTACGGCAGACTTCTTTTTTTGCAAGATGGAAATTCAGAGGGTTTCTTCACACCTTCAACCCACATGCACGATTGCGACGTTACTCAGGACCTGCAAGACTGGAAGCACGATTGAAGTTCAAGTCCAGAACTCGCCTTGGTTTTATTGCTGTGCCACCATAGCCCCGATAGCTCCGCCGGGGCGCTCTGGCAAACGCTTTGAGCGCCGAAAGATCAGACCTACGTACCTGTTAGATTTGACAATACGGGCGATTACAAAAATCCGGTAAAAAGCATGTCGAAAATGCCTTTCTTCGTTGCGGCCCTGCCTTAAAGGCGGGCTCGCCAGGAATTTGCCAGGATGAATCTGAAAGCGAAGCTCGTCGTAGCTTTTCTGTCGTCGTTCCTGATCCAGCCTGTGACTTGCGCGCTCGCGCAGTCCGCCCCCGCCGGCACACAGGCAGGCGCTCAGGCCGCGCCCGAATACGCTCCTCTAACGGCCGATGAACTCGACTCGCTCGTGGCGCCCATCGCCTTGTATCCGGACGCGCTGGTGGCGCAAGTTTTGGGCGCTTCGACTTTTCCCTATGAGGTGGTGGCTGCCACGCTCTGGATGAAAGACAATTCCAGCCTCACGGGCGAGGCACTGGCAAAGGCCGTCGACCAGCAATCGTGGGATCCCTCGGTGAAAGCGCTAACGCAATTCCCTTCCGTGCTGGACGATCTGTCGAAAAATCTCGCGTGGACGTCGGCGCTTGGCGAAGCTTCCGCGACGCAACAGGCGGACGTCATGGCCGCCGTGCAACGAATGCGCGCGAAGGCGCTGGCAGCGGGAAATCTGAAGTCGGGGCCCGAGATAAAGGTAGAGCAGCCGGCTCCGCAGACCATCGTGATACAGCCGGCGAATCCGCAGGTCGTCTACGTTCCGGTTTATAGTCCCACCGTTGTATATGGCGCGCCGATTGTCGTTCCCGGTTACTACTACCGCGGTCCCTCCGTAGCCGTCGTCTCCTTCGGTGGCGGAATCGTCGTGGGGGCGGCGGTCTATGGCGGATGCTGCGGTTGGGGATGGAGTTACTGGGGCACGAACTGGCACAGCCACACTGTCATCTATAACCGAAACATTTACGTGGGAAACAGCTACTGGCGCGGCGGCTACTACGGCGGGGGATATCGTCCTCCCGGCTACCGTCCAGGTTACCCGGGCTACAATCCCGGATACCCAGGCTACCGGCCACCATCCTATCCCGGGTATGGGCGTCCGCCTGCCACAACCCTTCCGGCGCCCGGCGGGGGGAACAATCGACCGGGTGGACCCGGCAATGGTGGCGGAACTCGCCCCGGCAACGGTGGACCGTCCACGCTACCGGCCAATCCAGGAAGTCGTCCGGGGACGCAGCCGGGCACGAGGCCGACCACACCGGGAACGCAACCGGGTACGAGACCAACGACGCCGGGAACTCAGCCGGGTATGAGGCCAACCACGCCGGCAACTCAGCCCAGCACCAGACCCGCTGCGCAACCGAGCCAACGACCCGCGGCCCAGCCGGCGCGTCCGGATTCTTTTTCTGGATCGGCGGGAGGTCGCGCACAGAGCGCTCGCGGGAACCAAAGCATGGCCGCCAAAGGCGGTGGCGGAGGAGGCGGGCGTCGCAAGTAGTCTTGCCGGGCCCCCAATTCCCATGACATCCAAAATTAAGATTCCCGAATGGTCCGGCCGCAATGAGAAGGAGAGCGAATGAGTCGGGTGAAATCGAGCAGGGCGAAGGTCTTTTCTTGCGGCAATCTTGTTTTGCTGTTGAGTGTAATCGCACTCAGCGCGGTGGGATGCAGCAAATCGCGGCCTTCCGCGTCGACGGAGGGAGTTCCCGCCACACCGCAAACATTCGCGTCTGCGGACCTCGCCGGACAGGCAATCTACACAGCCGCGAAAGCGGGAGACACGAATGCGCTGCTGCTTATTTTCGGATCTGGCGCGAAAGAACTTTTGTTCTCCGGCGATCCCGTTCAGGACAAAGCAGCGCTCGATGAGTTTGCGAGCCGCTACGACCAGATGCATCGCTGGGGAAAACTGACCAACGGCGGTTTGGTTCTCGATGTTGGCGCGGAGAATTACCCTTTTCCCTTTGCATTAAAAAAGAACGACGCAGGCCAGTGGTATTTCGACAGCAGTTCCGCCAAAAATGAAATTATGGCTCGACGCATCGGCGGCAACGAACTTTCCACGATTGACGTTTTGAACGCTATGGCCGCGGCGCAAACGGATTACTTCAGTCACCCGCACGACGGTGCCAAAGCCCACACCTATGCGCAAAAATTCGTGAGCGACGAGGGAAAACAGAACGGCTTGTACTGGCCGGTCTCGGAAGGTGAATCGGGCAGTCCCTTGGGTCCATTGGCGGAGTTCGCCGCGAGCGAAGGCTATTCCGGCGGCTCGCAGGAATCACAGCCCTACCACGGTTATTATTTCCGGATGCTCACCAGCCAAGGGCCGGACGCTCATGGCGGAGCGAAAAACTACATGGTCAACGGAAGCATGACGGGAGGCTTTGCGATCTTGGCTTACCCCTCCGAGTATGCGAACTCCGGCGTGATGTCCTTCCTGGTCAACCAGGACGGTATCGTGCTGCAGAAGGACCTGGGCGCCGATACCGCCGCAATCGCCAAGACAATCACCTCATTCAACCCTGACAGCACATGGGAGCCAGTCCAATAGCCTTGTGTGCGAAGGCGCGCGACCAGCAGGACTCTGAAGCGCAGCGTTTGCGATTCGTAACAAGGCAGGTGGATGGTGGACGATTTCCTCACCCAAGAATGAATGCTTCCCTTTCTCGCTGCAGCTAAAAATAAGATTGCTCGTGTCGCGCACCGACCCTTCCTCTATCTGCTAAGTCGTCGCGCGAAAGTTTCTAGATGAGCCTAACCTTTGCCAGCAGCTACTACTTTTCCGGCCAGATCACGAGCGAGATGCTTTTGCAGGATAATCCGCGTCTCCGGATTGGCGGCCAAGTAGCGGTTGAGCGGCTCGATCTCCCAACGCATGCACCGGACAGGCCCTACTACCACGGCCTCTACATCGGAAGCGACTCCACTCAAGAGAAGAGCTGAGCCCACAATGTGTCCCGCGACGAGTTCTCCGATGACACGATCATCTCTCGTAACCCGCACTTTCCCGTGAACGATGACCGAGATTGCCTCAACTTTTTTGCCGCGCTCCAAAGCTGTGGAGCGAGGCAGGACGAGCCCAGTTAGAAAAGCTTGCGCTCGCTCCCTGGGCCTCCCGGCGCCGCAAGGATCTGCTGGAGCTGCTGGACGGGATGAATCCGACCATCGCAGAGTTAACCCGAGCCGCCGAGCAGGAAGCGAAGAAGTGGCCCGCAGTGTTGCGGCTGATGACCCACCCTGGCGTAGGTCCACTGACGGCACTGGCTTACGTGTTGATCATCGGAACTCCGACACGATTTCCACGGGGCAAGCAGATCGGTACGTACGTGGGGATGATTCCGAGCGAGGACTCCAGTGGTGGCAAGCAACGGCTGGGGCACATTAGCAAGCAAGGAAGTTCCTTGTTGCGTTTTTTTTTGCTGGTGGAGGCGGCCCAAGCAGCAGTGCGTATCCATCCTGACTGGAGACGTCGGTATATCCATCTGGCGATGCGTCGCCACAAGAGTATTGCCAAGGTAGCTATGGCCCGCAGACTCGGAGTGCGGTTGTACTGGATGTGGCGGAAGGGCTGGGAATATACGCAGTGGGTCAAGTTCGGTTCGTACGCGGGACAGCTCGGTATCGTACATGGCGTGAAGTAGAACGCCGTCCACATGATGGGGCATCCCGCTCCCTGCAAAGGGAGTTTGAACAAGTAATCATGGGTGCGCCGGGATAAACCGGCGTGGAGTAGTGGATGAAAGAGCCATACGGTGAAGGCCTAGCGAGCCGCACCGGCTCCGCGTCATGCGTCCGCAGCTGTAAAGCTGAATGCGAAGCGTTGACAGGGGCACAGGCAGGCGGGGTATTCAGCCGCGAAATGTTACTAAATCAGAGGGCCGACGCCGTCCATGATGGCGGAAGGCAACAACGGTGGGTGCGAAATCGCGAGCATCCAACGGACTCTGCGAGGTCCGAGACCCCCGCATGCTTGGAAACTCCACGCGCGAGAACCGGGAGGCCCTACCAGTGCCCGACACGAAGCTGTGAAGGGGCCGGTGGGAGAAGGTGATGAACCGCAAGTCCAACATGCACGTTGGTAGGGAGTCGGACGGTCGTGTACTACCTGCGAAGTGCCCGAACAAAGACGGAATGGCATCGTCGGCGGAGGGCGCGGAGGGAAGACGACCGACCAAGGAGAACACAGTGCAGACGACCGCGTCCCAGATACAAAGCTGGGGGAACGCGTTGAGCGGACTGCATCGTGTGCGGGAAGCAGCAAAGCGGGATAAACGATTACGATTCACCGCGCTACTGCATCACGTATCCATCGCACTTCTCTGGAACAGTTTTTACGCCCTAAAGCGGGCAGCTGTTCCGGGAGGGATGGGTTGACGTGGCAGGTATACGAAACGGACCTGGACAAGCGGCTGGAGGATTTGCACAGTCGCGTGCACCGGAGCACGTATCGAGCGCTACCTTCCAAGAGAGCCTACATTCCCAAGCCGGATGGCCGACAGCGACCGCTGGGTATAGCAGCCCTGGAGGATAAAATCGTTCAACACGCAGTGGGAACGGTCCTCAGTCAGATTTACGAGGAGGACTTCTTGGGGTTCTCGTATGGTTTCCAACCGGGGCGCGGCACACACGATGCGCTGGACGCGCTTTGGATCGGGATCATGAGGAAGAAGGTGAATTGGGTGCTGGATGCCGACATTCGTGACTGCTATGGTTCTTTCTCGCACGAATGGATGATTAAGTTTCTCCAGCATCGCATCGGGGATCGACGGATCCTTCGCCTCATGCAGAAGTGGCTGAGGGCCGGCGTACTCGAGGATGGGGAATGGTCGGAGACGGAAAGGGGGACTCCGCAGGGCTCGGTGATTTCGCCGCTACTCGCGAATGTCTACCTACACTATGTTTTCGATCTTTGGGTGCAGCACTGGCGGACGCACCGGATCACGGGCGACATTATCGTGGTCCGTTACGCGGATGACATGGTGCTGGGGTTCCAGCATCGTGGCGATGCGGAGCGGTTCCTCCAGGAATGGCGGGGCCGTCTGCAGAAGTTCGAGCTGGAACTACATCCGGATAAAACGCGCCTGATCGAATTCGGGCGTTTTGCCGCAGCAAGTCGGAAGCAGCGTGGGGAGGGCAAGCCGGAGACGTTCAACTTTCTGGGGTTCGCGCATATCTGCGGACAAGCCTGGAAGAACGGCAAGTTCCTCGTGCTGCGCAAGAGTATCCGAAAGCGACTCCTGGCTAAGCTGAAACAGGTGAAGGACGAACTTCGGAGACGCAGGCATCAGCCGCTGGCGGAAGTCGGGAAGTGGTTGAAGAGCGTGGTTCGAGGCTACTTCAACTACCATGCCGTTCCTGGAAATTTCGCCAGTCTCCAGCGCTTTCGACTTGAGGTGAGCAAACGTTGGCTGCGAGTGCTACAACGTCGCAGTCAGAAGAGCCGGATGTCGTGGAAGCACATGGCTGGTTTTGTTAAGCAATGGCTTCCACTCCCCAAAATCCTTCATCCGTACCCCTACCTGCGCTTCGACGCCCAGCATCCGCGGTAAGAGCCGCATGCAGGAAAACTGCCCGTGCGGATCTGTGCGGGGGGCGCTGGGCAACCGGCGTCCCTACCGCGACTCGGAAGCTGGGATCGAAGAGATGTGTGGGTCGGACCGAAACCGACCGAAAGATTACAGGTGAGCCGTGGTCGTCGACAGGGCCAAAGAACACGACGAACAGAGATACTCTTTGAAGTGAACGGAGAAGTGCGCTCATAAATAGCTTGACAGAGCCGACGTTGTTAGAGATCTCCGGTAAGGGCGTGGCCCAATTGTTTTGTCTTTCCTGGTCGGGCATAATCGGCGGCAGGCACGAGTACGAAAGAACGGGAATCAACGGATGAGCATCATTTGTGGGAACTGGAGATGGCAATGAGCGGCATGCAAATCGAACAAAACAGCTATGAGATGCCCCCGCGAGAGGGGATCAGCATCGCATATTTTCTCACCGTCGCGGACAAGGAGCGATCGGCTCGCTACTACGAAAAGGTCTTCGGCGCTCGCATTCTGACCATGGGCGACGGCAACGCACCTCCCTACCTTCAGCTTGCGAATATCTGGATGATTCTCAACGTTGGGGGCGGGCCGACCCCGGATAAGCCGACGGTGACGCTCAGCGTCCCCGATCCGAATCACATCAACAGCTTTATGAATTTCCGCGTTGCGGATATTCAAGCGTGCTACGAATTGTGGAAAAGTCGCGGAGCCGAGTTCCTCACGCCGCCGATTCCGAAGTACGGCGAGATCCGCTGCTACATCCGCGACCCTGACGGCTACATTATCGAGGTCGGACAGAGCACCGATCTTAAGTACGGGTGACGCTCGGCCCCGAAAAAGCATTCTCCGAGTTACGTGGGCATCCGTTCGACCCATTTCGCGCGAAATGCGGGAGCTGCGAATGGATCCGCGAAGTACTGCGTTTCCCGCGCGACCTTGTCGCCCTTGAACTCCATGATGCTGACGGTGTAGGAGGGCTTGGCGTCGTATGTGAGGATGAATTCGGTGACCCACAGCTCACCGCTGCCAACGATTCGCCGGATCGAAAACCGCTTTTTGTTCGGCTGACTGGCGCGCTGGCCCTGAATGTTGGCTCGTCCGCGGGTTAGCTCGCCGGACTGCGGGTATTCCAGCACCGCGTCCTCGAGATAGATGCGGTGCTCGGTCTCAAAATCGTTGGCATCGGACGCCGCCCAATGCTGATCCAGCGCCGCGCGGATTTGTTTTTCCTGCGTGGACTGCTCTAACTGCGGTTTCGCTTCCATGTTCAGCTCCTTGGTTCAGCTCGCTTGCTGAGTTCCCTGCTCCATCTCTGTTGTTTAGCTCCCTTGTTCAGCTCTCTTGGCTTGCGGAATGAAACCCGGAATGCCGGTGTTCACCACTGGATTCAGCCGCTGCCGGATCTGAATGCGATTGATTTCGTCGAGCGCGTCTTGCGGAAGAGCGGAGATGTCGAAATTTTCCCGCGCGCGCGCCGCATTTTTCGGCGTGGTGAGCACCGCTGTGCCGCGCTGCACAGCCCACGCGAGCAGCACTTGTGCCGGCGTCTTCGCCACGCGCGCGGCGATTGACAAAATCACTGGGTCTTCGAGCAGACCCGGCTTCATTCCGTGACCTAACGGCGCAAAAGCCAGAAACACAATGCCCTTCTCCTTGCAAAATTCCAATAGCTCCGTTTCCGGCAGATACGGATGCGATTCTACCTGGACCGCGGCTGGCTTGATTCTCGCGGATCCGTAGAGGGGCTTCAGTTCGTTCAGGGTGATGTCCGAAAGCCCGATGGCGCGGCACTTGCCGTGATCCACCAGAGTTTCCATCGCTTTCCAGGTGTCGAACAAAGTGACGCCGCGGTCGTAGATCACATTGCCGTTTTGATCGCGGGGATCGTGATTGTCGCCGGGTTGAAATGCAAAGGGAGTGTGAATGAGATAGAGATCCAGATAATTGATGCGGAGTCTTTCAAGGCTTGCCTGGAAAGCCGGTTCGACGCGCTCCGGGCGGTGATTCGTGTTCCAAACTTTTGTGGTGACAAAAATTTCTTCGCGCGCGATGTTTCCGGCGCCGAGTCCCGCCTGCAACGCTTGGCCCACCTCGCGCTCGTTTCCGTATCGCTCCGCGCAATCGAAATGTCGGAATCCGGCTTCCAGCGCGGCTCGGGTCGCAGTGATCGTGAGGGCTGGGTCGGGGATCAAGGTGCCAAAGCCGAGCGCGGGCATTTGGCCGGCGCCGTGGCTGAGTGGGATTCGCGTCATGCGCAGATCAGCAGATACGGCCATGCGTTCGACCTCCAGCTACTGTACGTACGGAATCACTGCGCAGCCATTTGTCTGGTGATTCCGTTTATCTGGTGAGTCTTCCGACGTTTTCAGCAATGTAAAGCGTGATCACTAACCAATCTGACGCTTCCGCTCTTGGACGGTTCCGTTACGGTGATTCCTGTTGAAGAAGAAGTGAGCACGGCGGGCGTGCCGCGACGAAGTGGCGGGAAATCACTGACTATCCACCACCAAAACAATCCCGGTTCCCTTTTCCAAGCGGACATCTTTTTTTTCGGAGCGCACCAGAGAAGTTGGCGGCTTGTCCCTAGCCATCGGGACAAGGCTCAGCGAATCGAGTCCGATTACACCTTTTGTGTCGGGTTTCAGCAAACCATTTGCCGCAGTAGTGTCCCAACGTTACGTGAACAAAATCAATTGGTTATCGGAAACGCGTTGAATTTCGTCAATCATCGTTTGGGCAAGTAGTTGATCCAATGGGATTTTCTCGAACATGGTCAGGCTGAGGATCTGTAGGATTTCATACAGGCTGGCCGAGAGATGCAGTCGCTTCTTGACGATGGCGACCAGAACGTAGGCGGAAACGGCTATCCAGATTTGTGACCTGACCGCGTTTTCCGAAGTTCCGAAGAATGCTTTGATTCGCAGATGCTGCTTGATCCATTTGAAGAAGAGCTCCACTTGCCAGCGGCAGCGGTATAGTTCGGTGATCGTAAATGCTGGCAAGACAAAATTGTTGGTCAGAAAAATGAGGGTCTTGGCGGTTTCAGGATCCTTGAAGCGGATGCGCCGCAACGGTGCCTCGAAACCTTGATGCGAGTAGAAGCCAGTAAGGACGACACTCTGGTCGCAGATCAGCCCGGTCTCGCGATCGACCGGATGCGAGTAGCGCCGTTGGACTTTGAGGTTCGACTTGCCCCGGGTCACGAAGAAGCTGCCGGCCTCGTGGAAGCGATAGAGGCGCTCGAAGTCGAGGAAGCCACGATCCATGATGTAGAAAGCGCCCGGCTCGGGCAGCAGTTGGTCGAGGATGTTGACCTCGTGCACCTTACCATCACTAATGTGAATGAAAGTGGGGATGTTGCCGCGCAGATCGAGCAGCGTATGCAGCTTGATGGCTGCCTTGGCCGTGCGGAATACCGCCCACGGAAATACCGACAGACACAGATCGATAGTTGTGGTGTCGAGCGCGTAGACGGTTTCTTGCAGATCGACGCCGAAGGACTCCTGCGCATACAACGGCCGGGCGATGCCGATCAGGCTCTGGGCAAAATCGGCATAGATGCGCCAGTCGCGCACCGCGTTGGCATTGGCCAGCGTATTACGAGCCACCGCCGAACGGATCCCGAGATGATAGAGCTTGGAACTTTGCGCGCGCAGGCATACTTCAATGTCCCGAAGACTCTCCCGAAAGGTCAACTGAGCGAAGGCCATGCACAGGAATTGATCCAGACACGAGAAGGACTTCACTTTGAACGTGCCCCGATAGCGGGTGACGCAATGGCGAAAGGTGGTCAACGGAAGATGTTGCATCAGCTGCGCAAACACCAGCTTGCCTCGGTTCATCGATGCCCCCACGAAGTTATGCTTCGCAGGGTGGCAGAATCAGCATTCGCAGTTCAAATCGAGACCAAGAGAATCTGCCGGTTATGCGTTTCTCATCAATAATTTACGGAAGGCAAAGGCCGAAACGTTGGGACACTACTGCATTTGCCAGTCTCCCCAGTCCACCGGCAGTTCCGGCCCGCGCTGCAGTCGCATTCAATCCTCTGGGGTCCTGCAGATCGTCGGCCGTTGGATCGTTCTTGGCTTCCAGCGCATAAATGGAGAGATAGACGGGGATCTGTTCGCCGTTTTTTGAAATTACATTGTTGAACACAATTTCAAGCTTGGCGTTCGAGCCCCCCTTGGAAAACGCATACGCCAGAGTAACCTGTCCGGTGACGCGCGAGCCGCTTCTCAAGAGAACGTGGCCACCGGGCCGGACCTCTTGAGTCACTTCAACCTCGACACGGTCACCCGGCTTCGAATGTTTTGTATCAACGGTTGTGGACAGCACTCCAACGATGCCGGTGCCGTTCGGAAGACTCAACGAATCGCTTGAGTTTTTTGCCGGCAGATTGGATTGAGGCGGGGTATCCGGCGGGTTGCTGGGCGTGGATTGGGCTCCGACGGAAACCGCCCCGACTAGCGCGAGACTGACAGCTGCCGAGAGCCGCATCATTTTCAATCCTACAGAACTTAAGTCGCCCGTACCGCGAAACCCAAACCAGGCTAGCGCAAGACCTAAGTCCGTCCCAAGGTGCGATCGTGCAAACCGGTGCGCTGAATATATAGCATAGTGTTCCTTAACGGGTGGAGAGTTTCAGGAGACCGCGGGATCGTCAGCGTGTGCTACCCTTCGACAACGTGCGCCACCCACCGCGAAAGAATCGCCAAGTCCCCGTGCGAAACGAGGGCTCGTGGCCGGAGACTTAGTCACAGAAAGATTTCCTGCACCGCCGTTTTTTGCCTACAGCCTATTTTTGCACGCCATTAACATTTAAGTCATCCAGCCGAAAAGTGCGTCACGCTACCTTCCAACGCCCGCTTTGGGGGCAGTGTACACAAAAATGGGGAGGTCCTTAAATGAAGTGTAAGAAAGTGGTGGAAGGAAGTCTGAAAGGACTGCGCATTGCATTGTCTAGCATCGCGCTCTTTCAGTTTTCACTTGGCGTGCCTGTGGCAAACGCGCAGCAGGATCGTTCAAGTGAGACCGCAACGCCGATCAAGCACGTTATCGTGATCATCGGTGAAAACCGCAGCTTTGACCACGTGTTTGCGACCTACGTGCCCAGGACCGGCCAGAGGGTCCACAACCTGCTGAGCGAGGGCATTATCCAGCTAGATGCCAACAAGAACGCCATCCCGGGACCGTACTTCTACAAGGCTCAGCAGCTCTCGGCTACGGACCAGGGCACCCAGGACACCTTTCTGTTGAGCCCGCCCAAGCAGGAATTCCCCAGCAACCAGCTCCCCGCGCCGGAGGCCGGCGGCCCCTCCGGAGCGAACGGCTACTTCTCACCGAGTTCGTCCAAGTACACGACGATTGCCTGCGGCACCACCACCGTCAATGGTAGGTCCGAGACCAACTACCTCACCCCCGCGGCCTGCGCCGTCGTCACCGAGAATGGTCTGCCTCAGAACGGTCAGATGGACTCTTCCGACGCCAACGGATTGACCTACTACCAGTCGCTGGCTGCCGGTGGCACTCTCCAGTACAGTTACACGCCGGATGTTCGCATCGTGAATTTCGACAACCTGCCGGCCGGCCCATTCCAGCTGACCAATGGCACCAATTCGGCGACGCCGGGCTTCAGCCTTACGTACACGGACTACAGCGCCAGTCCCGTGCACCGCTTCTACCAGATGTGGCAGCAGCTGAACTGCAGCCTCGAGCACGCTTCCTGGGAAAATCCCTCCGGCTGCGACGGCAAGCTGTTCTCTTGGGTGGAGGCGACCGTCGGCGCCGGCACCAACGGCCTGACCCAGGCTCAATACGCCCAGGGCTACTACGGCCCGTTCTTCAGCGAGTTCTTCGAATACCCCGCCGGGTATTCCGCCACGAACCCGCCGACAGAATCGCAGTGGACCGCCGGCGGGTACGCGCTCTATGACTCGGTCCCGACGACCACGGGTGAAGGCTCCTCGGCCCTGGGCTTCTACAACGTCCAGCAGGGCGATGTGCCCTACTTCAAGAGCTTGGCGGACACCTACGCCATGAGCGACAACTTCCACCAGTCCGTCAACGGCGGCACCGGCGCCAATCACATCATGCTCGGCCACGCCGACGCGATCTGGTTCAGCGACGGCAACGGCCATCCCGCGGTTCCACCCCACAACGTCCCTGCTACCGTCACTCCCTCCACCTTCAGCGGACCCGGCTTGATTGACGAAATCGAAAATCCCGACCCCGCGCAGGGCACCAACAACTGGTACACGCAGGACGGCTACGGCTCGGACTACAATTCCGGATACCCGATGAGCCAGTGGGATCTCACCCAACCCAACGGCTTGCCCATCATCTACGGCGGCGGCTCCTACAGCAACTGTTCGGACCCGAGCCAGCACGGCGTCAGGCCCATCCTTGACTATCTCAGGGAGCTGCACATTGACCCGCGTTGCGAACCCGGCCATTACTATCTGCTGAACAATTACAACCCCGGCTGGTTCGGCAATGGCAACAACGCCTACCTCGACCAGAGTCCGTCGAACACGCCTTTCACCATTCCTCCCTCGTCCACGCCTAGCATCGGCGACGACCTCAACAACGCCGATGTCTCCTGGAAATACTACGGCGACATGTGGAACAACTACGTCAACGACCCGTACGAGCTGAACTGGAGCACCAAGGGCCCGCTGGCGGACGAATACTGCAACATCTGCAACCCGTTCCAGTACGACACCTCCATCATGTCGAACCCGGCGCAAGTCGCGGCGCATATCCAGGATTCAGCGAACCTCTATACGGATATCGCAAACGGCACGCTGCCCGCGGTTTCCTTCGTCAAGCCCAGCGGCTACGTGGACGGCCATCCGTCCTCCTCCAAGCTGGACTTGTTCGAGGGCTTCGTCAGAAACATCGTGGACCAGGTGGAGGCCTCCCCCACCTACACCAAGGACACCGTCATGCTCATCACCGAGGACGAAGGCGGCGGCTACTACGATTCCGGCTACGTGCAGCCGCTCGACTTCTTCGGCGACGGCACGCGCATCCCGCTGCTCGTGGTGGCGAATCCGAAGTACCTGCCGCTGCGCGCCGAGGGATACATTTCGCACCAGTATGCGGATCATGTGTCGATCCTCAAGTTCATCGAGCGCAATTGGAACCTGCCACCAGTGACGCGCCGCAGCCGGGACAATTTCCCGAACCCGGTGCAGCTGGGAGACTCCTATGCTCCGGTGAACACGCCGGCACTGGACGACCTGTTCGACTTTTTCAACTTCGGCTATTCCAGCTTCCCGGGCCGCTAGTCAGCTTCCCGGTTAGAACCGCAAGACTCGCGAGCCTCCGGTGTCCGGCGACGGGCGCCGGAGGTTTCGTGTTTTCAGGGGAGGCTAGAAGCGGAAACGCGGACGACAGTGGTTAGCACACACGCGGGGTTTGCGTGTCGACTCGCTCCGTGCAACGCGGCGGCTTGCCGCCGCTTTTCTGTAGCGAGCCTAGGGCAGCACCGCGCCAGCGCCGGTGACGCCGCTTATCGCTACGGACGTTCTAAGATTCGCGGCGTGGGATCTGCGTTTACCAGCCCATTTGGCGCATGCGCTCTTGGATTAGAGCGCTGTAGTGCATCATGTGATCGGGGCGGCGCTTCAGTGGTTGCGGCAGAATCGCAGCTAGCTGCGCGGCTTCTTGGCGGCCAACGTTGCGGGCCGAGGTTCGGTAGTAGTAGCGGCAGGCCGATTCCGCCCCATACACGCCGGGGCCCCATTCGACTTCGTTGAGGTAAAGCTCCAGGATGCGCCGCTTGCCGAGGACCAGTTCGGCGACTGGGACGAGCGTGAACTCGGCGCCTTTGCGGAGAATGGACCGGCCGGTTCCGAAGAAAAGATTTTTCACCAGTTGCTGCGTAATCGTGGACCCGCCGCGAAGGCGCCCGCCTTCCATATCGTCTTCGGCGGCGATTTCCATCGCGTTCCAATCGAAGCCATGATGCTGGTAGAAGCGCGCGTCCTCCGCGGCGATGACGGCATGCTGTAAATCGGGCGAGATTTGGTTGAGCGCGACGAATTCGTATCGTTCGTGGTACGGCGTGCGGTGAATCCATGATTGCAAGCGGCGTTCCATGTGGACGGCGGTGGTTGGCGGATCAATCCAGCGCGCCGCGACGAGGATCAGCACAGCGAGCGACCACAGCAGCGCCAGCGCGATGCCCAACCATCGGGCGAACGATCGGAACGTGATTTTCCGGTACGGGGTCGGCGGAGCTGTATTCGGCGGTATCTCTGGATTTTCAATCACACTTCAGAATAATCGCTCGGGCGGGATTGACATAGCGCGTGATTCGGCTCGTTGCCGAACATTTAAAGCGGGGCTTCACTTTTCCGGCAAATGCGTTAGTCAGGAGCTGAGGAATTCCGGTGTTTCGGTGATTGGTCCGGTTCCTTCTCACGAACATTTCCCATAGCTGCCGAACAGCACGGGGCGAAGAGCGGCGGTCGTCTTGACTACCTCTTCGAAGAGCGGTTTTAGAGGGCGACGGAATGGTTGCAGACACTTCTCGGCGAACTGAAGTCTGCGCTCAACGGCTAGTAGGAACGGGACTCCGTCGTGAAAGGCTGCGCAGGATCTGCACACAAGTGTGCAAAGATATGCACGATTGACAAACCCTCAGGAGTGGTATATAGGTCACGCGGCCGGGAGTAGCTTCTCCTCACCAACGGTCATTCTGTTGTAGCTCTTGCGGTGTTGAAAGCTTGGAAGCCGCGGAATGGCGTGAGCGTCAGTACAGCCCTGACAGTTTCGCCCTCTGCCGCGGAATTCTCGGTGGGCCGCTTGCCTCAAGCAAGCCTTCCAGACTTGGCGCGAATTCAAAAATTAAAGGAGCTAGGCCCATGCTGAAAAAAGCAGGTCGAGTCTTGGCGTTGAGCAGTGCGGTGGCGCTACTGCTTTTGTGTAGCATCCCGACGTACGCACAATCGAACGCATCTCATACCTTGATAAAGCAAAACATCGACGAAAAGGTCCTTGTCACCCTGGCCGGCAACACGCGGCCGGAGGTTCAGTCGGCTCGTGATATGGGGCCCGTTTCCGATAGCCTCCAGTTGTCGCACATGTACCTGCAGATGAAGATGTCGACGGAGCAGGAAGCAGACGCCGACGCTTTGATCGAACAGCTCCACAACCCCACTTCCGCCGAATACCACCATTGGCTCTCCCCGGCGCAAATCGAGGAGCGCTTCGGCCCGGCGCAAGCGGATGTGACTAGCGTCAGTACTTGGCTCGAATCGCACGGGTTCACCGTCAACACCGTCTATCGCGCCAACGGGGTGATTGATTTCTCCGGCCCGGCCAGCGCGATCCGCGAAGCGTTTCATACCGAGATCCACAATATCGACGTGAACGGCGCGATGCACATCGCCAACATCCGGGATCCCATGGTTCCCGCTGCGCTTGCGCCAGCGCTTGTTGGTGTCACTTCGATGAATGACTTCCGCCCGCACATGAATCTCCTCAATCATCGTCAAACGCAGTTGACGGCGGCCGGCGGCGTGTTCGCGTTGGTGCCGGGAGATATGGCGACGATCTACGACATCAACCCCGTATATCAGGCGGGAATCACAGGCAAGGGGCAGTCGGTCATGGTAGTTGAGGACAGCGACCTTTATTCCGCCGATGATTGGCCGACCTTCCGTCACACGTTTGGGCTGGACGCTCGATTCCCATTTGGCTCGCTAACGACCGTGCATCCGCAACCATCGAACAGCCCTGCG
Organism: uncultured Acidobacteriota bacterium; assembly: GCA_963804625.1. GTDB lineage: Bacteria > Acidobacteriota > Terriglobia > Acidiferrales > UBA7541 > Palsa-295. The sequence continues at coordinate 405,587 of CAWDRJ010000009.1, read as the reverse complement.
AATGGCGGCGCCTGCGCGGATCCGGGCGTAAACGGAGACGATTCTGAAACGGCCGTGGACGTCGAATGGTCCAGCGCGTCCGCTCCTAATGCGGCCATCATCCTGGCCACTTGCGCCGACACGAACGCGAACTTTGGAGGCTTTATCGCCATTCAAAACGTGCTGACCAACTTCCCGCCGCCTCCCGGTGTAATCAGCATCAGCTATGGCGAATCCGAGAGCGAGGACGGCGCTAGCTTCAATGCCTACATCAACGGACTCTACCGATTGGCGGTATTGCGCGGCGTGTCCGTCTATGTTTCCGCGGGCGATTCCGGCGCGGACGCCTCGGATCAGTTCAGAGGAGCAGCGACCAGAGGGCTGAACGTGAGCGGCTGGACCACGACGCAATATAACGTCTCCATCGGTGGAACCGATTTCACGGATACCGTTCTGAACCAGAATGCAACGTACTGGAACGCAACCAACGGGCCGTTCTTCAATTCAGCGAAGAGCTATATTCCGGAGATGCCCTGGAATGACTCCTGCGCAAACGTCCCACTTTCCAACTTCCTGGGATTTACCGTCCCGTACGGCGCAGATGGTACGTGCAACAATTTGCCTCCTTCATTGGATTTTCTCTTGGTTGTCGCGGGAGGCAGCGGGGGCGCCAGCAGCTGCTTCACTGGAACTCCGGCGATCAATGGAGTTGTCGGGGGCACATGTAAGGGCTATCCGAAGCCTCTTTATCAGTACCTTGCCGCGGGCGTTCCGTTCGATGGCGTGCGCGACATTCCCGACATCACATTCTTCGCGGCCAACGGACTCTGGGGCCACTACTACATAATCTGCTACTCCGATCCCACTCCCGGCTTTGGCGGCGCACCGTGTACTCCGGGGGAACCGCAGACATGGGCCGGCTTCGGCGGCACATCGTTCGGTGCTCCGATCATGGCGGGCGTTCAGGCGCTGATCAACGAATCTGTGGGAACGCGATTCAGCGGAGATCCGAACTACGTGTATTACTCCCTGGATGCTCTGCAGAATGTCTTCGTCGGGGATTCCTCGTGCGATTCCAGCCTGGGCACGAATGCCAGCTCGCGCTGCATATTCCACGATGTGACCTTCGGCGACAACGACGTGAATTGCTTGCCGCTCACGAACCGGACGACGGGCGCAGTGATCGGGACGTTCAATTGCTTTTTGGACGGCGCGACGAACGGCGTTTTGTCCCGTTCAAATAGCAGCTATCAAGCCACCTACACTGCAAAACGGGGCTACGATCTGACCTCGGGGATCGGAAGCCCCGACGTTCACAACTTGGTCAAAAGCTGGCCCGGCAGCAGACTGCACTAGACACTGCCGCAATAAGGGCTCGCAACAATCCGCGGCCTCGGTAAGCTCACGCAAGCCCAAGACCAGTGGAGTCTGCAGCCTCAACAAGAGCGGGGAAAGAAAGGAGCTGGCGAAATCGTCGGCTCCTTTTTATTGCATGCCCGCCTGTATCGCAGCACTCCCCTCAGATAGTCGCTCAGGAATTGGGGCACGGAGCTTCTCTCCGTGTTTCAGCCTTCGTTGACTTGGCTTCTAGCGCGGCCTAACATGTGCGGCAAATGGGCTGACTCAGTTTCGTTTCCGCGAATCACGGTGGCGATCGGCACATTTCGAAAGCCGGGAGGCAGATCGTGAAAAAAACAATAGGCCGGTCAGTGCATAACCGAGGTTTCGACCGTCGCAGATTTCTTGGCGCGGCTTTGGGGGCTTGCGCGCTAGGTCCGTCGCTTGGTTTTTTGTCTGTGCAGCTTGCCGGGAACACCGGCGGGTCTTTGACAAAGGCGCAGCGTGACGGCATGACTCCGGCGCAGGTGATTGACGAATTGAAGAAGGGGAACGAGCGATTTCGTGCGGGCAAGATGGCTACTCGGCAGTATTTGGCTGAACAACGCTCGAGCGCCGCGGGCCAGTATCCCGCGGCGGTGATTCTTGGATGCATCGACTCGCGGGTGCCGGCGGAAATCATTTTCGACGCGGGGATCGGCGACACGTTCTGTGGGCGCGTGGCCGGCAATGTGGTGAACGACGACCAGCTCGGGAGCATGGAGTTTGCATGTGCGGTTTCGGGAGCAAAGCTGGTATTAGTCCTGGGACACACGGCGTGCGGCGCGATCAAGGGCGCAATTGATAGCGTGGTATTGGGCAATCTCACGGGATTGTTGGAGAAGATCAAACCGGTCATTCCGGCAACTATGTTTGAAGGCGAGAAGTCCAGCAAGATTCCGGCTTACGTTGACGCTGTGGCCCGAAGCAACGTCAAATTCGGAATCGAAAGCATTCGGCGGCGAAGTCCGGTCTTGGCGGATCTGGAGAAGAAAGGATCGATCCAGATCACCGGCGCGATGTACAACATCGCGGATGGAGTGGTGGAGTTCATCAGTTAGCGCATATCAACTTCGCGGCGGATCGGTCACCCGCACGTTCAACGGCTTTCGCCGACTCTCGCGGCGATTCCTTTTTTTCAGCGTAGTGCACTCGTCAGAAGTTCTGCTCACTAATATACCTCTTTGGCTACTGCGATGGCGTTTATCGCGTTGGGCCAGCCGGCGTAGAAGGCCAGGTGCGTGATTACCTCGACGACCTCATCTTTGGTTACGCCATTGGCGCGCGCGCGTTGCAGGTGAGCGCGCAGCTGTTCGGGGCGATTCAGAGCGATGAGGGCGGCGGCGGTGATTAGACTGCGATCGCGCTGCGAGAGTCCTGGGCGTTGCCAGACATCGCCGAAGAGCACGTTGTCTGTCAATTCAGCGAGCTTGGGGTCGAAGTCACCGAACAATTTCTGCGCTGCAGAAGGTTCTTTTGTGCCGCCCATAGCTCCTCCCGGTGTGGACTGAGAATTTCCGCACTGTGCATCGCTGACCTTTTCCATCCATTCGACGGATTTGCCATTCAGACTTTCCTGAATTCCGATATGAGTCATGCTGGTGGTCGCTGTGGCGCCGTGCCAATGTTTCACGCCCGGGGGAATCCAGACGACGTCACCTTGGCGAATTTCCTCGATTGGACCGCGCCATTGTTGCACCCAGCCCTTGCCAGCTGTGACGATCAGAGTCTGGCCCAGTGGGTGACTGTGCCATGCCGTGCGAGCTCCCGGCGCGAAGGTGACACTGGCAGCAGTGGCGTGCGAGGAGGGATCATGCGTGTCAAAGAGAGGATCAACGCGCACGGAACCGGTGAAGTGTTCGGCCGGGGCGTTGAACGATGCTTGCGTGCCACGTCGCGTGATTTGGATTGTCTGCGCGGTTGGTGGAGACGGTGTCTGGGAGGTCTCCGAGACTGACGGATTTGCTGCTTGAGGTTGAGCGAGTGCACGGCCCGACGCGAGTACGGTGAACGCCGCGACGATTGTGGCGGTTGCGAGCAATTTCATCCCGTTCCTCCCAGTGCAGCTAAGGCAGCTCCATGATATTCCAAGGTATCGCAAGCGAGTGCCCTCCCCGATTCGATCGGGTTGTATTCCGGGCAGCGTGGAAAGACAATTGCAACTTAGTGCGTGATTAGGCGTATTTACGAATCACGAGGCCGCGACGGGCGCGGATAGCAAATCCGGAAGGAAAATTATGCGTGAGAAGGAGAATTTGTTATGGCCGGAAAGGTGAAACGCATTACTGTGGATTTGGGCGGGTACCCGGATCTGGTGATCATCTATTTGGGGATGCGGGTAAATGTTTTGACTGGGTTGAAGACTTTGCTGGGCTTCGGGCCCAAGATACAGGATTCCGTGAAGGCGCAGCCGGACGGGCTTTTGCTGCACGAGAATTTTATTATGTCTTTGTTTCCTCCGCACGTGGGCATGCGGCAGTACTGGCGCGATTTTCAGTCTTTGGAGACTTGGGCGCGGTCGGAGCCGCATCGGGCTTGGTGGAAACAATTTCTGCGCGATTCCGGCGGAACCGGGTTCTGGCACGAGACGTATTTTTCGCGCGGCGGGATCGAGGCGATCTACGACGATATTCCGCAGCCGCTGGGCTTGTCGGCGTTTGCGCCGACGCGCGAGGCGCGCGGGGCGATGTTCGGTGCGCGGCAACGATTGGGGATTGCAGGAGAGCCGGCGGTCGCGCCGGCTGTCTCGGAGGCGGAATTGAAGTGATGGCCGCCGGGCGGAGTTTCAGAAGTTCGCTTTGCAACCGGGCTGGTCCTTGTGATAAACCACGAACGGTAGCTCAAGTGTGTAAATGGAGGCAGCGATGGAAACGAGAATGAGCGAAGATCCGGACCACCTCAAGCTGAAGGAATTGCTCGAAGAAGCAAAAGCCCTGGAACTCCCTCTGTTTTCTGACCAACAGAAGGTGTGGGTGTCGGAAAGTCCGCTCGCCCAGGAGATCAAGTCAATTCTCGCAAAGCATCCTGAGTATTATGCCGAGGTCCGCGCGGTCGTCGGCGGAGTTTTCCCTGAGCCGAAAAGTTAAGCGTTAGTGCCTCGCATTCAAGGGCTCGCTGCTCCCTAAGCTTGCGAAGGATTCAGGATTTCGAAATTCAGAGACACAGCTCCCACCAAGTGACGGGCGCCGGGAAGCTTCGCGTCTGCGGCGCTCGCATTTCCTCTTGCACATTACCGCTACGACGGCGAACCCTTCCCAAATTGCCGGATCCTGGCGTTGATTCTTACGCTGCCTTCCGCGATACGACCATTGCAGGCCGGAGTGCCCTGCCGCAGGATAGTTTGTGCAACCTGGTCTTCGCGGGTTGAATTTCGCGGCGTAGGAGTTCATCGCCAAACTAGGAGAACCGCAGACATGACGAAGTCAAAGTTTGCACTGAGCAGTGTACTGGGATTAGCTCTGGTATGCAGCGGCGTGGCTATTGCGCAGAAACCGACGGACAACGTCAGCGGCCGGAGACATCCGAATCTTGCGGCTGCCCAAAGGCTCTCGCAGGAGGCGTGGGAGAAAATCGGCGCGGCGCAGGCTGCCAACGAATGGGACATGGACGGGCACGCGGCCAAGGCCAAGGAACTGCTGGACCAGGTGAATCACGAATTGAAGCTTGCCGCGGAGGATGCCAACAAGCACAAGTAAAGCGGCCGTTTCTTTCGGCTGCAATTCCTCTCAGTTCAAGCGCCCGAGCCGGATTATCCCGGTTCGGGCCTTTTTATTTTTGAATCCCGCGTAACCGACGAACGTGCGGTTGACGCCTCGCCCCCTAACTTGCATTTCTTCAGAAGGTTATGGCTTTACCTTCGATTTGCCTACAAACGAGGCTCGTTGCATTGAACGATTTTGGCGTTCGCGCGACACTGCGCGTGCACTGAGGGACGAAGCAAAAAAAATCCAGTGCCAAAGATTAGAGGAAAACAGGAGAAGAAAATGAAAATGACCACCGCAGTGAAGAGCTCGATGATCACCCTGGCGCTGGGAGCTGTTGCGTGTTTGCTGCCGACCACGGCGCGCGCGCAGAGCGACATGTCGCCTGACGAATTCGCGTTCTCGGCTCCGGAAACCACCGCAGCCCAGCACACGCCCATTGTCACCGCGAAATTGATCCACGCCGATTTCGAAGGCAAAGTTTCGCTGCCTTATGACGTCAAGTGCGGCAACACGAATCTGAAGGCCGGGCAGTATGTGCTGTCCGTGATGTCCGTCGAAAACGGCCGCGTGGTCACGATCAACGGCGGCGGGCAGAACATGAACATGCAGGCGCGCGAAGTGGCGGCGTATCAGGCCGGTAGCCGCAGCGCATTGCTGGTGACGAAGTCCAGTGAGGGGAGAAAGCTGGCAGCGGTATACGTCGAAGGAATGAAGACGACGCTATACCTGGAAGCAAGCAAGAACGGAAGCCCGACGCGGATGGAACGGCTGCCGATTTCGTAGTTTGCAGTAGCAGTAGAGGGCCCAGCCCCGACGCCCCGCCGGCGAATGGTCCGGCGGGGCGTTGGTAAGTTTGGGCGCGTCACATCGAAACACCGGTTCATCGATTCTCCGCCGATGAATTCCCTGCCCTGAATTTTCTGAATCTTCGCTACAGAGGGTTGCGCTGCGGGATCATCTGGTTGGTTCGGCGACGGTTGGCTGGGTCAGATATTTGATCAGGATCACTTCGTTTTGGGCTTGGTTGTAGACGAGTTCATCGGCGATGGCCTGGCTCAGGGCAATCCCGAAGCCGCCGGGACGCATGCCGAGGTCGGCGCGCTTCATGACTATTTCCGCGATTTCCTCGGGATCAGTCTGGCCGGCGACCGCGTGCTGTAGATTCTGGAAGCTGAACCCGGGGGCCGGGATCGGCGATGTGGTAGAGCAGCATGCGCGGAAAGCGCAGGTGGGCGACGCGGACTTTGCGCGTCGGATCGAGCTTGCCGCCCCATTCGATGGCGTTCAGTAAGAGTTCATGCAAGGCGATGCCGACGGTGCGGCGGAGATCGTCGGAGAGGTCGGCATCGAGATTGGTGAGGAAAGGCTGAATGCGGTCGGCGGCGTCGCGGGTGCAGGGAATGAGCAATTCGATCCAGTGCGGCTCGGCGGAGATTACTTCGATTGGGGGGACTTTTGACCTGCCGAGCGCAGGATCGGGGGTGTGAGGCGACTTTTCGTCTTTGGCTGCGGCGAGCCAGGGGTATGGGGCGGTGGAAGCGACCGACGTGAATTGGGGTTTCGCGGGGGACGAGCTCACGGTGGGAGTTTTGCGATGGATTGTTACAAGGTCATGACGCAAGGATGAATAGGTGTGCAGCGTCGACCGGTGGCGCGGCGGCTTTTTTTTTGCGGTGTCGGAGCTGGCGCGATCACTTCATGAGAGGCACGCCTCGCGTAAGAAAAGCGGCGGAGCACCGCCGTACCCTATGTGAATCTCGCAGGTTCGCGAGTGTTGCCTAGCGATTGCGTGCGTGCGGCGGCGGGTGTAATTTAGCGCGCGGCAGCCATTGTTGAATCTGCGAGCTCGGTTTAATTACTGGAGGCAATCGTGCGAGTGAGAAACTTTTTGCAAATGTTATCGCGGCCGATCGTACGGAGGTTCGGCGTCGCTGCGTGTTTACTCGCGTCTACATTGCTCGCGGCTAACGCATTTGCCCCCGCGATTGTGGCCGCTCCCGCTGCTGCGCGGCCGGCTGCAACTGCGGTCGCGCCGCCGGCGAGCACTTCCGAGCAACTGCAAACGCTCGCGCGCGCAATGACGTTTGATTGGGCGAAGGCGCATCCGATCACAGCGACATTTTTGGGCTTGAGCGACGAAGATGGCCTGCTGGACACGCCTTCGTTGGCCGCGAACACGCGCGATCTGGCTACGATCCGCGAATGGCAGAAGCAGCTGGCGGCAATATCGCTCGAAGGCGCGTCGTTGAAGGATCGCGACGACGCGAAATTGCTGGGCGCGCAGCTTACTACCATGGAGCGGCAGTACACGGTGTACAAAACGTTCGAGAAGGATCCGTCCGGGCCGTCCGTGGCGATTCTCAGCGCGATTTACACGCAGTTTTTGCATCTTCCGGTGGCCGGGACCTCCGGCGCGGCGCCGGCGGACGTTACCGCGGCGTGGGAGAAAATCATTGCGCGGCTCGCGGGAGCGCCCGCGTACATCGTTGCGGGGAATGCGCTGGTGACGCTTCCCGGGCATCTTTACGGGGTTACCGGTGCGGAACAATTAGAGGGCGCGCCGAGTTTACTGAGCGGGCCTTTGACCGACGCCGCGAAGGCGCAACTTTCGGCGGAGCGGTTTGCGGCATTCGAGAAGGCGCGCGACGCGACGCTGGCCGCGATGGCGCAGACCAAGAAGTTCATTGACGGGCATGCGGCTTCGTGGCCGGAGAACTACGCCATGGGCCGCGATGCTTACAACGCGATGTTGCGCGACGAAGAATTGCTGCCGTTCAATTCCGACGAGATCGAATGCATCGGGCGCGACGAACTGGCGCACGGCTGGGCGGTGCAGATCTGGATGCAACAACTGGCGAAGAAGCGCGGCACGCCGATCGGTCCGCAGAGTGGCGGCGGAATCGCGCCGGGAGGACCGGAGCTGATTGCGTACTACCGGGAACGCATCGCGCAACTGCGCGATTACGTCAAGCAGCACAACGTGGTGGATATTCCGGATTGGCTTGGCGAGATCAAGGTAGTGGAAACTCCGAAATTCATGCAGCCTGTTTCGCCGGGGGCTTCGATGTTTTCTCCGCTTTTATTCAGCAAGAGCGAGACGGGATTTTATTTCATCACTCCGCCGACGTCTCTCGAGGAAGCCGCGAAGAACCTGGACGCGAATCAGGATTTCGACCGAGATCGCATTCTTTCCACCGGCGCACACGAAGCCATGCCCGGACACTATTTGCAGCTTTCGATTGCGCGGCGCAATCCTGATTTCGTGCGCAAAATCCAGAGCAGCGGCGAATTCGCGGAAGGCTGGGCGTTTTATGGCGAAGAGTTTTTTGTGCAGATGGGACTCTTCGGCGACGACCTCGATGGGCGCTACTTCACCGCGCAGTGGGAACGCGTGCGCGGAGCGCGGGCGATCGTGGATCCGAATTTAGCCAGCGGCACGTGGACGTTCGATCAAGCCGTGCAATTTTTCGCGCATGAAACCGGCTTCTCGCCCGCGCAGGCCAAAGCCGCGGTTTCCGGGATCGCGCTGAATCCGGGCTACGTGATCGCGTACACCGCTGGCCGCCGGCAAATCGAAACGCTGCTGCCCGAGTATTGGGCCAAAGCCGGCGCCAACGCGTCGCTGCACGATTTTCACACGCGCCTTCTGTGCTACGGCACAACGCCGCTCTCAATTGTCGGCCCCGAGCTGCTCGCGGACCTCGATAAGCCACTAGCTGCGGTGCGCGCGAGTGCCGGCTATTGATGCTTCCATAAGAAGAAGCGAAAAATAGCTTCCTCAGTCCCACATTAGCTGGTACCAGCGTTCAAAGACGAGCTTCCCGGCACCGATCGAGACGACGAGCGGCGAAGGATTTCGATGCCCAAGGCGCAGGCGCAACACTCCAGCGCCGCGAGCAGCACGGCGCTGATTCGAAAGCCGGCGGTCCATTCACCCGGCGCCATGCGGAAGACGTTGTCCGAACCGGGGCTGAGGAAATGAGAATATCCGCCGATCACGAGCGGCACGGCCAAGAAGAGCAGAAGCGAGCCACCGAGCTTGGGATAGTGCGACCACAACAAAATCAGGGCCAGCAACGGAACGATATTCGCGAGGCCAGCGAAGAGAGGAACTTGATCCACTTTCAGCGCCGGATTCAACTTTGCCAGCAGTTCGAGGTGCCAAAAGACGACCGCGCCGTGCGTCAGCACCACCAGCATCGCGTACCAATATAATCTCCTCATCGGACGACCTCCGCCCTCCAGTTCCGGATAGCCGTCTCGTATGCTACGCCGATTTCAGCGCGACGGCGTTCTGGAAATCAGCGCCCGAATCGAAGCCGTGCGCCGCAGCGGGCCGCTGAGAAGCGCAATTGGCACACGACTCGCTGTCTGCGCGCCAGCGAGAGGTATTGATGCGTTTCGCTCCATAGGAAACCGGGCGGCGACGATGGTGAGGCGCTGGCGGTGAATTAACGCATGTGATATCGTTTCCGCCGTAGGACGGTCAGGAGCGATGCCATGCCTTGGCTGAAATTCGCATTACGCAGTTTGATTTTGGGCGCGGTGGTTTGCGCGTCCGCTTCGGCGCAGTCTTTGAATCTCGCCACGGAATCCGATCCCGATACGCAACCCGCGCGAAGTTTTCAGATGCAGGTCCGCACGCTTTTCAATCAGGAAGATTTCAGCCAGCTCGATGACATCGCACAAGCCGCGCGGTCGCAAAAGCAGCGTTTCCTGGGTGGAGGATGGAAGCTGAGAGCTTTTTACAACGCTTTGCGCGGGCCGGGCTCGCTGACCTCTACCGACGACGTGTGGAACGCGCACTTCGCGCGGCTCGAGCGGTGGATCGCAGCGAGTCCTAATTCGAGCGCGCCCCGAGTCGCGCTCGCGGGAGCGTATTTACGCTTCGCCTGGAAAGCCCGGGGCAACGGGCCGGGCGAAACGGTGACCTCCGAAGGCTGGGATCTTTTCTCGGAGCGAGCGCGGAAGGCTCGCAAGATGCTGGATGACGCAAAGTCCATGTCCGCGGCCAATCCGCAGTGGTATTTGGAAATGGAGACGGTGGCGCTGGCGCAGGGATGGGATCGCGAAACGACGGCAAAATTGGTTCAGGAAGCGAGCAACGTCGAGCCTGACTACTTCTACATTTACAACAAGCACGCAAACTATCTGCTGCCGAAATGGTACGGCCAGCTCGGAGACTCAGAGGATTTTCTGAAATCTACTGCGGACCGAATCGGGGGAAGCGAGGGCGACTTCATTTATTTCGAGGTCGCGAGGGATTTGAACTGCTGCCGTGCGAAGGAGCAGATGCCGAATCTTTCGTGGGAGCGCGTCAAGCAGGGCTTCGCGGCGCTTGAGAAATTGTATGGCAGCACCAATCAGCAATTGAACGCGTTCGCGTTCATGGCGGTGCGGCAGGGCGACCGCGAAACCGCGCAGCAGCTCTTCACGCGCATCGGCGACAACTGGGACGAAGTTGTCTGGGGCAACAAGGACAAATTCGAGCGCAGCAAAGCGACACTGAGCCTTGCACCGAAAAATGATGTGACCGCCGCAGCGCGCTGAACGGCGTGTCAGCGAACTCCTCGTTGTGTGGTTTGTGTGGTTATCGCACGGTCACGGAGACGCTCGTCGTGGCTGTCTGCGCGCCGGCCGTCGCGCTTACGGTGACCGTGTAGGTCCCGGCTGGTGTGCCGGTGGGCGTTGTGCCGCCGCCACTTCCGCCGCACGCCGCGAGCAGGAAGACAACTCAACCGAAGCGACGCATTCACGGTCCAGGTCTGAACCTGACGATCGGGATAGGGGGAGCAGTCACCTGCTCGCCCCTCCCACACCACCGTACAGGCGGGTCCGCATACGGCGGTTCAGCAAGTTGAGCCCTGATGGGCCGGAGGTTCGAGTCGTCGTCCGCCACAAGGGCTTCGCCGCTCTGCAGGTTCCCGTTTCGGCTTCACCGTCTTCTGAACCTGTAAAGCTCAGCCGAAGCTGATTGGCTGGCGCAGTGCCACCCGTGAGTTCGACGTTCTACTACTCGCTCTTACTGTTTGGGCCTTCCTCACTTCCGTGAGTACTACGCCCGCTGCTGACTTCTGCTGCAGGATCAGGATGAATTACTCCACCCTCAGTCCCGAATCCGAGACGTGCAGCAGATCTCCCGCGATAAGCTCGACTGCTTTCTACGCGCAACCACCGGATTTACGCTTTGCGTCCTTGATAGATATGGGCTTCGCGATCATGGGCCCGCTCGCCCGACGCTCACGCCTCAGATCCGGTTCTTGTACATTGGCTCGCGTTTTTGCTCCGCGCTTCCTTCAGACCCCGCCTCGCAGCGACGCCCTTGCGCTTCGCTATCACTTCACCTCTATCAGGTTGTGAAGAGGACTTGCACCTCCAAGCTGTCGAACATGCGCGGCGTACCCAGAAAAAAAGGCGGCTCGCTAAGAGCCGCCTTTTCTTGAGCGGGGACGATCCGGTTAGAAGATGAACTTGCCCGTGATTTGCGCAATTCTCTGATCCGTGGCAGCGGCCGCAAACGCTCCGTAAGGCGACGTCGGCGTGAACTGCATGAAGGCTACCTGGCCAAAGAAAGGCGCGTTCGTGTTCGGATAAGGCGAACCATAATTCGCATGGTTGAACCAGTTGTAGGCGTTCAAAGCAAGCTGAAAGGTCATACGCTCGGTGACTTGAAAATTCTTCCGCACGCTCAAGTCGCCTCCCAGGAATCCCGGCCCACGAAACGCGTTACGGCCCACATCACCCATAAAACCCGTGCTGGGCTGCACCAAATCCGCCGGCGTAAAGCACGCAACCAGCACACAGGCTCGCCCGTTGTTGAAGTTCCTCTGGCTGAAGCTCGGCAGCGGCTGCGCCAGGATATTTGCACCAAATGAACTGGTGCCTCCCAGGTTGTTGCCCGCCAGCCCCGCAGTGGCACCGCCGTCGATGATGCTGAACGGGAATCCGGTGCGGTAGAACATTGTGCCGGAAACCATCCAGCCACCGATGGCTGCATTCACGAGGCGCTGCTCGCTCTTGAACGGCAGTTGGTAGACGTAGGTACCCGATATCTGGTGCCGTGCATCGTTGTCTCCGGAGGCATATTGCGAGTGCAGATTGTAAGGATTGATCTGCGTAAGGATGCTGGTAATCACGCTGAAGGGCTCTTCTGGCACGTTCGAGAGCTCGTCCAGCGCGTGAGAGTACGTATAGTTCAGGCGGCCGGTCAATCCATGCCACTGGTTTTCCTGGATGGAGAACGTAACGCCGTTATAGTTCGACACTGCGCCGGTATACAGATAATCCACGCGGCCGACACGCGGGTCTGGCGCGGTTGCCGGAAGGTTGCCAAAACCAAAGCCGTTCAAGGTGGGATTCAAAACGAGACCGTCATACCCATGGTTGCCAACGTAATTGGCCGAGACGACGGTGCGTGCGCCGAACGTATGCTGTAGTTCAAGGTTCCACTCAACATACTTCGGATTCTGGAAATTGCGGCTTACGTCGTTCAGGTTCGGAACGGAAAGGGCGCCTTGCGCGTTGAGGCAACCACCAAACGGTGCCGCTGCGCCGGCGTAGCCGCCGCCGCTGGAACCGCCCGTCGTCAAACTTCCGCCGCTATTGTAATTCGACAAAAAGGCGCTATTGCACTGCGTCACCAGGTTTACGCCGCTGCCCGGAAAAGCAGTGGATCCCGGGGGCGCCAGATCGAACGCCACGCTTCCCGTCGGCACGTTGAACAAGTTTACCTGCGGGAAATTCGTATCAAATAGGCTCAAAAGACCGCCGGGGTAAAGGTCGGTGAAGAGCCCCACGCCCGCGCGAATCACCGTATTTTGACCGAGTGGACTCCAGGCCAGACCGAACCTCGGCTCGAACACGACCTTTTCGATCCCCGGAATAATCGTCTTGTTGCCGGTTGGGAACGATTCATCGTACGGAATCGTCGCTCCGTGCGCCGACTCGTTAAACGCCGTAACGGGCAGGCTGGCGCAGCTGGTCTGGCATACGCCGCCCGAGTTGCGATCAGCCCGCAGCGTCATCGTCAACTTTAGCTTGGAGGTGACGCGATACTGGTCCTGGAAATACAAGCCGAAGCTATAGAAGGCGACGGGTTGTTCGATCTGGGACGCAAAGTTGTAAATTACGCTGCCGCAGCCAAGCTGACTATTCGCCATGACGTTGCAGCCGGTAGGAGCAACTTGATCATTCGCAAAACCAAACAAGGTGACATCGACCTCGGGATATAGGGTGTTTTCCGCCGCAGTAAAGTCCGAGACGTCGTCTCTCTTGAAGTTCACACCCATCTTGAAATCGTGGTTTCCTCGCGCCACCGACAAGTCGTCCACCAGCTGCCACTGCTCCACATGGCGGCCTTCCGGGAATTGAAAACCCGCGGCGAATCCGTTGGGGTTGCCGGATCCGGTGCCCAGCGGAGTCAATGCGCCATCCACTAGAAATTCAAGGTTGCCCGGAAACAGGCCCAGCGCCGACGACGGATTTAAATTGCCGAAAACCGCCGAGTAATACAGGTCGGAGAAGATGAAGTTGTTCACGACTGTCGGGGAGAAGATGTGCGTGTAATTCAACTGGCCTTCATTCTGAGGCTGAGTGCTCGAATTGTTGAACTCAGGATTGATTGGGTCGGTGTAAGTCGGCTGTACTCCGCGATCGAATCTGACCCGCCCGAAGATCTTGTCGTTTTCTCCGAAACTGTAGTCCACACGACCGCTGAGCAACCATTCCTTGTTTCCGCTGGATACGGACTGCGAAAAGCTCTCGGTGCAGGCGCCGCCTGTGGCCCCTGGCGCAGTTGCGAATCCCGGACAGCTGTCGGCATTGGGTGTCGCGTTGGCGACCCCGGGGGCGCTGTTGTAGAGTTTGAAAACATTCGCATAAAACGCCTGGGTTGCTGCATCCGAGGGAACATTACCCATCACGAAGTTTTGAAACGCTGGCGTGGGCACGCTGACGTTCTGGATTGCGCCGAAAATGTAACGGATTCCTTCCGTATTCACGAAGAAGTACGCTTTGTCTTTGATGATCGGACCGCCGATGGAAGCCGCCCATTGGTTGTTGTTTTCAAATGGTCTCGTATTAGGCAAGCCTGCGGCAAGTTCGTGGGCTTTGTTCAGGGGGTCGTTAGCAGTGAGCGCCCGGCCCGTCCAGTTGTACACTGCATCGCCGTGAAAAGCGTTGCTGCCGGATTTCGTGCTGTAATCAATTTGCGCGCCCGCCTGGCGGCCATACTGTCCGGTGTAACCGTTGCTCACCACCGCAACTTCCTGAAGTTCATTGCCGCCCAGCAGCAAATTGCTGGAACCTGAATTGTTCAAGTTCAAGAACGCATCGTTGTAGTCATTGCCATTGACCGTGAAGAGGTTGGAGGTGCCTGGCAGACCAAACGCACTGAAGTTGCCATAGCCGCCGCCCGTCGAGCTGTTCATGGTGATGCCCGGCGCGGACTGGGCCACGTAGGTAATGTCGCCGCCAGGATTCGGAACGTTCTGAATCTGGTTGGTATCGAAATTCGAAGAGATGTTCGCGTCTTCGGTTTGCAGCAACGCGCCTTGCTCCGTCACCGTAACGGTTTCCGTGGTCGCGCCAACTTCCAGTTTGACGTTGGCCAGCGCGGTTTGCCCCAGAAGAACTTCGACTGTCTCACTCACCTGCTTAAAGCCGCTTTGCGACACCGATACGACGTAATTACCCGGCTTAAGTAGTGTGAATTGATAGACACCCGTCGCCCCTGTCGTCGCAGTCAGCACCTCACTTGTGGCCTGGTTTTTCAGACTCACCGTGGCACCCACAATTACCGAACCTGTGGAATCGGTGACAATTCCAGTCAGTCCCCCCGTTACCACGCTCTGTGCCGACACCACACTCGGCAGCGCGAGCAGCAAAGCAACAAACGAAACGGCAAGACGGAAGTACATCTCAATTCGCACTCGCATTTTTCACCTCTGGTCTTCTGTCACATTTCCAAAGACCGCTAACCGATTAGCGAACCTCACACGCCTACGCGTAAAGCACCTTCGTCTCCGTTCTTTGCGGGAAATAAGTTGTTTGCTAAGCGTCAGTTACAAAAAGTCGGAAGGGCACGCTATGGTTAACTCCATAACGAGTGATGGGCACGTCCGACTATCCGGAAAGATACTTGTGTTCAATAACTGCGCTGCGTGCGTTCGAGGCTGGAGCGCTCGACTATTGCTGATGAATTACTTCGGGTCAGTACTCGCTCCGAAGCGCGGACAAAAACGGTCAGTTTTTTGCGATCAGTGCGGGGTTTAGTTCTGTTCTTAGGTGCATACTGTCCGAGCGTGGACGCAACTATTCGCCAATTCTGTGCACCCGCACGACGGCTACTGTGGCGTCGTCTGTTTGTTGTCCTTGCGAAAAATCATCTACTGATGTGAATACCTCTCTGACGATCTCTTCGGCGCTTTGCGCTATGCTCTCGCCCACGGTCTGGCGGACGCTCTTGCCTAGTCCCTCGATTCCCCACTCTTCGCCGGCTGGATTTCGCGCTTCCACTACTCCGTCGGTGTAGGCGAGGATTACATCGCCGGGATTGAGCTGAATTGTTTCTGGCGTGTAGGTGGAATCGGGGAATATTCCGAGGGGCACTCCGGCCGCTGCCAGCGGGAAGATGGAGCCCTCACGTCGAATGACGATCGGCGGATTGTGGCCTGCATTAACATACTCGAGCGTGCGCGTCGCTCCATCGAAAACGCCATAGAATAGCGTGGCGTAGCGGTCCGCGAGCGAAGCTACGTGCACCTGGCGATTCACGGCCGTGAGGAGTGCGGGGCCGTCGTCGCCGACGAAGGTGGCCGCGGTGCGCAGCGAGGACTGGACATTCGAGATCATCAACGCGGCGGCGAGGCCTTTGCCGGACGCGTCTCCGATCGCGAGTGCCAGGCGATCATGCGACAAGGGCATGAAATCGTAGAAATCTCCGCCCAAGGCGCGCATCTGCCGGCAACGAGCGCTGTAACTCAGCGTGGCGATGGCGGGTCCGGCTTGGTGCATGAAGCGCTCTTGCACGTCGCAGGCGGTCATCCAGTCCCAACTGACATCCAAAACTTGCGTATCGGCCGTCATCTTCGCACCTCTATAGGTAAGTCGCTTGCAGGGCGGCGAAATCGACACCGCGAGGGCATATTTTCGGCAAAAAGTTTTGTGTCGGGGGATGTAGAGGATTGCCAGGCGGCTCCGACTACTCTATGAAAGCGCGGCATCGAATGCGCAAATAAAAGGAGTTAAAAGACATGAAATACATATTGTTAATGACGGGGACGAAGGCGGGCGTGGACCACTATCGTACGTGGGCGAAGGCGGACGTGGATGCGCACATGGCAATTCTGCACAGCATCAGCAAGGATCTGACCGAGTCGGGAGAGTTTGTGGCTACCAACGGACTGGCCGGCCCCGATCAGGCCCGGACGGTCCGCGGACTGAAAGACGGCATGCCGGTGACTGACGGCATCTTCCCCGAATCGAAGGAGTTTTTGCTCGGCTACTGGATCGTGGACGTGAAGAGTCCCGAGCGCGCCTACGCGATCGCCGGCCGCATTTCAGCGGCCGCGGGTCGCGACGGAACTCCGACGAACTTGCCGATCGAAGTGCGGCAGATCATGGAGCGTCCAGAGAAGTCGTGCTAAGTGGAAGTCGAGAACGACTCAAGTGCTCCGACTATCCGACGAAAGCGCGAAAGCAGCGCAAACACCGAAGGAGAGAATTGACATGAAATACATATTGATGATGAACACGATGAAGGCCGGTTGCGCGGGCTTCTCCGGATGGGAAAAGAAGGACGTGCAAGCGCATATTGCCTACATGATTGCGATGAGCAAAGAATTGGGCGCAGCCGGCGAGTTAGTGTCTGCCGAGGGCCTCACCTTTCCAGATCAGGCCAAGCTGGTGCGGGCCGGCAAGGATGGGATGCCGATTACCGACGGTGTCTTTCCCGAGAGCAAGGAATTTCTCGCTGGCTACTGGCTCGTGGATGTTGCGACGCCGGAACGAGCCTACGCTATCGCCGCGCGCGGATCGGCTGCGCCGGGACCAGGCGGTGCGCCACTGAACATGCCGATTGAGGTGCGTCCTCTAATGAGCGGGCCACCTCCCGTTAAATCCATAGCGTTGTAATTGGCGGAATTACGGATACGACGATCTGATCCGACTCATCATGCGAACGCGCGCGATGGGCGCGAGAATCGAGCGGAGGAAAAAAATGAAGTACATTCTGATGATGAACGGCACAAAGTCGAATTTCGCGGAGTATGCAAAATGGTCGAAGCAGGATATCGAGGCGAACGTCGCATTCATGCGCGCTTTCAGCAAGCAACTCAAGGAAGAAGGAGTATTCGTCGCGACGGAAGGGCTGGGCTGGCCGGAGCAGGCTAAGCTGGTGCGCGCCGGCAAGGACAACGTCCCGATCACCGACGGAGTGTTTCCGGAATCCAAGGAATTTCTCGCCGGATACTGGATCATTGACGTCGAAAGCTCGGAGCAGGCGTACCAGATCGCGGCGCGTGCCTCGGGGGCGCCCGGGCCGGGCGGCGTTCGCGGCAATATGCCGATCGAGGTACGCCAAGTGCTCAGCGGCCATTCTGATTTGGGACTCTGAAATTCCGAAAGGAAGCGCACGGTGAACACACGGCTCTTCCGATTTTTCGATCGAGCACCTGCTGCGCGAAATGACGCCGCAGGTGCTCGGCATCGTCGTGCGAAGATTCCGCGATTTTGCGGCGGCCGAGGACGCGGTACAGGAAGCGTCGCTCGCGGCGGCGACGCAATGGCCGCGCGACGGGCTGCCGGAAAATCCGCGGGCGTGGCTGACGCAAGTGGCCTTCCGCCGCGTCACCGATCACATCCGCAGCGAATCCGCCCGCCGCCGCCGCGAAAGTGAAGCAGCCCTCGAGATGGAGCAGCTCGCGCCTCCCCCCGCCCCCGCGAGCGATTCGGATGAAGACGACACGCTCATTCTGCTCTTCATGTGCTGCCACCCGGCATTGACTCCAGCATCGGCGATCGCGCTGACGCTCCGCGCGGTGGGCGGCTTGACCACCGCGGAAATCGCCCACGCGTTTCTCGTTCCCGAGGCGACGATGGCGCAACGAATCAGTCGCGCGAAGCAAAGCGTCAAGGACTCGGACATTCCGTTCCAGCTGCCGACCAGCGAGGAACGAGCGCAGCGGCTGCGCGCGGTTCTGCACGTGCTCTACCTGATTTTCAACGAGGGCTACACAAGTAGCGCCGGACCGCATCTGCGGCGCGCCGATCTGTCGTTCGAAGCGGTGCGCCTGACTCGCATCGTGCATCATCGGCAGCCGAATGATACCGAGGTGGCTGGATTGCTGGCGCTGATGTTGCTCACCGATGCGCGGCGCCTCGCGCGCACAGGCGAGAACAGAGAGCTGATTCCGCTCGCGCAGCAAGATCGCGCGCTCTGGGATCGGCAACAGATCGAGGAAGGAGTGGCTCTGCTTTCCGCCACTTTGCCGAAGGGCGCCGTGGGCCCGTATCAATTGCAAGCCGCCATTGCCGCAGTTCACGACGAGGCTGCCACAGCCGAGGATACGGATTGGCCACAGATTCTGGCCCTCTACAATCTGCTCAAAGGCATGTCCAACAATCCGATGGTTGCGTTAAATCGCGCCATCGCGGAGGCGATGGTTCACGGCGCAACGAAAGGCTTGGAACTCCTGGACGCGCTGGAAGACGACCCGCGCGTCGCCGAAAATCACCGCCTGGACGCGGTTCGCGCGCATCTGCTGGAACTCGCCGGAGATGAGAGCGGCGCCGTGCGTCACTACCAAGCTGCAGCCGCCAAAACGGGAAGCCTCCCGGAGCAAAACTACTTGCTGGCGCAGGCTGCGCGCCTGTCCGGCAAGCTGGCGTCAAAGAACGAACAAGAGTGATATTTTCAGCGATACGCGGCTGGCCGAGCGCGCGGTTGGAGGACACCGGTCGCGAGTGCTGAAGTCTATATTGACGTGGAAATCCGACAAGTGAACCCTTCTCGAAAACCACTCCTCCGGTAACGCAGCCAAGCAGGACTTTGCCAGGCTCCCACGCATAAATTCGGATATGATTCGGCCTCGCAACACGTACGAAGGAGCCTTATGACCAACAACCGAGTCGTCCACTTTGAAATTCCGGCCAATCAACCCGAGGCACTCACCAAGTTCTACAGCGAAGTATTTGGCTGGAAGTTTCAAAAGGCATCTCTACCGGGTCCGGAATACTGGCTGTGCGAGACGGGCTCGGATGGACCCGGAATCAATGGCGCGGTAATGAAAAGGCAGGACCCACGGCAACCCTGGATGAACTACGTGGACGTCGCGAACATTGACGCCATGCTTGAGAAATCTATCAATCTCGGGGCGAAGATAGCGTTGTCGAGAACCTCCGTTCCCGGCGTCGGCGCCTTTGCTGCGAACATTGATCCGGAAGGAAATATCTGCGGACTCTGGGAGCAAATCAAGAGCTGACGGGCCGAACGAAAAACGAGACCACGACCTCAACCGCCATCACCCCGCTCTAAGTACGCGATTGCGCTAGCTACGATGCGACGATCGAACTTGTAAGATCGTGGGATCGCCTGGCCGATTCGCGCTTCGTATAATCCTGGCTGCGCCGTTAAGGTCATCAAAAGATACTTTGTGGGTTAGCGTCGCGCGTTTGAGCGAGTTCACCAGCGTAAGCTGAATGAGGCGAACTGCGGCTACCGGGAGAAAGCGCTTTACAAGCGGATAAGGCTCGGAGGAAGATTCTCGCGTAGGCTCCCAGCCCGCGCTGAAACCTGGCTCGCAGAAGGATCCTCCCCATGATCTGCCCAGACGAGCGCCCTTCGGTGAACCCAACAATTAGGACTGAGTAAGGACGTCGCTCAAGAAAGAGTGACGCCCTATTTCCCGACCACGCATCCAAGTCCCATGCGAACCCTTCCCAGAGGCGGCATAACCATTGGAGGAGACGATGAGCACTCTGGGTGAAGCTAAAGCAGGAGAAAAGCGGCAGCCGGCCGGGAATTTCGACGATCGGGAGTTGAACAAGAAAGTCAAAGCGGCGGAGGGATATCCTCGCCGCGATCCCGCCGATTCCTCGTGGCCGAGTTGGTCGGCGTGCTTAGCGCGCAGCGTGATGCACTTGTAGCAGTTTGACCGCTTTACTTATCTCCCGAGGGTCGGCAACCCGGGAGCCGATAGTCACGGGCCCTAATATCCAATTTTGGAGGATTCATATGGCACGAAATGTTGCGGACATGTTGTGGGAAATGCTGGAGAAAGCTGGCGTGAAACGCTGCTATGGAATCGTAGGGGATGCTCTGAATCCCGTCATTGACGCGCTCCACCGGAACGGAAAAGTTGAATTCATTCATGTGCGCAATGAAGAGTACGGTGCCTTCGCCGCGGTTGCAGAGGCCTACTCCACTGGAAACCCCGTCGCCGTGTGCGGCACGGCCGGTCCCGGCGTCACTCACCTATTTAACGGGCTGATGGACGCGAGGAAAGAAGGTGCCTCGGTTATTGCCATTTGTGGCGACGTCGAAACGGAGCTGATCGATACGGCTGCCCTTGAGGAGCTGAATCCTTACAAGTTTTTCGAAGCTGCGGCGCTCTATATCGGTCGCCTGGTCAATCCGAAGGGCGCGCGCGCCGTGATCAATACCGCAATCACCACCGCCATCGGCGATCGCGGTCCCACGGTGATTTCGCTTCCTGGCGACGTCGCAGCAGCCGAGGCGCCGGAAGGAAAACATATCGCTGCGATTCCCGCCAAGCCCATCTTGCGTCCTGCCGACGCGGAATTGGAAAAGCTCGCGCGTCTGATCAACGACGCCAAAACGGTTGCTATCTTCGGCGGCGACGGCTGCCGTTACGCGCGCGACGAAGTCCTGGCTCTCGCCGAAAAAGTGAAAGCTCCCGTCGGCTACTCCTTTCGCGGCAAGCAATGGCTCGAACACGATAATCCTTACGCCACGGGCATGACCGGTCTGCTCGGCTACGGCGGAACGTACGACGCGATTCACGGCGCCGATGTTCTTCTGCTACTCGGGACGGATTTTCCGTTTTCAGAGTTTTTGCCCAACGGCAACGTGAAAAAGGTCCAAATTGACGTGAACCCGAAGCACCTCGGTCGCAGGACGGCGCTGGATCTGGGTCTCATCGGAGATGTGCAGGCGACTCTCGCGGCCCTCCTGCCCAAAGTGCGCGAGAAAAATGACAAGGGTTTCCTCGACAAGCACGTTGCGAAAACGCGCGAGTTCGACGGCTTGCTGAGTCACTACGTGGACAAAGGCCCGGGCATCAAGCCCATTCGTCCGGAGTACCTCGCGGCGACATTAAGCGAGCTGGCTTCCGACGACGCCATGTTTTTCGCCGACACTGGCACGGCCTGCATCTGGATGGCGCGGCACATCAAGGGCAGCGCCAATCGCCGGTTGTGGGCCTCCTATTCCTGGGCATCCATGGCCCACGCTGCGCCGAACGCATTCGGCGCACAATTGGCTTACCCGGGACGGCAGACGATTGCCATCTGCGGCGACGGCGGTTTTACGATGCTGCAGGTCGGCGATCTGCCCACGCTCGTGCAACGCAAATCGCGCGTCGTCCACATCATTCTCAACAACGATTCGCTCGGTTTCGTGAAAATTGAGCAGCAGGAAGCCGGGATTGTTCCCTTCGGAGTGGATTTCAAGAACCCGAATTTCGCGCGCGTGGCCGAAGCGTTTGGCGCCAAAGGCATTCGTCTGGAGGAACCGGGCGACGTGAAAGAGGCTCTCGCGGAAGCTCTGGCCTACCAGGACGGACCGGTTGTCGTTGATGCGGTCGTTGATCCCTACGCGCTTTCGTTGCCGGCGCACGTCCCGTTCCACACGGCGAAAAGTTACACGCTGAGTCTCGGCAAGCAGGTAATGGCAGGCCGGCTTCGACGACGTAATCAAAACGATGGAGCGCAACGTGCGTTTGGTTTGAGCACTGATCCTCGATGTGCTAGTTACAGCGTGGACGAAGTTTCCGCGAATACTTCTCGACTAGTACGCGGAAGGGGATCTTTGGATATGACTAAACCCATTCTGGTGGTAACCAGCCGTTATACGAAGGAGATTGAAGACCGCATCGATCGTGATTACAGCGCCCGGCGAAATCCGAACCAGGTTCCGTTCAGCCAGCAGCAGTTGCTCTCCGCAGCCGAAGGAGCCGACGCGGTGTTCACCACGCCGGCAGACCGGTTGGACTCTGGTTTTTTCCAGAAAGTCTCGCCAACGGTAAAAGTCATCGCCACGTATTCGGTTGGTTTTGAGCACATCGATCTGGAAGCCGCCGCTCGCAGGAAAATTGCGGTTGCCTATACGCCAGGTGTCAACCACGAAGCAACGGCCGACATCGCCATGCTGCTTTTACTTGGTGCTTCGCGCCGTGCTTACGAGGCCCAGGAACTTGTTCGAACCGGAGCTTGGAGGCCCCTGAGTCCCGACATGCTCTTGGGCTGGCAAGTTGGTGGCAAGATCCTCGGCGTTTTCGGAATGGGGCGCGTGGGACAAGCCCTGGCGCGTCGCGCGCGAGGTTTCGGAATGAAGATTCACTATTGCAACACTTCTGAGTTACCCACCGAAATCGCAGGAGACGCCGTCTACCATAAGGATCCGTCGGATCTGCTTCGCGTAAGCCAGTTCTTGAGCCTGCACGCCCCGGATACTCCCCAGACCCACCATCTCTTGAACTCCAAAACCATAAGCCTTCTGCCTGCCGGGGCCATCGTGGTGAACACCGCTCGCGGCGGATTGGTGGCCGATGACGACCTCATCGCTGCTCTCAAGAGCGGGCGGATCGCCGCGGCCGGACTCGACGTATTTGAAGGCGAGCCAAAACTTAACCAGGAATACGTTTCGCTGAAAAATACATTTCTACTGCCGCATATCGGCAGCGCCACAATCGAAACCCGCACAGCAATGGGCATGCTGGCCCTGGACAACGTAGACGCGGTCCTGAACGGCAGGCCTGCGCCGACCCTCGTGCAACCCTAGTCCCAGCTCGACGACGCACATCCTACTGTGGCGAACATTTCTGACGCCGAACCGAAGTTGCGCAACTTCCGTTCAAACGAACGGAGTCGGAAATAAAGTGACTCGTCTGAATGTATTGCTGCAGAGCTTCGAGCGCCGTTTGTTGGCCGACTATTGAGTTTCACATAATATAGTGACATTCTCAGGATTCTGTGCTATTGTTCGTGCATGGGAAACCCTAGAGGAGTACGACGCGACTTTGCCGGATTAGAGCAGCGGCGCTTGCGGGCGGCACGCTTACTGGAAAAGGGCGTCAGTCAGTCGGAAGTCTCTCGACAAGTCGGTGTGCACCGCCAGTCGGTCAGTCGCTGGGCACAGCAGCTGGAAAAAGAGGGCCGCGCGGGTCTGGAGCAAGCCGGTCGCGCCGGACGGAAGCCACGATTGAGCGCTGCAGATCTGGAGCGCATCGAGCGCGCTCTGAAGCGCGGACCGGAAGCGTTCGGCTATGACACCGGACTGTGGACTTCTGCGCGGGTAGCAGATTTGATCGCACAGGAATGTGGGATCGACTATCACCCCGGACATGTGTGGCGCCTTTTGCGGCAGCTCGGCTGGAGTTGCCAACGCCCCGACAGGACGAGCTCTGGAACGCGACGAGCGAGCCATTGCCGAGTGGAAGCGCAAGCGTTGGCCGGAGATTAAAAAAAAGCCCAAAAACAAGGGTTCGTGATCGTTTTCGTCGACGAAAGCGGACTGAGCCAGAGACCGCATCGTTGCCGAACCTGGGCCCCGCGAGGTCAGACTCCCGTGCTGCAGTATCACTTCAATTGGAAGACTTTGTCCGCCATGGCCGGTGTGACTTGGTGGAACTTTTACTTCCGACTCTTCCCGGGCTCGATCCGCAGTCCTCAGGTCGTTCAGTTCCTCGAGCATCTCCTACGTCATCTCGATTGCAAGCTGTTGGTGGTTTGGGACGGCTCGCAAACCCATCGCAGCCGTTTAGTCTGGGACTTCGTCCGCGAACAGAAAGGACGGCTCTGGCTGGAATTCCTTCCCGCCTATGCTCCGGAGTTAAACCCGGTCGAGTATCTGTGGAGCCACTGGAAACAACACGAGCTGCCCAACTTCTGTCCGCAGACCTTCTGGCAGCTGAGTCAGCATGCCCGCATGGCACTTCGTCGCATGCGCCGACGAACCACGCTGGTAACCGGCTTCTGGGCTCAAGCGGAACTGTTCTAACGTCACTATATTATGCGGAGCTCAATAGTAGGTGGCTGCGTCGGCCTCGCACTTTACGCTCAATGAACTTCAATCAAGACGAGAGACGTATCGTCGGTAGCGGGTCCTTCGCGCCAGGCCGCTACGCGGTCAACGATCGCTTGTTTCATTTCGCTGAATGGAAGGCAAGAAGCCTCACCGACTACGGCTTGCAAGCCTTCAACGCCCAGCATTTCTCCGTCCTGATTAAAGACGTCCGTCAGGCCGTCGGTGTATAGGACGATGCGGGCCTTCGGTCGAAGCTCCACTTCCAGGGTGGGTTCCGCGGTCACGGCATCGCGGAGGCTTCCAAGGATCATGCTGCGGGATTCCAGTAGCAACGGCTGCTGTCCTCTTGGTGGTCACGCGGAACACCGAGTCCCTGCTCGTACATATTAAAGAGCTGTAGCTGCGCCCACCCATAACCGCCATTGGCCGCGAGCAGATACCAGCGGGCCGCCTCCGCATCGTCGCGCGGGACGCCTTTGCCGAAGTGGTACATCATTCCGATGCGAGCCTGCGCCTCGGCGTTTCCCTGATCCGCGGCAAGGTGAAACCATCTCAGAGCTTCGTCATAATCGGGCGGATGTTCCCTGCTCGTCCCCTCGTAGTAGCGCATGCCCAACCGCAGTTGTGCCGCGGCGTCTCCGTTCTCGGCAGCAGCGGTGACGGGATCAACCGCGGAATCCGCTGGCGCCTGGGCGTGCTGCTGCCACGCTTCTGCCGCCGAAGCGCGCGGCGCGAAGATGGTGCACAGGGCTGCGAGGGCAACCAGCAGCATCAATCCGAGCCGCATCAGTTGATTTTTTGGCAGCGTGCGCGTCGTCATCTCTGCCCCGCGAAACCTCTATCGATGATAGATGTCCGCTTCAGCGCGGTGCGAAACTTCTGAATTTGATGACGCCGATACATCAACTGCACTTTCGCGCGGCGACTCCTGGAAACGCCAATCTCCCGATTGGCGTAGTAAAACTACGGTCCAACGAGCGGTCTCCCACCTCCAGCCCGGCGATCACCGCCACTTCGCCCGACAGGCCTGCCATGAACTTGGGGAATCTGCTCGGTTCGAGGTAGAATCACGCGCAACGTGATGGCGATTGATCTACGTACCGCGAACGTTATGAAAGGCACAGGCCTTTTCCTTCTCTACGCTTTCTTCTTCTGGTTCACTTTTAAACGCGGGCGAGGTAACCCGGTCATCCAGTGCGGCTGCATCACGCTCATGCTTTTGCTGGTGATTGTGGAGCTGATGAGAATCCCGAATTTTCCCGTTGCTTACGCAGCCTGGTTGGGATTCGCGCTCTTGCTGCTTTGCATGCTGACGTTGTTTTTCTTGTTCCAACAGGGATACCACGCGTTACGCAACCGCAAGATTCACAAGCACTCTGAAGCGAGCGCATCGGATACTGCTCTACTTCTGCGGATGAACGATATCTGACAAAATAATGCAGCTACCTCAATCCCCACATCGGCAGGCTGGTCATGCCGGCTTTGGTGGGGTCGGCCACCCGCCGGATCTGCCGCACTCTCTCTTCCGATCCTCAAATCGGGGTCATGGCACGTTGCTGCGGCTCTGCTACTAGTTAAGAAACCACTCAACCAGTAGTTCCAGAGTCGCTTTGCCCTTCGCCAAGCTCACTTCAGATCCCTGACGATCTCGATTCCACGCGTTGTCAACAATCACGCTCCGAAGCTCTCGAACACCTATAAGCTGCAACCAAAAGTTCAGATAACTTGCCTGGTAATCGAATCGCGAGGGTGGTATGGGCGTTCCTTCCAGGTAACGTGAACCGCGTGTATAAACGGCGATTGCCTTTTCCACGTTCAAGAGAGGACCGTACTGTTTGCCGTCATAGGTAAACAGATAGTTTCGCTGCGCTACGAGATCAATTAGCTGCTTGAGCTTGTAAGGCACGCCGAAGTTCCACATGGGAGTTCCTAAGACGATTCGATCGGCGTTTTGAAAGCGTTGGATCAACGATTGAATACGCTCCCATACCTTGGACTCTGCCTCAGTCATGGTTTCGTGCTTTACTGCTTTATACTTCGCTCCACGCTTGTCCAAATTAGGATTTGGTTTTGTGAAGTAAGAAAGGCCGAGCATCTGATAGCTTGAGGTTGGGCTCTGCAAAAGCCAATCACAACGCTAAGGAGGCTCAGCCTTGACTCGAGTCAGCAGTATTTTCTCACAAATTCTGCAGTTGATTCCTCGTTTAGAATTTGAATCGGCCGTGCGCCAGCACCAGGCCGAGTGGCATGCCCGCGGTTTCAGTAGTTGGGGCCAGTTCATCGCTATGCTCTTTTGTCAGCTGGGCCACGCCAAGTCCTTGCGTGAAATCTGTGGGGGCTTGGCCGCCAGTGAAGGAAAACTTCGCCATCTGGGTTTGCCCACCGCTCCGGCTCGCTCCACCTTGGCTTATGCCAACGAACATCGGCCTTGGCAGTTGCAGCGCACGGTATTTGAACAACTGCTGGCGAAGTGCCAGATCCTGGCGGCCAGCCAAGCAGGAACCAGGAAGAAGAGGAAATTCCGTTTCAAGAACCCGCTGCTGAGCTTGGATGCCACGGTGATCGATCTCTGCGCCACGATGTTTGATTGGGCCAAGTTTCGCCTGACGAAAGGTGCGGTGAAGCTGCACCTGTTGCTGGACCACGATGGCTATTTGCCGTCCTTCGCGGTGATCACGGAAGGCAAAAAGCATGAGGTACGCGTGGCGCGGCAGATGCAGTTTGCGCCGGGGGCGATTTTAGTGTTTGACCGCGGCTATACGGATTACGAATGGTTTGCGAACTTAACCAAGCAAGCGGTCTATTTTGTGACCCGCTTGAAGGAAAACGCCGACTACGGAGTGGTGGAGAAGCGTGAAGTTCCACAGCGGCGCAGCGTGCTACGGGATGAAGTGGTCTTTTTCTACAAGCTGGCCCAGGCGGGCAGGGATGCCTACTTCCGGCGGATCGAGTTTTACGATAAGGAGCGCGATCGCGTGCTGGTATTTCTGACCAATCACTTGGAACTGGCGGCGGCTACCATCGCCTCGGTGTACCAGGAACGCTGGCAAATAGAGTTGTTTTTCCGGGCCTTAAAACAGTCGCTGCGGGTGAAAACGTTTGTAGGGACTTCGGCTAACGCCTTGAAGACGCAGCTTTGGACGGCGCTGATCGCCATGCTGCTGGTGAAATATCTGCAACTACGGTCGACATTCGGTTGGTCCCTTTCGAATCTGGTGGCACTCCTACGGCAGCAGTTATTTGTTTACCGTGACCTGTGGACTTGGATCGATGATCCCTTTCAACCGCCGCCGATGCCACCCACCTCGCCACAACAGTTGGCGTTGCAATTGGCCTAAGTGGGCCAATCGGTTGGACAGCAGCGATCATCTACATCGAAAAAAACGCGTAACTGCGAGATTTTAGGGGGGAGAATTTAGACAGCATCAGAACAGGAGCAACCCTTCGGGCCCGCCAACCTGCCCCACGTCTAAGGCTCCGGTGACGACTTTTGCCCTTATTCTGGATATGTCCGAGCCGAGTTCTCAGCTAATTTGGACAGCAGTGACTTCGCTCCAATTGCCTCCTCATCGAACTCCGGTAGCCGTTCATGCCATACGTTCAACGTATCCACAACAATCGAGGGGTTGGCGGACTTGCACGCCTCAACGAATGATTTGGTGAGGGTGATCGAGTCGGAAGATTCGCCTCTTGGTGACGACTGAATTTCAAGAAGTTTCATTTGGTCCTCCAACTGTGGGCAACCCTTACGAAGCCCCAGCTACTTCGAAACCTCGCGTGCGGCACGCTCAATTACATCCGCAACTTCCTTGGGATGCGAGGCGTAGACTGAGTGGCTGGCGCCTGCGACTTCGACTATATGGCTCTTGGCCCGCTTGGCATACCAACGTTCCAGATCGGGGTTGATGGTTCTGTCTGCTCCCGCTACCAGCATCCAGCTCGGTTTGGTTCTCCAAGCAGCCGTAGTGATCGTCGCCGAGAAATTGTCGGCAAAGTTGAACACCTGCGAGCGCGCCATGAATGCGGCCTGGTCGGCGGGAAGGTCAGCTGCGAACAATTCATGAAATTGCACCGGGTCGATATAGGTGAAACCGTCCGGGGTTTTCTCAATGGCACCCGATTTGGCGAGGTCGCTCGGAAAGCGCTTTCCGTCCTCAGACTCTTTCTCGCCGGCATCTGGCATGTGGGCCGCGATATACACCAAGCCCACAACCGATGGATCCGTGCCCGCTTCCGTAATTACGGCTCCCCCATAGCTATGAGCGACAAGAATGCACGGTCCATCCTGTAGAGCAAGGACGCGCTTGGTGGCGGCCACGTCACCTTTAAAGGATGTCTCCGGTTCTTGGACGATGCTGACATTGTAGCCATCCTTGACAAGAATGTCGTAAACGCCTTTCCAGCCAGAACCATCGGCCCAGGCGCCGTGAACCAGAACAATATTCCGAATGAGATGCGCGTCGTTCTGGGCTGAAAGCGCGCGGCCGGTCAACAGCAATAAAACCATGCAGATGGACTGAGAGATTCCGCGTACTGCTCGCATAGTCCTCATCGAATTAGTCATTTCATCGCTCCTCTTTGCGAATTGATTTGACGATTTCTCGTCGGAAAAATAGTCAGTCGGAGACTCAGAGTGTCAGATAGACAATTTGGACCCACTGTTCGGAGTTGACGATGCCTTGGCCCCAGGCGGCGTCGAGATCGGCAAATGGCTTTTCCGCGACGGCTTCCATGGCGGATTTTCCCGCGGATTTCAATTTCTGAATGCGATCGCGCGAAGTAATGAGCATGTCCCGGGATTTCGTGAGGTCCGCTTTGTTGCCGAGCGGACCGTGCCCCGCAACAATCTTGGTGTCATCATCGGCGAGCGCGAGAATTACGTCGGCAGCGGCGATCATTCCGCTGATTGTGCCGCCCGTACCGGGGTCGATGTAGGGATACATGCCGTTGAAAAACAGGTCGCCCATCGAAATCACGTTGGCGTTTTGAAAGTGAACGTAGATGTCCGAATCCGTATGCGCGGGAGCGACGTGTTGGAGCTCGAGGATTTCACCATTGGCTTGTAAC
The DNA here is from genome assembly GCA_963804625.1 of uncultured Acidobacteriota bacterium. Lineage (GTDB taxonomy): Bacteria > Acidobacteriota > Terriglobia > Acidiferrales > UBA7541 > Palsa-295. The sequence continues at coordinate 376,196 of CAWDRJ010000009.1, read as the reverse complement.
TGGTAACTGCCTGAGAAGCTCTGCTGCGGCAAGGCCTCCGCGGGCGAAGGGTCGAAATGCAAGCCGGCGAGCGCGCCGCCTGGTCCTCTATACAAGACGGGCAGATCATGCGGCCCGGACATATCCTTCTTAGTGTTTTCGTGCGCAAGGACCGTGGCTCCTGCGGCGTGAAAATGTGGATTGTTATCGGTATGGTCGAAGTGCCAGTGGGTGTTGATGACGTATTTCACCGGAGCATTGCCAAGGCCATCGATCGCTTCTTTGAGCCGGGGCCACGCCGGCGCAACGAAAGTGTCCACGACGAATTTGCCGTCGGGGCCGTTGAGTACTGTCACCGCTCCGCCGGGACCGTCGAACATAGTGATATTGTCGGCAAGCTTTTGCGTTTCCATGGGAACGGCATTGAACTTGCCACGCATGAGCGCGAGGAGTACGGCCGGCGAAGATGCTCGTTGCGCGTTGTCTGTCGTGAAGGCGCGGAGCAACGTCGTGGGAAAGAGGTGCGCCAGAAAGGCGCTGCCGGCCAGGGTGGCCGAACCTTGCAACATTTCGCGGCGTGAGGTTTGCTTCTGCAAAAAATTGAATTTCATTTTCTTTAGTCCTTCCTTTGGTGGCATCGAACGACTCATTTGCCACACCCGGTTGGATACCCGCGCGTCTGATTAGGGTTATTGTTTGTTCTGGCATCTGTGATAAGGTCTGCAAATAAGGCGACAAAATGGAGCTTCGCCAAATCCGGTCGTTTCTCTCGATCGCCGAGACGCTGCACTTCGGGCGTACTGCGGACTTGATTCATCTCAGCCAACCAGCGCTAAGCCTTCAGATACGAGCTCTGGAGGAGGATGTCGGAGTGCGACTCTTCGAGCGGAACCGGCGCAAGACAACGCTCACCGCGGCGGGTGTCGCCTTTCGCAATGATGTGGCGGCAGCGCTCTCGCAATTGGACCAAGCGATTCGCAGCGCGCGGCTGGCTGCCAATGGAAAACTGGGTCTCTTGCGGATTGGCTTCGTCTCAACAGCGGGAAGTGAAATTGTGCCCGATATCCTTCTTCAGTTTAGAAAATCAAATCCCGAAGTAGAGTTCTCTTTGCGCAATGTTCTCACGGCGGAGCAGGTACAGATGCTGGAGACGGGTTCGCTCGACATTGGATTTCTTCGTGTACCAATTGGTGGGCACTCGGGCCTCGATGTTGTCACAGTGCACCGCGAACCCTTCGTCCTCGTCGTACCTTCGTCCCATAAACTGGCAAAAAGGAAAAGGGTGCGCCTGCGGGAAGTGGCGGGTGAGGACTTCGTGATGTACGAGCGTACCTATGCCCCTGGATTCCACGATTTGATGTTTGGGATACTTCGCGATGCCAGGATTGTACCCAATGTTACCCAGACCGCAGTAGAGATCCCAACGCTGATCTCACTCGTCGCTTCAGGCATGGGTATCACGATTATGCCGGCCTCCATCGTCAAACATTATGTCGCTTCGGTAGTCCCTTGTGACATCGTGGACCAAATACCGATGTCTGAAATTGGTATCGCCGTCAGTAAACGATTTCGCACGCCAGTCGTAGACAACTTCAGATCCTTCGCTCTAGAAAAGTTAACTCGGGCGAGGAAATCTCCGCGCGCTAATTCGTAGTTGTCCCAAAAACCTTGCTTACTATTCCAGCTAGCACGACGGCACGCTGGAGATTGTTCTAGCGCAACGACAGCATTCACTGGTTCGTGAGATGTTTTCGCCGCGACGAATCGTGCGATGCCACCGTCTTCCGATGAAGCTGCGGAATTCTGGCCAAGTGGGGACAACCAGCTCTATCCGCACTTGGTTCTTGCTCTCGAAACGGCGTGCACGGGATTGCGTCTGCAGCCGAGCCAGGCGCGGGAATAATTCGGGGGTTATTCCCGCGACGGCTCTGCGCTAAGCGATTTCAAGGGTAGGTCGTCCAACCGTTTCACTACTCAACGGTAGCCTGTTGTTCGTCGTAATTCTCAGCTGATTTGCCGCGCTTTCATCGGGCTGTCACGCTCGATCAGCGTCCGCAGCACGGTTTCCAGTGCCACTTTTGCACCGGTTTATCGCTGACATGGGACAGGCGCAAAAGCGTGCACAGTGCCCAACCCCTTTTCACCTCGCCTCGCGGTAGTATTACCAGGTCAGGGTGCCGCACCAGAGGCGGCCACTTTGCCGCCGTGGAGCAACCCGGCCTTCTCGCACAGGATATCCGGGAATTCTGCCGTCCAATGCGCTAGGCTCGCGTAACGGCCAAACCAATGAGCTTCGAACCGATTGAGAACTACGGTGTGATCGGCAACATGCGTTCCATCGCCCTGGTGGGCGTCAACGGCTCCATCGACTTTCTCTGTTATCCAAATTTCGATTCTCCCACCGTGTTTGCGGCGCTTCTCGATGATGAGAAGGGCGGCCGTTTCCAGATTCAGCCGCAGCTCAAAGAAAAGCGCGTCCGCCAGCTGTATCTGCCGGACACGAACATCCTGCTCACGCGATTTCTTGCGGAGGAAGGCGTAGCCGAGGTGACGGATTACATGCCCATCGGATCCGACGGCGAGCAACCAAATGAGATCATCCGCACCGTAGCCGTTATCAGAGGCGAGGTTGAATTCAAGGTTCTGTGCCAACCACGATTTAATTACGCGATGTCGGGACACACTGTAAACGTCCAGGACCGTTACGCGATTTTTTCACCCGCTGGCGACGCCTGTCCGCCGCTGTCGCTTCACTCCACCGTCGCTCTCCGGCAGCAATCCCAGGATGTAACCGCGGAGTTCAAGCTCCGAGCCGGCGAAAACGCGACCTTCATATTTCGCGGAGTTCGCGCGCAGGGAGAGACACCCGAGCTGGAGTTCATAGATCGGCGCTTCCACGAGACGGCCCGTTACTGGAAGGCATGGATTGCGAAATCAAAGTACAAGGGCCGGTGGCGCGAGATGGTGAACCGTTCCGCGCTGATGTTGAAATTGCTGATTAGCTCCGAGCATGGCTCGTTGATCGCAGCCCCTACATTTTCCCTTCCAGAACAAATTGGCGGAGTGCGTAACTGGGACTATCGCTTCACCTGGCTCCGTGATGCGACCTTCACGCTTTACGCGCTGATCCGCTTGGGTTTTATCGAAGAAGCGGAGGCGTTCATCGACTGGCTGAAGGGGCGCCTCGGTGACGATGCGCAACGAGGACCGTTGCAGGTGATGTATGGCATCGATGGTAGGCAGCAGCTTGATGAGGTGACGCTAGATCACCTGAAGGGCTACGAAAATTCGCGACCCGTGCGTATCGGAAACGCGGCCTATCAACAGTTGCAGCTGGATATTTATGGCGAAATGATGGATTCCGTCTATCTCGCAAATAAGTACGGAGATCCAATTACGATTGCCGGATGGCAGGACGTTCACCGAATCCTCGAATGGTTGAGTAAGAACTGGCAGCGCCCCGATGAAGGCATATGGGAGGTTCGGGGTGGGGCGCGAGAATTCCTGCACTCTCGTCTGATGTGCTGGGTGGCTTTCGATCGGGCTTTGCGTCTCGCACAGAAACGGTCGCTTTCGGCTCCCTTCGATGCCTGGCTGCAGACGCGCGACGCAATCCGCGACGACATCTTTACGAACTTCTGGAATGAGGATTTGCAGTCGTTTGTCCAGTCGAAGGGAACGAAGGATCTGGACGCATCAATCCTGCTGATGCCGCTCATGCGCTTCATCAGCCCCGTCGATCCGCTGTGGCGCTCGACAATGAGAGCCATCGAAGCTCGCTTGGTCGAAGATACGCTTGTCCGTCGCTACGAGACCCAGCCAACTCCCGTGGACGGGCTTCCAGGTAGGGAAGGCAGCTTCACCGCCTGCTCGTTTTGGTATATCGAATGTCTGGCGCGCGGTGGGGAATTGGAAAAAGCGCAATTGCTGTTCGAGAAGCTTTTGGGATATGCCAACCATCTCGGACTCTACTCGGAGGAAATCGGTCCAAGCGGCGAGCATCTAGGAAACTTCCCGCAGGCATTCACGCATCTAGCCCTGATCAGCGCCGCAACCTATCTGGACAGAGCCCTCTCAGGCAAGGATGACGCAGTCTGGCGCTAGGCATCATGCTCACTTCGCAAATGAATTCCGGTCGTCATGGGGAATCGATCTGACGACTGCACGCGGCGGGTGGCGTACCCGTTCACCCACCGATCGGCATGTCGTCGAACATGCGGTGTCCGGTCCGTCCCGACGTTTGGCAAGTGTCGCACCCTTTGAATTGTCCCGTACGTTCCCGTAGCGACATCCTAGCTGAGGATTCCACTTGCGCCGTCGGGTACAATTCTCCGGCCAGTTCAAGGTGCGCGCGCTGCAAGTAGTGGGCTTCAACTCAAGACCGCGCTGTCTGTGAAAAGGCTGGCGGCTGGCGCACCCTTGTAGTTCAGGCACGCAACCGCCTCTAGGTTTTGGGGGTGCCGGATCCCTTTGCGGAGTGCGCAAAGGGTGCGTGGCACAACGTTAAGCCCTACCCCTCCGGCCCGGGTTCGCTCTACAGCCATTCCGCTCGTGACGCAAATATTTGTGGGTCATGGCTTCAGCCACGACATAAAAAAGACGGCGCGCAGCGCCAAACCGATCGCGGTGCCTTTCCCGCGAAGTTTTCGAGTTTCCCCGCCACACCTCGGCGTGATCCGCGTCCCCCCGAGCGATCCGCGAGCCCGCTCGCCCCGTCGCCCGAAAAGCCAGATTCCGTCCGTGCCCCACGCGGGCGAGCCTGTGACTTTGCCGCGCTCACTCCACACCTATTCCCATTGTGGGACTGGTAATCATACAGTAAATCTGATAAAATGGAATCGGGCCACTTTTCCGGCCCACTGAGGACGCCACATGCACTCCGCCACAGCGGCGACGGGCAAGCACTCAAGGCAGACCCGCCTACGCACGCGTGCTTGGGCGGGCAGGCCACTCCCGCCCCCAGCGAAAACTCTACCCAAATACCGTCCCGCGCTCTTCATCGATCGCCCGGTTTGCCCTCGAGAAGCCCATGCGGACCTCACACCACCGAAATCCTATCCGGAACTCACCTTCATTCAAGTTTCTCGTAACTGTAGGAAACGAAATGAGAAAAGATTTTCTAACCGGATCAAAATTGACGTTTCCGCAAAGTACCGCCTTCCCCGGACCTCCGACGAGACGGCAAAATCCCCTGCGACGGAGCAGTCACGGCGCCAATCAGGAGATTGGCGCTCCCAGCCGATCAGGCGGCGGGACACGGGCCGCGGAGCACAGAGCACAAGTCACGAATCACGGGTCGCCAATCACTACTCACGGATCACCACTCACCGCCTTTCTAATCGTCACACCTCGCGATTAGAAAACGCTATATCTCATAGAAAACACACACTCGGCACACTTTCTAATCGTCAATTCTTACAGGTTTCCGCAAGCCACAAACTCCGAATCGCAGCCACATATCTCCCACCGCAAGTCGCCCGCAACATCATTTCTAATCGACAATGGCAGATATTAGAAATCACCACAAACCCAACAAAAACGCACAATTCAGCCCTTCTAATCGACACTAAAATCCGTTATTTGCATCTCCGGTTTCAGGAGTCCGATGGACTCCACCGGAGTTCTGCCATCGGACCCGGCTGGGATCGCGGGACGCAGTGCTCCCCTTCCCTAACGATAAGTCGGGATCACAACACCACCATGTTCGGCGGCCTGCTCTGGAACACTTTTCAAAGACAGTGTTGGATGCGCTCGATGCGATTGCCGTCAGAGACCTTGCACGATTTCCGACAGGAACCACGTGCGGCGCTCGGTTTGGTCAATCCAGACTTCGATCAAGCTGGCGGTCGCCACATCATTGTATTTTTCGCAAGTTTCATGCGCGGAACGGAAGTAGCGCGTCAGCGCCTGATTATCGGCGTTGAGCTCGGCGAGCATTTCTTTCGGCGCAACGCGCTCATCGTTGTTGTCCTTCAGGCGTTGATGCCGCGAGATATCGCTGATGGAGCGCAACGTGGTTCCACCGATTTTGCGCGCACGCTCGGCGATATCGTCGGTCATGGCGAAGATCTGGTCAGCGTGTTCATCGAGTAGCAAGTGATAATCGCGGAAGTGCTGGCCAGTCATATGCCAGTGGAAATTCTTGGTCTTCAAGTACAGCGCGAATGAGTCAGCCAACAATTGGCGCAGCGCGGTGGTGATCTCAGCGACGCCTTCATGGTTAAGGTCCGTTGGTATCTCGTGCGTTGCTTGCGGTTTTTCCTTGGCCTGAGCTGCGGCTTCCTTTGGCATTATTTGTCTCTCCTTTATTCGCTTCTACTGCGAGATGCGATTCCGTCGTATGCGTGGCTGTAGGACGCCTTGAGGAAATTGCTTGAGCATTTTGTTCGCGCTCAAGGGACATGATGACCTCTCCTCGTTTGTGCCGTCAAGAAAAGCTTCGGAACCTCGAGCAACACGACTCCCGGAGGCAACACGAGCGCCAAAGACCTGTTCTGTGTAAGTGACTGAAAATAGAGAGGGGCACTACCGATAGCCCGACACTGGATGAAGGGCCGCCAGATACCATGTTGGCAGATTGCCACTGATGCGGCCGTCGAATGCAGCGAAGATTAACGAGATTGCATAGCTGCATTAACCCGGCGTTCAATCGGCGTGGGTATGTATATACGCCCCCGGCTCCCCAAGCTTCTGCAATTGCCTATTTCGAACCCTGCAGGTATTGAAGGAGGACTCATGAGAAAGCTTCTCGTCGTGCTCGCGTGTATGGCGTCCATCGGTTGCGTTTTGTGTCCAGCGGCTCTAAGTCAAACGAATGTTGATAACGATGCGCAGGCGGCTCAGGCAGGCTCGGATAAGAATGACGGCCGCCGGTCACATATCGTCCCGATCGCGGCGATAGGTGTTCCGGGAACTTCGGACGCGAACCCCTTTGTCAATTTCGACCAGGCTCGCGTAGACACCAAATATCAGTTGCTGTTCGTGTCCAGCCGCTCGTCGAGAGCCGTCGCCATCATTGATGCACTCACACACAGGAAGATGGGCGAGACGGCAGCCATTTTCGCCGGCGTAGGGATTGACAGTCCGCACTCGGGGCCGGATGGAAACGTGGTCGCGGGTCATTACCTTTTTGCTGGAGACTACCCGAGTACCGTAAGGGTGTTTGACCTTCGCGAAAACCCTTTTTCTCCGCCGGAAGTCGCCGAAGTCCAAACCGGCGGCGAGTTTCGAGCCGACGAGATGGACTACGATCCAATCAATCAAGTTGTTATCGTTTCCAATGGCGATTCAACTCCCGCCTTCGTCACTCTGATCAGCAGCACGACATTTAAGATCTTGAAGAAGGTAGTCTTCGACGGGACGAACGGCACACCCGACACCTCGCAGGGCGGCATCGGCAGTGTTCTTTATGACTCCCGCACCAACAAGTTTTTAATCAGCATTCCGGAGGTTGGGTCGGACTTAACAGCAGGCGCAGTCGCCGTGATGGATCCGGCAACGGGGGACGTGACGCAAGTTTTTTCGGGGCTGAACCACTGCATGCCATCCGGAATGGCGCAAGGGCCTGACGACAATGTTCTGGTCACCTGCGACCCGGGGTTCCCGCCGCCTGATCCAGTGCAGTTCGCGCCGCGCACCTATGTGATCAACGGAAGGACGGGAGCGATCCTCGCCAATCTCACGCAAGTCGGCGGCGTGGACTATGGCGCGTACAATCCGACCGATCATCACTATTACCTGGGAGCACGGGACTATTTCACCAGCCCAACCGCAACCACCGCGTCTCCGGTGCTGGGTGTCATTAACGCCGATACGAATAAATGGATCGAAAACTTTCCTACGGGAACCGACGCTCATTCGGTGTCGGTGAACCCCGTCAATAATCAAATATTTGTACCGATCGAAAATCCGAACGCGCTCTGCGGTACGCTGCCCGGATGCGTTTCGGTGTTCACGGACTCCCACCGCGGAGAATGGTAAAGAAATACAGGCAGCGAGGTAGCACGCCTCCGCTCAGTAGACGCGAAAGGCAACGTGAGGCCATGCGATCCGGGGACTGACCAACGGATCTCACATGGCCTCCGTGTTTCGATCAAGTTCTGGACCGTGAGAAAGCGCGACGGAAAAAATGCCTGCCAGGCAGCGCCGCGCGTTGGCAGGCTGCTTGCCTTTGCCGCTTACCATTTTGCTGAGTGGGCGCCGCCGTCCACGTGCAGAACCTCGCCCGTCACGTGACGGGCTTCCATGAGATAAACCACGGCTTCCACGATGTCCTTGACGTCGGAGATCGTGCCCATCGGCGAGAGCGTCTTCAGGAAGTCTTTCGGATTATTTTTGTGCAGCGGCGTGTCCACGGCGCCGGGCGCCACCGCGTTGAAGCGAATTCCCTGCTTTGCGTACTCGGCGGCGAGGCTTAGCGTGACGGCTTCCAGGCCGCCCTTGGTGATCATTGCGACGGAGGCCGTGACACCGGCCATCGGGTTGGCCGCGAGCGCCGCCGTGATAGTCACGATGCTTCCGCCAGACTTCTGCGCGAGCACCTGCTTGACTGCTTCCTGTGTGACGTAGAGGAAGCCTTCGAGGTTGGTGGAAGATAGCGCCTTGAAATCTTCAGGCTTGTAGTCAGTGAAGGGCTTGGTGAAGAAGATGCCGGCATTGTTGACCAGCGCGTCTATGGATCCAAACTTCTGGACGGCTGTCTCGACGATCTTCGTGGCGACGGCGCATTCGCCGATGTTGCCATCTACGAGAGCCAAACGATCAGATTCGCCGAGGGCGCCGACTTCGTGATATTGCGCGAGTTTGCGACGACGTTGTAACCGCGATCGAGGAACGACTGGGCTACGCCGGCTCCAATGCCTTGCGAAGCTCCCGTTACGATGACCGTTTTCTGTTTGCTTGCCACATCAACCTCTTTGGCTATCGGATAAGTTGCGGTGGTGCCTGCGAACTACACTCACGCCGGATTCATTCCCCGGCGTGAGCCTCCTTGCTAGCTACAAGCAGATCGTCGTTACACCGGCAGCACGGTACCTGCCTGCTCCGCCGCCATGAACTCTGCGTACCAGGTCGGCCAGTTCGCATGAGTCTGTACTTTGTGTTGGCCGTTGCGCTTCTCGTGCTCGCCGTGGGCGGCTGCCGCGCGCCGCATCGCGCTTGCCAGGTCGTTTGCGGACGCAAAGGTCATCGTCGCGGGATCGATGCGGCCGGGCGCTCGACGCGTGACTTCCTGGACGATCCACGCGTTGCCGTCGGGATCTTCGAAAGCGATCTAGGAGCGGTAGCTCTGGCGCTCGGGGTCCGGGCCGCTGATGCGTCCTGCCAGGGAAAACGGCGAGTCGTGGAATACTTCACTCGCCTTGATGCCCCGGGCGACGAACTCCTTGTGCGAGGCTTCGATGTCGGAGACGATCAGCCCGCCGCGAAACGAACCAGGCTTGGCGGTCGTGACCCCCTTGCCGAATGAGATCGAGGACGCTGAACCCGGAGGCGTCAGCTGGACGACGCGAAAGTCGTCGCCCATGACGATGTCGTCGTCAAGCCGCCAACCGAGCTTTGTGTAGAACTCCTTTGCGCGGTCAACGTCCGAGACGGGGATGAGCGAAACCTCGAATTTCATGTCAACTCTCGCGACACCGGCGTCCTGCTTCTGTTGCTTAAAACTGCTGGCCGTTTGACTCATGTGATTCTCCTTTTGCTGCTGATTTAGTCGCTCGTCTAGTCCCGCGAGCCTGTGCGGCTCACAGGGCTTCTGGAACGCCGTACTCAGCCTTTCAACGGTGTGTTTGCAAGGACTTCTATTTTTTCCACTTGCGGAGGAACCGCAAATAATTCGCTGGCCCGCGCTCCCAAGGCCTTCGCAATGTCGCCAGTCAAATGGGCGTTGCGGCCCGCTTCATTTGCAAACGTGTCGAAGATGCCGAACTTCTTGGGCCCGAGCTTGATCGCATACCATTTCAATGTCCCTTCCTCGTCCAGTGCGAGCGGCTGAACGGACCGTAGAAATGCCTCGGCATCCGCCTCCTTACCTGTGCGTGCTTCGAGCGTCACTAACAATCCGATTGCTTCCATTGAACTGCCTCCTGTGTTGAATCAGTGCCGGCCGATTGACCGGCCGCTGCTCACAACTGTAAGTAGACGGGAGATCGGAGACGGACTTGTGCGGATTTCTGCTGCGATGGTCGGAATCTTGCTAAATTCGTGCTGCGCGGGAGAGAACTCTGGAGAACAACCACTGAGGCGTGTGCGAGGAGCGATGTGTTACAAATTTAGGATCGCAGTGGACTTGAACTAAGGAAGCAAACCGTAACCCGTGAGAGTGAAGTTTAGGCTACGAATTACAAATCACCACGCGCGGCGCGTCTTCTGAACAGGTTTCCGACGCGGAAGTCTCTTCGGCCCCGACAAGATACTGGCGATACTCTGTCGGGCTGACTCCCCAGACGTCACGAAAGACCTGCGCAAAGTGCTGCTGCGTTTTGAAACCGCACGCGACGGCCACATCCAATACTCGCGCATCGGGAACGCGCAACATTGCTCTGGCGCGCTCGAGCCTTTGGCGCAGAACAAATTGATGCGCGGTCTCGCCCGTTGATTTGCGAAACATGCGCGCGAAATGCGCTGTGCTCAAGCCTACCGATTGCGCCATCTCGTCGAGACTCCACTCGTCTTCCATCTTTGCGTGGACCAATTCTCGAATCCTTCGCAAGCGCGCCGGGCCTAGTCCGCCTCGGGATATCTGCACGGGACGGTGTCTTACCGCGTGACCATTGACGAGCGCTACGGCCATCGCCTGTTCCACGGAATCCAGAAACAGCCGTCCGCTCGGAAAGCCGGCGACCATTTCGGCATGGACTGCCGCTACCATCGGACTCAGGCGCGGGTCCGCAAACTTGCGTGCAGGGCGCAGTGCTACCTCGCCGTAAGCTCCGTCGGAACAGGCCATCAACGCCGCATCGGAAATTCCGAGTTGCAGGTGCGTTACGTTCATCAGCCCGACCCACTCGCCCTGATGACGATGGCACAGCGCTAGGTCGCTTGGCGCGTAGTCGAACTTTTCCAGCGCGGAACGCTTCGAACCCCATTCGATTGAGCCGGGCCGCAACATCATCGCGAATGCCTGATCGTGCCGAACCCAATGGCGCGGCGCTGTGTCAGCGTCGGGGCGAAAGAGTTCAACTCGCATTCTTTCAGTCCGAATTGCGGATATGGCCGAGGGCTCTCTAGGGGTTGCCCGAAGTAGCTTGATTGGATGTATCACTGCGGCGAGCCGATGCATGTATCACGCGATGAAGCTAAGGCTTTCAAACAAGTTCGGAGCGAGGCACGAGGTGGATAGTCGGCGACTTGAAAGTTGGAACTATGCGGCAATATTCCAGCGACCCACCGGGACTGTCATCCACGACTCCCTTGCCGCGTAATCCTGTGCACGTGCGCGATGGCTCACAGCAACCGGAAGCGAATCTCAGTTTCGGAGACGAGGGTGCGGTGGACCGGGCATTTCTCGGCAATCTCAAGCAGCTTCGAGCGTTGCTCTTGGGTTAGCGACCCGGCGAATTCGAGGTCGCTCTCGATGTGGTCAAGCATTCCTTCTTTGGTTTCGCAATCGGCGCAATCGGCTGCGTGAATCCTGCTGTGGCGCAGCCTGACGGTGACGGCTTCGAGCGGCCAGCTCTTTTGTCGCGCATACAGCGCAACCGTCATCGAAGTTCAAGCGCCCAAGGCAGCCAGTAGCAAGTCGTAGGGAGTTGGGCCCGTGTCGGTTCCACCGGAAGCCACGGGCTCGTCGGCGGTCCAATGATGCCGGCCCGCGAGAATCTCCTGCGCAAATCCTGCCGCGCTCCCGCGGACAACCACCTCTTTTATGTCAGCCATCGTCAGTACTCTTCTTGGGGTTTGGGATCGACGCTTCCGCCTCGACTTAGCTTCCGGCGGAACTGGACTTTTTGGCTATCTTTTGGTCGCTTTTCGTACGCATCGCCGCTAATTCCGGCTGGTTAATAACTTCCAGGATCTTCTGGGCTGGAACAATGATCGACATGCCTGAGATCATTTTTTCCGTGTACGGCGCACTCAGCCCTTCCATCAGCGCCTTAGTTATTGCCCACTGCCCATGCAGCATGCCCAAAAAAATCACATCGGTATCACGGTTCGACGGAACAGAGGGTTTGACCTCGCCCCCGTCTTTTTGCGCTGCGTTGAAGGAATCAGTTGGCCGCACCCATACTGGAGAGCCGCTTAACCCTTCGATTTCGGCGACGTACGCTTCCATGGGCTCAAAGTTCTTCACAGGAATACCCGGACTCGGCAGCATTGCCAGATGGCCGGTTCTGACAAAGGGCAGGTGGCGATCTTCGTAGGAAAATCGCGTGAACATGCCGATCGCGGCAATCTCGTCGCCGACTCCAATCGAGGCTTTGCGGATTCTCTCGGCCGAACTGAAAACATGTTCATCCACCGGTTCAAGGTCCAGCAGATCCCGCCGCGCCGGCGCAAACGGTGTTACCGCTACATCCACCGCATTGGCCTCCTTGGGGTGAGCGTACCAATGGACACTATCTTCTTCGAACAATGCCTTGCTGCCGTCCTTATAGCTGAATCCCATGATGATTGGGCAGCACTCCATCCTTTCGGCAAGGTGTTTGGCGGTCACCACGTAGAAGTGCGAATTGCCGTGCGCGCCCGGCACGGCAACCACGAATCCGGAACCTGCATACTGGGGCGTTTCCTTCTTGAAGCCCAAGAGGCAGGCGGTGTGTAGGATGCTGTCCGGTAGTCGCATATCGAGTTCTCCTGCACGGTCATTGTAGTCCAATAAGCTAGACTTTTCGCTGATCGGAAAGTGCGATTGGTGTCGCCAGTCGGAGTAAACTCTTGCAGTTCAACTGGCCACGATGCAGAAAGCGCGCCGCCCGACCTTTCGCAGTGCCGTTCGCGGCGCGCTCCGTCTGCGCTGTCCTTACTGCCAGCAAGGAAGGATCCTCGCTCGCTGGCCAAATAAAATCTATCCCGAGTGCCCACGGTGCGGCCTTTCCTTCTTTCGCGAGCCGGGTTACTACATCGGTGGCATGACCATCACGTACGTCCTCACGATATTGGTCGTCATTCCCGTTTTTCTTCTGTCCCTGCTTTTGCCCGATTTGAAAAGCTTCTCCGACGACGGTCGCGTGGCGCTCTGGCTTCTCTTCGGCGTCGCAATTTCGCTGCTCCTGATGCCCTACTCATACGCCCTCTGGCTTCATCTCGATTTCTGGTTCGAACCCTGGACGCCGCAAGAACGCTCCTAGACCCACAAACGTCATGAATCGGCGCGTGCGCGCACTGCGTTCAGCTCGCCAGTCCCGCTACGACACTTCTTCTATAGAACTCATCGCGACCTGACAATTTGGACGGCCTTCGGCCGCGCGCCAAATCCAAGCGATTGTTTTCGTGCTGGCCAAACTCCTGTAACATGCGCCTCTGACGGTGACAGGAGGAATTCCCGATGAAGCCGATGAAGATGAATCGCGTCAGTTCACTCGCTGTACTGATCTTGGCCGCCAGCGTTTCGGTTACACCAGCGCACGCGCAGGACATGGCAAAACAAAGTTCGGCGCCCAAGCCGGCCCCGAGCGCGTCGCAAGCCGTGCTCGAACAGTGGAATGACATCGGACGCAAACTGATCGCGATGGCCGAAGATTTCCCGGATGACAAGTACGATTTCAAGCCGACTCCCGCGGTGGGTACCTTCGCCCAACGACTGATCCACGCTGCTCACGCGAACGAATTTTTCATTAATGCGGTAGAGGGCCAGAAGGCGCCGCAGATGGCCGATCCCCAACGCGACCAGTTCAAAACTAAAGCTGACGTGGTCGCCCTCGTGAAGAAATCATTTGCAGACGGAGCCGCGGCGATCACAGCCAAGGGCGATAAGGGCATGTCCGACCTCGTAGTGGATCCATTCGCAAATGAACAGACGCGCATCAGCGATTTCGCCTACGGCTTCGTCGAGCATTCAGGAGAGATCTACGGCCAGCTCAGTGTTTATTACCGTGTGGCAGGCTTGGTGCCGCCCGAATCGCGCCCGAAGAAGTAGCGAATCCAGAATTCCGCGCATCGCCGCCTGCGCCCGGCGCATCGAAAAAAAAAGGAGAACAGGGCTGATGCGAGACCTAATCGAGCAAGCCGTCACCACGCTCACAAACACCTTGGCCGACGACGTCCGCGCCGCTGCCGACGTCCTCGGCCTGGACGCGCAAGAACTTTACCGTCAAGTCTGCTCCCACGTATCGAAAGCACTCGCTGGCGCGCCAGCGAAACGAGCCGGCGCCTAGCCGACCCGCCAAACCGGATTCCGAGACGCTCAACGGGGCATCCGCGGCGAGTTATGCTGATTCACCTCGTCGCGTATTTCACGTGGGATTTGTCTTTGTGAGAAGGCCTGACCTGCGCTTCGGGGTTTAACACCGGCACTAGGTAGCCGGCGGGAGGATCGGTGCTTGGCGCGCCGCGCACATATCAGAGTGCCATCCGAACCAAGTCAAGGACGAGCGGTTCTTCGGGCTTAATTGAACCTGAGTGGCCGAGTGACGCTCTTGTTCTTGGCAATTATTTTGCTACGCACGCGGCCAGCTTTCCTGGGAACGTCAGGTTGAGAGGCGGTCCTGTGATCGCTGCGGGCTTCAGCTCCAAATTCTTGGGTTTGCGCAAATCCTCCAGCAATTTAAGTTCGACTCTTTCACAATTGGAAATTAGCTTGATCTGTATTCTGAGCTGGACCAAGTCTGGATCGGGCCCGCTGCTCGCGCCAACTCTGGCCGGGAGCGATTCGGCTTGGGCCGCTGGAATGATAACCGAGTAACCACCCGTAAATTCTACGAGGTCGCGGGATGGTTTCTTATCCCAACGCATCTTTGACGGGTGAATTTCCGCGACGCTAATTGAAAACGTAAACAAGCGGATTCCTCTCTCGACCAAAAGATTCTCTACCGTGGCGAGAGTCGTCCGGCTCGCGTCGTCATCGCCGTCGGAGAGCGCGTAGATAGAATCACCGGGGATTGGCGGGTTGAACTGCAGCGCAGCTGCTTGAATCGTGTCATAAAGCGCAGTTGGCGCCCCCTTATGCCGGGAACGAAGCTGCTCGAGCTGATCGAGGATGGCCGCATGTTTTGTGGGCAGTTGACCTTTCAGTTCCACCTGAGAGGTGAAGAGCATGAAACCCATGGGCGTGGAAGGCGGAAGTTGATCCACTAAAGCTTGCGCGACGGAAAGATAAGCTTGCCAGATTTTCGGTTCTTTGGTCATGCTGCCACTGCCATCCAGGACGATGATCACGCGCGCGGGTGTGCTATTCGGAGTGACTGACAAGATTTCAACCGGCCGATGGTCCATCGTCCCTTGGAAGTTCGCAGGGGACATCCCGGTGACCATGTTGTTGTCGGTATTCGAGGCGCCGACCGCGATTACGCGGCGCCTACAAGCATCGTCTTGCGCGCTCGCGCCGTGCGCGCTCAGCAAACACAAAACGATCGTGGCCAAGATGGGGCGAAAGAGACGGGTCATTTTTTTTCGTTCAGCGATATTACCAGGGTTCGTAATCTCACAAACCGTATGTGTTTTAAGTCGTAACACACGATTGTCGCATTAATCGCGCGCGTGAACTTTGTTTGGAAACCGCTAGTCTGATAATGCGACTCACCGGGCCGCGATGGGGCTTGGTGTAGAATTGGCTTCGGCTTTGCGGAGATTGCGCCACGCTTGGTTGCTTGGTGGCTCGCGGGAGGCTTGCGCTGATCGACCGGACACTCTCGCATTACCACATCACGGCGGCTATTGGGGCTGGCGGCATGGGCGAGGTATATCGCGCTACGGACACGAAGTTGGGCCGCGAGGTGGCGCTGAAGGTTTTGCCGGCGGAGATGGCGCGGGATCCGCAGCGTCTGATGCGTTTCCAGCGTGAAGCCCGAGCGGTGGCCGCGCTCAATCATCCGCACATCGTCACGATATTTTCCGTCGAGCACGCCGACGGCGTGCACTTCCTCACCATGGAGTTCGTCGAGGGACAGCCGCTCGACCGGCTGATTCCTGAAGGTGGACTGCCGGTCGAGCGAATCGTTGACATCGGTACCGCGCTCGCTGAAGCGCTTACCGCCGCGCATGAAAAAGGGATTGTGCACCGCGATTTGAAGCCGGCCAATGTGATGGTGACGAATGAAGGCCGCGTAAAAGTTCTGGACTTCGGTCTGGCGAAGGAGACTCGGCCGACCGGGGCTGGCGACGCGACGCAGACGCACGCGCGGAACCTGCAGACGGAGGCTGGCGTGGTGATGGGAACGCCGGCGTACATGTCTCCCGAGCAGGTTGCGGGGGAAGTGGTGGACTCTCGCACGGATATTTTTTCACTGGGCATTGTGCTGTACGAGATGGCCACGGGAGAGCGGCCGTTCAAGGGGCGATCGTCGGCGGAACTTGTGTCGGCAATCCTGCGGGACACGCCGCGCGACATTGCGGAAGTGCGCGCGGAGCTGCCGGGAGATTTCGCGCGCGTTGTGCGGCGCTGCCTGGAAAAGGATCCGCAATCGCGCGTGCAAACGGCGCGCGACGTTTGCAACGATTTGCGGGATCTGGCAAGAGAGCCGGCGACGACGGTTCTGGAACCCGTGCGCCCGCCGACGGGCAGTGCTTCGGGCGCGGCGCGTGCGAATGATGGCTTTTGGATTGCGGTGCTTCCTTTTAAATATGGCGGCGGCAATGAGGACCTCGGCGCGCTGGCGGAGGGATTATCGGAAGACATCGTCACGGGCCTTTCGCGTTTCTCCTACCTGCGAGTAATTTCGCGCAGTTCCAGCTCGCGTTATGCCCACGAATTGCTCGATGTGCGTTCCGCGGGCAAGGCGCTGGGCGCTCGTTACGTGATGGAAGGGAGCTTGCGCCAGGCGGGGGCGAAAGTGCGGATTGCGGTCCAGCTGGTGGACACGAGCTCTGGTGCCCATTTGTGGGCCGAGACGTACGATCGCTTGTTCAGCGCTGAGACGGTTTTCGAACTACAGGACGACGTCGTGTCGCGCGTTGTTTCGACGGTCGCGGACTCGCACGGGGTTTTGCCGCACAGCATGAGCGAAGCTGTGCGCAGCAAAGTCTCCGAGCAGATGACTCCTTACGAGGCGTTGCTGCACAGCTTTGGTTATTTCGAGCGGGTTTCCGCGGAAGAGCATGTGGTGACGCGGGACAACTTGGAGCGAGCCGTGCAGCAGGCGCCGGGACACGCGGCTTGTTTGGCAATGCTGACGATTGTCTATGCGGAGGAGTACATTCACGGGTTCAACGCGCGGCCCGATCCACTGGGACGGGCGCTCGCGACCGCTCGGCGCGCGACCGAAGCGGCGCCATCCGATCACCTGGCGTTTCATGCTTTGGCTACGGTCCTTTATTATCGCGGCGAACGGCAGGCTTTTCGAAATGCGGCGGAGCGGGCCGTCGCGTTGAACCCGATGGATGGATACACTGCCGCGTATCAGGGTTTTCTGATGGCCTATGGCGGAGACTGGGAGCGCGGGTGTGCTTTGGCGGAACGTGCGCGGAAACTGAATCCGCATCATCCGGGATGGTATTGGTTTCCCACCGTCTTTAATGAATACCGCAAGCGCGACTATCGCGCGGCGCTGGATGCGGCACTCAAAATCAACATGCCGCGCCTTTGGCGCGCGAACCTTGCGCTGGCGGCGATCTATGGGCAACTTGGCGAGCGCGACGCGGCGGGCGCTGCTCTGCGGCAGTTGCTCTTGCTGAAGCCTGAATTCGCGGCGGCTTCGCGGCAGGAGCTTCGGAAGTCTTGGGAACCGGAGTTGGTCGAGCACTTGATGGAGGGCCTCCGCAAGGCAGGACTCGAAGTCGTCGGCGACGAGGGCGCGGCGGCCGCCAAGCCTGCGGCCGGTGCGGGATTGTAAGACGCTCGGACGCTTCGGCTTTTGTCGCGCCTGCGGCGCTGAACCGCGAGGATGCTCTTCGCGGCGCCAACCGGGAGATTGGCGTTCCCAGCGTGCTACTACCCCGCCCTTCCCGAAAGGCGGGAAGGATGGGGCACCCGGCCGTCGCTTGCTCGTGCTGAAAGGGTAGGCAGCACGCCGTTGTATTGGAGTGAGACCGCGATGGACCTCGCCGCAACACCGATGGCGCACTGAAGTGCGCCGCTACAAAGGCCAACCCTCGATGGATACATTTCGCCGGTCGGTTAGTGGTTCACCTCTTCGGATCTGATATCAACGAGAAAGGGAAACGAAGAGATTCCGGCACCGCTTACAAACAGGACGTAGTTGCCGGGCGTTACTTCAGGATTTGGCGTGAAGTCTACCGTTTCGAATCCGTCGTCGCCCACGGCAACCTTGCTCCAGTTGGACGTTCGGGCGTAGAGGACGTTCCCGTGCGAGTCCACCATGCGAACGATCGGATAGTTGGAGTCCATCTGATCGTCGTCACCGTAGGCAGCGCCCGACGATTGCCCGTCGAGCTGCAGGCCCTTGAGGCGGAATTTACCTTGGCCGATGTAGTGGACGTCGGTAATGATTGGCCGCAAGAACGGGTTGGCTTGGTCGTCCGAGGTGTAAACCCAAAGCTGCGAGCTGCTATCGGAGAAGAGCAACTGGCCCGTCGGAAGAATCAGCATGCGCGTGGGATAGGACGGTTCAAATGGGAGGTTGGCATCCGGCAGGGACGAAGTGATCTGGTGAATCGTGTTCGTCACCGGATTGAAGTCAAACAGCTCGGTGGGATTGCTGAAGGTGCCTCCCCAACTGATCGCGTCTGCGGCGGTGGTTGCTGTGGCCGGATTGCTGATGGTGACCTGTGATGGAGAGTCCACACTCAGAATATAGGACCCGGCTGGGATTCCTGCTCCGCTCACACCCCAGAAAACCTGCAAGATCGCGGTGGAGGGAATGTGGGTAACCACGGCCGAGCCGGCGGTGATGTTTCCGGAGGATATGAATCCAGAGGCGCCCGCGTCGGCCGCAAAGATCACGTGGCCGTCGGGCAGGATGGCCCCCGGGGCGTCGTCGGCGCCAAACGGGGATGCGATTCCGTTCAACGTGCCGCTGATGTCCGGTCCGGGTTGCCAGTTATTCCCAATGGGATTGTACGTGGCGGTGTGCTGGGTAGCGCCAATTTCAAATACCCGCCCGTCCTGTAGCCGGAGTGACGGGCCAAGCTCGTAGCCTAAATTCACGCTGCTTAACTGGGGAATCGTTCCCACGGCTGTGCCATCCGAGGGGCTGATGCCGCTCCATATCCCGGTCTTGGGGTTGTACTTTTCCGCGTAGCTTCCATCTGTGGCAATGCTCTGGAAGAGGTCGTAGTTGACGATGGTGCCTTCGCTGATCCTCGTCCAGCCTTCTTCATCGCTCTGGTCCGGGTACACTTTCGTTCCGGAGGGACTCCAGGCGTTCAAGGCGGGGTCGTATATGTAGGTGTTGGCGTTGACCAGATCGCCGACAAGGATTTTTCTGCTCGAAAGGAGTGAGGAGGGGTCATCTCCGAGGCAGCCTGTAAGTTCATAGTACGCATTGAACGTTATGACGTTGGCGGTGACGGTCTGCGACGCCGGTGCGGAAATTGTGATCTGGGTGGGGGAGTCCACGCTCACGATTGTCGCCGGGGATGGAATGCCGGCGCCAAATACTTCCTCGCCCACCGTAAGCCCGCTGGCGTAAGGATAAATTCCGGTGATCCGGGCGCTTCCACTCGTTGTGTTCCCGGAGACATAGTAGAGGTAAGGGCAGCCGGGCTGATTCGGGTACGGGGCAATCACGGTCCACGCATTGGCAAGCGGATCGTAGATCTCTCCCGTGTTCGACCAGGTTGGAATCAAGGCGGGCCCGCTGTACTCTCCGCCGGCGACAAATAGCCGGCCGTCGGGCAGGATTTGGGAGGCAAAATACAGCCGGGCGACGGGTTCCGTGGCCAGCGTACTCCACGTGCCATTGATGTAGCTGCCTTTGGCATCCGGCGTCAATTTCATCCAGCTCTGGCCGTCGTAGGACTGGACGAGAATTGATCCATCCGTCGCTTGAATCATGATTTGCACGCCATTGGGGCCCGATGGTGCCTGGTTTGTCAGCGGAGTCCAGGGAGACGCAGCGCTGCTTGTCGAATTTCTGGCATTAACAACGGCGCTTGACGCGGAGTGAGCCGAAGCGCGCACGGGCGCGTGCTGGGGCAAATCGAAGGGGTGAGGGATAGGCTTCGGTCGGTCCTGGGCAGCAACGAACTGGGGCCACGAGATCAAAATGAGTATCAAGACTGCGAACTTCGCGACGACTCCTGTCATCTGGGATTTCATGTTGGCTCTCCTTCTTGAGGATTGCGAAACCATTTTTGTCGAAGAATTCTAAGATGGGGGGTTCGCGTCGTCGCGAAACTCCAATGCAGCGGCGCGACCTCGATAGCACAAAAAAACAGATTCCGAATTACTGCCGGGGCCCAGAGAATGGCAGGAACGATACGTTAGAACCTTGCTTGAGTCAACGGCCAGAGTCGAAGGCCGAGCAAGGGAGGGCGGAGACCGAAAATCGGAGCCAACGTCTGATGAAGGGACGCAGTGCGTGGCGGCGCTTATGACAGGTGGATCAAGCGCCGCAGATTGGCGCTAAATTCCTTGCGCCAAGTGGCTTTCACCGTTGAAGAGGCGCAAGCGCGAGAGGACCACTTCTTTCACCGCATCAACGGCGGGCGGCAGGATCTTGTACGGCACGACTTCGTCTGGGTGTTCCGCGAGGCCACGTTCCAAGCCTTTTCGCCATGCGACGCGCAGTTCCGTGTTGATGTGGATGATGTTGATTCCCGCGGCGATCGCTTTGCGGAAGTCTTCGTCGTCGGTTCCTGAGCCGCCGTGGAGGGTCAGGAAGATTTGCGCGGCTTGCTTGATCTCCCCAATCCGCGCGATGTCCAAGTGCTTTTTCGTTTCGCCGCGCACCATGCTTTTGAGCATGCCGTGCATATTGCCTACCGCGGGAGCGAGGATGTCTACTCGCGTGCTTTCCACAAAGTGTTTCGCTTCTTCCGGCGTGGAGAGTCCCTTCGAGAGGTCCGGGGCCTGCTCGTGTATTTCCGAGCCGGTTCCGATGTCGCCGATTTCGCCTTCGACGAGCATGGAAGGATGGATCGCTTTCAGAGCTTCGACGGCCTGTTTGGTTTGGCGGATGTTTTCGTCGACGGGCAACGCCGACATATCAAAGACGATGGAGTCGAAGCCGGCTTTCGCGACGTCCAGGCCCTTTGCGAGCGAGTGCGTATGATCGGCATTAAGAAAAATCGGGAAGTCGAATTCCTCGCGCAGGCTGCAGACGACAGCCGCGATCTCGCGGACTCCGACAAACTCGCGCTCGCCTTCGGACAAGCCAACTATGACTGGGACGTTTAGTTCCCTGGCTGCGGCGAAGACCGCTTTCAGTAGGGCCAGGTCGGAAATGTTGAAATGGCCGATTGCTTTTCCACTTTGTTGCGCTTCCTGCAAAAGATCCCGTAACGATTGCATGTGCTCACCTCCGGCTGAAAGAATCGGATGCCGCTGCAGCACAAAAGGTGACACAGCCGGGCTGTGTTGCGCCAGAGATTTCCACATTTCCGAGATTTCCACATCGAAAATTTGCTGCGGTGTGATTGACTCTTTTTGCGCGCAGAGTTACAAACGCGTTGTCAGAGTCGTTCAGTCGTTCGAATCTCTGAGAGCGCGGCGAGCGCGAGCTTGACGAGTTAACCGGGAAACGGACGCACCGAACGGCCTCGACAAAGTTCGGAATGGTACGGCATCACGGCGGGAAACTGGATTTGAGTCTGCGGTAGGCGCGGCGGGCTCCCGTTAGGCAACTGACGGGGCAACGCCACGCAAACCACGGAACGGATCTAGCGACGCAAGTGGTAGTCAGCTGATCCCGGTAAAACGGGAAAATGCTTGGCAGCTGTTTCCTTTCGAGACTGGGGAAGAGGGGCGAGCAATCGCCCCTTTTCTTTTTTCGCGCCTCCCAATTTCCTATCTCCGCTGGCAGAGCAAACTAATCGGCTTTTTCGTCACCTTCGTCGTCCTCATCTTCTTCGAAGAAATCGTCGTCAGTGGCGCTGGCGGCTTCTTCGTCTGTGGGCCAGTCTTCGAAATAATTGTTGAGCGAGAAGAGTTTCTCGGCCAGGTCGTTCAGTTCGCCTCTCGCGCCGTCGAATTCCCTGGCGGCGATGAGGCCCACGTCAACGCTGCGGCGTTCGCCTTCGGTGGGAGTGCGGCTGTTCGCGCTCCAGCGTGACATGGCGTCGAGCTGTTTCAGGATGCGTTGCATGGTGAGGTCCTGCGGCGCGCGGGTGAGGATGCCGCGTGCGATGACGGTGGCTTCGTGCACCGCGCGGTGGAAGTCAACTCTGGAATTGATCTCGCCGTAGACGCCTGCCATCTTGATGTGCTCCTTTTGATCTTGGCTTGGGTAAACGACATTGACTTGCGCCGGTCGGCGAGCTGCGCTTTCGCCATCACGTTTCGCCGTCGCACGAATGGCGCACTGAAGTGCGCCGCTACAAAAGAAAGCCGCGAGCTGGCATGGATTTTTACTTTTGGCTCAGAAGATACAGGTCACCGTGGCCGCCGGCGCGGGCATAGACTACTGTGGTTAGGTCGCGCGAATAATCGTAGGCGTTTCCGCCACTGACCAGCGGGAACGCGAATGGGAGCGTTAGCGCGATCTGGGGCTTGCCGACAAGTTTGCCATCCTGCCAGCCCTGACGGTAGATCGGAACGTCGTGCTGCGAGGGGACGGCGTAGGTGAAGGATTTGCCATCCTTGGCGAAGACCACGCCGAAAGTGACGACGCCAGTTACCAGCGGCGAGCACGTTCCGTCGGCGAGTGATAGCTGATAGACGCCGACCTTGGCCCCACCGCCCCGCAAAGTTAGCAGGTACTTCCCTCCCGGAGCGACGGCGAAGGCGAAGCCGCAAGTGTCGCTGAGCTTTTCGGGGGTGGAACCGTCCGCGCTTTCTTTCGAGACGGTGACGCTATTGGCCGTCTTTTCCAGACTATTGAGATAGACGGTTTTTTGATCGGCGCTGAACTGCAATGCCTGGACGGTGCCGCCTGACCACGTCAGCTGCTGCAGGCCGCTGCCATCAGCGTGGGCGATATAGGGCTTGTCCGGCGAGCCGGGTTTTTCCTCGATGAAGGATAGCTGGGAGCTGTCGGGCGACCAAAAGCCGGTGGCCAGCGAATCCCCTGCGGCGATTTTGGTTTTGTTGCCCCCGTCAATATCGGCTACCCAGAGTTCGTTGCGGTCTCTGGCCGGGACGGTGATATACATCACTTTCTTGCCGTCGGGTGAAATCGCGGGCTGCGTGGCGTTTTCCGCGGCGATGTCTGTGAATTGCTTGGTGTGGGTATTGTATGCGGTCAAAAATCCGGAAGATTTGCCGTTGACGAAGTAGAGGCCTTTGCCGCCGGGGTCGGGCATGGGCCAAGTATCCGGACCGGTGCCGAGCGTGACCTGTTCCAATTTCTTGTCGGTGAGGCCGTATTTCCAGATATTGGTGAGGCCGTTGACGGTGCGGCTGAAAAGAATCGTGTTTCCCGCGTCGGCCCACACCACGCCCGGCGCTATTCCGGGAATTTCGCCCAAATCGGTTTCGGTCTTTTTGGCGATGTCAATTTCGTGGGCGCGGAAACCCTCGAGCGAAGAGACCGGGTCCGCGGTTACTACGAGCAAGCGGCTGCCGTCGGGATACGGCAGGATTCTGCTGATGGGAAGCGCGGCGACGCCGAAGCTGAATAGTTTTTCCTCATCCAGTCCGGATTTTCCCGAACGAAAGATGATCCTCTGATCGGAGTTCGTGTAGAAGAGAGAAGCGCCGTCAGGAGAAGGAGCCATATCCGTACCCGACACGATTCGACTGGGTTTGCCGCCGAGGGTCGGCACGGCCCACTCTTCGGCGCGCTCCTCGGATTTGCCGTAGTAAATCTGCGCGCCGTCGGGTGAGAAGCCGTCCACGATCTTGGCGCCGTTGTCGCTGGTCAGTTGTAAGGGTTGGCCGCCGGAGGTGAGGATGACGAAAACTTGATCAACTCCGTTGATGGGCGAGCTGAAGGCGACTGTGTGGCCGTCGGGAGAGAGCCTGGCGAAATCTATGGGCTTGTCCCATTGGCTGATTTGCGCGATTTTCATGGCGCCGCTGGGAGCGCGCGTGCCGCCCAAGAAATGGTAAGCCGCGAAGGCGGCTGCGGCGAGAACTACGATGGCGATTACGGCGGGTATTAAATATTTGTTGCCCGTGCTGTGTGCGGCGGATGGCGCGGCGGCGGTGCTGCTGATGGCGGCGC
Source organism: uncultured Acidobacteriota bacterium (assembly GCA_963804625.1). Lineage (GTDB taxonomy): Bacteria > Acidobacteriota > Terriglobia > Acidiferrales > UBA7541 > Palsa-295. Next base: position 351,900 of record CAWDRJ010000009.1, on the reverse strand, counting down.
TGCCGCTCGTGGTCGTGGCTGCGGTTCTTGTTGCTGATGAACTGCTGCCCGGTTCCATCGCGGGTTCCTGTGTTGCGACGCGATTGCTGGTGCCGGTTGACGAGATGCGGCCGGAGTCGGTGTCGCGGCGGAGGCGCTTCAGATCCGTGCGAATGTCGGAGGCAGCCTGATAGCGCAGGTCGCGATCTTTTTCGAGCGCCTTATTAATGATGTCTTCGAGCTTCGCGGGAAGCTCCGGATTCAGGCGGACGGGGGCGACCGGCGCTCGATTCAGAATCGCTTCGGTAATCACGCCGGAAGTTTCGCCGCGGAATGGGACCGCGCCAGTGGCCATTTCGTAGAGGACGACTCCAAAAGAAAAAAGATCGGTGCGCGCGTCGAGTTCCTTGCCGCGGACCTGCTCGGGAGACATGTATGCCACCGTGCCGACGGCAACGCCCGGGCTGGTGAGGTCTTCGACGCGCACTCCGGCGGTCATTTGCCTGGCGTGCACGGCGTCCTGCGTGACAGTGTGAAGGGCGGCGCGGCCGACTTGCTTGGCGAGGCCGAAATCCAGAATTTTGGCATGGCCGCGATCGGTGACAAAAATGTTGGCGGGCTTGATGTCGCGGTGGACGATGCCCTTGTGGTGCGCGGCGTCGAGCGCGTCGGCGATTTCGATGCTGAGATTGAGGAGCAGCTCGAGATCGAGCGGACGGCCGCTGATGGAATGTTTCAGCGTCATGCCGTCGAGACATTCCATGGCGAGGTAGGTTTGGCCGTTGGCTTCGCTGATATCGTAAATCGTGCAGATGTTCGGATGATTCAGCGCGGAAGCGGCGCGCGCTTCGCGGCGGAAGCGTTCGAGCGCGGTGGGATCGTCGGCTAGTGCGAGCGGCAGAAATTTCAGGGCGACGTTGCGGCCGAGGTTGGTGTCCTCGGCTTTATAGACGACGCCCATGCCTCCGCCGCCGAGTTTTTCGGTGATGCGATAGTGCGAGATAGTCTGGCCAATCAGCGAGTCGGAGGGCGTCATCTGCGGGGACATATTATGGTGGGCGCGAAGGCAAGTCAACGCGGATGGCGCGCCGCAGCATGCCGCGCAAGAAACAGTTTGCGTTTCGCTAGGATGAGTGTAGTTTGCGCCAGGAGGTATGCGAGCCGTGTGCTTTTCAGCGACAGCTAATTTCGTGGGCAGCAGCGTACTGGGCGGCGTGGGCGCGGTGACTTTGAGCAAAGTGAAGCACCGGCGGGAACTGCTTTTCGCTTCCCTGCCGATTTTATTTGCGATTCATCAATTCATCGAGGGGTTTGTGTGGCTGGGGCTGGATGGAATTCTTTCGCCGGCGGTGGCGCACAATATGGGCGCGGCGTTCATCCTGTATGCGCAGGGGTTGCTGCCGTTTCTTTTACCGCTGAGCGTGATGCTGTTTGAGGCGACGCGAGCGCGACGGCGGCGGATGCTGCCGTTCGTGGTGCTGGGCGGAGCGACGACTCTTTATATATTGTGGGCGCTGACGGCGTATCCGTTGCAGGTGTTCGTGCGCGCGAACAGCATCGTGTACATCAATCAAGCGACGAACAACACGGTGGTTGCAGTGCTGTATGTGATCGCCACCTGCGGATCGCTATTTTTTTCGGAGGAGCGGCCGATGGTGGTTTTTGGCGCGGCCAACCTGGCGATTTTGCTGCTGGTGATGGCATTCAAGCGGTATGCGTTCACTTCGCTGTGGTGCGCGTATGCGGCGGTGGCGAGCTTGATCATCCTGGCGTACTTCTGGAAAAGCAGCGCACATCGCCCGTTCCGCTACGCGGAGCTTTTATAAGAGACTAGGCGGCGCGACGAAATTTGCGATTGCTTTGGGTTCCGGGGCGCCGTCGCTTGGATCAGACTCGGCTCGTTTATTTTTGGAGGTTCGCTCGTGAAACATCTTCTGCTCGCCGTCATTCTTCTTGTTGTGTCCTGCGCGGGAATTGCAGCGTCTTCGACGCCGGAATATTCCATCCAGGCGATTCGCTATGCTTCGGCTGAGGACGACGCCTCCGATCTCGTTATGGGCGCTCCTCACGAGAAAATGAAGCTGGCCATGGTTGTGTGGTTGATCCGCGGCGACGGCCGCAACATTCTCTTCGACAGCGGCTACCACCGCGATACTTTCTCGAAGGAATTCGCTGCAACTGAATACATTCGCCCCGACGAAGCGGTGAAACTTGCCGGGGTGCAGCCGGAAGAGATCACGGACATCGTGATTAGCCATGCCCATTGGGATCACATGGGCGGCATTGACCTTTTTCCCAAAGCTTTGGTGTGGATTCAGAAGGAAGAGTTTCGCTATTACACGGGCGACGCCTGGCAGGCCGGCGGCGATCATGGCGGGATTGACCCGGAAGACGTCCAGGAACTGGTGAAGCTCAACACCGAAGGACGGCTGCGGCTGGTGGATGGAGATAACGTCCAACTTTTTCCGGGTATTCGCGCCTATACGGGCGGCCGGCACACTTACGCGTCACAATATCTCTGCGTTGCAGGCACTCCTACGTTTGTCCTAGCCTCCGATAATTTGTACCTGTATCGCAATCTCGCCGAACACAAGGCCAGCGCCACTTTCTCCGACGCGGACCACGCTGCCAACATTCGCAACCAGGAACGCATGGTCCAGCTTGCGGGATCTGCGGAACGCGTGGTGCCGGGCCACGACGCGCTGCAGTTTCAGAAATTCCCCACTCAGGGACGCATCGCGACAATCAAACAGTGATTGTGGATGCTGAGCGCGCGGAACCAGTAATTGCGTGATTACAAAGGCTGTCGCGCTGAAATGCCGGGCCAATCACGTTCCAGCACGCAATTCGCATCGAAAACTAGATTTTCGATGGGCTCGATTTGGAACTGGCGAGCCGTTTCAGCAGCAACATGGTGATGTCGTCTTCGATGAGTTTTGGGTTTACCAAGGATTTGAGATTTTCAATTCTAGAGCCCTCTGCCAATCGTTCGCACAAACGATTTTCGGGATGCTCTGCCTGAATCGAATCGGTCAAGCCATCCGTGAACATCAAGAGGCTACCACCCGGACTGATGCTGGCTGTACGACTTTCGTACTCCGCATTGACAAGCAGCCCAAGAGGTGGGCCGGTTGCGTCCAAAACTTTTTCGGAGCCGGAAGAAAACAAGATCGGGGCATTGTGACCGGCGTTCACGTAGGCCAATTCTCCCGAATCGCGGCTCAGCACAATGAAAACGGCCGTGGCAAAACGGTCGCTCGGCGTGTAACGGCTCAGGTGTTTGTTAATTTGTTCAGCCAATGCTAGCGGGCTTGATTCCACACTTGCGATACTTCTGACCAGGGCCTGAATATTGGCTGCGAGCAGAGCAGCTGGAATTCCCTTCCCGGACACATCCGCTAACGCAAAGAGTGTTCGGCGAGCACGCAGCTCGATGACGTCGAAGTAGTCGCCACCGACATCGCGGAACGGCTGGTACGACGTCTCCACTTCATAGCCCGGTAACTCAGGGAGTTCTCCAGGTTGGAGAGTTTGCTGGATCTGCCGCGCAGCGATCTGGTCGGTTTCCAGTTGCGTCTTGCGTACAAATTCTGAAGTCAGCATGGCATTCTGGGTCCAGCGGCCGGCGTAAAAAAGCAGGAAGACCAACACATAGCTGACGGGCCGTCTCGGAAGTACCAGGAGATATAAGGATAACCACTCTGGTAACTTGAAAGTCCACATCAGCATGAAGTAGAAAGCATATCCCTGAAGAATGGCGCCGACGTACGTGATGATGCGTTTGGACCTGGGCATTTCGCTGGCCCAGTCGTAAAAGGCGTACTGCAGCGCGCGGCGAACGGGCCCAGCTGATTTGTCGAGCTTCACCCCGCCAATGCGAAATGGCATGGCGGGAGTCTAGCAAGAAGCCATGATTCGAGCGAAGGAATGAGAGAGGAGATGTGGTCTATGCCGAGAAACGTGGGCGGCAAACAGCTATAATCTTTGCGCATGATCCCTCCCTCTTACAAACCTAGCAAGAGATTCATGGAATTGGCGATTGCCGAAGCGAAGCGGGCTGGCGATCGCGGCGATTATCCGATTGGCGCGGTGATCACGCGCGTGACCGGGCGGCGCGAAGTGGTGATCGCGAATGCGGGCAATCGCGTGAAAACTTCGGGGTCGAGCATCAAGCACGTTGAGCTGGAAACTTTGAAATACGTTTCGAGCGGCTACGGGCGTTATTTGCCGGAGTTCGTGCTGTACTCGACGCATGAGCCTTGCGCGATGTGCGCGGGGGCTTGCGTGTGGTCGCGGATCGGCGCGGTGGTGTACGGCGTTTCGCAAGAAGACATCGCCGCGTATGGGCGCAAGCATGGGACGGACTTCTACAAGTGGCGCGCGTTGCTGATTTTGTGCCGCGTGGTTTTGAAGAAGGGTAACCACGACGTTCCGGTGTTCGGCGGATTTCTACGGAAAGAATGCCAGAAACTTTTCAGTTACGCGGCGGTGCGACCGTAGCTGTTTGCAGTGCGCTGTCTATTTTAAATTGGCCAGAGATTGTAGTTCGCGATTGGCGATTTCGCGCGGTAGTGGGACGTAGGCCAACGCCGAGCATTGGTTTTGGCCCACGGTCAGCATCCATTGCAGGAGTTGCAGAATCGCCGCTTTTTTCTCGGCGCCTCCCAAATCCTTGGGAAAAATCCACCAGGTAAACGTCGCGATGGGATACGCGCCTTTTTCCGGGGCGTTGGTGATCGGCAGCCCACGCTCGAGAGACAGCGAGCCGGCCGCGCTTCTCGCCGCCACAGTCACACTCGCAAGATCGGCGAGCACGAATTCACCCGCGGCGTTGCGGACGGCTCCGAAATTGAGCTGGTGCTGCAGCGCATAGACCAATTCCACGTAACCGATGGAGTTCGGCGTCTTTTGAACCATCTCGGCGACTGCTTCATTCCCTTCGGCGCCAACGCCGACGGGCCAGTTGACCGTCATGCCCTCGCCAACCGCCGACTTCCACTCCGTACTCATTTTGGATAGATAGCCACTCCACAGAAAGGTGCTGCCGCTTCCGTCCGAGCGATGAACGACGGCAATGCTCCCGTCCGGCAGCCGGGCATTCTTGTTCGACTGCTGAATTCCGGGATCGTTCCAGCTCTTGATCTTGCCGAGGTAAATGTCCGCGAGGACCTCCGGAGTGAAGTTAATAGTCCGGTCAACGCCATGAAGGTTGTAAATGGGAACGACAGCGCCGGCCACTGTGGCAAATTGCAGGAGTGCGGCTTTCGATTCCGATTCCTGCTGCTCGGAAAGCGGCACGTCGGAAGCTGCAAAATCCACTTTGTGCTGCTTCAGGAGTTGCAGGCCGGCTTCCGACCCGACCGCGTTATATGTAACGGGGGGCCGCGGATAGCGTTCCTGGAACGACTCGAACCATTTTTGGTAAAGCGGCGCCGGAAATGTTGCGCCGGCAGCACTGATGGTTATTCGCGATGAAGGCGCGCCGACCGGCGAGACCTGGAATTTTTCGCGCTGACCGAGCGCTGCAACTAATTTCGCCGCCGTTTGGTCGGCGAGGTCGTCGGTGATAGATCCCACCCTGAATTTACTGGGAGTTGCCAGGTACGACCACAACGGCTGGCCGGCCTTGCCGACGACTTCCACGGAGAGGAATCCGCGGAGGACCGGCTGGCGCGAATTGGCAGAGGAGCGCGCATCGGCGGAAACGTAGCCGATTACCCAGATGCTCGCGGAACCCTTGATGATCGCGTCGGCATCATTTGGCGCCGCGACGACCTCGAGCTTCGCTTTCTTGCGGAGCTGCTTGACCATCGCTTCGCGGAGTTTGTTTGCGGTATCGTCGGAGCCGAATGATTGCACGAAGACTTTCGTCACTTGCGAGAGAGTTTCGGCGGTTTGCGCCAGCGCGGTGGTGGCGCCGGCGAATATGAGAGTTGCGGCTAGCGCAAGATTAAAAACGATTGTCCAGAGCGATTTACGAAATCGGTCTTGCCGCCTTGGCATGGATGGGCCGCCCGAGCCCTTATAACATCGAACGCGAAAGAGTTTCTCGTGAATTTCCGATGAAAATCGCGGTGCCGCGGCGCGGTCCTTGTTTGCCGGGCTGCAAATGGCGCACGGAAGTGCGCCGCTGCAAAGGCAAAGGCGATGAGTGCCGGGCCGGCGGGCCATGGCGATGCCATCGGGGCAAGAAGCGCTGCGAGCCGCGCAGGGCGAAGGTGGCGACACGTTTGCACGCTACTGGCCGAGCGCTCTGGGCAGGTTCCAGTGACGGAGAAGGCTTACTACTCTTAGGGTGAAGCAGACTACGCCGCCGGCGGTGGCTGCCCAGGTTGGCGGTACGCGCACTTTTGTCAGGACGATCATGCAGATGGAGCCTAATAGCGCCGCGGAGGCGTAGACTTCGAAGCGCAGGACTGTGGGGACCTGGTTCAGGAGGACGTCGCGGATGGTGCCGCCGCCCACGCCGGTGATTGTCCCTAGGAGCACTGCCACCAGCGGATTCATTTTGTGCAGCAGGGCTTTTTCTGTGCCGGCGATGGCGAAGATTGCCAAACCCGCCGCGTCCAGAACCTGAATGTAGAGCACTGGAATCGCGCGTACTTCGTTGTGCAAGAAAAACACCAGCACGGCGGCCGAAAGAACGATCGTGGGATAACGCCAATCGCGCAGCGACGCCGGCGGGAGCGCGCCGAGAAGCGTATCGCGGACGATGCCTCCGCCTAGCGCGGTGCAGAACGCCAGCGTCATGATGCCGATGAGGTCGAGGTTGCCGTTGACCGCCGCCATCGCGCCTTCCACCGCGAAGACGAGCGTGCCGGCGATATCGGCAGCGAAAAGCAAACGGTCGGGGCGAACGATTCCCGGCAAGTGATCGGCGTGTGCCACTTTGGGCTCTCCTGTGGCCACACATTCTACTTGAATCGCAGTTCCCTGCTGTTGAATGGCTCTCGATACCCGCGGTTTCGCAACCAGGTTGTGCGAAAATCAGCCAAAAATGCGCGGTCATTGGGACTTCGATTCGGGTTCGGATGCGGCGTCTATCGCGCCGTTTTGTAGCGCCCAGGTTGCGAAGCCTTCAGGGGCGTTTTGCGCGATGTGGATGTTGGCACCTTTGATGCTGGCGATGTTGCGCCACTGAATGCCAGTGAGGTTGGTATTGCGCAGGTCGACATTGGTCAGGCTTGCGCCGGAAAGGTCGGCGCCGGTAAGATCCGCACCGACTAGGTCGGCGTCATCGAGTTGGGCGCGCTCGAAGGATGTCTTGCGGAACTTGCTGTAACGGAAATTCGCGGATTGCAGGTTGGCGTCGGAAAAATCCACGCCGCTGAGATCGCTATTGCGGACGTCCGCTCCGCTGAAATTTGCGCGGACCAGTTTGCTACCCTTGAGCTCGATGCCCATCAGGAAAGCGCCGGAAACATCCACTCCCACGAGCGGCACGCGATCGGAATTCAGTTCCTGCAACGCTTCGAGGCGCCCGCCGCTGCCGCCTTTGCCCTGCGCGGTATTGATGACCTGCCAGGCCTGGTAATGTTTTTGCTTTGTGCGGTCGCCCGATTCCGAGAAATAAAAAATCACGGCGACCAGGATGCTCAAGCTGCTCATGTACTCGAGCACTTCCAGAAATTTCCAGTTGCTCAGGTAGTAAGCGGACCATCCCATGCACCAGTCCAGTGCCAGGAATGGCCGCACCCATTTGTGCGCGGCGGAGGCTTTTTGCGCGCTCCAGGACTCGGGACGTTCACGGGGAGAAAATGTTCGCATGGAGAGAGTCACCGGCCGCGCGAAGCGGCGCCGGCCGGATTAAGTCGTCGCGCGCGGATATTGCCTGCGGGGCGTGAATCTGCGCGCCGCACGGTAAAGCGAAACGGTGTCCCTAAGACGCGCAGCGTGGTGCTTCGTTCGCGGTGCCAATATTAAAGTACGCGTCGCCGCGCGCATTGGATGTACGGATGGACGAATTTCGCCGCAGCGCCGCGACATTCGGATCGTGGCTTTCGCAGCGCCCAAGGTTCTGGCACGTCCTGCGTCCCGCGGCTATCCCGACAAATTAGCCGCCAGCGGCGGCGGATTGCGTCTTGGGTTGTTGTTCAGGCTCGGCGAAGGCTCGGCTGGCGAGCTCGACGACTTGTTTCAGGTGCCACCATTCGCGCTCGCTCATCTGCCTGCCGTCGTTGCTGGAAAAATAAATCGAGGCCCAGCCATCCTCGGACAACGGCGCGCGAATCACCAGCACGCTTTTCTGCTCCGGCATTTGATTTTCGGCCACGGTCATCCTCCCCTGTCTTAGAACGAACCAGCCAGCCAAGAAAACGCAACGCCCAACGGAGGGCATTCTCTCGCGTTGAGGCTGCGCCTGCAAGGGCTACGGGGTCGCGCAGCCGCCGAGGGAGCCGCGACGCAGAGAGATCGATCGTTGGGAGTGCGTGGGCGCGCCTCCCTTCTCTTGGCTGGGGTGTGCGCAGAGCGGCGGGCTTGCATCGCTTGGCATTTTCTCGGACGTGCGTTCACTGCACGCGAAGCGAGCGCCGGGCCAGAAAAAGCGGCGGCGAGCCGCCCACTCCACATTGTTTTGCGCCGGTGGGTGGTTGCGACAATTCACGGGAGTGGCGTGGCTTCGATGGCGCACTGAAGTGCGCCGCTACAAAAGCGACGGCTGGCTTGTGAAGGGCTCCGGGCAAGATTTCGCTCGCTTTTTTTCAGAATTCGTATAGATTCCTTCAATCCAACGGCCCCGTATATGGCTTCGAAACGAGCAACGAGACTGCCTCACCCCATGAAGGCTTACACCCGCGCGGTTTTCAAATTGTTTGATCAGGCTCCGATGAGTTCGACGATTCTGAGCCGCAACCAGTGTGGCTTCTGGATCCAGGGCGGCAAACTCGCGCATTTTCTGGGCGCCTGTGATTATTCCGGCGTGGACGTGGACGTATGCTTTCTGCCGTCGGACAAGGTGGAGTGGTACAAGCTGACCGCGTAGCAGTGGAAATCCGCGGAAAATCCACGGAAAGCGAATCGTGCCGACCTTCGCGTTGAGTGCGATCGCCATCGCCTAGCCCAATTCTCCACTCGCACAATCCCAAGCATTTATAGCGGCGCACTTCGGTCCGTCCTTGACCCGCGCCGCAACACCGATGGCGCACTGAAGTGCGCCGCTACAAAGGCCGGTGCGCGTGGGCTGCTGATCGCGATTGTCGATGCTATTCTTTTGGCGTGGCGAATCAGAATAATCCGAGTGAGCAGCGGACGATCGTAGGGCTGTGCTTCGACTGCGTGCACGGCCGCACGATCGAATCGGATCGCGGCTCGGTATTTTATTTGTGTGAGCTGGCGGCTACTGACCCCTCATACGCTAGGTATCCGCGGCTGCCGGTAATCCGCTGCGCAGGATACCGGCCTAGCCCGAAAACGGCTCCCTCAGGCAGCTGAAATCTCTGGTCGCGGTTGTCCGAAGATGAGCGCTTGCGCACCGCAATGCGCCGTGCAAAGGTGGCATAAAGTGGCAAAACTTTTCCTCAGGTAAATACTGTATACACTTTCCGGGAAGTACTGCATCAAATGGCGTAATGCACGACAAATCGTACTCGCGCAGACCATCTAGCCCAGCCCACAGCCTTCGCCACCGGAGGGACGGAGGACGGCGGCTCGCGGATTTTTTAATTCGCCATTTTTGATCGTCTGCACGATCGGGTCCCGAGACGCCTGCTTAAAAAAATCCGAGCACCGAAAATTGCGCGGGTGGTGTCGCGCCAAAGGAGAGCATTGTGTCAGAACTCAAGCAGTTGCTGCCTACTCTTCCCGTTCAGCCGTTTCGCCTGGACGTGCCATTGCACAGCCTGCTGCAGCAAACGCAGCCGCACCGACAAAAATTGCAATCATCCGATGGGTTGAAGACTTTGCCGCAACCCGTATTTCCGCAGCATCCCGAATTGATTCATGAATTGGATGAAGCGGACATTGCCGCGCACGATCACGTGCTGCAAACCGGTAAGCGCGAGTGGCCCGCCTCGCGCATTTTCCAGAATATGACCGGCTGGCTGTTTCCGTATTTCAAATCGCGGCTGACGCCAGGGGATTTTCAGCCGATCATCGCGTATCTCTTCACCGAGTGGAAATGCAACCTGGATTGCCACTACTGCTGGTCTTACGACAATCGCGTGAAGGGCATGACGGAAGACGTCGCGCGGCGCGCGATTGACTGGCTGCACGAGAGTCCGTGCCGGGTGCTTGCGCCGACCGGCGGCGAACCGCTCCTGCGGCCGGATTTCGTGCACAAGGTGATTTACTACGCGGCGAAAAAGGATTTCTGGGTGTATCTGGCGACCAACGCGCGCTTGCTGCGGCCGGAAGTGACGGACCGGCTCGCGGATGCGGGCATCGCGACCATCAATTTCGCGGTCGATACGATCAAGGAAAAGCCCGGGTTGCCGAAAGCGCTCGAGCACGTCCGTTCGTATTTTGATTATCTGGTGCGGCGGCAATACCGCTACGGATACACGATGTTCTTCAATACCAATATTTGCCGGAACAACATCGAAGACGTGAAGGAACTGGCCAAGATCGCGCACGAAAACGGGATCTCGATTACGTTTCACATCAACGAAGCGCCGATGATGGAGCAGAACCATTTTCAGCATTTCCATCAGAACGACACGTACATCCGTCCCGAGGAATTTCCGATTGTGGATGATTTGCTGGACTGGCTGATAGACAAGCAGCGCCAGGGCTGGAAGATGGTGGATTCGGTGGCGCGTTTGCAGAAGATGAAAGGGTTCATGCGCGGCGTGGGCGAGCATTGGGGCTGCCGGGCCGGGCAGAATTGGCTGATCATTCGCACGGACGGGACGCTGGCGCCGTGTTTCCCGATGTACAACGCCGGGTACGATTGGGGCACCGTCGAGCACCAGAAATTCGACGTGAAGCAGCTCGGCGAAATGAAGCACGGCTGCGAGCCGAACTGCTTTTCGACGCTCGGCTACAACGTGGCGTACTGCTATGACGTCGGACGCGTGATGAAGTGGCTCTTCAAACAGGCGCGGCACGGGTTTCAGGGAGTGACCGGCAGCTTCGAGGAGTGATCGCGCTAAGGCAAGTGCAACTGCACCGGCTTTAACACAGAGTCCACAGAGGACAACTTGGAGGGCACGGAGAATTCTGCGCCACGTGGTGTTCTCCGTGCCCTCTTTTGCTTTTCCCTGTGTTCTCTGTCTTAGATCTTTGAAGAAATGACGCGCCCGGATGAAGGCGACGACCGCTGACGCTATTTTGCGGGCGCGAGCGTGTAGTCCTGGTCGACGTATGCGGTTAGCGGCGTACCTTCCGGAATATCCACGTTCTTGCCGTGCTTGATCAGGCCGATGGGGCCGAAGAGCACCGTCAGCGCGACGGTGGCGCCGACCTTGCCTTCTCCTTCTTTGCCTTTGTTGCCGCGCAGCCGCAAGCGCTGGTCATCTGATTTCACATATTCGAGACGAATGCTCAACTCACCGGGTTTGCCCATCATGCCGGCCTTGTGCGCATTCGTGACGGTAGCGACTGCGGGCGCGCCTTTTCTGACGACGACTACGTCGCCAACTTTCAGGTCGTCCGCGAGGGTCATGTTCACGGTGTCGTCATCCACGGCCGTTTTTGAATTCAGATCCGCGGAAAATGCCAGCGGCACCTCCGTTCCCTCTTTCAAGACCACGCGGTCACTGGGAGGAGCCGCCGGGGGCGTCGCGGGAGCGGCGGCAGCTACCGGCACGACTGTGAGAGCTGGAGCCGCGCTGGGCGCGGGCGCTGCGGTCGGCGCAGGTGCTGGCGCCGGTTCTTGGGCCTTCACAGAAGATGATAGAATCAGAATTCCCGCGGAAAGACACAGCACCGTGAAGGCAGTCCGTAGAGAGAGTCGCATGGTGTTTCCTCCGCTTGCAGCACTCATATTGGAAATCCCAGGGCCCAGGTTCCTCGGACTCTGAAATGACGTCTAGCCGGAGCAAAACGACTGAATCAATCGCGGCAAGGGTATTCTTGCTGGCTTGGCGACGGTGGTCAACCGGCGTTTCATCATTCGTTCCGTATCGCGCAATGCAACAGTCGATTGCTTGAAGACCGTGCGGATAGCTAATTTGTGACTGGAGCGGCAGCGGCTCCAGGCGGCGTCGAGGACGTCAGCGCTTGCAGGTCGGCGACGACGCGGCCCATGGCTTGAACGTAATTCTTTTCGCGATTGCCTTCCAGGATCGCGCCGCCTGCGTATTCGGTGATGGTCCACAGCGTCACATGCGTCTTGGGGTCGAGAACCACCAGACGGAATTTGGCGTCGGCCACCGTGGTGCTGCCTTTGCTCGCTTCCTGCTGCACCGGAAACTCCGAGAAGCTGATATCAAAGACCAGGTCGGCGTCGGACGGCGCGGATACCAGCGTGTACTTCGGGAAAGTTTTCAGCGCTGCGTACAATTCGTTGTAGGCGCGATCGGGTCCGCCCGAAAAATCGCCGTAGCGGCCGGTGTAGGGATCGCTTGCGCCGCCGCCGTTGCTGATAAAGACATTCTTGGCGGATAAGATCTGTGCCGGAACGGGCGCCGCGGCACTGGCCTGCGACTGGGTCTGGGCGCGCGAAGACACGGCGAAAGCTCCGGAGAGGACGAAGACGAAAGCAAACAGCACAGCTGGGCGTGTGCACATTGGTTGCTCCTAGGTTATGGGACGTTTGCGTATAATGTTGCGTTACACCTGCGCGCAACGCGGCAGGGCGGCTCGCGCTTACTTTTTTATCGAGAGGATATTATGACCGAACCAACCAAGGAAGAATTGCTGGCGCGGATTGCGGAACTGGAAAAGCAGGCGGGAGGCTCGAAACGCAGCGGGTCGCTGGAATTTCGCGTGGGGGAGAAGGGCGGAGTCAGCGTATACGGGCTGGGGCGGTTTCCCGTGACACTTTATTACGAGCAGTGGGTGCGTTTGCTGGATACGGCGGACCACCTGCGCGCGTTTCTCGAAGAGAACAAGCATCGCTTGAAGCTGAAGACGAAGGAGTAGCGTGACGCCGGGGACCGGGGATTTTGTGGCGGCGGTCGGATCCCGGTCGCATGTCCTGGTTAGGGTTGGATGTGCGATCACTGCACGCGAAGCAAGCTTCGCGCCGGAAAAGCGGCGGCAAGCCGCCGCACTCCCAGATGGTGCTGCGCGCTGCCTTTTGCTGGTTTGGGTGAAGTGGTTGCAAGGCTGCGGGCGGAATGGCACAGCTCGCGCCGTGTCGTGCTGTAATCTGGGAGTGCGGGAGCTTGCTCCCGCTTTCTCTTCGGCGAGGCTTGCCTCGCCTGCCTTAATTGCGGCGCGTTCTACACCGTAAAAGCGGCGGCGAGCCGCACTCCATATTGGACTGCGCTGCGGATCGAATTTGCACCGCAATTTGAACTTGCCGGTGTAAAAATGGCGCACTGAAGTGCGCCGGTACAAAACCGGCCGCGTCCGTTGTAGCGCGTTACGTTCGCTGAGATTTTCGCGAACTTGTGATCAGTGCACGCGAAGCAAGCTTCGCGCCGGAAAAGCGGCGGCAAGCCGCCGCACTCCCAGAGGCTGCTGCGCGGTTTATTCCCTGGTTAAATATTTTGAGGCGCGGTGGCGCAGCTTTCCTAGCTCGCGATTCAGCGGGTTGGTGCGTTGCAGAAACGGCAGGATCGGCGAGCGGCGCTTTTCGACGCGGCTGCGGGCTTTCAGCAGGCGCGCGTTGGGTCCGAAATTTTCTACGGCGCGATCGAGGGTGAAGATGGCGCTCTCGCGGCGGCCTGCCGCGGCGTAGACTTCCGCAAGATTCAGGTACATCTGCATTTCTTTGCGCTTGAGCTGCAGCGCGGTTTCGCACAGTTTTACGGCTTCGGCCCATCTCCTTTCCGAGCGCGAGATTGCCACGCCCAGAAACGAGAGGTAGTAGGGGTTGCTGCTTTCCATCTCCACGGAGCGGCGGAGGTGCGGCAGAGCGGTCTTGTGATAGCCACCTTTGAGCAGTTCGATTCCTTCCTTGAATTCTCCGAGTGCATTCAGATCCGGCATGTGAACCCCCAAGCTTTTTCCACGGACGGCTGGACGTCCGCGCAGTGTGCGCGCGCTGCACGGCGCCGGGAGCGCCGCGAACGCGCACCATTAAGGTAGAAAAATTTCGGAGTAAAAGATACTGGTCCGATGTACAGGTCGCGGTTTAAGTTGGAGCCAGAGGGCTCGGCGGGAACGATGCGGCGTGACGGATGCTTCGGGCGGCGCCGAGCGGGCCGGACGTTAATGCCGTCGCTAGGTACTGCGGCTAGTGCTGGCGCGATTTGAAGGAGGCGTAGCCGGCGGAAGCCATGGCGACGAAAAGGAAAAGGAGTGCGGCGTCCAGCAGGCTGTGATAGTCAATCGGGTGGCCGCGGGTGTTCAGCGTTACCATCTCGAATCCCAGAGAGCTGGCGACGCGCGTCACGATCGCCAGCACGGCGCAAATGATGCCCATCCAGTAGCTCACCATCAGGATGTATTTTTCCATCGTGCCCTCCTGTAATCGTCGCTAAATAAGGCATGGCCGCGAAGGATCGGCTTGAAAGTACCGCGGAGAGGTTCGCGAGTCAACGAATGAGAGTGCGGCTCGACGGCAGGTCAAGCGGGGTGAACGACGTCGTGGGCGTGGCGGACCAGGGCCATGATTTCGGTCTTGGGCACGACGCGGCGGATTCCGGCGGCGGTAGCCTCGGCCTGCTGAATGGCCTGGGCGTACAGGGTGTAGAGGATGATGGGAACGTCGGGCATTTCGCGATGAATGATGCGGGCGGCCACTAGCCCGTTCATCATCGGCATGGAGAGATCCAGAATGATCAGGTCGGGGCGACACTGCCGCGCTTTGGCTACGGCATCGGCGCCGTCCACCGCTTCGGAGCACATTTCGAAGCCTTCCTCGGCTTCGAAAACCCGGCAAAGCAATTGGCGCATATCGTAACTATCGTCCGCAATCAGAACCCGTTTTGGCATGGCCCCAGAAGTCACCCGAGAACTACCCCAAACTACTTAAGGACCGAGAGATCAATCGCGCCGCGACGGCTGGGTACACTCGGAGCGAATAACGGCTGACTAAACGCTAGCAAGGACCGAATTCTCAGGGCAATACACGGATGCTGGTATTCAAACTGAGAACGCTCGCGGCGCCTTTTCCGTCATTTCGCCGAGGCTGAACGCGGCGCAGCGATAAGCGGTTTGAGGGTCGCCGCGGACAAAAGCGTGGCACAGCCCCTCCTGGCTGTGCTCCCGCAGTTGTGACGCACGCCGCGTACATCTGGAAACATTTTCCTCACTCGTAAACTCGGGCGAAGTTAAGTCTTTCGTAAAACTTGAACGAGACGGCAAACGTGCTTTCTGCTTGTTCGCCGGTTTTTCCCTTCTCGAGTTCCCTGCTTCTCCCGTTCTGCATGTTGCTTTACTTGAAAGATTTAACAATGTTTACAAAGTCCGGCGCTAACCCCCGCGCGCGCGGCCTCGTCTAGAAGCGCGGAGGAAAACTTCCCGTGCGATGCGTCCTCACCAGCCCTGGACGGAGAGAATGAATGTGTAACTCTCGCTCGGGAAATTACACGCGATACGCGCTGTTGCTGTTCGCGGCGGCGTTTCTAGTTGGTTGCCACAAAAATACTTCCGAATTCGACGCCGGGCGCAAAGCCGAAGCCATTCAGGATTACGACACCGCGCTGCTTCATTACGAATCCGCCGAGCGAGCGAATCCCACGGACGCGGAATACAAACTCCGCGTCGTGCGTATGCGCTACACGGCCGCAGCCTTCCACATGGAACAGGGTCAAAAGGCATTGCAAGAGGGCGATCTGCAGCTGGCCATGTCCGAATTCGAGAAAGCTCACGGAATCGATCCCTCGAACGTGGCCGCCGAACAGCAAATGAAGAAAACCGCCGATTTGCTGGCGATCGCAAACGGCACAAAAGCCGCTCCCACGCCTGACGATTTCAATGCGGACGAAAAGGAACTGATGTCCGGACCTCCGCAGCTCGAGCCGCTTTCGCACGAGCCCATTAATCTGAAAATGACCAACGACTCGCGGGTCATCTTCGAAACGATAGCGAAGCTCGCCGGCCTTTGCGTGATTTTCGATCCTGATTACGTTTCGCGGCGCATCACCGCCGAGCTGCCCGGAGTGACGCTCGAACAGGCGCTCGACGCGGTGTCTTTCGAGAGCAAAGCGTTCTGGAAGCCGCTCACCCGCACGGTGATCGAAATCGCGCCGGACAATCCGCAGAAGCGCAAGGACATTGAAGACGAGCAGGTGGCGACGTTTTATGTGGCGAATTCTCTGACGCCGCAAGACCTAACGGAAATCGTGAACGGCCTGCGCCAGCTGCTTGACCTGCATCGCATCCAGCAGGTGAACGCGCAGAACGCCATCATCGTGCGCGATACGCCGGACAAGCTGGATCTGGCGGCAAAAGTGATCGCGGACATGGACAAGGCCAAGCCCGAAGTGTTGCTGCACGTGCAGGTGCTTTCGGCGGACCGCGATCGTCTGCGGCAACTGGGGATTCTGCCATCGCAAAATGTTTCGCTGGTATTCAATCCGCGCTGCTCGGTGCAATCGGCGAATACGGATTGCACCAGCAGTTCGAGTTCGTCTACTACGGATACCAACCCGCTTTCGATCACGCTGAATAATCTGAAACGTCTTTCGACTGCGGATTACAGCCTCACTTTGCCCGGGGCCGCGGCCGAAGCCGTGCTCACCGATAGCGACACCAAAATCATTCAGGACCCCGAGATCCGCGTCACCGACGGCGAAAAAGCGGTGCTGAAAATCGGCGAACGCGTTCCGGTGGCGACGGGAAGCACCCAGGCCGCTACAGGTGTAAGTGCTGGGAGCACGGTCGCCTCGCTGGTCAACACCCAGTTCCAATACATTGACGTGGGCGTGAATATCGAAGCGCAGCCGCGCGTGCATCCCGATGGCAGCGTGAGCATGAAACTCACCGTGGAAGTCTCGTCCGTCGCGAATTACCAGAATATCGGCGGGGTTTCGGAGCCGGTCATTAGCCAGCGCAAGATCGAGCACGAAGTGCGCTTGCAGAATGGCGAAGTGAATATTCTGGGCGGGTTGATCGAGCGCACTACCACCAATAACTTGAACGGAATTCCCGGCCCCGCCAGCGTTCCGGGCTTCAAATATTTATTCTCGCAGACCGATAAAGAAGTGGCCGACGACGAAGTGCTGATCATTTTGACGCCGCACATTTTGCGCTATCCCGGGATAACCAAAGAAAATTTGCGGCGGCTCGCTTCGGGCTCGGATTCGAACGTGCGCGTGTTTCGTGAAGGTGTCGACGACGGTCCGTCGAGCGATAATGGCAGCGCGATTCCCGGCACGCCGTTCGCTGTGACGTCCTCCGTTCCCGCTTCCGCGGGAACGCCTTCCGCCTTGCTGGCCTCGTCCTCCGCAGCGGGCACGTCCTCCACCTATCGGGCTGTTCCCTCCTCGATGCTCCCGCTCAATCAGCCCGCCCTGATTCCTGCGTCCGCTTCAACGCCACCAGCCGCGGGGAGCGCAGGCCCCGCGGCGCCACTCCATTTCAATCCCGAAAATATCGTGCTGAAGCCGGGAGATTCGACCGCCGTGGGCCTGGCGATCTCCGGCGTACACGATCTCTTTTCGCTGCCGTTGCTGGTGAAATACGATCCGGCGGTGATTCAAATCCAGGATGTGCAGGATGGCGGATTTCTTTCGGGCGGTACGGAAGCCGTCGCAATCGTACAAAGCATCAATGCGCAGAAGGGCGAAGTAATGATTTCGTGCACGCGCCGGCACGCCCGAACCGGAGCGACGGGCGGCGCGACGGGCGCCGCGAGCAGTCCGCACGATGAGGTAGGCCAGTCCGCCGAGGTGGGAGTGAACGGAAGTGGAACCATCCTCGGCCTCGTGGTGCGCGGCATCGCTGCGGGGGAGTCGAAAATTCAGATAGTAGAAGTGGAGGCGCAGGATTCGCGGCAGCAGTCGATTCCGGTGGAAACGACCGAAGCGACAGTAAAGGTGCAGTGATCCGTTTGTGCGAGTGGCGGGAATTCAGGGCTTCTTAATGCAGCAACAGCAAGGAATGTCATTCCGAGAGCGACTTGCGCCCGAGGAATCTGCTTTTTCCTCGGACGCGACGCGAAAAGCACATCCCTCGCTGCGCTCGGGATGACACGCGCTTCATTTTTGCGCTAATTGCCCAGCAGGCGTAGTAGCCGTTACGAGCGAAGCAACGGTGCGCGTGCAGCGATGCACAGGAACGCTACGAAGGGAGGCGCAAACCTATGAGAACGAAAGTTTCTTGCGCGAAAGAACCATCAAGCCAGCCAATCCCGCGGAGAGGAGAGCGATGCTCGATGGTTCCGGCACAGATCCCGAATAAGTCGTCCGCGACGACGCAAACGTAAAATCGTTTTGCGCGAGCGGGTAGCCGTTGGGCCCGGACAAGAACGATATGCCCTGCACGAAAACGCCGCTGAAAGTCTCGATCTCGTAGGGAATGGTGATATCGCCGGAGAAGAAGTCGAGCGACATTGTCGGGATCTCGGCGTCGAAAAGCTGGTCGAGGCCGAATCCCAATTCATACAGACCGAGCGGCACCGTGACGTCCACTGTCGATCCCGCGACGGTCGAAGACACCGCCGAAATGTCCGTCCCGCCGATTACCAACTGCTGGCAGTCCGCCGAAGCCGCCGGGGCGATGACGCAAATCAATAACACCAAAGCCGCTGCAAGAATATACTTGGCCGAAATCTTCAGTGTTACTCCTGGGAAATTCCCGAAACTCGCGCATTAAATGCTGAAAAATTGTACGCAGTGAGAATCGCGGATGATAGAGAATTCCGAGTACTGAGGGGTTCAATTTCACCTTAGCTCTTTAGTACTGGTAAATGTGCCGCAATGATACGCGGTTGCAAGCGTAGGCATGGTCGCTGGTCCACCGGAAGCCGCCGCGAATCTGAGCTACATTATTTGCATGGAAGTCATCGTCAACATCCCCGATGAAATCGCGGCGCGGGCCAAAGTGCGGGGCCTCACGATTGAAGCGTACATCCAGGAGATTCTGGCTCAGCAAGTGGCCGCGCAGCCGTCGCGGCTTCTGCCGCCGCGGACTTCCGCCGAGGTCCGAGCGTGGCTGGACTCTCTCGCCCAGCTGTCGGACCGGATTCCGCCGTTACCGGAAATAATCTCCCGCGAATGGATCTATCAGGAACAC
The DNA here is from genome assembly GCA_963804625.1 of uncultured Acidobacteriota bacterium. Classification (GTDB taxonomy): domain Bacteria; phylum Acidobacteriota; class Terriglobia; order Acidiferrales; family UBA7541; genus Palsa-295. The sequence continues at coordinate 332,691 of CAWDRJ010000009.1, read as the reverse complement.
GACTAAATGGCGATTGTTTCGTGTCTGGTCGATACGAACATTCTGCTGCGCGTCACCCGCGGCGCCGATCCTCAACACAAGTTGGTAGACACCGCCCTCGCGCGCCTCGCCGAGCATGGCACGATTCTCTACTACACCCAGCAAAATATCGCGGAACTGTGAAATGCGATGACGCGGCCCATTGCGCGCAACGGACTGGGCTTATCAATCGCTGAAACGGAATACGAAGTGAAGGCAATCGAAGCAGGCATGAGTTTCCTTCCGGACAGCGAGGCAGTGTATCGGGAATGGCGAAGGATTGTGGTGCAGTATGGCGTCTCGGGAGTTCAGGTGCACGATGCGCGCTTGGCAGCGGCGATGTACGTTCACGGCGTCAGTGACATTCTCGCCTTGAACGTCGCTGGCTTCGGGCGGTTCGATGGGCTACAAGCCATTCATCCCAGTAACATCGAGGCGTGAGGCAGAACGCATTCGGGCGTGACGTTTTCTTGGATTTGTGTTTAATGCACGCGAAGCAAGCTTCGCGCCAGAAAAGCGGCGGCAAGCCGCCGCACTCGCAGATGGTGCCGCGCATCACTTTTTGCCGGTTAGGTTGTGACGGTTGCTGGGCGGCAGCGGAGTGGCGCCGATCGCGCGGCGTCGTGATTGAATCTGGGAGTGCGGGAGCTTGCTCCCGCTTGTGGCTAGGCGAGGCTGGCCTCGCCGCTCGCGGCCTGGCCCAGCAGCAAACTGGCGACCTGCCAACCACGCATCTACCGCACCAACCCGCCGGGCGGAATGCAGCGTCAGACGCAGTAATCTTGCCGCATCGTGAGTCGAAACAAGCGGCGGCAAGCCGCCGCACTCCCAGATGGTGCGGCGCGTCAGTTTGCGGCGGTTTGTTGCGACCGTGGCTGGGCGTGTGGCGGAGTAATGTCAACCGCATGGCGCACTGAGGTGCGTCGCTACAAAACCATCTTGGCCTTACACTTCGCTCTCCGTGCAGCGAACAATACGTTTCGAGCGAAATTCGCCTTTGCTTACGAGCAAAGGGCACGGCGCTCTATTTCGCACCGTGCCCTCACTTCCAGCTAAAACACTACTGATTGATGCGCTTTATTGCGCGGCTTTGTCCGTGGCGGTTCCCTGCCCTGCCGGCGGCAGCGCTTGCGACGACGTCTTCCAGAAATCAGGATCGGCATTCATCAATTCCGGCCCGACATAGCTCTCGCGCGGATTGATGATGAACAGATTGGTCTCGCTGCCTTCGATCGCGGCCGCCGAGAGTTCACTCAATTTTTTCATGCCTTCCTCGCCCATCGCGGCGATGAACTTGGGATTGGTGGCGTAGGCATGATCAATTTCGGAAGCGGACTTCATGGTGCGCATCACCACATAGGCGAAGCCGCCTGCCCCGTACGCGCGTGCATACATGGCCCAACTGTCGTCGGGGTTTGCCTTCACCAGCGCGGGCTTCACCAAATTGACGATAGCGTCCCAATCGGCGTCGTGTCCCGGCTTGAGCCGGTATACCGTGATTTCAAAATAGTGGACGTGCGCCAGTCCCCCGGCGGTGTTGTAGCTTTGATCTTCGCGCAGGACATACATGCCGGACTCATAGCTGGAAAGCAACTCTCCATCGGCTTGCGCGGCACGATCCAAAGAAGCTGCGAGTGACGCGTTCTTCAGATCACCCATCTGCCGCTCTTCCCACTGCGCGAAGGAGTCGTAACCGCTGAAAAAAAGCGTGCGGCTGATGCCGGAAAGCGAATCGAGCGCGATGTAATGGTTCGGCGAATGCGCCGCAGTCATCGCCTCTACAAACGCGCTTTCGGTCTTCTCATGCGGCGAGCCGGACTTCCCGGGCTTCACGACTTCGCGAATCACGCTGAGGACTTTGGGCGGGGGCATTACACCGGATTTTTCCTGCGCGGCAGCGAGCGAGGCAGTGCCCAACAGCAAAAAAGCTACGAGCGAAATTCCACAGACTTTTTTCTTCATAGATGCCGACCTCTTCGGCAGCTTGCGGTTGTGTACCACGTGAATTTTGAGTTGCTAGATGGTGCGAAGGGGCTCTTCTGCCCCGGCAACCGAACCGAATGGCAGAACGGCGCGGAGATTAGCGAAGAGCTACGGTGAAGTCAAGCAATGAGGGCGCATCGTGATGCGTCAGTTTCGTTCACGAGGAGAAACCTGGCGTATCGCCTGGCGAAGCCATGTGTGCCGCGCGTCCGTGGTGAGCCTTGGGTGCCAGACCATCAAGAAATGAAATGGACGTAACTCGGGTGGCGCTTTCACGATCCGCAAGGTGGAATTTCTTTCGACCATTTGCCGCATGCCATTGGTCAGTGTGAGGACCAGTTCCGTGCCAGGAAGGCAACCAAGGGCCGCGCCAAAATAGGGCATGCGGACAGAGGAGCGGCGCTTCGCACCCAACGCAGCAAGCTGCTTGTCCGGGATGTTCTGCACGCTGGGAAGAGTTGTGACAGTAAGATGTTCGGCACCCAGGTACTGCTTCAGTGTCAGGCCATCGCCAAACTTGCTGTGGCGGCCGACCGCACAGATCCAGTCCTCGCGGTAAAGTCTCTCCGAACTTAGGTGCGAGGGCAGCAAGCCGTCGTCAATAATGTGGAGAATGAGGTCAAGCTTTCCGCGCTCCACCATATCCACGGCATCAGCCTGCCACGGTAGGAAATCAAAGTTCACCTTAGAAAGTTCGTCGGTATAGCGGCGGCACAAGTGCGGCAGCAGCGCCATGCAAACGTTGTCGGGGCCAGAAATGCGGAAACTGCTGCGCTCCCTTTTCGGATCGAAGACGCTGGGCACAACCAGGCTTTCTATTTTGGGCAGGAGCTGTTCAAGTTCCTGGAGGATTTTGCGCCCGCGCAAGGTAAGTTCAAAACCTGAAGAGGAGCGGATCACCAGCTCGTCCTGAAACATGGAACGCGCGCGCTGCAGGGCGCGACTGACCGCCGGTTGACTGAGCAATAGCCGGGCGGACGCCTTGGTGACGCTTCTTTCCTCGGCGATCACCGCAAAGATGATCAAGAGGTTCAAATCGACTTGCCGCAGTTTCTCCAGACGCATACAAGCTATGACCATTATGCATGAGCCGTATGCCGGGTGACAGCCATCTACTGGAGTGTCCCAAGGCTTGCAGGCCGCAGAAAAAGGAGAACGCGATGACACAAAAGCAACAGATTGAGAATGATGGCGAGCTTTCCGGGAAACGAATTCTGGTGCTCGGGGGGTCGTCCGGCATCGGGTTAGCAGTGGCGCAACAGGCTGTTGCGCAAGGCGCGCGGGTCATTATCGCGTCGAGTAACGCGGACCGGGTCAAACAAGCGGTCGCAACGCTCGACGGAAAAGCGGAAGGGCACACGCTGGATCTCTCGAAGGAGCGTGACATTCAAAATTTCTTTCAGAAGATCGGTGATTTCGATCACTTGGTCTTCACTTGCGGCGACACGCTGCAATTGAATGAGCTGGCAGCGACGGACCTTACCAAAGCGCGGCAAGCTTTTGAGTTGCGCTATTGGGCTGCCCTGGCTGCCGTCAAGTACGCAAGCCCGCATATCCGCAAGGACGGCTCGATCGTGCTCACCACCGGAGTCGCGGGGCGGCGCCCGCACAAGGGATGGACGGTGGCCGCAAGCGTCTGCGGAACTATCGAGGCCTTGACGCGTGCCCTGGCGGTCGAGCTGGCGCCGATTCGCGTCAACGCCGTATGTCCTGGCGTCGTGCGAACGAACCTTTGGAATAACATGCCGGAGCAAGAGCGGGAAGCCCTGTACGAGAACGTGGGCAATCATTTGCTCGTGGGCCGCGTGGGCGAAGCCCCTGAGATTGCGCGCGCCTATCTGTTCCTAATGCAGGAAGGATACAGCACGGGCCGAACCATCGTAGTGGACGGCGGTGCCCTTCTGACGTAAGCGGGACGACAGCATGCCGGAAAATTCGGCGGTGCCAGACAGCGAACCGGCCACGGAAACCGCGGATTGCAGATGGTCAAGCTAAGGAATTTCGGACTTCATTGAACGGCCTATGCCGCCCGCAAGATATTACAGTCCGTGAGGGTACTCCGATTCGGGAAGGAAGTCCTTCACTTTCCCTCCGGCTCGAATCCATATTTCTCGAATGTCCCCTGTGCCTTCGCTCCAGCGAGAAATTCCAGGAAACGTTTGGCCTCGTCCGGTTCCTTCGAACTTTTCAAAATCGCGATGGGATAAATCACCAGCGAATGTGAGTCCTCCGGCGCAGTTGCGACGACGCTGACCGCATCCGAACTTTTCGCATCGGTGGCATACACGATCCCGGCATCCGCGTTTCCAGTAATGACGTACGTCAACACCTGGCGCACATCTTTCCCGAACACATATTTAGGTTTCAATTGGTCGTACAAGTGAAAGTGCGTCAATACTTCCTGCGCGTACTTTCCGGCCGGCACAGTCTGAGGTTCTCCGATGGCGATCACTTTCACTCCCGGCTTCGCCAAATCCTGGAAACTCGTAATCCCGGTCTTGCCCTTCGGAACGATCAGCACGATGGAATTCCTGAGCAGATCTCTTCGCGTGCCGGAAAGCAAAAGCCCCTGCGATTCAAGCGAATTCATCTGGTCTTCCGACGCGGAAATGAAAACGTCCACCGGAGCGCCCTGCTCGATCTGCCGCTGCAACGTGCCGGAGGCTCCCAGATTGAAATGGATTTCCGTGTTGGGCCGCTCGGCACGATAGAGTTGCGCGGCCTCGTTCAGCACGTCTTTCAAACTGATCGCTGCCGAGACCGTGAGATCTCGCCGGGGTTCCGGTGCGGGAGCAAGGCGCGCGAACCCCACGCTGGCGGCCAACAGAGCCGCTAGAATAGCTGCAATAGAGGCTTGGATGATTTTCAAACGCATTCGAGAACCCTCCGACTGAGCCCGCCGCGGAAACGATCAGAAGGCGAAACGAACACCGATCGTCGGGGCAACGTTGCTGGGATGGAGATACGGGACGCCGGGGCCATGAGGAATGGCGATGGCCAGACCGCCGGTCACGTAGGAATAGGCAACTCCCACGAAACCGTCGAAGCGCTTGGTGAAGTGATGATCCGCATAGAGCGACGTCTCGTTGAGGGTGCCCGCGCAGGAACTGCGGAAACCGGCTGAGGGCGAGCAGGTCGGCGGAATGCGGAAATCGTTCTGCCGCTGTTGATACCAGGCCAAAGTGATGTCGGTTTTCTCGCGGTACGTGTATTTCCCGCCCGCCCACCAGATTTGCACCAATTTCTCGGAATCAAGATTGTTGTCTTCGACGCCGCTCAGGATATAGCCGCCTTGGTCCGTGGCACCCACGCCCAACGGTTGCGCCGGGTTATTCTGCCAGATGTATTCGTAGCCGACAAAAAACTTGAACGGGTCCCAAATATACTTGGCAGCGAACATAATGGCGCTGTTGTCGGTCACGATGCCATATAGGGTGCCGTTCGGGTCAATCAGATTGACGCCGTTGATGGGGTTTGTGTTGATGCTGTCCGTCGTGGACTGATATGGCGCCGACGGACTTTGCGGCCCCAGCAAGGGGTTCAATATGCTGACCGCTTGGTTGAAATGTTGGAAGACCGCGTCGGCAAAGAAGTTGCCGTGGTGTCCGCCCACATCGAATCCATAGGCGTTGTTGTGCGGCCTTTCGGGGGTGCAGTCGGCGGCAGTCCAGGTTGCGGAAGCCGAGAAGCAGCCGCCAGAACCGTTGGCGAATTTATACATCGCGCCGAAATGGACCGGGCCGATGGTAAGGCGATACTTCAGGGCGTCGTCCCAACGGCTGTCGTCCGTGTCGCCGCCGCCGGACATCGTGCCGTTATATCCGATGTACGAAAAGGCATAGCTACCGCCGGCCGGATCGTAAAGCAGCATCGCGTCGGTGCCCAGAGAGCGCTGGCGACCGAAGGTCAGCGTGCCGAACTTGTCGGACGATATTCCGCCATAGTATTCGTCATTGAAGGGTTGGCCCGCGCGCGCGCCGTCAATGGCCATCGAATAGCTGCTCCTGGGAAGGCCGTTATTGACGGTATTGGTGGCCGGCGCGTTGGCGAGCAGACCGGACTGCGGATTGATGCCAGTGGAAGCGTTGAACACAACGGCCCAGCCGGGCGCAAACTCTTCCTTGCCCCGGACGCCAAAACCCGTCTGCTGCAAGTTGTTCGGCGCGACGAGGAATCGAGATTGAAAGCCGTTCCGGTTCACCAGAGATTCGCCTTCATAGTTATAGCCGTTTACCGGCAAGCCGTGGCTGACCCAGCCGACGCCGACGTCATACGCACCGTACAGCGTGATCCCGTGCCACGTCAGGGTGCAGTCGGTGGTGGCGAACTCCTTGCCGCTCAAGCAGGCGTCGGCGGTCTTCGGTTGCATCTTAATGTCCACTGTGGCGCTCTGGCCAACTGCCAGGTTGATTCGTGCGCGCGTCTCATCGGCGAACCCGTGCTTCGCCGCGCGAATCTCGAAGCGTCCCGCAGGGAGGCCGGACTCCTGATAGTGCCCCCCGCCGTCGGTTGCCGTCGTGCGCGATTCAGCTGTATCAACGCTCTTGATTGTCACCGCGACACCGGGAAGGGCTGCGCCGTTTTGGTCCGTCACCACGCCGGAAACGCTTGATGAATCTGTTGAAATTGCTGCGGAGACGGCGCTGGTCTGCGCGTCGGCCACGCGGGCGACGCAGAAGAAAAGAAAGAACGACGCGAGAAATCGAACACTCCGGGAGAACGACGAAAATGATGGGGTCCGCGTGCGAATTGGCGATACTGACCGTGCTGGAATTGCGGCTCGCGAAATCATTATGAGTTCTCCAGAGATGATCAAGAGGGCGCTGCCGCCCGAAAGTGAACGGCAGCGCCTGGGTCAATGTGAAGCAGCCATGCGTTTTAATACGATTCGAGTGGATATGTCAAATCGTTTCGATGCGCTTTCGCTTCGGCGCCAGAAGCGGATGGCGGTGTAAGCACTGCGCTCACCGATCGGGGTTGCCCGCTAAACGCGTTCAGGATACTTTTCCCCCGTCACCGACGCGCAAAATCGAGGTGCACGCTTGCCGGTTTCCGCTATTGACGCAATCGGTCCCGCATTTGAGCATGTTCGCGACCAGCTCTTGCGACGCTTCCGCTTTGGGCAGTGGGTGCGCCTGGCGATCGTGGGCCTGCTGGCTGGCGAGATGGGGTCTTCGGGTAGCTGCAATGCCAACGTCAATCTACCGGGCGGCAAAATTCCGTGGCCTGTCCATCCCCAGAACGTGCCGCACACCGCGAATGCCTTTTTGCCGGAGCCGTGGACGAGTCACCCGATTCTGTTTGGAAGCGGAATCGCAGTGCTGATCGTGGCCGGGTTGGTGCTGCTGGTGCTTCTGATTTACGTCAGCAGCGTGATGCGATTCATTCTGTTCGATTCGATCGTCGCCAAGGAGTGCCACATTCGTGCGGGCTGGACGCGGCGTAAGCGTCCGGGGTTTGATCTTTTCGTTTGGTGGATTCTTTTCATAGTGGCGAGCTGGGCCGCGATCCTGCTCCTGATCGGCGGACCCGTCGCTTATGCCTGGGCGCTCGGCTGGTTCGTGCATCCCGGCGAAGATGTGCTCCGCCTGGTTTTGGGCGGCTTGGCGTTGCTCCTCGTGTTGCTCGTGTTCGCGGTGGTGGCGGTGGTGATTCAGGTGATGACTAAAGATTTCGTCGTGCCGCAGATGGCTCTGGAAGGTATCAACGCTTTCGAAGGCTGGCGCAGGTTGTGGCTCTGGCTGAAGCACGACGCCGGCGGATACGTCGGTTACGTGGGGATGAAAATCGTGCTGTCTATCGGCGCCAGCATCGCTTTCGCGATCGTCACCGGAATCGCGATATTGGTTCTGCTGATTCCGTTGGGCGGCGCAGGATTGGTGGCCGTGCTCTATGGAAAAGCTGCCGGATGGACCTGGAACCTGCACACTGTTGCGCTCGCCGTAGTGCTGGGCATTATTGCACTCGCGATTTTAATGTTTGTGGCGGCGCTGATTGCCGTGCCCATCGTGGTGTTTTTCCCCGCGTACTCGATCTACTTCTTCGCGCCCCGCTACGCGCAACTCGCCGCGCTGCTCTGGCCAGCGCCGCCGCCAACGCCGCCCACGCCGGTGGCCCCTGCGTAGCCGCAAACGATACTCGAGCATCGAGAGCTACTGAGGATTCGGTAAAGGAATTAGACTTGCGAGTAAGAAATGCCCTTGACACCCCGTTCTTGTGATATATCATATGACATATCGTAGTAGTATTGGAGAACACATGAAACACAACGATTTCGAAGATCAACCTCACGATCCCGAATCCGCGCGTCACGGATGCCCGTCACTTTCGATTCGGTCACCGCTGCGGCTCGCATTACTTCCGCGGGCGCGAATCCGAATTTGGCGAGCGTTTTCGCCGCGGCGGGCGCCATTTCGGTGGCTGGGCGGGACGCGGATTCGGCGACCGCATTTTCGATAGCGGCGAATTGCGCTACGTGATCCTTCAGCTTATTGCCGAAAAGCCGCGCCACGGCTACGAGCTGATGAAAGCCATTGAAGATCGCCTGAACGGAGCCTATTCCCCCAGCCCGGGTTTGATTTACCCGACCCTGACGCTGCTCGAGGAAATGGGCTACGCGACGGTGAGCACCAGCGAAGGCAACAAGAAGCTCTACACGATCACGGCCGAAGGCCGCGCGAAGCTTGAAGAGAATAAGGCGGCGGTGGACGCGGTGTTTGAGCGGATGGACAAGGCCGGAGCGGAATTCGGACGAGGACGCGCGCCGCAGATCATGCGCGCTATCGAGAATTTCCGTTACGCGCTCAGGCTGAAGACATCGCAAGGCGCGCTGACGCCCGAGCAGGTGCAAAAAGTAGCCGACGCGATTGACGCTGCGGCCAAAGCGATCGAGCAGTCGTAGCAAGTCGCGGCGGCTTTTGTAGCACCACTCGGCGCTCAAGTTACGTTGTCATCCCGCCTGCCCTGACGCAGGAAGGGAGCGAAGTGAGGCCTGCCGCGGGCAGGGATCTCTCTTGGGTTCGCGCGCCAACGCTGTCATAAACGCAAACGCGCGCCAGCGCGAATCGCCTTCGCCCGCGGACTGCTCGGCTGGGAGGGGTCAACTTCCAGCCTTGCGGGGGACTCGCGGCGATGGCATCCGCACTGCGCGCATTTTTGTTGTGACTCAAAAGATGGTGACGATCGAGCCGCGACCGTTTCATCTTCGGCACATTTTTAGAACAGAGCCTGGAAGATTTCCGCCACGCACGCGAGGCGAGCCTCGCTGAGGAAAGCGGCGGCGCAAGCCGCCGCACTCCCAGATGATCTCGCGCGTCGCGGCGTGTTTATCCGCGTCTATAACACCACGTCGAGTTCCAGCTGCACTCCTGGATGCGCCAGGTCGCACAAATAATAGACGCCGCCGTCATCGATGATGTACACGTCGTCGTCGTAGCCCCAATCCGCCGGCCAGGCTTGCACGATGATGAACGAGTATCCGCCGTAGGAAAATCGCGGACGGCCTTCCACGACTTCCGGGTGGCCGACATGGAAGTGATGTTCGCGGCCGAAGTGCGCCTTGAAGCGGTCATCGGGGATGCGGCCGCGTCCGCCGCCATTTGATTGCTGGGCGCCCTCGTTGCGGTTTTGCTGCTGCGCGTATTGCTTTTGCTGCTCGTCGCTCTTCTTTACCGACTTCTGTTGTTCCTTCTGATTTTTCTGCTGCTCTTTCTGCGCCTTTTCCTGATCCTTTTGCTGCTGTTCGTTCTGTTTATCCGCCTGCTGCGATTGCTTTTCGGTCTTGGGCTGCTCGGCCTTCGGCTGTTCCTTCGGCGGCTTGGCCGGTTTTTCCTTGTCGGTCTTCGGCTTGTCGCTGGCAGTCTTCGGCGGGGCCGATTCCGGCTTGCCTTGATCATCGTGCTGCTCCTGGGCGTAGGAAGGCGGAGTGGCCAATCCCAAGAACAGCAATAGCGCTGACGTTCCGATCAGAGCGATCGACTTCTTCATGAGCATTTCCTCCTGTTCGAACTAGCGTGCATTCCGTGCCGTGCCGGCGAGCGAAATACCAGCTCGCTTGCACAATTCGCCCAATACAAAAAGGGCTGGGAAAACAACCGGACGCCGGATAGAGAATTCCTGCGACTGCGTGGCGCCGGCTGTACCGCTACGAATAACCAAGAGAGCGCGTGGCCTGCGTGCCGCGGGGCAGCACGTACGTCCACACTAACGAAACCGGCGAAAACTGCGAATACTGCCGAGGCTGTATATGTCCGAGGAAATCGCGTTACGGGAAATTGGCATCAACCGGCGAAAGCCGCCGCAAGATTACGAGTTAACGTTCGACGAACGCGGCCTGCGGTGCTGTAAGATTGGTCGCATCCTCAACTCAGAGAAAATGAGCCTCGACGTCTACATCATTGCGGATCCGAACGGCGCCGGCAAGACTACCTTTGCCCGGGAATTTTTGCCGAACTATGCAGGTTGCAAAAATTTCATCAGCGCCGATCTGATCGCCCAGGGCGTGTCGCCATTTTCGCCGTCATCCGCGGCCTTCCGCGCCGGCCGCCTGATGCTTGCAGAAATCCAGCGCTACGTATCGCGCGGCGAAAGCTTCGGCTTCGAGACGACGCTTTCCGGACGCAGTTACGTAACTTTGCTGCGCCGCCTCAAGAAACGCGGGTACAAGCTACATTGTTTCTATCTGTGGGTGGCGAGCTCTGTACTCGCACTTTTACGAATCGAGGGACGAGTCTTATTGGGAGGTCACGATGTGCCGGTGGAAGACGTCAGTCGTCGCTTCGAACGGTCTATCCGGAACTTTCTAGTGCACCATCGTTCTCTGATGGATACATGGACTTTATATGACAATACACTCGAAACGCCGCGCGTTATTGCAGCCTTCGAACACGACGACCTTCGGATCACGGACAAAATGCTGTACAATGAACTCGTAAGGATTTACGCAAAATTATGAGTAAGATCCACCAAGACGTTCTGGCATTGCCCCTTTCGGAGCGCGGTCTGATCGCGTTAAGAGCGGCTGTTAGGAAAGCGATCGAAGACCACGCCCGCGCCGGATTGCCCATCTACGTAGAGCGTGATGGCGAGAGAGTGAAAATCCCCGCAGATCAACTGATTGCAGAATCCGGGCATTCGCAGCCGCGGTCAACGTAGCGAGCTTCGCGTTTTACGAAAAACACTTCCCTGCCCCTACGACTCCGTTTTATTTTCGAACAAGCGGTTCGCGTCTGCGTACGAGATCTGATCGTCGAGCATTCTGGAATACGTGCCTTCGCGTTTCAGTTCCTCGGCGATGCGGCGCGTCAGGCCCATGGTGGCGCGCATGATGCCGGAGCCGACGCTTACGCGGGCGACGCCCAAATCTTCCAGCCGCGCGACGCTCGGCGCATTGGCCATCGCCAGAATATTCACGGGACATTTCAGCGCTTCGACGATGCGGCGGATAGTTTGCTCGTCGGTGAGGCCCGGGAGGAAAGCGCAATCCGCGCCGGCGTCAATATACGCGCGCAAACGCTCGCAGGCGTGATCGAAGCGCGTGGCCGGGTCCCCAATTTGCGCGAGGTAAACGTCGGTGCGCGCATTGATCACCACTTTCACGCCCATGCCGTCCGAAACGCGCCGCACGGTCGCGATCTTTTCAATTTGCCGGCTAATATCCGCGAGCGCCTTGGTGTCGTCACCGTGTTCCTTGTCTTCAAGATTCAAACCGACGGCCCCCGAATCAATCAGCCCGGCGGTGGTGCTCGCGACGTCGTGGTAACCGCTCTCCAGATCCGCCGTCACCGGCACGCGCACGCAACTGGCGATGCGCTTCACCACTGCCAGCATTTCATCCTGCGAGATGCGCTCTTCATCGGGATAGCCCAGCGAAAACGCAACTCCCGCGCTGGACGTAGCGATCGCCGGAAAGCCGGCTTCCTCGAAAATGCGCGCGCTCGCACAATCCCACGCATTCGGCAAAACTAAAATCTCCGGCCCATGATGCAGCCTGCGCAGCAATTCGGCTTTTTCGCTTTGAGTGTTCATGCGGCCATTATAAACGCGAGACGCCCGGCGGCTGAAAATTGGTGGCTCTTGAGAACAGGCCAGATTGGCCGTACCTGAGAATTTGCCTCCCGCGACTTCTCGCGGACATTCGAACAATTGCAAGAAATTCCGCGCGACTTATACTAGAAGGAAGCCGATGGCTTGCAGGTTGGCGCCATTCCATCCATCAGAGGAGAGCGGCACAGCGAAACGATGAGAACAGCACGGCAATTTACGATACCGGTCGAGAGGCAAGTGCGCCTGGAACGCGCTTTATTTCGCGGCACGGAACTGACGCTGGATAATCCGGCATACGCGCGCGTTGTGCGCGGCATTCTGGAGACTCTGCTTGCCACGGACCTGGAGCCGCGCGATTTGACTGTCACCGCATTGGGCATTCGCGAACGTGCCGGCTCGGCGAACGTCGTCGCGCGCGAACCCGGCGTCGCCGCGGGCCTGGAAGAATACGCGTACCTGATGCGCAAGCACGGCCTGAAAGTGACGCTGAAAAAGGAAGACGGCGACGTTTTTGAAACCGACGAAATTCTGGCGCGCGTCGAGGGTGGCCAGAACAAGGTGCTGAGCCTAGAGCGCGTCGGCCTGAACCTGCTGCAACGTATGTGCGGCATCGCCACCAACACGGCGCGGCTGCAGGAGCGCGCGCGGCACCGTTGTCCGGCTACGCGCATTCTCGGCACGCGCAAAACTCCCTGGGGCCTGCTCGATAAACGCGGGATCCATTGGGGCGGCGGCGGAACGCATCGCCTCGGCCTCGGCGATGGCATCGTGATCAAGAATAATCACCTGGCGCTGCTGGCACGCCGCGAAGAGCAAGCCGTGCCGCTGGCCATCGCCAAGGCGTGGGCCGGGCGGCGCAACGCGGCGTTCATTGAAGTGGAAGTGCGCAGCGAAGAATCCGCGATCGCGGCGGGGCGGGAGTTCAAGCGATTGCAAGCGGAAGAAGCGTCGTACCCGAGCGCGGGCGGTGGCGCCGACGCCGCGAAAAAGCTGCGCCCCTGCCCTTGCCTGGTGATGCTCGATAATTTGATGCCGGAAGATGTGCGCAACATCATCGTGGCGATGCGCAAACAAAAAGTGTGGGAAGGAACGCTGGTCGAAGCCAGCGGCGGAATCACGGAAACGAATATGGAGTTGTATGCCGAAGCAGAAGTGGACGCCATTTCCATCGGCGCGCTGACGCATTCCGCTCGGGCGCTAGATTTGAGCCAAAAGATGGAGTAGGCGCGGACCGTGCGATGCGCGGCGTCCGTAGCGGCGATCTTTCTCAGACGTCGCAAGCACGGGTTTTGTAGCGGCGCACTTCAGTGCGCCATCGGCCTTGCGGCAAGACCGATGGCGGTCTGGAGACCACCGCTACAAAAACCAACCGCGCATCGCGGCGCGGACGCACCGCGCTTTAGATCTGGCCCATGCCGCCGTCCACGTTGATTTCCACGCCGGTGATGTACGACGCGTCGGGCGATGCCAGGAATGCCACCACTCCCGCAACCTCTTCCGGCTTTCCGAGGCGCTTCATCGGAACCATCGAGATCAGTTCCTTCGTGAAGTCGTCAATCGCTTCCTGGGAGAGTCCCGTTCGCCCGAAGATCGGCGTTACAATCGGGCCGGGAGCGACGGCGTTGACGCGGATATTGCGTCCAACCAATTCCGCCGCGACCGAACGCGCAAAAGAACGCAGTGCCGCTTTCGTGGCTGAATACACCGTGCCGTTGGCGAGGCCTTTTTGTCCGGCGACGCTGGTGTTCAGGATGATTGAGGCGCCGTCGTTCAAATAAGGCAACGCTTTCTGGATGGTGAAATAGGCGCCTTTGGCGTCAATGTCGAAAATTTCGTCGAAGTGCTCTTCGGTGACGGCGTTGAGCGGCACAAATTTTGCCACGCCGGCGTTCACGAAGAGAACGTCAATTTTGCCGAATTTCTCGCTGACCGCAGCGAAGAGCTTGTCAATTTCGCCGAGCTTGGCGACGTCGGCCTGCACTGCGAGCGCGTCCTTGCCGAGAATTTTCAGTGCTTCATCGAGCGTTTTCTTGCTGCGCCCCGAAATCGCGACGCGCGCGCCTTCGTCCTTCAAACGTTTCGCGGCGGCCAAGCCAATGCCGCTATTCCCGCCCGTCACCACTGCCACTTTGCCTTCCAAGCGATTCAAAGTCATCGTGATTCCTCCACCCTATTTGATTTGGGATTGGCTAACGAATTTGAGAGTCTGACTCCGCGGGTTGAAACGCCTCGCCGCAGCTCGCGTAGCCTTTGTAGAGGCGGTCTTTAGACCGCCATCGTTCCGTTTCGCAACACCGATGGCGCGCTGAAGCCCGCCGGTACAAAACCACCAGTGCACTCTGCTCCCTTGCTTCGATACTTAGATGAGTGTCTAACTGTTTGGTCGCAAACGATCCCAGGAGCTTGATTCAAAGACATTTCAGGGATGGCACCCAGCCCCGAAGTCCGTTACACTGAGGGCACTAGAATGACCCGCGCGGACATCGAAAAGGTATCAAAAGCGCTCGCCGACGCTACTCGCCTGATGATTTTCGAGGCCATTGCGGCGCGCAAACAAATGAACTGCCGCGACATTGCCTCGCTCCAAGGCGTCACGCCCGCCACGGTTTCGCACCATCTAAAAACCTTGCATGACGCGGGCCTCATTAACTGCCGCCGGAACGGCCAGTTCATTTACAGCACCACGGTGCCTTCGACGCTCAAGGCCTACACGCAATCGCTCGGCAAAATCGCGCGCGGTAAGCGCAAGAAGACCACGCGGCGCTGATTTCTTGCAAAAGTTTCTCAATTAACGCTAGTATTTCCGGAGCCTGGTTTCTTAGCTCGCTCGCGTTGGCGTGAGGTGGGGCGATGACGACCCTGCGGCCATTCCCTGGAATTCGTGCTCGGCGTTTCTCTTCCGTTTTGTGCGGCGCCGCCGCGAGCAGCATCTGCGCGTGCTCGCTTCTGCTCGCGGGCGCGCCCCCGGCCCATTGTCAAACCCAAGCCGCAAATTTGACGGGGGCTAACGCGTCAGGAGCGCCCGTCCCCGATTCGCCGATGGAAATGGTGACGCAGTCTGCGCGCTTGCTCACTTCGCAGGACGAGCGCGCGGCCGCTCTCGCGCTCTTCGATCACGCGCGGCATAGCCTGGCGCTGCACAATGGCGCTCCGGCTTTTCAGATGAAAGTGTCGTTCATGTCCTCCGGCCAATCGCAGTATGAAGGCGACGGCTCGATGGAAGAGATTTCCTCCGGCCCGCGCTGGCGCTGGACCGCGCAAATCGGCAGCTCCTCGCAAACGCATCTTTCTCCCGGCGGCGGCGTGGCCTATTCGACGAATCCCCGTGACCCGATTCCCATGCGCGTGCAAATGGTGCGCAGCGCGATTTTCACGCCGATCGCGTTCAACCTGGGCGCGGACGTGATTCGCACCGCCGAAGTGACGCGCGACGGCAAGGAACTCACGTGCATGCTGCTTTCGTCCGCGGCGCCTTATCCCAACGCGCCGCGGCAGTGGTTTGAAACCGAATATTGCATGGACGCGGATACCGGCCTGCTGCGCACCTGGTCCGAAGCGCCGGGAATTTATATTGATTACAATTACGCCGACGCGATTCATTTCGCCGGCCGTACCATCGCGCGCGATATCACCGTCACCGAAGGTAACGAAGCGATCCTGCAAATCCACATTGATAGCCTGGAACCCGCGGTCGGCCTAATGGCCTCCATGTTCGAACCGACGCGCTCGATGCTCGCCGATGGCCCTGCGTTTGTGATCAATGGCCCGCGCCGGTTCCCGATGCGCGGGGACAACGCCGCGGAAGGCCAGCCCAGCCGCGTGCAACCGGTGATCGTGCACGCCACGTTGAGCAATGCCGATGGACACGTGATCGAAGCTGAGGCGCTGCCCGGTTCCGATCCCGGCGCTCTCGCAGGAAGCCGTGAATTTGATCGAGAAGACGACTTTCCCCGCCAACGGAATGCAGCAAGAAGTTTTCGTGAACGTGAAATACCACGTCCCGCAATAGCGCGCCTCTTGCTTTCGTCCCGGGCTTCCTCTCCCTGTAAACGCTCGATCGCTCCGGATTCGCGCCGCACAAAAAACGTCTGCCATCCCGAACGCAGTGAGGAATCTCTCTTTAATTTGCAAACCAGACCACGAGTGATACCGTATGATCCACAAAGATGCCTGTCTCCGCAGATACTCTCCTGCTACAACTCGACTACACCGCTTGGGCCAGCCAGCGTTTGATGGATGTTGCCGCGACGCTCTCGCAAGAAGAGCTGACTCGCGATTTCAAGACGGCCGATAAAACCGTGCTGGGCACGCTGGTCCACATTTATGCGGCGGAGCGCGTTTGGTTGTCGCTCGCCATGGCTGAGCCGGGCGCAACATTTGGCGCTCGGGAGGATCGCGACCTGGCATTGCTGCAAACGGAATGGCCCGCCTTGCATCAACGCTGGAAGCAGTGGCTGCACGATTCTTGCGGCGAGGATGTAGCGCGGCCAATTTCGTTTCAAGATATGAACGGCCGGACCTGCGCGAAGCCAGCATGGCAGGTGGTTCTGCACCTGGTGAATCACGCGACGCATCACCGAGGGCAAGTTTCGGGCTTCCTGCGCGCGATGGGGCAGACTCCGCCGCCGCTGGATTTGATGCACTATTACCTGACGCTGTAAACCAGGGATTGCCCGATCACGTTGCGGGCGCGCGAGTTTCGGTCGTTTGTCCGACTACTATTTGTGCTTCGCCCGCATACACACTCTCACCGATTGCCGGTGCGCGCGCGGGCCGCGACACTAGCCTTAGTGTCGCCGCAAAATCGGCGTACAAATTCTCGATAGGAGTTTCAGCATGACCGAACAAAACTGGTGTTCCAAATGTGGTAAGACTTTCGGTTCTCAAGGCGAACTGCGCGATCATGAACGGCATTGCCGAGGCGCGAAGTAGGGCGCGGCGTTAAATCCGCTCGGAGAATCGCAATAGATTGAGGATTACCGGGAGCGTTCGTAGGATGTCAAACGTAGAACGAAGGACGCGGCGGCCTTAATGGCCGCCGTTTTTTTGCGCGCGCGGTTACTTGGGTTGGTTCTTCAGCGCCGCCGCGGATTTTTCGAAAGCCACTTGCGAGGCTTCGAACGCCTTGCGCGCGTGTTCCAGCGCCTGGCGTGATAGTTCATGCGCGCTCAGATGATCTTCCTTGCCGTGATGCGTAGCCGCCGCGCGGTGAGCGTGCGCGGCCATGTCGTGAAATTCCGCAGCACGTTGATGCGAATCGTTAGGCATGAATAGATACCCCCGGTGGGAATGCGCCATCCGTGCGGCGCGGTTCCAATGTAGCCCGCAGCGCAACCCGAAGTCCAGCGCAGCTGATGCAAGCCAGCGCGGGCCCTCAACATGTAGCCGTTGCCGTCCCAAAGTTTTTCTCACTCCCTCCGTGCCTCTGCGCCAGGATTTCAGTTCCCCGCACCGTTCGGAGTTCGCCGCACCTCCAGCGCGATCACCGGCACGGCGCCGCACGGCAGATTGGTGACGAAGCGCAATGTCCCGTCGCTCGCCTCAAACGCCAGCCCGGCCTGGTTCGACCCGCCCCGATACACGCCCCAAGAGCGCGGAACCGTGGCGACACACTGCGCGTCGGAATTGAACTGCGCAGCGCCAGCGGCATGCGCTGTCCCGTCCGCGGATATATTGATCTTCGCAGAGGCAAATCCCGATAGTGCAATCGCTACGAGCACACATTTCCTAGCCAAATTTCTCACGTGGACCTCCTCCTGAGGCTTCTGCCGCGCCGCATTGTACAGTGTTTAGCAAGCTGCAAAAAAAACCTGTCATCCCGAGCCTAGCGCGGGAGCTCTCTTCGCTTTTGGCCCAGGCAAGGCGTGAGACAGGAGGCACGGTGGTGCGCCAAACGGCAAGACCTGCCGGTTGGCGGACACCCACGAACCCTCGAGCGGCGCATCGGCGGCTGACAGCCTGCCAAGCGCTACAGGAACCCAAGAGAGATCCCTCACTTCGTTCGGGATGACAGACGTTTTTTGGATTGCAAAATTGGATGGAGCGAGCCTTGGCATCGAGCGCCATGAAATTCAGTTTATTGGTACCAGAATTCGCTTGGGTCACGAATCCGCAATCGCCGCCATTTACACAGTTCATGGTATTGCGGGCGCACTGCCGCGCAGCCAACATGCAAACGAGCAGTGCGACTTTATCTCCCGCTCGTACATCGAACCAGCGTCGGGAGCCTTGCATTCATGGCCAACAAACCCACCTCCAGCAAACCTCAGGCCACCGGCGGACCCACACGTCCCGCTGGCGCGATTCCCTTGCGCAATTTCGGCAGCCATGCCGACGTAAAAGTCTCCGCGCTCGCCATGGGCGGCCATCACCTCGGCGACGCCCAGGACGAAAAAACCGCGATCCGCATCGTGCAGGAAGCCGTGGACGGCGGCATCAGTTTCTTCGACAACTGCTGGGAATATCATCGCGGCAAAAGCGAAGACTGGATGGGCAAAGGCCTGAAGGGCAGGCGCAATGCGGTCTTCCTGATGACCAAAGTGTGCACGCACGGCCGCGACGAAGACCTCGCGATGCAGATGCTCGAACAATCGCTCAATCGCTTGCAAACCGATCATCTCGATCTGTGGCAAATCCATGGCGTTGCCTTCGAGAACGATCCCGACCTTTTCATTCGTCCGCGCGGCGCCGCTGAAGCCCTGCGCAAAGCCAAGGATCAGGGCAAAGTGCGTTTCGTCGGATTCACCGGCCACAAAGATCCCGCCATTCATTTGAAAATGCTCGACACCGGCTTTCCATTTGATTCCGTGCAAATGCCGCTGAATGCCTTCGACGCGAACTTTCACAGTTTTCAAGAACAAGTGCTGCCGGAACTGAATCGCCGCGGCATCGCCGCACTGGGAATGAAGCCGATCAACGGCCACGGCGAGCCGGTGACGACAGGCACGCTGACGGCGGAAGAGGCGTTGCGCTATGCCATGAGCCTGCCCGTCACGACCACAATCACCGGCATCGACTCGCTGGAAATTCTTCAGCAAAATCTGCGCGTCGCGCAAGGCTTCCGGCCCATGAGCGCCGCAGACATGCAGGCGTTGCAAGATCGCCTGAGGCCGGTTGCAGCCGACGGTCGCTTCGAGCTTTACAAAGTTTCGCTGAAATTCGATAACCCGGAAGCGCGCATGGCCCACGGCTTCCCTCTCGATATGGAATCGGTGGAAGTGAAAGAAATGGTGGACTCCGCGAACACGGGCCTGCCGTGGCCGCAAATTCCAAAATAACTTTCGCCGGCAGCCAATCAGACGAGCGAGTGAGCGTGAATTCCATGGCGCACGATGGTGAGGAAGATCAGGATAATGACATGTCCCGGCGGGCCTTCGTGAAAAGTGCCGCCGCCATCACGGCTTCAGCGATCGTGCCGCGCCAGTTTGCATCCGCGGACGAGCGCAAACGCCGCGGCGGCGACGAAGGCGCGGGGGCCTACCCTCCCTCGGCGCAGGTTCCCAAACGTCCGCTGGGGAAAACGGGCGCGGAAGTTTCTGCGCTGGGCGTCGGCGGCTATCACTTGGGTTCAGCGAAAGATCAGCAGGAAGCGAATGAAATCGTCGCGCGGGCGCTGGATTCCGGCGTCAATTTTTTCGACAACGCCTGGGACTACCACAACGGCGCGAGCGAAGAGCGGCTAGGCATCGCACTCCGTGGCAAACGCGATCGCGCTTTCATGATGACCAAAGTCTGCACGCACGGCCGCGATAAAGACGTCGCCATGCAGATGCTCGAGCAATCCTTGCGCCGACTGCAAACCGACCACCTCGACCTCTGGCAGATTCACGAAGTGATCTATTACAACGATCCCGATTTGATCTTCCGTCCCAATGGTGCGGCTGAAGCGCTGGCCGCCGCGAAGCAGCAGGGCAAAGTCCGCTTCGTCGGCTTCACCGGCCACAAAGATCCAGGCATCCATTTGCGCATGCTGAAGCAGGGCTTCCCGTTTGACACCGTGCAAATGCCGCTCAACGCATTCGACGCCACTTTTCGCAGTTTTGAAACGCAAGTGCTGCCCGAAGCGACGAAACAGGGCGTCGCCGTGCTGGGGATGAAGAGCCTGGGCGGCTCCGGCGAGATGGTGACGCACGGCGCGATCACTGCGCAGGAAGGTTTGCGGTATGCGATGAGCTTGCCGGTAGCAACGACGATCAGCGGAATGGACTCCGTGGGCGTGCTGGAACAGAATCTCGCGGTAGCCCGAGGCTTCCAGCCGATGACGGATGCGGAAATGCTGACATTACGCGACCGCGTAAAAATGTATGCCGCCGACGGCCGCTACGAGCTCTTCAAGACCACGAAAAAGTATGACGGCGATGTAGGCCGCGAACAGCACCACTATCCCCCGCCGCAAAAACTGCCCGCATAGCATCGTCCACGCACAAACACGCAACCGCGCCGCTCCGTACACAAAAAATCGCAAAGGGGCGGAAACTGCCTCCACCCCTTTGCGGGTGTGCGCGCGACGCCCGGATTTTCATCCGTCGAGGATGGCAGCCGCGCGCGCTCGGAGGAGAACGAACCGCTTACTTCTTGCAGGAATCGCTCACCATTTTCAAATCCGTGACGATCAGCATGTGCCCGCCGCCTGCATGCCCTCCGCCTTGGCCTTCGCCAGATTGCGCCGCTTCATTCGTCGCTTCCGGCGACGCACTGCGCGACGGCGCCTGGCCGCCCTGCGAATGATGCTGCGGCACGCGACCCGTCACCGTCACGGTGTGTCCTACATGCTCGCTCAAATCAACCGACTTGCTACGCAGGTGATACACAGTCCCATCGTCGGCAGTGAGCGTAAAGCTGCCGGCTTTGGTTCCCGCTTGCAGGCAGCCGGTCGCCGAAGTTGTGCTGGCGCTCGGCTCGTTGCTCTGGCCGGAGTTACCAGTGTCTTGCGCCGCCAACCGCGATGGCAAGAACGTCACGGCGGCCAACAGCGCCAGTAGAGTGAAAAACTTTTGCATCGCAAATCTCCTTTTGGGGGACGCGCGTTACCCGTCCCACGTACCGTTCGACGTGCCCCTAGTAGACGAGGTTTCCGCTGCGCATCCAATCGGGTAAAACACCGACGCGGCATCGAAAGTTTCGCGTCTACGCACAGCCGCACTTGTGCGCGATGCAAATACCTGAAATTAACTCAAAACGATCGCTGAATTCAGCGCAAGCGCAAAAAAAAGGAGCCTCGCGGGGGGCGAAGGCTCCTAAGGAGGGAAGCGGGAGGAAAAAACTTTTGGTGAAGAAGCAAAGCGCAGGATGGGCCCAGCCCTTAGTATTTTTATTAATAAGGATTCCCGGCCTGCGCCTCGCTTCTTCCAACGGCATAATCAGCGAAAGGCGTTTTTTCGGCCATACAGTGAAGCCTGTAGATTGCTTAGGGATTTACCTTAAAAATCGTATCTCTACGTCCGTAATGGGCGTCCGCGGGCCGTCACACTAAATCTAAACACATTCGTTGCAATTGCTTACAAATACGGATTTATCGGCGCGCTCCAGCGCTTTGCGCCCGTTCGCCGCTTGTCTCATCCAATGCTAGCGACGGGGAAGGAGGCTCATCTGATGGCGATTTATTTACTTGCCGTGCTGGTTCTCGGCCTGATGTGCGGCAGCGAACTCAACGTCGGCGCGTTTGCGCATCGCTCGCTGAATCGTCAGCCGCTCGAAACTCACATCCTGATGCGCGCAGCGCTTGCGCGGTTATTTGGACGCTTGATGCCCTTCTGGATGGCCGGTTCCGCGCTTCTGAATATTTTGTTGTTGCTTCCCTTCGCGCATCTTGCGCCGCAGGCGTGGCGGCTCGCCGCGCTCGCCGCCGCGATTCAGGTGCTCGCGGTTCTCTTTTCGCTCGTTGGGCCGGTGCCCATCAACAACCGGATCATGAAATGGACGCCGGAAACCCTCCGCGGCGATTGGCAAGCGCAAGAGCAGCGTTGGGACGCATATCACTTTGTGCGTACCTGCGGCTTAATCGTGGCGTTCGCCGCGCTGACGCTCGGCGCGATGTTGCGCTGAACGCACAAGCGCGAGACAGGGCGCCGCGCCTACCGCCCATGGAATTTTCACGGTGACGTCCGGAAAAAAGCCTGCGGAAGAATATCTCCGCCGCACAGCGCCTTTCGCGCAGATCTTCGGCGCAGGGGCGCAGCGGGTGACTCGACAGGCAGCGCTCAATTCGCTACAATCCCTCGCATGAGATTATCCGCGCGCAACCGCTTGGTCGGCAAAATCGTCGAGTTGAAACTCGGCGACATCATGGCTCACGTCGTAGTGGAAGTCGGCGAGCATCAGGTGGAAAGCGTCATCACCCGCCGCAGCGCCGACGAAATGAAGCTGAAGGTCGGCGACACAGTCGCCGCCGTGATTAAGTCGACCGAAGTGCTGCTGCAAAAGGCGTAGTTTAGCCTACGGACCAGTCCTTCGCTGTTTCGCATCAGTAATTATACCGCTTCGGCGCACGTCGGCTTAAGCTTGGCTTAAGCTCAATCCATCCAATAACTTACCTCGGCCTTTTGCGCATCAACGTTCCATGACCTAAGTTAGCCTCCAATCGGTACTTCCCGACTATTGAAGCAGCCGACGAACCGGCGCAATATGGTGATATTAGCCGAGCCGCGGGCGAGCCGCCATAACAACCGGCGGGGAGCTCTGGCGCACGGGAACTAAACGCCGCAATTTCAGTGCCCTGGGGGGTGCAAAAGATGTCACCAATTTCACCCAGCCGCGCGAGAAGGAGACCCTAGGTCTGTGTCGTCGGGCCATCCAACTCCGCTCGAAGTCCCGGTAACGGTGCAAGGCGCAGCACCCGTCGAAGGGACGGACCGCCGCGAGCTTTTCACCGAGACGGCCAAGACCACGCTGGTCTTCGAGAACGGCGCCGTACTCAACCTCAAGGCTAAAGTCGTCCAGGGCCAATGCGTTTTTCTGCGCAACGAACGCTCCGGGCGCGAAATTCTCTGCAGAGTTGTCGAATGGCGGAAGGGCGGTCAGGGCGGTTACGCCGACCTGGAATTTACTTCGCGCGATCCGGTGTTTTGGGAAGTTACCGACGAGCAAGCCGCACAAGTCGCCGCCGCCCAGCAGAAAGCTGCCGCGCCAGCGCAAACCCCTGCGGAAATAATCGCGCGCGCCCAGGCCGAGCTTGCCGCCTCCACATCCAACACAGCACCGGCCGCCGCGAGCGTGCAATCCAGCGAGCCCGCGGCCAGCGCGATCCCCGCGGTTTCCACCGAACTTCCCGCAGCCACTCCCGCTCTCACCGCGCCTGAAACGCGCGCGCCCGCTTCGGGATCGTCCGCCGATTCGGCCAAAGAAACCCGCAAAATTTCACCTGAAAAGCTGGAGCTTGCGCCGGCCAGCGAGCCCGCTCCCGAGCCCGACTGGAACGACGAGCAATCGGCGAAAATGTTCGCGACTTTGATGGCCAGCGATCCCAAGCCCAAAGGCAAAAAAGAGCCTGCAGCAAGCACCACCGAGGAAGCGCATCCAGCTGCAGCGACAGAAAGCGCAGCGACGCCAGAGAACGCGGAGCAACACAACGACGCAACAACGGTTGCCACCGGCAACGGCAAAGGCATTTCCAGGATTGCCGCGTGGAGTTTTCAGCTTCGTGAATTCGGCCCGGGCAAGAAAACTGTCGTGATTGGAATTGCCGCTTCGGTTTTGTTCGTCACCGCTCTGGGTCTCGCGTGGCACATCAAGCGCAAACATTCTTTGAGCGCGAGCGATGGAGTGCTCGCTGCTTCCGTGCCTTCTTCCACAGCGCATGCGCCGGCCGCATCCTCCGCGGGGTCGCCGTCTGCATCGAAGACGCCGGCGGCGGTCGTCAATGTGGCGGCAACCAGCGCGCCGGCCGCGGCTCCCGCACATCCAGCCAGCAAGTCGCAACCGGTGGAGGATGCAAAAGCCGCCGCAGAACTGGCCGCGCGACGCAATCACGAATCCGATATGCGCGTCCTGGGGCAGCTGCCGTCGGGCAAATCCAAAGACACAAATTCGATTACCGCCGGCCTGGTGCCCGCGAAAATTCTGTCGCAAGCTCCGCCAGCCATTCCGTCGTGGGCGAAAAAACTCGATCTGAATCCGGTGGTGCAGCTCGACGCCGTGATTGACTCGAACGGTAACCTTGTCTCCACTCGGCCGATCTCCGGCCCGCGCATCCTCTACGGCGAAGCCCAACGCGCCGTAGCGCTCTGGGTTTTTCAGCCAGCGATGAACGACGGCGAGCCCACCACGACGCACCTGACTCTCACCGTCGAGTTCCAGCACTAACCAATTTTCAGCACGTCCAGAAAGCCTGTCATCCGGACAGAGGCGCCCCGCCCCGCGCGCCGACGAGGGCTCGCTCTTCTCTTTGATCGCGCTTCGATTGCGCTTTGATTGTGCTTGGAGCTACGCTGAGCCAGCTTGCCCACTACTCAGGCTGCGCTGAGCGCGTACGAAAAGCCGCAACGACTAGTTCGGAACAACCTGCAAACCCGCCGGGAGGCTTGGCTCCAACGTGGGCCCCACGGAATAAAACGCGCCATTATCGAAGTTCATGTACCAGATCGTGTTCTGCGCCGTGCTGGTATTCCACAACAAGAAATCTTTCGCGCCATCGCCATTGAAATCGCCGAAGGCTTGAATCTCGGTATCAGCCGGCAAGATCGCAAACACCTGGCTCGCGAACGGGAATTTCAGAAAAGGCAAATAGCGCGTGATCCCTAATTGGCCCGTGGCATGATTCACCCAAATGATGCTGGCGTAAGAAGGACCGAGAGTCTGCAGAATTCCCGTTCCGGCGACGCTCCAACTCGCCTCGAAATGGCCCGTTGCATTGCCGTAAGCAGCAATGTAATTCGCCGTCGCGGAATAGCCAAGCATGGTAACGCTGAAATCCTCCGTCGTCGGAGCGGAGGAAGAATTGAAAAATACGAATTCGAGATTCCCGCTCGCATCCCTTAGCATGACGTCGGAGTAGCCATCGCCGGCAAAATCAGCAACGGCCGCGACGGACCAGCTCGAGGGCGTCGCCGGCTGAAAAGTCTGCTGCGACATGACGCGATCGCCTTTCATGTACAAAATCTTTCCCGTCTGTGCGGCGCTGTTCCAAATCACGGCATCCGAGTGGCCGTCGCCGTTAAAATCTCCGGTACCGGCCACAGCTTCACCACCCAGCAGCTTGTACACCTGGCCGAACTGCGCGCTCCACGGGATCGCGGTGTTCCGGTAGGGCTCCTTCCACACCCCGACCTCTCCGGTCGTGGTGTTCGTGACGAGGGCGCTGGCATAGCCGTCGCCCCAAAAATCGCCGCTGCCCTGCAGCGCGAAATCGGACGTAAGCGCCGGTTGCGTGATCGAAAAAAGCGAATACTGGGACGCGACCGGAGGCACGGCCAAGGTAAAAAGAGGGATTTCGAGTTCCGTGGAATTGTCCTGGCTGCGGAATAGCAGATCGCTGACCGTGTTTCCCGCGTAGCTCGCGTTGCGATTGCCATCCAGCGTAATCGGCGGAGTGGGCGTCGTCACGCCGCCGATCACCACGTCGCTGAAATTCACGTTCGAAATCGGATGCGCCAGACTGTATCCGCGGAAAACCGGCGGGAACTCCTGCGCGTCGGTTACCTGAATGTTATTGAAATTTATGCCGCTGATCGAACCAGGCTGATAATTGTCCCGCTGGAAGTTGCTCGGCAGGATTTCGATTTTGATCAGCTGCCAGGTCTCGTTCTCCACGCGAATGTCGTTGAAGTTATAGTTGCTCAGATTCCCTGAGCCGCCTTCATTGGCGGAAAACACGGCGTCGGACGTGTTCGGCCAATTGTATTCACCGCGAATCACGTCGGAATTCTCCACCAGGATATTCGTCACATCGGTCTTCAGCCCGGCCCCCATTTCAAACGTGGCGGCGTTGTTCAATTTCCACACCACGCAGTTGCGCACCACCAGATTGCTGGCGGTCAGCTTGATGGAATCGTCGCCATTCTTCACAAAGCTGTTCTCGATCACGCTGCCCGTGTCTTGCGCGCCGTAACTCGCCTGGATTCCATCCGAATTGCCGAGCCACGCGATCACTTTCACGTTGTCGACGGTGTTGCCGTAGCCGCCGTTGATGCTCACATTATAAAAAGGCGATTGAATGAAGGTGATTCCTTCCACCACTAGGCTCTGCACCTTACCCTGGCCCAGCACCATGTCCGGGCAGCCCACGGTTGTGCTGATGCATTGCGCCTTCGGCAAATCTTCTCCGGAAAGAATTCCGCGCCCGCGAATCGCGGCGTTTTCGGCGCTCGTAGCAAACGCCAGAAATCCCTTTACGTACGCTCCTGCCGCAAGAAACACGGTTTCGTTCGAACCAATCGTCAGCGGCGTCAGGCCCAAATCATAAATTCCCGGCGCAAAATAAATCGTGTCCTGCGTACCACTCGCTTGCGGCATCGCATCGCCAGTTGGCACGGACAATCCCGGCCGCACCGCCAGCACATTCGCGGCGGCCGCCGCAACCGGCGCTGCTTCCATCGGGTTGGTGAATACCAGCATCGGGTTAGTGAGATCCGTATCGTTTGCTTCCGTGCATGTCGCTCCGGTCGTGCAGAAATCAATTGCAAATTCCCCCGGCGCGTTCAGCGTGAATACCACCGAATTCCCTCGGACAATCGGAATAATGCCCGCATGGCTCGGCAGAATTCGCGCGGAAGTGAAAGGGCTGCTGTTCGTCACCTGCACGGTGATCGAACCGGCGAACGAAAATGATGTCCACGCAGTCGAGTGCTCGAGAGTCGAGGAACTGCTGATCCCGCTCGGCTGGCCATTAGGCAAAAACCCGGGGTTCTGCACCTGGTACACGAAGGAGTCAGTCCACACGCCGTGTTGGTTGACGCGCGCCGTATATTGCGGCGATGGAATAATTCCCGAAGGCGTCGCATCCACCTGCAGCGTGGCGCTCGCATCAGCCGCCGCCTGTGCCGCGCCGCTGGTTATAGTAGGTTCGGGGTTGGGATATGCCGCGGCGCAACCAGCCATCGCCAGAACCGCGCCAAGCGCGCGCAAACCTGTCAGGAGCTTTTGTTTTCTCGCAGCGCATCGGTAGGACATGAATCACCGCCGTTTCATTGGTGCGAACGCAGTCCGCGCTCGTCTGCACGCCTTAACCCAACGATATTCGAAAAGTTGCTGCAGCGGTTTGCGGCCGAATGAATCCTGATGCGTAGATTTGTGAATACTTCGTGAACACGTTCCAGAGGCGAAATCAGATGATGCACAGCAAACGCGCGAGCAGGCCGTCGCTCGTCTGGGAGTGCGGAGGCTTGCCTCGCCGCTTTTTCGACCAGCACTCACGCCGTGTTTCTACGACGCTTCAAGCCACGACCATTCGCGCCGGTTTCGTCCGGCTCTCCAGCAGCTCGCGCTTCGCTTGGTGGCTCATCGGCTCCCAGGTCTCCAGCTTCTCCGCCAGCACATCCATCCTGCGCAGCAGCGTCAGCTCGATAAAAAGCTCCATGAAATCCAGATCGCGGAATACCAACGAGTGCGACTCGCGCATCTTGTCGCGAATCCGTTCGAGGTGCGCCGGCATCTCCGTCCAATGCAGGCCGCTGCGATGATGGTGGCAGAGGTGGTATCCCTCGTTCATGAAATTCACTTCATCGTAGACCGTCACCGTGTTCGCAAAATAATCCTCGGGATGCTCCGCATCGCAAAAAGCGTGCTGCACCCAGGCCGTCATGGCCATGATGAAATTCATCACCAGAAAAGGAACCAGCGCGAACCATATCCCGATTCGCCAGTTGTAAATAAAAATGGCCGCGAAAAAGATGTAAAAGCGCGCCATGCCCCACAACATTCGCCGCGCCAGTTTTTCATCGCCGCGCGCCCGGAAATACGCGAACGGAGCAAATCCCAGCGCCGTCCAGATGTTGTCCGCCAGATACCACAGAAAGTGGACCGGTTTCGTCCGGTCGTATCCGCTCGAAGTGACCGTATCGTCCGGTCCGCCGTTCTCGCGATGATGCAGACGCACATGCACGGTGCGATCCAGCTCCGGAACGTTCCCGTACAGATAACCGAGAAAAAATTCGACGTAGCGGCCAAAAACCTTGTCGTATCCGTCCGCGAAATAACTCTGCGGCCGGTGCGCTTCGAGATGTTTCGCGCTGAACATCCGCACGAACCGCTGAAATTTGAGACCGTAGAGGAAAAGATAAAACGCGATCACCAGCAGCAATCGCGGTTTTCCCAAAATCAATTGCGCGACGAACACCGGCAACGCCGTCAGCGTGATCGAAACCATCAACCGCAAACCCGGCGCGTCTCGCGGATCGCGCAAAACCTTTCCAGCCAGCCGCTCGATGAATCGATCATACGCATGCGAGAGAAATTCATACGCGCGGCGCAAGGGCCGCGCTTTCCCCAAAATCTCAGCGACACCGTAGAGTCCGAACGAGAAGACGCCCACCATCGCCACCGCAGCGACGCTCGCCAAAGCCACAATCACGGCGAAGCAACGCATCGCGAATTCCGGTATCGCGCGCCAGCTCAGCGCAGGCCAATACGTTTTCGCGCGTGCCGCCTGCTCCACGCCGCTCAATTCCGCTTCCGCGAGTTTGCCGACCGATCCCATGTCCACCGCTTACGTGAAAGAAATTTACACCCAGCCAGAGCAAACTTCCAGCGCGGAACAGAAGTGATTGCTATCAGCCGTGCGCTAGCCCGCCAAGGATTTCGTCGCCCGCCGACGCACCCAATGGCGGATCAGCTCGTATTGCGGCACGGCAGTCGCCGAGCTCTTGATAATTTTGATCAAGCCCCGGCGCTTCAGAAGCCGAATCGCTCCCTGCACTGCGGATTTGGATAAGCCAGTGAAGTCGGTCAGATGCTGCAAGCTCACCGCAATGGACCGCTGCTCGGAACGATACAGCTGCGTCCACAGAACCAAGTACGTCAGAAACGCGGCCGGCGACCGGTCGTGCCCCGTCAGGTCCGGCAGCAGTACGTCCAGCACGTAATCATCAATCGCCACATGGAGCATAAACACTATACTAATTAATAGTACAGGAAGTTGCAATCGCCCGATGACTTCCGCAGAATGGCGCACCGTGAGGCGACGTTGCGAGCAGGATTAAACGTCCACGATGCAACGACCGCCGCGGCGACACTGTGGAGGAACCATGATCAAAGGCGTCAAATTTGCCAGCATTCCCGTTACCGACCAGGATCGCGCTCTCGCCTTTTACACCGAAAAGCTGGGGCTGCGCTTGCTCACCGACCAACCCTTCAGCGACAAGCAGCGCTGGATCGAACTAGGCATTCCCGGCGCGGATACGCGCGTCGTGCTGTTCGACATGGGCGCAGTTCTGAAGCCCGGCAGCCAGATGAACATAACTTTCTGGGCCGATGACGTGGAAGCCACCGCACGTGAACTGAAAAGTAAAGGCGTAAAATTCGTGATGGAACCGAAACGCGAGGATTGGGGTACCGCCGCCGCATTCAAAGACGTTGACGGCAACACTTTCGTGCTGAGTTCGAAGTAACAAATAAACCGTCGCGCCACGATGCACCATGCATTGCAAATAGACACTGCGTCCCCGGCTCCATACCGAGACGCGCTGCATTCCTCTCCTCGCGGGCTGGCTTTGCCCGCAGCTTTCGCCAGTCGTATGATGTCGGGTACGACTTACGAGGAAGGGAGCTCCAGATGACTTCTGCCGAACGCGAATTGGCATTACAAAATCTTGCGGAATCGCGCGAGCGATTGCTGCGCATGTCGCAGAATCTGACGCGCGAGCAGTTGCACTTCCGCGCCGCGCCCGATCGCTGGTCGGTCGCCGAATGCCTTGAGCATATTGTCACCGTCGAGGCGCGTCTGCTCGAACGTATTCAAACGACGCTGGAGAAAGCTCCCGATCCTGCAAGGCGCAGCGCCTTCGAGGGCCGCGACGACGCGCTGCTCGCCCGCACGGTGGGTCGCGAGCTTCGCTTACAAGCGCCCGGCCCTCTGGTTCCGAACGGACGATTTCCCGACGAGCAGCTCTTGCCAGAATTCGAAGCCGCCCGCCAGCGCTCGCAAGAATTCGCCGCCGGCACCCAAGCCGATTTACGCAGCCGCGTCTTCAAGCACCCGGCTTTCGGCGACCTCGACCTCTATCAATGGCTGCTAATGATCGCCGCCCACTGCGATCGCCACCGCGCCCAAAGCGAAGAAGTGATGGCCAGCGAAGGATTCCCGCGCGCGAATACGGCCAACACCCGGCCCTGATTTTCCCTCGGCCGCCAGCAGTAGGCGGCACAGCGTGGAAGCCGCGCGTTGCCGTAGAAAAAGACCCCGCGCACTCGCGCGAGAAGTGTACAATCCACGGCCAGCGGGGTCTTCGATGAATCGAACGTTCCGGATTTGGCTACAGTCGTTGCTGGCCCTAGCGGCGGCGGTTGTGATCGCGCACACCACCAACGCGCAGAGAGCACGCCTGGGAAAAGTACAATCGCTGCAAGCGACGACCGACAGCTCCGGCTCGCATCCCGCCAGCGCAGCGATCGCCGGGCCGGCGAAGATCACGTGCCTCAACGCCGTTTCCGAAGCGCCCAATTCAAAGCCCGTGCCTTCCTGCCACGTGGTAGCTCCGGGCTTCACCGGAAATTTAGCCAAGGGCGAAGCGAAAGACCTGACCGCCGCGGGCAACGTCACGCTAACCTGCAACGGCCAAGGTCCCATGCTCCGCTGCACCGCCCGCGTCGACATCCCGCCGCCCACCCACTGAATTTCGGTAATCCGCGCTGACTTTCGATTCTCCCGAAAGGCTTTTCGTCGGACCGATCTCTTCCTCTACGTTTTCAAAAGAACAGCAGGGTTCCTCTTAGCGATGTCCAGCAAACGGAGAGCGGTCTTCTGAGGGCGGCGAGTTCCCTGTTCCCACGCTTGCACAGCCTTGGTACTCACACACAGAAAGCTGGCGAACAAGGGCTGACTGGCATTCAGGCTCTCTCGCACGCGTTTAATTTCTTCCGGCTTCATTTCTTTAGGGGGCGCGGGGAATTCGCTCGTGCGCAAGTCCACCGCCCGTCCACGCTCATAATCCAAAGCGTCACTCAGGGAATGGCGCAAATCGTCATACGCCTTGACTTTGATTTTTCTGGCCATCGTGTCCTCCTACATCCTCTTCAGTTCCGCAACCATCTGCCGCAGAGCGATTCGTTCTTTATTGTCCAGATCTTCTTGTTCATCCTTGTCGAAGAGCGCCAAAAGATGGATATGATTTCGGTGCGGCAAATATAAATGCATGTAACGATAACCGCCGCGCGTGCCCTTTCCTCGACTCGGATTAGCGACCCGCGCTTTTCGTATCCCGCCCAGGCCCTTGACCACCTGGCCTCTCTCGGGATCTTGGATCAGATCATGCTGAATCTGCCTTAGAACCCGGTCTGCACAATCTCCGGCCAAACCCGTCAAGCGGCGCGTGAATGCTTTCGATTCGATGAATACCACATTGTAGGATATACCACACTGTAGGCGCCCTTGGCAAGGCTGGGTTGCCTTGCCCTCCGCATCGAGCTGCGCAGGGCATCGCAGGACGCGGTGGCGCAAATTCAGGCTCTTTCCACAGTCGCCCCAACGCCGAACCCACCCATCCCCGGCCGGGCGGTTGCATGTTAGTCTTATTGCTCGAACTTATGCCTGACTTGCTTTCCCTAATCACCCATCACGGATACATCGTTGTGGCTCTGGTTGTGTTTGCCGAAGCGATCGGAGTGCCGGTGCCTGGCGCTCTGGCTCTGGTCGCTGGAGGCGCCGCCGTCGCGGCGCACGCGCTTTACGGCCCGGCGGTTTTCTTCTTCGCGGTGGCCGCGATGCTCGTCTCCGATATGCTGCTCTACGTTCTCGGCGCACGCACCGGCTGGACGATCCTGCGATTTCTCTGCCGCATCTCGGTGGATCCCGAAAACTGTGTGCTGCGCTCCGCCGAATCCTTCTATAAACGCGGCCGCCCCACTCTGCTCGTGGCAAAATTTCTTCCGGGCGTCAGCACCATGGCTGCACCGCTCGCCGGCAGCATGAAAATGCCGCTCGCGCAATTTCTGGCGCTCGATTTTCTGGGCGCCTGTCTTTACGCGCTCAGCTACGGCGCCGTCGGCTTCATCTTCCGCGATTTCGTCGGGAAAATCGTCAGTGGCTTTCGCGCAGCGGGACACGCCGTCGAAGCCGTGATTATCATCGCGGTCTTCGCCTATATCGCCCATCGCACTTCCCTGTACTGGAAACACCGCGCCGATCGCGTCGTGCCGCGCGTACAGGTACAGGAGCTGGCGAAAAAACTGAAATCCGAAGGACAGACCAAAATTCTGGTCGCCGACGTGCGCAGTCACGGCTACTACGCCGCGGGCGCCCAGCGCATTCCCGGCTCCATACGCATCGAGCCTAATAATCTGAACGCAGAAATAAAAACTTTCCCGCGCAACAAGGACATGTACCTCTACTGCACGTGCCACAACGAAGGCACCAGCGCCAGCGTCGCGCACCTGCTGCGCAATCAGGGCTTCGACGCGTTCGTAATCGCCGGCGGCCTGGCAGCCTGGCGCAAAGCAGGCAACCCGCTCGAGCCCGTCCCCCCCAACGACGTAGTGCATCTTCCAACCTTCAGCCGGTAAGCGGCGAAGTAGCACTCCCGTTTTATCGGATCGATTAAACGCACCTGGGTTATATTGTCGCGTCGCCCTAATTGATTGATTCAGGAGGGAAATCAATCCATGCGCAAAATATTCCACGACTTGGCGCCTGCCGTGCTCGTTGCTGTCGCTGTCATCGGCCTCGCGCTCTCAGCCCCCGCGCAAGATATCCCGGAAAAACTCCAGCCGCCCGCGAACGAGCATCTCCTCTTCCAACTCCATGCCAAAGGCGATCAAGTCTACGTCTGCAAAAGCGAAAGCGGCCAATTCGCTTGGACGCTGAAAGCTCCAGACGCCAAGCTCTTCGATAAATCCGGCAAACCCTTCGCCAAGCATTTTGCCGGCCCCACGTGGGAAGCAAACGATGGCAGCCGCGTAGTAGGCAAAGCGGCAGCGAATGTCCCGTCGCCCGACGCCAATTCCGTCGCGTGGCTGCTGGTGACGGTCGTCAGCCACGAAGGCGAAGGCAAGTTCACAAAAGTAACGACGATCCAGCGCGTAAACACGAAGGGCGGCAAAGCCCCGGCCACGGGCTGCGACTCAGCCCACGCGGACCAGGAATTCCGAGCCCCCTACTCCGCCGACTACCGCTTCTTCGCGCCCCAGTAATCCGTCGCGGCCGCCGTCACGCGCGCGCCGCCCGCGGATTAATCCGCCGCAGGAGCCGCAGCCGCCGATTCAACCGTCGTCTGCTGGCTCGCCACCAATTGCCAGCTTCCATCGCGCAAGACCCACACGCGCACGTTGTAATAAGGTTTTCCGCCGTGGTACGGAGTGTGTTGCGAGAGCATCACCGCTGCATCCTTGCCGAAATCAAACATGCGAAGCGTGTGAATCGGGTCGCCCGGAGGCCCCGCTTCTCCCGCCGCCTGCTGCTTCGTCAGCGACGCCACGCGTTCCGCTTTGGTGCGCGCCGTGTGATCGTTGATAATCACGAATTCATCGGCCACCCGCAGCGCCCAATCCGAAGCATTCGGATGCCACTCGTCGTTCTTGGCCTTCTGCCACGCTTCCAGAATGGCCTTATCCATTTCCGTGGTGGGAGTGTACGGCAGCGTCTTGCAGGGGTTATCGCACGGGCCGCCGCCTTTCGGCAAGCCGGTCTTCGGCTTCATCGGCGTCTCCAGGTAATTGAAAAGCCGCCAGCCCTCCGGACGTTTGACCCACACGCGCAAAAATCGCTCGTGGTCGCGAATGCCGTCCACGAATCCGACTTCCCCATAATTGAAAGCGCGCGTATCCGTAGCCGCTTCGCCTTTGCCTTTCAACGCCGCGAGATTTTTCAGCGCTTCATCCTTGGTGCTGGTCGCGCCTTCGGGGTTCGTCCATTCGAACTGCTGGTCGAGAATCGCACCCACTGCGCTGGCATCGCCCTTATCCACCGCTTCGCTGAAAGAATGATCTGCCTTGACAATCACTTCTTTCGCCGCTGGACTGGGAAACGCCTCGAGCGGCGCTTGCCCAATCGTTCCGGCGATTGCCACTAAGAACGCAATCTGCACACATTTCGCAAATACCTTCATCACTTCCCCCTGAGGCAAGAATTCTTGAAATCGCGAATTGCAACGACCTGAAGCGGCACCACCCCATTTCTCACTTCGCGTTCACCAGAGCCAGCGCTTTGTCGTAGTAAGAAAGATCGTAATAGCTGTTCGCGGGGCGGCCCGAGGCTGGTTTCGTGTCGCCCGCCGCCGTGCGCAAATTCAACACTTCCGCAAAACCATCCGGCTGGAATCGCGCATCCGGCGTCCAGGCATTTTTCATATCCACATCGTAAGTATCGGCAGCGATGTCCGAAAGCAAATGCGAATCCTTCGTCAGCATCTGCACCACTTGCTCTTTATTTGCCGGAGCCAGCAACCAGCGCTGTGCTTCGATGAATGCCGCGACGTAACGCTCGAGCAGCTCGGCATGGTCGCGCGCCCAGTCGCGCCGCACGAATCCGCCAATCCCCTGCGAAGGCGCCGTGCCCAGCAGCGTTTGCGTCAAACCCAGGCTGACCAGCCCCGCGCGCTGCGCCAGCACCGAAGTAGGCGGCTTCTCGATCGTCGCCGCGTACTGCTTATTTTCCTTCATGGCCTCGAGCCGTTGCGGAGCGAGTCCCACAACTTTAAATTCGCAATCCTTATCCGGCTGCAAGCCATTGCGCAGCAGAATTTGCTTCAGAGTCAGCGTGTACGCAGTATCCGGACCGTCCGTGATGATGATGTGCCCGCGGAGATCCTTGACCGAATTGATCTCCGGCTGCACGATCAATTCGCTGGTGGAACTTTCGCCGCCAACCACGATGACGACGTCCGCTTGCGAAGAGTCCACCATCGTCACCGCGTTTTCCACGGCTGCGTGAGCGGCGTCCGCGCTGCCATCAGCCAGCGCGCTGCGCAAAGCCGCCGCATCAACAGCCTTCGCCGCCTGCACCGCGATTCCATATTTCGCGAAAATTCCGTTC
Source organism: uncultured Acidobacteriota bacterium (assembly GCA_963804625.1). Taxonomy (GTDB): domain Bacteria; phylum Acidobacteriota; class Terriglobia; order Acidiferrales; family UBA7541; genus Palsa-295. Next base: position 297,530 of record CAWDRJ010000009.1, on the reverse strand, counting down.
CGAGTTCCGATCACGACCGGAAGCGGCACGTTAGGCAAACAGATCAGCCGAATCGTCTGCAGGTCGTCCGAGCGCGCCAGCGGCGCGGCACAAGCAGCCAACACCAAAAGCGCCGCCAGCCCCCACGATGTCGCGCGGCGAGCGTTCACACTTCGCAGCATGTCCCGTACCTGCATTCGATTTCTTCCTAGATGCTTCTGAGCGCCCCCAGGAAGGGCGCTCAAGAGTGCGCGGCTGTCTCTTGCGCAATCAGAACAACAGCTTCAAGCCCAATTGAACCGAGCGGTTGCCGCCCGAGCCGAGCACCGGATTCGCCGCGGCCACGTCTGGCGTGGCGCATCCGCAACCGAAAAGATTGTGGCTCGAAGGATCGTCGTTGGCTCCCGCGCCATAATCGCTGGGCCCGCCGTAGGGGTTGGCGAATTCGGGATGGTTGAAGATGTTGAAGAACTCCGCGCGGAACTGCGCCGTCAGCCGTTCGTTGAATTTCCAATTCTTGGCAATCGAAAAATCCACGTTGTGGAAACCCGAGTCGCGGAAGATATTGCGGCCCATGGTGCCAAACGTTCCCAGCGCCGGCGGAATCAGCACCGAATTCCCTTTCGCATAGCACCCGAAATTCTGCAGCGAGGCCAGCATCCCGGGCGTCGTTGCCTTCGCCGTGCACGCCGCGGGAATATCCGCGCCGGAAAAATACGGCAGCGGTACGGCCCCCGAAGTGAAGTCCGACGGATTGCCGAAAAAGTCCCAGCGATCCTGAAATTCGCCGGTGCCGCTGATGTCGTCGACGGTGTCGGCCACCACCCACGGCGCGCCAGTCTGCAAGCTGACGATCGTATTCACCTGCCAGCCCTCCAGCAATTGCGCGAAAGATTTCTTGTCGGGCAGGCTGTAAGTCATCGAAAAAGTGAAGCGGTGGCGGATGTCCCAGTCGCTATTGCCGTACTGCGCCTTGGGATTCGTGCTGTCCTGCGGCGTGTACTGGTTCCAGTTTTCCGAGGAATCATCGAGCGCGTGCGAATAGGTATAAGCGCCGACAAACGAGAGCCGGTGAAAATTCCGCGCCGTGATGGTCGCTTGCAAGCCGTTGTAGTTCGATTTGTAAATTCCGTTAATGTAATTGATGAATCCCAGATACGGGAACGCGCCCACGAACGGCCGAGACGCCTGCTCCGCAAGCGGATCCGACGCGCCTGCCGCAATCGCCGCGGGTGTCCAACCGGAGCCCAACGCGGCCTGGTTGATGCCAGTAATTCCCGGCAAGCGGCTGCCGTGATTGCCCACGTAGGCCACCTGCGTCGAAATATTACTCGTAAACGCGTGCTGCACGTTCAGCGTCCACGTGCTCACGTACGGCGTAGTGAAATTTCGATTCATCCCCAAAATGCTGCACGGGCTGGGATTCGTGCCGGTTCCGGGAGATGTAGCGGGCAAGCCGTTGCCGCAGGTGACAGCATTCGCATTCGCAAATACAGTTCCGTTCCAATTGAGCTGCGAGCCCGGCACGGTGATCGCGCTCGACGCGATCGTTCCCGTTCCTGGCACCGCCGTGCCATCGGCTTGCACGATCGTCGCGCCCGTGGGAATTACGCCCAGGCCGAGCGTCGGCGCGTTGCTGGTTTGCTGCTGCGAAATGAAAACGTCCGCCGGAAGCGTATCGTAAATTATGCTGCCCCCGGCGCGCAGGATCGTCTTGCCGTCGCCGAAGACGTCCCACGCCACGCCCATGCGCGGCGAAAAATTCTTGTGGTCCGGCTTGTAGATGGAACTGATTTGCTGGCCCACCTGCACCAGGCCCAGTGTGGGATCGAAATTGCCCAGCAGGTTCTGGCTATCCTGGGGCGGCGAGGTGAATTCGTACCGCAGACCCAAATTCAAAGTGACGGTGGAACGGACGCGCCAGTTATCCTGGAAGAAACCCGCGTACGACCACTGATGAAGGTGGCGCGTGGGATCTCCCACCTGAATCGAACCCGTGCTCGGCAGGCCGGCGAAAAAGTCCTCTAGAGGAGAAGCTCCGCTGAACGCGGCGTTCTTGGCGAACTTGATCGTGCCGCGCGCCGCGCGAAACGTTCCTTCGTCCACCGTGTACTTGCGAACCTCGCCACCGAACTTGAATCCGTGGTTGCCGTGCAAAAAAGAGATGTTATCAACCAGATCGAAGGCCTGATCCGGCCCAATAATTTTCGGATGGTTCGCGCCATTGCCCAGCGCCGTGAATCCCGAAAGCGAGATGGAAGGCAATCCGCCCAGCAGCGGGTTAGTCACGCCGGTATCAACTCCGTAGGTCGTCGCCGGAGTGCCTTGATCCACCGGGAAAATAGGATTGTAAAGGCGGTTGTAGCCGAAGCGCACTTCGTTCACCCACGTCGAATTCGGCGTGGACGTCCAGTTCACGTTGGCCACCTGCGCGCGCGTGTGCAGCAGCGTCAAATATTGCGGCAATACGTATTGCTTGTCCGCCAGCGTGCCGGTGGAATTCCCGAAGAAGTAAAGGCCGCTGATGGTGTTGCGCGAGTTGAGCTGGTAATCAATTTTTCCCATCCCGTTGTCGCCGGACTGCGTATTCGGGAATCCCGAGTTGATATTCGGCGAACTGGTGCTGTTCGGGCCAAACACATTGCCCGTGCAAGTGACGGGAGGACCGAGGGTGCAGCCGGCCAGCTTGAGGCTTACCGGGCTGATCGGAACACCGGCGGTTGCCAACCCTGTAATCGCATCCGGCATGCTGTTTTTCGGATCGGGCGTGCTTTGCGCCAGAGTCTCCGGCACCGAAATGCCGTAGGAATTTCCCACCGTGTAGCGCTGCCCTTCGTACGCGCCAAAAAAGAAAAGCTTGTTGCGGATGATCGGGCCGCCCACCGTCGTCCCGAATTGTTGCAGGGACAACGGCGTCTGCGGCGTGCCCACCGGATTGTAATAATTGCGCGCACCGAACGCGTCGTCGCGGCCAAATGCATACGCCGTTCCGTGAAGCGAATTGGTTCCCGATTTCAATCCGACGTTGACCACCGCTCCGGGCTTCCATCCATATTCCGCCGCGGGATTTGCCTGCAGGTTGAATTCCTGAATCGCGTCAATCGGCAGAATCGTGGCGGCGTCGCCCGCCAGCGTGCCGCCGTTGATGATGCTCTGCCCCGTGAACGGCTCGACGTTCTCCAGGCCGTCCACAAAAAACATATTGTCTTCCGGACGCACTCCGTTGCTGCTGTGCGTGCTCAATCCGCCGCCCGGATAACTCACTACTTCCGGGCGCAATTGCAGCAGGTTTTCGTAATTTCTGCCGTTCAAGGGAAGATCGTTGATAATCTGGTTGCTCAGCGTGCCGCCGAGCGTCGAACTGGTGCTATCCAGCATAGGAGTTTCGGCGGTCACCACCACCGTCTGCGTCGCTTCGCCGGGCAGGAGTTGAAAGTCAATGCGCGCGTCCGTCGCCACTTCCAGTTGGATGTTCCGGCGGTCGATCGCTTCGAAACCTTTGGCTTCGGCTTTGACCTCGTACATTCCCGCCACCAGATTGGGCGCCAGATAATCTCCGGCCTGATCGGTGGTCAGCGTCCGGCTGACGCCCCGCTGGATGTCTGTAATCGTTACCGTCGCGCCAACGATCGCCGCGCCGCTCTGATCGTGTACGTTTCCAAGAATTCTGCCGGTCGCTGATTGCGCCTGTGCGGTAATTGGCGCGAAAATTATCGCTGCGGCGAATGCCGCGACCCACAAACTCCAGATCAACCCCCGCCACGCTGACCCCGAAACCCCCGTCCCTGAGTCCATCGTTTCTACCCCCGTTTGGCCGCTTATCGTACAAGCGGTAGGACAGCCTTACCACCTGATGGCACGACAGTCAAGCTGTGTTTATCCATCGCATCAGGTTTTCCTAGCATCCCGCAGCGTCCAAGTCACGACGGTCGCGCAGGCACTCCGTAAGCTGCTGATCTATAGGGACTAACTTGCGGACGCGATCACGTCATCGAGTGAGGCATATCGGAAACACTCATTGCGAATTTACGCTATGTTGGATTGCTATTGGACCACCGGACCCGTTTGGATTCCGGTCCTACCTTTCGGTCGGTACCAAATCGTTTCCTGAAGGATAAAGACTTTAAAGCGTTGCCGGAGGCCGCTCCGCCGGGCTGCGACGCAGCTTACTTCATGAACTCCCGGACTAATTGCGCGATTTCGTCCGCTGCCGTATCCAACGCGAAATGTCCGCCATCCACAATGTGGACTTCGGCCTTCGGGACTTCACGGCGATACGCCTCCGGCTCCGAAGGATCGAACGAAGACTCGTACTTCCCCCAGATCACCAACAGGCGCGGCTGCTTCTGGCGCATCCAGGCCTGCCACCTGGGATAAGCCTGCACGTTCGTGCGGTAATCGTAAAAGAGGTCGGTCTGAATATCGCCCTGTCCCGGCTGGTTGAGAAAATAAAACTCATCGGTCCATAGATCCGGATCGTGGCGCTCGACGTTCGGGTCGTCGCCCACGTGGCGCGCCCGCGTCGTCGCGAGCGAGAGCAAATTCGTGCGCAACGCGCTTTCATTCGCGGCCCGGTCGGCCCAAAACGCGCGCCGCGTCTTCCAATTCGCGCCCAAACCAGTCTCGTGCGCCACCGCGTCCTGCACGATCAGCGCCTCCACGCGCTCCGGATGCTCGAGCGCCATGCGAAATCCCACCGGCCCGCCGTAATCCTGCATGTACAGCGTGTAACGCGTCAGCTTCAGCGCATCGCAGAAGTGGTTCATCACCGCTCCGATGTGGTCAAACGTGTACGCGAAGTTTTTCGGGTCCGGCCAGTCGCTGTGACCGAACCCCGGATAATCCGGCGCCACCATATGATAGCGATCGGAAAGCCGCCCGAAGAGCGGCTCAAACATCCGCGACGACGACGGCAATCCGTGCAACAACAAAAGCACCGGCGCATTTTTCGGACCAGCCTCCCGGTAGAAAATCGAAAGCCCATCCACCTGTATCGTGCGATATGAAGTTGGGTATCCCATCGAACGCTCCTTTCCCTGCGCCGCCGCCGGCAATAGAAATAATGTGATGACTATGAAAACTCCAAGCACCGCGCCGCACGCCCGCAACTCCCGCGGCCAAAGTGAGGAACGAATCAGCGGCATCGCGCACCTCTTCCCAAACGCGAGCTTCCGCACCGCTGCTCGCATTGCCCGTGGATATTACCAACTGCGCTTAAGGTTTTACACTGCTTGAGGTGTTCGTCGTTAAGCGTTTCGAAAATTCACGGAGGATATTCCCTGCCATGCGCCCGCCAAGACCAACCGCGGCATTCGTGAAGACTAAGCCCACTCCGCGATTCTGTTTGGGGTAGTACAGATTGGAAAGCGCTCCCGAACTCAAATCACCCAGCAAGAAAGAATAATTCGGCGCGATCAGCCCGCTATCGGTTCGCGTGAAAAACGCCGAGCCGATCGCATGCAGCACGCGCGACTTCACCGAGCCGGTGCCTTGATAGTAGTAACGCGGATCCTGGTGCAGCAGTGAAGGAAAAATAGCGTGCGTGAAGAAGTCGCTGCTGCGCCCATCGGCAAATTTCGCCGCAAATCTTTTGCCGTAGCCCTCGGCGCCTTGTCCGTATCCCGAGAACGAGTTGGTAGCCTGCTCGATCCCGGCGCCGAAGCCGACGCCCACCATCGCCACCGGATCGAACGTCCCGCGCGCGGCGAACAGAAATTTCTGCTTCGCGGTCAGCGGCGCGGTGTCGTAGGTATAGCTCGTATAAAAATTCGGGATCACGCCCATCAGGCGCTGCTTCTCCGCGGCACGCATCTGCTCCGCGGCGATAAATTCCGTGGGATGAACGATCATCTCCGTGCTGGCCCCCGCCACGGATAACACAAAGTCCGGAACCTCGTAGTCCTGCTGCCCCTGCAGCGCAAATCCCTCCGACGTATAGGGCGCAAATCCCGCGGCGTTGACGCCCACCAGGTACGACCCTGCGGGAATCTTCGTAAAATTAAATTCGCCGTTCGTCCCAGACGCCATTTCCTGCGATTCCGTTCCATCCTCGCGTCGCAAACTAACTTCCGCCCCGGAAACTGAAGCTCCGCTCGAGTCCAGCACCGCTCCTTCGACGGTCGCCGCCCCCTCCACCACCGCAGGCGACGGCCGAGCGGAGATAGGCACAACGAAAGCAGGTACAGGAGCGTCAGGCAGCGCGCGGCTGCCGCTCTCGCGACCTGTGTTTTGTTGCGGACCTTGAGCGCAAGCGCCCGGAGGAATCATCCAAAGCAGAAATAAGGCGCTAACAATTACCGCAGGGCGTGAGGTTCGCGCCGAAAAACGAAGATGGGCCGGCGCGTTGCAAACTCCAACGCTGGTCGCGGATTCTGGCCGCACTGCGGCTTCGACGCGCAAAGTATCGAACTGTGAATCCAATTAGACTCCGCCAGGCTGTGCGGCTTCGAGGGGTGCATATGCAGTGTACGCTCTTGCACGGTGGTTTCCCGTTGGATAATGCGTCGTTCCGCTAGATAGCTAACTGTCCTTGAGGGCAATTTTTCGCCTGTCCGGCAGGCACACCACCACGTCGCATTCCATCGGCAGGATCGCAATTTCGGCCCCCACGCCGCGCGCGGCTTTACATCGTCAAAACAACGCGGAACTCCGCCTTGCCGCTCATCATCCGCGCGTAAGCCTCCGCCGCTTTTTCCAGCGGATAAATCTCGATCATCGGCCGCACGCCCGCCAGTTCCGAAAAACGCAGCGTGTCGTCAATGTCCGCGGCCGTTCCGGCAGCCCATCCCAGAATCGCGCGGCTTCCAGTAATTAGCTGAATCGGCGTCACCTCAATCGGCTCGAATGCCGCGCCGATTACCAGAAGCTTGCCATTCGGCGCCAGGCCGTCAAACACCTCGGACATGGACTTCGAACTTGGCGCCGTCGCCAGAATCACCTGCGCGCCTCCCAGCTTTTGCAAAGCCTCCGCCGCGTTCGTCGCTTTATTATCAATGTACACGTGCGCGCCAAGTTTCCTCGCCAGCGCCGCGCTCTCCTGCCCGCGTCCGATGGCCACCACCTTGTATCCGCACTTGTTCGCGAATTGAATTCCCAAATGTCCCAGACCGCCGATGCCCAGCACCGCAACCAGATCGCCGGGCATCGCTCCCGCATGACGCAGCGAGTTGTAAACCGTGATCCCGGCGCAAAGCAGCGGCGCCGCGTCCACGTCACTGAGTCCTTCTGGAATCGATACCAGCGCATCCGTCGGTGCGATCATGTATTGCTGGTAGCCGCCGTCGTAACTGATCCCCGGAATTTTCAGGTTCACGCAGTTGCGAAAATCTCCGCGCCGGCAATAAAGACAAGTCCCATCGTGTCCGCCGTGCCAGCCCACTCCCACGCGCTGGCCCTTTTTCCACTCGGTCACGCCCTCACCCAATTCATCCGCGATGCCCACTACTTCGTGCCCCGGCACGCGCGGATACTGAATTCCCGGCCAAGCGCCTTCTTTGGTGAGCATGTCGCTGTGACACACGCCGCACGCCTGCACCTTGATGCGCACCTGCCCCGCGCCCGGCTTGGGAATCTCCCGCTCCACAATCTCAAAATCCGCTCCCGGCTTCGGAACCTGGGCCGCTTTCATCGGTGCAATCCCCGCTTTCGTAGTCGCCATGACTGCCTCCTATAAGTTTTCGACTTTAATTTTCGATCTTGGTGATGCCAAACTCCGGCTAGCGATTCAACCGGAAATTGCTCCCGTCAGTTGCGTGCAGGCTTCAACGCGCCCCAAGCATTGCGATGGCGAATCCCTATCTCGGTAATCTCTATTACTACGCCACCTCGCGAAACATTTCCAGTTCAACCGGCCGTCTACCAACGACCCGCGTGTGCCCCGCCATCCACATGAAGTATTTCTCCAGTCACTTGCTCGGCCTCGGCCACATAAAGCACCGCATCCACAATGTCTTTCACTTCCGCAACTTTCCCCATCGGCGCATACGTCTTCAGCACCTCCTTGGAATCATTCTTGTGCAGCGGAGTATCCACCACGCCGGGTGCCACAGCGTTGAAGCGGATGCCGTCCTTGGCATACTCGATCGCCAGATGCCGCGTGATCGTATTCAACCCGCCCTTAGTAATCATCGAAACCGACGCTTTTTCGTTGGCGTAGGGCTGATCGGCAAGCGACGCAGTGATGGTCACCACATTCCCCGATTTTTGCTTCAGCATCTGCTTCACCGCAAGCTGAGTGATGTAGAGGAATCCGAACAGGTTGGTCGAGAACAGTGCATTGAAGTCCTCAGTCGTAAACTCGATGAATGGCTTGACGCGGAAGATTCCGGCGTTGTTCACCAGCACGTCAATCGTTCCGAAGCGCTCGATCGCTGCTTGCGCCGTTTTCGCGGCGGTCTCTTGCTTGCCGATATCGCCATCCACAAGAGTCAGACTGGGCGACGCAGTCAATGCGCGCGCCGCATCCAGCGATGTTCCCACAACGTTATAGCCGCGTTTCAAAAAGCCTTCGACGAGTCCGGCGCCAATCCCACCCGCTGCTCCCGTAACGATTGCCGTTTTCTTGTCGGGCATAGATCCCTCTTCGTGCGAAATGTGAAATGCAATAAGCAGTTGCGATTCGGCTGGGAGAGGTGGGTTCGACCTAAGTGCGTTCCAGTGCAAGTGCGTTGCGGTGGAAAAGCTTCGACGATCAGGAACTTCCATTAGTCCGCTACTTCGAAAATCAATTCTAATTCGACGGGGACTCCAAGCGGAAGGCTAGCCACGCCGTAAACCAGGCGGCAAGGATTCTTGTCCTTTCCGAAAACATCCTGCAGTAACTGCGACGCGCCATCGGCAATTTTCGGCTGTTCGCGAAAATCGCCGACCGTGGCCACCATCACTCCGAGTCGGACCACCCGCGTCACTTTCTCCAGCGATCCGAGATATTCGCGCGCCACAGCCAACGCGTTAATCGCAGCAAGCCGCGCCGCTTGGAAAGCCTCTCCCGCATCGAGATCCGCGCCCACGCGCCCAATGAATTTCGCCGTGCGCCCTTCCGTCGGCATCATCCCCGTCAGAAAAAGCAGGTTGCCCGTCTGCACCGCTTCCTGGTAAACGCCGAAAGGCTCCGGCGGCGCAGGAAGCGCAATACCAAGTTCCTTCAATCGCACCTCGGCGCTAGACTGCCCGGAGCCTTCGCGAGCCATGCGTTCGGCTGAATTTGCACTCATCGTCGTTGCCTCCATTCGAACCGAGTCGCCACCTTCTCAGCGCACTTAGATTCGGCAAAGGTCGGCCGCGCTTCATCGAATTTCGCGCGCGACGTAACGCGGCCACACATCACGCAGTCGCGCTTTTCCGCCGCCGCCGCGCGCTCCACTCCGCCACCAGCCCCGCAATTTCGCCCACTTCCTCCACCAACGACTTCAAAAACGCCGCCACATCCGTGCAAGCCCCCAGATTCGCGCTCTGCCCCGCCCACATCGGCACCAGATCCGGGCGCCCCGCCGCTTCCGCCGCCATCGTAAGGTTCCGCACGAGTCCGCGCTGCAAAGGATACGGCAAAATCTCGGTCCCCTCGCGATTCAAATCCTCCATCAAACGATTCCGCACTCCCCGCGCAAGCCTTCCCGTAAATCCCCTCGTCAAGCCGGTGTGCCCAGCCTTCTTCGTCAGCAAAAGTTCGCGATGCAGCCGGCTCGCCCCCGATCCGTCGCACGACAAAAACACCGTCCCCATCTGCACCGCCTCCGCGCCCAGCGCCATCGCCGCAATCACTCCGCGCGCATCCGCGATCCCGCCCGCCGCAATCACCGGCACGTCCACAATGTCCACAATCTGCGGCACCAGCGCCATCGTTCCTGTCAGTGAATCCTCCGCTGCCCGCAAAAACGAACCGCGATGCCCCGCCGCCTCGAATCCCGAAGCGGCAATCACGTCCACGCCGGCGTCTCGCAGCGCCGCAGCCTCGTCCGGCGTAGTCGCCGCGCCAATCGTCACGATTCCCGTCGCGCGGCACTCATCCAAAATCTCACGCGGCGGAATTCCAAAGATGAAGCTGACCACCGGCACCTTCGCATCCAGCAGCGCGCGCGCCTGCTCTTCAAATCGCAGCGTCGGCGAATATGGTTTGTACTCGGGAAGCGCCGCTCCTAACTCCGCAAAGTGCGCGGCGATCGGCGAGAGGCTCCGACGAAACGCGCTTTCATCCGAGCGACGCGCGCCATCGTCCTCCATCGAAACCCACAAATTCATCGCGAACGGTTTCGCCGTAAGCGTGCGAATCTCTGCGACCACGTCCTTGATCGCTTCCGGCGACAAATTGAGCGCCCCAAGCGATCCCAGCCCGCCAAAATTCGACACCGCCGCCGTCAACCTCTGCGAAGCAAACCCACCGAACGGCCCCTGAATAATCGGGTACTCAATCCCCAGTTTCGCGGCAAGCCGATTCCGATTCCACGCGGCAACATTCATGCCCTCACCTCCAAATCAATCACCGACGACAAATCCCAGCAAATCACAATTGTCGAAATCGCACAATCGAAACACTGCGCGAATTCGCACACCCCCCGACATCGAACAAAAAAGCCGGTCCGAACTTTCGCAAACGCTTAGCGCACGGCCTTTGACTTTGTAGCGGCGCACTTCAGTGCGCCATCCGTGGCGCGGCACCGTTCCAATCCGGATAAACACGCCGAAAATGACCGCGCAATGAAGATCCTGCTAACAACGCCTCGGTCCAGTCGTCCATACAGCAACGCCAGCTTTCGCAGTAGCAGCAACAAGAACAACGAAAGCAGCCGCGCCACCGCGGCACGCGCTCGGGAGGGGACCCGTGCTCTCATTCGTGCAAGACCTGCGTTACGCGCTCCGCATCCTGCTAAAAAGCCCCGGCTTCACCATCGTCGCCGTACTCACTCTCGCGCTCGGCATCGGCGCAAACGTCGCCACCTTCAGCGTAGTCTACGGAGTTCTCCTCCGCCCGCTGCCCTTCCCGCAGCCGCAGCAGCTCGTGCGCGTATTTGATGATCTCCGCGGCCCGAACGAACAGGACGTCGGCATGTCCGCGCCCGAGCTTTGGGATTTGCAGGATCGCTCCGGAGTCTTCCAGGAAATTTCCGCGGTCGCTCCCAGTAATTCCGCGATCGGCGGTGGAGACCGCACCGTCCGCGCCGAAAGCCTCGTCACCAGCCCCGATTATTTCACGTTGCTAGGAGCGAAGCCGCAACTCGGCCGCGTTTACACTAACCAAGACGCCGTCCCCGGTTTCATCGAGCCGGTAGTAATCAGTGACGGTTTCTGGCGCCGCAATTACGGTTCGGATCCGCACGTCGTCGGCCACAAAATGCGCCTCGATAGCGACCTTTACACCATCGTCGGCGTGATGCCTCCCGGCTTCCGTCATCCCGGACGCACGCTCAATACCGACGTCGAAGTCTGGTGCGCCGCCGGATTCTACGGCGCTCCATTTCCCGTTCCCGCCGATCGCTCGATGCGATTCATTCCCGGCGTAATCGCGCGCCTGAAACCCGGCCTCACCGTCGCGCAAGCCCAAGCTCAACTCGACGAGTACACCCTGCAGCTTGGCCGCCGTTATCCCAAGGACTATCCCGTTGCTGCCAGTTGGTCGCTTCGTCTCGTTCCCGTGAAAGAAGACCTCGTCGGCCCGCAGCGCACCGAACTCTTCATTCTTTTCGGCGCGGTTGGATTTGTCCTGCTGATTGCCTGCGTGAATATCGCCAACCTGCTGCTCGCACGCGCTTCCGGACGCCGCCGCGAAATCGCCATCCGGTTAGCGCTGGGCGCAAGCCGCGCGCGTCTCTCGCGACAACTTCTCACCGAAAGTACTCTGCTCTCGCTAATCTCCGGCGTCGTCGCGCTGGTCACAGTCCTGTTCCTGAAAAATGCCATCCTCAGCCTAGCTCCGTCCGATATCCCGCGCCTCAATGAAGTAGACATCAGCGCCGGCGCGCTTTTCTTCGCATTCCTAATCTCGCTCCTCGCGGGATTTCTCTTCGGCCTCGCGCCCGCGCTGCAAGCCGCCAATCCCAGCCAAATTGAAAATCTTCGCGAAGGCAGCCGCGGCTCGGGCCTGGGCCGGCGTCACACTCGCCTTTCACGTCTTCTCGTCGTTTCTGAAATTGCGTTCTCGATAGTGTTGCTCGCCGGCGCCGGACTTCTCCTCCGCAGTTTCTGGCAGGTCCTCGCCGTCCATCCCGGATACAATGCCAGCCATCTCACCACCATACAAATCTGGATTCCCGCCTCCAACAATCCAGACACGGATCCCTACGCCCCCGAAGATAAGCGCGCCGATTTTCTCCTGGAACTTGATCGCCGTATCGCGGTTCTTCCAGGTGTCCAGGAATCTTCGCTCGACGGCAACGACACTCTGCCCATGAATTCCGGCCGAAACTATTCCCCGTTCTCAATCGAAGGCCACGTCGCGGACTCCGAAGCTAGTCCGGTTGCCGATATTGCGGTGGTGGACGCGCAATATTTCCACACCATGCAAGTCCCGTTGATCAGCGGAAGAACTTTTACGAGCTCGGACGTCTTCAAATCTCAAACCGTCGCAGTGATTGACCAGACCCTCGCGCGCCGTTACTGGCCGCATCAGGATCCTGTCGGCCAACAAATTAAATTTGGATTTGGCGCGGGCCTGAAAGGTCTGACCATCGTCGGCGTCGTCGGCGATGTGAAATCCGACGGCTTCGAGGCTCCCAACGTGCCGCACATCTACGTCGCGCTGGGCCAATTCGCGCCGCAAAACGCGGTGGTTTTTCTGCGCAGCCAGGGCGACGTGCAATATCTGGGAGAAGCTGTCCGCAAAGAAGTAGAAAAGCTCGACCCGAACGTCCCGGTGCACAGCATCAGCACCATGGACCAAATCATCGCCAGGTCCCTAGCCGACCGCCGTTTCGCTCTCGAGCTGCTGGGAATTTTTGCGGCCGTAGCGCTGCTGCTAGCCGCCATCGGCATCTACGGCGTGATGGCCTATTCCTTCAGCCAGCGCACCCACGAAGTAGGAATTCGCATCGCGCTAGGCGCGCAACGCGCAGACATCCTGCGCATGGCGCTAAGCGAAGGCCTGCAAATAATAGCAATCGGCCTGGCCACAGGCGTAGCAGGCGCCGCCATCATGACGCGCCTGTTTCGCTCCATGCTTTTCAACGTAGCCCCAAGCGACCCGATCACCTTCGCAACGGCAGCCGCAATCCTGGCCGCGATAGCGCTAGCAGCCTGCTACATCCCAGCCCAACGGGCAACCCAAGTAGATCCGCTAACCGCCCTCCGCGAGGAATAAAGCACTCGGTTTCGGAGAGGCGACCAGCGTTGCGGCGCGCGGAATTCCGCACCGCCGCACTGGGCTTCAAATTACCAAGTCATTCCACGGGACGCGATGGAGCGCGTTGCAAGCGGTACCCATGCTGCTGCGCAAATTCGGAAATATCCGCGAAGGATTTCTCGCAGCCAGAATTGTTGTTGCTGTCGAACGTGGACCACAAAAACTGTGACCCCTCTGGGAATTGCCCTAATTTGGTTTTGACATCATCCACGGAGTGCAAGTCGTACTGCGCTACATGGAAGTTCACCGTGTCGCCCGCCGTCCAGCACGTCAGCTTGCGCGGCAGTTCCGACCACTCTTGCAGCGCGCGCTCAGCCTGCAACGAGACATATGGACCCACGCCCAGTCCCGCGATCCGCTGAAGTTTTCTCTCGTCGGAGAGCCAACCCAGGCCGTCAGCTAACGCGAGGGCCAAGCCTTGGCCGAGTCCCAGCTGAGCTGAATTCGGATTCCTTGTGGCGTAGGTAATCCGCAGTTCCTGTTCGCGGCCTTTCCATTGAGTGCTCCAGGCTTCGTAGCGATCCCACAAGGGCTGTTCGGCGGCAGGCGAGCCATGGTTGCTTAGGTATCGCGCGGCGTCCTGCGCGACTTCCGGATCCGCATCCGTGAGGCTCTTAATTGCAAACTCCTCCAGCACTCGATCCGCCTGTAGCGCCCCCACGTCCGAAAAAATCGTATGCCGGCACGCGTTATCGTCTGGCCCGCGCGCCGCAATCGCGCGCTCGAGCAGTGGCCGAGCCACTTCAGGATCCACGCGCAGCGCGTATGCCAGCATTTTGCCTTGCGGGTCGCAAGCCCACGTGCCGATGTTTTGCGTCACTTTGCTCGCCACCACCGGCCACTCTTCAGAATCCGCATAGCGAAAGAGGAGCGACGCAAGCCTGCCTTCAACTTCGTAGTCATCGGTCGCCAGGAAATGCTGCGTAAGTTGGTCCTCGACTTCCGGAAGCGTCTTGTCCGGCAACAGTCCCAGAACATCGGCGCCGTAGCGCGGCTTGGGCCGGCTGATCTCGTTGATCACAGCGTCGCGCGCGCCATCGGGATCGAGTTCGTAGCAGCGCTCGAGCGCTGCGCCACTGGCGAGCAACGCTTGATAGGCCGCCACCTCGCGCGGATTCGCATAGTCCTTGTATTGCAAGGCGGCGGCGCGCAGCAAAGGAAGCCACTGCGGATCTTTGATGGCGTCCCAGCGATACTGCAGCCAGAATGCCTGCTGATCCACCGGCAGCGAACGGAATGCGCCGATCAGCTGCGGAACAAGCTGCTTGCGTATCTCCTCCGACGTCTTCACCCGCGAGTCGCTCAGAAGCGCTTCCAAACTGGTGGCCGCGGCTTTGCCACGCTTTTGCGGCAGCACGCTCACCAGCCTTTGTTGCAGCGCCTCGTAGTTCCTCTCCCTTCCCGCGCGAAGCGTTTCGGGCGTGGCGGCGGGATCGAGCGGAAGTATGGACATCGCCAAAAGAAAATTTGCGCTGATCGGAAAGTCCGGAGCAGTGAACAGGCGGTTCATCTCGGCGAGCCCGGCGTCGCGGTGCGGAGACGCGATCGAGCCGAACACGCAGGCAATATCGCCATTGTTGTCGTCGCCCCGCAGCCGTCGCGCCATTTCGCGCGCGGCCGCTTCCGTTCCCAAATAGCGAAGCTGCGCCATTGCGGCCTCTCGTGCTGGGTCCGCAACGGGGGGCGGCGGCTGCGGAGTATGATCGAGGATCTGGCGGGCGCTGGCGAGCTCTGCTGCCTGCCAGGAAGGATCAGGCGCCACGATCCTGATGGCAATCCAGTTCGATTTCAATTCAATTCCGTTACCCCTGGATTCGTCCGTAATGGCGCTATCGCCGACACGACGGCTAACCACACTGACGCGATACGTCCCGGGACGATCGAAGCTGACCCACTCATTCAGATTCAAGTGCATGATTTTCGGAGTGGAGGTCAGAAAATCAAAGCCGGTGAGGCCGCCGCCGATAAACCCGGCAATGGAATTGAAGTACACGGACAACGGATCGTGCGCCGCATCCTTGGGCTCGACAATAAATTGTTCGTACTCCATCCGGCCGCGGCGATCATACGTCGCGTTATTGATTTCATAGCGCTTCGGAACGGACGCACTAAACGCCAGATCGAGAGGGATCACTTCTCCAGAGTAGTATTGCGCAGACTTCGTGGAAAGAATCAATTGGACTGCGGGAGCGGAAGACGTCGTGTCATCTGCGGGTTGCACCGCCTGCGCGTATGCCGCACCGGGCGAGGCGAAGCGGAGACACAGGCAGCAGCAGACGGCCCACAGCGCGCAATTGTTCGGCTGAAATCGTCGCATCGGCTCCCCGGATACAACCATTGATACCCAAAACCACCCAGGGGATGCCTCCGCGACCGCAGGAAAAGCCCGCGAGACTTACCGCTCGCCTTCTCCCGGCCGCACGCACACGAAATTCGCCGCATCATTCGTCGCGCCGGTTCCCTTGTAACGCGTCTGCATCGGATACGCGCAAATCGGCCGCGTCCCTCCGGTCGGGAAATTCAGAGCCACGCGCGGATCAAAAGGCGCCCCGCTCGGAAACGGCGAAGAAGTGTTCGTGTTGGCCGCGATGATCACACTCGGCGCAACTCCCTTCTCTACCCACGATGTGATCGCCGCGAGCAGATTCGCGCTGAAGCTGTTCGTCGCCGGACCGCCTCCGCAGTGCGCCATATTCGGAATCATGAATAATCTGGCAAAGTCGTCAGCGCGGCCGCCCATCACCAAATTCAGCAGGTTGTAATACTCCACCAGATCAACCGCCGAAAAAATTCCGTCGTTCACCGAATCATACATAATCATTTTTCCGCGGTGCTCGCGGAACGAAAAAAGAAACGGCGACGGCCCCAGCGGCGTCCCGGTCATGAAATCCATCGGGCTTTCCGGATAGCCGGGCGCGGACTTGTAAATCGTCGGCGCGTCGGTGTCGAAATTGTAGTTGAAGATGAACGCTTCCTGTCCGTTCGTGCCGTTCACCGGCGTCACCGCCGGCGGATTCGTGAAAATCATCGGAATCGCGCCGGCCCCCAGCGTCAAGTTAATCGCCGAGTTGGTGTTCGGAGGGCCAAACAACGACACATTCCACGCTTGCCATCCCGCGCCAAACGCCGACGGCGGATCCCAAATTCCCGCGTCCCAAAACCAGCTCGAATACAGCGGAAAACCCTGCGAATTTCTCGGCCCGGCATAGATTCTTTTCAGCGCAGTCACCTGCCCCGCCGCCAGGCACGTGCCGCCGTGCGGAGTGTTGCCGTGCGCGCCGTGCGCGCTGCACGTATACGCCGCCAGCGCCGGATACACCTTGTCATTCGTACACGCCGCATAATTATCAATAATCCCGTCCACCAATCCATCCAGCCCGTCGCACGCGCTTAGAATTGCCGCCGAAGCAACTTCCAAATCCTGCGCTTGAAACGTCGGCGGCAAATAGGGCTGGCCGTTGGTGTCCGTGCTCGTCGCGAGAGGCGCCAGTTGCTGTTCGTTCCACGCTTCCGCGACTCCGGCGCGCGGCAAATCGAATCCGGGATTTCCCGCCACCAATCCATCAAACATGTTCGGCTCGCGCTGCGCCGCCACCATCGCGTCGCGTCCGCCGTTCGAGCAGCCCCACAAATACGAATATTGCGGCCCTGCCCCGTAATACCTTGCGATGATCAGCTTCGAAATTTCCGTCGTTTTCGCGATGCCGTTGTAGCCGTAATCCACACGCGCCTGCTCATCAATTCCGAAATGCCCGGTGCCGCCCGCGTTGCTGTCGTCATCAATCCAATTGAACGCCGGATTTCCCGGCGCGTCCTCGTGCCCGCCGTCATCCGCGGCCACCGCCCAGCCCTGGCTCAATTCCGTGCCAGCGCTCCCTACCGGACTCGAGACCGACCCGTCCGTCCCGCCGCCGCCCATCATTTCGAACCGGCCGATCCAGGTATCCGGCAGATTCAGTTCGAATCCAATGCCGTAAACGAAATGATCGGGGTCCTGCGCGCTCACGCGCTCGTCAATCACTCCAATCACGTTGCAATAATTGCCTCCGGCGTTCGTCACCTCCGTCGCGCTGATAATGCGCGTGTTCGGCAACACGAGACTCGTAACGCTTGCGCAGCTCATCGCCGCGCCGCCGCTTCCAGCCGACGCACGAACCTCCTGCGCCGACGCGTCCGCAATAGCCCAACTCACAAGAAAAAGTAACGCCAGGAAATACGATGCCGTTCGCTTCACGTTCATGGTTACACCTCTCCCACACGGAGTAACGGTACTAACAGGAATTGCCGCGGCCAGTCCGCCCCGCGCCGCAAGAAAATTGAAAGCTGGCGCACCACCGCGACAAAACGGCGTCACTCTGAATCCGCGCGCCGCTCACTGTCAAGACCAAAAACGCTGTATTTCGCATACCGAAAAGGTATTTATATTAAAAAGGTATGGCGCTTCGTAGCCTTCCGCTATACTCCGCTGCCGTATGGAACTTCATCACCTGCGATATTTTGTGGCCGTGGCTGAAGATCTCAGTTTCACGCGAGCCGCGCGCCGCCTGAAAATGGCGCAGCCGCCGCTGAGCCGCCAGATCCGTTCGCTGGAAAACGAAATCGGCGTGCAACTATTCGAGCGTCGCTCCGGAAAAGTCTTTCTCACCGACGCCGGTTGCCGTTTCTTAAACGGCGTGCGCGTGGCGCTCGAGCAAGTCGCACTCTCGGTTGATGTCGCGCGTCAAACCATGCACGGCGAGCTGGGCACGGTGCGCGTGGGATTCGGCAAAGGCCTCGGCGATGTCGTCAGCCTGGCGATCAATCAGCACATGCGCTTGTTTCCGAAAATCGAAGTGGATGTCCGCGACATTCTTTCCGGCCATCAGAGCCCGGCGCTGCTTTCGCGGCAAATTGACGTGGGATTCTCGCACGGCCCGGCGCTTTCGCTGGACGTCGCGTCCGAGAAACTCTTCAAAGAAAGTCTTTCGGTGGTACTCGCGCGCTCGAATCCGCTGGCCAAACGAACGCGCCTGCGCCTGAAGGATCTAAAAAATGAAACTCTGCTGCTGATCGAGCGCACGATCTCGCCGCATTTCCACGATCTCGCCCTGGAGCTTTGCCGGGAAGCGGGCCTCAGCCCGCGCATCGTCCTCACCGAATCCACCGTCTACGACGAAGCCGGCGCGATGGCCGCCGCCTCCGGCAAAGGAGTATTTCTCGCCGTCGGCAAGAATCCGTGCCACCCTTCGTTCGCCGATCGCCTGGTTGCTCTGCCTCTGCGCGAACCGCGCGCCACTCTCGAAGTTCACGCCGCCTGGCGCCGCGGCGAAACCTCGACCACGGTCCTCAATTTCATAGACACGACGCGCGCGTTACTGCAACGAGTCTCGCGAGTCCAGGACATGCGCAATTTCCCGCGCATAGCGCGCCCAGCCGCACCAAGCTCGCGGCAAAAACTAAGACGCAAAGCGTAAGCGCGCCACTCGGCCACGATTGACCATCGGCGAGCACCCTCTGGGAGTGCGGCGGCTTGCCGCCGCTTGTTACGACCGAACACGCTGCGCGATCCGTACACCATCAACGCACTACGCTACGGCACCCTGTTGGCTGGATCCTCCCCCGAAGGAATTAACTCCCAGCCGCGAATCGCCGCAGTTGCGATCGCAATAAAAGCTCGCACACACGCCAACCTCACTTAGTCATGCCGCAGCGCCGTCAGCGGATCCACATGTATCGCCCGTCGCGCCGGAAAATAACAAGCCAGCAAAGCCACGCCAATCAGCAGCAACGCCACGCCCGCAAACGTCACCGGATCCGTCGGCCGCACGCCGTAAAGCACTCCCGCCATCAGTTCCGCAACCACCAGCGCGCAAGCCAGACCCACTGCCGCACCCGCAATCGCCAGTGTCATTCCCTCGCGCAACACCATCCGCAAAATATTCCGGCTCTGCGCCCCCAGCGCCAGACGAATCCCGATCTCGTGCGTGCGCTCGCTCACCGCGTACGAAATCACTCCATAAATTCCCAGCGCCGCAAGCAGCAGCGCCGTCAATGCAAAAAGCCCCACCATTTCCATCGAGAATCGCCGCTCGGAAAGAGACGCAGTCACCATTTCGTTGAGCATCTGCGCGCCGAAAACGGGAAGCTCTGGATTAACCAATTGCACTTGCTGGCGCAACTCCACTGGCGTAGCGGCGGCGTCCAACTGTCCGCGCAAGAGTATCGCCAGGTCTTTCGGATGCCGCTGATACAGGCTCTGAAAGACTTGCGGGCCACTCGATTCCGCCAGCGATTCGGTTCGCGCATCCGCGACCACGCCCACAATGGTAGTCCACGCAGAGGCCGGCGCTCCGCGCGCGCTGTTTAGCTTCACATGCTGGCCCACAGCATCGCCGTTTGGCCAATACGTCCGAGCGAACGACTCATTCACCAACGCGACCGGCGGCGCTTTTTCATCGTCGGAGTCGCGAAATAAACGCCCGCGCAGCAGCGGCATGCGCAACACGTGAAAATATTCCGGCGTAACCATGGAGACGTCCACCAAAGGAGCCTGCCCGCCCGGATTCTCGCGCCCTTCGACCGCCAATAAGTACGGGTTCAAATCGTCCCGGCCGTGACCCAACGGAATAGCCGCAATATCTCCAACGGCAATTTCTTCCACTCCGGGCAGCGTCCTGCCGCGACGCAGCACTTCACGTATGAAGGGCGCTTCCTGCGCAGCAGTCCGGTAGATATCGGTCGCGGGATCATTTGGCACCGGCAGCCACGTGCGCACCGCCATCACGTTCTGCGAATTAAATCCCGGCGCAACATTCAGCAAATCCCAAAAGCTGCGCAGCAGAAGACCGGCGGCAATCATCAGCGCCAGCGACAGCGCAAATTCCGTCACCATCAAGATTCGCCGCGTGCGCGCCTGCTCTCCAGAGCCGGTCGAGCCGCGCGCTTCCTGCTTGAGCATCGGAATCAAATCCACCCGTCCCGCATGCAAAGCGGGAGCCAAGCCAAAGATCGCGCCGGCGAGCAGAGAGACGGCCAGAGCAAAAAACAGAACAGACCAGTTGATGGAAACTTCACTGAGCCGCGGCAAAGTGTCCGGCACGATTCGCAGCAAAAAACCCTTCGCGCAAAATAGAATCGCCAGACCGGCGATTCCTCCGAGCAATGAAAGAAGCATGCTCTCGGTCAGCAACTGCCGGATCAGCCGCGGCCGCGCGGCTCCCAGCGCCCGTCGAATGGCCATCTCGTGTCCGCGCGCGCTGGCGCGAGCCAGCAGCAGATTCGCGACGTTCACGCAGCCAATCAGCAGAACCAGTCCCACGGCGCCCAGCAGCAGAATCAACGACTGCCGAACGTTCCCGACCACGGTTTCCGTGAGCGGCTCCAGGCGCATTCTCCATGCGCTCTGCAACGGATAGTCGTTCGGAAATTCTTTCTGCAGCGAGGCCGCCAACGCGTCTAACCGGCTTTGCGCTTCCGTTATCGTCAGTCCGGATTTGATTCGCGCGACCGCATCCGGAAGAATCCGCGAACTGCGCAGCGGCGGCGGCGCCGGATCGGCCGCAAACCCCGCGGCCGCCCATACGTCAATGTTGCTGGCGTCCACGGTTGCTCCCGGATCGTGAAATCCCGGCGGCATGACGCCGACCACGGTGTACAGGTCGTTGTCCAGCCGCACACTCTTGCCCAAAATATGGGGATCGCTTCCGAACGCTCGCTTCCACAATCCGTCGCTGATGATAACTTCCAGATTGAACCCGGGCGTCTGATCCTCAGGATTGAACGCGCGGCCCAGCTGCGGTTTCACTTCGAGCACCGCAAAATAGGTGGGCGCTACCGTAAGCAGCCGGATTCGCGCAGGCTCCGAAGTTCCGGTGAGATTCACGTCACCGCCGCCGAGCGGCGAAACATAATCAAAAATGCCGGAGCGCTGCAGATCGTGCCATTCCGGCACGGACATCCCTACGTCACGCGCGCCTATGCCGGAAAGATCGTCTTTGATGGTTACCAGTTGGCTCGGGATGCGGGTACGGCAATGGGTGCAGCAGCGTGGCATCCACCAAACTGAAGATCGCCGTCGTCGCGCCAATTCCCAAAGCGATCGTCAACACCGCAACAGCCGTGAATCCCGGCGCCTTGCGCAGCATCCGCGCGCCGTAGCGAATGTCTTGCCAGAAATGATCCCACCACGACCAGCGGCCCGATTCGTAGAAGTTTTCTTGCGCGCGCGTCACGTTCCCGAAAGCGCGCCGCGCCGCCGCGCGCGCGTCTTCCTCGCTGAGCCCTTGCTCCCGCAAACGCTCCACTTCCAATTCAATGTGCGCTTCGATTTCAGCTCCGAAATCGCTCGCCTCGCGCTTGCGTCGGGACATGGCTCTACCCCTCCTCAGCCTCCAGAATGCGTCCGATGGCTGCCGTCAGTCGGTTCCATTTCGTCGTTTCTTTGGCCAGTTGTTTGCGGCCGGCGGGTGTGAGCGCATAAAAACGCGCTTTGCGGTTGTTGCTGGAGGTTCCCCACTTCGCGGAAATCCAGCCGCGTTCTTCGAGGCGTTGCAGCGCGGGGTAAAGCGCTCCGTGTTCCACGAGCAATTCTTCCGCGGAAGTCTGCTGTATGTCGCGCGCAATCCCCTGCCCATGCTGCGATCCAAAAATCAAAGTGCGCAAAATCAGCAGGTCCAGCGTTCCCTGCAAAAGTTCCAATCGTTCTCGCATCTCTCGGGTTGACATGTCACCCAAAGATGCTCCCATCCGGGTAAGATGTCAACCCACATCGGCGCTGGCCGGCGATCCTCCAAGACGTGGGTTAGAATCAGCACGAATGAAGATTCGCGTCATCATCGGTCTCGTTGCCATCGTGGGCGTGTCCGTCTGCGGATTCATAGCGGGAATTAAGCACCTAGAGATCGTTGACAAGGTAAACGAAAAGCTTCTGCACGCGGAACGGTTTGATCCGGTGGGCTGGTATTGGTCCAGAAACCGAAGGCTGCGCCGCGAATACAAAAGGCTCTACCCGGACGGCTCTCTCCCGTCGCACCTCTACATCGCTGCCGCACTGGCGTTCGCGTGCCTGCTGATCTCGGCTTGGGGCTTCAGCTTGTTCGCAAGATAAGTCGCCGCACCTCGAAACCAATGTTGTAGGAGCGGCTCACACCAAAAAATTCCCCAAGAGGTGCGATTTTGAGGCTACGTGACGATTTATTTTGGGCAGCGTTGGGAGAGGGCGGCCTCGTGCTCGTGATGGCTGCCATCGGCTGGGCCGCCGGACAGCCTCTGATCTTCGCCAGTCTGGGACCGACAGCTTACGAATTGGTGGAACAGCCGCAACTGCGCAGCGCCAGAACCTACAACATCATCGTCGGACATCTGATCGGCGTGGGCGCCGGTTTTCTCGCCATTTATCTTTTGCGTGCATGGGCTGCGCCAAACGTGATCTCCACCGGCATCGTCACTCCCGCGCGCCTGGCAGCCGTGACCATCGCCGCTACGCTTACCACCATCGTCACTCTGATTGCAAAAGCCGGCCAGCCCGCCGCGCTCGCAACCACGCTACTCGTCGCGCTGGGATCCATGCAGACGCGACGCCATCGCCATCATTGCCGGCGTCCTAATCATCGCCGCAATCGGAGAACCGATCCGCCGATTTCGCCTCAAGCACACCCAGCTCCGACCGGCCGTAGACAAATCGTGATCGCGCTTCCGAAGCTGCAGTTCGCATTCCTGGCCGCCGCCCGGGCGCTCCCCACCCTCGCACTCTTCGGCTATCATTGCCACGCCGTGACCCCAACCCCAGACTCCTCGCCCCCCCCGCGCCGCCGCGCCCTCCGCGATATCCTTATATACGGCATCTCCGGCGGCCTGCTAATCGCCGTCCTGAAACTCACCGAATACCGTTTCCTGGTCATAGAAAATTCCTTCGAAATTTACGCCGGACTGATCGCTGCCCTCTTCGCTGCGCTGGGCATCTGGCTGGGCCTCACACTCACCAGAAAAAAGACCGTCACCGTCATCAAGGAAATCCAAGCCCCGCCCGCCGCCGAACCCTTCGTCCTCGACCAAGCCCGCCTCGCCCAACTCGCAATCACCCCGCGCGAACTGGAAATCCTGGGCCTCATCGCCGCCGGCCTTAGCAATAGCGAAATCGCCTCCTGCCTCTTCGTCAGCGAAAACACCGTGAAAACTCACTCCAGCCGTCTCTTCGATAAACTAGGCGCCAAACGCCGCACCCAAGCCGTCCAACTAGGCAAAACCGCTCGCCTGATCCCGTGACTCGCTTTCTTGCACGAGGACGAAGTGTCGATCGGTTCTTTGTAGGTCGCGGCTTTAGTGGCAAAGCGAATGTCATCCCGAGCGAGGCGAGGGATCTGCTTTTCGCTACCGTCAAGAAAAAGCAGATTCCTCGAGCGAAATTCGCCCTCGGAATGACATTTCGCTCGTTTTACAGCCTTGGCGGGCCGCCTTCTCCCGACCCAAAAGTATGATTTCCCTCCGCCGCAGGCGAAAACCCGGAAAATCACCCAAAAGTGTGACGACAACTCCCGCCTCCGCCGCTACACTCCACCCGCCTGAACCCAAATTTCGCGCAGCAAGGAGCCAACTCCATGAAAAAGACAGTCCTCACCTTCGGCCTCATCGCCGGCGTCATGATCTCCGTCCTAATGGGCGGCTCGCTTCTCATCGCCAACAAGATCGGCAACACCCACAGCATGCTTCTCGGCTACACCATGATGGTGGCGTCGTTCCTGCTGATCTACTTCGGCATCCGCAGCTACCGCGACAACTCCCTCGCCGGCCAAATCTCCTTCGGCCGCGCCTTCGCCTGCGGCATCCTGATCACCCTGATCACCACCGTCTTCTACGTCGCAATGTGGGAGGTCCTCTACTTCAACTTTATGCCCCACTTCATGGACAGTTACTTCGCCGCGCAGATTCACAAGGTCCAAGCCTCAGGACTCGATCCCTCCATCACCGCCGCGCAGGTCGCTGCCATACAACACTCTCAGCGGCTCTACCAGAACCCCTTCGTCAACATGGCTTACACCGCCATCGAGCCCCTGCCCGTCGGCATTATCATCACTCTCATCTCCGCCGCCATCCTCCGAAAAAGTCGCCGACTCCCGCTCCTGCGACCTAAGGCGTTCACGTAGTGCCACTCTGTAGGTAGGGAAGCCTAGGGAGATCGTATCCCCCTCGGTCGTTGAGGTAATAATCCAGGAAGACTGGTGGAAGCAAGCAAAGTTCGAGGGGCGAGCGAGGAGCGAGCCGCTCGATGATTTGCCAGGGGCTTTGGTTTTCTTTGTGCGAGTTGGTGCGCACGAGGTTGAAGTAGAGCTGGTAGGTGTGCGTTTTGGCCAGGAAGTCGCCGCGGCTGGCGAAGGATTCTAGATCAAAGAACTCGTCTTCTTCGAGGCGATGCACCGTCTCGACGTCGCTCTGGTAGGTGTGAGCAGCGGGCGGGATGCGCACGTGTTGGCTGTCGCTGAGAGCGGAAGGAAAGTCGCCTTTGAACTCGCCGCCATTGTCGGTTTGCCAGACCAGATCGCGCAGCGAGACGCCATAGCGAGCCAGGTGCTGCTGGATGCGCGAAGCGAAAACGGCGCTGGCGGAGGCACAGCGCTGCTGAGCGAAAGACCACAACAGCAGCCCGCTGCGAACCTCGCGGGCGGTGTACTGGATGAGGGGTAAGCCGAGGCGCCGAGCCTGCGGCCAGTAGTGAGGGATATCGTCGAGATCCTTGGTATCGGCGGAGATTTGTTGGAACAAGCTCCAGCGAGCTTTGATAGCGGCGAGGTCCTGCTTGCGCTGATATTTTCTGCGGCGCTTTTTCAGCAGGCCGTGCTGGCGCCAGATGCGCTCTAGGGCGCGATGGCTGAGAGGAAGATCGAACTCACGGATCAGGCGGCGGGCGCCGAAGGTGGGTAAGGTCTGACGGAGTGCCACAACCTGGCGTTCGATGTAAGCCGGAGTGCGGCGGGGCTGATGGTGCGGGGCCCGGGATTGCTCGAGCAGACCAGAGGGTCCCTGCTGCTGGTAGCGACGGAGCCACTTGCGAACGGTGGGCACGGTGGTGGCGAAGAGCCGCGCGGTCGGTTTGATACCGCGATCCCGAGCGGACTCGACTAAGCGAAGGCGGTGGTTGTAAGCGTTTTTCATCTCACGAACCAGATCGAAATAGCGAAGGGTGGCCATGGCGGACGGATTCTACGCGCCGGCCGCCGCCCGGCTCCTCCCCCCTCCGCCGGGCGGCGAGCTCTTCCCACCGCTTCGAACTAATGCATTTCAACTTCACTAGGGGGATCAGTAGTGTCCCAGCGTTACGTGAACAAAATCAATTGGTTATCGGAAACGCGTTGAATTTCGTCAGTCATCGTTTGGGCAAGTAGTTGATCCAATGGGATTTTCTCGAACATGGTCAGGCTGAGGATCTGTAGGATTTCATACAGGCTGGCCGAGAGATGCAGTCGCTTCTTGACGATGGCGACCAGAACGTAGGCGGAAACGGCTATCCAGATTTGTGACCTGACCG
The DNA here is from genome assembly GCA_963804625.1 of uncultured Acidobacteriota bacterium. Classification (GTDB taxonomy): domain Bacteria; phylum Acidobacteriota; class Terriglobia; order Acidiferrales; family UBA7541; genus Palsa-295. The sequence continues at coordinate 271,722 of CAWDRJ010000009.1, read as the reverse complement.
CGTTTTCCGAAGTTCCGAAGAATGCTTTGATTCGCAGATGCTGCTTGATCCATTTGAAGAAGAGCTCCACTTGCCAGCGGCAGCGGTATAGTTCGGTGATCGTAAATGCTGGCAAGACAAAATTGTTGGTCAGAAAAATGAGGGTCTTGGCGGTTTCAGGATCCTTGAAGCGGATGCGCCGCAACGGTGCCTCGAAACCTTGATGCGAGTAGAAGCCAGTAAGGACGACACTCTGGTCGCAGATCAGCCCGGTCTCGCGATCGACCGGATGCGAGTAGCGCCGTTGGACTTTGAGGTTCGACTTGCCCCGGGTCACGAAGAAGCTGCCGGCCTCGTGGAAGCGATAGAGGCGCTCGAAGTCGAGGAAGCCACGATCCATGATGTAGAAAGCGCCCGGCTCGGGCAGCAGTTGGTCGAGGATGTTGACCTCGTGCACCTTACCATCACTAATGTGAATGAAAGTGGGGATGTTGCCGCGCAGATCGAGCAGCGTATGCAGCTTGATGGCTGCCTTGGCCGTGCGGAATACCGCCCTCGGAAATACCGACAGACACAGATCGATAGTTGTGGTGTCGAGCGCGTAGACGGTTTCTTGCAGATCGACGCCGAAGGACTCCTGCGCATACAACGGCCGGGCGATGCCGATCAGGCTCTGGGCAAAATCGGCATAGATGCGCCAGTCGCGCACCGCGTTGGCATTGGCCAGCGTATTACGAGCCACCGCCGAACGGATCCCGAGATGATAGAGCTTGGAACTTTGCGCGCGCAGGCATACTTCAATGTCCCGAAGACTCTCCCGAAAGGTCAACTGAGCGAAGGCCATGCACAGGAATTGATCCAGACACGAGAAGGACTTCACTTTGAACGTGCCCCGATAGCGGGTGACGCAATGGCGAAAGGTGGTCAACGGAAGATGTTGCATCAGCTGCGCAAACACCAGCTTGCCTCGGTTCATCGATGCCCCCACGAAGTTATGCTTCGCAGGGTGGCAGAATCAGCATTCGCAGTTCAAATCGAGACCAAGAGAATCTGCCAGTTATGCGTTTCTCATCAATAATTTACGGAAGGCAAAGGCCGAAACGTTGGGACACTACTGTAGGGGGATACGATGTGAGTAGGCTCTCCCAGTGCCACTCTGTAGGTTGCCAACGCGTACTATTTCTACTAATCTCGTGGGCCGACGATGCGTAAGAACGCGCGATCTACTTTCAATACTTTTGTTCAATCGTTGTTAGGACGTCGAGTTTCGTATGTGAGTCTGTTTCTAAACTCTCTCCGCATATGTGTTGATCGTCGGCTCGAACAAAAGGCTGGCTTCTTCCTTTGGTTTGAGCCCGTCTGGCATTTGGGGAGTCCACGCGGCGTATTGGTAGGGTCGCGGCAGGCACAGAACGAAGCGCCGCGTGCACGAACCGCAATGAGCCTGTTGGTTGAAGAGATATGCGGCAAGAAGATTGAAAGCATCCGCGTTGAAGCGGCCACAAACGACATTGACGTGCGGTTTTCCGGCGGTTACTGGGTCAGAGCCTTCGTCTCCGACCCAACGGACGACGAGGCCTGGTATTTCCGAGATTGCCACTCGGATGTCGTTGTCACGGCATCGCCGACTGGCTTACGCCTGGAGAAATTGTCCCGGGCATCGCATGAGCGATCGCCGACGATTGCTCGCGTCAACAGAAAGAAAATGAAGCCCAAGCCAGGCGACAAAGTGATCCTAAAGGGGCTGCCGCCGGGATTGACAGGTGACCTTCCAAAGGACGAGCAGCACGCCATCTTCGCAAGAGTTGGCAAACCCATAATGCTGATGGGATATGACCGGGCCAAGAGCAGAACTGGAATTCATGGCACCGGACGACTCAATTCACACGCTCTACGTTGATCCGAAGTTTATAAGGCTGTGGTGAACTTCGCCTTTAGCAATTGCTTCCATGCCCTACCGCTCGCTCACGAATTCCCGCGCGGCTGCATGGCCATCGCCACCAGCGCGCCAATCAAAATCGCCGGAAAAAGCTGCCCGACAATCGCCTCCGCCGTCGTCATCGAACGCGCGAACGGATCAATCGGCGTGATCTCGCTGCCAATCGTAGTCAGCGTTGCAAAGCTAAAATACGTAATCTTCGCCGAGAGCTGATCCAGATTCACCGGCGCCGTAACAAAGTGAAGCGAGCCGGGCCTGAGCTGTTCCAGAAACTGAAACGCGGACGCCCACGCCATCCCCAGCAGCAAGTACGCGCACACCCCGCCCTGTATCCGGCTCCAGGTCACTGGCCCCGTGCGAAACATCACCAGCAAAACGATGCGCACGTAAACCAGCAGCGTAAACGTCACCAGCACACTGCCCCACAAATGCAGCTGCAGCGTCGGATGCAAACGCCCCGCCGCCAGCACCACCGCCGTCGTCGCCACCGTCGCCATCGCAAACGCGAGGAAGCCGCGCCCTGTCCTCGCCGCAATCGCGCCATAAATCATCAGCACCATCACGATCAGATCGAAAAATATCCGACCGCGCAAGCCCGCTTCGCGCAAAGGGGTGATCACAAATATCAGCATCCCCACCGAGATGGTCACGAGAGTCAGGCCCAGGTCGCCCGACCAGAATTCGCTCATGTGTAGCCGGAGATTGATGCCGTGCGCCGCCCTCAGATCATTACTAGCCACAGTGCCCTCCGCGGACGTACCGCCCGCCGGCCCGAATTATAGCCGCGTGGCCAAGCAAGCCATTAGAAACTCTCACCAAATCGTGCGCTATCCTCCAGATCAAATCGCCGCAGCACGCGACCTATACCTTCAAACTCACCAGCGGCTAGAAGCCTCTCATAAATACCTCAGGAGGATAACGGCACAGGCAAGCTGCACCATTCCCAGGAAATTTTCTGGGTAATATTCCCAGCGGATGACCACGCGACGAAAATTATGGAGCCAGGCAAACAAACGCTCGATTTTCCACCGGCGACGATAGCGGCGCAGCACGCGCCCGTCTTGTGTGGCTTTGCGGCTGCGTGTGGAGTTGTGCGGCGCAACCAACTCGACTCCGAAGCGTTCGCGAATCTGCGCATCCAGAGGATCGCTGTCGTACGCGCGGTCGCCGATCAAGCGCTCGGGAGTTTCCCCAAGGAAGCGTCGCTGGAGCGTGGGTTCGACGAGCTTTGTTTCATGCGGCGAAGCGCTGGCCACGTGTACGGCGAGAGGAAGACCATGGCCGTCGCTGATCGCCATGATTTTGCTGCCTTTGCCGCGGCGAGTAGGGCCGACAGCAGAGCCCCCTTTTTCGCCGAACTGAAGGTGGCATCGATGAACGATTCGCTCAGATCGAGTTTCCCGCGATCGCGTAAGTCTTCCGCTAGTTTCTGCAGCAGTTGGGTGAGTAGCCCGGACCGCTGCCACTGCTGGAAGCGACGATGACAGGTTTGGTAGGGAGGATAACGACGCGGCAGATCGTGCCAAGGAGCGCCGGTGCGTAAAACCCAAAAAACACCGTTCAGTACCGCACGCGTATCTTGCCACGGGCGACCGCGCCCATCGTCCCTGCGTTTCGGGCGAAACAGTGGTTCCAGCGTCGCCCACTGGGCGTCGGTGAGGTCCATGCTCTTGATTTACGTCACTCACCATAAGTTTCAACCACTCTGTGCGTTGAAAGTGTTTATGAGATAACTTGGCTCTGTTGACATCCTCAAGAAAAGGTAGCGATGCCTCAGTCGATACAAATTGAAACTCAAGCCGAGCAACAGAGCTTGACGCTTTTGCGTGCGCAGCGAGCGACCTGGTGCACGCGCCGAGAGCTTGCGCTTGACCGAAGAGAACAGGCTCTCGATCAGCGCGCGACGCCGGTAAATCCGTCGTGGGAAGGCCCGACGCATCTGGGCGCGGACCCCGTGAATGCGCCAAGTTTTCTTGCCGCGCTTGGCGGGGATCACGCTCTGCGCCCCGAGCTGCTGCCGGATGTAAGTATGATTCCTCTCACTGTCGAACTCGGCGTCGGCCAGCACCAGCCCGATGCGCGTTTGTTCGGAAGCGGCTTCGACAACGGCCGGCAAATTCGCGCAATCGTTCCACGGGCCGCGGCGCGCGATCTGCGACAGCAGGAACTGCTGGTCCAGATCCACCACCACCACCCACTTCAACCAGTGCCGCCATGGCAGCGGTTTTTGCCCGTGATGATGCATGCGCCGCACAAAAAACGTGCTGACCGCGCCCTGCGCCAGGCCCGTCGCATCGACCGCTACGCGGGCGCGCCGCCGTCCTTTTTTGCGCGTGCCACGCAACCGGCGCACCGTCTCGCCCACCGCGCGGTCGATGGTCACATCGTCCAGACGTTGCAGAAAGCGATACAGCGTCGTGAAGTCGGGCACGCTCCCCAGCCCCAGAGCTTGGCGCAATTCGCGATGTTCGCCCAGCCGCACTTCGGCTTCGCGAAAGGTCCAGTCTTCGTAGCGCATCAGGCAAAGAACGGCCAACAACTGCGGTTGATTGAATTGGTGCTTGCTGAAACGACTGCGGTAACGCGGAAGCACCGCCTTGGCGACTCGCAAGGCGATGCGAGCAAAGGGCAGGAGTCCGACTTCGGCCATCGTGCCTCCTGCCTCGGTAGCAAACAACAAATTCAAAGCACCGCCTATCTCGAATTTTCATTGTCGTAGCGAGGATGTCAACAGAGCCAGATAACTTCTAGTCAGATTTAGATATCATGAGAATTTGATCCGCTCGAATGTGCTTCATCGTCCTGCCTTACCAGTACGCAAAAAAAGTCCTATTACTTTTGTACTATTGACCGCTAGCTCGCCCGCTTGATACTCCGACTTCACCCCGCCTAGGACTCGAAAGAAGTTATGACGCCGACGAGAGCCGGAAGGTCTTCCGCTAATCTGCTCTGGTTCCAATGACACAGACCATTTCATGGCCGCAGCGCCGCCAGGCTACGCGCACGACACTCAACAGCGTCGTCTATATCAATTTCGATTCGGATAATGGCGGCATTGTCTTGAACGTCTCCGAGGGAGGACTTTGCTTTCACTCCGTCGCTCCCGTTCAACGCGAGGGCACGCTCCGTTTCTGGTTTTCGGAGCACAAACAAAAAATCGAAGCCGACGCCGAAATTGCCTGGATCGATGAGACGGGAAAGACAGGCGGCTTGCGATTCACTACTCTGCCCGAGGAAGGTCACGAGCAAATTCGCAACTGGATAAGCCGACCAGCCACGCGACTCGCCGTCGAAAGGCCGCCCGCTCGATCAGTCCCGCCCCCAGCTCGACCGGTCCCGCGCCCCTCTCCGGACTTCACTCCCATTCCACCCGACATTGATATTGCGCTCGACCCTCTTTTCCCTGCGGTGCATTTGTCAGAGGAATCCGATAGCCCTAACCTTCCTGCCGACGATTCGTCAGAGATAAAAGTCGCCTCGCTGACGGGGTTCTCGCGCGGCCTCGCTACCGGCCTGCTCGTTTCGGCTCTCGTGGCTCTCCCGTTTTTGCTTCACGGCTATCGGCACGAGCTCGGCGAGTCGCTCATCCACTTGGGCGAGCGATTGGCGTCCAAATCCCGCGCTCAGACTCAAACGGCCACCCCCGCTCAGCAGGCTGCCTTGCTGCCACCGCAACCATCATCAACGGCACACAGGCAGATTCCGGTTTCGCCGCCCGAAAAGATTCTGCCGCGGCTTCCGATTGATTCGCCTAAACCTCAGCACACAAAGCTCGAGCTGTCGCATGCGCTACCCGCCGGTCACGCTCAGTCACCGGCGGCGTTACCAACAAGATTCCCGCGTCCGCGGCCAGGCAGTCGGCTTCATCAGCACCTCCGGCTATTTCCCTCCCGGCGACTGCCGCCGCTCCCGCATCCAATGTCACTCCAGATAGAATCGCCACGACTCCGCCGGGCGAATCAGCGAAACACACCGACTTCCACGCCGAAACCACTGGAGAAGCGAGTGCTGCTTCAAGCTCGGCAGGCTATTTCGAGGTCGGCAAATTCAAAAATAGCCTATGGGCCAACAATGTGGCGGACAGACTGGGTCAGCTCGGATTTCACGCGGCCGTCGTGCAGAAAGGCCGCCTTTGGATGAATTCCTACTCCGTGCTCGTAGGCCCGTACGGTGATAATCAAGATGCCGACGCGGCTCGCAAGGATCTGGTGCTCCACGGTTTCAACCCGCGCGCCTTCGAGAAGGGATCGCGTGACTTCAGGTTTCCTCTTGCGCTGACGTTAAATGGAACGCCTGTGCCCAATGGGGATTACACCATCACTTGGGAATCCTACAGCCCCGATGCGGTTGTGAAATTTGTCCGGAACTTTGATGTCGTGGCTACGGCGGATGGAAAATGGATGAAACGCGATGTTCCTTACAAACTTAATGCCGTTGTGTGGAGAGCGAGTGCTGACGGATCGCGAATCCTCCTGGAAATCCGATTCGGTGGCATGAGCCGAGCTCTCGTATTTCGCACCTCACCCTGATCGTGATTAGGCGACCCGCCTCCCCACGAGGAATTCGCAGAACTCATCACGGTCGATCGCGCACTTCCAGCGATGCCGGTCCGGCTGCGCGAGACCGGCCGCTATAAAAGTCGAATCCCGACACCCACAGCCGCCGTCGCATACGCATTATGTAGCGGCGGCTCGACGCCTTACGTCGAGTCGGCAGCTTTGGCTTTGGAGTTTTTGTGCGCGAACCTTCCGTGCTTGGCCGTTGCTGTCACCGTCGCCAATTACGGAAGATTGATCGTTCTTCCAACGTGAAAGCTTGTTGGTCGCAGCATTCACTTCAATGTACTGTTCTGAGAGCGCGAGATAATCCGAAACACGCTCACTCCCACAATACAGATAGCTCTCCTCTTCCAGCCCGATGCGCAGATGGACGTCATCCATCCGAGCCATTCGATTGCTTCCTGCGACTGTCACACGGCGTGATAGGCGCCGAACTCCATCCAAATGCGCTCCGAAAAAACGCGTAGGGTGCTATCGTTCCCCTGAAAGGAGTGACGCAGATGAAAATGAGTTGGGAAAATCGGATCGTTATTTTCGCAAGTACGCTGGTAGCGGTACTACTTGGCTGGGCATTTTTCCGGCGGCCGGAATCTACATCGCTGTACAACATCCTCAACGCCGGCGGGCGCCGCTTCCTGCAATGGCCGCTTTTTACCATGGGCAAACTGCCGATCACGCCCCTGTTTCTTATCAAGTGCAGCCTCTTTCTGATTGCTTTGTCGGTATTTTCGCGCTTATTCCGCAGGTTCCTGGCCAACAGAGTTCTGACTCACACCTCTATGGACCGCGGCCACCAATACGCCTTCGTACGCGTCACCGGCTACGTGATTTTCGCGCTGGGCCTGATTGTTGGCCTGGATACTACCGGGTTGAATTTACGCAGCCTGATGGTGGTGGGGGGCGCGCTGGGCGTGGGCATCGGTTTCGGCTTGCAGAACATTGTGGCTAATTTCGTGGCGGGTGTCGTGATTTTGTGGGAAGGACCCATCAAGCTTGGCGATTTCATTGACGTCGGCAACACTCACGGTGAAGTGATCCGCATCGGCGCGCGCGGCACCTGGGTGCGCACGTTCGACAACGAAATAATCATCGTCCCGAACTCCGAATTCATCAACACACGCGTTGCCAACTGGACGGCCAACGACCGCACTGTGCGGCTTACGGTTCCCGTGGGCATTTCTTACGAAAGCGATCTCGACACCGTGCGCGCCGTGTTGCTCGAAATTGCCAGGCGCAACGAGCACGTTCTGGAAGATCCCGCGCCCGTAGTGCTGGTCACCGGCTTCGGCGATCACGCTATCAATCTGAACTTGCGCGTTTCCACCGCAACCATGATTGACCGCACCGGCCTGCTCATAAGCGATCTGTTCGCGGAAATCTTCCGCGTGTTCCGTGAAAAGAAAATCGTGCTCCCGTTTCCAATCGCCGGCTAGTTGGATGCCGCCGATGATAAGCTCGGGCGCAAACAAACGTCGCAACGTAACGATGCAACGCGCATCCAAACTTCCGAGGAGCCCCCATGCGACCAGACATCGCTCCAGGCGCCAAATTTCCCGACTACGAGCTTTCCGACCACACTGCGAAACACCGCAAGCTCTCCGACCTGCAAGGACCGCATCCCATGGTCCTCGTCCTCAGCCGCGGAGCTTTCTGCCCGAAAGACCGCCGTCAGGCCGAAGGCCTCGTGCAACTCCATCGCGAAATGGAAGTCGCCTACACCCGCCTCGTCACCATCAGCACCGACAACATCACGCAAACCAACGAATTCCGCACCGGCGTGGACGCCCACTGGCCGTTCCTCTCCGACCCCAGCCGCATCATTCAAAAAGATCTGGACATCGCCGAATACACCGATCCCACCAACAATCCCATGATCCCGCACGTCATCGTCCTCGAGCCCGGCCTCATCATCTATAAGATCTACGACGGCTACTGGTTCTGGGGCCGCCCTACCGTCGAAGATCTCCGCCAGGATCTCCGCGCCGTCACCAAAAAATGCCGCCCCGACTGGGACATCACCACCCCCGAAATGAAAGCCGCATGGCAAGCCGGCCGCAAAGACCACTTCTATCCCTACGGCAAAACCTACGCCCAAACCATCGGCGAACAGGATTAGCAACAGCGTTCTATCGTCATCGGCGTTGCCAACGGGGTGGCGATATGAAAATAGCGGTCGTTGGAGCGACGGGCGCGACGGGACGCAGAGTAGTAAAGCACGCACTCGCACAAGGACATTTCGTTACGGCCGTTGCTCGCCATCCGGAACGATTGCCGTCAGCCGACCGGCTGTCCTTCGTCCGAGGGGATGTCCTTTCCCCAGGCGGCCTGATAGGCGCTCTTGACGGCGTGGAGGCCGTCATTAGCTGCATCGGACCAGAAAAGAACCTATCGCCAGGAACGCTCATGTCAGTCGGTGTCGCCAGCATTCTCACCGAATGCAAACGTGCAAACGTCCGGCGATTCATATTGCAAAGTGGTATCGGCTTAAGCGATGGAAGCGAGCTCTCCTGTCCCAACCGCTTTGTCGTCCGCGTATCGAGCCGGATATTCACTGCTGCAGTTACTGACAAGGCGGTCGCCGAGCGGATGACGCAGAAAATAGACATGGAGTGGGTCATCGTTCGCCCGGTGGTATTGCGAGATAAGCCCGCGAAGGGACGCTATACGGCAGGTCCGTCAGCACGAGTCGCGCCACTCGTCCCGCTTTCCTTTGACGATTGCGCCGACTGCCTGCTTCGTGCAGCGACAGATGAACCAAAATGGATCGGAAAAATTGTGAACGTGGGTTCCTGACGCGCTGTCTTTAGCGGCAGCGTCCTTATCGCGATGCCTGCCGGCAAAGTCCTCGCCGTGGCGTCTACCTCGTCATCGCCCAGAGCCTGAAGCCTGCTCGGCGGCCGCTTTCCTTAGTTCTAATTAGTGAATGAAACACAAGCGAGAGCAATTCTGCTAGAGCCACGCAACCGTTGCCTTATAGTCGAATTATCGGCCTGGGCGAAAGTCTTGCATCTTGCTTCACTTGCGGAATCTTCCTGGGAGGGTGTTCGATGACCAAGTTTCACGCCGGAGTGCTGTACGCCTGCTCCCTGCTGGCTTCGCTGTTCGTGATTCCGTCGCCTGCAGAGGTCGCGACGCCCGGCGTCACCAGCACTTCGATCCAACTCGGTTCTTGTTCGGCCCTCTCGGGCCCCGCATCCTTTTTGGGCATGCAGACGCAGATCGGCGCGCTCGCCTACCTCCACATGATCAACGATCAGGGCGGAGTCTTCGGCCGCAAAATTGAAGTGAATTCTTTCGACGACGGTTACGATCCCGCACAAACCTCCGCCTGTTTCAACCGCCTGTTGAAACAGAATGTCTTTGCCATGGGCTTTTTTGTGGGCACTCCGACGGCCGCAAAGTACGTACCGATGGCAGAAACCGCGAAAATTCCCGTCGTGGGGCTTTTTACCGGGGCGCAATTGCTCTACCAGCCGTTCAAACACTACATCGTCAACGTTCGCGCGTCCTATTTCGATGAGACCCGCGATCAAGTGGACAATCTCTGGCAAGCGCGGGGAATTCACAAGATCGGCGTGATCTATCAAGATGACGCGTTCGGCACGGCCGTTCTAGAGGGAGTGCAACACGCCGTTTCGGCACATCAGTCCAAACCCGTCGCGCTCGGAACGTTCCCGCGCAACACCCTCGATATCCAGCAAGGCCTGAAGACCGTGCGCGCCGCGAACCCCGAGGCGGTGATTCTGGTGGGACCGTACGCGCCGGTCGCCGCGATTCTGAAGCAGGCTCACGCGGATGGTTGGCATCCTTTGTTTCTCACCGTGTCATTTGTAGGGACGGAAGCGCTGGTCCGGATTGCCGGCAGCGACGCCGAGGGAATGGTCATCACGCAAGTGGTGCCGCCCTACGAGCAAAGCGAACTGCCCACGGTCAAGCTCTATCTGAATGCTCTCAACAAATATATGGGCGGAACGGAGCCGAACTTCGTGAGTTTGGAGGGCTTCGTGGATGCCATGGTCATCGTCGAAGGTCTCAAACGCGCCGGACCGACTCTGACGCGCGAGAAATTCATCACTGGACTCGAGTCCATCCACGACCAGGACGTCGGGCTCGGGCAAAAGTTCCTGCTCGACTACGGCCCTAATCGCCACAACGGCTTCGACTCCGTGTATGCCACGGTCGTTCGAAGAGGCCATGCGGTAGCGATCACGGACTGGAAAAGCCTGCCCGCGCAATAACGCGCCAGAGTCGCCACAGCACCGGCGTAATCCAGAATGTCCTCCACAGTCTGCGTCCAAACCATCGGCGAACAGCCTTAGCGTCTCGTCGCCCGACGCAAGTGTGCAACTATGTGACTCAACGGGAATTGAAGCATCACCGTCCTAAGTGCATCGGGATATCATGTTGCCATGCAGTGGCCCTCTACAAAATGGACCCGCCTATTTAAGCTGAGCCTGTTGGGTGCTGTTGCGTTCTGGCTGCCCGATGTCCTTCTCCACGCGTTTCGAGGCTATAATTTCAACGGCAGAGATGTAGGCGTCGTCACGATCGTTTGTCCCTTGACGTTGTTGACTGTGTTTCTTGTCGCAAGCCTGACGGACAAAGCAACCCCGCCGAAGTCGATCTTTCCGGCGTTCGTCGCGGGCGTCTGGCTTTTCGGAGGTTTGTTCATGTTGGTGGGGGCAAGTTTTGCGGGCGTCGGATTATTGGCTCCCGACGGCGTACGCGGGGCGATGTTCTGGATGCTGCTCTCCCTCGTGCCCATCTACACGTTCATCATGGCGACCTATGACGGAGCTCTCGCTGCGCTCTTGCTGGTCACCGCTTTCGCAGTCCCGATCTGGTTGGTGGAGCGCAGCGGCATTCCCCTGCGGTTTGGCCGTCCGCAAGGAATTCGCAAGGCCTAGTTCGCGCCCGTCGCATTGCAGCGTCTGACATTTCGCCACTAATTCTTCAGTGCCTCCGGGTGAAACGCGCTCGGCGTAAAATAATCTACGTGCAGGCCTTGCGGCTTTCGCCCGCAGCGGGCATGTATGGAAAGTTCTTCGACGTAGAACGTTTTTTCTAGCGCAGCAGGCTCGACGGGTGATTTGTGAAAGCGATGGTAGTGAACGACGAAAAAAAGGGTCCCCTCCTCCTCGCGTCCGCGCTTCCTCAGCCGCAACCCGAAGCAGGGGAATTGTTGATCTGCGTGTATGCCGCCGGTGTAACGCCTACCGAACTGCTCTGGTCTCCCACCACTCGCACAAAACAAGGTGAACAGCGCACGCGCGCAGTGCCCGCGCACGAATTCTCTGGCGTCATCGCCGCGGTCGGAAAAGGCGCTGGCGGCTTCAATGTCGGAGATGAAATCTACGGCATGAACGACTGGTTTGCAGATGGCGCCGCCGCGGAGTATTGCCTCACCCAACCGCAGAACATCGCGCGCAAGCCGAGAACCTTAACTCACGAACTGGCAGCCACCGTACCCATCGGAGCATTGACCGCGTGGCAAGGTCTTTTCAATCGCGCAAAGATGCAGTCCGGCGAGCGCGTATTGATTCACGGAGCTGCCGGCACGGTAGGCCTTTTCTCAGTGCAACTCGCGCATCTTCACGGCGCTTATGTGATTGCCACAGCTTCGGTGCGCAACGCGGAATTCGTGAAGCAGCTTGGAGCAGACGAAATAATTGACTACAAAACATCTCGCTTCGAGGACCAGGTCCAGAACGTGGATATCGTATTCGACGCCGTGGGCGGCGACACCCTCGCGCGATCCTGGGCCGTGCTCAAGCGCGGCGGGCGTATGGTGACGATCGCCGCGGACAGCGAAGCCACCGCGGACCAGCGCGTGAAAGATGCGTTCTTTATCGTCGAACCCAACCAACAGCAGCTGATTGAAATCGCCAGGCTGCTCGACGCGGGAACTCTCAAGGCATTCGTCAGCGCGGTCGTCCCATTGGAAGACGCCGCCATGGCGTACAGCGGGGCTCTGCCAGACAACCGCGGCCAAGGCAAAGTTGTGCTGGCCGTTTCTGTCTCACGACGAACTTAATGATTTGTTGAATTGAGCGTTAGCAGTTTCCGACAGTTCACCAATACTCGCCGTCCGCGCGCGAACTGTGCTCAGTCCCTGAGATCCACAAATCTAGCCTGAATCAACCGTTGCATAACGGCAAAAATCATCGCGGTCGAAACGCCGAACATCAGCATTCCATTGGCTGCCTCCAGCGGTCCCAACAATCTCCACGCCGGCGTCATAAGCAGATCGCCATAGCCCAAAGTCGTGTAGTTCACCGCTGAGTGGTAGTACGCAGTTCCGAACTCTCGAAATTCTCCGCAGAAGATGAACAAAATCGCCCACCAGGCGATCTCAATGAGGTGCGCGGCCATAGTGAACGTCATCGTCAGCATAACCATTACAAAATCGTTCCAGAAGCTCTTCCCCTCGCGACCCAGTCGTTTCTCACGGCGAACAAAACTGAGCGTCGCCATCACCGCCAGCGCATGCGTGAAGATCGTAAAGACGACGGGGATCGCACCGACCGCCAACGGTTTGAGGAGCGCGAATCGCAGACCTGGAATCATCATCTTGCCGCTATCCAAAACCCAATTCATGCTCGAGGCGCGCGCCTCGCTTCACCAGGTGATCACCCATTCGACATATCACCAGCAAGCCGGCGATGCTGCAAGACAAAACGAATTTACGCGCCGGCCTTGCGGCTTTCTCCCGCAGCCGGCATATACGGAAACGTCTTCGACGGTTTCGACGTCACCGACTCCTTGCCGATTCCCAAACTCACCGGCGTGTTCGCGCCGATCGAAAACATCACATCCGGCGCGTTGTCCGTAAGCGAGCGTCCATTCCATTCGGCGAACCCGAAGACCGCCGGCGTGCCCACCTCATAAGGAAGCAAATTCGGACAAAATCGGTGCGCGACTTTCTCGCCGTAAGCCTGCGGATCGTCGGCCGTTCCATAGGCCCCCACCACTCCCGCAACCGCCTTCGCGACGGTCGCTCCGTGCGTCGCAAAGTCGTCGTCCGGCGCTCCCCCATTCAAACGATTCCCGAGATCCTCATTGAATTGCGTGAACAGCGGATGAATCATCGGCAGGCCCGCACGATTGATCGAACGCCAGCCGCCCGCGTCGGTCGCAAGCGATGACAAAGCCCACACTCCGATTCGGCGCTTGCCTCCGGCACCGCCGGGCAGCTCGCTGTCCGGAATTTCCAACACCATCGAATGTACCGTCTGTCCCGCAAACAAATTTTTCGCGCGGCTCGCATCCCATCCCGAAAGATCGATGCGCTTGCCTTCCTGAAACGCGTGCCCCGCTGCGTGCAGCACATCCGGCTCGATCCAGAAAGGATCGCCCGCCTTCCCCGCCCACACACGCAGTCCGCTTGCCGTCTGCACGTTTTCACCGGTCACTCCCTGCGCGACCACCGTCCCAGCCGCGTCCCGATTCCCGGCATCCGCACCCGTCAACCGCCGCACTGTATACGCCTGATTTCCCTGCGCATCACGCTCCTGGAATGTAAAACGGTAAGTGAGATCTTCGATCGCGTCGCCGTTCAAATCCACTTTGAATTCATACATTCCTTCCGGATGATATCCCGGCGTCGGAATCGGCCCGAAAATCGAGTGGCAGACATTGATGGCGAACACCGTGCCGGTTTCGCCGCGGAATACCTAAAGGTCGATGATGTCGAGCCGTATATCTTGACGGGCAATCGGTGAATCCAGGTGATGAGACATGGCGTTGCTCCTTGAGAAGGCAGGCTGGTCATCCAGTCCGCCGACGAGAGAAGCGCCAGCCTCTTTGGCGGAATGCGCGGCATAATACCATTTTCCGCTCTCCCCGCTCTCCGCAAACGGACAGACACCCCCGCCCACGCGCGCTTTCGCCCTCACCGGGCATTTTGCCTCTGCACTTCGTTGTCATCCCGAACGCAGTGAGGGATCTCTCTCCGCCTCGGCGACTCGTGCGCCCGCGCCGCGCCACCAGAAGGGTCAGCTAACTAACCTGAAGGTGGCTGTTATTTCGTCGGAACAGTAAAGTTGATGTCGTCGCGCTTTTCGTCGCTCTTCAGCGTGATAGTCGCCGCCGACGCGCGGTCCGGCACGCCGGGATAATATTGCGTGGCTACCGGCGGCGGCACGCCGGCTGCGCCTCCGTACTCCCAAGGCGGGTCGCCGGGCAGGCGAATTCCGATCACGTAGCTCCCGGCGTCCAACGAGTCAAACCGGAAACGTCCGTTCGCATCCACGTAGTACGTGGTCCACGATGACCCGTCCGCATGCATGAATAGGACTTGTGCTCCGGCCACCGGCGATCCGATCGTATATCTCACGCGGCCGCTGATCTCAGCGTGAGGACTATGAGCGAGCGTGAGGTCCCAGCAGCTGCTGCGCCTCACGCGCACGCTGGCGCCGGCCGGCGGCGACGTGCCAAGCGGATCTACCTGATCGACAGTAATTCTGTAGTCGCCTGCGGGAAGCGGCGGGAATTCATATCTTCCATTGGCGTCGGTGGCCGCGGTGAACTTCAAGTCTGCCGGGCCTCCGTCCGCAACAACAACTGCGTCGGCGACGGGTTCTCGATCGCCCCGCGTCCCGCGCATGACCCGGCCCTGCACGATGCCGCGCTCGCCGATGTTTTCCAGCAGCCGCAGCCTCTCGATTTCGTCTTGTGCATCGCCGGCGGGCAGGCTGTCGTTCGCATAATAATCGAGGACAATCGGATTTCCATTCTCCTCCCGCAGGAAAAACAGCCAATGATCTCCCACCGTCATTTTCGGCAGGCACGCCGCTTGGGAAGTGATCACTGTCAGCGGCGCCGCGGGATTTCCGCTGAAAATCTCTTCCGGTACGATCAGCAACCGCTCTTCGCCGGTGTTCGTGGGGGTGACAGAGGAAATGGAACCGACAAAAACGTAGTTGTACCAGTTAGGGCGCGGGCCGCAATCTCGTAAATCGCTGCTCGGAGCGATGCGCGTGCACGTAATCGTCTTATCGCCGTCGTTCCTGGTGGTAATTATCTGCGCGTCAGCGGCTCCGACGCACAACTGCACGCCGAGAAGCGCAGCGATAACGCAGGAACGCATCGCTAAAGCCTCCTTGGTCGATCCGAAAACCGCGCAAATAACTTCGGAGCCGATTATCCGTCAGGATGCCGCGCCACTGCCAAAGAGTTGTCTCACACCGGATGCCGCCGTCCCCAGCGACGCGCAGATAGCGTAAATTAACGGACATGAAACGCGTGGTCATCCTCGGCCGTGGCGCTTCAGGCAAATCCACTCTCGCCGCGCGCCTGGGCGAAATCACAGGCCTCCCTGTAATCGAACTCGATAAACTTTTCTGGCAATCAGGGCTGATCGCTACACCTCGCGATGAATGGCAGAAAGTCCATATAAATTTAACCGCGCAGGAAAAATGGATCATGGACGGCGACCTCGGCCCCTACGATGCCCTCGAACCCCGCCTCCGCCCAGCCGACACCATCCTCTTCCTCGACTTCTCGCTCCCCCGCTGCGCCTGGCGCGCCCTCCGGCGCTCCCGCGAGCGCGCCGACTTCTGGCGCTGGCTGATAACCTATCGCACAAAAAGCCGCCCCGTCCTAATGCAAGCCATCGCCACTCACGCACCAAACGCAACCCTCCGCGTCTTCCGCAATCCCGCCCAGCTCAACAAATTCCTCGCAAAGCTAGCGGCCGCACCACAGTCCGGCACCAGCGATCGCGCACTCAACTAACCCCCACTTCTTCATGTCCACGCAATAGTAAAGAAATATGCGACCGAACGGTCGCACCTGCATCGAACCACTTGACGGGCGCATCTCTGTAAAGCATGAGGAGGTGGTTCTTATGCTCCAAATGAAAAGAAGCTCAGGCGTCCTGGCCGCAACGCTGGCCGCGCTGGTCATTGCCGCAACTGCCCCGAAAGCAGCAGCGCAAACGCACCCGGTCGAATCATCGGCAGTCCATTCCGACGAGCTTGCGGAAATCAAAATCGCGCGCGCTCTTTCCGCCGCACCGCCGGACGTAGCCAAAGCCGCGACCGTAGCCGAAATGGACGCGCCCGGCAAAATGACGGTCTTGCGCGCCGGAACGAATGGCTTTACCTGCATGCCGGGCGATCCCTCCGGAGTCGGACAGCCCGCCATGTGCGCGGACCAAGCCTCCATGCAATGGTTCAAGGATTTCGCCGAACACAAGCCCAAGCCGACCAACACCGTCCCCGGCATCACTTACATGCTCGCAGGCGCCACTCAGCGCAGCGACTCCGATCCAAACGACACTACCAGCCCGCCGATTGCGATCGGTCCGCACTGGATGATCATGTGGCCGTTCGACCCCAAAACCACCGGACTGCCGACCACACACAGGCCGATGGGAGCCTACATCATGTGGGCCGGAACGCCGTACGCGCACGTCCACATCATGGGACGTCCGTAGTAGAAGCGACGCCGACTCCGAAATGATCCAGCTCGCGGCCGGGTCGCCGGAAATTTTGTGGTATTTTTCGCGAGTCATTCCGCAGGGTAAAATCATCGAAGCCTCGGAGGTGCTCGATGCAATCATCCCCTTCGTTGAACTCGTCGAAGTTGAACTTGAAGTTGCTGTTCCCCACCCTTGCAGCGCTGGCCGTAATTTACATCTGCACCTGGCTAGCGCCGGCTCAATACCATTCCAATTCCGCCGCGGCTGCTACGCCGACGAAGAGCGGCGCATGCCCAAGCGATGAAAGCGGGCTGACACTCCCCTCCGGTTTTTGCGCCACGGTATTCGCCGACGGCATCGGCCACGCGCGGCAGATGGTCGTCGGACCGAGCGGCGTTCTTTACGTCAACACCTGGTCGGGGCGGTACTACGGCAACGACACGCCGCATGCAGGCGGCTTCCTCGTGGCTCTGCAGGACAAGAGCGGCGCGGGCAAGGCCGACGCGATCGAGCGCTTCGGCGCGACCGTCGCAACGGGTGGAAAGGGCGGCACCGGCATCGGCCTATATAAAGGATCGCTCTACGCCGAGCTTAACGATCGCATCGTACGTTATTCACTGCCCCAAGGCGCAATCGTACCGAGCGGTCCTGACGAAACGATCGTTTCCGGATTGCCTCTCGCCGGCGATCATCCGATGCATCCCTTCATCATTGACGCCGAAGGAGCGATGTACGTGGACGTCGCCACCGCCACCAATTCCTGCCAGGAGAAAAATCGCACACTCAAATCGCCGGGCTTGAAACCCTGCACGGAACTCGAAACGAGAGGCGGCGTCTGGCGCTTCGACGCCAATAAGAGCGACCAAACTTTTTCGCCCACGGAGCGATTCGCTACGGGAATCCGCAATGCGGAAGGTCTCGTCATCGAGCCCAGCGGGCAAATGCTCGTGACCCAGCACGGCCGCGATCAGCTCCACATGAATTGGCCCGACGTGTATAAACCCGATCAGGAGGCCACGCTGCCGGCGGAAGAGTTGTTGCTCCTGAAGCCGCAAGGAGATTACGGCTGGCCCGAATGTTACTACGACGCGTTCGTGCAAAAACTGGTGCTCGCGCCGGAATACGGCGGCGACGGCAAAACGATCGGCGTATGCGCGAACAAGATTGAGCCCATTGCAGCGTTCCCCGCACATTGGGCGCCCAATGCCATGGTGCAGTACAACCAGAAGCAATTTCCCGCGCGCTACCGTGACGGCGTTTTCATCGCTTTCCACGGCTCGTGGGACCGCGCGCCATATGCGCAAGGCGGCTACAACGTAGTCTTTCAGCCGCTCGATAGTGACCACGCGTCCGGCGGGTGCGAAGTATTTGCGGACGGCTTCGCATCGGTGAAGACGCCCGCGCAAGCCGAGCATCGTCCCACAGGTTTGGCGGTAGGACCCGATGGCGCGCTCTACGTTTCCGACGATATTCGCGGACGAATTTACCGGATCACTTATATCGACGGCGCCGAAAGCGGCGCAGCAAACGTCACGCCATGTCCGAGCCTAACAGCTCCAGCCGGCGCTCCCGTCGAAGCTGCCGCGAAACCGCCGGAGGGCACGCATCCCGATGCCGGCGCCGCCGCGAAAGGCAATCGCGCTGTTCCTGAAGGCGCGACGCCCGAAATGGTCGCTCTCGGCGAGCGCATCTACCGCGGCGAAGTCGGCGGAGCGGCGTGCACCGGCTGCCATGGCAACAGTGCCCAAGGCACGCCGCTGGGTCCTCCACTAGCAGGCAAGAACAAGAAGTGGCTGTGGAGCGATGGCAGCTACGCCGGAATCGCGAAGACAATCACCGACGGCGTGTCGCAACCCAAAGAATATCGCAGCCCCATGCCGCCCATGGGCGGCGCACAACTTACGCCCGATCAAGTGAAAGCGCTAGCAGCTTACATCTGGAGCCTGAACCACTAAACGTCGCCCATACCAACGGATCGCGCAATTTCTGATAAGCGCGGCACTGAGCCGGTGGGCGGAATCTGCGTTTCCGCCCTAGTTGGCTGCAGTCGAATCACGGCCGTAAGCCCGCATGAATACTTCGATCGCGGCATTGATGTGCTTCTCCAGCGCGCTCTGCGACGGCGCGTTCGGATCGAACGCCAGCATGAACCAG
Organism: uncultured Acidobacteriota bacterium; assembly: GCA_963804625.1. Lineage (GTDB taxonomy): Bacteria > Acidobacteriota > Terriglobia > Acidiferrales > UBA7541 > Palsa-295. The sequence goes on along the minus strand of CAWDRJ010000009.1, from coordinate 252,668 downwards.
CGGATCGGCCCGCCGGTAATCAAGCTCAAAAAGTGCTCCGCCATCCGCTGCGTATCATCATCCGATAGGCGCCCCTTCTCCACTTGCTTCTCGAAGTACGCAGCCATGATGGCCTCGCCACGCTTCGGTCCCAGCTCATAAAAACGTTTCCCCAATTCCGGGAAGTTCACCGATTCCATGCTGATCACCCGCACCAGCGCCAGCTGGTCCTTCGACAACACTCCGCGTATCAAAGCAGCTGCGTAATTGCGCAACGTCTCCGCGACGGGCGGCTCCTCCGGCAGTCCCGCGGCCGCCTCCTGTAGCTTCCGCGACATGCGCCGCTCGATCACCGCCAGAAACAATTTCTCCTTCGTCGGAAACCGCGAGTAAAAAGTAGTCTTTGATGAATTTGCCCGGCGCGCGATCTCGTTCGTACTCGCCGCCGAAAACCCCTCGCGGATAAACTCCTCCGCGGCCACGTCCAGCAATTCCCCCAACCGCTCGACATCCAACCGCGTCCGGATCGCCCGAGGCCGAGCCCGAGCTCGAGTCTTCCGCTTGCGCCGCGTCGTCTTCACCGACGAACCTCCCAATAAAGAACCACCGCGCCTTAAATTAATCTGCAAATCCCATACAACTTTCAATGGCCGGAAAGCACGCCATCCAAGCGACACCGTACCACGTGGTAGCGATAGCGTACAGACGGTCGCGGACGAGAGACCAACTAGATCAGTTCGATCTGACCTAAGCATCTGCTCCGGGCCCGATGGCCACCACGAAATAAGTCGCTGGCGTCGCCCCCACGTTTTTGATTCCGTGTTCGTCGTTCGAACGTACGAATCCCACCGATCCGGGCCCCAGCCGATAAGTTCTACCGTTCACCAGAAGCTCGACCGTTCCCTCTCGAATCAGCCACATTTCCGAGTGCAGGTGCCGGTGCGGCGGATGCGGCGCGTCGCCTGGGGGCAACGTTGTTTCATGCACTTCCAAAGACTCCCCTGTCGCGAGCTTGCCTTTCAACACCTCCCGGAACTGTGCATTGTTCTCCGTGCGCACGGGCAAAATCTCGAACGGATACACGGCCGACGGAAGAGAGCCTTGTCCTGCAGATGAACCATCCTGCGCGAAATGCAATGCGGGTAGCAGCGCAGCAGGAAATACGGAACACAATTCGCGGCGAGTTAGCGGCATCGTGTGTCCCTCGGAATTAGCGTTGTCGGCGTTCGATTGTCCAGTCACCGGAATTACCTCCCCGTCTCGGCACTTTACCACCCGCGTTCCCGTAAGCGGCCGCCACGCCGTAAATTAAATTCTAAATTCCTGCGACCTTGCGTAATTGACATGCATCTCTTGTAAGTGATACCGTACCACATGGTATCGTATAAATGGTAGGGCGCCCTCCCAACCCCGCCCATTCGGCATCACCAAAGGAGCTCCCATGCGTGTATTCGTAACAGGTGCCACAGGCTTCATCGGTTCTGCCGTAGTGAAGGAATTAATCAACGCCGGCCATCACGTCCTCGGCCTCGCTCGCTCCGATGAAGGCGCCAAATCCCTCACGGCCGCGGGCGCCCAGGTGCAACGGGGCGATCTTGAAGATCTGGAAGGCTTGCGCAGCGGAGCGGCCGCCTCCGACGGCGTGATTCACCTCGCGTTCATCCACGACTTCACGAAATTCGCCGCAAACTGTGAGGTGGACCGCCGCGCCATCGAAACCCTCGGCGACGCGCTCGCCGGTTCCGACCGGCCGCTGCTCGTCACTTCCGGACTCGCGCGCCCGGTGCCGGGCCGCGCCGCCACCGAGGATGATCCTCCGCTTCCCACTTCCCCGACGTATCCGCGCGCCTCGGAAGCAACAGCCATGTCGCTCATTCCGCGCGGAGTCCGCGCTTCAGTCGTCCGCCTCCCGCAGGTCCACGACACAGTCAAGGCCGGCCTCGTCACCTACCTGATCAATATCGCGCGCGAAAAAGGCGTCTCAGCGTATGTCGGCGAAGGACGCAACCGCTGGGCCGCGGTGCACGTGCTGGATGCTGCCCGCCTCTACAGGCTTGCGCTTGAGAAGGCTGTCGCCGGAGCGCGCTATCACGCCGTCGCCGAAGACGGCGTCCCGCTTCGCGAAATCGCCGAGGCCATCGGCCGTCGCCTCAACGTCCCCGTCGTCCGCAAATCCCCCGAAGAAGCCGCCGCACATTTTGGCTTTTTCGGATTCTTCGTCGGCATCGACGGCCGTGCTTCCAGCGCGAAAACGCAAGAACAGCTCGGCTGGCGCCTGACCCAGCAGCCCGGCCTGATTGCCGATCTCGAGCCCACGACCACTGCCGCATCCCAAGCGGTCGCCGCTACTACCAGCAGCAAACAAAGGAGGTCATGATGCGAGTTTTCGTAACAGGAGCAACAGGTTTTATCGGTTCTGCCGTAGTGAAGGAATTAATCGGCGCAGGCCATCAAGTCCTCGGTCTCGCGCGCTCCGATGCCGGCGCCAAATCTCTCACCGCTGCCGGTGCCCAGGTCCATCGCGGTTCTCTTGAAGACCTCGAAAGCCTGCGCAGCGGAGCCTCCGCTTGCGACGGCGTGATCCACACCGCCTTCTTTCACGCCTTCTCGCACGCAAGCATGTCAACGCGCCTCGGCGTCATGTTCGGCGGAAGTCCGTCCGGAATCTTCGCGAGATTCGCAGACTCCGCGATCGAGACGGACCGCCGCGCCATCGAAGAACTCGGCACCGCGCTCCGTGGCGATGATCGCCCGCTCGTCGTCGCCTTCGCCACGATGGCTCTCGCTCCCGGGCACCTCGCCACCGAGCAAGATGCGTTCGATCCCAAAGCCCCCGGTGGCCTGCGCGGCCAATCCGAAAATGTGGTGCTGGCGCTCGCTTCCCGCGGAGTGCGCTCATCGGTGCTGCGCCTGCCACCCTCGGTGCACGATCAAGTCAAGCAAGGCTTCGTCACCCGCGCGTTCGACATCGCTCGCAAGAAACGCGTCTCCGCATACATCGGCGATGGCCGCAACCGCTGGCCCGCAGTGCACCGCCTCGATACCGCAAAACTTTTCCGCCTCGCGCTCGAAAAGGGCGCCGCCGGAGCGCGCTATCACGCAGTAACCGAAGAAGGCATCCCCTTTCGCGACATCGCGAACGCAATCGGCCGCCGCCTCAACGTCCCGGCAGTAGCGAAGTCCCCGAAGGACGCCGCCAAACATTTCGGCTACCTAGCCACCTTCGTCGCCGCCGATAACCCGGTGTCCAGCAAGCAAACGCAAGAACAACTAGCCTGGCATCCCACCCAAAGTGGCCTGCTAGCCGATCTGGAAGAGGCCCAAGCGGTCGCCGCCTAAAAAACACAGCACCTGCGGCGCAAACGCAGACGCGCCGCAGGTACTCCACTCAAGCAGCCAAGCCCGGGGGATTACATTTCCCAGCACTCATGACTCCGCTCACGCCAGCGTTCCTGCTGGTCTAACCCTGGCGAGCGATTTCAGCCTTCGTTTTCAATGCCGCGTGGGTTCGCACAAGTGTTGCGTTGAGACATTACATGCACCGTGTTTATCGGGACGTCGGTATGACGATCCGTATCTCGGGCTGCCGCGATTGCATGGAGTTCCATGTTCGCCACACCGACGCCTACCGACTATTTACACCTGTCAGGTAATTCACAGACACTCTGGGCATGAGTAAGAAGCTTAAGGCGGGCATTCTGATTGTTATTCTGATAGTCCTCGCGGTCAGCTTCCTACGATTGTTCGTGGACAGGCCGGCCAGACGAACTTACCAGGAAACCGTCGCACTAAACGCACAAGACCCCACACCATCCGGCGTTCCATCGCCAGAGGACTCCTCGAACACTGTCAGCGTGTATCGGACCGGGCGCGCCGGAGCGATTTGCTACGACACGTTTCATTCTCAGGAACTTCGCAAGGCTCTGTCATCAAAAAACGGTCAGCGCGTTTCGGTCGAATTCGACACGTTCAACGATTTCGGCAAAGTTCGCGGCTACAACGTTCATTCGATTGACGGAATCGTGATGGCGAACGGTTACCACTTACTTCGGCCAGAGTACGCCGGGATTAGTGGCATCGAGAGCACGGGTGAAGGCGCCGCATCCGGCGGGTCGTGCTGGTAAGCACACAGAAAACTAAACCCAAATCCGCGTTTTGCCCGCGACAAGAGTTTCTTGGCGCAGCTCCGCTCATCGCGTCTCACTCGACAATAATCCGGTCTGCCCACTCCACCAGAGACACAAAAATCGCAGTGGTGCCGAATTTCGCTCCCCACGTACTCAAATCCGTTTCCGTGACCCCACGGGCCCGGGAGCAAGCCCCTCAAGAAAACACCGGAATGTGCTTGGCCACAACCTTCTCGCGCATTTCGCTCAGTGCCGGCCAGCCCACCGGTTGAATCGCATCCGCTGTTGCCTTGCGCATCAAATAGGTAGCCTCGCCCGTAAGGAAAATCTGCACCTCGTGGCCGGCGTCCGCCAACGCAAGTCCATGCGCAAACGCGAACGAGGCTCTTGTCGGGTCATCCGATCCCCAGGCACTTTTCATCATGATTTTCAGGGGCTTTTTGGTTTCCTGCACGTTGCTTCGAAATGCCAGGAAGGGTAAACCCGCCAGCTGGGCCAAGAATCTGCGTCTCGCCATGTTGATCTCTCCTAAATTGGGATTCGCCCGAGGAAGTTGCCGCCACTCTACTCCCTCTGATTCTTCGGTGTCAAAGTTCGCGGGATTGGGTCATCAGTACCTGCGGCGCACACGCAAATGTGCAGCAGGTGTCCCCGGTCATCGCGTTAATCGTCCAAGTGCTGCGAAGGTTAGCTTGGATTACTTCTCGAACTTGGTTGCAGGATAACTTCGCTGTAGCCGACCGTCCAGGAGTGGGCCAGACCACTCAATTCCCAAGCATTTGGCAGAGAATGATATTCCGTCGTCCGTCGGCGCCGGAATGTCTGGCCTAATTCTGAACGACGCGCAGGATCATCTGTGTGTCCTTCGCCAGGCGAATACTTCCGCCGGTGGATACTAGAATGGGAACCTGAGAGCCATCCTTGGTCGTCATCAACGCCAGGCTCACACCTGGAATACCGTAAACGCCCGAGTCTTCCGGTCGCAGCAATCCTCCCGGGAGCGGCCCCCCGATGCGGCCACCAGAGGCTGTCGCGGTAATCTGAGTGGCCTCACTTCCTCGGCCGTCTAGAAGGTCGACCTGATTCTGTAAAACAGGTTCGCGCGCGAGTGCTTGAATGACGAAGGATATCTGCGCCTGATCGCCGCCCCTCATCGTGACGGAGTTGAAGGAGATTGCGAGTCTGGACTCCGTCCCCGAAGCCGAGTCTGCGCTGACCGCAACGATGTGTCCCAGAACGCGCGTCCCCTTCTTCAAGACGACCTTGTGGTTCTGAGAAACATCGCCAGTAATCTCCGCCTCCACGGCATCGCCCGGTTTGGAATTACGGGAATCAACGCTGGTGAGCAATTTCGCGACAATCGCGGTGCCGCTTGAAAGCAGAACGGGCTTCGCATTCGCGCCAGACGAAGGGGCGGACTGGATCGGCGCGAACAGATAATTTCGAGGCGAAGCTGCAGGTGCTATCGAAATTGAAAGCCCCAACACCAGTGCGACTGCTCCCGGACAGGTGGAACAAGGCATTCCTGCCTCCCTTTTGACCGACGCGCTCGTTCCCAGAACGCGATTGCGAAGTATCTGGCAACGATTTGCCGAACACAGCGAAGAACGGGAACACGCCACGGGCACAACGCGCCGCGCCTTGCTTTCTATAGCACATTTTACGTATCTGGTCAGTAAATGCAAGGCGGCAAGTACGGATGAGTGCTATCGTCGGCGTGTTTGTCGCTGCCAGCGCGCTCCCCAGCGGTTCGGTGGCGCCAACGATCCGTTAAGGGAGTTGCAGGTCGAGCGAGTAAATTTCTTCGTTGCTGATGTCGCGAACGAGTAAAGGAGAGCCGTCAGGCGCAATGCCGGTCCACGGACCGAACGGGCCGTAGTAGCGACGGATATCACCAATTTTCGCGACCGTATCCAAGTGCAGGTCGGAGAGGCGAAGCCGATAGAACGCGGGCTCCTGCACCAGAAGCGTATCGAAGAGGATGCTCTTGCCGCCGTCCGTCCATTCCATATAGCCAATGGGCCCAAGGCCTTTGGCGATGACACTCCACTTTCGGCTGGCAAATTCGTAAAGCAGAAGATCGTCGTTCTCCGCGTGCGAAGCGAGGAGATAGCGGCCATCGGGAGACCAGCGGGGACAGCAGATGCCATCCGTGCCCGCGAGCGTGGTACTGCGCCGAGAGGCCACATCAAGCAACTGAATGGATACGATTTGCTTGCTGCCTTCGGCGCGCGTTTGGCCGTACGCGATCGTCGAGCCGTCCGGCGACCAAGTCGGATCGAGATCAGAGACAGTTCCAGAGGTCAATTGCTCGGCTGGCCCGCCGGCGGCAGGAATCAAGAAGATGTTCCAGGGACGGCCCGGACGAGAGCCGGAAAAAGCGATGCGCGATCCGTCCGGGGACCAATGCGGCAGCGTTGCGCGAAGAGAAGGTCCGGTGAGTTGAGCGGCGTCGGAGCCGTCGGCTTTGGAACGCCATAGAGTGTGTTCAGGGTAACGAACGTACGTGAGCATGCGGCCATCGCGCGAGCCTTCGACGTCACCGGCTGAAATTCCAGAGAGAAATGGGACAAATTGGCGAGAGGAAGAATCGTAGCGCACTAGTTCCGCGCGCGGCTCCGCGGCACTGACAAAAAGTTTCTTTCCGTCTGCGTTCGGCGTGCCCATGTAGAAGTTAGGCGGAACCGTGGTCAAAGCAGCGGGCGCAGGGCTCTTCGTCCAGAAGGAGTGCCGCTCCCGCACAGCCCAAATCCTGCTTTGGCCATTGCGCTGTGTCTGAAAAAAGAAATAGCGGCCATCGGGTGACCATTCGCCACAACATAGATTGGGGTAATCCGTCATTTCCGTCAGAATCTGATGAAGACCTGCGCCGCTGGCTTGTGCTTCCCAAATTGTGCTTTGGCCGGTCTTCTTATCCCCGACAGCGAAACGCAAGCGCGCGCCATCCGGAGAAAACCTCATGTGGGAAACCGAGCCCGAAGCAGAAAGAAGTTTGTGCTGATTGGAGCCGTCTGGATCGGACACGAATATATCTTGCTCCTTGGAGTAGATGATATTTCCGCCGGGCGCCCACGACACGTCATTACACTGAATCCCATCGACACTTTGTAACGATCCCGACGGCAAATCCATGATCTCGAGCGGAAGAGGCAGTTCTTTCTTGACAGCCGGGGAGACCAGAAGCTTCGAGCCATCCGGGGAGACACCGCGGAGAAGCACGCCGGGATAGGAGGAGTCCAGCCGAACGGGTGTGCCGCCCACGGCAGCAACTTCCAACAGCGCGAGGCGATCAGAGCCTAGTTCATTGAAGTAGATTTTCCCATCGTGCAGCTGAAGCTCGAATTTTCCAATTTCGTCGAACGTGATCTGGGTCGAGTCCAGGACCCGCGGCGCGGCCACGGGCGAACGAAGGAGAACGAGCAAGCCGGCGACGGCAACAAGGACAGCGACGAATAGGCCGGCAACAATGAGTCTGGATCGCAGGCGTGCAAAGGGATTCGGCGAAGAGTTAGCGGTCCACGGAACGGGCGAGTGGCTGCCATCCTGAATCACTTGCACCGGAGCCAGAAAACGGTACCCGCGCCGCGGAACCGTCTCAATGAAAACGGGTGTGTCCGCGGAGTCCCCAAGCACTTCCCGCAGACGCTTGATGGCTGTGTTGAGGCTGGTATCGAAATCGACAAAGGTGTCCGCCGGCCAAAGCGCCGCATGAAGGTCTTCGCGCGCCACAACCGTTCCGGCGCTCTCCAGCAACTTTCGCAGAACCAGGAAGGGCTGATCCTGCAGACGCAACTTCGCGCCGTTTCTTCGGAGCTCTCCCGATTGGGCGTTCAATTCAAAATTGCCGAACCGATAACGCGGTAGAGCTGGCGGCGAGGCGGTGTGTGAACTCGATAACACGGCGTTTTCGGTCGCTATTATAGACGAATCAATGCGCAGAACGTTGTATCGAGCCTATGTCAGAACCTGCTGTAAATATAAGTCCGCACGCGCTTTGTGATGTCAGACATGTTCCAGAGAGAAGTCAGAGAGGCGCTATGGAGGTGCTAGCGCACCCAAGCCAATTTCGACGCTCGTGCTGCTGTAGTTCGCAGCCGGTGCCGTCATGGGTCGCACAAACTTCGTTGCCGTGCTGGGAACGCTGTTGCTATCGGTGGTGTGCTGCGCGGCCGTCGCCGGCACCAGGACGCAACTGGCCGCCAACGAAATGGCCATCGAAGTCTATGGCGGCTACTTGGTGGTGGCCCGAGGCAGCGTAAACAATGCCGACAATTTGCGGTTCTTGGTGGATACCGGAGCAACCAACTCCGCGATAGACCGCCGCGTGGCGGAGCAGCTCGGACTTCACGGCCAACCCGCAAAAGTAATCAACATCGACAAAACTGTCGCGCTGGAATGGACGGAGGTCCAGGAAATGACCTTCGGGCCACAGCGCATTCCCAATGTTCGTGTGATGATCGAAGATCTCGGGTATTTGCGCTCGGCCGGACTACATGTGGACGGCATGATCGGCCTCGACCAGTTGCGCAGGCAGAGTTTCCGCGTTGATTACGCCAGAAAACGCGTGGTGTTCGGTCCCACCGCGAGCGACGGAATGCGCGCCGTGCCCATGCGTGCAGATGCCAAAAGTATCAGCGTGGAAGTAGAGCTCGACGCGCGGCCGGTCTGGATGGTCGCGGACACCGGTGCGCGCGGGATAGTCCTCTATGAAGACACAATCAAGGACCTGCTTGCGAATTACCATGTGGAAGCGCGAACCGACGGAGTGAGCCTGGGCGGCCCGCTGGAAAACCGCATAGCCATCGTGCCGCGCCTTCGTCTAGGCGGCCAGGATCTCGATCGAGAAGTCGTGCTAATCAACGCGCCGGGAGCAAACAGGCTCAGCGGCGTTGCAGGATACCTGGGCTTGGCATCGCTCGATGCCAAGCAGGTCGCCTTCAGCTTCGAGACAAATCAGCTGCTATGGAGAAACTAGGCGGCTTGTCGGCATTAAGCCTCGAAGCCCCCAAATGTGCGAATCGCAACTGTCTCGGTCCACTCGCCTGTGTAGTCGCCTGACCGTAAACTAACTCCTAGTGATTGCATAACAACGTCGGCTCCTTAGACCCGAGTACACTGTGGTTGTTGACGGCCAAAGGCTCGGGAGAAAGGAGCCGACATGATCATTATAGGTGTGGATTATCACCCGAGCGACCAGTACATCGCGTTGGTAGACACAGAAACCGGAGAGTATGAGGAACGGCAATTGAACCACAGTGCGGGAGAAGCCGAGAAGTTTTACCGGGAACTGGCGGCGCGAGGAGTCAGCGTGCGAGTCGGGATCGAGGACACGGGCTACTCCCGCTGGTTCGAGCGGTTGCTGGCAGAACTCGGTATGGAGCTGTGGATCGGCGATGCGGCGAAGATCAAAACCAAGCCAGTGCGCAAGCAGAAGACCGACCGGGAGGACGCCCGACTGCTGCTGCGACGGCTGCGGGAAAATAATTTCCCTCGGATCTGGGTACCCAGTCCGGAGAATCGGGATCTGCGGCAACTGCTCTGGCATCGGCATCGGCTGGTGCAGATGCGCACGCGGATCATGAATCAACTGCAGGCTCTGGCGATGAACGAAGGCCAGCGACGGAAGAAGAAGCTGTGGAGCGAGGCAGGACGAGCCCAGTTAGAAAAGCTGGCGCTCGCTCCCTGGGCCTCCCGCCGCCGCAAGGATCTGCTGGAGCTACTGGACCGGATGAATCCCCGGATTCAAGAGTTAACCGAAGCCGCCGAGCAGGAAGCCAAGAAACGGCCCGTAGTGCTGCGGCTCATGACGCATCCCGGCGTGGGACCCATCACGGCGCTGGCCTTCGTGCTGATCATCGGGACGGTGGAGCGATTTCCGTGCGGCAAGCAGATCGGCAGTTATGTCGGACTGATCCCGTGCGAGGACTCCAGTGCGGGTCATCAACGACTCGGCCCCATCACCAAGCAAGGCAGTTCCTTGTGTGAGCGATACGTGAAGTGCAGGTGCTATGGATTGGGAGGAATCGGAATACCTAGAGCGGCGCACCGGGCGATCTGAGCTTGTTTCCAACGATCGGGAAGCCAGGCGTTGAGGTCACGGGCTGGCCAGGTCGGCAGGTTGATCAGCAGTTGCATGAAATAGAGATGTGGATCCATATCGTGCCGGCGACAGCTGCTGGTCAAGCTGGCCAGGATCGCGGCGGTCCTTCCGCCGCGGGGGTTGCCGACGAAGAGGGAGTTTTTGCGATTGAGCACCACGCGCTTCATCTCCCGTTCGCTAACATTATTATCGATGGGCACGGCGCCATCGCTAGTGAACACCGTGAGTGCCTCCCACTGGCTGAGCGTGTAGTTCGCGGCGTCGGCCATGGGATGCTTCGGTAGCAACTGTTCTTTCCAGCTCAGCAACTTGCGACGCAGCTCCGCCAGCAGCGGGACAGCCTGTTTCTGCCGCAACTCCATTCGCTCGGCAACGGAAACGTCTTTCGCTTGTCGTTCCACCGCAAACAGTGCGTCCATCACAGTGACGGCCTCGCGCGCGATCTCCGGCGCCGCTTTCTCGGCCTCCACGAACTTCCGTCTGGCGTGCGACCAACAACCCGCGCGAGTGATGGCATTACCAGCCACCACCCCGTTGTAGCCACCATAAGCGTCGGCCAGCAAAACTTGCGTATAGTCCTTCAGAAATTCCTTCGGGCCTTCTCGACTGCGGTTGAGAGTAAAGTCAAACACGTTGTAGGGATTGGACTGGTCGCCCACGTACACCCACATGCGGGCCGACTGCGTTTGGCCCGGGCTCAACATCGGCAGGACGGTGTCGTCGGTGGCCACCACATGCGATTCCCTGACCCGCTCGGCCATCCGCTCATACAACGGCTCGACCACATCTGCGACATCCCGGCACCACACCGACTGTGTGGCCCGGGAAATCTCAAAGCCTTGCCGCTGGAAAATATCTTCCAGCCGATAGAGGGGCAGGTAATCGGCGAACTTGCTGGTTACGATGAAAGCCAGAAGCCCCGGGCCAGCAAAACCTTTCTCGATCGCCGTGTCTGTTTTGGAGGCTACTTCGATCTGCGGATTTTCTCCCTTCCGCTCACAATGGGGGCACGCATACTTCTTGCGTACATGCTCGAGGCGTTCAAAGTGTCCCGGAATGTACTCGATCTGCCAGCTCTTCTCGCTGCCGATCTCTTTGCGCTCCACACCGCAACTCGGGCAGGGCCGCTCCTCTGCGCTCAACTCATATATGTAGGTGTTGACGGGAAGATTCTCGAAGTTCGCTAGAGCGCGCCGCCCCTTGCGGCGCTTCACCCGCCGTAACTCTGGTTCTGGTTCTGCTTGCCGAAGATCTTCCAAGTTGCTGGGCTTTTGTTCCAAGGTCTCGGCAAACTCCAGCAGCATCTGGGCCAGCTGATTCATGCTCAGACGGTCCGCCCGCGGCCCGTAGGTCGCCTTCTTGTAGCGTTCCAGCTCCATCTGCAGTCGCAGCTTCTCCAAATACAGATCGTCGGCACGCTTGCGCTGCTCTTCCGCTTTCCTGAGATATTCTTCGGCGCGCTTCTCCTGGCGCTCGCGTTCCTGCCACAACGAACGCAGCATGGCCTTCAATGTTTCTTTATCGTCGGGCAAGTTGGTCAAGAGGTTCTCGTTGGCGGGCACATCTACTTAGACGTAGCAGAGCAAACCTTGTTGCGCGCACGGCGATTATTTTATGCGTTATTTTTATTTTTTCCTTGCACTAGCTTTTTTCTTCGCCGTTTCACACGGCGCGTTCATAGCGTCGCACGCGCTTCAGCTTCGAAACATCGATCCCATCCAGAATCATCGCCAGCTCGCTGGCACGCAACTCCACCGATCGCGTGCCTTGCTCGACGCGCGGCAGTTTGAAAACCCCAAGTTCCAGCCGCTTGTACCACAGTACGAAGCCGTCCCGGTCCCACACTAGAATCTTCAACCGATCGCCGCGCCGCGAACGGAACACAAACAGATGGCCGCTTTGCGGGTCCTCTCCAATGACCGCTCGTACACGTTCCGCCAGCCGATCGAATCCACAGCGCATATCCGTCGCTTCGCTGGTCATCCAGATCCGTGCTCCTTGCGCGCGATCCATCGCCTGCAAACTGGGCAGCCCGATCACCCTGCTGCCTCCACCACCGCCAGCAACGCCCGCACATGTTCGGCATCAAATCCGGGCCGCACCAGCAGGCTTCGCCCATTCTGCAATCGGATTTCAACGCTCGAATCGCCGGGCGTGCTCGGCCCATGCCCCGCCACTTGCACTTCCAGGAACGGTGTTGGCGTGTCTTCCTCCAGCCGCTTCTTCCACACGAAAAAGTACGGCCGGCACAAACCGTGCTCACCACAAAACGCCTTCACACTCTGTCCGCTACGTGCCTGCTCGGAAACCAGCCTGCGCCACTTCATCCAGGCCTGCTTGGAGCGCTTGGTCATGTCGCAACATTGCAATGCGACGCGAATCTTTACAAGATGGGTTTCGCGTAGCGCTCACTAACTGAATCGTGTTCCCGGGAACTGCGTGGTATTGGTAATAACCCAGCACAACCTTCCGGAGCCATGCACCGACTTCGGCCATGCGATCATGCCTTCGGCGTTGAAGCTCAACCTTGATGGCTTTGAGTTTCGCAACCATTCGCTTTTTCGCAGTGATCCGCCATACGGTGAAGGTTCCGCTCTTGTGGCGTTGCCCACAGTAGTGGGTAAAGCCCAGAAAGGTGAAGGTCTCTGGTTTTCCCTCTCCTCGCTCTTTCCGGTCGCGAGCGGCGAACCGCCCGAACTCGATCAGTCGAGTCTTGTCCGGATGTAACTCCAGTCCGAACTTCGCCAGCCGTTCCCGGAACTGTTTCAGGAACCGCTCGGCTTCCGTCCGATGCTGAAAGCCCACCACAAGATCGTCAGCATAGCGGACGACGATTATGTCGCCCTTTGCCATTTTCTTGCGCCAGACGTCAGCCCACAGATCGAAGAGGTAATGCAAGTACACGTTGGCGATCAGCGGTGAAACAACTGCTCCCTGCGGTGTACCCAGCTTCGTCTCCGACCATTGGCCGTCTTCCGACACTCCAGCCTTCAGCCATTTCTGGATCAGGCGAAGTATCCTCCGATCGGCCACCCGATGCTCGATGAACTTCATCATCCATTCGTGGCTCAGATTATCGAAGAAGCCACGGATGTCGGCATCAAGCACCCAGTTCACCCGCTTCCGTTGGATGCCCACCGTCAGCGCGTCCAGCGCCTGATGCGGGCTACGACCGGGACGAAACCCGTAAGAGAAGCCTTTGAAGTCGACCTCATATATCTGGTTGAGGATCGTCACCGCAGCCTGTTGAACCATTTTATCCTCCAGCGCTGCGATGCCCAACGGACGTCGCCGCCCGTCAGCCTTCGGAATAAAGACTCGCCTCGAAGGTTTTGCCCGATACGCTCCACGGTGCACCCGGCTGTGCAGATCGACGAGTCGATCCTCAAGCCCGGTTTCATATTCCTGCCACGTTACGCCGTCGACTCCGGGCGAAGCCTTACGCTGAAGCGCGTAGAAGCTGTCTCGGAGTAAATCAACGTTAAGATGGTGGAGCAAAGCAGTGAACCGCTCCTGCTTTCTTTCCTTTGCTACCTTCCGCACACCGTCCAACCCCTGGGACATGCGCTTCCCACTCTGTGTCGGGTGCATGTGCGACTGAACGATGTTCTCCTTTGTCTGTGCCCTTCCCTCCCCAACCTCCGCGGAAGGTTGCCCTCCCTTGTTCGGCTGGTTCACAGGTACTACGACACAGTCCGACTTCTCCGGCACGTGCGTGTCCGCAGTACGGCTTTTGGCCTTCGCGGACCGGCCTTGATCGTCAGACCAAGGCGTGCTGGAGATCTCCCGGTTCTCGTGCATGTTGTTTCTCAGCGTGCGCGGGTTCTCAGACTACGCAGGACCGACAGTCCACTCGCGTTTAGCGTGGCTGCCGTGTTGCCTTCCTCTCACTCGGAATGAAGTCAGCATCCTGATCTACGGGCTTTTCGCAGCTCAATCGCCCCGCCCACCGATGCCTCTGTCTACGCTTCAAGAGACACCTCGCGATGTCCCCAGCAAGACTCAAGGTCAGGATGGATTCGCTACTTCCTTTCCTGTAGGGCTCTTGCATCCCCTACAACATGCCGGTTTATCCCGGCGCTCTCCGGGTTGCCCGTAATACGTCCAGTGACTCCGACTGCCTTGATTCTCTCGCCTGAGCCGGACACACCGTTGACGGGGTAGGCCAGACAAAAGGGGAAAAGTGATACACTCCCACAAATATCGGCCATCGACCATGAACACCGGCGATGCTTCGCGGCGGCAGTTTCTTCTCGGCTCTGTCTCGGGGCTAAGTTCGGCTTGGTTTGCGTTACGGTGGCCTGTCATCCTAGCAGCCCAGGAGCATGCCAATAGGGCGACGCAATCGGGCGATCCCGTCCAATTCCAATTCCTTTCTGCGGAACAAGCTATCGAAGTTGAGGCAATGGCTGCCCAGATTATTCCGGCTGATGACACGCCGGGCGCCCGCGAGGCCCGAGCTGTTTATTTCATAGACCGCGCCTTGACTACGTTCGATCGCGAGAAGCAGGCGACCTATTCGCAGGGCCTTAAGGATCTTCAAGTCAAGACTCAAAAACTCTTTGCCAACAAAAACGAGTTTTCAGAGTTGACCTCGGAGCAGCAGATTCAACTGCTAACCGCGATCGAGAAAACCGAGTTCTTTGAACTTGTCCGATTGCATACGATCATGGGGTTTCTCGCCAAACCCGAATACGGCGGCAACTACAACCAGGCCGGATGGAAGCTGATCGGGTTCGAAGACCAGATGACCTTCGAACCACCATTTGGCTACTACGACAGTGAATACAACAAGGCCCGATGAATCGCAACCCGATGACGAAATTCGAGGACAAAACTCCGGTGGATTTTGTGATCGTAGGCGCTGGCGGCGCTGGGGGTGTCATGGCCAGAGAGCTATCCACCGCCGGATTCCAGGTTGTGGTCCTGGAGCAGGGGCCTTACCTGCACGAAGGTGACTTTGAACATGACGAACTGAAGTTTAAAGACGTTTATGATCCGCCATTCATCGGAAGGGAGGTGCTCACCAACGATCACGCGCTTCAGCCCAACACTTTTCGCAAAACGGAGGGGGAGAAAGCAGCGCTGACTGCATTTGTACAGTACGGACAGTGTGTTGGAGGTGGCACAGTTCAATTCACCGGGAACTACTGGCGTTTCCACGAAGTCGACTTTGCCGAGCGCAGCCGCTGGGGACCGCTCGAAGGCACGGGTTTGGCTGATTGGCCGATCACATATGCAGACCTCGAGCCTTACTACACCAAGGCGGAGTGGGAACTGGGAATTTCTGGTCTGGCGGGAGCGAATCCCTTCGACCCTCTACGCTCGAAGCCTTATCCGTTGCCGCCCTTGCCGATTAAGTCTTCCGGCGTTTTGTTGGAACGGGGTGCGCGCAAGCTGGGATGGCATCCCTATCCTGCGCCGATGGCGATTTTGTCACAACCATACCAGGGCCGGTCCGCATGCGCACACTGTGGCTTCTGTGAATCGTTCGGATGCGAGTGGGGTGCCAAATCGAGCACGCTCGTCTCTGTAATTCCCATGGCCGAAAAGACCGGCCGCTGCGAAATCCGGACGAAATCCTATGTGCGCAAAATCTCCACCGACAAGAACGGGCGGGTGGACGGAGTGCTCTATTTCGACGGGCAGAAGCAGGAACACTTACAAAAGGCAAAAGCGGTGGTTGTTTGCGCCAACGGGGCAGAGACTCCGCGGCTCCTTCTGATGTCAAAATCGAACCTGTACCCGCAAGGGCTAGCAAATTCCAGCGGGCTGGTCGGCAAGTTCTTTATGTTGGATCTCGGTAGCCTCACGCTCGGAACCTTCGAGCACCCCCTCAACGACTTCAAGAGCGTGCGCGTGACCCGCGTGGTCCAGGATTTCTATGACTCCGATCCGAAGCGCGGTTTCTACGGTGGCGGTGGAATCGATGCGCGCTTTGAGTTCTATCCCATCGGTTTCGCGCTCGGCGGTTTGCCGCCCGATGTACCGCGCTGGGGTACAGGCTTTAAGAAAGCGCTCAAGGAAAACTTCAGCCACACTGTGACTGTTTTCGGCCATACAACATGTCTGCCGCTTGAATCCAATACAATCACACTCGATCCTGAGACGAAAGACGCTTGGGGACTGCCCGCATTGCGCGTGACCTACAAGAGCCATCCTGATGATTTCAAGACGCTGAGCTTCTTCCGCGATCGCTCGCTGGAATTGCTCGATGCAGCAGGCGCTGTCAGGAAATGGGCATTGCCCATCGAAGATACCACCGCCGCCGGACACCTCATGGGGACCTGCCGCATGGGGAATGATCCCAAGAACTCCGTGGTTGACGAGTACCACCGCGCCCACGACGTTCCAAACCTGTTCATCGTGGACGGCAGCAGCTTTGTGACTAGCGGCCGAAACCAGCCGACCTGCACCATCCAGGCATTGGCTTACAGGGCCGCGGATCACATCATTCGCACGGCGAAGAATGGAAGCATTCCGTTATCAGCTTGAACTGAGCGTTCAACTCTTACCTAATCTGATTGTGGAAGAGTACCCCCGTCATCCGCCCGAAGCACTTCATGGCGCTGGAACATACTCGGTCCGAAAGACGCGAGCCTCAATGCAGCGGAGTTGGGAGTTATGCGCCGCGGATATCAAAGCGCATGATCAAGCCGTTTTCGATTCGAAACACGTGACCGACCATCTTATCCGCTAGAAGATTCCCGTTGAGGTCGCGCACGACCTGATGGACTTCCACAACCACTTCCCCTTGAGGGCCGTGGGCGAACGCGACCGGCTCGACGTGCGGATCGATCATCGTCCACTGGCGTGTCCAGTAGCTGCGCACTTCGTCGCGTCCGTGGACATGACCGCCTTCCATGCCATTTGCCCAAATGGCATCCTCGTGCATGGCTGCGAGCACCGTCTCCATGTCACGAGCGTTGAAGCGGTCGTAAACACGTTTAAGGAGGTCCACTTCGTCCGACATTCAAACCTCCCTTCGTCATGGCCCACGCTGGCACAAATCCCATTTTCCTACACCTTCCTCTTTTAGGATCTCCGATCTGTGTTTTCGCTCGTCTTGGAGCCGCAACGTTTACCTGGGGCTACTGAGCGGATCGTCGGCAACCCGGAAACAATCCTGAAAGTCACAAATTAAGCGGTCAAGTCCTGGTTAGCACCCTTACCGTACTAGTCGGTCTGCGCGATAAACATCCTCTACCTCCTATATCCCACCTTGGATCGGAATCTATAGATAGTTTGACAGAACTCTATAATATAGAGTACTCTAAGTATGGCGCTCGCGATGTCCTTTCGCATTTTGGTTCCTGCGCCAAAGGAGCTTCCCGATGAAAACTGCGATTCGCACCTTCGCCCTTCCGCCGTTCCTCTCCACAACTTTGCTTGCCACAGCATTCGTGATTTCGTTCGGCCCCACGCTGGCAGCTCAGCAGCCCGGTTCGAACAGCGTCGACACTCAACGCGAAGCCATGCACAAACTTTCGTTTCTGGCCGGTCACTGGTCAGGGCCTGTCACCATTTTTCGCGGACCGGGCGAACCGCTTCATCTCGCCCAGATGGAGGATGTCGAGTACAAGCTTGACGGCCTCGTCCTGGTCGTCGAGGGCAAAAGCACCAACGCCGACGGCAAAGTTCAGTTCAGCGCGCTAGCCACGATCGCGTACGACGATGCCACCCATGCCTATCGCTTCCGGGCTTACCATGAGGGCCGCTACCTCGACACAGAGCTTTCCGTGCCCCCCAACGGCTTCTCGTGGAGCTTTGCGGCCGGGCCGGCGCACATCGTGAACACCATGCACCTGACCGAGAAAGGCGAGTGGGAAGAAGCCACCGACGCAACCGTTGGCAGCAATCCTCCGTATCGCAGCGTGGAGATGCTGCTTCAACGTCAGCCGTGATGCGGCCGTCGCGCGCCAGCGCCGCCATGGGAGCAAATCGAAATCTACAGGAATTCGAGCTTCCTCTAAGGAGAACTGCGATGCAAAACCAAATCACCGAACAGGAACTGAAGGACCGGCTGAGCCTCATCGAGAGCATGATGGCTGAGGGGCGGCGCACGACGGAGAGCTGGGGCTGGACCTTTGTTTTGTGGGGCGTTGCTTTCTATGTCGCCATCGCTTGGTCCGGATGGAACCACAGCGCGTGGGCTTGGCCGGTCACGATGTTGGTCGCGGTCGTTCTCTCCGTTGCACTTTCCTCCAAGGAAAGAAAACATCTCGAGACAATGCTCGGCCGGGCCGTCGGTTCTATCTGGGCAGCTTTGGGGATCTCGATGTTTGTGCTCTTTCTTGCCCTGGGGCTGAGTGGAAGACTCACCGATCCGCATCTGTTTCCGGCCGCAGTATCGGCGATACTGGGCATGGCCAATGGAGCCTCAGCCTTGATTCTTCGCTGGAAGGTTCAGCTTTGGTGTGCGGTCGTGTGGTGGGCTGCGGCTGTGGCCTCGTGCTTCGGGAGTGACGTGCAGACTTCGATTGTGTTTCTGGTTGCCATCTTTCTCTGTCAGATCGTGTTCGGCATCTATTGCGCGATCGCCGAGGCGCAGGGGCACAAACGCCGTGGTCCAGTCCATGCCTGATTTGCCCGACCTCAATCCCGTCGTTCACGGGAAGTTGCGCCTGGCTCTGCTTTCTCTGCTCAGCGGCGTCGAAAGGGCGGAGTTTACCTGGCTCCGCGAAAAGACTGAGGCCACCGACGGAAATCTGGGCGCGCAACTGCTGAAGCTTGAAGAAGCCGACTACGTCGCCGTCGAAAAGAAGTTCGTGCTGCGCAAGCCGCAAAGCGTCTATCGCATCACCGAAACCGGCCGCCAAGCTCTCACCGAATACGTCCAAGCATTAAAACAATTGCTTGGCTCGGCCATCGATGCGCAGGGTAGACCTTGATTCATGTCATCGAGCCGCCCCACGACGAAGCCATCTCAATGTCCCGATAAACGCAGTAACCGGTAAAGTGGATTTTCCTAGTTTGTGGAGTCGAGGTGTGGCGCGGTGGTTTAGGTGGGACCTATCGGTTGCCGACCCTTTCGTTTGTCGGTGCCTCACTAGCCCCGCCCTGCTTCCGTTTCCACACCCCGCTCATCGAACCGGACGTGCGGATTTGCCGCATCCGGCTCTTGGAGAAGACTCACACAATCGCCGTAGCCATTGCATGTGACGCTGTCCGCAACTTCTGAAAACAGTTCGGGAGTTGCTAGGCTCTTCGCCATTCTCCCTTTCCGTCGTCGCTTCTTGCGTCCGCCTTCAGTAGGGTCGAGGACTGGCGCCGGGCTCCGTAGATTCAGCCTATCTGTTGCTCCCCGTTCCCTCTGGGAGTGCCTCACTAGCCGAATCGTAAGCCGGTTTCCAGCCCCCGCCTCATCAAACCCAGCGTGCAGATTTCCCGCACTAGGCTTTCCTGTGTGCTTCGCGTCAAGGGTTATGTGGCTCATTCGAGCGGAGCGACTTTCAGCTGTGATCGCCATACACGACCCGGTAATCATTGAATAGTCCGAGAGTGTCGTAGATCCACTGCGTACTCCACCGCTTCCATCCGAATCCCTGGCGCCCTCGCGCACGTAGCAGATGCCGCCGCACCTTCTGTTCCACCCAGAGTTTGATGTAGGAAAAGGACCCGCTCGAGTTCCCTACGCGAAAGTAGTTTACCCAACCCCGCAGGATCGGATTGATGAGTCCAATCACTCTCCGCACGGGTTGGCTAACGGATCGCTGGAAGATTTCCTTCAGCTCCCGCAGGAGCGCCGTTCGCTTCTTCGGCTTGGGCACCAGATGAGGCCGCCACTTTCCCTTACGACTTCGAACGCGGCGATACTCAAACCCCAGAAAGCTGAAGCTTTCTCCCTTCGCTAGGTCTACTTTCCGGCTCTTCTCCTCGTTGATTTCAACTCTAAGTTGGCCCAATTCCTCTCGCAGTCGTTTCTCCACCGCCCCGATTAGCCAGTCCTGCCGCGGATGAGAGCTAATCAATACCACTAGGTCATCCGCAAACCGCGCGTATTGAACATTGGGGTATTGTCCCCGTCGCGTGGTCGCAATCGCCTTTTCCAGCATCCGGTCTACCTCGGTTAGGTAGAGGTTACTGAGCATTGGCGAAATTACCCCGCCTTGGGGCACTCCCTTCGCTCCGGTCGATTTCAGGATCATCTTCAGGAGTTTCATCACCGATGTATCTTGAACCCGCCGAGCCACTTTCTCGAGCAGCAGTGAGTGCTGCACATTATCGAAGTAGGCTCGGAGATCCAAATCGATGATTCGTGTTAACCCTTGGACGATCGCCTGATCAACTTTGCTTACCGCTTGATGGGCCGACCGCTTCGGTCGATAGCCGTACGACCCCGGTTGGAAATCAGCCTCGAAGATCGGTTCCAGGATGAGCTTGAGCGCCCCCTGAACCACGCGGTCGCGGATTGTGGGGATCGAGAGAACGCGGACTTTGGTGCCCCCGTCTTTCGGAATCTCCTTCTTCCGCACCGGCATGGGCTGATACGTGTTCTGCTCCAGTTCGTCTTGAATCTGTTTCAGAAAACCCTCCACTCCACTTTCCTCGATGTCATCGAAGGTGACGCCATCGATCCCAGGTGCGCCCTTGTTGCTCTTGGCCATCTGGTAGGCTTCCTGGAGCGTTTCCCTCTTGCAGACATGAACGTAGAGTCCCCAAAAGCGCCAAGTTGGTTCTGCCTTCGCCTTGACGTATATCCTCCTCCTCAGGTCTTGCAAACTGATGGGTGTCTTTGTCATCTCACCCTTGCCTCCCTTGTGGTTGGAGTTGTTGTTGCACATCAGCGGGGCCTCTTCGCTCCACGGGCATTACCCCGCTTCACCGCTACTGCTGGCCCCTCCGCCACCCTCTCGCCGTCTTCCGATTTCCTGGTGGTCCCAGTTATACGGTCTTCTGCTCCGTGGATTTCTCCATGGGACGAGGAGGGTTTCTCCAGTTGCTCCATGTGTCCTTGTCATCGTGCTGTCGCTATCGCCCCGCCAGAGCGTCTCGTCGCATCAGTCAGTTTTGCAACGATCCATGTTGCCTTCACCCCCTCAGTGCGGGTTCGGCCTCTGGAGTTTAGGGTTTCGAGGTCACCTGTGCGTTCACTTTCGTTACAGCCCAATGACTCGCTCACCATCCCGAAAGGATGATTTTGTCGGACCGACTTCACGCGTTTCGTTTCCTCCACACATGCGGCCCTAGCTACAAGAGTTCTGACTCTTCCCTTGATGGGTCTACCTCCCATTGAACACATCTGCCTTTACTGGACATACACTGAGGCCCCTTCCCTCGATCGGAGTTACCCGACTTCGTCGGTACTACGAGCCTCTCCGCCATCCCACACGGCCCGGCCTTTCTCTCGCGAGCTGCCAGTTGATCCCTACTGCGATCACCGCTGGGACTTCCCGTGTTGCGCATGGTCCACTTTGCCTGCATGCCGTCGCTAATACCCCGGCAGGTCGGATGGAATTTGTTCGCTCGTACGCTTCCATTCGCTTCGGCCTTCCCCGAAACCGGGGCGGGTCGGCTCCTGCATTAGTCTTTTCGAGGCCTGCTCCGCGTTTACTCACGTTACGGCCTGCATGCTTGCCGAATCGCCTATGCGACCTTCTACACCGAAGGCTTCAGCAGCTTCGTTGCCTCCGCCGCTGCTTCGATTGCTACCGGGTGGAGCGAACCAGTTCCCGGGCGGGTTTAACTCCCGCTGTGGACCACCACCTTTTCACGGCGCACCCGGTTACCCGACGCAATATAAAAGGGCGCCCCTTTTGGAGTAGGGTTTGGGTGCTTGCCTCAACCCCTACAGAAAGGAGCGCCCTCAATGGATAGCAAAAAGTATATCGGTATGGATGTGCACAAGGAAAGCATTTCGATTGCGGTGAGGAATGCTGCAGGAAAGATCGTGATGGAATGCATCATCGAGACCAAAGCCAGCATGATTCTGCAGTTTATCGAGGGGCTGCGCGGAGACTTGCAGGTCACGTTTGAAGAAGGAACCTCGGCCGCCTGGTTGTATGACTTGTTGAAGCCACACGTCAGGAAATTGGTGGTGTGCGATCCACGCAAGAATGCCGCCATGAGGGAAGGTAGCCAGAGTGACAAGATCGACGCGCGCCGGTTGGCCGAGCTGCTCCGTCTCAACCATCTCAGCCCCGTCTATCACGGGGAACACGGCCTACGCAGCCTGAAGGAACTGGTACGCAGTTATCTGACCATCACCAAAGATCTCGGACGGGTCATGACGCGGGTGAAGGCCATCTATCGCAGTTGGGCTGTTCCTTGTAGCGGCAAACAGGTCTATGCACCACGCCATCGGGCCGAGTGGCTAGCAAAAATCACGGAACCGGGAGTGCGCCGGCGGGCCGAGTTTTACTACCAACAGCTGGATGCGCTGCGGATCCTGCGTCGGGAAGTGCGGCGGGAGTTGTTAGCGGAGGCCAAGAAACACCGGGCTTGGAAACAACTCCGCCAGATTCCTTCGATCGGTCCGATCCGCTCCGCCGTATTGCTGGGTATTCTGCAGACCCCGCACCGTTTCCGCACCAAGAGACAGCTGTGGAGCTACAGCGGTTTTGGCATCGAGACACAAAGCAGCGCCGACCACCGCAGTGTCAACGGGCGGCTCGAACGAGCAAAGAAACAGAGCTCCATTCGCGGACTGAACCGCAACTGTAATCACGATCTGAAGAATCTGTTTAAGGGCGCGGCCGTCGTGGCCTCGAGCAAACCGGGTCCATTTCAGGAGTTCTACACCGCTCTGCTGGCCAAGGGCATCCGGCCGGAGATGGCGCGTCTAACCTTGGCCAGGAAGATTGCCACCATCGTGTTGATTGTGTGGAAGAGAGGAGCGTGCTTCGACGCCCAACATCTGAAACCACAAACAGCTTGAGTGTCTCGGAGTGCGTCCGCTCCATCTCTGGGGATTTCTCTGGCGGTGGCCGTCCGAGTTCTCGAGACACTCTGGTTCGAGAGCGAGTCTCAGCTGATTAGTTAGGCGCTGCGTGCTGCGGGCACCCAGTCTCACACGCGACCCTAGGCCCTTTCGGACAACCAGAAAAAGCTATGGGCCATCACGAGTCCCAGATAGAACTATGGTCGCCACATGGACGACCGTTCTGCTTTGCTGGTTTCGGAACAGACAGGCTTCGTTGCCAAGAAGCGATGAAAACCGCTGGTAGAGAAAACCCAAACCACAGGGGCACAGTCCCCTGCAACCGAGCACATGGCGCGGTAAGTCAGAACAGCTCTCGCTCGATCAAGTGGGCTGCGAAGCAAGAAAACTTCCGGCCGAAGGAGATGTGTTTTTTCTTGACTTCTCCTCTTATAGAACTAACCAGGCACCAGGAAGCTTTTCTCGTAAGGCGTTGACGGAAAGAAGGCAGCGCTGGGGGCGCAAGGCCGACTGCCAGGCTTCGCCGTCCGCTGGACTGGCTCGATACTCCGGACGGCCACCATGACGTGCGACCTCTCGGCTCACGGTCGATACCGCTCGCTCTAAACATTTGGCAAGCGCACGCATCGACGAACCGGAAGCCAGCCCGCGAGGAGCGCACGCCGCCGGACGGCCGGAGCAATCCCACCGTGACGCAACACCAGACAACGAATGGAGGAATGTTCTTTGCCAAAAGCGCGCCCGATCTCCTGCAGCGTCTGTCCTGCCTTCCAACGACGCCACACGTCAAGTTTCTGCTCCGCGGAAAGCCCCAACCGTTTCCCTGGTCTCATAAACACCACCTTTAAAAACAGCTTTATACCAGATGGTGTTGCATCGACCGTTTGAACCGGCAGAACTTATCAGGCGTCGAGAAGCGGTTGTAGTACGTGTTGCTGGTTGAACGACGTAGCTAGGCGGTTGAATGGGCCAGGCTGGGAAACCTGAATGCGAATAACGGCAGTTGCGTGAGTGCTCAAGCGGCCGGCAGCGCTGCACCTACACCGACAGAGGTGGCGATGAGTGTCAGGACCAGACCCTGATGGAACACAACGGCCATAACGTTGCCACGTGTCGCTCCCACCGCGATGCGCATGTCGAATTCGCGGCTTCGCTGCCCATTGCGAAGTTCTTCACACGCGCGAGAAATCGTCTCAGGATTCTCATGAAAGATCCTATGCTTTCACTTCAATCCGAGCCACATCGAGAACTTCGAAAAGCTACTCGTATCTCAGTGCGATCATCGGGTCGACACGCATTGCCCGCCGCGCGGGGATATAACAGGCCGCAAGCGCCACCGCGGTCAGCAACAGGGTGACCCCCGCGAACGTCAGCAGATCCGTGGGGCTCACGCCATACAGCAGCCCTGCCATCAGGTGCGACACGATCACCGACCCCACCAGTCCCAGCGCTGCGCCGGCCATCGCCAGCCCCAGTCCCTGGCGCAGAACCATCCCCATGATCTTTCCCCTCTGCGCGCCCAGCGCGAGCCGGATGCCGATGTCTCGCGTGCGCTCGCTCACGATGTACGAAATCACTCCGTAAATTCCCAGCGCCGCCAGCAGCAGCGCCGTCACCGCAAACGCCGCCACAATATCCATCGAGAATCGTCTCTGTTCCAGCGACGCCGTCACCGCATCGTTCAGCGTCTGCGCCCCGTAAACCGGTAGCTCCGGGTTTACGGACTGCACCATCGCGCGCACCTCTTCCGGTATCGCACTCGCATTCAGGTCGCCACGTAGAAAGATGGCCAGCTCCTTGGGCGTCTCCTGGTACAGGCTCAGATAGATTTGCGGAACGCTGGCGTTCGCCAGCGACTCGGTTCGAGCATCCGCGATCACGCCCACGATCGTGATCCAGGTCTTGCTCGCACGTTGGCCAACCCCAGCCCTCCCAGCGCCAAGCCTCAGCCGCTTCCCAAGCGGATCCTCGCCCCGCCAGTAAGTCTCCGCCATCGCCTGGTTGATCACGGCAACCAGCGGCGCATTCTCGTCGTCGCCGTCGTTGAACAGACGGCCCCGCAGCACCGGAATCTCCAGCAAATGAAAATATTCCGGCGTAACTTGCGACCGCTCCACCAAGGGAGTCTGCTTGCTCTGTGTCTGGCGTCCTTCCACGATCAGCGCGCTCCGGTTGCGGTCGTGGTGCAGCGGAATCGACGGCTCCGCTCCCAGCGCCGCCTCCTGCACTCCCGGCAGCAACCGGCTGCGCCGCAACAATTCGCGCGCAAACACTGCCTCCTGAGCAGCCGTTCCATAAATGTCCGTCTTCGGATCGTTGGGGCTCGGCAGCCACAACTGAACCGACATCACATGCTGCGGATTGAATCCCAGCGGCGCCTTGTACAATTCCCAAAAGCTGCGCAGCAGCAGGCCCGCGGCCACCATCAGCACCAGCGACAGCGCAAACTCCGTCACCACCAGCACGCGCCGCGTGCGCGTCTGCTCCGTGGAACCCTTCGATCCACGCCCCTCCACCCTCAGCGTACTTGCCAGATTCAACCGCCCTGCCTGCTTCGCGGGCGCCAGCCCGAAAATTACCCCGGCTGCGATCGAAGCCGCCAGCGCGATCAGCATCACGGTCCAGTTGATCGACAGGTCGTTCAGCCGAGGCAGGCTCTCCGGAATCAGCCGCAGCAAGAATCCCTTCATGCAGAACAGAATCACCAACCCCGCCACTCCGCCCAGCAGCGAAAGCAGCAGACTCTCCGTCAGCAATTGCCGCACCAGCCGCTTGCGTGCCGCTCCCAGCGCCTGGCGCACTGCCATCTCCCGTGATCGCGCACTGGCCCGCGCCAGCAGCAGATTCGCTACATTCACGCAGCCGATCAGTAGCACCAGCGCCACTGCGCCCAACAGCAGGATCAGCGACTGCCGAACGTTGCCCACCACGTTTTCCTTCAGAGGCACCAACCGCACCGTCCACTTGCTGTCGGCCGGATAAGCGTCCGGAAATTGCTCCCGCAACGAAGCAACCAACGCGTCCAGGTGGCTCTGCGCCGCTGCAACCGTCAGCCCCGGCTTCAGGCGCCCGACCGTTTCCAGGGGAAACCGCAAACTGCGGTTCGGGGCCTGAGCCGGATCATCCGAAAAACCCAACGCCGCCCACTGTTCCGTATTCCTCTCGCCCACGGTTCGCCCCGGGTCGTGAAAACCCGGTGGCATCACCCCGATCACCCGATACAAATCGTTGTCCGCCCGCAAACTTCTTCCCACAATGTGCGGATCGCTCCCGAAAGCCCGCTTCCATAACCCGTCAGTGATCACCACATCCAGCGTGAACCCCGGCGTTTGATCCTGAGGATCAAACGTCTGCCCCAGCTCCGGTTTCACCCCCAGCATCGCAAAATACGCCGGCGACACCCCCTCATACTGCATCCGCGATGGCTGCGATGCATCCGTCAGGTTCGCCGAACCGAAAATCTCCAGCACAACATACTGAAAAATTCCCGAACGTTGCAGATCCTTCCACTCCGGAATCGAGATGCCCGCGTCCGTAGCGCCCGCACCAGGCAGATCGTCCTCGATGCGTACCAGTTCCTCCGGGTGCGGATAGGGCAGCGGATGCAGCAGCGTCGCGTCGACCAGGCTGAAAATCGCCGTGGTCGCGCCGATCCCCAAGGCCATCGTCAGAACCGCGATAGCCGTAAACCCCGGCGACTTGGCCAGCATGCGTATCGCGAAGCGCGAGTCCTGCAGCAGGTTTTCAAAAAACGGCAGCCCCTGCTCTGCGTGGTAATCCTCTCTCACTGTCCCCAGCCCTCCGAACTTCAGCACGGCCTGCCGCCGTGCCTCTTCCACATTCATCCCCGCGCGCAGATTCTCCTCCGTCTGCCGCGCCAGATGCTCCTCCATTTCTTCCCGCAGCCGTTTGTCGTCTTGCCGCCCGGTGGCAAAGTTCTTGAGCCGCGCCAGAAACCTTCTCAGGAATCTCATGTCAAATCCTCCGCCTTCACCGCGAAGAATCGTGCGATGATCGCCGCCGTTTGCTCCCAGTCCCGGGTCTCGGTCTCGAGCAGCTTTCGTCCCGACCGTGTCAGGCGATAGAAACGCGCCCGGCGGTTGTTTTCCGAGGCGCCCCACTCGGACGAAATTGCGCCCTCCTGCTCCAGCTTCAGCAGGACGGGATACAAAGTGCCTTGGTTCACGGCCAGCAGATCCCCGCTGATCTGCTCGATCCGCCGTGCGATCCCATAGCCATGCAGTGGACCGAGCACATCGAGCGTCTTGAGGGCCATTAGCGCCAGCGTTCCCTGCAGAACATCCGCTTTTTCAGTCATAGAGTCGCTCTTTGGGTTTCCCACAGGAATCATCGTGTCACACTTCCTTTTGGAAAACAACAGGTAATTATTCGAACGACCCGGTCCGTGCGCTGCCAGGCACTTTCACAGAGGGTGAGATGATCGCTAAGTCCCGATAAAAAACGCTAGTGCTTTACCGGATGCGCGTTCTCGGTCAGGAGTGAACGGAGGCGGGGAGCTCTGCGCGCGTCCGGTAAAGCCGTTTGGAGGTGGCCGCCCGTGGTTGCGGTGGACGCGGGCGCTATGCAAATTCAATCGTGGGAAGCAGCGGCGTTAAGCCGTGCCGAGACTGTGCTGCAGGGCACGACACATGACCGGGTGCGCGCGGAAATTGGCTACGGCGAAAAAGGATCGCAAAGACGGTGGTCGAAGAAGCTGGAAGAAGGGATCGGTTTGACGGCGAGGCACAAAGATGCAGAGCGCCCGGAAGGACGCAGAGTTTTCGAGTTGGAGGGAGTAGTTTCATGCCGCAGCGCTGATCTGTGGTGGAGAACGAAGTTGGATTTCGGCAGCGCGGAGCCTTTCGATGACCTTCATCGGTCCACCGCATTTAGGGCCGCGCCAAAGATCGGGACCGTCTTCGGTGGAACAGGCGTGTGGTTCGGCGGGTGGCTGTTGCGCCGAACCCAACAACTGCAAGCAAAGCGGTAGGAGCGTGGCGCGTCTGCGGTTGGCCAGGAAGCCGAAGTTACGGATGCGCACGAAGCCTTTTGGGAGGATGTGTAGTAAGAAGCGGCACAAGAACTCATCGAGCGATAGGGACAGCAACTTCTGTTGGTGGTGGTCAGCGGAATCAGGCCAGCGAAAGGGGACTTGGCCATCCGCGAAGGAGACCAGGCGAGGGTTGGAGATGGCCACACGATGAGTGTAGCGGCCCAGATAGTGCAGCACATATGCGGGACCGCCGAAGGGAGGTTTCCAATAGACCACCCAGTCCTGTCGGTAGAGTGGCCGCAGCCAGGCGGCAAAGATCTGGGGCTGAGCGAGGAGTTTCAGATCGCCCTCGAAGCGGAGCTGGCCGTTCTGGAAGGCTTGTTCGAGCGCATCGACAAACTTGCCGCGAAAGATTTCCCGCAGCACTTGCTTGGGAAGAAAGTAGTTGTCTGGCGAACGAACCCAGCGGGTGGGATCCAGTGAGAGGCCGCCGGCGGGAACGACCCAATGAACGTGCGGATGAATTTTGAGTTTTTGGCTCCCCGTGTGCAACACGCTAAAGAAGCCCATCTCCGCGCCGAGACGTTTCGGATTGCGTGCCACTTCGAGAAGAGTTTCCGCACTGGTGCGGAACAGGAGGCCGTAGAGGACCTTCTTGTTCTGCAGCACCAGAGGAGCCCATCGATGGGGCAGTGTGAAGACCACGTGCAGATAGCGGGTCGCGAGCAATTCTCGGCGACGCGCAGCGATCCAGCGGTCCCGCGCAGCGGTCTGACACTTGGGGCCATGGCGATCGCGGCAGCTGTTATAGGAGATGGGGGCCCGATACCCGCAACGGGTGCACTGATCGAGATGACCGCCGAGGGCGGCGGTACGACACCGGCGAATGGCCCGCAACACTTGGATGTGCTTCCAACCGAGCCAGTGGCGATTTCGTTCGAGGAAAGCAGCTCCCGCGGCGCGGATCAGATCGGCCACCTCGAGCGGTGGCCGGGCCATCTACTCTTCCTGCGGCGAAGGGCCTTCGAGCGGCAGTGAATCCAATGGACTCGCGGCCGCATGCAGGTGACGTTGGGAGAGATGCAGATAGCGGGCCGTCTCTTTCAGATGGTTATGACCTAACAGGATCTGAATGGTGCGCAGGTCCGCACCATCCTCGAGGAGATGCGTCGCAAAACAGTGCCGCAGCGTGTGCGGATGAACATCTTTCTGGAGGCCCGCGCGCTGGGCGGCTTCCTGGCAAGCGTCCCAGACCACCTTGGTGGTGATCGGTGTATCACCGGTATGCCAGCGGTTGCCTGGAAACAGCCAGACGCTGGGCTTGCGCGGTAATCGGCGCCAGTGCTCACGTAGCGCCTCGAGTAGTTTCGGGCGGAGCATCCCATTTCGGTCTTTGCGTCCCTTGCCGCCCTGGACGTGAAGCACCATGCGTTGGCTATCGATGTCGCTGACTTTCAGGGGGGTCAATTCCGCGCGTCGTACTCCGGTGGCATAGAGCGTCATCAGCAGGGTGCGATGGAAGGAAGTGCCCGCGGCCTGGATTAATCGTGCGACTTCTTCCTGGCTGAGAATCGCGGGAAGGCGATGGCCCTTTTTCGGATAGGGAATCTCGGCAATGCTCCAACCTTTTTTGAGCGTCTTGCAGTAAAAGAACCGCAAGGCTGCCAAACGGACCGCGACGCTGCTCGGCGACAACTTGCGCTTCTCGAATAGCGCAGCTTGATATTCGCGAATATGTCGAGGAGCTAAGCGATCCGGGGAGCAGTGGAAGTGTCGAGCAAAATCCTCGACTGTGCGAATGTAGCAGCGTGTGGTATTTTCAGAATAATTACGACGCTGGAGCTCTTCCAGCATCATTTTTCGCAAGTGGGTCATAGGGAAACCTCCTGTGACCCACACTTACCTCACAAACCATAGAGCAACCAACGCTCCACTACCTCACGCATAGCGCCCGCCGCCGGGCGGCTACGTCCTAACGCGCTTACCGTAGAAGCGAAGCGTTACTTCAAATGGACGGTAAGGCGGAGTCGCGCTGCTGCTCGCAGCGCTGCCATGTCGTGGACCCCGAAAGCCGATGCGATTGCTGTTGGAAATTCGAGCCTCATGTGTTACACGCTGTAACGGTCCACCGCCTAACGGAACATTTCCTCACGTGCTGTCGTTCCATGTTCAGGGGCGCCGCGACGCGCAGCGTTGCGTTGGACTATTCCAAATAACTCCAGCTCGAGGCGCTTCAGGAGGCTGGCATGAGCAACTTTTGGCGTGACGTTCGCTTCAGTTTCCGGCTGCTCAGGAAGAATCCGGGATTTACCTCGGTCGCTGTGCTTGCGCTTGCACTAGGAATTGGCGCGAACACCGCGATTTATAGCATCGTCTACGCCACTCTGCTTGCACCCATGCCTTATCCCCATCCCAAGCAACTCGTGATGGTGTGGTCGAAAATCCAAAGCAATCGGAATGTCGTTGCCGCTGGCGACTACTTGGATTGGAAGCGAGAGAGCAATGTTTTTCAGGGCTTGGGAGCGTGGAGCGAAGAGAGTCTGAACCTCGGGACTGCAAGCCGGCCGGAACGATTGCAAGCGGCCATGGTTACGCCAGGTTTTGCCGCGATGATGGGACAGCCGCTGTTATTGGGTCGTGATTTCCTGCCAGAGGAAGGCGAGGTTGGCAAGGACCATGCGGCCATCCTCACGTATCGATTATGGATGGATCGTTTCGGCGGGGACCGCACGATTGTCGGCCGGACAGTCTCGATGAACGGCGAGCCCTACACGATTGTCGGCGTTAACAATCCCGGCGTCTCCGACCGCGGGCGAGACAAGCTGTCCGTGCCGCTGGCCTTCAAACCCGAGCAAATCAATCACGATTTTCATTGGCTGCTTGTCATGGGACGCCTGAAGCCGGGAGTTACCATCCAGCAGGCAAATGCGGACATGGACGCCGTCACGCGCCACATCGCGGCTTTCAATTACCCACAAGTTCTGCTCCCATGGTGAAGCCGAGCTCGATGTCGGTCAGGCGCGTCATGCCTCTCCAGACCACCCGATTCCCGGGTGGAGAATCTCCTGCACGCGCCAGGAAGCCGCCCAGTCGAGCGAGTTTGATGAGATAAACCGAAAGCGAACCTCTTTGTGGTTGCCGCGTTCCTCTGTTTTGCACCAACTGGTCGAGCAGATGGATTTCCAGTGCCGTGAAAGCCAACGTTGGGGAAACATTCGGCATCGCGCGGTTCATCATGGTAAGCCAGAAAATCCTCCAGCTGAGAATACAAAAGACAGCTAGCAACCTAGCGAGGCGCTCGGCCGTTCTTAATCTCGATTCTTCTGCTCGGCAGCCAGACTTCAGGATTTTGTGAAAGGTCTCAATCTTCCAACGCATGCTATACCACTCCAGTTTCTCAATGGCTTCTGCGCGAGAGTGCACCGGCAAGTTGGTGATTAATTTCCAGTCGATTTTCTCCCGTCCGTGCGGTGTTCCGCGCTCCTGCGCATGAATGACAGTGAGCCTTAGTCTGGGGTACTGCTTCTGTTTGTTAATCGGGGGAAGAACCAGAATGCGGCGGTATTTTATTTCCAGAACGGCCTCCGACGGGTCGCCCTTCTCATCGCGCACCTGGATGCGATGCAGCCCTTGAATGTGCAGTTCCTTCATTTCCGTGGCAATCGTGTGTTTCCCATCTCCGGCCAGACGATCCACACAGGTGCGCACCAGGAAATGCGTACCCAGCGCTTCGGCCGTACAGAAAAGCTCGTAAATGTCGCTCTCCCGGTCGCCGATGTGCACGCAGCGTTCTGGGTCACCCAAAAGGGCTGTGGATTGCTTTAGGTTCTCCAGCCAGCGGATGCTCTCCTTCTTTTCAATCGGTACGCGCGTCGGATTGATTTTTCTCTTCAGCGCGTTGCAGCCCTTAAATTCGCTGCGCGTCCAGAACTTCATAGCCGTCAGACCCAGGGGAAGACCAGCGGTGGTCACCGCCAGGCTGGAATGCATCTGAAGGCCGCACACCACGTAGTGTCGTGGCTTCCCGTCCCTATCCAGTCCGATAGGAGATCGGTGAAGAATGCCAACCGCCCGGACGTCGGTTCGCTGATAGGAGAATTCGGTGGTGTCATGGAGGATCAAAACTGTCGCATCGGCAGCGGCAAAACGCTCGCGCGTCGCCTGGAAGTGTCCGGCAAGAATCTCCGCTTCGGTGACACGGTGGTTGGAGAGAAAACGATAGGCGGCCTTGGTGTTGGCCCAGTCCTGGCAAACCAAAGGAATGCTCTTGCCCATGCCATCGGAGAGCTGGTCGAAAAGCTTTCGAAAACGCTTGTTGAGTCGGGCGTCTCGGAACTCGCTGCCAGCGAGTTCCCGAGCGATCCAAGTTTCGGTTTGAGAAGCGGTACTGTGGGCAACCCTCGATGAGTGTTGCGACTGCCGCCGCTTTGTCATAACGGCAGTTCATCATGCCGTCTTCCTGTCTGAAGCCACGGTTCAGCATCCGCTCAACCAATCAGATAACAGAAGGTACTGGTCCTACGCGCTCGCCTCAGACTTGTGGGTAATTGAAAGACATCGCGGACGTTTACCCGAAATCGGACAAAGGGTGGAGCGCCAGCGTCGAACCTCTTAAGAACGACTTCTTGGACCGTGACGTGCTCCGCGCCCTGTGGCTTCTGCTGGGGTCGGTGGGATTTGTGCTGCTCATCGCCTGCGCCAATGTGGCGAACTTACTGCTCGCGCGAGCGACCAAGCGCCGGAAGGAAGTAGCGGTGCGCGCTTCTGTCGGTGCCAGTCGCTGGCAGCTATTTCGCCAGTTCCTGGCCGAGAGCCTCGTTTTGGCCGGCATCGGAGGAATTGCAGGCAGCGCTCTGGCCTGGGTGTTGCTGAAAATAATTCTAATGATAATGCCGCCTTTCACTCTGCCGTACGAAGCGGATGTCCGGCTGAACCCGCCTGTGCTCCTGTTCACTGTGGCTGTTAGTGTGGTGGCGGGTGTGCTATTCGGTTGCGCTCCGGCGTGGCAGTCGTCGCGGCTGAATTTGAACGACGTGCTGAAGGAGGGCGGCCGCACCTCACTCGGTGGCGGTCGGCACGGGGTGCGCCGCAGTCTGGTTGTCGCCGAGTTCGCGCTGGCGCTCAGCTTGCTCGCAGGCGGCGGAATGGCGATTCACAGTTTGTGGAACGTCGAGCACGTGGATCTCGGTTTTCGTACCGAACATCTGCTGACTTTCTATCTCCCCGTTCCACAGAACCAACTGACGAGCGCAGAACAGATTAATTCTTTCTATCGCCAACTTCTCGACAGAATCACGGCTCTACCGGGCGTTTCGGCAGCGTCCGTCTCCACAGGCATGCCGCTTCGCGGCGCTGGCTTTGGCATGCCTTTCCAAATTGTCGGGAAAACGGTCGATGACCCTTCCAAGCGCCCCGGCGCCGGATTCAATATGGTCACGCCAGATTATTTCCGTACATTCGCAATCCGCTTGAACCAGGGCCGAGAGTTCACGGATCAGGATTTGGCTGGCGGTGTTCCTGTGGCAGTCGTGAACGAAACATTCGTGAAACGCTATTTCGCCGGTGTCGATCCGTTGACGCAGCGCGTCCTCGTCGAACAATTGATTCCCGGCGTCACCAAGCTGGGTCCTCCGATCGAATGGCAAATCGTAGGCGTCTACCACAATGTCCACAATGGTGGTCCGAAAGGAGAGGGCTTTCCCGAGATTGACGTGCCCTTCTGGCAGAGCCCCTGGCCGACGGCGGGCGTCGCCGTCCGCGCATCCACGGATCCAGCGACTTTGACGAAAAGTATTTCGGACATCGTACTATCCATGAATCCGAACCTGCCTCTCGCCGAAGTCAAGACTATGGATCAGATCAAGGACGAATCCATGGCCGGAGACCGCTTTGGCGCCTTTCTGTTTGGAACGTTCGCGGGAGTCGCGCTGCTGCTCGCAGCGCTGGGCATTTATGGCGTGATGTCGTTTGCTGTTGCGCAGCGAACGCATGAAATCGGCTTGCGCATGGCCCTCGGCGCCGGTCGAAGGCAAGTGCTCGCGCTTATCATGACGGAGGGTATGCTCCTGGCATCTCTGGGACTTGTGCTCGGCCTGTTCGGCGCCTATTTTGTGGGTCGCGCGATGCACAGCCTGTTCTACGATGTGGGGGTAATCGATCTTACGGCATTTAGTGCGGTTGCGGCCATACTGCTGGTCTCGGCTTTGCTGGCTTGCTATGTCCCCGCGGTGCGAGCTGCCAGCGTTGATCCGATGCAAGCGCTGCGCGAGGAATAGCGCAGTTGTGTTGCGCTTCGTCCGTGACGACTCCGATGAGATTCGGCGGAACGCATGCGCGCGGCCGCGGCCGAGATGCACTGCCGGGCGACACAGAGCGCGTACGCGTTGGCTTCCGCGAGCGGCTCGGCGAAACCCTCGCATGCTGCGACTTGGCTTGCTTCAAACGCGCGGCGCGAGTGACGGCGTGTTCGGGAACAATCCACATGCCTGATAAACGCTGCCGGTTCAAACGGTCGATGCAACACCATCTGGTATAAAGCTGTTTTTAAAGGTGGTGTTTATGAGACCAGGGAAACGGTTTGGGCTTTCCGCGGAGCAGAAACTTGACGTGTGGCGTCGTTGGAAGGCAGGACCGACGCTGCAGGAGATCGGGCGCGCTTTTGGCAAAGAACATTCCTCCATTCGTTGTCTGGTGTTGCGTCACGGTGGGATTGCTCCGGCCGTCCGGCGGCATGCGCTCCTCGCGGCGTGCGCGCGAGGCAATCTCTCGCGGGCTGGCTTCCGGTTCGTCGATGCGTGCGATTGCCAAATGTTTAGAGCGAGCGGTATCGACCGTGAGCCGAGAGGTCGCACGTCATGGTGGCCGTCCGGAGTATCGAGCCAGTCCAGCGGACGGCGAAGCCTGGCAGTCGGCCTTGCGCCCCCAGCGCTGCCTTCTTTCCGTCAACCTGAAGTTGCGGAACATCGTTGCGAGTAAACTGATTCTGGACTGGTCGCCGAAGCAGATTTCCGGCTGGCTGAAAACCCCGTATCCCGATGATGAGAGCCTGCGTGTGTCCCACGAAACCATTTACCGAAGCCTGTTCATTCAAGCCCGTGGAGCGCTGCAGAAGGAGCTGCTGGAGCACTTGCGATGCAAGCGCCGCATACGCCGGTCGCAGCACTCTCGTATCTTTAAAGACGGGCGCGGTCAAATCCCTGAGGCCATCTCGATCCGCCAAAGGCCCGCGGAAGTGGAGGACCGTGCCATTCCTGGTCCCTGGGAGGGCGATCTCCTGCGCGGCTCAGGGAACAGTCACATCGCGACCTTGGTGGAACGCCATTCGCGCTTTGTCATGCTGATCCAGGTACCCAGCCGAGATACAGCGGAGGTTGTGGGGGCATGGAGTAAACACGTTCGTAAACTTCCCGCTACCCTGCGACGCTCGCTGACCTGGGACCGGGGACTGGAGATGGGGAAACACAAGGACTTTACGGTGGCCCGGATGTACAAGTCTACTTCTGTGATCCGCAGAGTCCCTGGCAACGCGGCTCGAACGAAAACACAAACGGGCTCTTACGACAATACTTCCCGAAGAACACAGACCTAACCGACTATTCCCAGTCGGATCTGAACAAAGTAGCGCAGCGCTTAAATCAACGCCCACGACAAACTTTAGGTTTTCACACTCCTGCGAGTAAACTTCAAGAAAGTGTTGCGTCGACCCATTGAGACCACCGCCTTACCGGAAACTAGTAAAATCCACATTTTCGGTTACGGCGTTACCAGGCATCAGCGTTCTGCGTCAGCTTCTCGACGAATAAGGGATCGCGTGGAACGATTGATGACGCTTCCTGCCGTCGGTCCGATCACGGCGCTGACCTGGGCGCTGGAAGTTGGGGAGGTGCAGCGTTTTGCTTTGCTCAAGAAAGCCATCAGCTACTGCGGGCTGTGCGGAGCCGAGAAGAGCTCAGGCAACACGACGCACCGGACGCCTCTGTCCAAGCAGCGCAACAAGCATTTGCAGACGACGTTGATCGAGGCGGCCAAGATGGCGCCGCGAAACCTCTATTTGCGGAGCTTGCTCTCAAGATCCGACACGAACATCGTCTGCGCGCCCGGTTCGAGCCTCCCCGCTTCCCTGAGCGCCGTATTCCACTCCTGCTGCGCCTCTTCCTTTCGCGCCATTGCGGCGAGCGCGTCTCCCCGCGCCTCGTGCCCCAATATTGACGATGGATCGATCGTTATGGCCTCGTCCGCCAGCACCAAGGCGCCCGCCGCGTTGCCCTTGCGCGTGGCTTCCATCGCATTTTGCGCCCGGCTAAGTGCCGCCGCCTGCGTCATATCAAACCGCCCGCGGTAGATCATCACCGCGTCGTCAATTGTTTCTTCTGGTTTCGCTCTTCGAAACGCATCGTACGGATTGAGCGACGCCGCTGGCCACTCGCATCCCGAAAGATCCCCCGCGCTCAGCAACACCGTGCCTTCAATCACCGCCGGAACGATGTCCGCTCCTCCCTGCCACTCCGTATCCACGGTCGGCAAATGGTGACAACGAATCCCGTAGGTCTCCGGGTACACCTCGGGATACGCAAAATAGGCGAACCAGCATTCTTCTTGCGGGTGACGCTGCTGCCACGCCTTCACCTGGAAAAGCTGCTGCGCCCAGTCCGTGTTCGAATCGCTCAGCAGCTTATGCACGTTCGCCGGGCCGCCCCATGTTTCGTTCGCATAGGCCATGGAATTGGGAAATGCCGCGAGCGACGAACCCACGTGCGCCGCCAGCAGCAGGCCGCACACGGCGAACCACTTGCGGTTCGATGCCGAGAGCGCCGCCGCTCCGCCGCCGGCCAGCACAAACAAATACGCGTAAAACGGCAACAAGTGCCGCGCCCCAATGTTCATTCCGGACACCATCGCCACGGCCAGATAGAACAGCGCAGGAATCAACAGAAAATCCACTTCGCGTCCCCGTTTCAGTTTCCGCGTCGCCAACGCATATACCGTCAGGCCCGCCAGCGCCAGTAACCCGAGCGTCGTCTTGATCGCGATTACCGACGGGAAATACCACCACACGCCGTGTGCGATATTTCGCCCGAATACGAATGTGGGATAGAACAGCGCCATGCGCCCCACGTCCACCAGCCCGATCAGGTAAGACTCCGGCAGCAGGTGCAGCCGGCCAACAAGATTGATGAGCCACGAAATGTGCGGCCCGAGCGGCGCCACATAATCGCCGAGAGTTGTGCTCATCTTCAGTCCCGCCGGCCGCGCCGCGTAACGGAATCCGTACATGCTCCACAGCACCAGCACGCCAATCAGAAAAATCCCGCAGAACGCTCCCGTCAGCCGCAGCGCCTCCCGCGCTCGCGTTCCCTTCTCCGCCGCCGCGGTCTCGCGCGCGATCAACAGCGCGAGGATCGGCGCCAGCATTACTCCGGAATGCTTTGTCGCGAGCAGAAGCCCCGCCACCACGCCGGCCACCACCAGCCGCTGCGCGGTTCGCTGCTTCACGTACCGATAAAAACACCACGTACTCGCCAGAAAAAACAGCGAGACGCCGATGTCTGTCGTCACCAGCGCCGAATGCGCCAGTAT
Organism: uncultured Acidobacteriota bacterium; assembly: GCA_963804625.1. Taxonomy (GTDB): domain Bacteria; phylum Acidobacteriota; class Terriglobia; order Acidiferrales; family UBA7541; genus Palsa-295. Next base: position 215,013 of record CAWDRJ010000009.1, on the reverse strand, counting down.
GTTGGGATCGAACGCGACCAGCACCAACGCGAAAATCGCCGCCCAGTCTCCGAACGATTCCCGCGCCGCCAGGAAAACCACGAGCGAAAGCGCCACGGCCAAAAGGCCGGCGGTCACCCGCATCTCGAAAACCAATTGGTTCCGGTCGCCGTCGTTGCGCGCCAGCCAATCCCGCCCGTCCAGATAGGCCTCGGCTTTGAAGTCGCGGCCTTGCAGCTCCGGCACCCAGAGCGCGCGCCCCAGCAGCGGGGCCGTCGCCAGCAGCTTTACGAACGGTGGGTGCTCCGGATTCAACCCGTAGTCTTTGGTGTGCCACATCATGTAACCGGCGAACATGTGGTCGTCTTCGTCGAACGTGAGCGATTCGCGGTGAACCATCACCAGCGTCAAAATCATCTGCGCACAGATCAGCCCCGCCACGATTCCCCACAGCATGCGCCCGGAAAGTTTTGGCACGTTCTTCCTATCCCTTGAAATTCACGCGGACATCTTACGTCGGATGCTCCGTCGCGTGCCGCATCCCTGACGCGGCAAAGTCTATCGTCCCACGGTGTCCGTCACGGTATTCTTCTGAGCGGCGAATTTCCTTTCATTGACATTGATGCGAAAGCACTCAACCCGCTCAAGACCACAAGTATCCACAGCGCGGCGCGAATGGTCCAAAGCTGCGCGACAAACCCGATCAGCGGCGGACCCGCAAGGAAGCCAACATAACCAGCAATCGTGACTACGGCGAGGCTGGGGCCGGGTGCGCTGCCTTCAGTGTTCCCGGCAGCCGCAAACGTATTGGGAATAATCGTGGCTAGACCTGCTCCAGCGCACGTAAATCCGACCAACGCCGAACCCGCATTGCCGAACAATAAGACAATGACGAGCCCTGCCGCCGCTAAAAGTGCCCCGTAACATACGAGGTGCCCGCGGCCAAGCTTCCCAGTGAGATAGTCGCCTGTCAGACGCCCCCCGGCCATAGCGCCTGCGAACACCGCATATCCAAGAGCGGCCAGTCCTGGTCCGGTGAGAACCGAAGTACGAAGATAAATTGCGCTCCAATCGGCGATGGCACCTTCAATGAGCATAGTCGCAAATGCAAGAAGAGCGAGAGCACCTAAGGGAACGGACCACGCAATCGTGCCTCCGGATGCCACTTTCTCTGCAGTTGAAGATGCGGAGGGAAGCGGAAGCCACCTGAATGCCAGCATGGACATTGCGACAAGCGCTATGCCGCTGACCCAAAAGTGCACCCCGACCGGAACCGCACGTGAAGCGACCAGTCCCCCTAACGCAGATCCGGCCATTCCACCCAAACTGAAGAGCGCATGGAATGAGGACATGATGTGACGTTGGTATCGCTTCTCGAGCATCACCGCGTGAGTATTCATCGCTACATCCATCGAACCACCCATCGCCCCATAGAAAAGAAGAGCGAGCGAGAGCGTTAGGACCGTATTGGATTCGGCAATCAACGGCAGTGCGACGCCAAATCCCATCGTTGACCCAATCACGATGCTCAGGCTCCCGAACTTGTTGATGAGCCATCCAGCTACAGGCATGGCGAAAACGGAACCGATTGCCGCCATCATCAGCGACCTGCCCAAAACGCCGGGAGAAAGATGTAGCTGCGCCTGAAAGGCAGGAATCCTCGAAGCCCAGGTAGCGATGATCAGTCCGTGGACCAGAAAGATTAAGGACAGGCTCGCGCGTACCTGTTGGAGGCTGCGCGGCCGCATCAATCGGTTTCCGTGCGATTTGAGCGCCGACCCGTCGAAAGACCTTGTACGGCGCTGAATTTGGCAGTAACATGCACGAATCGCACAATACGCGCATATACGTGCATATTCAAGTGTATTCGTGCAATATGGGGCAGAATGAAACCGGAAGCTGAAGCGGACCCAATCGCCCTGAAGGAAGAACGCCACCAACACATCCTGGAGCTGCTTAGCAGCGAGGGCCGAGTCCTCGCCGCGGACCTCAGCAGTCGCTATAGCGTCTCCGAAGACACGATTCGTCGGGATCTGCGCGAATTGGCGCGGTCGGGAAAGATCCAACGGGTACACGGCGGCGCCCTGCCTCGCCGCGCGGAGGCTGTTCCTTTCGTTTCTCGTCAACAAATTGATATCGAGAGCAAGACCGGAATTGCTCGAGCGGCGGCTGACATGATCCGCGATGGCCAGGTAGTGCTGATTGATGGAGGTACGACGAATCTAAGAATTGCTTCCTACCTTTCGCGAGAGCGTTCGGCGACGATTGTTACCAACAGCCCGCCGCTTGCGCTTGCGTTGGCGGATCATCCGAAGGTGAGCGTGCTGATGCTCGGAGGAAATCTTCACAAAGAGGCGCGCGTCACGACAGGCATCGAGACCATTCGGGGAATCGAATCCATCCGCGCTGATCTATGCCTTCTCGGAATGTGCAGTTTGCACCCGGAGATCGGAATAACCGTCGGCGACCGAGAAGAAGCCTACGTGAAGAAAGCGATGATAGCGGCTTCCACGGAAGTTATTGGCCTGGTTTCACTTGGAAAAATGGGGACGTCGCTGCCTTACCTCGTCGGTGCTGCTTCCCAACTGACACGTTTGATCACCGATGCCTCCGACGAAGATGTCCTGCATCCGTACCGCTCCCAAGGCATAGAAGTCACAAGTACGTAAACCGGCCGCAGTTCGAGCTGGAGCACTCGGAATTCAGCGAAGTGCGGAATTGTGTTTCGGTCTTTTCGCACGAGCTAGCGGTGCCACCCTCGAAGCTCGTCTTGTTCTTTAATGCCGCCTTTTGCCGGCGCGACCGCATTGCTGCTTCGCGCAAGTTCTCCGTTCCCTTCTCTAATTCGCAGCGTGCGACGCGCTGGAAACAAAGCGCTGCGCCTCTTCCTTCGGCGCATAACCCGCGTCTGCATTCCTCCAAATCTGCAAAAGTTCAGCGTAACTTTTCGCCGCCGCCGCTTGGTCTCCCATCGCGCTCTCGGCTCGCGCCAGCCCGAGCAACGATTCGGTCCTTCGCGGAGCGCGCTGAAGCGACGCCGCAAAAGCCTCCCGCGCCTGCGCAGCCTTATTCGCCTTCAATAGAAGTTCACCGAGAAGTTCCTCGGAAGGTTTCTCAGGGCTCGGCGGCCCGAACGCATACGGCAAATCCTTCCCGCTTGCGATTGCTTGCTGCATCGTTGCGATCGCTTGATCGCCGTGTCCCTCAGCCGAGAGAATTGCCGCCTCCATCTGCGCCTTTTGAATCTCCGGCACGCGACGCGCGGGATCGTCGGCGGGCGTGCCCGCGCGCTCAAAGACAGCCGGGAGCTGGGCAAGAATCCGCTCGAGCGAGGCGAGAGATTCTCGCGCTGCCGCCACATCGCCGAGCTCAGCTGCCGCAAAACCAGTGCCGAATGCGTAATTGAATTCCGGCATGTGTGCGCCGTCCAGGTCCACGTTCCAGCCCGCAACTTCGCTATTCCAGCGGCCGGTATCAACGAGGAAGCGGCTACGCATCACGACAAAAGAGCCGACATGCGAGTCGTCAGGATCGACCGTACCGCGCGCCCGCGCGGCCATGCCAGATTCCGCTGCTTCCGCGCGGCAGTCGCCGACCACTTTTTCTGCGTCGCCGATGCGGCCTTGTTCCAGATAGCCGTATTCGAGCCAGTAGGAGTAGTGGCCGCAGTGTCTGGACTGCTTTCCTTCCGCGGCTGCCTGCCTGTTCACCACGCTGATCGCGGCGACGTTCGCCTGTACCACGTCGTCCCACATCCCCAGCGCCATGAAAATGTGCGAACACATATGCTGCGCGTGCCCCGCATCCGGCGCGATCTTGGACAACGCGCGCGCCGCTTCCAGCGCGCCCGCGGCATGTTGCGGATCGTCCATCCCATGAATCCAATAGTGCGCAGCGCCGGGATTCTGCGGGTCCCTCGCGAAAACGCTCTTCGCGATTTCCGCGGCCTTCAAATACGTCGGCACATCGCGCACGCCTTCGCTCTCGCCCAGCAATGCCAGCGCATAAAAAAGTTGGGCCTCGTCGTCCTTGGGATAAGCCTCCGCCAACTGCTTCATCGCCGCCGCGTACTGCGCGTCCCGTTCGCGCTTGTCGCCCTTGCCGCTGTAGAGAATTTCCACCGCGTTCATATAAGCCCGTTCACGCGCATCGGCAATACGGCCCGCGCGTTCTTCCGCAGTGGCGCCGAACTTCGCGAGCGCAGCTTGCCCCGCCCTCACATTAACCTGGTTCCACACCCCATGATTGAACGTCATCGCCTCTCCCCAATAAGCCATGGCAAATCCAGGGTCGGCGTTTTCCGCCGCAACAAACGACTTCGCCGCGTCCTCGTACTCAAAGAGGTGCAGCAACAACAGCCCGCGGATAAATTCGCTCTGCGCAACCGCCGACTGAGTCGACGTCGGAAATGTAGCGTGACCCAAACCCGGGATCGTCTGCGCCCGTAGCAACGATGCACACACAAGCGATAACGCAACCAAAAGAAACGCCTTCCTCATAGGAACGCTCGCTTTTAAAAATAGAAGATCCATCATCGCGCATCCGCAACAACCGCGGCCAGCTAGCTCACCATATGAGTGTCACGTCGCGATGCCATCTGGGAGTGCGGCGGCTTGGCGCCCCCTTTCCGGCGTGAAGCTTGCTTCGCGTGCAGTAGAAGCTCCGAATTCGCGGAATTATACACCGAGGATTTGCCAGCTCGTGTGAACGCGAGCGATCACGCGCGCGAGGATGGCCCCGACGCGCGCCTCCAAGCGAATCCGCCTCGTGTTACACTGCGCCTTTGTTCACTGGAGGTTTTCATGCACCGAGCGACGCTGCGCGCATCGTTCCGTCTAACGGTTTTGCTCTTTGCCTGCTCCGGCGCTTTCATGCGAGCGAACGCCCAGCCCCAGTCTCAGCTTTCGCCCGAAATGCAGCACAAGATCGATGACCTCGCCGCTGCCGCCCTCGCGAAAACCGGCGTCCCCAGCGCCTCCGTCGCCGTCGTGAAAGACGGGCAGATCGCCTACCTCCACTCGTACGGCAACGCCCGCCTCGATCCGCAAACCCCCGCCACGCCCAACATGCGCTACAGCATCGGCTCGGTCAGCAAACAATTCACCGCCGCGAGCATTCTGCTCCTGCAAGAAGAAGGCAAACTCTCGCTCGACGATAAAGTCGGCAAATTTCTTCCCGACCTCACGCGCGCGAACGACGTGACCATCCGCGAAATTCTTTCGCACACCTCGGGCTATCAAGATTACTGGCCGCAAGATTACGTAATGCCCGAAATGCTCCAACCCACCACCGCGCGAAAAATTCTGGACGTCTGGGCGCGCAAGCCCCTCGATTTCGAGCCCGGCACAAAATGGCAATACAGCAACACGAATTACGTAATCGCCGGACTAATCATCGAAAAAGCCAGCGGCCAACCGCTGCTGCAATTTCTGCAGCAGCACATCTTCACGCCGCTCAATATGAAAAGCGTCGCAGACACCGACCAAGCCAAACTCGGCGACACCGATCCCACCGGCTACATGCGTTACGCGCTGGGACCTCTGCGTCCCGCGCCCAAAGAAGGCACCGGCTGGCTCTTCGCCGCCGGTGAACTCGCAATGCCGGCCGAAGACCTCGCCAAGTGGGACATCTCCATCATGAATCAAAGCCTGCTGAAGCCCGCGTCCTATCGCGATTTTGCAACCGAAGTCCTGCTCACCAATGGCCTCGGCACGCGTTACGGGCTGGGCGTGGACATCCGTGAGGAATTTGGTCATCGCGCGCTCGAACACAGCGGCGAAGTTTCCGGCTTCACCTCCGAAAACGACGTCTATCCCGACGATCATGTCGCCGTAGTCGTGCTAACCAATGAAGACGCCGCCGAAGCCGCCGGCGCGATCGCCAAAGCCATCGCCCCGCTGTTGCTAGCCAGCGACGACCCGGCCACTCCCGAAAAGCTAGCGCAAGCCCAAAGGATTTTCGCAGGCCTGCAACACGGTGAGATTGACCGTTCCCTCTTCACCGCCAACGCCAATTTCTACTTTAACGAGCAGGCCCTGAAAGATTTCGCCAGCAGCCTAGGCCCGCTAGGCGCCCCGCAAGAATTCGTCCAGATCCGCCAAGCCCTCCGCGGAGGCATGACCTTGCGCGTCTATTCCGTCAAGTTCGCAAAAATCGAGCTGCAGGCCTGGACCTACGAAATGCCAGACGGCAAGCTAGAACAATTCCAGGTAGCCCCAGCCGATTAAAAGCGCCCAGACGAAGTATCGTCATCCCGAGCGCAGTGAGGGATCTCTCCCCGTTTGCTCGACCGTGTCAGCTCGACGAATCCGCCGCCACCGCCGTGCGCACTTTTATCTGGACACCAGCGCTCAATTTGCATATAAGCACCACAACAGCAGTCTCGGTGATTCCCTCCAGGAGAAAACACATGGCCGCCAAGAAAAAATCCAAGAGCTTACGTAAGAACAAATCGTTAGACAAAGTCATGCCGCTAAGAAAGAAGTAGTCGCCCCGTTTCTTCCACCGTCCGGGCAGCTCGCAAAATTCTCCGCGACGCCCGGACTTTTTCATTTGCATCAACCCCGCATTTCTTCGATCATCTTCTACCCCAACCCAGCGGGCATGACCCAACGCCATGGACCTGACTCTCTTCTTCGCCCTACTAGGCGGCCTGCTAGTCCTGGCCTTCGTCGCCAATCGCCTCGTCCGCTTCACGCGCGTGCCGGACGTAATCATCCTCATGGCGACGGGCGTCCTGATCGGACCCGTCCTCCACTGGGTGAACCCCGACATTTTCCGCGGCGCTTCCCCCGGACTCGGCGCGCTCGCCCTGATTCTCATCCTCTTCGAAGGCGGCCTCAGCCTGAAACTCCGCGAAATCCTGCAACATTTCGGCTCCGGCTTTTTGCTTTCGCTCTTCAGTTACGTTCTCAGCAGCGCCGCCGTCGCCCTCGTGTGCCGCCCCGCGCTGCACTGCTCCTGGATGGACGCGCTCCTCATCGGCGCCGGGCTCGGCTGCATCAGCAGCGCGATTCTCCTGCCCGTCCTGCAGCAAATCCATCTGCGCAGCGAAGTGAAAGTCACTCTCCTCGTCGAAGTCTCTCTCGGCGACGCGCTTGCCGTCCTCGCCGTCACTACTCTTCTCGACATCGCCGCCGGCGGCAGCGCCGCTCCTAAAGCCGTCGCCTGGAGCCTCATCTCCAGCCTTATCGTCGGCGTAGCCGCCGGAATTCTCGCCGGCATGTTGTGGTCGTATCTTCTCCCGCTTCTCACCGAGGAGCGTTTCTGGCACGTCCTCACTTTCGCCGCCGTCCTGCTCGTCTATTCCGGTGTCCACGTTCTCAAGGGCAACGACCTCATTTCCGTTCTCGTCTTCGGCCTCACGCTCGCCAATTTTCCGGCCATGCAAAAGCAACTTCATCTCGATCTGCTGGCTCGTTCCGATTGGTTCAGCGAAACTCCGCTCAAAACCGCGCGAGGCGCTCCGCCCGTGCGCCCGCATGTCCAGATGCTCACTTTCCACGGCGAACTCGCCTTCCTGCTGCGGTCGTTTTTCTTCGTGCTGCTCGGCACTCTGGTCGAATTCGAAGGCTTGCGCAAAAATACCCTGCTGGCGCTGCTCTGTTTCGCCGCCATCTTCGTCGCCCGCTGGGTAATAATTCAGATAGGACGCCTCGCCTGGCGCACCTTCTCCCCCCTCGAACTCGAACTCATGATCTGGTTCGTCCCTCGCGGCCTAATCAGCGTAGTCCTAGGCATTCAAATCCTCGAAGCCCGCGGCCAAACCTTCGCATTCCTCCCCTCCCTAGCTTTCGCCGTAGTCCTGCTAACGAATCTCACCGTGCTGGTCGGCACCATCCGCGCCCGCAATCTCCCTACCCCCGCCGCGCGAGAAATAGAAGTACCTACGCCAGTCGAAGACACTATTTAGGACTGCAGGAGGAAGTCGGTGTCATCCCGAACGTAGTGAGGGATCTGCTTTTCGGTCTACTACGATGTGATATAAATCCTAACAACATGCCGCACGTCCCCACGCCGATACGCTATCTCTCGTCCATCACAAATCACATCGAAAAGCATTTCGGCACAGACTTTTTCGTTCTCCACGAAGAAAAATCCTTCACAGTTCATGTGGATGTTCACGTCGTGCGCCCCACCCGGACCAGACCATTCTTCACGCTGCTCACCTCCGGCATGAGTGACCTGGACATGAAAATTCCCAAAGGTCTCGATGACCTCGCGCTGGCGGAAGTCTGCCTATGCCTCCCTCCAGACTGGCCCCTCGCGATGGACGACTTTCGTTGGCGCGAGCCCCAATACTTCTGGCCTATCCGTATCCTCAAACAAGCCGCGCTATACCCACACACCCATCAAACATGGTTTTCTTGGGGACACACGGTGGGCAGCGCTGACCAGCCAAGGCCATTGAGTCCAGAGACCAACTTCACTGGCATTCTGCTGCACCCCGCAACATTTCCCGAAGGTGCCGCTGAAGTGGAAACCGAGGACGGCCGCACCATTCACTACCTGGCCGCGATCCCGCTACTGCCGGAAGAAATGACGTTCAAACAAACTTTTGGCGCGGACGCCCTGGAGGAAAAGCTAATCGAGGCAGACATCACCGAACTTCTACGCCCGAAAAGATTGCCTCTTTTCAATACACCGACCAAACGCCCGGCGTAGCAAGTTCAAGCAAATGACGGTCAGGGTCTCGAAAGTAAATGCTCCAGCCTCCCAATTCCCATTTGCGCTTTTCTTCCACGGCGATCCCTCTCGCCTGAAGCCACCCTTCCCATCCGGCTAGTTCGTCAGCAGCGATAGCAAACGCGATGTGCAATTCTCCGTCCCCGTCGTGCGGCGATTGTATCGTCCGCGACGCTCTCTTCTTGAATAGAAGTAGCACCTGGCGCGGACCTGCGTTCATCGCGCAGCCTCGCGCGCCAAATTCCTTAATGACGGGAAATCCAAAAGTCTCCTCGTAGAAACGCACCGAGCGCGCCAAATCGCTCACGTACAGTGAGCTTTCAAGAATTCCATTGGTTTTCGGACGCATTAACACCTCTCGTGCAAGCTCAGTTCCCCGTTGCTTGCGGCCTCCGCTGCGCGAACGACTCCGCCACCACCCACGCCGCACCCACCACCGCAAGATTCACTGCGCTCTCGGTCCAGTTAAAGTGGCTCGCGTGATCGGCCAGCAAAATCGGCAAATTCGCCAGCAAGCCGAACAGCGCCAGCATCGCAGTCAGCAGAATCGCCGCGAGCCGCGCTTGCACGCCGCTCAGAATCGCCAAGCCCGCCGCAACGAAACACACTCCCGTCACATAACCCCAGAAAACTTGCGAGGGCGGCAGCCATTTCGGCACCATCGGCGCCGTCATATTCATATACACAAAATGCGCTCCGCCAAATATCAGCGCACAAACCCCAAACGCCAATTGCCCCACCCGCGTCAGCCGCGCACCCAGCGCCGCACCAATCTTCGCCGCGCTCGCAATAATAATCACCGCGCCGAGGGCAATCGCCAGTTGCATCGCGATATTTTCGTAGGTAACGTACACCGCGTAATCAGTCAGCAGCACCCGGCCATTCATCAGCACAACCACAACGAGCGTGTAATAAATCGCAAGCACCGCAGCGCCCCATGCCACAGTTCGCCGCCACTCGATCGCTGCAGCCGCCACCACCATCAACGCACCCGCCGCACACGCCAGCACACTGCGCGCAGGAAGGCCGTCGGGCACCGGCTGCCCCGGATCGAATTCCCGAAACGCCAAGGAAGCCAACCCGACAGCCATCACGCCCAATCCGTAAACGCGCCAACCCAAGGCCACCGCAGTTTTTTCCGCCGTCATCTCTGTTCCAGTTCAGCAGGACTTTTTTCGGTCCAAGTCGCGTGGAAAGATATCGTCCGTGAGTCAGATTGCGAGGCCAAAAGAAGAGTTGCCCGGAAGCCCGAAGCATCGCCAGCACAAAACCAAGCGGAAGCCGCAGCCGCACGTTTTAATTCAAGACCTGTCTAGCAAACCAGAGAATTGCGCCTCCAACCGCGTCGCAGCTCGCTGTTTCATCCGCCGGTAAAAACGAACCAGCCATTCGCCAATTCCCCACAGCACTACAACGAACAGAACCGCAAAAAAGTAACGCCGTAAGTCTGTTCTCAGAACCCTTAAGTCAAACCGCGCCCACAACGACCCCGCATACGCGACCGAAACGAAAATGACAGCAGCGATCACCACAGCCAAAAACAGAAATGCCAATCGGTCCCACCAAGATGCTTTAGTTTTCGCACTGTCTTCAGAAAGCCTCACGAATCGCTGGTCTGCTGCCGCCAAGTGCGCATCCGTCAGCGCCTCCGCGATCGGCAGCATCCCCGTCACCAGCGACGACACTTCTTGTATTTCCTTCGCCACGCTCGCTTCGGAATCGGATTCGCTGGTGGCGTGCAGAAATTTTTCGCCATGGACCAAAACCCAATGGCCCCCGGCTTTCAAGCTGATCCCCCGAGGCCATTCCCGCGCCAGGATTGCTGCGCAGCGCGCGGGTGTAAAAAATTGCTCCACCAAACCGCGGTTCTCCCCCGTCAATGCGTAGCGGCTTTCGAAGTCAATCTGCCCGGGCAGTGAAACTTTCCGCCAATACCCAGGTCGCATGAAAGACGCCGTGCGCGTCGCTTTCAAATCGAACTTCGGAAACGAACGTTCGCTGAACCGGTAGCCTGCCCAGTAAAGATATGAGGTTCGGCCTTTCACGCCGCGGCGAATTTCCTGAAACGAAAATATCTGCGCGCCCTGGTTCGGCCATTGCAACGTGTGCACGATTGAGTCTGGCCCCGCAGACAATTCCTCCGCGAGTTCGCTCTGATACGGGCTGCCGCGCTCCCAGAATTCGCTGCCCATCGCCTTCGCCGAGCCGCGCAGCGCCGCCGCGCGCATTTCTCTCGGCGTCTTCCTCAGAATTGACGAGAATCTCCACACCCATATGGCGAACGCCACTAGCGATCCCAAGATCAGAAATTCGGTCGCGTCAAAATGCATCGTTGTTACTTCGCTGACTATTAATTGTATGCGGAATTGCCCAGCGTGTGCGCTAACTGGATACGCTAATGTGTGGGGAATACAAACACTTGCGTAAACTCGCCCCTAGCGATGATGTTATGCCCGCCTGCAGCCAAACAGCACTTGCGCCACGATGTGGTATAAATCCTTAAATTATGCCGCGCGTTCGCACAGCAATTCGGCGTCACTCGTCTACCGTCGGAGCTTCCATGCCAAAGCCATCGCAAAAATCCCCCGCCGCCCAAGACGCCGGCGCCACCCACGCGTCCAGCGAATCTCACGCCGCTCTCGCCGAAATTCGCGATTCCCTTCTCGAAATCTACGCAGTCAACGACCCCATGCACCAGCTAATCCTAGCGGCTCTCGACCCGCACGCCTGGCGCGCCCAGTCGCCAGCGGAAAAACGCAGCGGCCGCTCGATCGCCGCCATCTTCGCGCATCTCCATAATTGCCGCCTCGTCTGGCTGAAAAATTCCGCGCCGCATCTGAAATGTCCCGCCCCGCTCGATCCCGACCGTTGCACCATGAAGCAAGCCTCCGCCGCGCACAAAAAAAGCTCCGCGCAATGCCTCCTCATGCTCACCGACGCTCTCTCCGCCCAGCCCAATCGCCGCGTCAAAAAATTCTCCCGCGGCAGTTGGACGCAAACCTGGCCCGCCGGCGCCACCATGTTCGCCTACATGTTCGCCCACGAAGCCCACCACCGCGGCCAAATCCTGATGCTAGCCCACCAATTAGGGCATCGCGTCCTGCACGACACCCCCGGCATCTGGCACTGGGAAAAACTCTGGAAAAAAGCAGGCCTAACAAAGCGCCCCCACTAAACGCAACCCCACGCCGCAATTTCAAATAGCAGTTGTAGCGGCGGTCTTCAGACCGCCATCGTCGTCGCGGCTAAATCGATGGCGCACTAAAGTGCGCCGCTACAAAACCACCAATACGCCAATCGCGTTTACTGCGCACGCCCCGCGCAAAAAAACCTTGTCATCGCCCCGCATCCAGAGTAAACAACGTCACCATGTCCACCACATCGCCGCTACCACCGTCGCCGCCACCACCCGCGCGCCAACTCAATCTCCACACCTACGCCTGGGAAGACGCCACCGTAGTCCGCTGCACCGGGCGCCTGACCATGGAAACTTCGCCGCAACTAAAAACCGAAGTGAAATCCCTGCTCCCACAAAAACGCCGCGTCATCCTCGACCTCACCGAACTCGCCTATATGGACAGCTCCGGCCTAGGCGCACTAGTAGGCCTTTACATCTCCGCGAAAAGCGCCAGGTGCGAATTGCAACTCCACAATCTAAGCCCCCGCATCCGCGATATCCTAAGCCTGGCCAACGTCCTCTCCGTCTTCGAAGAATGCGGCCGCACCGGCACCCGCTGCCCATAATCCGCAGTAGTAGCAGGAGCCATCGCCGCCAATGCATCCATCCACCAGGAACCCGCGACCGCCGCGATGCGATCTGGGAGTGCGGCGGCTTGCCGCCGCTTTTCCGGCGCGAAGCTTGCTTCGCGTGCCTTAGATCCCGCTCACGCAACAACCGCAAAAGCTGCGGCGCGCCCTCCGCTGAATGCCCTGTGCTCTGCACCCCACAAAAATTCCTGTCATCCCGAACGAAGTGAGGGATCTCTCTTCGGTCTGAACGCCCCGTCGCCCCCAACGACGAATTACTTCCCCCAACAATTCCCTTGTCATCCCGCTACCTAACGCCGTAGTCTCCCCTACACCAACGGGCCCAGCCGGAGGAGACCTCCGATGACCTCGCCCGAAAACACCGCCGCTGGCAACGTCGCTCAACCCCTCACCGCTCGCCTCGAAGCAGCCACCGGCGAATTGCAGCAACTCGAAGCTCTCGTAAAATCCGGCGAACTTGACGCTCGCGTCCTCTCCGAATTCCGCAACGCCGTGGATCACATCCGCAGCACCACCTGGGCCGTCCAAAAATGGCTCGGCTCAAACGAGGAACCCGGCGGCGACCCCTTCTCCGTCCTTCCCATCATGTCCGCCGAACGCGTAAAACGCGCCACCCAAATCGCCAACGATCTCTCGCTCGACCTCCAAACCGTTGACGTAGGCATCGAAACCCCAGGCATAACAGAACTCTTCGACGCAATAGACAACCTCCGCCGCCGCCTAGCCACCCTACTAAAACGCGAAACCTAGTCCTTGCGCCGCGCCTCTGCTGAGGACCTGCGCGCTCCGTCACAGGATACGGTAGACTAGAACCGCTCTGCTGACTCACTATAGGAGTGCTGCCATGTCCGCCGTCGGCGACATTATCGTCAAAGATCCCGAAGTCCTCGGCGGCACCGCCGTCTTTCGCGGCACCCGTGTCCCTTTCCAGGCGCTCCTCGATTACCTCGAGGGTGGCCAGACCCTCGACGACTTCCTCGACGATTTCCCCACCAGTCACTCGCTCTGCGGCGATCGCCGCCCTGGAGCTCGCCAAGTCTCTCCTCGTTGATGAACTTGGATGAAAGTTCTGCTCGATGAGTGCCTGCCGCGAAAAATCAAAAATAGCCTGGCGATGCATGAATGCCGGACAGTTCCAGATGCTGGACTCGCTGGCAAGCGCAACGGCGAGCTGCTTTCCCTGGCGGAGGAACAAGGTTATGCGATTTTCTTGACGATGGACAAGGGCGTGGATTACGAACAGAACCTTCAGCGTCGGAAGCTCGCGATTATCATTTTACGCTCAAAATCGAATCGCCTCGGCGATCTCCTGCCGTCCCTGAAAGATTGCCTGGCACGCATGGAAGCCATAAAACCGGGCGAAGTTGTCTCAGTGGGCAGCTGAACCTCTCTGGTTCAGCCATTCATCGTCCTCGGCCGGGTGCCCCATCCTTCCCGCATTCAGGGAAGGGTGGGGCCGTTGTGCAAATCCACGCAACAACCACAAAAACCGCTGCGCGCCGCCGCGCTCCAAAATGATTTGTCATCCCGAGCGCAGCGAGGGATCTCTCTTCGTAGTGATCGCGCGCGCGACCGACCCTTCCGGACCGCGGCCGCAAAGTGTCCTACTTCCCCTTATAATCCACAAACAAATCCGGAAACTCCGCCTTCAACGCCCGCACCTTCGGCAAATCGCAAATCTGTATATAGGGACTCCCCGGATTATGCAGAGCATAATCCTGGTGATAATCCTCCGCGCGATAAAATCCCTTCAATGGCGTAACTTCCGTCACAATCGGCGCCCCAAAAACTTTCGCACCATCGAGCTGCGCAATGTAAGCATCCGCCACGCGCTTCTGCTCCTCATTCGTATAAAAAATCGCCGACCGATACGAAGTCCCCACGTCCGGCCCCTGCCGGTTCAATTCCGTAGGATCGTGCGCCACCGAAAAGAAAACTCGCAAGAGCTGCCCATAAGTAATCTGCGAAGGATCGTAAACCACCTGCACCGATTCCGCATGCCCGGTAGTTTCCGTAGTCACCTGATCGTAGGTAGCGGTATCAGCCGACCCGCCCGCGTAACCAGCAGCAGTAGCGACCACGCCCTTCACGCGCTCAAACACCGCCTGCGTCCCCCAAAAGCAGCCGCCAGCAAACACAGCCGTCTCTTTCCCGCCAGCAGTAGCGGCCAAAGGCGCATCAATCTTCGCAGCAGGCACCGGCTCCCGAGGCGCCGCATGCACCACATAAAGCACAACCAACACGGCTGACGCAAATCCAACCGCCGCCAACAGACCTGCACGCATAAAAAGTCTCCTCACTATTTCTATCTATACATAGTACGCCTCACCCACCAAGACGGATTGCGACGCGCCAGGCGCCAAGTTTGACTTTGAATTTGCCATTTAACTTTCGGGTGCCGCATTCCTTTGCGCGCAGCGCAAAGGGTGCGCGCCCAGAAATCAAAATCCACAGCCCCTAGCATCGCAATCCGCGCCCCGCGCGACTTCAACTCCTATACAACCGCAATCAATCCAGCCTACTCTAAAACTCGAAAGCGCTTCCCGTAGTTTCGTCGACCGCCGCACCGTATGGTGAACATGCCAATACTAATTCCCGCCTCGCGGCTCCGAGTCGCTCACCACGGCACCTTCATCAAATTCGCCCTCCCCATTCTGCTCGCCGCTGCAGTTCTCACCGCCGCCGCTCAGCAAAGCCCCACCATCTCCACCCGCACCAATCTCGTCTCGCTCATCGCCACGGTCCACGATCCAGACGGCCGCGTCGTCAAAAACCTCACTCCCGACGATTTCCTGCTCCTCGAAGACGGCAAGCCCCAACAGATCATTTACTTTTCGCAAGAGTCGCATCTTCCGCTCACCATCGGCCTTCTCGTGGACACTAGCCGCAGCCAGACCGGAATCCTCGAGCAAGAGCGCCGCGCCAGTTACACCTTCCTCGATCAAGTCCTGCGCGAAGGCACCGACCACGCCTTCATCGCGCACTTCGACATCCGCGTCGGCATCTTGCAAGACCCCACTTCTTCGCGCGACGCTCTCCAAATGGCTCTCGAACGCCTGAAAATTCCCGATCGCGATTCCACTCTCGTTTTCAGCGCCATTAAGGAATGTTCCGAAGACCCCATGTATCACTTGCGGGGCCGCAAGGCCTTCATTCTGCTGTCCGATGGCGTGGCCCATAAAGAATCAACTTCCATCACCGAAGCCATCGAATACGCCCAGCGCGCGGACACCATCATCTACCCCATTCGCTTTGCCGACCCGGAGAATTTCTCGCGTCCGGTCATAGGCGCGATCCTGGCCATCGCCAGCCAGCATGGCAAACAAGGCCTGCACCGCATGGCCAACGAAACCGGCGGAGCGTATTTCGAAGTCACACCGAACGAGTCGATCGAGGACATCTACGCGCAGATCGAAGAGGACCTGCGCAATCAGTACAGCGTCGGCTACACGCCGGGTCGCGCGAAGCCGGACAGCAAATACCACAAGATCAAACTAACCACGAAAGATCGCCACTTCACCGTAAACACCAGAGCCGGCTACTACGCCAAATGAAGAAAGAGTGGAGTGCCACTTTCAATTGGACGAGTACGCGCCTAACGGTCCGAGTGTAAGCGGGATATCGAAAGCAGAATCGCACCGGGCTCGTCGCCGCCGGCGGTGTAAAGACTTTTGTGTAAACGGTTTCAGTTTTTATTGTTTGAAGCCCTCTGTTCCGTAAAAACAACCGCCGCCGGAGCTGTGAAAATGTGGGAATCTCGGTTTGCGAGATTTCCAAGGAGCGGGGGAAAGCCTGCTGTTGGCTTTCCACCGCTCCGCCATTTTCACAGCTCTCTTCGCAGTTCTGCCGCGCACGACCTCTGGTCCAGGTTCTCACACACGCTCTCCGGCCGGCATGCGCTCCGGCCACAGAATACTGAAACGGTTCAGCGCCGCATTCCAATTCGGTATCGGCATCGTCCATTTCTTCGCGGCGTTACGCAGCGCCAGGTATAACAACTTCAGAGCGGCCTCATCGTTCGGAAACGAACCCCGCATTTTGATGATCTTGCGCAGCGACATGTTCAGCGATTCCACCGCGTTGGTCGTGTAAATCACCTTCCGGATATCGGCCGGATACGCAAAAAACGGCGTGATCCGTTCCCAGTGCCGGCGCCAGGTCTGGCTCACCATCGGGCACACGGCATCCCACTTTTGCGCAAACGCATCCAGTTGCAAATCCGCTTCTGCCGCGCTGGCCGCTTGATAAATCTTTCGTAAGTCTGCTGCCACCAGCTTGCGTTGTTTCCAGCTCACATAGTTCAGGGAGGCTCGCACCAGGTGCACGATACAGGTCTGTACCTCAGCCTTCGGATACACCGATTCAATCACCTCCGGGAACCCCTTGAGCCCATCCACGCAGGCAATCAAGATGTCTTTCACCCCACGGTTCTGTAACTCCGTCAGTACTTGCAGCCAGAACTTCGCCCCTTCGTTCTGCGCCGCCCATAATCCCAAAATTTCCTTCTTGCCCTCTAGGTTCACTCCAATCGCCACGTGGATCGCCCGGCTTTGGATGTGTCCGCCATCGCGCACCTTCACCCGCAATGCATCCATGTACAGGATCGGGTACACCTCATCCAGTACCCGGTTCTGCCACGTCTTGACTTCCTCCATCACCCCTTCGGTGACGTTGGAGATTAACGTCGGCGAAACCTCCACCCCGTAGATTTCCTGCAGGTGCCCTTCAATTTCTCGCGTAGTCATCCCTCGCGAGTACATCGAGATGATCTTGTCGTCAAAGCCGCTGAAGCGCGTTTGCCCTTTGCTCACAATGGCGGGCTCAAAGCTCCCGTTGCGATCCCGCGGTGTCTCCAGGTCAATCTCGCCGAACTCGCCCTTCAGCTTCTTCGTAGTGCTCCCGTTTCTTGAGTTCCCACTATTGTGACCGACGGGATCATGCTTTTCGTAGCCCACATGCTCGGTCAGTTCCACTTTCAGTGCCCGTTCCAAAATCGCCTTGGTGATCTGCTTTAACAGTCCGTTCTCGCCGATAATGTCTTCCGGCTTCTTGTAGTCGGCCAGAAGTTCATCAATCAGCTTCAGATTTATGGTCATCGGTTCTCCTTGTTCGACTCTGCCCCATGTGATGACCATTTACACAGTTTTCTTTACACCCTCTCGCCGCCGGCTACGATGGGAGGTTTGAGTTCTCCCGAAGCGCCTGAGACGCGTCGCTCGCACGTTGCCCATTGCTTTAGGGTGCACTGCTGTTTGCGGCAGTCAAATTCGCAACAGCGCGATCTCGCTAGGAACCTCTTGGATCACCCGATTTGCGACCCATCGCCGCAATCTCCGAATAAGACGAGCCGGTTTGCTTCCGTGCACTAACATGCCCCCTAGCGTCCTTCGATGTCTTTGCGGCTCGTTACGCTCGGGCAACGTGCGAATGAACTCAAACCACAAATTCCAGATTCAGCCGCGACTGACCGAGAATTCGTAGCATATCTGACCATCTGCGAACGCGATTCCCGAACCTCATATCCTCCGGGCCAATAGTCGTTCAGGGACTCCACGAGTTCCACAGCGTCTTCAAGTTTTTCGCGGGACGCCACCCGCTCCCACTCGCCATTCTCAAGCTGCTTGAACGCTGTATACATAGGGCGCCCCCTTCGTCTTGTTTCAACCCACTCGTCTCAAAAAAAAGTAGCGCTCCTCGCGGAAAGTAGCTGTGATAGAGATCACGGTTCAATGTGACGTCGGATCAGCGGTTCCCCGCCGCGACCTTCATATTGTCCGCATATTGAAGCACGCCGCACGTTCCTCAGCCTCATCTCCCTCCACCAATCTCCAAAATTGTCCCAGTAGTATAAGAAGCCGCATCCGATAGCAGCCACGCCACGCCCTCCGCCACTTCCCTCGCCGTCCCCGCACGCTTCATCGGAATTCCCGGCGACAAACGCTCCAACCTCCCCGGCTCCCCATTCGCCGCATGCAATTCCGTCTCAATCAATCCCGGCGCCACAGCATTCACGCGAATTCCCTCCTCCGCCACCTCACGCGCCAACCCAATCGTAAAACTATCAATCGCTCCCTTCGACGCCGCGTAATGCACCCACTCCCCCGCGCCACCCGTCCGCGCCGCCAAAGAAGAAATATTCACGATGGCTCCTCCGGCGCCCCCGCGCCGCACAGACATCCTCCGCACCGCCTCGCGCGAACAAATCATCGTTCCCAACACATTCACAGCCAGCATCCGTTCCACCGCCCGCGCCTCAATCGCCTCCACTCGCGCGAACCCGCCTGTCACCGCCGCATTGTTCACTAACCCACCGATCGCCCCAAACTCGCGCTCAGCCAATCCGAACAACCGCAAGACATCCTCCTCGCGCGCAATATCACCCTGCAGCGCCATAGCTCGCCCACGCCCCTCGACAATCGACCGCACCACCGCTTCCGCCGCCGCGCGATTCTCCACAAAATTCACCACCACCGGAAACCGGCGCGCCCCCACCAACCGCGCCACAGCCGCCCCAATCCCGCGCCCGCCACCAGTAACAATCACCACCCGCCGCTCATCGCCACTCATTGCCGCATTCTAACCGAACTCACGCCGTCCGCTCCTCGTCAAACAAGTAGTGGGCCAGTTTCCATTTACCCGACTATGGGGGAGTTGGCATTCCAACTTCTCACAAGCCTACTTCTGGACCGAAATAATCTTCGAATACCCGTCATGCGCAAAGAAGACACAACGCTCGCTCCCGCCGGGGAGTAACTTCAACGAATTCTGGACTTTTCTTCAAAGTCCGTGGCAAGCTCTCGAAGTCAATTCGAACTCTTATGATTCGCGCTCGCATCTCTCTCAAGCTGCTGATTAACAGCTTGTTGAAGAATTTAGTTTTCGAAGTTTTTTCGTTCTCAGTTTTGAGTTTTCGCTGAGTTGTAAGGGAGTGGTTTGAGTTTTTCTATCTAACGAGCCGGCTCGTCGAAGCCACGGGTCACGTTCTGGCCATCAGGTTTCGCAATCGGCACAAGTTGTAGGCGGCTCCGGTGAAGATAAACAGCCACCCCACCTTGTCGATTCCTCGCAGCTTCACCTTCTTTAGCATCCCCACCATCTTCATCCACCCGAACGATTGCTCCACTCGTTTTCTCTTCCGCTGACTCACCTCGTACCCCGCATGCCGTGTGGTCCGCTCGTCGATCGCGCTCCTCCGATTGGTGGTGTTCTGTGCCACATGCGGGGTGATGTTCATCCCGCGCAGTTCTCGCACGAATTCTCGGGTGTCGTAATTCTTGTCTCCTCCCAACGTCACGCGCTTTCCCGGCGGGAGGGCCTCGGCCATCAGCAGCGCCGCATCTCGCTCCGCTCTTCCGTTCGCCTCGGTCAGAAAGGTCTCGACCAAAAGCCCATTGCGGTTCTCCATCATTACATGTCCCATGTAGCTCAGCTTCGCCGCGCTGCCTCCAGACTTCGTCCACAACCGGGCATCGGGATCCGTGGTCGATGCATGGGTCTGGTTCTTTCTCTTTTCCCCTTGGAAGTTGACGTCTCCTCCCGGTCCCGCGGGCTTCCCACTCCCATCCTTGGGTCGGAAACTCTTCTGACTGGCCCAGGCCTCAATCAGCGTTCCGTCCACCGTGAAATGTTCATCCGACAGGAACGGCCTCGCTCGTTCCAGCACCCGCGCGAAAAATGACGCCGCGACCTGTTCATTCAACAAGCGCTCCCGATTCTTGCTGTACACCGCGTGATTCCACACCGCCTCGTCCATCTCCATCCCCACGAACCACCGGAACAGCAGGTTGTACTGCAGTTGCTCGATCAGCATTCGTTCGCTGCGCACCGAATAGAAGATCTGCAACAGCAGGGACCGAAACAGCCGTTCGGGTGCAATCGATGGTCGCCCCACTTCGGAGTACAGCTTCGCAAACTGCGGAGACATTTCTTTCAGAATCTCATCCACCATCTTGCGGATCGGCCGCAACGGATGATCGGCTGGTACGCGCTTCTCGGGAGAAACGTAGCTGAACATTCCTTCTTGCTGGTTATCGTCTCCGCGCATTCACTCGCCTCCTTGACCTTCCTTACTTCAGACGAGTTTCTTGATTTAAAGTTGCAGAAGAAAGGGGTTTTTCAACAAACTGTTAATTAACCAACCACAAAATTTAGGCACGCAGGCGGCAGGATTTCCCGGATGTACACAACAAACGGGAGGCCATCGAGAATTTCACAGCTCTGCTCTCCAACTGTTGGTAGTGAATCACACCAAGTTCCGCGATGCTCTGATCGCACTCGGCGTCGCTTTGTTCGCACCGGCCCCGCTTTACGGACAGTCTGAATTGATTGCTATGAGTCGGGTTTGCGCGGTCCGGCCTGAGGACGGGCCGCCACAAGCGCTTCCTGACTCGGACATTGGGAGACGCAAATGGAAATCACGCCGTATCGCCGCACGATCGCCGACATCACCTCATCACGGACCGCCGTTCAGAAGGTCTATGTCGCCACGGCAACGAACTGCGCAGAAAAAAGAAGCATCTCCCTGCGAAGGAAAGTGCGGCGCAAGCCCTGGATTCGATTGCTGCTGCTCTGTGTTCCGTTGTTTACCGGAACAGCCACATTCGCACAGTACAATCCCCTTCCCAGTCCGATTGCCGAACAAGAAGTTGCCGGCCCGGCGCAAGCAGCCGTGCGCGCCGGGCAGAATACTACGGTGGCGTTGTCGCAGAATCCGTACCTCGGTGGAGTCCCCACCGGCGAATTAAGCGCAACACCGATAGCGCTGTCGCTGGAAAACGCAGTCGCACGTGGCCTAAGGCAAAACCTCGGAGGTTTCTTGGCGAGCGATTCAGTGACGGACGCGCGGGGACAAAAATGGCAAGCCCTGAGCGAGTTACTTCCGAATGTAATCACCGATACCGGATTTGGCGTTCGTCAAATCGACTTGAAAGCGCAATTTGGTCTGAATATACCCGGAGTGCCAAAAGTCATCGGCCCATTTGGCTATTTCGATTCGCGCGCATATCTCAACCAAACCGTTTTTGATTGGGAATCCATCCAGCAGGAGCGCTCGTCACAGGCGCAGCTGAAGTCGGCCGAATACGGCTACAAAAACGCCCGCGAACTCGTTGTCACCGTGATTGTCTCCAACTATCTGCTGCTCATCGCCGACCAGTCGGAGGTCGCATCGGCGCAATCGCAAAGAGACACCGCCAAAGTACTTTTCCAGCAGACATCCGATCAGCACACCGCAGGCCTCGCCGCGGCCGTGGACGTTCTGCGTTCACAGGTCGAGCTACAATCACGTCAACAGAGAGTGATCGTCGCACAAAATAATCTGGAAAAGCAGAAATTGGTTCTGGCGCGCGCGATCGGCCTTCCGCCGGGGCAAAAATTCGAAATAACCACGCAGATCAATTACCAGGATCTTTCCATTCCGCCTCTCGATGACGCGATCCAAAGCGCCTACAAGGCTCGCCCGGATTTTCAGAGCCAGATGAGCCAGGTCCGCTCAGCCGAGCTCCAGAGAAAAGCCAGTTCCGCGGAACGTTATCCTTCAATAGAACAGGTGGCCGACTATGGAATCACCGGAGTGAATCCGGCTTCGACGCACGGCACCGTAGATGCGGCGGTGACGCTGCGCGTCCCTATTTTTCAGGGCGGAAAAGTGCATGGCGACGTTTTGCGCGCCGATGCGTCGCTGCAAAGAGCAAAGCAGGTGCTCGAAGACTTGCGCGCCCAGATCGATCAGGAGGTTCGCGATGCTTATCTCGATCTGGAGGCGACTGCGCAAGAAGTCTCCGTCGAGAAAAGCACGGTAGCGCTCGCCACCGAAACGCTGCGGCAATCGCGCGATCGGTTCAGCTCGGGAGTTACCGACAATATAGAAGTGGTGCAAGCGCAAGACGCGCTCGCCACGGCGAATGACGCGTACATTGCCAGCCTTTACAGTTACAATCTCGCGAAAATATCTCTGGCAAGGGCCATCGGGGTCGCGGAGTCCCGCTTTGCGGAGTACTTGAAAGGAGAATGACCATGGCTGAACAAAATCAGGCGTCGAATCCACCGCAAGCTACTCCGCCCTTACAAAACGCGCCAACAGGAGATTCCGCCGCGGCGCAGGCGCCCATTCCGGCCTATCCCAAGGCCCGCTCACGCAAGCGTCTGATCCTGCTTATAGCGCTCCCAGTTCTGATCATTGGCGGCGTTTTGCTCTGGATGTATTTTTCCCGCTTCGAGGACACCGACGACGCCCAGGTGGACGTCCATCTCTACCCCGTAAGCGCGCGCATTTCCGGATACATCCAGAAGGTCAACGTCGACGACAACCAATGGGTGCAGCAAGGCTACACTCTCGTGGAAATTGATCCGAAAGACTATGAAGTGGCGTTGGCAAGAGCGCAGGCCGCACTGGAGAATGCCGACGCTGCCGCCGAGAGCTTGAATATTGACGTACCCGTCTCTTCAGTGGATTCCTCGAGCCAACTGAAGTTCACGTCCTCGGATATTCAGAATGCCCAGGCAGCCATCGAGGCAGCGGACAAGGAAGCCGCAGCTGCCCATGCGCGCGTCTTGGAAGCACAGGCGCAAAACGTAAAGGCACAGGACGATGTCACCCGCTATCGTTTGTTGCTCGCCAGAGACGAAATACCCAAGCAGGTCTACGACTATGCATACGCCGCCGCCGCTACCGACGTCGCTGCTGTATCGGCGGCGGAAGCGAACGAGGCCGCCGCACTACAAGCCGTTCAGGAAGCGCACAGCCGTCTCATCGAGGCCGAAGCGCGCTACGCAGACGCTCAAGCGGGACCGCAGCGCGTGGCCTCGACGCGGGCCAAAGCCCTCGCAGCCGTTGCGGACATACGCCAAAAAAGAGCCGTGCTGGAACAGGCTCAGTTGAATCTGGGATACACGAAAATATTTGCTCCCGTGACAGGCGAAGTAACCAAAAAAGTTGTCGTCGGGTTAAACGTCGAGCCGGGAGAGCAGATGCTCACCGTGGTGCCCCTCGATCAAGTCTGGATTACCGCGAATTTCAAAGAAACCCAGCTGAAACACATGCGCGTGGGCCAGAAGGCGGAAATCCATCTGGACTCGAACGGCCGCAATTACAAGGGGCATGTTGACAGCATCGCGGGAGCCACCGGACCTCTCTTTAGTTTGCTGCCCCCGGAAAACGCCACCGGCAATTACGTAAAGATCGTCCAGCGCGTGCCGGTCAAGATTGTTCTGGAGCCGGGCGAAAATCGTGACCATCAGCTGCGGCCCGGCATGAACGTGGAAGCGACGGTGTACTTGAAATGAGTTCCGCGGCGGCGACTTTCCCTTTGGAGCAGGCGGTCTGGCGTCCAAAGGTAAATCCCTGGTTGATCGGCGCCACCGTTTCGATTGCGGCATTCGTCGAAGTTTTGGATACCAGCGTTGCGAACGTAGCGTTGCCTTACATCGCGGGAGGGTTGGGAGCCAGCTACGACGACAGCACCTGGGTGCTCACTTCCTACCTGGCGGCAAACGCCATCATCCTGCCCATGAGCGGTTGGCTTGCGGAAATTATCGGCCGCAAGAAGTATTTTATGCTCTCGCTCTCGATTTTTACGGTCAGTTCCCTGCTTTGCGGGCTCGCTCCGAGTCTGCCTGTGTTGCTGCTCTTTCGCGCTCTGCAAGGCATCGGCGGAGGCGGCTTGCAACCCATGGCGCAAGCGATTCTCAACGATTCCTTTCCTCCAGAGAAGCGCGGCGTCGCTTTTGCTCTCTACGGAATCTCCGCGGTTCTCGCCCCCACAGTCGGTCCGATGCTTGGGGGCTGGATTACAGACAACTATTCCTGGCGCTGGATCTTTTTCATTACCTTGCCTCCGGTGCTGCTGGCCCTCTATTTGACCTATGCACTGGTCGAAGATCCGCCGTTCCTGCACAGGATAAAACGCGCGGGCATCCGCGTGGACTACATGGGAATCTCCATGTTGGCGCTTGGCGTCGGATCGCTGCAAGTGCTTCTGGATAAGGGGCAGGAAGACGACTGGTTGGGCTCGCATTTCATCACCACCCTCGCAATAACCGCGGCAGTTTGCTTGATCACGCTGGTCGTCTGGGAATGGTTCCGCAAAGATCCGATCGTGGACGTCCGCATGTTCAAGAGCTTTAACTTCGCCGCGGCGAACCTGATGATGTTCATGATGGGATTCATGCTTTTCAGCACGCTGGTCTTGATTCCCGAATTTCTGCAGACGCTGATGGGTTACACCGCCGGACTCGCAGGCCTCGTCTTGTCTGGAGGAGGAGTCGTCTTGCTGATAATGATGCCCATCACTGGAAGGCTTACGTCGAAGATTCAGGCCAGATACCTGATTGCGCTGGGATGGCTCTGTCTGGCCGTCGGACTATTCTATTCGGCGCACCAGATCGATTTATTCGTCAGCTTCCGCTTTGCAATGTGGCTGCGCATCACCCAAGTCGTGGGAGTCGGATTTCTTTTTGTCCCCATCACCGCGGCAGGTTATATCGGAGTCCCTCCGGAGAAAGGCAATAGCGTCTCCGGGATAATCAATTTCATGCGCAACATTGGCGGCAGTATAGGGACGTCCTTGGTGACCACTGTGATCACGCGGCGGTCTCAGTATCACCAGCAAATCCTGGTCGGTCACATCACTCCGGATACCCCTGCGTTTCGTTCGGCGCTCCGTGGGCTGAGCTCTGACATCGCACATTCCGGCCTGCGCGCCACCGACGCTCACGATCAGGCCATCGCCAGATTCTACAACTTGGTGAATCAACAAGCGCACGCGCTGTCTTATATGGACACATTTTGGATCCTGGGCGCGTTCTGCTCGCTCATGTTCATTCTCGCGTTTTTCTTGAAAAAGAATGATCCGGGGGCGGGCGGATCCGTCGCGGCCGGTTAAGGATAAGGATACGTTCAATGATTCGAGCAATTGCAATTGAACGCGAGTTCGGCTGTGGGGGCTCCGAGATTGCCAGCCTGCTCGCCCAACGACTCGGCTGGAAGTTGTGGGACCACGAACTGACTCAGGAAATCGCACGGCTGACCAACAGTACGCCGCAAGCGGTCGAGCAGCGGGAATGGAAAAATGATCCTGCGGTTTATCGCGTCTTTAAGTCTTTTCTTAGAGGAGCATTCGAGGGAGCCCTACCGCCAACCGACCGGCTGGAATTGCTAGATGCGCGCCGAATCGCCACCGTTTCCGAACAGGTCGTCAATCACGCACTTTCTGGCGGACCATGCGTCATCGTGGGCCGGGGCTCGCAATATTTTCTCCGCAATCGCAAGGATGTCTTCCGTACCTTCCTCTACGCCTCGCGCGATTTCAAGATTCACAGATTGATAAGTCGTGGCACGCCCGAGCGTGACGCCATCGAACAGGTAGACACCATCGATAGAGATCGCGCCACCTTCGTCGAGAAATACTTCAAGCTGAACTGGCCAGAGCGCCACCTCTACAACGCAATGTTCAATACCGAGATGGGCGAATCCTACGTAGCGGAAATCCTAGCTCGCTGCGCCAAAGAGCTTCGTAGCTAGCTGTTCGAAGCAAGCACGCCGGTGAAGGCCGGCGGGAGCTCTCCGCCACCTCCATCGCCTTGCCCGTACTCTTCAGCGGAATCCCCGGCGACGCTTCCGCTTCAATTCAGGCTATCGTCTTTGTAGTATTTGGTGCTCTTTGCAGTAATCTCGAGGGCCAGGCCCTTGTCTGTCATTTGATACATCCAGACCCCGTCCGAGACCGACACCGCTCCCGACATCTGTCCACCTTTGGTTCCAGTGGTGGCTGACGCGTTAGCTTGTCCTCCAAATTGCCAGCCAGAGTTGACGAAGTCGTTGAAGGCCTTGTGGTTGTCAAAGACGAAAACCACGCTGAATTTCTTCACGCCCATTCCAAGGCCCGCTTGCAGCTCGATCATCTTCATAAAGGTTTCTTTCTTGGTTTTATTGTCCACAGCGATGCCCTTGCCATTACCAGAGCCCGCCACCAGAATCTTCACCCCCAGATTATTGAAGACCGCGTAACCGGCAGAGTGCTTGACCGCTGCTTTGGCATTAGGCTCAGCTTTGTAAAGTTGCTGAAGGGTCTTGTGGGGCTATCTCTGACGGCCTGCTGCTGCTTTTCTTTCTTGGTGTCCTGGCCAAACACCGTCAACGCCAGTGCACAAACAAGCGCGGCGGCGATAAGAAATCCGGTGTGCGTTGATTTCATCATGAATCCTTTGCTACTCAGAGGCTCTGGTTTAATTCTTCCAGACGGCCTTTCCTCGCACCTATTCAGCACTTCCGCATCACAGTGTTTGGCACAAAACTTAGCCAGTTGGTAAGGCGTTCTTGAACCGCCAAAGGCGAAGTAGCCTATCGTGTACAGAGCAACCGTGGCATCCATCGCAGCGCCCATCCTAAGGCCGTGCGAATACGGGTATCTGGCGTTGACGATCACCAGATAAACAACGAATGCCTTTTCGCAACAGCAAAGGATGAGGACTGGTTGTCGCCAGTCTTCGCGAAAGGCGGCGACGATCATAAACACACCCACCAGCCCCAGCAGGAATCCCCAGTGCTGGAGAATGATGGTGTAGTCCTGGACGAAACTCGCCTTTAGGACCTGTGCTCGTGTTTCTTTGGAGAGCCACAACAATCCGACGCGTCGAAAGGACCACTCCTCTTCGTACCGACGGGCGCGCCCCAGCTTTCCTATCAAAGTGGGCGCAAGGCGCTTCGCGGCGAGCGGCTCGATCAACACTTGGATCCCCCAGGCTGCTGCGACGCAGACTCAAGTGATCGAGTTCTCGCCGGCCTTGCAGCGCGGCTCGCTGGCGAATACCAATCTAGAGGCGCACTGCCACATACACCGTGCGGCCCTGATACATTTGCGGGCGGTAGTAAATGCCGCCCACGGTGTAGTAGCGCACGCCCGAAACAGTAACCGCGTGATAGCCACCGGGCAGCACGGCGATGTAGCCATGTGGCAAGGTGCTACCTCCAGCGACGACGACCGTGGTACCGCTAGCCGCCACGGTCCCATGCGGGGCGGTCACTACCGTCGTTTTGGTGGCTGTGCCTCCTCCGCTGACCACCGTGGTTTTGCTAACTGCCGCCACATTTCCATTCGGGCCTTTCACTACCGTCGTTTTCTTGGCCACCCCGTAAACCTGCGCGTGTGCGACGGACACGCTGGCCAGAAACACGGCGCCAAGAACGGCACTCTCACCAGGTCTTTGCTCCGTTCACGGACGCTCATCATCCCGCGGCATGCACTAATTGTTCGTTTCATCTCGTTGTAGTCCTTTCGTCTCACACTTTGTTGGAGACGGATCCAGCTCATTTTTGGCGCGCCGTCAATTTTTCCGCGAATTCATCCATCCGGGCGTCGGTTACCATCTCGACCTTCGCGGCGTCCTGCGGCGCCACGAAAGTGAAGAATTTGTCGTCGAGCGTGGCAGCCAGATTCCAATCTGAAAAGTCGGCCTGGAGTTGCGGGCCGCCGTCGCGATTTTTGAAGGTTGCCACCAGCTTGCGCGGCAGCAGATCAGCGACACCAATCCAGAGTTCCGAGTCAGCCACCTCACCGCTAAAACTCAGGTGATGACACTCCACGCCGTCAACAGTCTCCTTGCCCTTGTAAGTCTGGGTCTTGATTCGCGGACTCAGTGCCTTATAGGGATCGTCGAGCATGAACTCGGCCAAAGGCGGCGTGAATCCATACTTTTCGTCAGTAGTGTCCCAGCGTTACGTGAACAAAATCAATTGGTTATCGGAAACGCGTTGAATTTCGTCAGTCATCGTTTGGGCAAGTAGTTGATCCAATGGGATTTTCTCGAACATGGTCAGGCTGAGGATCTGTAGGATTTCATACAGGCTGGCCGAGAGATGCAGTCGCTTCTTGACGATGGCGACCAGAACGTAGGCGGAAACGGCTATCCAGATTTGTGACCTGACCGCGTTTTCCGAAGTTCCGAAGAATGCTTTGATTCGCAGATGCTGCTTGATCCATTTGAAGAAGAGCTCCACTTGCCAGCGGCAGCAGTATAGTTCGGTGATCGTAAATGCTGGCAAGACAAAATTGTTGGTCAGAAAAATGAGGGTCTTGGCGGTTTCAGGATCCTTGAAGCGGATGCGCCGCAACGGTGCCTCGAAACCTTGATGCGAGTAGAAGCCAGTAAGGACGACACTCTGGTCGCAGATCAGCCCGGTCTCGCGATCGACCGGATGCGAGTAGCGCCGTTGGACTTTGAGGTTCGACTTGCCCCGGGTCACGAAGAAGCTGCCGGCCTCGTGGAAGCGATAGAGGCGCTCGAAGTCGAGGAAGCCACGATCCATGATGTAGAAAGCGCCCGGCTCGGGCAGCAGTTGGTCGAGGATGTTGACCTCGTGCACCTTACCATCACTAATGTGAATGAAAGTGGGGATGTTGCCGCGCAGATCGAGCAGCGTATGCAGCTTGATGGCTGCCTTGGCCGTGCGGAATACCGCCCACGGAAATACCGACAGACACAGATCGATAGTTGTGGTGTCGAGCGCGTAGACGGTTTCTTGCAGATCGACGCCGAAGGACTCCTGCGCATACAACGGCCGGGCGATGCCGATCAGGCTCTGGGCAAAATCGGCATAGATGCGCCAGTCGCGCACCGCGTTGGCATTGGCCAGCGTATTACGAGCCACCGCCGAACGGATCCCGAGATGATAGAGCTTGGAACTTTGCGCGCGCAGGCATACTTCAATGTCCCGAAGACTCTCCCGAAAGGTCAACTGAGCGAAGGCCATGCACAGGAATTGATCCAGACACGAGAAGGACTTCACTTTGAACGTGCCCCGATAGCGGGTGACGCAATGGCGAAAGGTGGTCAACGGAAGATGTTGCATCAGCTGCGCAAACACCAGCTTGCCTCGGTTCATCGATGCCCCCACGAAGTTATGCTTCGCAGGGTGGCAGAATCAGCATTCGCAGTTCAAATCGAGACCAAGAGAATCTGCCGGTTATGCGTTTCTCATCAATAATTTACGGAAGGCAAAGGCCGAAACGTTGGGACACTACTGACTTTTCGTTGATCTTCGCCACCACCTCATCAATCGTGCCCGGCTCCGGCACAGTGGCGTACAGCTTCATGGTCTGGTCGTAGACCGAAAGATTCTGGCCGTCAAAAATGAACTGGCGATCATTGTCCTGACTTTCCGCCTTCGCCAGAAACTTGCCGGGTCGAGAAACAAAGATTTCTATCTGTGCGTGCTCGGGAATGTTTCGTCCCTCAACCAAAGCCGCGTCCAGTTTACGGTCAACTTTGAAGCTGAAGTTTTTTGCCTGAGCCAGCTTGTCGGACATTTGCCGGAGCAATTGATCGGGATTATTGGTGACGGCGGCAGGTTTTTGGGTACCGCAGCCACAAGCTAAACCAAGGAACAAGGAACTGACGACAATACAGAACAGCAGCGGAGCGGACCACCGGCCGTGAACCGGCTGCTGTTGCGCCTGCGAGTGCTTTTGCATAAAAGTTTTTCCCCCGTTTCAAAGTCGGTTATAAAGCGAGTGTGAATTTGAATTGACCGCTCCGCCTATTTGGGCGGAACGTAGCCCGGCGTTCCTCCCGAAGTCGGCACGAGACGCTTCGCGGCGAGCTGCTCGACCAACAGCTGGTACATCCGCCCCTGGAGCTTGCGCGAGCGGTCATCGGCGTTGCTCGGGTGCGCGAGATTGCGTTGCTCCAGGGGGTCGCTGGTGAGGTCATAGAGTTCGAATTCGTCGGGACTCGGCGCGGTCACCGTAACGATCTTCTTGCCGCGCTGTAGGCGCTCGTCGCGCACGCCGGGCACTTTCCAGAACTGCGGGTTGTCGTAGTAACGCGACAGCTTGACGAGATGCTCGCCGCCGTCAACCTCGATTTTGGCGACAACAGTCTGTATCTGGTTCGGTTGCACGACCTCCTCGTACGTTCCCAGCTTGCGGGCCCAGCGCTGCATCGGGCTGCCAGGCTTCGCGCTGCCCTTGCTGATCTCGTCGTCAGTGGAAAAGAGGACAGGGTCGGATGGCCGCTCGGCGGTGCCGCGAATGATGCCCGAGAGGTCGCGTCCCACCAGAGGGCGCGCTTCGGTGTGGCCGGCGGCAATGCGCTTGAGTGCTTCGTCGTGATTGATGCCGGCAAGCCCGAGCAACGTAGGCAGCAGGTCCGCGTGACTCGTGGGGATATTCTCGCGCCGCCCGCCCCGAAACATCGGGCTGGAGAAGACGAACGGAACATGCGTGGTCTCTTCGTAAGCGTTGTACCACTTCTGGTGCATCCCGCCATGGGCCCCGAGCATCTCCCCGTGATCGGAGGAGAAAACTACGATTGTGTTCTGGTAGGCGTTCGTGGCCCGAAGGGCGTCCAGCACGCGTCCGATCTGGTCGTCGACCGTGCGTTCCAGCTGGCGGTAGAAGCGCCGATGCGGCTCGATCCATGGCTGCGGCGCAAGTATCTTGCCCCAGGCATCAACGTAGCTTTGCTGGCATGCGGGCTTGGTGGAAAGGTTTTCTTCCTGCGTCGGCGGCGCGGGAATCTGCGGCACCGAATCGAAGTTGTAGCGCAGGCCCTGCGTAAGCGCGATGGCACCGAACATCGAGATGTCGTGCGGGTTGAGGAACCCGCACACCGTGAGCCACGGCTCGTTGTTCTCGCCCTTGTCCAGCCGCTGCAGCAGGGCGATGACCTCGTCCGCCGTGAAGGGATTTCTTGCCGTCCCGGTGTTCTGGTAGCCCAACCCGTGCGCCTCGGGACCGACCCACTCGGAAAAACCATAGGCGTCGAGCAAGTCCGCCTTGAGATACGCGGCAACGTTTTCCGCGTTCACGTTGCCGTCCTTGTCCAAAGTCTGGAGATAGCCCTGGCCGACGGGCCCGGGGAGGTGCGCGTGCGAGACGTGCCATTTGCCTTTGTAGAACGTCCGATAGCCACCCGCCCGGAACCAGTCGCCGATGGTCGGGACCGTGTCGGGCGCGAGCCAGAACATCTCGGGGCCGTCGGCGCTCTTCGCCAGGCCATCGGTCTGCGTGACGCCGTGCAGCGACGGATAATGGCCCGTCATAATGGATGCGCGGCTGGGCGCGCAGGCAGCCGACATGGCGTAGTGACTTTCGAACGAAACTCCCGAATCGCGCAGACTCGCTTCGGCGGTAAGCTTTTCGCGACGGAAGCGACGAAGTTCATCGGACTCGTACACGGTCGGGTAGCGCAGCTGGTCGGTCAGGATAATGAGGACGTTTGGTTGTCCGGCGGACATACCTATGGCTCCCTGTGCGGCACAGTTTCTTGAACCTACCAGCCTACCGGCTGACGTGGTAACCGCATAATTGTCACAATTGACAGGCGGAGAGAAAGCTTATGCGCTTTCTTCATCGCGTTCGTTCATGTCCGGATAAGTGCATTCGCCGGAGAAGTCAACCGGCATCGAGGCCTCGCTCGCCGGAGTTCGTTCTGCAAGCAGCTCCAAGGCGTCTTGTGGGACACTAAACCGAGAAATGCCGCAATCCGAGCAGATCAGGAGCTTCGGAAACACCCAGATGCCGGGTTTGTCCAAATTTGCGAGCCTCTTAAAGTGGATAATCATTTCGGCAGTAAATTCCAGCTGCTTTGGCGATCCGCATACCCCGCAAGAGATGTCCGGAACTGAAACGCACCCGTCTTTTGTGACCATTATTCCTCCGCGCGCACAGGATATTGCGATACAGGAAAGCTGGAGGTGACAACGGTCACTTGCCATTGTGACGTAGCTCACAAAACCAAGGCCGGCTTCTATCGTGGGAAGTAACGGATGCGGAAGCGCCCCCGTGCAGAGAGCTCGCTCGAGAAACAGACAGAACCGGACATTTCCATTTACGCGGCTATTCGGGAATCAAAGCTTCGGGATGGCTACCACGAATGAAATTTCGGGATACCCAGCCACGAATACTGCCAACCTACCGAGACACTTTGATAGTTACCGCCAAAACGCACGTAGGTTCCGCTGCTATAGCTAACCTTGAGAGTTTGGTGCTTGCTTAGTGGAAATGACGCCGTCGCGCCGATGCGCGAACTGGTCTGCCGAGTGGAAGTATTCGGAGTGCCGTTCAAGCTGGTGGTGCCACCGAACCAGAAATTTCCGTCGAGCGAAGCCCAGCACCGTTGTTTAGGGAAGTCGTAACTCAGGTGTCCCTCGAAGGAGCCTATTGGACTTTCGCTTTGAGGCTGTGGGCTGGGGACCGAGTAGAAAGCGTCGTTCGTCGTGTAGAACCAAACTCCTCCATACGCATCCAGGACCCACTTGCCCCAACGCCGCGAATAGCCTAACTCCGGCTTAATTGCCCAGCGATGGATGCTCCAGTTGACGAGGTGATTCGGGTCGTATTGACCGGTTGGCGCGATCACTGTCAGGCTGGCTCCCAGCAAAGTTTTTTGCTTCCACCTCACGAACTCCTTCGGCGCCATTGCTGGTCCGCCCTTGAGGTTCACAGAGAAGCGCACCTCAGCGTCAAGAAGGCCGGAGCGATAAATTTGTTGGTGAGTACCAAGGACTGATCCCTGAAACGTGCCCACACCGTAGGGCAGAAGACCGGTAATGTTTGCAGAGTGCCCGAACAACCCGAACGAATGATAGTAACTGATGATTGGCACGTGATAGGCGCCAGTGGCGCCTGTAACGGGAATCGTCCCGTTGAGGTTCAGGCCGCCGTCGAAGAAAGACCAAGACAGCGTAATTGCATTGCCGCCCGTCGGCGTGATGACGTAGGCGCGAGGCGCCAAAGTCTGCGCCCTTGTCACGTGCCCAATACACAGCACAGTACAAACAAGAACAAGTTGGCGGGCATTCATGACTGGTCGGTCTGAGAGTTTTGCACGAGCCACGCCTTCATTCAAACAACTTTGATAGTGATTGTTGCTGGCCACATGCCGCAATCGGATACTGACCCACTACGCGCCGGTTGGGTCGCTTGACAGCTTCGTAATTCCATCGTATATAGGTAGTATGTCTACTGTAGATTCTCTACCTGACGAAAGGCTCGACCTGCTTCAGGGAACGCTCGAAGTCCTGATCCTCCGCAGCCTCAAGCGAGAGCCCAACCACGCTTATGGCGTCTCGCAATTCCTGCAGCAACAATCCGACAGCGAATTTCTCGTAGACAATGGCTCTCTGTACCCTGCGCTCCAGCGTCTTCTTCAGCGCAAATGGATCGCCGCGCAGTGGAAGACTTCGCCCAACGGT
Organism: uncultured Acidobacteriota bacterium; assembly: GCA_963804625.1. Classification (GTDB taxonomy): domain Bacteria; phylum Acidobacteriota; class Terriglobia; order Acidiferrales; family UBA7541; genus Palsa-295. The sequence continues at coordinate 181,388 of CAWDRJ010000009.1, read as the reverse complement.
CGCCGCGCCCGCTATTACAGCCTCACGCCGGCCGGCCGCAAACAACTGGTCAAGGCAACTTCCAAGTGGCAGCGATTTGCTCTCGCCATGGCCAGGATTCTGGCACCGGAGGGTTGATCTCATGCGCCAATGGTGGTCGAAGATCGCACGCGCGCTGGGAAGAAGCCATCTCGCCAATGAACTGCAGCAGGAGATGGACGCCCATCTTCAGTTCCTGATTGACGAAAATCTCGAGCGCGGCATGCCGCCGGAAGAAGCGCGCGCCGCGGCTCGGCGCCATTTTGGTAATGCGACCAGCGTGGGCGAGCGAAGCTATGAAACGTGGCAATTCCCCACATTTGAATCGCTTCTGCGGGACGTTCGCTACGCCGCGCGCGGCATCTGGAGATCGCGCGTCTTCTCGCTCATCGTCATTCTGACGCTCGCTGTCGGAATCGGCGCAAACACCGCCATCTTCAGCGCCGTGTACGCCGTTCTTCTCAAGCCGCTGCCATTCCCTGCGGGCGAACGTTTGGTATGGCTCGGAGAGTCCTCCGCAAAAGCCACCGGTATCAGCGTGACCTGGATTAATTTCGAACACTGGCGCAGCGAGAATCACGCCTTCGACTCGATGGCCGCCTTCGAGAACTCCGATCTCACGCTCACAGGCCGCGGTCAGGCTGTGCTCACTCACGCCGGTGTCGTCACCAACGAATTCTTTCGGCTCACCGGCTCCCGTCCGATCATGGGCCGGCTGTTTAACCCGAGCGATGATGCACCGCAGTCCGCGGCAACAGTCGTGGTCACCAGAGCCTTCTGGACCGAAACCCTTTCAGCCGATCCGCAAATCATCGGCAAGACCATCAACCTGAACGGAACTGCGCACATCGTGATCGGCGTTCTCGCCCGAGATCCCGGCTTCTTCCTCCCACCGGTTGATTACTATCTTCCATTCCATCCTTCCGTCGCCGAGGCTTCCAAGCGCGACACGCACGAAGGGATGCGCGCGCTCGCGGTGCTCAAACCCGGATTCACCCTGTCTCAGGCGCGCTCGGACTTGGACACGATCATGCAGCGCCTCGCGCAGGCGGATCCGGGCCCTGAAAGCGACCATCGCGCCTACGCCGAGTTCCTAACGCAGCACCGCACGGGCGACCTGACGCGCGTCTTCATCCTTTTGATGGCTGCGGTGTGCCTCGTCCTGCTCCTCGCGTGCGCGAACATCGGCGGCCTCCTCCTGATTCGCATGACCACTCGCGCGCGCGAGATGGCCATCCGCACTGCAATTGGCGCCGGGCGCCGCCGCCTCGCGCGCCAGCTCCTCACCGAAACAATTCTGATCACGCTGCTAGGCGGCGCCGCCGGAATTTTTCTCGCGGGCTTTGGCCTGCGTGCCATCGAGGCGCTCGGGCCGCGCGATATTCCGCGCCTCTCAGAAGCCAGCCTGAACCTCCCGGTGTTGATCTTCGCCGCGGCGCTAACGTTGGCGGTGGCACTGGTGTGCTCCCTGGTGCCCCTCGTCAGTTTGAACAAAATGAATCTGATGATTCTCTTGAAGGAAGGCAGCACCAGCGCAGGCACCAGCTGGCTCGGCCATACGTTGCGTGGAGGCCTGGTCATCGCCGAGATCGCGGCGGCTGTCATCTTGCTTTTTACTTCGGGGATTCTCCTGCGAAGTTTGTGGGCCGCCGAATCCCTCAATCCCGGATTCGAGCCGAGCCACGTGCTCGCGCTCGAACTGCAATTGCCGCCGCTGCCGTACAAAAGCGATACAGCCATTCTCGACTTCTACGCCCGCCTGGAAGCAGCGCTTCGCGCCCAGCCCGGAGTCGAATCGGTCGGCGCCATAAACTGTCCACCCGCGGCGGGCGACTGTCGCGACTGGTGGTATTCCGTTGCCGAGAAACCCACGCCCGGCCCCCAGGATGTCCCGGTCACTCTAGTCAATATGGCGGACCCCGCGTACTTCGCCGCCATGCGCATCCCGTTAGTAGCCGGACGCGCTTTCTCCGATCAGGATCGGGCGGGCGAACCGCCGGTCGCTGCCATCAACGAAGAGATTGCGCGTGCCTGGTGGAAAGATCCCGATTCCGCTCTAGGCCAGCACATCAAACTCGGCGGACCCTACATGGATGGTCCCGTCGTCGAAATCGTTGGCGTCGCGGCCAGTGTGCCCCAAATAGGTTTAGACACCTCGCCCTTGCCGGAGATCTATCTGCCGGCGGCTCAGCGGGTGGATGCCGCAATGGTAGTAATGATAAGGACTAGGTCTAACCCGGAAAGCATGATGGCAACCGTGCGCCAAACCTTGGCTTCCATGGACGACAACGTTCCCATTCAGTCGTTGAAAACCGCCCGCACCTGGCTCGGCGCCACACTCGTACAGCGGCGCTTCACCACGCTTCTGCTGGTCCTCTTCACCGGCATTGCGGTGATGCTGGCCAGCATCGGTTGCTATGGCGTTTTCAACTACTGGGTCAGCTGTCGGCGCCAGGAGATTGCCATTCGTATGGCCATGGGAGCAGGAACCATCGCTATTATCCGCTGCACCGGAAGGCAAACCGCGAGGTTAGGCTTGATTGGCTTAGCCGCAGGGCTAACAGGAAGCTGGGCCGCATCACGCTGGCTGAACAGCCTGGTCTTCGGAGTCTCCACCCACGACCCATTCGTCCTCGGCGCCGCTGCGGCGGCCGCATTCCTGATCGTACTGCTCTCCGCAGCACTTCCCCTCTGGCGCGCCACACAAATCGATCCCATCGAAGCCCTTCACGAAGCCTGACGAACGACATCGTAAAGCGCTGCCATTTCAAACAAGCATGGTTCGCCAAGACACTCATCGAGGAACCGGTTCGTACCGGAATTTTTTGCGGATACCTTTCGGGTTTATGGCTTGCCAGATATCGGACTCAAGCCCTGATAAACGCAAAATCGGCCAGCTGAAATGTGACCAGAGCCACTCGTCCGGTTACGCGCCTTATCAGGGTCGAAAATCACTACGCCGGTGCTTGGCTGGGTTGAGGATTCGGTGATTCGATCCGATATCCCAGCTGTCGGAGTTGCCGAATCATTCTCCATGTGCGCTGATACTTGGATTGTTTCGTGACCGCTGGGCCGCGTTCTTCGTAACGGACTCCCTGATGCAGGATTAACCAGATCAGACGACACTGTCGATGGGCAATGACTCCGATGGCTTGATTGTGTCCCAGGCGCGGGACCGAGCGGCGATAGATAATCTCGAAGATACCTCCTTTGGCTTTCACGGCGGCGTTGGCAGCTTGATTGAGTAAGCGCCGCATCTGACGATTGCCCTTCGGAGATCGGTGGCTGTAGTTTACGCCTGCGCTCTCTTCGTCGCCGGGACAGGCGCCCACCCACGAGGAGAGCTGCTCCCCCGACGGAAAGGTCGCTGCGGTGGGACCAACTTCAGCAATGATTTGTTGCGCTGAGTCCACTCCCAGACCCGGCACCTCCGCTAACCGCTGGACGGCATCCTGGTGCGGATGGAGCAAAGTGGCTAGCTCTTGGTCGAGTTGACCGATCTGCTGCTCGAGGAATTGCAACTGCTCGAGTGCCATTTTCAGGAGCCGTCGGTACACAGGCTTGAGGTCCGTACACGCGCCGAGCGCATCACACAATTGTTCCGGCGTGGCTCGCAACCTCTCATGGGCCAGAGCGGCCAGAGCTGCTGGATTGGTTTCTCCGTCAGCTAGCGCCTTCAACATGCGCCTGGCACTGACGCCAAGCAGATCGGAGACCAGGCTGGACAACTTAATATGGGCCTCTTCCAGAAGTGACTCCAATTGGTTGTGCAACCGCACCCGGTCGCGCCTCAATTGGTACTTCTTGCGTGTTACCGTCCGCCACAAACGCTGCTCGGCATCGGGCACAAAGCTCAACGTCAGTTCCCGGGCCACCAGCCGCTTCACCAGGCGTTCGGCATCGGGAAAATCTCTCTTGCGTCCCCGCCGCCCGCGATTGGACTGCGCTTGTGCCAGATGCAGCGTTCCCGACTTACGGCGTGCTCCTTCTCGCTTCTCGCGTATCGGCTTCCAATACCGTTCCAGTGCTCCCCAAACTGGTTTCCAATATTGCGCCGTTGATTCCATGACGACTTCCTCGGCCTCTTGCTCGACGAGCCAAGCTGCCAGCGAGCGCAATTGTTCGGGGTTGCTGCCAAACATTCGTCGCTCAAACTGGAACTCGCTTTCGATTTCGACGTCAGACACAACTACGGCCAGCACCCTTTTATGAACATCGATTCCCGCTATCCTGTAAGGCATTAGTTCCTCCTGGCCGGGAGCGGAGAGCGCGCTGCGATTACCTTAACCAGGGTCACGGGCTATCGCCGCTCCCTTAGGGGGAGACAACGACGCCCAATTATTCGCTCAAGCACGCACGCTCCGGATCAGACAGATGGACGGCCTCGCACTCTCCACTGATAAGCTCGACCTCGCCGCTCCTGGCTGTTCCGATCTTACCGCGCAGTGATTTTCATGAGCTTTCGCGGGCCGCAGGCCCTCAAGGACAGATGGGATGAGAAGGCCGGTCTCCAGCGGGATGCGATAGGCTCCCAATGAAACGACGCGCTCGAGGCGCAAAAAGGAGACCGGCAATGAAGAAGAGTAGCACTGTGGCGATTGAGGGGATGCAGATTTTCAAACCGAACCAACTCACGATTGGTTTGGATCTGGGAGATCGAACCAGCCGTTCCTGCATTTTGAACGAAGTGGGCGAAATCATTCTGGAACAAGAACTGGCTACGACACCGCAAGGATTCGAGCAGGTGTTCCGCAAGATTCCGCGGAGTCGGGTCGCGCTGGAAACCGGAACGCATTCCATACTGTGGTCGCACCCTGGCCCGCGGCCAAGTTGCTGCACCGAATAGGAGCGACGCATGAATCTTACGCACGTCAATGCTTTCACTGCCGCAATGGCACGCAAAGATCTAGAGGCCATGCTCACTCACATGACCGACGACATCGTCCTCAACACTCCTCTCGTTGCCGAGCCTGTCAAGGGCAAGGCGGCGATCAGGCCGGTCGTCACCGCCCTTCTAGCCGTGGTAGATGAATTCGATTTTCGCGAAACGCTGCAGGGCCCCGAACACGTCTCCGAATTCTTCAAAATCACGTTAGGCTCGCTCAAGCTCGATGCCATGGACTTCTGGCGCCTCAACAAAGACGGGCTGATTCAAGAAATGACAGTCCTCTGGCGCCCCCTGCCAGCCATAGCAGCCGTACAGCAAAAGTTACAACAGGCCAGCTGAAACAGCAGCCGCGTGCAAGCCGTCCCAACACAATCAACCAATCGAAAAAAATGAAGTCGGGTGCCCCATCCTTCCCGCATTCTGGGAAGGGTGGGGCTTTTCCGCCAATGCACGCACCCCGCAACTATTGACCAAACCAAACATCTTATGGTTTCTTTAACGCGCCGCCACGCCACCTCTCAAAGGAGCGCAAAGTGAAAATCGCCGCCACCATCTCCCGTTACCTTCTCGCCGTCGCCTTCATCGTTTTCGGCCTCAACGGCTTCCTCAACTTCCTTCCCGCCGGCCACATGCCCACGCTAGCCATGCAATACGTCACCGTGCTGGCCGCCTCCCACTACACGGTCCCTATTTTCGCGGTCCAGCTCGCCTGCGGAATCCTCTTCCTGATCAACCGCTACGTCCCCCTGGCCCTAACGCTGATCGGCCCTGTAATCGTCAACATCCTCCTCTTCCACATCCTGATGTTCCCCATCGGCGTCGGCGGAGGCGTAATCTGCACCATCTGCTGGTTCATCCTTTTCGCCGAACACTACCAATCCTTCGCCGGCATCTTCGTAGCCCGCGCGTAGCACTTGGAAACCCACGGCGCGAGCGGAATGAAACGGAGTCAGTGCGGCTCCTTCTCTCAATGTTGTAACTTGGCGCGCTCGCAGAGTCCGCTACCGCGATCCACGGACAGTAAAATATCATTGTGACTTCAATACTAGAACTCGACAGGACCGATCCGGCCGAGCTGGCGGTTCTTTGCCAGCGTGTCGACGATAATCCCGGCGCTTATTTGGCGGATGCAGCGGGCGAGGGGTCCAAACTGAAGCTGGAGTGGGAAAAGCTGCAATCGCCGCCAAGCCTAAACGTCATCATTCAGCGGAGAATTGAGTTGCAGAAGGATCGTCTAGGAAGGCGCATGGTCAAGTTTCTGGCCGAAGTTCTGTAGAGCGTCCGCAGTAAACGAGTATCGTGTAATTAGCAGTCGAACCTTCATGCCCCGTTTTGCTAGGCCGTCGGCGTCTGTGTCTTTTCCAGTGACGGGTGGCACATCCCTCCGCGACCGATGCCAGTCGCGGCTTGTCTTCGCAGTTGCAGTTCGGTGTACCGCAACCATTTCCGCACTCCGCAAAGGGTGCGTGGTGCGACGCCAGACCCTGCCACTCCGGCCCAGCCCGGAATCTGATACGTTTCTACTGATCAGAAGGGAATAAGAATGAACGACGAATCGAGCGCCAGGCGGCCAACGTTGTCAGTCATCTCCGTCGCAGTTTTCCAATTCCTGATTTCTGCGCTCGCCCTGCCTCTCTTTGCGCGCGGCATGCGGATCGCGATTGCCGAGTATTCGATTGAATCCACCCACCCGCCGGGCCGCTGGTACGCCTTTGGAGTATTACTCGCCACCATTGTCGTCTATGCAATCAGCGGAACCGGCCTCTTGCTGCGCCGCCCGTGGGCCAGGTGGCTGACGCTCGTTCTTGCCACCGTGCCGCTCTGCGCAGTAGTGGTGGAGAAAGCGATCCATAAACGTCAATCTGGATTCGATTTCGCGCCAATGTTCCTGGAGTTTGCCATTTGGCTGCTGGTTCCCATCAGTTTGTGGTGGTGGCTAGTATTCACGCGCGAACGCGTGAAGGCACAATTCGCCAGTGCAAGTTCGCGCACCGGCAAATTCAACGGCGCTCGGGCCGTCAAGTGAGACGTTGGGCCACGCGCCGATGTCAGCATCTTTGCAAATGGCGGAATGCTGGCAGAAAATCCCATTGGCCACGAGACTCTTTCACCAGCAAGGCGCTTCTTTCCATGGAGATTGACGCGCTGGCGCCTTGGACCCCGGAATGCTGAATGCGGAACTTGTGGGAAGGAAAGGGTTCGATCGTCGTCGAAAGCCAACACCAACGGCGCCCACCTAAAGGTGGGCCCTACAAGGTCAACACCTTAAGCCACCGGTTCTCAGGGTGGATTGCGCTGTGGCACGATTCACCAAAACCAGAATTGCAAAAAAGTCGGAGTAGGAATCATGATCTCTCACAACCCCCTCCACGGATCCGGACGAGCGGGTTTCCCGCATCCGGCTCTTGCCTTAGGTGAGGACGCCCATGCGACGCAGAGGATAGGGATGACAGACAGAAGCCGGAGGCAGCCAGCGAGTGATCAGGCGCCGCATACGATCCCAAAGGACCTGGCCGTTCTGGCTGCGCTTCGACAACGCACGATGCCAGAGCCAACCAACTCGGAATCGAAAAAGCACCAGCGCCGATTTATTCATGGGCACCCCGTAGTAGCGGATGTGTCCACGCACCACCGCTTGCAGCCATTTGCCCTGTTCCGGGATGGGTTCGTGCATCCGTCGCTGAAGTTCGGCTTTCACCTCATTCAGTTTCGTTTGCAGCCGTTTGCGGATGGTTTGCCGCAGCACCGTGTACATTCCGTTGCTTCTCTTTTTCACGCAGATGTGCGTGAAGCCAAGAAAGTTGAATGTCTCCGGTTTCCCTTCTCCGCGTTTCTGCCGGTTGTCGATCGCGTATGGACCAAACTCCAGCAGTCGCGTTTTCTCGGGATGCAGTTCCAGGTTGAACTTCTTCATCCGTTCCGTGAGTTCCACCCGAAACTGATCGGCCTCCGCTTTGCTCTGAAAGCCCACCACGATGTCGTCCGCGAATCGCACGACGATGACTTCGCCGTGCGCCCGCTTCCGACGCCATGCTTGGACCCACAGGTCGAACACGTAGTGAAGGTAAACGTTCGCCAAGAGCGGCGAGGCACTGCCACCTTGGGGCGTCCCTTCCTCCACTCGTATCCGTTTCCCATCCTCCAGCACGCCGGCATGGAGCCATTTCTGGATCAACCGCACGACGCGCCGATCTGCAACCCGATGCTCGACGAATTTCACAAGCCATTCGTGGGACAGCCCATCGAAGAAGGCTTGGATATCCAGATCGAGCACCCAGTTCACTTTCCTCGTCAGCAGTCCCGTATAAAGAGCGTCCAGCGCTTGATGCTGGCTGCGCCCTGGCCGGAACCCGTACGAGAATCCAAGAAAATCCGTTTCGTAGATGGCGTTCAGCACCTCGGCCGCCGCACGCTGGACGATCTTATCTTCCAGCGCCGTAACTCCGAGCGGTCTTTGCCGCCCGTCGGCCTTCGGTATATACACTCTACGCACCGGCTTCGCTCGGTACGCTCCTCGCTTCAGCCTTTCGGAAAGGTCCTGGAGGTTCTTCTCCAGTTCCTCGCCGTAGTGCCGCCACGTCTCTCCGTCCACGCCCGGCGCGGCTTCCTTCTTAAGGCTGAAGTAGGCCATGCGCAGCGTGTCCAGGTTGTAGATGTGGTGCAGGAGCGCCGTGAACCGCAACTTCTTATCCTTTGCTGCTGCTTGACGTACCCGCCCCAGCGCACTGAGCGCGTCGGTCCGGCTCTGTATCCGGGACGCGTTTTGCTGCGGCAGGTTCCCTTTGGCCAGCCCTCTTCCCTCCATCCCCTCCGCCACCGGTTGCCCGGCTTTGTTCGGAGACTTCGCAGGTACTACAGGGCTGTCCGACTTCCCAAGTCCGTTCGTCATCGGTGTACGTCCTTGGACTTCCCGATGCGTCCCAGGGCAACTGCGGCCCTGGGCGAACTTGGGATCTCCCGGTTCCCGAGCGAGGTGTCTACGTACGTGCACGGGGTCTCTGACCGCGCGGGACTCTGGCACACCTCGCGATATCGGCGTACCCGATGGAGCCTTCCGCTTTCTCCTACAGCGTCGGCGTCCCGGAGTGACTCTCTTACGCGGCTGAATACCCGGCCCGCACGTTCCCCTGTCAACGCTTCGACGCTGTTCTTGCGAACAGCTCCGCAGGACTCGGGGCCGATGTGGGTCGCTACATCACATTCGTGTGACTTTTGCATTCACTACACCTCGCCGATTTAACCGGCGCACAGGAGAAATAAAATGGACGATTACAAAAATCCCACTAGCGAAACGCCGTCCGGACAGCCGGAAGGTGGAGCTGGAACTGCAGCGCGCATGAAGCTTTCAGAGAAAGCTGCGGAAGTTAAAGAGAAAGTCGCCGACCTCAGCCGCAAGACAGTGGACAACATCGACGAATCCCGGAAAAGCGCCGCGGGCGCCTTGCACCAGGCAGCAGCGAAACTGCATTCAGGTGGAGAGCAGCTCTCCGGCATTGCGCATACGGCCGTTGACCAAATCTCGGGCGTGGCGCACGGCACTGCGGACAAGCTTCACGAAGCCGCGGACTATATTCACGGGAAGGACTTGAAGGCCATGGGAGAGGATTTGAAGGACATCGTAAAGAAGTATCCGGGACCGGCGTTGGCCGTCGCGGCTGTGCTGGGCTTCATTGTGGCGCGTAGCTTTCGTCGCGATTAACGAATTCGGAATCGGGAAGGAGGCTGCTCATGACAGCGCCACAAATACAGCGATCCGTGCCCGAAATATTAGAGGACATCGCCTCGAATCTGACGCAGATCGTCCAAGCTGAGTTTCGGCTGGCCAAGAGTGAAGTGAAAGAAGGAGCGGAAAAAATCGCAGGGCCAGGCGCCGCGCTGGGTGCAGGTGCGGTCCTGGCGTTTTACGGATTGGGGTTTTTGCTTCTTGCCGCTGTGTACGCGCTGTCGTTGGTCATGGCAGGTTGGCTCGCGACGTTGATCGTGGGTGGTGTGTTAACGGTCGCGGCAGGAATTCTGATTGGCGCCGGTGGAACGAAATTGAAGCGCGTGAATCTGACACCCGACAAAACGATTCGAACGTTGGAGGAGGACGTGCAATGGGCGAAACAACAAATCAAATAGAGTGGGAAATCTCGCAGAAGCGAAGTGCGCTAAGCGGTAACTTGATCGAGTTGCAGCAAAGGGCGAAAGCGGCAGTGGATTGGCGCGCGCAGGTGGAAGAACGGCCGGGAACGATGGTCGCAGTCGCATTCGCCGGCGGCATCATCCTCTCCGCGCTGTTCAGCGCGCTGCGAGGACCAGCAAAAGTTTATGCGCAGCGGCCTTCGGGCAATGCCGTCAAATACGATAGCCCGCTCTCCAGGTCTTCGGCCCGGTCGCCGAGCAAGCTGCCCACTGCGGCCCGAAAAAATCTAGATGCTCTGGGCGGAGCCTTGCTAGGCATCGTGGCAACACGCGCGACGAGTATCCTCGATGGAATTCTACCCGGATTCCAAAGCGAGTTCGAACGCGCGAGGAACTCGCAGAGTCAAATCTAAAAGCCACAGAGAGTGCGGTCAAAGTCCGATCGTTCCGAGTCGTTCTCGTCATCAGCAGCCGGAAACGGTGAGCCAGCGAAGGATCCAACGCGTTAATCAGGCGTTGGGGATGGCCCGAACCGTGATATAGACTCGCAAGGGCGAAACGGTTTTGCGTTGGCGACCGACGGTTTCGTGAGAGGACCCACAGCATGCGACTTACAATTCTGTGTCTTGCAGCGTCCATCTTGTTTGCATTCCCCAGTCGCGCTCAAGCTCCTGCGGAAGTTCCTGTTTTCCAGATTACGCCACCCGCGGGAGGCTTCAAGATTACGTTCGACGTCAAGGCTTCGGTGCCCATCCAGGGGGTTTTCGAAAAGTGGGAAGCCACCCTCAAATTCAAGTCTGCGGACGTCACCACGGGCGTTTTGGACATTAAGGTCGATGCCGCGAGCGTGAATACCGGAAGCGGCCTGAAGGACGGCAAATTAAAGGGCAAGGATTTCTTCGACGCGAAAAATAATCCGTTCATAACGTTTCATTCGGACAAAATTGAACAGACCGGTCCCACCACCTTCGATATTCCCGGCACGTTTACGATTCGCGGTGTGTCGAGACCCGAGACTCTGAGCCTTACTTTGGCCGGTAAGGGGACGGGCACGGGCAGTGTTAAGGGCTCGATGGCCTTCGATCGTAAGGATTACGGGATGAATAGCGGCATTCCCTTTATTAAAATTGCCGACCGCGTTGAAGTGGATGTCGCCCTCCAAGCAAAGCAAGTCAGCGGACCTCGCCTGGTTTATAAGCAGTAGCTGCCCTGGCCCCGTGAATTCGTCGCGCCCTCTGGAAGGAGGGCTGACTCCTCGTAAGTCGCCGGGCAACCCATCCTTCCCGCCCTTCGCAGTGCCTTGGCGAACCATGATTGTTTCAAATGATGGTGCTTTGCGGTGGTGTTCGTCAGGCTTCGTGAAGGGCTTCGATGGGGTTGATTTGTGTGGCGCGCCAGAGGGGAAGTGCTGCGGAGAGCAGTACGATCAGGAATGCAACCGGCGCAGCGGAGCCGACAACGTCATAGAGGGGTGCCGCATCCCTTTGCGCATTCCGCAAAGGGTGCGTGGCAATACGTAAAACCCTAGATCCTGTCCCGTCCCGCGATTTGCAACACACACCACTCCCGCACACGACACGCACAAATCTCTATGATTTAGCCGCAACAGACACAGCGATTCCGCATCCGAGAAATTGGTTATAGCCTAAATAGAGCTTCCCATTAGAATTACCCTTCCTGTGGTTATCGAAGCAAATTCGCATTCGCTTTTTGCGACTTGACAGCAGTCTATTCTTGTATACTATAGTGTATAAGAAGAAGGAGGCTGCTTGCACCGCTCACAGTTCTCGGCCCGGGAACGGCAGCAGCGATCGCGCCTGGCGCAGGTGATCCACGGCGCTCGCTTTCTGCGCGGCACTCTCACCGTGCGCAATGTGCGCTGTGGCAAAGCTGGCTGTCATTGCGCCCGCGGAGAACTGCATGCTTGTCTCTATCTGGTCCGACGCCAGGGAGGGAAATTACGCCAGATGTTCGTGCCGCGTCTCTGGGAAGACCGCGTGCGGCAGGCCGTGCAGAATCAGCAGGAGATGGAAAAGTTGATCGAGGAACTCTCTGATTTAGAGTGGAAGCGCCTGCGGGAGAGAAAGGAGTAAGCCGGTTCTCCGACGACTGATCCGCTACGCAGAGAAGATCTTTGACCTCGGTGAGGTTCTGGGAGCAGTTTCTGATCAGCGTCTGCGTCCGCGCATTCCTACCGCGGTCTTGCTGCAATCGGTTTTGGTTCTTTACTGGGCTCGCTTGGGCAGCCTGAATGCGCTGGAGGCCGTGCGCGGGGCTTCTTTCTGGAAGTGTTGGCTGGGGCAGGCGCTGGCGAGCGCCGATACGGTGGGGCGCGTGCACGCCGCGCTCGAAAATGAGGGACTGCGCAGAGGGTTGCAGCAGGTGTATGGACGCTTGAAGCGCAACAAAGCCTTGCGAGGCGTGGGGGAATGGGATGTGGCCGTGCTCGATGGACATGAGAACCATGCCAGCTACCGCAGGCATTGCCGGGGATGCCTGCAAAGGACGGTGCGCAGCGAGCACGGAGAGAAGATTCAGTTTTATCATCGCCAAGTGACGCTGATGCTGCGTTGCGAGAAGATGCGCCTGTTGCTGGATGTGGAAGCACAGCTTCCTGGCGAAAACGAAGTCGCGACAGCCCTACGCCTGCTCGAGCGTGTGTTGCGGGCTTACCCGCGCGCCTTCCAGTTGCTGCTGGCCGATGCCCTCTATGCGCAGGCACCTTTTCTGAACTTTCTGATCGGCCATGGCAAGCAGGTCTTGTTGGTTCTCAAAGAAGAGCGTCGCGACCTCTATAAAGATGTTTTGGGACTGGTGCCTCTGGTGGTACCCCAGAAGGGGCAGTATCGATCGCGGGCCTGCCTGTGGTGGGATGTGTCGGATTTGACTTCTTGGTCGCACGTGAGCGTCCCTGTACGGGTGGTGCGCTCAGAAGAAACGTACCAAGTGCGCCGCCAGTCGAACAAACAAATGTCCCAGGAAAAGAGCGAATGGATGTGGGTGACGACCTTGCCGGCCGCGCGAGCTTCCACCGCGCTGGTCGTCCATCTGGGACATGCGCGCTGGGACATCGAAAACTATGGCTTCAATGAACTGGTGAACGGTTGGCACGCCGATCACATCTATAAACACGATCCGCACGCTATCGAGGCCTTTACTCTGTTGGCCTTCCTGGCCTACAACCTGTTCCACGCTTTCTTGGCATGCAATATCAAACCGCACTGCGCCGCGCCCAGACGGAGTGCTTCTGGGCGCAGCTCATCGCCGCCCAAATCTATAGCGAGGCCGGCAGACGCCTCACAGCGCGTTCCCCCTGAGAACAGATCTTTCTTCCAGTGATTTCTCTGCGGTTCCTCACCACAAGGTAAGGGAGAGTCTTTCTCTTTCGCCCTTCGCAGCGATCGAAAAAACCGCTCTGCCCGGACCTACTCGAGTTCCCAAGACGTCCGCAAGAAACTGCCTGGGGATCTCAACCCTGGCCTCAATCGACGCACTTTTCTACACTTCCAGCCGCGATTGCGGAATCGCTGCAACAGACACCACGCCCTTGCCTTCTGTTAACTAATATGATAAGATAACCAGGGCTCTAACTTCGCCCAAAGGACCGAACGAACATGGCGACCGGCGCCCGCAGCACCACCACCCAAAACCGCCAACCCGCTCGCCCAAACGTTCACGCCGACATTTCTAACCGCAACAACACCTCATTCAAAATTCCCCGCAACCCCCTGAAAATAAACCTCGAACCAAATCCTAATCGCAACACGAACAGCCTCGGGACGGATTTGACGGGCCGTAAAGCACGGATCGCGAATCAAGAGGTTTTCACGGGTCGCGAGGCACGGCGCACGAATCACGATTCGCGCCGTTTGCACCCCGCTTGGCCAGAGGGTCGCATCACGCTCGGCAGGAGATGTCTTCGCGGGACGCAAATCACGAATTGCGCTTTCAGCGTCCCGGACGGTTTCGCGGGACACGCCGCGCCGATCGCGAATCACGTCCCATTCAGCGATGTAACATTGTTACATCCCCGTTCTAATCGACAACGACCGCTCAAATTCAATCGCCAACCCCGGCGATTAGAATTCACTATATCTCGCACAAAACAAACGCCCGAGGCCCCGATCAATCGCCAACAAACTGCCACTCTGCAAAACGCGCTTTTTACGCGCCGCGCGACGATCATACAAGCCGCCGCCGCGCCTTACTTTCAACTCCCGCGCAGCCCACGAGCCAGCAATCACGACTCACCAATCACCACTCACCGCAACGTAGTCTGTCCTACGGACCGCTTGCGACTGCATCCTCCCGCATATTCATGCCGGCCGGGGGAAGGTACCTTAGTACCATTGGACCATTCCGCTCCCCATTTCGCTTCGCTAGTCTTTCCCCACATCTTCTCGGCCACTTGGGATACGCATGAGCGTTCGGAAATTGCTGCGCTATCTTCGCGAGCATTCGAGGCCGTTGCGGTGGTCCGCGAAACTGCGTTTGCGGACGAAATTTCTGCTTTCCGTGATTGCGATCATCGCTGGGCTTACTTCCGCGACGCTTTTGATCGTCGGCCACGCCGCCGAAGAGCAGGTGCAGAAATCAGTCGAGCAGGATACGCGCAACTCCGTCCTCACCTTCCAGAATCTCCGCTCCGAACGCCAGATCGAACTGAACCGCAGCGCCGAAATCTTCGCCACACTTCCGGCCGTGAAGGAATTGATGGCCGACGACGATCCCAGCGCCATCCAGGACGCTTCCGAGGAAATCTGGCGCTCGGGCGACGCGGAACTTTTCGCGTTGGCCGACTGGAAAGGACAGATTCTCGCGCTGCACACAGTCACGCCCGGCTTTCCGCGCAGCGCCGCGCAGAAAATGATGTCCCATGCAGCCGTCCCGGGCGACAGTGGCGGCTGGTGGTTTGGCGCTGGACATCTTTATCAAGTCTCATCGCGCGCGATTCACTTGGGCGCGCCATCTTCGCAATTGCGTCTGGGGACCGTCGTGGTCGGGCGTGAAATTGATTCGGGCGTGGCGCGCGAAGTGGGCCGGATCGCACTGTGCCAGGTCGCGTTCCGCTACGGCAATCAGCCGGTGGTGAGTTCCCTTTCGACGCTCGACGACGCCATGGCGGGGAGCTTGCTCGCCAGCCCGGCCGCGCGCGGAAAAATTCAAATGGCCGGCAAGACTTTCTTCGCGACCTCGGTGAATCTTACTCCCGGCGCTTCGCCGCAGCTCACGCTCACCGTGCTGAAGCCGGTGGACGATGCGATGGCTTTCCTTACGCGTTTGAACAACACGCTGCTGATTCTCGGCTTCTGCGCTGTTTTCGCCGGAGCGATTCTGGTGTTTCTGATTTCGCGCACCATCACTCATCCGCTGGATAACCTGGTGCAAGGCGTGCGTGCGCTGGAACACGGCAATTACCACTACCCGCTCGGTACCGGCGCGGGCGACGAAGTTTCCGAAGTGACTGCCGCGTTCGATCGCATGCGCGCCACTTTGCAAGCGAACGAAGAGCAGAACAAGCAGCTCGAGCAGCAGTTGCGGCAATCACAGAAAATGGAAGCGGTGGGGCGGCTGGCGGGTGGCGTCGCGCACGATTTCAATAATTTGCTCACGGTGATTAAAGGCCACAGTGATCTGCTGGAGATGAAACTCGGCACGCTGAGCCCCGCGCAAGCGAGCATCGCGCAGGTACGTAAGGCCGCGGATCGCGCTACAGCTTTGACGCGCCAATTGCTGGCTTTCAGCCGCATGCAGGTTTTGCAGCCGCGGGTGCTTGATTTGAACGCCTTGATCGCGGATCTGAATAAGATGTTGCCGATGCTGATTGGCGAAGAGATTGAATATACGTTTCGCCCGGGCGACTCGCTTGCACGCGTGAAAGCCGATCCCTCGCAGATCGAGCAAGTATTGGTGAACCTCGCGGTGAATGCGCGCGACGCCATGCCCAAGGGCGGCAAGCTCACGATCAACACGCGGAACATTCTGCTCGATGCCGAGTACGCGCGCAGCCATCCGCCGGTCGTCGCCGGGCGCTACGTGCTGCTGACCGTCGCGGATACCGGCTGCGGCATGGACGAACAGACCAAGGCAAAAATCTTCGAACCGTTTTTCACGACGAAGGAACTCGGCAAAGGCACAGGGCTCGGTCTTTCCACCGTTTACGGCGTCGTGAAGCAGAGTGGCGGTTACATTTGGGTGGACAGCACGCCTGCGCAGGGCACGCGCTTTGAAATTTTTCTGCCGCAAAGCAGCGAAGTTGCGCAACTGCCTTCGGAGCAGGAACCTGCCGCGAAGTACGCACCTGCGATGGGCACCGTGCTGCTCGCTGAAGACGAGGATGCCGTGCGCGAACTTGCCGGAGAATTTTTGCGCTCGAGCGGATACACGGTGATCGAGGGCAAAGACGGGCTTGACGCGCTCGAAAAGGCCGAGCAGGAATCCGGCGCGATTGACGTGTTGGTGACGGACGTGGTGATGCCGCGCATGCGCGGAACCGAGCTCGCGCAGCGTTTGAAGCGCGTCTACCCTGCGATCAAGATCGTGTATATGTCCGGCTACCTGGAACACAACGGTGAAGATGGTTTCATCGCCGATGCCGCGCAGCTGCAAAAACCCTTCTCGCGCGATTCCCTGCTGCAGAAACTCCGCGACGCCACCGGCCAGCCCGCGAAACAACGTCTGCAAGCCGTCTAATGCACAACAGCAACGAGTCCCTTGTGCCTCTCGCCGCCGCGCTCCCGGAAAGGGTGCGCTCGCGCGACATGTCGTACCATGTCCCGCTTCACCATTCATATACTCATAGGGCAATCATGGTTGATTAGGCGGGCCGGGCCCTTGACGCGAGCGTATTCTGAGACTTCGGGTGCGCAGGGGCCGGGGACTGGGGTGGTCCCCGGGGTAAGCGTCGCTCGAATTCGGCGGCCAATTTTTCATAATGCTTCAAGCGCGTGGGGCATTTTTGCGCGAGGTTCGGGGTTCGAGGTCCGGCTCGAAAATTCCGGAAGAATGCGGGAGCACGTTTGGGGGACTGGGCGTCGGGCGCTGCGGCAGGCAACGCTTCCGATGCTACGCGGACTTAGCCGCCTGCTGTTTTGACCGAAGTCCGGACGGCAGCTTCCGCGCGACGGGGCAAGCGAGGTAGCGAAGATGACCAAGATTTTTCGACTTACGATGGCAGTTTGTATTTTCGCGCTGTCCGCGCTGGTTTTCGCGGGACGCGCGGCGGCGCAATCCGATTACACCGTCATCAACGTGGAGAATGGCGGCGCAATCGCCGGCGTTGTGAAGTGGTCCGGGCCTATCCCAAAGATACCGAAGCTTCCAATCACCAAAAATCCGGAAGTGTGCGATCCGGAGGCGCAAAAGACGCGCGATCTGGAACGTCTGGTGATCAATTCGGACGGCAACGGCGTCGCGAATACGGTGGTGTATTTGCGCGGGATCACCAAGGGCAAGGCGATGGATCTGCCTGAAGCGCGCGAAACGCTGAACCAGAAAACTTGCCGCTACGTGCCGCACATCATGCTGGTGCCGCAGGGCCAGCCGCTGCGCATCGAGAGCAGCGATCCCGTGCTGCACACGGTGCAGATGTTTGGCGTTTCCACCAACAATATTCCGTTCCCCTTCCAGAACCAGTTCATCCCGGTGATGATGACGCACAACGGCGTGGTGGAATTGAAGTGCAACGCGGGACACGTGTGGATGAACGCCAACGTGCTGGTGGTGAAGCATCCTTATTATGCGGTGACGGACGAGCACGGGGCTTACAAGCTGTCTGATGTGCCGCCGGGCGAATACGAGATTGTGGCGTGGCACGAGGGTTGGCAGGTGGAGTCCGAGGCGAAAGTGCTGGACGTGGGCGCGCAAGTGGAAGTGAAGCGGCCGATCTATAGCCCGCCGGCGACGTGGGGAAAGAAAGTGACAGTAAAGCCCGGAGAACCCACCGTGGTGGATTTCACAATTTCCGAGAAGCACGAATAGGTCGCGCCGCGCACGAGCCAGTCAGGTGCGGGTCCCGTGAAACCATCCGGGACGCATGCGGCGCGTCTGAGACCCGCGCCTACCACTTCATCGTCAGCTGGATCACACCGCTTCGCTGGCGTCAGCCGCATCGCTCTCTTCCCTGATATTATTTCCGCGCTAGGGCGTATCAATTCTGCAGGAGACTCCAATGCTGCCGGTGCCGTTTGTGGGTCCGCACATTTACGATGTGATTTTCATCGCTTCGTATGTTTGCTGGCTGCTTTTCGAGTTTGTCACCGGGGCGTCGCGGAAATCGGGCGATCCGAAACGGGCGCGGGACCGTGGCTCGTTTTACTTTCTGGTGGCGATGATATGGCTGGGAATCGGGCTCGACTTTTGGTGCGTCTTTCGATTTCAGCAGGCCGCGATTCCCTGGATGCGCACTGCGATTTTCTTTTTGGGGATTGCGCTGATGTGGGCGGGGATTGCGTTTCGCTACTACGCGATGCGGGTTTTGGGGCGGTATTTCACGTTTCAGGTGGATGTGCATTCGGGACAGACGGTGATCAAGGCGGGGCCGTATCGGTATGTGCGGCATCCTTCTTATACGGGCGCGCTGATTACGGTGATTGGGTTCGGCATGACTTTGGGAAATTGGGCGGGGCTACTGGCACTGATTGCGTGCGTGGGGATTGGATACGCGTATCGCATTCATGTGGAGGAAGCGGCACTGGTTGCGGCGCTCGGCGAACCTTACAAGGAATACATGGGACGCACACGGCGGCTGGTGCCGTTCGTGCTTTAGTCGACGTCCAGCTGCTTCGATTTGTCTTTTGCGGAATCGAGCGGCGACCGGAAGGTGGAAAGGTTTCCCGGACCTTTGATCACGGACATGCTCGCGACCTTCGGTAATTTTTGACTGCGCCGCTTCAACTTGCGTGGCTTCCCAAGAAGCATGGTGGATTCCTTGTCGGTGGCCGTCGGTTCGTGACCCGCGAAGCGCGGCAACATTCAACAACAACTTGCTCGTTCATGCAAGGAGTTGAAAAAGCACAACTGTCGCTCTTTAGGCAGCGGCGCCGGTCAGGCGGGGGAGCAGTAGACGGAAGAACTTTTCGGGGTCCACGCCTACGGCTACTTTTGCGTTGGGCTTGAATGCTTCTTCGGGGGCACTGGGGCCTGGCATGCCGGTTTCCATGGGCGGTGATTTGCGTACCGGGGCGTGGCCGTCGTAGCCGACGGTTTGGCCTGCGGTCCATTCGCCTTCAGTTTCGACTTCGACGTAATAATCTTTCACGGTGATTACATCGGGATCAATCAGCGATGCGACCGTCAGCGGATCGTGCATCGTGATCGCCGTCACTTCCCCGCCCTTCTGCAAGCGCTCGTAGGTAGCGCGCATCACTTTGCCTGCGGTCTGACTGACTGGATTCTGCGCGGCTTCGAGCTGCCCGATTTGCTGTTCGCTCAGTTGACATTTGCGCGTGACGTCCAAGCCAACCATGGTGAGCGGGATTTCGGCGTCGAAGACGATGCGCGCCGCTTCGGGGTCAACGTACAGATTGAATTCGGCCGCGGGTGTCATGTTGCCTCCGGAAAGCGAACCGCCCATGATGGCGATCTGCGGAATCATGCCGGCGAGTTCGGGATCGCTGCGCAGGGCTAGAGCGACGTTGGTCAACGGGCCGACCGCGACGACGGTGATTTCGCCGGGATGTTCTCGGACGATGCGGCGAATGATTTCGGACGCGGTTTCGCGGACTGGCTTTATTTTCGGCTCGGGAAAATCCACTCCGGCGAGGCCGTTCGCGCCGTGAACGTGGCCAGCCGTGACGAGGCGTCGCAGCAGAGGATGGCTTGCGCCGGCAGCGACTGGGACGTCGGTGCGACCGGCGATTTCGACGAGGCGCAGCGCGTTCGGTAGAGTGAATTCGAGCGGCACGTTGCCGCAGACCGGCGTGATGGCTTCGACTTTCAGTTCGGGCGAGCGGAGGGCGAGGAAGATCGCCATCATGTCGTCAATACCGGGATCGGTGTCCAGGATGATGCGGCGGGGTTTGGCGGGAGGAGTGGGGCGCGTTGCGGGATTCGCAGCATTTGAGGTGATACGCGCCGAGGATTTGTGCGCGGCGTCGTGCGCGGATGCTGGAAGTTGCGTTGCGAAGCCGCCGATGGCGCCGGCTAGCGCGAGGCCGGTGGAATTTGCCAGAAATTTGCGTCGGGTACACGGAGCCGGCGTTTGCGTTGCGGGCGAGGCGTCATTGGCATTTTCGTTTGTGCGCGATTTGTCGTCAGGTTGCAGATTGCGGTTCATGTCGATCATTCCCCTGATTGTGAAAAACAGTGCGCCGGGGATTCTAGCGCGAGGAGCAAAACGATAGGTAGGAATAAATGAGGGCGATGGGACCGTGCCTTGAATTTTTGTTTGCGCGGTTGCGTACCTCTTCATGGCAGGAGGCTAGAGCGATGAGGCGCGCGTTGTTGGTTTGTGCCATGAGTGCTGCGATTTTTTCGTTTGGGGTAAGCGGGCGGGACGTCGCTGTGAAGCGGCTGGACGGCAGCACGATCACGCAGGCTGAAATTGATGCCGAGGTTGCGCGCGTTATGCGTGGGGCGGAAGTTCCTGGCGCGGCGATTGCGATTTTCAACGACGGCAGAGTGGCGTACCTGAAGACTTATGGAGTGCGCGACAAGGACAACAATTTGCCGCTCACTCCTTATTCGGTGATGACGGCTGCTTCTTGGAGCAAGGTCGCGTTCGCGTACATGGTGATGCAGCTTGTGCAAGAGGGCCAGCTGGACCTCGACAAGCCCGTTTACGAGTACCTGCCGAAACCTTTGCCGGAATATCCGAACTACACCGATCTGGCAGGCGACGCACGCTACAAGAAAATTACGACGCGGATGTTGCTGGATCATTCCAGCGGTTTTCCGAATTGGCGGTGGGCCAACGAAAACCGCAAGTTGAACATCAATTTCGAACCTGGCGCGCGGTTTGCGTATTCCGGCGAGGGAATTGATTTGCTGCAACTGGTGGTGGAGACGATCACCGGGAAGCCGCTGGAAGAATTAATGCAGAAGCGAGTTTTTCAACCGCTGGGGATGACGCGCACAAGCATGATGTGGCAGAGCCGCTTCGATTCGGACTTCGCGAATGGATATGACGAGTACGGCCGGTCGCTGGGAGCGGAAAAACGCAAGACGGCAGATGCGGCGGGCTCGATGCTGACGACGCCCGCGGATTTCGCGCGGTTTATGGAGTCGGTGATGCAGGATTCGGCGCGCGGGGGACACGGACTGCTATCACGCAAAACGCGTGAATTGATGTTCAGTCCGCAGATTCAGATTTATTCCAAGCACGAGTTCCCTTCCCTGGACGACGAAACGACGGATGAAAACGAAGCGATTCGTTTGAGCTACGGGCTGGCGTGGGGGCTCTATTGGACTCCTTACGGGAAGGCGTTCTTCAAGGAAGGACACGACGAGGGCTGGCGGAACTATGCGGTCTGTTTCGACGAGGAAAAGATGGGCATGTTTATCATGACCAACAGCTCGAACGGCGAGGGAATTTACAAGGATTTGCTCGAGACCCTGCTTAAGAATCCGTATACGCCTATCGAATGGGAAGGATTTACTCCGTACGATAAGTTGCCGCCGCGGCCGGCGTTGAAGCAGCACAAGGTGATGGTGGTTGATGCGAAAGTGCTGGAAGGTTACGTGGGACGCTACGGGCTGCCGCCGAATATTGTGCTGACGATTACGCGCAGCGGCGATCATCTGGCGGTGCAGGAGAATGACGAGCCGGTGCAGCAATTGCTTGCGGAAGGCTCGCGAGCTTTCTTTTCCGAAACAGCGGACGATGAGTATACGTTCGAGGTGGACGCTCAGGGCCGGGCCACGGTGATGACTTTGCACACCGACGGACGGGATATTCCGATCAAGCGCATTCAGTAAAGATGCTGCTTGCCGTTCTGTGTTGGTCACACGTGGGCGTAAGAAGATTCTAGATTATGGTAACGTTTATGGTACTATAACAGCGTGGCCAGCGTACTTGAGTATTTGGACCGATCCGGCCGCAGCCCTTA
The DNA here is from genome assembly GCA_963804625.1 of uncultured Acidobacteriota bacterium. GTDB lineage: Bacteria > Acidobacteriota > Terriglobia > Acidiferrales > UBA7541 > Palsa-295. Next base: position 159,311 of record CAWDRJ010000009.1, on the reverse strand, counting down.
TGCCGCGTGGTTCAAGGGTTTGCATGCGGAAGCGGCGGCGAAGGTCGTGGCCGCACTTGTACAGCTCTCGCACGACAACTTCTCGCGAGTGGAGGGGGTGGGATCGGGTGTTTTCGAGCAAAAGCTTAATTTTGGACCAGGTTATCGGAGTTATTTCGGGAAGGACGGAGACTCGCTCGTGATTCTGCTCGGCGGCGGCACGAAGAAGCGTCAGGAAGCCGATATCAAAAGAGCGGTTGAAAGATGGCACGACTACAAATTGCGAAAGCGACAGGAGATTTGAGCATGCCCTTGACCCGGGATTTTAAACAGACGATTCAAGCGCGCGCGCGACGCGAGCCTGCTTTCCGCAAAGCACTGCTGCGCGAAGCCATCGAGGCGATGCTGGCCGGCGACCTTGCCACCGGTAAGACGATTTTGCGCGACTACATCAATGCCACCGTAGGATTTGAACAGTTGGCCGAAGCGGCGGAAATTCCTTCGAAGAGTTTGATGCGGATGCTGGGGCCCTCCGGCAACCCTCGCGCGGATAATTTGTTTGGGATCATCGCGTTGTTGCAGGAACGAGAAGGGCTTCGTTTCGAGCTGCGCCCACACGCCGATTGAAGCGCTGGTATTTGAATCCGTCGCACAGTCAAACATGCTCGCTGCGTTCCGCACAAAGCCGTGGGGCACAGCGGCGGCTACATCATCAGCCCGCGCGGCGACGATGCTCTTCTGTGATCCATGCGCAGGAATTGCTCAAAGACGGCTTCCACTTGTTTTCTGGTTAGCGGTGCTCGGATGCTTCTTTGCAGGATCATGAGAAATCTTCCGTTCCCTTTTGCCGATATGCCAGCAATGCCATCGGAGAGTTCTTTGTAACCATACTTCACGATTTTTCCGTCAGGTGAGATTACTTTCCAGAAATCTTGTTTCATATTTGGCCTTCCCTCATAAAGGCTTGCAAAGGGCAAACGGAAGGCCGTCGGACTATGCCGGCCTCCCGTCTGTGATGCGGTTGAAGGTTTGTTTCAGTTTCGTCAACTCCGTTCGAGGCAAGAAGCAATGGACGCTGGGCACTTGGGGTCCTTATGGAGTGACGGCCAACGGCACAGAAACCACCGCCAGTTCATTTTCATTTGCGGCGCGGGACAGTTCTTTCTCGCGACGTGACTCGAGGAGTTTCAATCCCTGGCCGCTTCCGACCCACACTTCGGACAGGAAACACTCGTCCTCATTGTTGTAGCAGTGAAAGATCAGGCGGGGATTGGTTTTGTTGTCGCTGGAATCTATCGGATTCGTCAAGACGAACGTCGCAACAGACGAATCGGTGCTGCGAATCAGCTGCGTGGTCGTGGCCGTCATAGTCGCTCGCTGGATCTGATATTCGCCGGCCGGCATCATCTTGCTACCCGCCTGAAACGCGAACGGAACTTTGGCCTGCGTAAGCTGCTGAGCGTGGCTCGGCACGGGCGCAAGAGCCGTAAAAAACAAGGCGGCGGTGACTGCGAGAATTTGCTTGGTCATGGACTTTCTCCTTTTTTTCTTTCATTCGCTTGGCAGCAACCGTAATTGAGCTGCTGTGAAGTTGCGCTCACTTTCGCGCTGCGCCAAAAAAACTGCAATGCAGGGCAAGTCATTTACTGATGAATTGGAGATACGCGGGTAAGGCGCTGTTGCAAAACGACTTCTCGCGGATCAGGGGCGCACAATTCTGCCAATTACGATAGGAGGCGCCGGCGAGCTATCCGGAGTGGATGCGGTCGGCAGGGACTTCCACCTCGTTGATCCCGCGAAACGAAAAGAGTAGCCGAACGAGATACTTCGGCGGGTCCTGCGAGCTCTGCTTGACTATATTGCCGACTGCGTCGGTGACGGCGGCGTGGAAGGTTACTTTATCAACTTGCATGCCCGCGAGATTGACCCGGACAAGTTGTCCCGGCTTGAACTGAGCTTCCATCACAAATTCCCCACCCTTTTGAGAAACGAAGGGTCAAGCATGCACCAATGTTACCGCAGCGCCTCTGGACGCGCTGAAAAAGTCTTTGACACGGGCAATGCCGAGGCGTATTACGGCGCGTATGAATGTGGCATCCGCCGGTTGGGATGCTCCTAGGAGGAAACTTATATATGCGTACATTTCTTGTATACGTCGCGTTATTGATTTTCGCCATCGTTGCCGCGGGGCCGGTCGTCGGGCTCACGGCCGCGGCCGGGGCGCCAAACTTTGGCCCTAACGTTTACGTCTTTGATCCCAGCATGTCGTTGAGCGCGATTCAGGCTACCGTGGACGCGGTGGCAACCGAGCAGATTTCCAACCAGTTTGGGACGCAACGGTATGCATTGTTGTTCGAGCCGGGGACGTATGGATCGAGCACTTCTCCTCTCATCTTTCAGGTGGGCTACTACACTACCGTCGCGGGGTTGGGCGCCTCGCCGAGCGACGTGACGATCAACGGAGCGATCAATGTATCGAACCAATGCTTCGGGGCCGGCAACTGCATCGCCTCCGATAACTTCTGGCGGTCGTTGTCGAACCTGACCATCAACGTGACCACGATTTCAGCTTGCACTTCGAGCGCGGAGTTCTGGGCGGTGTCGCAGGCTGCGCCGATCCGGCGAGTCCAGATGAACGGGAACCTGTTCCTTTTTGATTATTGCAGCGGTCCGGGATTCGCGAGCGGCGGGTTCATCGCGGATTCAGCGTTCACTGGCGGAGCCATTATTAATGCGACGCAACAACAGTGGATCACACGGAACAGCAATATTGACGGCTGGACCAACGGCGTATGGAACCAGGTGTTTTCGGGAGTCGTCGGCGCGCCAGCGCAGTGTTTCCCTGAGGTGTCGCCTTGCAGCGGGCCTTACACCACCTTGGCAACCAGTCCGGTGACGCGCGAGGAACCGTATTTGTATGTGGATGCCAACGGGAACTACAACGTGTTTGTGCCGGCGGTGCAGCGGAATTCGTCGGGGACTTCATGGGCGGGCGGCGCGACGCCGGGTTCGTCCATCCCCATCGAGAAATTTTACATTGCGCAGCCTGGGGACACTGCAGAGAAGATCAATCTAGCGCTACTTCTTGGCAAAAACCTCATTCTGACGCCCGGTGTTTATAACCCGAACAGCGCGATCGTGGTTCCTTATCCCGATACGGTGGTGCTTGGTATCGGCTTCCCAACCTTGATCCCACAAAACGGCAATCCGTCCATGATTGTGCTCGGATCGAAAGGTGATTTGCTTTCTGGGATGATTTTCGACGCGGGGCCGAAGAATTCTGCGGTGCTGCTCGATTTCGGCAGTCCACTTTCATTCCTTTTTGATGATGGCGCGGCGGCCGACCCGTCGGCGATTCAGGATGTGTTCTTCCGAATTGGAGGAGCGCAGGCGGGCAAGGCGACGCTCAGTTTGCTGGTCAACAGCAACGACGCCATTCTCGACGACATATGGGCATGGCGGGCGGACCATGGCAATGGCGTCGGCTGGACGGACAACACGGGCGATACGGGCCTCGTGGTGAATGGCGATGGCGTGACGGCGTATGGGCTTTTCGTCGAGCATTATCAGAAATACGAGGTGATCTGGAACGGAAACGGCGGCACGGATATTTTCTTCCAGAACGAGATGCCGTACGATCCGCCAAGCCAGGCGGCGTGGATGGAGGCTCCCGGCGTGAATGGGTGGGCGGCTTTCAAGGTGACTAATAATGTGAGCAGCTTCCACGGATATGGACTGGGGAGCTACAGCTTCTTCAACCAGGGCGTGCAGATCTTTGCGGCGAACGCGTTTGAGGTTCCTGCGACGTTGCCGGCGGGGAGCATGCAGGACCTTTTGACAATTTTCCTTTCGACAGCCGGGTCCGGAGGCATCCAGAACGTGATCAACAATACGGGTGGGTCGTCCACGATCGCGAACCCGGATACGCCGGTGACCGTGGTGAGCTATCCGTAGCGCAGCATGACTAGGCTGACGCTGTTTGGCCTGTTTGCCGTGACTGCAATGCTAGTCACCTACGCCCTGGAGAGCCGCAGCCGCTGGTATATTTTGGCGTTTGCGGGAGCTTGCCTCTTAGGCTCGACGTACGGCTTTCTTCAGGGTGCATGGCCGTTTGGGCTAGTGGAGGCTATTTGGTCGCTCGTCGCGATTCGACGATGGCCAAATTCAAAGTAGCCCCCACTACCCTGTGGCGGTTCGGCTTGACGCATTTGGGAGGCTGGTGGTACGACTAGCGGTAGGGGTGTGTTGTGATCGAACATCATTTATCTGGAATGAAGGCGCGGAATGGAACGCTAGTATTTGTTTGCGCGACGTGCAAAGTGCCGCCGAATTTTGGTTTCGGAGCGCAAGCGAACGGCGTAATGGTGTACCTGATGCTTTGTCCCAAGTGCGGCTGCGTCCTCGGGCAGTGGGATACTCTGGAGGCGCGAGGAAGAGAACTGAGCGAGTTTGCGAAGACGTTGAAAGTGCCACACGCCCAGGCGATTTGAGTAACGTTCTAGCTGCGGCAAAATGAAAACCCGGGGTTGTAGCGGCGGTCTTTAGACCGCCATCGTTGCGTGAGGCAACGTCGGTGGCGCACTGAAGTGCGCCGCTACAAGGTCAACTGCAAATGCGACCCCTGCCGAGACGTAGCGTGATTGACGGGGGTGCGGGGGGCGAGTAGACTTCGGGTACGTTGACTGACGTGTAATTTCGCCGAGACACGCGGGTTCCGGATAGAGGCGGCGCGGTTGGGGTGCCCGATGGAGACTCTTGCGGCTGAGCGCTTGCCGGGTAGAATGGCCGCGGGATGGGTCGTTCTGCTAGGTTGTGCGATGGCGTTTTGCGCCCCGGCGTGTTTCGCGCAATCATCCGGCGCGCAGAATCCTCCCACGCCGGCTGCTACTGCTTCGCCTTCCGCGTCACCAGCGCCAGCTTCGGCAGCGCAATCCTCCGCGACTCAATCTTCGGCAACGCCGGCATCGTCACAACAATCATCTGCGACTCAATCCTCTGGTGCGCAGTCCCCTGCACCGACATCCGGCAGCGCGCCATCGAGCGCAGCGCAGTCTTCATCTGCTGCGCCTGCTTCTGCGGCTTCAGCCCCTTCGGCTGCTTCCGCTTCCACGCCGGAAATGAATACGCGGACTTCGCAGGTTCCTTTGGAATCGCACGTCAATTTGGTGCCGATTCGCGTGGTGGTGCATGACTCGAGCGGCAACGCCGTGGAAAACCTGCGCAAGGAAGATTTTCAGGTGAAGCAGGACGGCAAAGTCCAATTCATCACACATTTTTCGGTGGAGACGCCGGCATCGGCGGCGGGCCAGGTGGCGCGGGGCGAAGCGATTCCGTTGCCGCCGGATTCGACGTCCTACGCGATATCGGGTGCTGCGCCGGATGCTGCGGCGTCCGGAAAGGCAACGGACGGCAAGTTGGCTTTGCCTACGCGATTCGTCGCGCTGCTGTTCGACGATTCACACCTCGAGGTCGGAGACTTGAGCCGCGCGAAAGTGGCGGCGCTGAAATTTATCGATACGCAAGTGAAACCGAGCGAGCGGCTCGCGATATTCAATATTTCCGGGCGCTTCCAGGTGGATTTCACCGACGACCACGAGAAAATCCGCGCGGCAATCAAGACTTTGATTCCCAATCCCGTGGGCGCTTATGATCCCAAGAACGAGCATGACTGCCTGCAGATTACGTACTACCAGGCCGATTTGATCCAGAACAAGAACGATCAGCAGGCAGCCTCCGCCGCGACTGCGGATGCGCTGGCTTGTTCCGCGGGAGCGCCGAGCGCGCAAATGCAAGCGGCGGAGGCGGCGTCGCTGGTCGCCAGCACGGTACCGATTGTGCTGCAAGCGGGGGACATCAACACGCAATATTCGGTGCGGCGGCTGGAGGAAGTGGTGCGGCGCATTGCGGCGCTGCCCGGGCAGCGCAGCATTGTGCTGATTTCGCCGGGATTTCTGACGCCCACTTATGAGTACGAAGTGTCGCAACTGATCGACAAGGCGAATCACTCGAATGTGTTCATCAACACGCTGGACGCGCGGGGGCTTTACACCGTGGATCCGATCGGCGACATCACGCAGCCTCCGCCGGTGCGTGCGAACGCTCAGACCGCGGGAATGTCGCTGCAATACCGCCTGGACGAGCAGCGCGTGCAGTCGGAGGTGCTGTCGGATCTGGCGTACAGCACGGGCGGATTTTATTTTCGGAATAATAATGATTTGGATGCCGGGTTTCGCACGACGGCGGCGGAGCCGGAAGTTTCCTATCTGCTGGCGATCGTGCCGGATAATTTGAAGAATGACGGCAAGTTTCATACTTTGAGCGTGAAGGTTTTGACCAAGGAAAAATATACGGTGCAGGCGCGGCGCGGTTTTTTTGCGCCCAAACGCGGGCAGACGCCGGAGGAAATGGCCAAGCAGGATATCGAGGACGCACTTTTTTCTCAGGAAGAGCAGGAGGGGTTTCCAATACAACTTCATTTGCAATATTACAAAGTGGATGAAATGAACGCGAAGCTTTCGGTGCTGGCGCACGTGGACTTGACGAAATTGCACTTTGAAAAGTCCGAGGGGCGCAATTGGGATGATTTGACGGTCGTGGCTGGGCTTTTCGATCGCAACGGAAATTTTATTTCGGGCGAGCAGAAGACTTTGGAGATGCGTTTGAAGGATACGACGCTGGAGAGATTGGATCAGACAGGCGTCACGCTGAAGACGAATTTTGATGTGAAGCCGGGCGGGTATATGGTGCGTTTGGTGGTGCGCGATTCGAAGGCTGCGCAGCTTTCGGCGCGCAATGGAGTGGTGGAGATTCCGTAAGCCTGGTGGACTGGCGCGCGGAACTTTTCGCGTCCGCTGGGATTCTTGGATACTTTGATTGGCTACGTTTCCTGTGGGAAGGTGACACATGATCAATCGCAGCGTTCTACATATCGTTCCGATTCTGCTGCTCGCTTTCGCTGCTGTGGGTCTTGGCTGGTACATATCGGACGCGCCGGGGACTGTGCGAGCGCAGCAGTCTTCTAGCGCGCCGGCAGCGCAGACGCCAGCTCCTCCGCCGCAACAGCAAGGAACTGCTCCGGCTGTGGCTGCTCCCGCGCCAGCTCCTGCTTCAGCGCCTGCTCCTGCCGCACAGGGAACGTCTGCAGCCGCTGGCCAACAACCTTCTTCCGCCGCTGCGCAGCAATCGCAAACGCCTCCTGGACCTGCTATCAAGGCGGAGACACGCGAGGTGCGCGTGGACGTAGTGGTGACCGACAAAAAGGGCAATTACATTCAGGATCTAACGAACAAGGATTTTCACCTGTACGAAGACGAAAAAGAACAAACCATCAATACGTTTTCTTTTGGCGCAGCGCCGAATGGGCCGATCGAGGCGCAACGGCATTACATGGTGGTGTTCTTCGATAATTCGTCGATGGATTTGAGCGATCAGCCGCGGGCGCGCGCGGCGGCGGGCAAATTTATCGACGCTTACGCGGGGCCGGACCGGGTGATGGCGGTGATGAATTTCGGCGGCACGCTGCAGATCGTGCAGAATTTCACGACGGATGCCGCGCGGTTGAAACAAGCGGTATCCGGAATTGCCAATTCGAATATCTCGACCAACGCGAGCGCGGCCAACACCTCCGCGCCGACGATGGGGTTGCCGCAAAGCAGCTTCGCGAGCCTGGGCGGCAATGCGGAAGGCGATTTTGGAGCGTACACGCTGCTGCTTTCGATCCGGCAACTGGCGAAAAACCTCGCGGCGATTCCGGGGCGGAAGAGTTTGATTCTGTTTACGGCCGGCTTTGAGCTCAGTGCGGAGCGTTATTCGGAATTGACGGCGACGATTGACGCTTGCAACAAGGCGAACGTGGCGATCTATCCGATGGATGTGCGCGGCTTGGTCGCGCCGATCACGCAGCTTCGGCGCGGCGGCGCTCCGCGTGCGGCGGGTGCCGCGAATGCTTCGGCGTCCGTTGGCGCTGGATTGCAACTCGCTGCGTATCATCCGGGCGCAGGCGCTTCGCTAGTGCTTGCCGCGCAGCATGGCGGCGGTGGTGGTGGCGGAGGACATGGCGGTGGTGGAGGTGGAACGGGAGGGGGCGGAACTGGAGGCGGCGGGACGGGTGGCGGTCATGGCGGCACCGGCGGGACGGGCGGTTCCGGCGGCGGACACGGCGGGACGGGAGGCGGCGGCACGCGAACGGGCGGTTACTACGGAAACCCGAACTACAATCAGGCGCGGCAGATTGTTCCGCAATTTCCGGCCTCTTCGACTACTAACCAGCAAGTAATGTACGCCCTGGCCAGCGGCACCGGCGGGTTTCCGATTCTGAATACGAACGACCTGCTGCCGGGCCTGGAAAAAATCGCGCGGGAGCAGAGCGAATACTATTTGCTCGGCTACACGCCTCCTAATTCGCCCGACGGAAGCTGCCATACGCTGAAGGTCACGGTAGAGCGCGGCGGAACGAATGTGCGCGCGCGAAGCGGATTCTGCAATTCGGCGCCGGCTGACCCGCTGGAGGGAAAACCGATCGAGAAAGAGCTGGAGACTCGGGCATCCGTAGCGGGCGCGGCGGGTGGTGGTGGCGCAGCGGCGGCTGGGGCGGCTGCGAATCCGGGTTCGCTGGAGACGCCATACTTTTACACGGCGGCGAACGAAGCGAAGGTGCATCTGGCGATGGACGTGCCGCCTTCGTCGATTGAATTCGACAAGGCGAAAGGAAAATACCACGCGGACTTGAATGTGCTGGGGATCGCTTACCGCGCGGACGGGACGGTGGCGTCGCGGTTCAGCGATGAAGTTACGTTGGATATGGAAAAGGGCGAGTGGGAAAAATTTTTGAAATCGCCAATGCACTACGAGAATCAGTTTTTGATCGCGCCGGGGCAGTATCGCTTGAGCGTGGTGCTGAGCGGCGGCAGTCAGAAATTCGCGAGTTATCAGACGGGACTGGCGATCGATCCATATGATGGAAAGAGATTCAGCTTGAGCGGAGTGGCTTTGAGCGATGAATTCGGGCCTGTTGCTGAACTGGGTGGCGCGCTGGATGCGGACTTGCTGGCCGACCGAACACCGCTGGTGGTGAAGGATTTCGAGTTCACCCCATCGGGCAGCAACCGCTTCAAGAAATCCGAGAAAGCGGCTTTGTACACGCAGATTTATGTGCCGCGCTTGACCGAGCCGAATCCGCCGACGGTGAAGTTCACTTATATGGTGATGGATCCGAAGAGCGGGAAGCCTTTGGTGGGAGCGGCGGCGGTGGACGTGACGAGTTATGTGCAGAAAGGGAGCCCGGTGATTCCTGTGGCGTTCAAGTTGCCGCTGGAGAAGTTGGACAAGGGTGAATATTTGCTGGAGATGCAGGCTAGCGAAGGGCCGGGGGATCTGACGGCGATTAGTGCTGTGAAATTCGTGGTGGAGTAGATGAGGTGCGGCGCTAATACTTTGGTGTTGAGGTTTTGTAGCGGCGGTCTTTAGACCGCCATTGTTTTGGGCTGCTACGACGATGCCGCACTAAAGTGCGCCGCTACAAAATCCAGTGCGATTCGTGCCGCGTGACGCGATGCCGCTGCTTGGTTCCCGGCTTCGCGCGATACTTGGCGATGACGCTTACTTTCGGCGAGGCAAGCCTCGCCTTGCGCAAGCGGAAGCAAGCTTCCGCACTCCCAGAAACTGCTCTTGCGCGTTCGACTGCCTTCCCACTTTCGGTGTTTTTTTCTGCTGGCTTGCTTTTCTCTTTTCGGGATGGAAAACTCGTTTGGCTTCCGGAGGGAATCGCTTGGCGCCTGCTCAACTTTCTTCCGAATCGAAATTGCTGAATGTTGCGGTGATTGGGTACGGGATGGCGGCTAAGGTGTTTCATACGCCGCTGATTTCTAGCGTTCGCGGATTGCGGCTTTCGCACATTGTTTCCAGCAAGCCCGACGTGGTGAAGCAGGATTGGCCCGACGTTGCGGTGCTGGCTACCCCTGCCGATGCTTTCGCGCATCCTGATATTGATTTGATTGTGGTGGCCACGCCGAATGATTCGCATTTCGATCTTGCGCAGCGTACCCTGGCGGCGGGCAAGAATGTGGTGGTGGACAAGCCTTTTACAACCACCGTTGCCGAAGCTACCGAATTGGCTGCGTCGGCGAAAAAATCGGGGCGGGTGCTGGCTGTGTTTCAGAATCGGCGGTGGGATGGAGATTTTCTTACTTTGCGCGCACTGATCGCCGAAGCGAGATTGGGCGAGGTGACGCATTTCGAATCGCATTACGACCGTTACCGGCCTTTGGTGCGAAAACGCTGGCGCGAACAGCCGGGGCCGGCGAGCGGGATCTGGTACGACCTGGGGCCGCACCTGGTGGATCAGGCTTTGCAACTTTTTGGGGTACCGGAAGGAATTCACGCGGACTTGGAGATGCAGCGCGAGGGTGCGCAGACGGTGGATTATTTTAATGTGACGTTTCGTTACGGCCGGGCGCGCGTGATTCTGCATGCGAGTTCGCTTGTGCGCGGCGACTTGCCGCGTTTTATCGTGCATGGGCGAGCGGCGAGTTACATCAAGTACGGAATGGATACGCAGGAGGAGGCTTTGAAGCGCGGGGTGCGTCCTGGAGGCGCGGATTGGGGAGTGGATCCGCGGGATGGCGACCTGATCACGCGCGAGGAAGATGTGGAATCGAGCGCGGCTGTGCCGACTTTGCCGGGATACTATCCGGGATATTACGAAGCGGTGCGCGAGACGATTTTGCGCGGGGCGGCGAATCCGGCGCCGGCGGAGTATGGCGTTTTGGTGATGCGCGTTTTGGAGGCGGGGGCGGAGAGTGCTGCGGCGCGGCGGGAGATTGCGTTTGGGGCCGCTGCCGTTACAAAGGCGTGACCCGGCTGTGGGATTGTGCACGGACCGGCGAAAAGCAGATCCCTCGCTGCGCTCGGGATGACACCCGCTTTCCTTTTGCGGCGAAGTACGTGCGGGACTGAGACGTAAGCGTCGCGGGGGCGAATTGGGTTTTGTAGCGGCGGTTTTCAGACCGCCATCGTTTTGTGCCGCGACTGCCATGGCGCACTAAAGTGCGCCGCTACAAAACCTCTGCCCCGTTTCAGCTTGCAGCGTTTACGCGTGAGCGGATTTGCTCTTGCGGCGGCCGCCGTTGCCTTCTTCTTCGGAGGCTTGGCCGCGCTCGTTGGCTTCTACGTTGATTTCGCCGGCTAGTTGGGTCAGCTTCTTGTCGGTTTCTTTTTCCTCTTCGAGCGTTTCGGTGAGCAGGTCCACCGCCTGGCGTTCGTTGAGGATTTGGGCGAAGGCGCGGACGGTGCCGTAGGCGGCGATTTCGTAGTGCTCGACGCGCTGCGCGGCGCCGATGAGGCCCGCATCCTTCACTTCCCCTTCGAAATCATCACCGATCATTTCGCTGCCTTCTTTCACCAGGCCTTCCATGCCTGCGCATTTCTTGCCGGTAGGCTTTTCGTCGAGCGCTTCGAATATTTGTTCGAGGCGCGAGACGTGGCCGCGGGTTTGTTCGAGGTGCTCTTCGAAGCCGGAGCGAAGTTCTTCGGAAGTGGCGGCCTTTGCCATTTTCGGCAGGGCCTTCACCATTTGTGTTTCGGCGTTGTAAATGTCTCTGAGTTCGTCAATGTAAAGATCTCGCAAAGCTTGTTGTTGCATGGGACCCTCCGGAGAATTCTAATTTTTTGTCTTAACGCTTGCTGCGAATTGAACGGTTTACGGTCAAACGCGGCGCGCCGCCATTCCGAAGGCGCTTCTGCCGAGGCCTCTGCTTGTTCGCGGGGTTTTCAGCGAAAAGCAGATCCCTCGCTGCGCTCGGGATGACATCCACTTCACTTTTTCCGCACACCGTGAAAACTGCAAACTGCGGCGAATTCGCCTGGTCGCCGATGCTCCGCCAAACGCGCCTCCCGCCGGCATGGCGCATCACGCATGATGCGGGCGCTTCCCCTCGCTGGGAGCGTTCCGCGGCGAAGAAGCGTTCCGCGGACTTGCGCTACGTTCACAATTTTGCATTTCTGATACGGCGCAAGAATCGGGTGAAAGGTGTATTGCGGGGTCAGATTGATACTATAGGCTTGTAAGTTGTGAGCGCGACAGAGCGCCGAACGATTGAGCGCGAAAGAAGAAATTGGCGGTCGCGATCCGCGGCACGAAATAGTATAATTGGGTGATTCGTATGTAGCGGCTTCGCTTCATAATTTTCGCGAAGCAACGTTCCCGGTCCTCGTTCTTCTGCCCCAGTCGTTCCGGTTGCCGCCGCTAGGAATAAGACGTGATGCGCGCCACGAAGTGCGCGGAGAGCTGCGTCTGTTTAACTGGCTGATTGTTCAATAGATGCGACCGTTGGCTGACGCAACTTTTGGCGCTTTTTGGTGTTTTAGGTACATGGCTCCGCCCGGCAAGCCCATCGGCCCTGCGGTAGTTTTCGCCAGTTATATAGACCACGGTTTGGAGGAACTACTTGCTGGGACGGATACAGGTGCATCTGGCAGAAGGGCCCACCCGGAATTATTGCGCGGAGACTTCCGCGCGCTTACTCCACAATTCGTTGCTTCTTCGCGCCGCTTCGCGCGCTCGAATTCAGCGCTTTCTGATTATTTGTGTGCTGGCGCTTGCTCCGGCACGCCTGCTGTTGGCGCCGGGCGCTTCGGCGGATGCGGGCGTGGTGTTGAACGAATCGCTGGATACGAGTGTGGCGCGCATCACCGGCTCGGGGCACAGCGCCATCTATCTTTCGAACATTTGCCCGGACAATTCGCCGGTGAAAATGCGTTTGTGCCGGCCGGGCGAACAGGGTTCGGTGCTGAGCAATTACACGACGCTGGGCGAGGACCAGCCGTATGAGTGGAACATCGTGCCGCTGAGCATTTATTTGTATGGCGTGGAAGATCCGAGCAATCGCCCGTTGGTGAGTTCGAAGGCGATCAAAGCGCTGCTGGAAGAGCGCTACCGCGAGAATTATCTGGCGCAGATGTGCACCAGCGAAAAATGCCTGAAGAGCAATAGCGCGGAGTGGCGCGAGATGGTGGCAGCGACTCTCGAGCGCAGCTTGTACATGTTCGTGGTGAAAACGACGGTGGAGCGGGATCGCGCGCTGATCGCGGAATTCAATTCCCTGCCGAACGTGAATCACTTCAACGGCATGACGAACAATTGCGCGGATTTCACCCGGCGCGTGCTGGATATTTATTACCCACATTCGGTGAAGCCGGATTACATCAATGATTTTTTCATGGCCAGCCCGAAAGCGGCGGCGCGAACTTTCACGCACTACGCGCAGGAGCATCCCGAGCTTGATTTGCGCGTGCTGCATTTCTCCCAGGTGCCGGGGACGATCAAGCGCAGCAGCGAATGCCGCAGCGGGACCGAGCAACTTTATCATTCGAAGAAACTGGTGATACCGCTGGCGGTGTTTGCGTGGCAGAGCGTGCCGATCGTGACGGCTTCGTACATGATCACAGGGCGCTTCAATCCCGAACATCAGTTTGAGGCGCATCCATCGATGGAGGCGCTCGGAGCCGATGACGACTCCGCTGGCACCGGCGCCGCGCCACGCGGGTATACGGTGAGCGTGCAGCAGCTGGAGGCGGAGCAACGGCTCGCGGATGATTCCATTGTCGGCAGCAAGGATGAGTGGAAGGATTATCGCGACCAGTTCAACGACATTGTGGAACAGGCGATCCACGACGAATTGATTCCGAACCGCGGATATTTGAAGCATGTGTTCAAGCGGCTGGGCGCGGCCGGGAAGCTTTCGGTGGACGCTAATGGCGCCTTGTGGATCAACTGGACGGATTCGCAGCCGGCGGGACGCGTGGGATTGAGCGCCAGCAATATTTTCGCGACAGATTCCGACGCGCAGATTGCGTATCAGATTTTGTTGGCGCGCGTGGAAGCCGAATTGAACAGCCCGAAGCATAGCCGCGAGACGATGATCGAATTCAAGCGGGATTGGGCGATGACGGTGGAGTTGCATGCGGCGGGTTCGGCTTCGCTGGCGCGGAAGAATGCCGGAGTTGGGGCGGCGGGTGCGGCTGCGACGCAGAGTACGGAGCCTGCGGGGTCGCCGTCAGCGCCTGCTTCGGGGACGCGGTTTGGTTCTGGGCACTTGGGGCATGGGACTTTGCCGTAGGTTGGGCGCACACGCTCTGCGAAAATCCTGCAAGTAGGTAATTCACTTCGATCACGGCACGCGAGGCGAGCCTCGCGCCAACCAAAGCGGCGGCAAGCCGCCGCCCACGTAGCTAGAGACCGCGACTCCGCCGAGCGCCGCGCCGTTGATGCTCACGTTGCTGGCCGTCACGTTGCCCGTGTTGGCGACCGTGACGGTGACCTGGTAGTAGTCGGGAGGCGGCGTGGTGATCAAGGCCGCGGTTACCGAAGAAACCTGAATCGTGATGTTGGCTACAAAGGCCGACGGCATGTCCGTCGTGGTAATCGTTTCGGTGATCGGTGCGATGACCGTGGCCGAAATCAGAGTGCTGTTGCTCCCGAGGGAGTCGGTAGTGGTGATGTTTTCCACGATCGGAGAAATTACGGTGGCGGAAATCAGTGTGCTGTTGCTGCCAAGTGAATCCGTGGTGTGAATATTTTCGACAATGGTAGGAAGGGTGAGCGGAGGAGGCACGGCGGCGGGGTTGATGGTGAGCGTCGCGCTGGCAGAGATGCCGTCGTAGAAAGCGGTGATCGTCACTTGTACCGGGGAGGTCACGGCGATGGTGTTGACCGAGAAAGTTCCTGAAGTTCCGGACGCGATCGTGAAGGTGGGCGGCACGGTGGCTGATGCGGAGCTGCTCGAGAGCGTGACCACGGCTCCTCCGGCGGGGGCGGGGCCGTCGAGCGTCACGGTTGCGGTAACGCCGGTGCCGCCGGTGACGCTGGTTGGGCTGAGCGAGAACGTCGAGATCAACGGCAACACCACGAACAAATACGGCCCTGAGCTGTTGGAAGTGAATTCGTTCGCAGTGTCGGCATAATTCGCAGTGATGAGGTGCGTGCCGACCGCGAGGCTGCTGGTGGGCAACGTCGCAATTCCGCCGACGGGCGGCACGGTGCCCAACGAGACGGATCCGTCCATGAAAGTGACCAGCCCCTCCGAACCCACATTGCCGGAAGCGGTGGTTACCGTGGCCGTTAGAATCTCGGGCGTACCGAAGGCGATGGGACTGACGGGCGAGAAAGCGAGGGTGACGGTGGTCGCGACCGGCCCGGAGTTGGCGGACGAACCGGGAATTCCCTTGATAAGCGCGGCACCGGCGAGGCTGGCGATGCCCACGTCGTGAACACCGGGTCCGAAGAACGAGCCGCCAACTAAAGCTGCTGTGTCCGAGCTGCCTAAATTGATCACAGGCGCGGGGGACGTGGGGCTGAAGCCTCCGCTGCCATTGTTCAGCAACGCCATCACCAATCCGTCTTCCGAAAGGATGATATCGTTCGCGCCGTCGCCGTCCTTGACGTCCGCGACCGCGGCCTTCAGAGGCACGAAGGTGGCGGTCGAGCCGTTCGTGAGCAGCGGGCTCGGCCTGAAATCCGTTTCGGTGAAGCTCAAGCTGCCATTGTTGGTGAAAAGTATCGGATACGGCCCGACGCCGCTGGCGACAGGACAGCCAGGGCCCGCACCGTCCACAACCAACATGCTCGGCAGCGCCATGCTTGCAAAAATACCGAGAGTGACAAACGCCGGATCGGAGTTCTTCTCGGTGGAGGGGACGTAAACCGGAGCTTTGAATGTGCCGTCACCGTTGCCGTGCCAAATTACAACCGTGCCACCATTGATCGTATTCAGGCCCGAGGGGTTGTAGCCACAAGAGCCGCGCTGCGTTGCGATCAAATCCATGCTGCCGTCCAAGTTGCCCACCGCCAACGACGACAGGCTCAAACCGTAGGCTGGAGCGCCACTGACCGACAGCTTCGGCGTCACCGTGGACGGCACAAATGTGCCCCCGCTATAGGTGAAGAGGTTGATCGTGCCATCGCTATTCGCGACTGCCACGGTTGGATTTCCCGACGTGTCGAAAGTTCCTGCGGCGATCGCCAAAGGCTGCGCGCCACTGGCGGTGCCGGTGGAAAAAAACGTCGTCGTTGCGGGGAATGCGCCGCTGCCATTGCCTTGCAGGAAAGCAACCACGGGATCGTTGGAGTTTCCGGTGGTATCAGCTTGGCTTAAAACGAAAATGCTCTCGTAGCCGTTTACGTTCGCGGTGGTTACTGCAATGGGATCGGTGCCCACGATGTATACCGACTGCGAGCCGTACACTCCAGGCGATTCGCTCAGCATTACGGACAGGGTGTTGTCGCTGTGATTGCTTGTGGTATTCAGGCCGTTTACGACAGCGAGGTCATCCTGCCCGTCGCCGTTAAAATCCGCGTTGGCGATCGCTACTGGCCGATCGCCCGCGGGCAGAGTGGTGGGCGCCAATAAAACGCCGTTGCCTTGGTTCAGCATGACGGTCAAACCCTGGCTCGGCTGGTACAGGATCAGGTCGTTTTTTCCATCGCCATTGGCATCCCCCACAATCGCCTGGATGCCGTAGACGCCTGGTCCGATGATTTCGTTGGGCTTGGCCTGCGCGACCGCAGGCGAAAACCCCGAATTGCTCAGGAATAAATTCACCGTTTGCGTGGTGGAAAATTCGCCCCCGCCAAGAACGATCAAGTCCGGGTTTCCGTCGCCATCCACGTCGGCTGCGGAGACCGAGACCGTATCGTTTGATGGGATCGGGAAAAGTGCGGGCGGGGAGCTTATCGAAATTCCCGCGGAGCTCGTGGTTATCGGCCAGACCGCGGCGGTGGGAGAGTTTGCTATCGTGACGATTCCGGTGAGGTAGCTATTGACGCCCGAGGTGAAGGTCGAAAGCGAAGCCGGCAGGATGAAGGTGATATTTGTGCCCAGGGTTCCCAGCGAAACGGGCGGCTGGAATACGCCGTTCACCGATTGCGAGAGGCCCGCCGTGCCGTTGGCGTAAATCTGCAGGACGGCGGTGTAGCCGCCAACGTTCAAGACGTAGGCTCCGGTAATGTACGCCGTGGAACTGGGCACCGGCACAGGCACATTGGTCGCCGAGAACGTTCCCGATCCGCCGTTCACCAGTATTGTTGCCAAAGACGTTCCGACACCGGACTCGTTGAACGTGTAGCTGCTGACGACCAGATTGAGTGTGCCGTTGGAATTTAGATACGCGCTCAGTGAAGAGGCCGTCACGGCGAGTTTCACGGGACTTCCGAAGCCGCCGTCGCCGTTGCCCTCCATCACATACAGGTCGCTAGAATCGTCCGTGACCACCAAATCCACGCTGGCCGGATTAAACACCGGGCCGGCTAGCACAACGTTGAGCCCATCGTTGACCGACAAGCCGCTGGTGATGACCGGCGCGCCGAAACTGCCGTCGCCATTGCCGGGGAAGACGTATAGTTCTCCTCCGTAGCCGGTGGAGTTGGTGACGGCAACGTCGAAGAGTTTTACGCCGCCACTGGTATTGCCGAAGTAACCGCCTGCGGCTTTGCCGGTTCCCACGTTGGAAGTGCCGCTGGCGACGCCGTATACAACGCCCGCGTTTAATACGGAACCGGGAGGTTGCACCGGCGCGGTGGTCTGCGCGCGCGAAATCTGCGGGAATGCAAGAGCCAGAGTGAGCAGCAGAAAGCTGGGGAGGCCGGGCGCTGCAAAGCTGCTTGCTCGTTTCATGCCGCGCTCCCGTGCTGGTGTCTGCTCACTGCCTGCTTCTCCTTGTTGTGCCGCGTCCAACTTCCTTACGCGCGCAAATGGCCGACGCGCGCTGCGTGCGCCCGGTCGCGCTAATTGAACGTGAAAACCACCGTTACTTGAATTGTTTGGTTCGCGATTACCTGGACCGGCGCGGGTGGCGTCGAGGTGGCGCTGGCGCCATTCAGAATTGCAGAAGTGAACACGGTTCCGAAATCCCGCGAAATGCCGACTGGATAACCCTTGAATGCCAGGCCCCCAACGGGAGGATAAGAGCAGGTATTGGGGTCAATACTGGACACAGTAGTGAGGGGTTGGTTGGTAATCGTCCCGCTGCCTTGGAAACCAACTTGAATCCAATTGCATACCATGAGGAGCGTCGTCACAGTGTCAATCGTCCCGCCTGCGGTAGCGGTGGCCGTTCCGTTCAGTTCGAAGCCGCTGCTGCTCACGCTTTGGCTGATCAGAGAAACTCCCCCTGGACCCGTCAAAGTCTGAGTCGTGACCTGGAAGGGCAACTGCTGCCGAACGAGATTCGGCGAGCAGCTATTGGCTGGGTTGCACTGTGACCCCTGGAGAGCGGCATCTCCGTAAACGCCAGATGGTTCTGCGATATAGCAGTTCCCGCTCGAAACTGGGGTCGGGACGATGTTATTAGCGATATTTAGCGAAATGCCAGCGCACGGCCCGGTGTTGCCAGACAATTGTGCCCCCATCCCGATCGCCCACGCGCCTGGCGTCATGTTCCCGCCGAGGATGTTCTGCAGCAGGTACGCGCCGTTGAAAGTGATCGAGTTTTCGAAGTCCCGCCGGGTGGCGACGGTGCCGTCTGGATTGCGGACCACGATTTTCCAGTGGCCGTGGATTTGGACGCCGGTGGTTAACCCGCCTGAAGGGCCTTGCGGCGCCGCGGGATTCGGCGCGGCTGTTGCCGTGGCGCTCGCAGATGCGGGCGATGCCGCAGCGCTCTTGGCGGATTGCACCGCCGTGGAACTCGACGCCAATTGCGCGCGCGTGGCCGCAGCGCCAGCTAAAATCAGCGCAAGCGTCGCGAGCGCCGACAAAGCGCGCCGCGTCGCGGCAGCAAACTTGCCGTTCTCGACGTGCTCGCTCATGCTCGCTCCTTCACAGCCAGAATTCGCGGCAGGTCAGCCGCTCACTCGCGACTCTGCTCCGCGTCGCGCTGCTTCACCGCGTCTTGATTCATGCGTCGCTCGTCGCCGTCACTACCAAATCTCCTTGCTTCACCTACTGGAAACTGATCTGCACGGTGGCATTCACGGCTTGTCCGCTGCCCACCTGAATCGGGCTGCCGGGCACGAAAGTCCCCGTAAAAACGCTGCCAAAGTTCGTAACGAAAAGACCACTCGCATAACCCCCCGCGGCAGCTGAAAAAGTTTCGTTGGAGGTAACGCCCGGTGACGTAGTTGTGGAGCAAGTGCCCGGCGCGGTCGCTGGACCACAACCCATGAGGGTCGTCTCCACCAGGGTCACTTGCCCCGCTTGCTGTGCGACGGCGTATCCCTTAAGTTCGAAGCCCAATAGATTCTCCGGACCTACCGGCAAGCAGGGCAAGACGTCGGCACCCGCCGGCGCGGTTTGACAGCCCGAGGCAGGACCCGTATGCGGAGGGATGCCGATGCTGCCGTTGGAAAACGTGGAAATGGCCAGGTTCGGCGAACAACCGTTCGCGGCCGCGCAAGGGGCCGCATAGACTCCGCTCGGTTCGCCGATGAAGCAGCCTTGGCTTACCGCCCCCGTGTAGTAAATCGCAAAACTCACAAAGGCCATCGAAGTGGCGCAGGGCGGGCTGACGGGGTCTCCCAGTCCGATAGCCCAAGCGCCGGGAGTTGCCGTGCGCGCGAGCAGGCTCGCGAGAGTAGCTACGCCGGAGACCTGGATTTCGTTCTCGAATTCGCGGTGGGTGACCAGCGAGCCGTCCGGATTGCGCACCTCGATAATCCAGTGGCCGTGGACCTTGATGCCGGTGCTCATTCCCTTTGGCGACGCAGGCGACGCGGAGGTCTTCATGGCTGCTGTGGACGATGCGACTGGCGGCGCGATGTACTTGGCAGATTGCGCCGTGGCGGAATTTGCCGCAGACTGCGCGACCAGAGATCCCGCCGAGGTCAGGGTTAGCGCGATTACCGCAGTCGCTTCCAGAGCGCGTGTCCGAATAATCTCGAATCTTTTTCTCCGACAAGCCATTAGTGACAGCTCATTTGCCGCCGGACATTTACGAGAAGCTCAGCAGCACCGTCACGCGCAGCACTTGCGTCGCAAGAACGCCGATGGGCGCAGGAGGGGTGGTGGTTGCGCTTGATCCAGTGAGATAAGTTGCGGTGATGGAATTGCCCCAGTAAGGAGATCCCTGCCCCAAAGCCTCAAACGCGCTTCCACCACCGCCGGCAGTTGCAAAACTCATGTTGTTTGCGGAGGTCGTAGCGATGGTGCCGGTAGCGCAGGTGGAAGGTGAAATCGCGCTCGAGCCGCTGGTGGCGGCGCACAACATCAGAAAGGTGGCAACCGTATCAATCGTTCCGTCGTTCCCAGCGGTCGCGGTGCCCTGCAGCTGAAGCTGATTCTGGGGTGCCGCGTAGGTGTTAAACGAAAAACCTCCCACGTATTGGTATACGTTGGTCCCGGCGGTTACGACAGAGACATTAAGGCTTGGGAAGCAGCCGGCTGTACACGTTCCAGGATAGGCCGCAGGCGAACCCCCACCAGCGTTGACCGCTTCCGCGATGTAGCAAGCTCCACTGACTTGGATGCTGGCCCAATGCCCGGCAGACGAAAATAGCGCGTTGCCCGGAGTAAACAAACCGAAGGTGTTGGGCCCGGTCTCGGCGCAAGGCCCGGACCCGACATTGCTAACCGCCCCGCTAAAGCCCAAGCCGATGGCCCACGCGCCCGGGGTTGCTGCACGTCCTAGAATCAGGGCAGGGCTTCGGCGCCGACCAGGGTGAGCGCGTTCTCAAATTCCACATGCTTGGCGAGCGTGCCGTCGTGATTGAGCACGTCAATCGTCCAGTGGCCGTGCACTCTGATGCCGGTGTTCATGCCGCTCGCAGGCGATTGCTCGGCGTTTCGCGGCGCGGCGGCAACGGAGGAGGGCTGCGGGGCCTTGGCCTGTCTAGCGCCTGAGGCATTAGGAGAAGACTGCGCACGCGTCACCTAGACGCAGAGCAAGATGAGCGCAAACACCGTCCCGCAACTCAGGCAGCTGCGCGTCAGCTTGTGGCGGCGTTCGCTTTTCTCAGCAGCTACTGCGCTTGCGGCTCGCATCATTCTGTGTCTCCTTCTCTCCGCGTGTAGATGCTTTTGTTTACTGGCGCCGGGGGCCGTGCGTGGCTTGGCGCCGGGCGCGGCGCCAACTGCAATTGCAGGCGCCGGCGCTCGGCTTCGAGGGCCGAGCTGAGCCAGCGCTCGTAGTCTGCTTCGCCAAAAAAAATCGGCTGACTGTGCATCGGCTGCTGGCTCCTCGGGTAAGGTTGTGCGGAGTTTGCGAGAATTGTTACAGCGATTCAATGTACGGAGGCTGGTTTAACTCTTAACTACATCTTAAGAAGTGGGCGCCACAAACCAAACGGCTTATCGCACTATGGATATACTGGCTGGGAAGTTTGGCGTTGTGGTACTATGCCGCTTCCCCGCGCATCCGTTCAACGAGGACGGCGAATGCCTTCGGGTTCCCCTGCTCCCAACCTAAAATTTGGTCCGTACGAAGTAGATACCCGCGCGGGAGAACTGCGTAAACAGGGTTCGAAGATCCGTCTGCAAGAAAAACCTTTGCGCGTGCTGGAGGCGCTGGCAGCGCAACCTGGCGTTTTGGTCACACGTGACGAACTGCGGAAACACCTGTGGCCGGATGATACGTTCGTGGATTTCGAGACCGGCCTGAACACTGCGGTGAGCAAACTGCGCGAAGCATTGAATGATGATGCCGAGCATCCCCGATACATCGAGACAGTGCCGCGGCGCGGGTACCGGTTTTTGGCGCCGGTGGAGAATGGCGACCGCGAAGAACGTGCGCGGCTGCACGAGCCGCCGCCCATGGTACTGTTCCGGCAAGTTCCGGCGGGACCGCAGGGAGCGGATGAATCCGCCGGGGACGATATAGGGCGAGATGAAGCGCGCGAAGCGGATTTCGGCGAAGAGCCGCTGCAGGCGCGGGGTTTTTATGCGCGGCTTTCGCGCGGCTGGCTGGCGATGCTCGCGCTGCTGGTATTGGTTTGCGCCGCGGGCGGATACCTGGCGTGGCGGCAAAGCCGCATGCGCAGCGCGACGATTCCAGCGCGGGTGATGATCGCGGTCCTGCCGTTTGAAAATCTGACGGGCGATCCGGGGGAAGAGTACGTCAGCGACGGCTTCACCGAGGAGATGATCACGCAACTGGGCGAGCTCGATTCCAACAAGATGGGCGTGATCGCACGCAGTTCCGCGATGTCGTACAAAGGCACGGAGAAGCCAGTGAACCAAATCGCGCGCGAACTGGGTGTGAACTACGTTCTGGAGGGCAGCATCCGCAAAACGGGCGACGGCCTGCGGGTGACGGCGCAATTGATTCGCGCGGACGATCAAACCCACATCTGGGCATCGGAGTATGACCGCTCGATCGGCGACCTGGTGAAACTGGAAGGCGAGGTGGCGCAGGCCATCGCCGGAGAAGTGCAAGTGAATTTGACCCCACAGGCGCGCCAGGCGCTGGCGAGCCGAAATTCGCGGCCGATTGATCCGGAAGCTTATCGCGATTATTTGAAGGGACGCTACGACTGGAATTCACGTTCCGGGGACGGCATGAAGCGCGCGGTCGGGGAGTTCAAGGACGCGATTGACAGGGATCCCGGCTTCGCGCAGGCCTACGCGGGACTAGCCGATACTTACAACACACTGATTTTCTACGGCTACCTGACCAGCCAGGACGGTATTCCGGAGGCGAAGGCTGCGGCGCTGAGGGCGGTGCAGCTACGCGATTCATCGCCTGCGGGACACGCTTCACTGGGTTATGTCTACTTCATGTGGGAAGCGCAATTCCCGGAGGCGCAGCGGGAATTTCAGCGTGCCATCCAGTTGGATGACAATAATCCCCAGGCGCACCAGTGGTACGCGCTGTATCTGGCTTCCATGGGCCGCAGCCAGGAAGCCGCGGCGCAGATTCAAGAAGCGCGTCAAGTGGACCCGCGCTCTTTGATCATTGCGACGGCGGGCGGCTACGTGGCTTATTTTGCGCGCGATTTCGCGGGAGCCGCCGCGCAGTGCCAGGCGGTGCTGGAGCAATATCCAAATTTCATGGTAGCGCACGCGGTGCTGGGGTTGGCGGAAGAAGCCGAGGGGGACGGGACCAAGGCGATTGCGGAATTTCAGAAGACGATCGAACTGTCGGGCAGGCGCCCCGTGGCATATCTCGATTATCTGGGCCACGCTTACGCCACTTCCGGTCGCAGGGACGATGCGCAGGCCGTCGTCGCCGAGATTGATGGGCGTATGAAGGGGCCTGACGTCGCCGAGGCAGGGCCTGGTTTTCTGGCGGCGACTTTTGCGGCGCTGGGCGAGAAAGATAAAGCCATCGATGCGCTGGAGGAAGGCTTGACGCACGGCGACGGTGAATTGCGTTGGCTGAAAGTGGATCCGCGGCTGGATCCGCTGCGCGGGGAGCCGCGTTTTCAGAAGTTGATGGCGCGGGCTGGGTTTTAGGTCGGGAGTTGGCTGGCGGGTGATTTGGCTGGCGGGCATCAAGGCACGCGAGGCAAGCGTCACGGGAGGCGTGGGGCGCGCCGCTCCGTCGCGATTGTTTGTCTGCTTCCCACAAAATAGCGCGCGGTGATTTCGGACTTTCGGCGAGGCAAGCCTCGCCTTGTAACAGGCGGCGGCAAGCCGCAACATTCCCAGAAAAGGCTGGCGAACTCGTTGGGTCGCACGGACGGGTCCCGCGGACACCTCCGGGACGCACACCTCGCGCCTTAAACCCGACCCTACGGTGACGGCAAAATTCTTCTTTACTGAACGTCGAGGGTGAAGTTTAGCGAGCTTGAGGCTGAGCTGCTGGTGCCTACGATTGTCGCGGTCGTGGAACCAGTGGGCGTGCCGCCGCTGGTGCCACCGCCGCCGCCGCCGCCGCCGCCGCCACTGTTGTTACTCGTGCCACCGCAGCTGGCCATCAGCATGATGCCGGCCATACCCAGGATTAGCAGGGCGAAGGATGCGCCGGATCGCACGCGTTTGGTGGTTGTGTTGCCCAGCGCGAGGAGGCTGAAGGCGAAAATGGCTAGCAGCGTCGCTGCGGTTGCTTGATTGAGTGGTCCGGGCGCAGTTGGCTCGCGGCGCGCGGGAGCTGCGGCGCTGGGAGCTGTGGTGTTGACTGTCAGCATTGTTACTGCGGTCGTGGCTGTGGGGCTGAGAGTTGCGGATGACGGGTCGAAGCTGCAGGTGGCGCCGCTGGGCAGGCCCGAGCAGCTGAAAGTGACTGTGCCGCTGAAATTGTTCTTCGCGGTGATTGTTGCGCTCATCGTGCCGGAGTCACCGGGGGCGGCTACCGTCACTGTGGGGCCGGTAGAGCTGAGCGCGAAGGCGGAATCGAAACTATTGATCAAGTTGGCGGCGTTGATGGTGCCGAGGCCGGTGGCGACGTCGTAGCCCGTGCCGGCGTTATAGCCGGTGAGGACACCATTCGCGTCGCCGGAATTCGTGACGCTGCAATTCGGACTGCCCTTGAGGCACGGCTGTGTGTTCGTGCCCACCGTTACATCGTAGAAAACACAAGTGTTCGCAGGGCTCGCGGAATTGCAGCTTGCGGTGGACTGCTGCGCCGCGAGCGGGTACAAAACCGTGTTGAGGTTGCCCTGGCTTTCCTGAGCCTTCTGGTTGATCAGCGCGACCAAGCCGGCGAAAATCTGGGTGGAAACGGAGGTTCCGCCGAATCCGGCGAAATTGCTTAGCGAGCAGTTGCCGCCATTATCCTCATCCGCTTCGCAAACCGCGTAAAAACTTCCGGCGAATCCGTCACCCGCGAAGAGTGAAACGTCGGGGACATCGCGCTTGTTGTCGGCGGGTACGCCGGTGCCGGTTTGCCACGAGGGTTTGGGGTAACCTCCGGAACAGGAGGCGATCGTCCCTTGAGACGTAGTGCATCCGCTAACGCCACCGCTGCCGCCTACTGGCGCGATGTTGGCAGCTATGCTCGCGTTGTTGCAGTTTGCTTCCGCATTCGTACTGAGTCCACCCAGGGTTCCCCAAACTGCGTTGGTGCAGGAATCGTTCCAGGTGGTTTCGGGGATGTAGCCTTTGGCAGATGCGCCGGTGTTGCTGTTGGTCGAATTCCAATACTGCGAGGGATTCGTGAACTCGTTGAAGTCGGTGCCGCCGACGGCCACGTTGTAAGGCGTTGATCCGGTGCCATTGACAGCGAGGCCGTACATTGCCGGCTGCTCGCCGGTCACGTTGGGATTGGCGTAATCGCAGCCCGGCGAGCCGCTGTCGCCGGTGGAGACAACGATCGTGATGCCTTCGCCGGCGCCTTGCATCCACAGATTATTCAGAAATGTGTTTTCGGTGTTTCCGAGCGCGAATTCACAATCGCCGTAACTTTGGCTGAGGACCGGCGCGAGCTGCTTGTCAACGATGTACTGCGCCGAGAGATCAATGCCATTGCTTGTGTTCGTAGTCAGGGAAACCACGAGATCAATGGTGGCGTTCTTGGCTATGGAGCCGGACCATTCCACGTCAATGACTGCCTCGCATTCATCCCCGCCACTCTCGCACGTCTGAATTCCCGGATTGGTGCCGTTGACGATGACGTTTGGCGTATTGGCGGGCAGGCCGAACAGGCTGCGAAATTGCGCGATGTCCGTGAGGCTGATATTGCTGTCGCTGACGACGCCGATCGTGACGCCCTGGCCCGTTATGCCCGCGTTCCACGCCGGAAGCAAATTATAAATTGTCGCGAAGTCGTAGGGCGCGACGGCGTAAAACGGTCCTTGGTTGTTCGAACCCGTAAGCAGCGGGCTCAGCGGTTCGGCGGTACCTGTTGAGGTCTTGCGGAAGTTTCCGACCATGTGGCTCATGCGGTGCTTCGGGAAATTATGCAGCGAAGCGATGCCTGCGACAGCAGGCGTGAGGGCTTGCGGGATCGAAGGATCGGATGCGTTGGCCCAGTGCTGTTTGCCGTTGATAACGTAGGAATGAATCGCGGTGTGGAAAGCGGCTTGGACCTGCCCGGCGTTGCCGGAAAATTCGATCACATTGCGGCCGTTGGAGGGCTTGATGGACTGGAAGCCGCGGGACTCGAGCCAGGTGGTGATGGTTTGCAGGTCCTCGTCGGAGACGCCGAATTGCTGGCCGAATTCCTGGGGCGTTAGCCACTTGTGGTAGTTGGGCGAGGTCTTATCGGTTTGCTGGGCGAGCAGCGTTTGCAGCGCAGCGATCTGTTCGGGACTGCTCTTCAATACCAGCAGCATGCGGTCCATCGGGAGGCTGGCGGGCGCGGGGCCTTGATCGTATTGGGCGCGCGCGAGCGGATGGGTATTGCCGCGCAGGATTGTGAGCTTGCTTTCGTCCACCGGCGCGGTGATCAGGGAGCGCGCGGCGCTGGATTGCCCCGACGTGCACTGGGAAATCAGCGAAACGGAAACGACTGCAAGGAACACGCCACAGATGGCAATTGGTTTTAGTCGCATTGGCTACCCCGGACCCCGCGAATTGGACACACCGCACCCAAGCTGAAGTTACTGTTGCCTGCTGAGATTTCAGTTTAGCGCAGGCGAATTCCTTGCGACTTCCGATGATTGATTGACGTATGCAAAATCTAAATACGCGCCCTGGTTCCAGTTGCGGCGAAGCTGAAGTGAAACCCTCGGACATGTTGGTGAATGCCGCGCCCTGATTCGGATAAGTGAGATGCCCGGCGGACGAAATAGGTCGGCTGGCCGATTTTGTTTTTTACATTCTTTACGGCGGGGGGAGCACAGCTCGGTCGCGCGGATGGGGACAGTTGCGGGCGAGCGTGAAATGCAAATCCCTCGCCCGCTGTGGAGCGGACGAGGGATCCGGCGATGACGATTGTAGCGCAAACGACTAATGCCCCGGAGGCGGGCCGAAACCGGGGCCGCCGCGATGGCCTCCTTCGGTTTCGAGTTGCGCCATCTTGGTCTGCTGCTCCGCGGTGAGCACTTGATAGATGGCCGCTTCGGTCTTGGCGTGCGCCAGGGTCTCCTGCGCGGTCAACGTGCCGATGCTATTGGCCGCAGCTTCCATCGCGGCTGCGTCGTTGGAATGGATCGCGTTCTGCAGGTTGGTATGCGCGGTCTTCATGCTGGTGTGGATCGTCCCGCGATTGGCTTCCGCGCCGGTGAGGATATTGGTTACCTGCGTCTGTTGCGCGGAATTGAGCGACAGCACGGTGGTCAAGTAACTGACGCGGTGCTGAATCATGTGCGCGGCGCGGCCCGGGTCATTGGGCGCGGCTGTGGTGGCCGCGTCGTTATCTTGTGCAAACACCGCCGGCGCGGCGAATACACAAGCGAGTAGCATTGCTATGGCTGTCTTTTTCATGTGGGTTAACTCTCTCTCCTGTCAAATTCGGGCTGGCGAGTTTCCCATCAAAGTTGGGTGTCTGACGGTGACGCTCTCGTTCGCCCTGCACATATAGTTCCCGGCGGGCGCACAAAAAGTTCCGGGATTTTGCACGCCAAGACGGAAGGGACAGATGACGTCCGCCTTCAAAACGGTCTACGAACTACGGTTGCTCACCCGGAGCAAGGGATGTTGGACCGGTGGCGGGCGTATTTTGTTTTACTCTCGTAATCATTCGCATTACTTCCGAACTGGCGTGTACGGGAAGAAGTGAAATGCTCGGATGCTCGTTTGCGAAAACTCGGAATATCTCGTCCGCGAAGGCCTGCCCGATGGTGGGAACTCCGGTAAAATCAAAGAGAATCGTCTTAAACAATTCGAGCCTGGTCACTACCCTCTTCGCCTGGGAGCGCGAAATAAGTTTGTCGTTTCCGTGTTGGGCCAGGTTCACCGGCACAACGGTCTTGTTGAATCCATAATCTTCGTCAGGACCAGCGTATTGATCGAAGATCTTTTGCGATGTTCTAGAAGTGTGATTGCTAAGTTCCATGAACACGGCGGTTCCGGCGGTACCCCAGTCCATAACCCAGTCTGAATCGTCGGCTACTGTGTGGCCGTAGTAGGTCTTATCGGCCCCAATTGAAAAACGATCAAACATGCGAGAGCAGAAAAATATTCCCTCGCCGGTATGGCGCGTGGGATCCGTGGTGAGTTTGCCTTTGGCTAATTCAAGAATTGCGTATCGCTGGTCGGGCAGGTTGAAAGCTTGCTGGATTTTTCTGAAGATGCCAATTCCGTCGTCCGCGATCATCATTTCGGTGGTTACCGCCGTCTTGGCGATCCTAACGAGAATCCTCGTTCCTCCGGAGTGATCTTTCGCGTTGTTGAGCATTTCGGTAAAGCCATAGTGCCAGATGTCTATCACGTTTTCCGGGAGAGGCCGTAAAACGGGGGCAATGTCTTGGTCCCACAATACGTGCTCTTCCAGCTCTGTCGAGAGCGGATAAGTCTTCTGCCACTCGACCAAGGCGGCGAGCTTATACGTTCGGTTTCGCGTCTCGCCGGTTTCAGTCAGCGACTTTTCCGAAACAAGCCGCCGCAAATGCTTGTGTACTGCCTGGCGAGTGATGCTGAAATGGCCAGCCGTCAACTTGGAGATGTCATTTGGGTGCTTTTCGACATGATCCAAGATGAACCTGCGAACATCGTCGCCGCGCAACCTCGTCATGTGTTGTATTGTAAACCTTATGACACGGTATTGTCAACTATTAGTACGTATATTGGCAACATTAACCTGCACTATTGGAAATCGATGCGCTTGAATCGGCAACACTTACCCGAGTACTTTTCAGTGGAGCGGAGGCGCCGCGAATCGCACACTGCAGCAAAGGATCAAGGGTCATCGTCGCCGCTCTGTGCTATCTATCGGAAATGGACCTGACGTACTGTTTGCTCCTGTCTCGCCGTGGAGCCGGGTCCGAGGCGAACGGGAAAATCGCTGGGGAGGATGTCATGAGATTTTTCGCAAGCCAACGCTTTCTGGCTATTTATTCGGGAGTGCTCACCGTGGTTTTTGTGTTCACTGTGATTTGCGGATTTGCGGCGCCGCGCAACGAGACGTTCGATCAGATCACCGTGCATCGCATCAATTTTGTCGAGCCGGATGGGACGCCGCGATTAATTATTTCAGATCGCGCGGAATTTCCCGGAGCGTTCATTCGCGGCAAGGAACATGCGCGCCCGGACCGGAGCGATGCCGCGGGGATGCTGTTCATTAATAATGAAGGAACGGAAAACGGCGGGTTGATCTGGGGTGGGTTGAAAGAGAAGGATGGCAAGATCGAAAATTTCGGACACCTCAGCTTTGACAAATACGAGCAGGACCAGATTTTCGCGATTGATTCCGGGCAGGACGGCGAGGATAAGTTCTCGACGATCCGGATCAGCGAGCGCGGGGATTATCCGATTCAGGAAGCAGTGGATGCAAAAGACCGGATAGACAAATTGCCGGAGGCACAGCGAAAGGCGGAGTGGGATAAGTTTTTTGCGACGCATACGGGGGATGCGAACCGGATTTACCTGGGGCGTTCGCCGGACAAGTCGGCGTCGCTGCGGATGAAGGACGAGCAGGGGCGGGATCGGTTAGTGCTGCGCGTCAATGCGCAGGGTGATCCGGTGATTCAGTTCCTGGATGACAGCGGGAAGGTGACGAAGGAGTTTACGGGGAGCAAGTGACAGAGCGGAAGCGGGTGATGGCGATCGGCGGGCGGAAACGAGCCGACGATTTTCTTACCGGAGTGAAAAGCAGATCCCTCGCTTCGCTCGGGATGACACCAACTTCACCTTTCGGTGACAACCGCGAAGATGCCTGACGGCGGAGCTGAACTCGCGCCCCTCCGGTTTTGCGGGCACACCCCGAGCGGGGTGTGAATCTTGGAGGATTCCCAACCAATGACCAGAGGTCAGCCGGCTTAAATTACTGCGAGGTACTGCCACTGCCCGTTTTCGGACTTCAGTTGGTGAACGCGGCCATCGTCGGCGTGCAGGAAATAGCTGCCGTCCGGGATCGGATGATGATGCGCCGCACGAACAGAGCAACGAGTCCAGCGCCCGCCACGCGCAGCTCCCCAACCGCCGCCGTGTTCGCGAGCTTCCTCACTGAGTTCGATGCCGTACTTCACTTTGTACTCGACGCCGGTAAGCCGCGTGGGCACCAGACGTCCATTTCCCTTCAGTTGTTCTTTGGCCATAATGTGCTTAGATGCAATAACCTAGCGAAAGGTTTCGCTCTTCCCCAGGAACCTTCTCAGCAGGCTATAGCTCTGAATCCTTTGAATTTATTCGCGCCGAGTATACCACAGCTCGCCAAACCGGTCTATGGGACTTCTAGGAAGTGATGCCGACGGATAACGGTGCTGCCCGACGTGCGGCTGGAGCTTGGGGTTCGTAAAAACGAACGCTGTAGTAGCGCGCGATGAACTAAATGGCCGCTCGCCCAGGAATATTGAGTCAGCGTTGAAGACCTGCGGACCGATCTCCCACCAATCTCAGCTTGCCGGGTGATGGAGGGCCTGCAGATACGCGCGTCCGCGATCGTAGCCTCTGCGAAAGGGGCCGCTTTCGTGGAGACGCGGCTCGGTGTCGCCAAGTTGTTTGTGCGCCTCTTCGTAAGCTTTGCCGCGATTTTTGGAATGCAGGGCGGCTTCAAAGCCGGCGCGGAAATAACGCTCGTCATCCTGAAAATTCGCGCCGTCCGCTTGATACTGTTCCTTTTCGACATCGCGCAGGCCGAGCCACCACATTTCCCGCGCGCGGTCGAGGGTTTCGGCGCCGGCGCGTTCAAAAACGCCCCGGACGATTTTCTCTTGCTCGTTATTTTCGGGGACTACGACGACGACGGAGCGCCCGTGGCGAAGCGCGTCTTCGTAGACGAGCAATTCGTCTCCCGGCAAGCCCTGCGCCATGTAATTTTCAATCGCGCCGCCCGTGATCGCACCGAGAGCGCCGAGCAGAGCGCCTCCGAGAACGCCGATCGCGAGGATCGGGCCGATCCCGGGAGCGACGAGGCTGGTGAGCGCGACTTCCGCGATGCCCATTCCGCCGGCAAGCCCTACGGCGCCTCCCACGGCCGCTCCAAGCGCCTTGCCCATGCCGGGCTGCTCCGCTTCGACGACGGGAATCCCGGCAAGCTCGCGGTTGGTCATCTGGGGAGTTAGTAGATTCACGCGATGTTCCGCGATGCCTAGCGGCCCAAGCTCGGCGCATGCGCGTTCCGCGGAAGAACGCGATGCGAAAACTCCGACGACTGTGTTCATGAGCCTCCTTGGCGCCGCGCTAAACGGCGCGCCGGTCCAGCAGCATAAAGACAATGAGTATGATGACGAGCAGACCGAGCCCGCCGCTGGGGTAATATCCCCAGCCCGTGCTATACGGCCACATCGGCAGACTTCCCAGCAATGCCAGAATTACGACGAACAGGAGAATCGTACGCAGCATGGATTACCTCACTGCGCGCAGGATAGCGGATCAGGGGATTCGTTCCATCGGGTCTTCCGCGTATTTCGGAAGTTAATTCCCTACAGATAGTTGAGCCGGGGCGGGACGCGGGGTTGGCGGGAGATGCGCGAGTGTGAATGACGCGAGACAGTTACATTATATTTTTCTAACTCAGGTGATTCCTGTATTGCCCCGGAGGTGAGCTGTGGCAACCTGACTACTGGGAGATCTTCCAATGGGGCGATGTGGCGTGCGGTGGAGTTTCGCCAGCATCGCGGAAAAAAGCTGAGGGCCCTGTGAAACCAATGCTCGCGCCGAAGTTGGAGCCGTGTTTGATCTGCGATAACCCGGAGTGCGAAGCGCACGTACTAGCGACTACGATCGAGCCGGACAAGAAGCGTTTCAATCTGAAGGAGAATTCGCTGGAGTTCACATGTCCATCGTGCGATGAACTGGTGTGCGTGCCGATATTTGAGGTTCGCTGGCTGAATGTGGCGAATCAGCATGTGCAAAACGATTCGCATACGCGCGCCGAATATTTTTTCCCGCAACAATAATCCCGCCGCAGTTGCTGCACTGCAACGAGCTCTGACCGCGTTCAAATTCGTTTGACACTTGCTGTGCCGCGTGCCATCTTCACCGCGATTTGATTCTCCCTTCCAATATGCCGAAGTTCGCGCGGCCTGTATCAGCGCGGTGGCGCAGGGCGATTGCGCTGCCGTGGCGGTGGCTAGTTGATCGGCACACTCGCGGCGGCGTGCGCTTGCCTTCCCGGCTGCGGCGGCAATTCCACTGCTACGACAACTTCGCCGCCTGCTGGGATTGCGTTTGCCGCGCCGGTTGCGTATGGAACTGGCGGCACAAATCCAAACTGCGTCGCGGTCGCGGATTTCAATGGCGACGGAATCATGGATCTGGCCGTCACGAACAAATCGAACGACACAGTGGCGGTGCTATTGGGAAAAGGCGACGGCACATTTGCAGCCGCGGTCACCTACAGCGTGGGGAACGGGCCGTTTCCGGTCTGGGTCGTCGCCGCGGATTTCAATAATGACGGGAAACCGGATCTGGCGGTGGTGAACGCGCTGGTGGGCACTAGCGGCGGGACTTTTGCAATTCTGCTGAACAACGGGGACGGTACATTCGGGGCAGCGACACAATTCAATACCGGAATCAGCCCGCTTTTTATCGCCGCCGGCGACTTCAATCACGATGGGAACCAGGACGTATGGATAGGCGGGAATGGAACTGGGGCGGTCTTGCTTGGAAACGGCGACGGCACGTTTCAGGTGCCGACACTTTATCAAACGGATTCGAACGGGGGAGGAGCGTTCGGCGTGGCGGTGGGTGACTTCGACGGAGACGGATTCGCGGATATCGCCGCAGCGAATTTCGGCAGCAATACGGTTGGGGTGCTGTTGAATAACGGCGGCGGAATTTTTCGCGACCTCGCAACGTATCCGGCGGGAAGCGGGCCTGACGGGCTGGCGGCCGCGGATGTGAATCACGACGGAAAACTGGATTTAATTGCGCCGGATCTGAGCAGCAATTCCGTGAGCGTTCTGCTGGGCAATGGCGACGGCACGTTCAGGCGGTGTCATCGGGACCGCGGACGAGCCGAGCGGGGTGCTGGTGGCGGACCTGGACGGCACGGGACGTTCGGGAAGTATTACGATTTTCCATCTTCGAGCGCGAATGCGCAGCCGGGAGCGAGTTCTATTGCCGTAGGTGACTTCAACGGCGACGGGCGGCTCGATATTGCCGTCGTGAATTACAACGACAGTACGGTGGCAATCCTACTAGGACAAAAACCGTAGTTCATCCGCGGCGGCCCACGCGCGTTTTCCCAGAAATATTTGCGGTGCACGTGACAGGGGTGTACTATCCGCTGCATCCAACGTTCCCGCGCCCCAGCCGGCGCTCCGCTGGACCGGATTTTCACATGCTGTTCATCACTCGTCACCGTAACTGGGCCACCATCCACAATTGTTAACCACCTTGCCCGAGGGCGCTGCCGCGCGCCTTTGACAATTCTCCAGCTTTACAGCCGCAGGAAAGGAGCCTCCCATGGCAGACGCGCGATTTGAGCAATTGAAGGCGAAGTATCAGTCCGTGTTGAATTTTATGCAGGCGCAGAATGTCCGGCTGGAAAACCTCAATATGGCGGACAACAAGCTTTACATTCGGGCGGAAGCGCCCTCGCAGGACCTGAAAAACAGAGTGTGGGATCAGATCAAGCTGGTGGACCCGACATTTTCGGATCTCACCGCGGATATTGAGGCTCCGGCGGCCGCGGCTGCTGCTGCGGCGGCGGCTTCAGCGGGCAGGCCGAGTTCCTCTGCTCGCACCTACATGGTGCAGCCGGGAGACAGCCTCTCGAAGATCAGCAGACAGTTCTACGGAGACGCCAACAAGTACATGAAGATTTTTGAAGCGAACAAGGACAAGCTCGCCGACCCGGATAAAGTTCGCGCGGGAATGGAGTTGGTAATTCCGCAGTAGAAGCGGCGAATCGCTTTGCGGCGTGCCCGGCATGCCGGCGACCGCGGCAGCACAATATACAGCCGGCCCGCAATGAACCCACGACACGAGGAGAAACTACATGAGCTGGATGGATAAAATTGGAGGACTTTTGAAGCAGTACACTTCGGGGAGCGGCGCGGCCGCGGCTCCGGCGCCCGACGTTCACGCGCATTTCGATCAGGTGGCGGAAGCAGCGCCCACGTCGGCGATCGCGGAAGGGCTGGCCGCGGCGTTCCATTCGGACCAGACGCCCGCGTTCGGGAATATGGTTTCGTCTCTATTTGCCAATTCGAATGGCGCGCAGAAGGCCGGCTTGCTGAACGAATTGATGGGATCGGTGAACCCGGCGATGCTTACGCAATTGTTCGCCGGCACCGGGCTCGCGGGCCTGCTGGCGAGCGGCGCCAAGCAATTGACGCCGGAGCAGGCGCAGCAGGTGACGCCGGAGATGGTCCAGCAGATGGCGGCGCACGCGGAAAAGAACAATCCCTCTATCATCGAATCGTGCAGCGCGTTTTACGCGCAGCACGCAACGCTGGTGAAGACTTTGGGAGGAGCCGCGCTGACCATCGCGATGGCGAAAGTGGCGCAGCGGCAACAACAAGCCTAAGGCAATCGTTCGCGCCGCAGTTCCGTCGTGTGAAAAACCAACGGTCTTGGTGTGCTCGGATGTGCTAGGATGGAGTTCTCCGCGCACAGAAAAGCATGCGAGCTTCGCTTTTTGTTTTTTCGGTGTTCCTCGCGGCCATTTGTTTTCTTGGCCAAGCCTCCGCCGCACAGCATATGTCGGTTGCCGCTTCGCACGGCGGGCGCGCTACGTCTGACGAAGCTGCGAAAACGGCGTCGCCCTCGCCGAGAATTATTGTGATTGGTTTTGTGGGCGGACACGTTCACGGCGACGATGCCGCGCATAGCGGCGTGCAGCTCGCCGCGCGGATTCGCGAGGACCTTCCTTCCGGCGCGTATATCAATACGTTTGCAAATCGTGATGGGGAGAATGCGCATCAGGCGGTGCGGCGCGCGCTGGATACGAATCACGATGGCCAGCTTTCCGCCGCCGAAAAGCACAGCGCGCGGATCGTGATCTACGGGCACAGCTGGGGAGCGTCGGAAACCGTGGCGCTGGCGGATCAGCTGAATCGCGACGGAATACCGGTGCTGCTGACGATTCAGGTGGATAGCGTGATGAAACGAGGGGAAAACGATGCGGTGATTCCGCCGAATGTCGCGGAAGCGGTGAATTACTATCAGACCGACGGCTTGCTGCACGGTCGCAGCACGATTCGCGCGGCAGATCCCACGCGCACGCACGTCATTGGAAACTTCCGCTTCGCGTACGGACCGAAACCCATCGCGTGCGAAGCGGCCTACCCGTGGTGGGACCGGCTGGCGATGCAGCAGCACATCGAAATCGAGTGCGACCCGAAAGTGGCGCACGAGATGGAACAGCTCATCCGCGCCACGCTGGCCGCACCGCGCGGCACCACGCCAGATTCAACTGCCGCAAGCGCTGCAGCAGTGACAGCGAATCGCGGCCCCGCGCAGCAGCGTTAGCACGCCGGATCACTCCACAGACTGAACCTGCTCGGTGGGAATAAGCACGAACATGCATCCGGGAAGTTCGGGCTCGCAGTCCAGAATGCCTCTCCGCAAAATCTGCGCCGGTTCGTCGTCGGGAAACAAGACATCGAACTTGGCGGCCGCCAGATCCTTGCCGCCGTCTTGCAAGCTATCCGCGCCGCTGACGAATTTCACGTGTGGCGCTTTGGCGCCCGATTCAAACAGTATGAAGAATTCGGCAGTGGCATGCCTGGCGGACTTCCTTTTTAGCCTCACCGTTCTCGTTTCCTGCAACGCCACTGGGTTGGGGCCCTCGCCGGGGAGGTATTTTTCTCCCGGTCGCAAGACCTTCAGCCGAGCGGCAGAATTCTCCGGAGCGGTTTCGAGGGTTGATAGGGCGCGCGAATACGCCACGACAGCTTCATGCGTCTTACCCATCTTCTCGTACAACAAGCCGAGGTGGTCCGCGGAGAGCGGATCCTGCCGCAGCGACCACGAGGCGGTCAGATATTTCTGCGCCAGATCGAAATGGCCTAGGCGAAAATGAACCCAACCCAGCGTATCCCACGCGGTGGCCAGGCTGTTCACCTGGTTCAGGTTGTTAAGCACCAAGTTGTCCAGATCGATTTCCGCTGAATCGCTCTCGGCTTCGGCCACGGATCTTTCGGCATACTTGAGAGCATTGTCCAGATCGAGCCCTTTGTCGGCGAGCGCATAGGCTGCGTCATTGAGAGTGATAACGGTCGGTTCGTCGTCCGCCGCTTTCGCTAGCGTGGCGATGCCCTTCTCGTTGTTTCCGGCTGCGAGGTAGGCTTCGCCGAGTTGAATGACGAAGCCGGTGTCGTCGGGGTTGTGTTCCACGGCTGTTTGCAGTTCCGCAATCGCTTCCGGATATTTCTTCTCGTCCGCGAGGATTTTGGCAATGTTGCGCGGCGCGTCCGTGTCCTGTGGGCTGGCCTTTTCCAGCTTCTGCCAGACGTCGAGTGCTTCCTGCCCGCGGTTTCTGGCCATCAGCGTTGCGGCCACGTACTTGAGCGCGTAAACGTTGGAAGGATCGAGGGCGACGGATTTTTTCATTTCATCGATTCCCTGGTCCACTAAGCCGGTCATACAGTGCGTCGCGCCGAGGGAAAGCCATGCAGAAGCCAAGGTAGGGTCCTTGCCGACGGCTTGCTGGAAATCGGCGATAGCTTCCGGCAGGCGGTCCTCCCGCCAGGCCTCCCGGCCCTTCTCCAGGAGCGCGAAAGCATCGGGATGGACGGAGCTTTCCGTGGAATCGGATTTCGCAGTGGAGCTACCGGCGAAAAGAGGTATGAAGGTGGTGAGGTCTTCGGTGATCGCCTTGATGAAGGTGCGGTAGGCGGGGATGTCCGCAACGGCGACTTCGCGCTGCTTGGTCAGCAAGTGCCGTTCCGCGTGCAGGACGCCTTTCGTCACCGCGTACGTCGAGTGGTATTCGGCGAAATTTTCCTTCAAATTCACCGACGCGGGCAGCTGCGGGTCTGCACCCGAGGGCAACTTCATCGTCGCCGTGTCCAGCTGATCAAAGGGAGAACCCAGCAGGATGGGTTTCAGATCATCGTCGGACTCGTCGGGGGCGGCAGGAAGAAAAATCGGCGGCAAAGGGGGCGCTACTTGACGGTGCTCCCAGTCTCCGTAACTCTTCCGCTCGTAGTCATATTCGATGCGGAAGGGCACGCTGGTGTCATCCGGCGGCGTAACCGTGACATTGCTGACGGTGCCCCCAAAAGCGAGGTTCGCAGAAACGCGCTGCATCGTCTCTTTGTACTGCGACTGCCCGGCCTGGCGAAATAGAAGCCGGAAAGCAAGCTCGGAATCGCTGCGCAGGGTCATCTGCATTTTTCCCTGGAAGGTGCCGCTATCGTCCAGCGCTCCGTCCGCGAGAAAAGTCTCGGTGGACTTGAACGGGGGATCTGCGGGAGTTTGCACCAGGTGCGCGGGACCTGTGGAGGGAATGACCAGCGCTATTTTTTTGCGCAAGTTGGCGCTGAGATAGCCGAAGGGAGCCACGCCCGGGGTGGTATCGAGGAACAAGAAACCGTCTTTCTGGGGAACGGCCGTGATGATGTGGTCGAACTGCAACGGGGACGGCAGATTGGAGTCAATTTTTGAATCTGAATTGATCAACGCCGGAAAGGCCGTGATCTTTTCGGCAGCCAGCAAAGCCGCGAAGAGCGTGTGCTTGTCCTTACAGTCACCGTAGTCATTGTTCAGAACATCCGCCGCAGCGTGCGGCTGGTAGCGGCCAATTCCGAGCCCGATCCCGATGTAGCGGAATTTGGTGGAAACGAAATTGTAGAGGAGCTGGATCTTCTCCGCATCTGTCTTGGCTCCGCGCGTGAGTTCGTCGGCCCTGGTCTGAATCTCCGGGGTTACAGCAGCTCGAGGAGCGACGAGAGATTGGATCCATTGTCCGAGCTCATTCCAATTCTGGAAGGTGGTGACCTGCACGTCGGGAACGTTCGCGTCGTCGTCCCCGGAACGGGACGCCTTTTTTTTATCGGGCATGGTCAGGCACGAGGTTTTCCAGAGATACACTCGCCGGCCGTCGGCGACCGTGGTGCTGGTCGGCTGGAGGCGCGCGCTTTTTACGGTGACGGCTCTGTCCTGCGGAACGCTAATCTCCAACTGCTCGTCGAGCGTTATACTGGCTTTATTGAAATTGAACGACTGCCAAAATTGTCCAGGGTCGAGCGGCTTCTTCACGGTGACGCGATATTGAGCTTCGAGATGATCGCCGATCTCCAGGCCCTTCACCGCGATTTGCTCTGAATGCAGATCGCTATAGAACGGCGCCTCCCGGGTGATGTCCGCCGGCATGTCCAGCGCGTTTTCGGCGGGAGTCTCCACGGTGCGCCCGTCCGGTTTTACGACTCTGACGTATTCCATCTCCAGGGACGAGGTCGCGGCCGCGTACGGAAACTGCAACACTCCGAGCTGCTGCAACCCGGCCTGCGATTGGATGCGCCCCCTTTGGGTGACTTCGAAGGAATAGGTGCCGTCATTCTCGAACCTCATCTTGGTGATGGTGCTTTCCAGCACAAACGGCTCTTTGGAGAAATCGGGAGGACCGGAAGTGACGGCCCGCGGTTTCGTGGACGAGCGTGGAGATTTGGCTTGCGTCGGCGCAGTGGCGGCGTTCGGATTGTTGTTGGACGGTGCCGACGAAGGGGCCTGGGTTTCGCCGTGCGGACTTATGGGGTCCGCGCTTGATTGCGGGCGCGCAGACGGAGCGACAGCGAGCGTCAACAGCAGGAGTGCGCTCAGCGCGAGGCTGGGATGTTCGATCCGAGGCACGGGGCGGAAGAATAACTGAAAGCCTGCCGTGGCGCCACAAAATCAAGGGCAGCGGTCCTTCTGTGTGCTGTTCCCTACGTCGGCTGCCCGCCAATGGGGTTGCCGCCGAAAGGCCTGGCACGTGCGAGATCCGCGCCTCGCTAAGCTGACGAACCACGCCGTGTCGGGCTCGAGGTCCGCAAATGGCACCGCTGCAATATCGAGCGGCAATTCTGCGCCTTCGCGGCTAGTTTCACGAGTTGCAACCTGTTGGACGAAAACTTCCGCGTTGGGCCTGCAAGATGGCGCCGAAGCGTTAGAGAGCTCAGGTAATTCACCCTACAATGTTTCTCCTACGTAAAGAGATCCACCGGAACTACGTGATTCACCGTATGGCTCTAACCCGCTTGGGTTGAGTAGGATAATCGTGCCATTTCGTTTTATGGGCTCTGGGACTGAGGTTAATTGCCATGTTGATCGTCGTTTTCGCTTTTCTTTTCATTGTGGCTTTACTGGGAAGTTTGCCGCGGTGGCCGAAAAGTAAGGAACTGAGCGAGAACCCGATGACGGGTTTAGGCCTGATGGTGGTGGTGCTGATGCTTTTGATGGTTGTGGGCCGTTAAAGAAGTAGCATCGCTGCCTGCGGCCCGCCATACGCAGCGCGATCGAGCGGCGCACTTTAGGCGATTCGATGCGTTCTTGAGCGTGTGGGAATTCCTCCACGGGAGTCTGTTGTGCTGATTGCAAGTCTCACCTTCGCCGCAACTGCAGTCCTCTTTAGCACTTTTGTTGGCGTCGCGATCGTTATGAATCGCGGCGCCCGGCATTTGCGTTGAGCGATGCCATGCGAAAGGCGATGGAGCGCTGGTCTTTGCTGCTGCTCGCAGGCGCTATTCTGTCCGGACTGTTCGGGTTCTCCGGGATCGTGATGGCGGCCGCCGCCTCCGCGAAATTGCTGGCCTGCTTGTTTCTGATTGCGTTTCTCCTTCCGATGATTCCGCCGATGCCGCCCACACCGAAAGCGCCGGAGCCGGTGTGGCTGCGCATGTCGCGCAAGCACGCGCACAGCGAGGCCCGCCGCAGTCGCAGTTGTCCTGCCTTAGATCCGCACCCGAATAGCTAACTTCCGCGAAACGTTTGCCGCGTACCTGGTCGCCAGCGACGAACAACTTCTGTATACTCGGGGCACTTATCTCACACGGTACTCCCGGTACAGAGGAGAATTATGCGAATGCGACACGTCTTGCGATTAGCAGTCCTATGCTGTCTCGCGGCTGCGGGCGCGGCCGCGCAAGATCAAGGCGCCGCATCGGGCGGCCCGCCCCCGCCTGATTCGAGCGTCCAACAAGCGCCGTCGGCGCAAAAGCCCATGCGAATACGCGTCAGCGGGAACGTCGCTGCCGCAAAGCTTAGGCATGTGGTAACGCCGAGCTATCCGGAGAGCGCAAAGACGAGTCACATCGAGGGTACGGTGGTATTGCATTGCATCATCGCTAGGGACGGGACGGTACAACAAATAGAATTTGTCTCGGGCCCTCCGCTTTTGCTGAAGGCCGCGATGGACGCAGTGCGCCAGTGGACCTACGAACCTACGCTGTTGAATGGAGAAGCTATCGAAGTGGATACGCGCGTCAACGTCGTCTTCACATTGGGCGGCGAGGTATCCGACGGCGCCGCTCAGCAAGAAGCCGCTCCGGATGCAACGAAGAAATCCGATTCGGTGACGACTATCGTGCCAGCCACGCCCATCGATCCAACATTCAAGGCGGATATTCTGCGGCTAATGAGCCTGACGCACTTCAAAGAAAAGCAAGAAGCGGCGATGCGGAAGATATTCGAGCCTATGCGCCCCACACTGCTTGCGACGATTCCGGTGACGCCGAATCGCGAGAAAATTCTGGATGCGTACATTAGTAGACTCACCGGGTTGGTGGAGTCTGACGATTTCATGGATCGCCTCACTTCAGTGTACGCACAATATTTGACGGACGATGACGTTAACGCCGCTTCGGCATTTTACGAAACGCCGTCGGGACAACGCTATCTGGAAAACTCGACGAAGATGATGCCCCAGATATTCCTGATGGGGGAACGCCTGGCGACTGACAACATTCCTTCTATTCTCAAGCAACTCTGCAAGGAATATCCTGAGTTGCAAGGCGAAGCGAAGTTCTGCGGCGCGTCAGATCCCAGTCGGAAAAGCTTGCTCCTAGCCCCGGAGCCGTCACCGTTCGGGAATTAGCCCGGCGCCGTCTCGCTGCGACCTTGTTTCTGCGCGTATGTGAGACAACCTGTACCGCTGTACAGGGTAACGACGCGAGCGCAAGAGCCTGCGCAGCGCATCCATCACCTGCTCGTGCCCGCTAAAATGAGTCGTGCCTGAAAATCCAATCCCCCCGAAGCCTGGACCCGGGCCGGCGGACGCGCCCAGCCCGAATGGGTCTGCGCCAAAACGCGCTTCGCCCAGCGCGACCACCGCTTCTTTTTCTACGCCTGCAGCGCAGCCAACCGTAAAGTGCCCAAAATGCGGGACCGCGGTGCGCGAAGTGGCGCGCTTTTGCCAGCGATGCCACAACACCATGCGTTTCGAGTGCCCCGCGTGCCGGCATTCACAGCGCAACGGTGGAAAATGCGAAAAATGCGGGGTGGACTTCATTAAATATATCGGCGCGGTGGTGGCGGCCAAGCAAGCGGAATCGGACGCGATTCAGGATAAGTTTGAGCAACGCTCGGCGTTTATGAAAAACCTGGTTGTAGTTCCCTTCACCGGCGGACTTTCGTTGATCCGCCAGCTTCTTGTGGGCCGCGGCCGCAAATCATAATAAGAGCGGCGGCCGCACATAAATCAAATTTGCCTTCGAGTCTGCGATTCGCTGTGTGTCCGTCAGCTGCGAAAATACTGCGACGGGGGAAACAAGCCGCACCGCGAATACTCCTTGCCGGTCGCGCGTTTCACTTCCTGCGCCCAATAGTCGAAGGTTCCATCGGAAACGCCCACCAGCTTGATCGCTTCTTTGTACTCCATCGTATGCAGGTAATAAATTTCGAAAAGCTTCAGTCTTCCTCTCCATTCCGGACGGCGCAATGCATCGCGCCCGATGCGCTCGAAATCCGCCACGTATTCGCACGCGCGCCCTCGCGCCGGCCGCCAGGAGTATCCGGAGGACGGCGATTCCAGATCAATCGCGCGTACTTTGCCGGTGGTGTCTTCCATCCAATCGTGCAAACTGCGATACCGTCCGTAGCACGCGTCGAAGATCTCTTTAGCTTTCATTCTTCCTCCGCGGCGGATTTGTCGCTGATCCGCGCCGTTCGTGTGCCTGCGACTTCGTTTGGAATACACGTCTGGGGACGGCTGCGCTCCATTTTGTTCGCGTGGAGGCTTCGGCGCTGCCGGCAAGAATGAGCCGACGTCCCAGGGCTCGTCCACGCGAGCGATTTCTTCTTCCACAGCCGAAAGGCACGTCTGAAAGCACTCGCGCCACCCAACCATGTAGCCGCGCGCGTACTCCTCGGCCAGGTGTTCGCGCTCGCGATGCGCTCGCTGCATTTGGAACACCTCTGCGAGTTCGATTCCGGGAGCACGCAGCGCCACTCGCACGCGATGCCGAAGCTCACGAAGCAAGCGCGCCAGCCGGTGCACTGGGGCTGGAAAATAAACGCCAATGCGGCGACGCGGCTCGTACCAAGCCATCCGCCAGCCTCGCGGTATCGCACCTCCATGACTCACTTCCTTCCGCAGTTTCACGAGCGTCTTCATGGGCGTTGCACCTCCGGACCAGTTCCCACGGCGAGTTCGCGGCGCACCTCTTCATCGCGCTCGGCGCGAAGCAGACGCAT
This sequence comes from uncultured Acidobacteriota bacterium, assembly GCA_963804625.1. Classification (GTDB taxonomy): domain Bacteria; phylum Acidobacteriota; class Terriglobia; order Acidiferrales; family UBA7541; genus Palsa-295. The sequence goes on along the minus strand of CAWDRJ010000009.1, from coordinate 116,865 downwards.
ACGCGCGCGTAACTCCCAGGGAAATTGTTGCTGCGCGGGTGGCCGATTATCCGTGTGGGCGGGCGGCCTTTGAGCGTGGTTGTGGTTTTGCGCGTGACTCGCTGGGGGTTGTGGGTGGTCAGTCTGGTTTGTTATCGAGATTGGGTGCGAGTTGAAATTGGTTGCGTTGTTTTTCTGCAGGAGCTTTTCGAATTGTTTGCGAAACGCAATTCGTTCGCAGTCCGTAATTTCCTGATTTGCGGGGACCTGGAAGTTGTCAGTTACGTAGGCTTGGCTCGCAGTTGAGGAGGAGCACTTTTCCACAGGCGTGTGGAATTCGTTCTGCGCAATTCTTTCTTTTATTCTTACTACTGATGAACTACTTATCCCTGTCGCAACTCTCTCAACCGACGGGATTTTCCTGGCAACCGCTACGCAATTCTGCGGCCCCGGCCCCGCATCGTTGCGTACACCCTGCGCAGCATTGCGGACCGGTCGCGAGCCATCGCTGTTGCGTCCGTGTTTCTTCGCCTTCAGAATCCGTACAATCACGCCGTCCGGAGCGGACTGAGTGCTGATGTAATCGTGCTTCCGCAGCAGGCGCATCCAGCGTTCGAGAGTTCTCCGGTTAAAGCCGGTTTCCTCCTCGATATCACGGTAGCTGACCGGCGCGCCGCCCAGGACCCAACCGGTCGAGCCGGTCTGATGCGTTTGCCGCAGGACCAGCCAACCGTAGAGCCAAATCGCAGATCCCATTCGCGCGTGGTGCTGTGCTTCGAACAGCACGCCTCGCAGCCCCGTGTTGTAGTCTTTTTCGCGGCCATTGAGGTAATAATCCCGAAAGATGAGTGGGAGCGAGCAAAGTTCCAGAGGTGCGCGAAGAGCGAGGCGCTCGATGATTTGCCGCGGGCTGAGATTCTGTTTGTGAGAGTTCGTGCACGCCAGGTTCAAGTGGAGCTGATAGTTGTAGGTCTGGCCAGGAACTCGCCGCGTCCAGCGAAGGATTCCAAGTCAAAGAGCTCGTCTTCTTCCAGGCGATGCGATTCGCTGAAAGTCGCGCAAGCCCGTTTTTGCGGCATTTAAGTCGGTGGAGCAATCGGTCAATGGCGCGGCGTCAATTCCTCGAATCGCTTCAGGCGTCTGATTTTCAGTGACACCGCGGGGCTCATTGGCACGGTTGACGGCTGGAACAGGCGCATCAAAACCCTCACAACGCAGGCGGCATGGCGTCGGTCGCCAATGTTACAGTTCCGACGTCGCACTGGTGGGTGTGAGCGGCAGGCGGGATGCGCGCGTGTTGACTGTCGGTGCGGGACGAGTGGCAAACTTCCTGTAACTCGTCGCCGTTGTCGCCTTGCATACCAGATTACCCAGCAAGACGCCGTCGCGAGCCAAGCGCTGCTGGATGCGCGCGACGAAAACCGTGCTGGCGGAAGCGCTGCGCTGCCGAGCGAAAGGTCAGAACGTGAGTCCGCCGCGCGCTTCGAGCCGCGCGGTCGGTTTGATGCTACGGGCCCAAGCGGACTCCACAAATTTCGGCGCGGGATCTCCTGCCTGCGCGTGCGCAGCAAACGCAACGCCGCAAGCCAGCACCACCGCCATGCCGGCAATCCACTGCCATCGCGAATGGAGCAGGGTTGGGATCCGATTCAAGATCGGGAAAATTGCGGCAGACGGTGCGATAGGCAATGCGTGGGTGATTAAGATGCGGCTGATGTGCGCGGGGGCCAGGATTCGAGGAGTTGTTCTTTGCGGAAGATCAGGGCGTTGATGTCGTAGGGGGCTAGTTCGATGCTGTGGCCGTGGGTGATGGCGTCGGTGGGGCAGGCTTCTACGCAGTAGCCGCAGAAGATGCAGCGGGAGTAGTCGATGTTGTAAACCTTCGCGTAGCGCTCACCGGCGGAAATGCGATTGGCCGCGGTATTCTCGGCGGCTTCTATGTAAATGCAGTTGGCCGGGCAGGCGGCGGAGCAGAGGAAGCAACCGACGCACTTTTCGTAGCCGTTCTCGTCACGCTGGAGGACATGGATACCCCGGTAGCGGGGTTGGACGCTAGGTGGGACGTCCGGGAAGCTCTCCGTGGTGGTCTTGCGGAACATGGTGCGAAACGTGACGCTAAAGCCTTTGTAGAGAGTAACGAAGGTTTCGCCGACTTCCTGAAGGATGGATGCCATCGAGATTCAACTTTAGCAGAGTTGTGGGAGGCAGGCAAACGGGGGGGATTGGTGAGTAGCAGTTGTGATTGGTGGATGTGATGGAGGGCGCCAATCAGGAGATTGGCGTTCCCGGGTGCGGGAAACATTTCTGCGGCTAATTGCGTACAGATATGCATACCGGGCCGTGCGGGCGTTCGTGGTTCCAGCGTGAATATATGCTGCGAGCACAGCGTCGATAGTTGTGCGGGGACGTCCGCGAGGATTACGCGGCTTGACATGTAGCTTCGTGGCTGAGCGCGGAATTGCGGAGCGAGTGCGGAGTTTAGATAGGACGGGGATGTTCTTACTGGCACGCGGACGATAACGGGCTACCTGCGCTACCGGGAGGGTTTGGAATATGGGTACTTTTGGCGATCAGCTTCGGCAGGTTTTGCGGCGTTTGGGTCGGGCGCCGCTTTTTACTTTTATCACGCTGGTCACCTTGGCTTTTGGCGTCGGCGCGAACACAGTGATCTTCAGCGTGCTGGAGGGAGTGCTGCTGAAGCCGTTGCCTTATCCGCATCCTGAGCAGTTGATTGGCGTGTGGCATACGGCGCCGGGCGTGGGGATCTTGAACCTGAACATGTCGCCGTCGGTTTATTTTATCGATCGCGAGCAAAACACCACGTTTCAGGATATTGGGGCTTACGACGGCGACTCCCTCAGTGTAACAGGGGCCGGAGAGCCGGAGCAGGTGCGCGGACTCGACGTGACGGATGGGACTTTGCCGATCCTGGGAGTGAAGCCGGTGCTGGGCCGGCTGTTTACGCGCGAGGACGATTCTCCTGGGTCGCCGGATACTGTGCTGCTTTCGTATGGATACTGGCACCAGAAATTCGGCGGCGCGTCGTCAGTGATCGGGCGCTCGCTCGTCGTGGATGGAAAGCCGCGCGAGATCATCGGCATATTGCCACAAGGATTTCATTTCCTCGATTACGAGGATGCATCGCTAATCGTGCCGTTCAAGTGGGACCGCAGCAAGATGAAGCTCGGAAACTTCAGTTATGAAGCGCTGGCGCGGCTGAAACCCGGGGTGACGATGGCGCAAGCGAGCGCGGACGTGGCGCGCATGTTGCCGATCGTGACTCGCACGTTTGCGGCGCCCGACGGATTCAGCGTGGCGCTCTTTGAGAAAGCGAGGTTCGGGCCGAACCTGCATCCGCTGAAGCAGGACGTGGTGGGAGACGTGGGCAAAGTGTTGTGGGTTTTGATGGGATCCATCGCAACGGTGTTGCTGATCGCTTGCGCGAACGTAGCAAACCTGCTGCTGGTGCGCGTCGAAGGGCGGCGGCAGGAACTGGCGATTCGCGGGGCGCTGGGAGCGGGTTGGCGGCGGACTGCGGGGGATCTGCTATTCGAGAGCGTAGTGCTCGGACTGCTCGGCAGTGCACTCGGGTTGGCGCTTGCCTACGGGGCGCTGCGGATTCTAGTAGCGATGGCGCCGACGGGGCTGCCGCGGATCCATGAAATCGGGATTGATGTGCCGGTGCTGCTCTTTACGCTCGCGATCGCGCTATTTTCAAGTTTTCTTTTTGGCGCGATTCCGGTTTTCAAGTATGCCGGAGCTCATTTGAACACGGGCCTGCGCGAAGGCGGACGAACGCTGAGCCAGAGCCGGCAACAGCATCGCGCGCGCAATTCGCTCGTGGTGATCCAGGTCGCGCTCGCGCTGGTGTTGCTGATTGGGTCGGGGCTGATGATTCGCACATTTCGCGCTTTAGTGCACACGCCGCCCGGGTTCGTAGGTCCCGACCAGTTGCAAACGTTCCGATTCTACATTCCGGAGACGGAAATTCCCGATACGCAGGCGGAGCGCCTGGTGCGTACGGAACAGGAAATTCAAAACAAGCTGGCGCAGATTCCAGGGGTATCCGCGGTTAGCCTTTCGAGCGCAATACCTATGGATGGCTACAACTCGAACGATATCGTTTTCGCCGAGGACCATGGGTACGCCGAGGGCGAGTTACCGCCGATACGCCGGTTCAAGTTCGTTTCGCCCGGCTTTTTGGCAACGATGGGCACACCTCTGGTGGCGGGGCGCGACATCACATGGGAAGACACTTACCAGAAAATTCCAGTGGCGCTGATTTCCGAAAATTTCGCCAAAGAATATTGGCATGACGCACACAACGCGCTGGGCAAACGCATACGTGTCGCCACGACGGATGATTGGCGGGAAATTGTGGGAGTTGTTGCGGATGTGCATGACAACGGCGTGGACGAAGCGGCGCCAACTTCGGTGTATTGGCCCGTGTTGATGGACCGGTTCGAGGGGCAAAAGGAGAATTTGCGGCGCGGAATTGCGTTTGTGATTCGCAGCCCGCGGGCGGGTTCGGAAGCATTTTTGAATGAGGTGCGGGAGACGGTGTGGTCGGTGGATCCGAACGTGCCGCTGGCGAACGTGCACACGCTTGGTTATTTCTACACGCGGTCCATGGCGCGGACTTCGTTCACGCTGGTGATGCTCGGGGTTGCAGGAGGAATGGCGCTGCTTTTGGGGATCGTAGGGATATACGGAGTGATTGCATATTCGGTTTCGCAGCGGACACGCGAGATTGGGATACGGATGGCGCTGGGGGCGCAGCGTCAGACTTTGACGAACATGTTTGTGCGGCAAGGATTGATTTTGACTGGGATTGGAGTGGCGTGTGGGCTGGTGGCGGCTTTTGCCACGATGCGATTGATGTCGTCGCTTTTGTTTAAAGTCAGTCCCGTGGATCCGATTACTTATTTGGGCATGACGTTGGGCGTGATTGTGGTGGCTTGTTTGGCTTGTTATTTGCCGTCGCGGCGTGCGGCTGGCGTGGATCCCGTGGAGGCGTTGCGAGCGGAGTGAGCGGCGGAAGAATGGAAAGCAAGAGCACAGCCAAGAGTGGCTGTGCCACAAAACCTCGTGGCGCGCTACTCGCCGGGAGCAGCTACTGGCTCGCGGTCTGTGAGTTTACCTTTGCCGGCTATCGCGGCGATGATTTGACGGCCGTGGAAGCGGCCATTTTCTATGAAGATTTTGGAGGTTTGCAGGCCGCCTATTACTACTCCTGCTAGATAAATTCCCGGGATGTTGCTTTCGAGGGTTTCGGGATCTAGCGCGGGCTTTTTGGTGGTGCGATCGAGATGGATTCCCTGCTTTTCCAGGAAAGTGAAATCGGGATGGTAGCCGGTTAGCGCGAAGACTTGGTTTGCGGGAACAATTTCTTCGCTGCGCCCATTTTTGACGCGGATTTGCGTAGGCTCGATCGCGGTTACTTGAGTTTTGAACATGGCGCGGATTTCGCTGGCGCGGATGCGATTCTCGATGTCGGGCTTGACCCAGTATTTCAGACCTTTATTCATTTCGGCGCCGCGATGGATGATGGTGACGTGCGCGCCGGCGCGAAAAAGATCGAGAGCGGCTTCGGCCGCGGAATTCCCTCCCCCGATGATGACCACTTCCTGATTCCAGTACGGGTGCGGCTCGGTGAAATAGTGCGAGACGTGCGGGAGATTTTCCCCGGGGATGGAGAGATAGTTCGGCTGGTCGTAAAAGCCGGTGGCGATCACGATTTTTTTCGCGCCGTATTGCTGCGGTTGGCCGAGGCGATCGGTGGTGTGGACGACGAAGTCGTCGTCGTGGCCCGTGATGCGATCCACTTTTTCATATTGATGGACTTCGAGTTCGAAATGCTCGACGGCGCGGCGGTAATATTTCAGGGCTTCAGCGCGCGTGGGCTTTCCGTTCGAGATGGTCATAGGCAGCTCGCCGATTTCCATGCGTTCAGGCGTGGTGAAGAACGACATGTTGGTCGGATAGTGAAAGAGCGAATTGCAGAGGCAGCCTTTATCAAGGACCAGCGAGGTGAGGCCTTCGAATTTCGCTTCGATAGCGCAGGCGAGGCCGGTGGGGCCGGCGCCTACACAGATGATGTCGTATTTTTGCATGTTGATAGTGTGCGATGGACGGCGGTTGAATTCAACTGCGGACCGAGACGTTGCACGACGCACATGATTTTGATGCTGCGAGGGCGGCGCGCGGTTCGAGCGCTTGGGATGTTGCTGAAAGTTGGAAGGTGAGCCTCAGGGGCTAAAACCCCTGGTGATAGGGGCGGCTTCATGTCGGAGCTAAAGCTCCGACCACCTAAAAACCCGGCCGCAGCCACAAGTTGTCATACTTTTATGGCAGCGTGGGATTTTTGATTGAGGCGGGCGGTGCCGTGGTTCACGAGGATCACTGCGCCGATGACCATCGCCGCGGAGATGCCGAGGTTGAGCGTGACTTTCTCGCCGGCGAAAAGCCAGCCGAGGAAGACGGCGACGATGGGATTGATGTAGGTGTGCGTGGCTACCAGCGTGGGAGAGAAATGTTCGAGGAGCCAGAGGTAGGCGGAGAAAGTGATCACCGAGCCGAAGACGATGATGTAGGCGAGGGCGAGCCAGGAGCGGGTGGAAACGTTCGCGAGCGCAAAGCCGCGATATTCGGCGGTGATGGTAGCCGTGGTGAGGAGCAGCGCGGCTCCGGAGAGCAGCGAGAGCGCCGACAACAATAAAGGATGCCCGGATAGCATTGAGCGGCGAGAGTACACGATTCCGGCGGCCCAGGAAAACGCACCCGCCAATATCGCGAGGGCGCGCAACAACACGGCAGGTCCAGCATGGAGGACGCTGCCTTCCACAAGGAAAGCCACACCTACAAGCCCCAAAACGACGCCCGAGATCAGAGCACCGTTCACCTGCCAACGACGCGCGGCCCACTCGGAGAGCAAGAACACCCAGATAGGCTCGGAGGCAATCAGGAGTGCGGCGAGGCCAGTGGGCACGCGGACCAGTCCCCAGTGCAGAGTGCCGTGACCGATGAAAAAGAAAAGAACGCCGACGATGAAGCCTGCGCGCACCTGCGGCCACGTCGGGCGCAGTCCTTTGCGGAGACAGAGGAGAAGCAGGAACGTTCCCGCGATGAGGTGACGCGTGCCGGCGGCGTAGAGAGGCGGAATGGTGGTGACGGTGTAATGGACGCCGAGGTAAGTGGAGCCCCAGATGAAATTGGTGGCGAAAAACGAGAAGACCTTGCGCGCGCGGTTGATGTGCGCGGGAGCGGGCGCCGGAATTACGGCGGCTTCTGTTTCGAGAAGCGCGGAGGAAGGTTCACGAGACATGAGTTTTATATTGCACTAGATGCGCTTCGAGGGGTGGGACGATTCAGGGGATTGATGTTCTTGGTTTCATTTTACGTGCCAATTTGGACGATGCGTCGGTTGAGAGAAAACCTGATCCCTCGCTGCGCTCGGGATGACAATCGCGATTTTTTGTCGTCGTTAGATTTGCGGTAGGAGCGCCTGGGTTAGTGCGGCGGAGAAGGCGTCTAGTTCTGCAATGCGCTCGGGAGTGGCTTCCAGCTTTTCTTTTTTCCAGACGAAGTAGTCTTTGCCATTTTGATTTACTCGGACTGTGAAGCTGGCGCCGATTAGATAGGAAGGACTGCCGTAGATGGTGAAGGGTTGCGAGGCCGCTGGGGCTAGCAGGGCGGCATAGTTCCCTTTGCGGATGCCTACGTAATTTGCATACATGGGGAAAGCTACAATTTCGTAGCCGGATTGGTGGAGGCGTTCGAGGGTGGCTAGTTGAGCGGGGGAGAGATCCATCGAGTTTTAGGATAGCAGGCGCATTGCGGTGCGTGGAAGGCTGGGGTGAGGGGCTGATCAGTCACGTTTCAGGACAAAAGATTTAACACAGAGTCCACAGAGAAAGGCTTCGAGGGCACGGGGGCTGCGATTCACCGCCGAGACGCGGGGGGCAGCGAAAAGCGCAAGAAAGAGAGATCCCTCCCTGCGCTCGGGATGACAAGAACTTCACTTTTCCCACGCCAACTGTTTACGCGGCGGATGACGAGATCGTGCCGGATTCGATTTCGCGCAGGATTTTGCGTAGGACGGACGCCAGTTCTTCGCGGCTTACCTGGCTTTTGCGGAACTGGACGCGGACGTGGAAGGAATCGTCGTCGGCACGATAGTCGAAGAGGTACGGTTGCGGCCTGGGCGCGGATTCGGTCTCCTGTTGGCGGGCACGGCGGGCTTCATCGCGCGTGAGGCCGCCTTGGGAGATGCGGTCCACCATTTCGACCATTTTTCTCTCGTTCGGTTGGCGCGCGACCTGGAGCAGAAGCGACTTGGTGAGCACGCCGCGCTCGATGCAGGCTTTGCGGACTTGATCGGGGATCACGTGGAGCGACATCGTTTCGGTGACGCTGGAACGGGCGCGGCCGATTTTTTTGGCGATGTCGTCATGGGTGTAATCGAAATGATCGGCGAGGCGCTGGAGGCCGTCGGCTTCTTCGAAGGGAGTCAAATCCTTGCGCTGAAGATTTTCGATAAGGCCTAGCTCGAGAGTCTCGGCGTCGTCAGCGATTTTCTCGATGCACGGTAGTTCGTGCAGGCCGGCAGCTTTGGAGGCGTGATAGCGGCGCTCGCCGGAAATGATGTAGTAGGTGTCTTCGCGCGGGATGAAGCGAACGAGCAGCGGTTCAAGGACGCCCTTCTCGCGGATGGAATCGGTAAGCTCGCGAAGATCGCCGAGCGCTTTGCGCGGCTGGTCGGGATTCGGGCGGATTTTATCCGTCGGAATCATGCGGCCGACCGACGCGCCGCTGAAACTGGTCAGCGTTTCGACATAATGCGCGTCATGCCGCATCTTGAGAGTGACGGGTAACCCGATCCTCTTGGACACGTTGTAATACCTCCTGGGCTAGCTTCTTGTAGTCCTCGGCGCCGGACGATTTGGGCGCGAAGGAGAATACGGTCTCTTTGTACGCGGGACTTTCTTCGAGGCGTACATTTTTGCTGATGCGCGTTTTGAAAAGCGCGTCGCCGAAGACGGCGCGAATTTGCTCGTGCGTGTCGCGCGAGATGTTGGTGCGCTTGTCGTAGAGCGTGATGACCACGCCGAGGACCTTCAGATCTGGATTCGGGCGGGAACGGATCCGCGCGTAGGTCTCGAGCAAGTCGTCCGTGCCTTCGATGGCGAAATAGGCGGCCTGAATCGGCACGAGCAAATGCGTGGAGGCCACCAGCGCATTCACGGTGAGAATACCTAGCGCGGGCGGCGTATCGAAAATCACGAACTCGTATTCTTTGAGGATCGGAGTGAGCGCGTCTTTCAATTTATAGGGCGCGTCGAACTGGCCCGCAAGTTGCTGTTCGAGGCGAGCCAGTGCGAGTTTTCCAGGCGCGACGAAAAGGTTCTCGTCCTTGGTGGGGCGAATCACTTTTGCCAACTCCACCGGATGATCGGCGAAGACGTCGTACATCGAGGTTTGCACGTCAGCCGAATCGAAGAAAGTGATGGTGGCGTTGGATTGCGGGTCGAGGTCAATCAGGAGAGTCTTTTTTTTCTTGAGTGCGAGAGCGGCAGCGAGGTTGATGGAGGTGGTAGTTTTCCCGACGCCGCCTTTTTGATTGGCAACTGCGATGACGCAAGTCAAGCTGTGCCCCTCGCGATTCCCCGTTTGGCAACCATAGGGCTACATATGGCGGCCCTTGGCCCCAGTCCTACTACAAGTAGGCTCACTCTACCTACTTGAGCGGGGTGACTGCAAGAGAAAAATGGCGTGGGGACGGGGTTTGGGGGATTTTGGCAGGATATATGACGCAGGTGCGGGTTTAGGGATGACGGCGCCGGGGATGAACATTTATATTCCTTGGACGTGCTGATGGGTGATGAACTGCAAGTTCGGTGGGCGGAAGCGGGCTATGTGGATGCGATCGCGCGAGTCGTGAATGTGGCTTTTCGGCAGGCGGAGAGTTTCTTTGTGGAACGCGATCGGATTGACGCCCAGACCCTGCGTAAGATGATGGAAAAGGGCAAATTCCTCTTGGCTGAGGATAGCGGCGGGTTTTTGGGTTGCGTGTATCTGGAATTCCGGGGTGAGAGGGCGTACTTCGGGTTGCTGGCGGTGGATCCTGCGCGGCAAAGGAAGGGTGTGGGGCGGCGGTTGATTCGCGAGGTGGAGGACGCGGCGCGGGGAGCGGGTTGCCGGTTTATGGATATACAGATTGTGAATTTGCGGCGGGAGTTGCCGCCGTTTTATCGCGGGTTGGGATATGTGGAAACGGGCACGGCTCCGTTTCCGGCGGAGGTAGCAACGAAGCAGGAATGTTATTTCATCATTATGTCGAAGCCGCTGACTTAGGCAGTGCGCGGCGAGGCGAGGCGAGCCTCGCCTTGTAACAGGCGGGAGCAAGCTCCCGCAATTCGCAGTGTCTACCAGGGGATTACGGCTTGGCGTATTTGTTCAACGGCTCGTATCCGGATTTGGCCGCGTTGATGCGTTTGGCGAGTTCGGTCGTGATGCGCTGCGCCGTTTGTTTGACGGTTTTGTCCGTGAGGTCCGGTTCCACGGAGAATTTGGCGGGGTCGGCGTTGGGATTCAGCTGAATCGCGGCGCCGTCCTTCGCTGCGTTGGTCTCGGTGGGATCCGGTTGGTAGAGCGGCGGCGTGAAACGGGTGAAATCCTGGACCGCGACAAACAATTGCATCGCTTCGCCCTCCTGGCCAGAGCCGAGCACGGCCCGGCGGAGGCGATTGTCCGGTCCGACCTGCGCGAATATGCCCACAATCAGAAAACCGTCGTCCGGGCGCGGATCACTCGGTCGCAGGAATTTCGCGCTGTAGCCTGATTTCTTGAAATCCTTCGCTAATTCATCGGACATCAGCTTGACGATGCGCTGCGCCCGAATCGAGGACGCATTCGTCTGCGGCGAGTTGATGGCGGACGTCGTCGAGTCGCTCGCTTGCGGAGCACTACTCGCGGCTTGATTGGAATCAGCCGACGGCGCCACAGAGTCCAATTCAAAATCGGTGATGTAGACGACGCGCGAACGCTCGGGCGTTGGAGATGGCGCAGGCGTTTCGGGCTCGGTGGGCGTCTGGGACGGTGGACCACCGCCCGGCGGATAACTTCCCTGCTGACGGTCGGGCATTTGTGCGAGAACGAATTGCGGCACGAGAAAAACTGCAAACAGCAAGAGGAGAAATTTTCGGGAGACGCGCACGGCTACATCTTATAGCGGCCGAGATCCTCGTCGTTCAGATTTTCGAGCCACTTGCGAAGATCTTCACTGGAACTTTTTTCGCTGACGGCTGTGGACATGCGGGAATGTTTCAGGACTTCGTCCTCGACGTAAATGGGGCAATCGAGGCGCAGGGCCAGGGCGAGCGCGTCGCTAGGGCGAGAATCCATGGACATGGTCTGTCCATCGCGCTCCATCCAGATCAGGGCGTAGAAGGTGTCGTCTTTCAGATCGGAGACGACGACGCGCTGGACGTGGACGTTCAGCCCCGTGAGGACGTTCTTGAGCAGGTCGTGAGTCATGGGGCGCGGCGTTTGCACTTTTTCGATTTCGAGGGCAATCGCATTGGCTTCGTAGATGCCGACCCAGATGGGCAGAACGCCGCTACCGGTCGTTTCCTTGAGAACGACGACGGGCATGTTGGTGACGGGATCCATCATCAAGCCTCGAATCTTTACTTCGAGTTCCATGGTGGCCTCCCCCGTAACTTCAGACGACGTGCTCGCCGACTAAACTATTGGGACCGGCGCGCAAAATCTTAACCTGCAGGTATTCTCCCAGAATGTTATCGCGAGGCGAAGTGAAATTTATCATGCGATTGCTGGTAGAGCGTCCGGCCCACTGGTTGCGGGCGGAATGTCGGGCATCCACCAAAACTTCGTAGACGACGCCGACGAGCTTTTCGTTGTTGGCGATTTGGATTTGGCGCTGATGTTCGTTGAGGATGGCGAGGCGGCGGGATTTTTCTTCCTCGGGAATGGCGTCGGGCATGTGCATGGCGCTGGTGTTGGGGCGCGGCGAGTATTTAAACGAGAAAATTGCGTCGTATTGGGCTTCGTCTAGCAGCGAGAGGGTGTCTGCGAAGTCTTCCTCGGTCTCTCCCGGGAAGCCGATGATGATGTCCGAAGTGATGCTGATTGGGCGGCCGGCAGCCCGAATCCAGGCAATCTTTTCCACATACTCTTCGCGCGTGTAGGTGCGGCGCATTTCGCGCAGGACGCGCGTCGAACCGGACTGTACCGGCAAGTGAATGTGATCGCAGATGGCGGGGACTTCGTCTATGGCCTGGACGATCTCGCGATGGAAGTCGTTTGGATGCGAAGTAGTGAAACGGACACGGCGAATCTCGGGAACGGCGGCGACGGCGCGCAGGAGGTCCGTGAAATTCCAATGGCGCGGCGAGGGATCACGATAGGAATTCACGGTCTGGCCGAGTAGCTGGATTTCGGTGTAGCCGGCATCGGCTAGGCGGCGGGCTTCGGCGAGGACAGCGTCGCTTGCACGGCTGCGTTCGGGGCCGCGGGTATGCGGGACTACGCAGTAGGAGCAGGAATAGTCGCAGCCTTCGATGATGGTGATGTAAGCGCGCAGAAGATTATCTCGGCGGGTGATTTCGGTTTCGAAGGTTTCGTCGGTATCTAGATCGAGGCCGGTGACGCGGCGGCCGCCGGATTCCAGTTGCGCGATCAGCTCGGGGAGTTTGCGATAGCTGGCGGACCCGCAGACCAGGCTGACCCACGGAGCACGTTCGAAAATTTCTTCGCCTTCCTGCTGAGCGAGGCAGCCTAGAACGCCGATGATTTTGCCGTTCGATATGGTTTTCCAGTCGCCGAGGCGCGCGAAAACTTTTTGCGCGGCTTTTTCGCGGATGCTGCAGGTGTTGTAAAGGACGAGGTCGGCTTGGGCGGGAGTGGCGACGAGGCGATAACCTTTTTCCTGGAGGACGCCGGAAACTTTTTCGCTGTCGTGGTCGTTCATTTGGCAGCCGAAGGTTTCGATGAAGTAGGACTTCCCTGTCGCGTTTGTAGATACGTTTTCTTGTGGCGTCTCGCGGGCGGCGCGGAGCGGGAGCGGCAACAGGCCGAGGGAGACGGTCGGCGCCGCAGGCGGCTGGGTCGCATTGCCAGCCAGGGATTCGATGCCGATGTCGAAGGTCTTGCTCATCGCCTCGTCGGAAGTTTAGCACGAGCGGCGAGATTCGCGATTGGCGGCGCGGCTGGAGTGTTTCGGTGAAAAAGGCAGTGGCTAGTGATGAGTGGCTAGTGGCGAGATGCGAACTGAGCCCGCGCGCGAGGCGCCCGGCTTATCGCAATCGTGCAACGCGGTGGTGAGCCCCGTGGGATTCTTTGGTCATCAAGAATACGGGGCCGGGAGGCCTTGCTGCAGGCGGTGGGCGCGCATTTCGGTTTGCTGGTGCGTACGGATCTTCAGCGGGGAGCGCGGTTTTGCGGTGCAGAGCAGAACGAAGCCGGCTTCGCGGTCTTGCCGGTAATAGCTCACGGAATCGGATTGATCTACTTCGCCGGGTGCTTCGAGTTTGCCCGCGCAGGTTAGGCAGCGGCCTTGGTGGCAGAGGGCCGGAAGAGTTATGCCAGCGTTGAAAGCTGCGTCCCAGATGTGCTCGTTGGCGCGGACTGCGAGTTCGCGTTCTTCGTCGTTCGGCAGCAGGAGCACGACCTCGAACACTTTTGGATCCGAAGCCATGGGCTATTGTAGTGCGACACGCGTCGTCATTTTGTAGCGGCGGCCTTTTATGCGGTCTTGCGATTGAAATGGGGACCGAGGGCGGTCTGAAGACCGCCGCTACAAAGTCAGCTGCAACATCTGATGGTTGGCGCGGGCCGGGGCCGCGCGGCTGGCATCACGGATTGTAGAAGCTGGCGTTTTTGCTGTAGGGCGCGTGACCTGGCTCGCCGCGGCGGAAATGTCCTGAGGGAACGGATTTGCCGTCGCGCTCGTGAGCGAGAAGCTCGATGAACCAGGCTTCGTGCTCGATTTCCTCGTTGAGAATGCGGGCGGCGAGGTCGTAGGTCCGCGGATCCTTGCCGAAGGTCATGTCGCAGATGGCGATCCAACTGCGGATGGCGCAGCGTTCCGATTCGAGGAGCAGAGTGAGAATGTTCACGACAGTCGGCGGGTCGGGCAACTTGGCCGCGACGCAGCCGGCTTGATCGTGAAATTCCTTTAGGTCGTTGGGAAGCTCACCACCGAGTTCGTAAATGCGCGGGACGATGAGTTCCCAGTGCGCGCGGTCTTCGAGCCGGGCGTCTTCGCAAATCTCTTTATAATCTTCGTGTCCTGCAAGATGCATGCGCAGAATCGTGTAGTAGTAATAAGTGCTAGCAAATTCCGCGGCTGCGTTGGCAATTAACATTTTTATGAGTTTAGGGACGTCAACGCCACGAGCGCGAATGACTTCGACTCCGACGCGCTGAGTGACGTCGCCATGCTTTACAACTTGGCCTTTTTCTTTTTCCGGCATTCCTTCCTCCTTTCACTTCCCCGGTTGTTTTTGCAACTGCACAGGACAAGTCTACGGCAGCGGGCTTGCAATTCTCAAAGGCTTTGTGCGGAGGATCGCTGGGGGCGGAGAAAGAATGGATTGCAGGTGCAAGTTCATTCACGGCGCTGGAAAATTTGGGGGTGCGGATGCGCGAATCGGCTGGACTGTTGTGTCTTTTTCGGCATCAAGGGAACGATGTAGGTGATTGATTCGTTTGACCCTTGTTGATTGCGTGTGCTACGGTGTTTGTGGGCCATTTTTCAAAACTTTTTTCCTGGGGGAAACCAATTTCCGTCCTGGCGCTTTTACTTTTCACCAGCCGGCTCGAGACACTGATCACGCAAACGGGTTGGGTGGCGCGCGTAGTACTCTGCATCCTGTTGGTCCTCTCCGTTTTTTCGTGGGCTATCATTTTGCAAAAATCCCAGAGGCTGGGATCCATCGACCGGCAAACCAGAAAATTTCTGGAAATGTTTCGCGCAGGGCGAGGACTGCCTGATCCGGCGACTTTGCGGATGGGGGCGGGCGCGAGTCCGCTCGTGCACGTGTATCAGGCGGGATATCGCGAGCTGGAAGCGCAGCTGGGAATGCCGGAGCGGCGTCCCAATGCGCCGGGGATGGGGGGCGGAGCGACGGCCGTTGCAGCGCCACCTCGCGTGAAGAGCGCGAACTCGGTGGGAGTGCAGATGCAGGTGGCCGCGGCAGAGGAAGTGCGCGGCTTGGAAAAATGGATGCCGTGGCTGGCGACGACGGGATCGGTTTCGCCGTTCATCGGATTGTTTGGCACGGTGTGGGGCGTGATGGACGCGTTTGCGGGATTGGGCGATGCGGGTGCCGCGAGTTTGCGGGCGGTGGCGCCGGGAATTGCGGAGGCGCTGATCACGACGGCGGCGGGATTGTTCGCGGCGATTCCGGCGGTGGTTGCTTATAACCTCTATTTGTCGAAGATCCGCGTGGTGGCGGCGCGAATGGATAGTTTTGCAGCGGAGTTTGTGGCGAAGATTGAGACGATTTATAGCGCGTAGAGTAGCGGTTGCCAGCGTTGAAGACGAAGAGAGATTCCTCGCTGCGCTCGGAATGACAACCGTTCGATTTGGCAATTTGGGTTAACAAGAGATTATGCCGCAGATACAGCGCGAAACCGGGACCTCATTATCGGAGATCAATATGGTTCCGTTTATTGACGTGGTGTTGGTGCTTTTGATTATTTTCATGATTACCGCGCCGATTTTGCAGTCTGGGATCGAGGTGGACGTCCCGAAGACGAAGACCGTGAAGGAACTGACCGAGCAGCGGATGGTTATCACGATTGACCGGGCGCAGCGCGTGTATCTGAACGACAAGCCGGTGAACATTCATGACCTGGGCGCGCAATTGACCTTGCACATGAAGGACCCGCAGCACCAGGCCGTGTACGTGCGCTGCGACGAGACGGTTCCCTTCGGCAGTTGGGCGACCGTGGTGGATGCATTGCGGCAAGCCGGCATCCAAAACATCAGCGTGGTGACCCAGCCGCTCACCGAGCGCGCGCAGATTCAGTGAAATGGCTTCCCTGGCCGCAAACCCGGCACCCGATAATCTGAAAACACCACTGACGATATCGCTCGCAATGCATGCGGCGCTGGCGGTGCTGTTTATCGGCTCGGCGATGTTTTCGCAGCAGGGCGAGGGATGGGGCGGACCGGGCGGCGCGATTTCGGTGGGCGTAGTGGGAAGTATGCCGGCGGTGCCGATGCCGCGGCCGGCGGTGGAAACGCCGAGCCGCGTGGTGGATGAATCCAAAGGTTTGTATAAAGCCGAGCCGCAACCGAAGCCCGTCGTACCGCCGGATGCGACGCCCATTCCGAAATTCGAGAAGAAAAAGCCGCCAAAGTATGTGACGCGTCCTTCGAAGGTGCTGGAAAATCCGAATCCTCCTCCGCCCAACGCGGTGCCTTATGGAGGAGGCGGAACGCCGACGGTGCCGTACACTTCGTTTGCGCTGGGAGCGGGAAGTTCAACGCAGGCGGGGATGGGTTTCGCGGGGCCGGGTGCGGGAAATTTCGGGGAGCGGTTTTCGTGGTACGTGGAAGCGGTACAGCGCAAGGTGAGCGGGGCATGGCTCCAGTCCACGGTGGACCCGAGGATCAGTTTTGCGCCGCGGGTGGTGGCGACTTTTGATATTTTGCGGAATGGGACGGTGACGAATATTCAGGTGACGCAGTCGAGCGGCAACCCGTCGGTGGATGCATCGGCGGTGCGGGCTATACGGGATGCCAGTCCGATGCAACAGTTGCCGGCGGCTTATTCGGGGTCGAAGGTTAGTGTGGAATTTTGGTTTGACTTTAAAAGGTGAACGGCGGGGGCAAAAGATTCAACACAGAGTGCACAGAGACCGGAAAATCCGAGGACACAGAGAAGTCTAAGAGCAATTGCAACGGCGTCAAATCGAACTCATATGAAGAAAGATCAGACACAGACCATGAATCCAAAACTCAAGCAGAGACTTTTAATTATCGCGATGTGTTTTGTTGCAACGCTTTTTTGCGCGGGGCCGGCTGCGGCGCAGGATTGGTTTAAGACCGGGACGGGACTCGGCGTCAGCAAAGCGCGACTGGCGGTGCCGGATTTAGCGGTGCGGCAGGCTACGCCGCCCGCTCTGGAAAAAACGTTTCACGACGTTTTATGGGCGGACCTGGACTATTGCGGGATTCTGGAGATGGTCAGCCCGAGTTTTTATCCGCCAGGAATACCGAGTCAGCCGAGCGAAGTGAAATTCGCAGATTGGTCCGGAGCGCCGGCGAACGCGTACATGCTGGCATACGGCAACCTGACAGCGGATGGCGCAAATTTGGCAGTCGCGGGATTTTTGTCGGACGTACGCAACCCCCAGGCCCCGATCGCGCTGCAAAAAATCTATCGAGGGCCGGCGACGGATGCGGGAGCGCGAGCGCTGGCGCACCAGTTCGCGGACGATATCGTCGGGATCTTGAGCGGCGGCGCGCCAGGAATCGCGCAAACGAAAATCGCCTACGTGAGCACCCACAGTGGAAACAAAGAGATTTGGGAAATGGATTACGACGGCTCGAACCAGCACCAACTGACGCATCTGAAATCCATTTCGTTGACGCCACGCTGGTCGCCCGATGCGACACGTATTGCGTTTACGTGCTACGTGCCGTTCCGCGGGGTGGTATCGCCGCAGATTTGCATGTACTCGACCGCGTCTGACCGGTTGATTTCGTTTCCGCGCTATCGCGGATCAAACAGTTCTCCGGCATTTTCGCCAGACGGCTCGCAGATCGCGTTCATGTCCAGCCTGAGCGGGGACCCGCAGATTTATATTTCGGATGTGAACGGCGGAGGGTTGAAACGGATCACCTTTGCGGCGGGCGTGAGCACTTCTCCGGCGTGGAATCCGAAAACCGGGAAACAAATTGTGTTTGTAAGCGATCGCGCGGGAGATCCGGTGCTGTATCTGGCGAACTCGGATGGAACGGACGTGCAGCGATTGGACATGCCCGATATGGGTTACGTAGTGGATCCGGCATGGTCACCGAATGGACAACTGCTGGCATTTAGTTGGCGACGACCCAGTGGCAATTTCGATATCTATATTATGGACGTTGTGAACCGGCAACTCGTGGAATTAACACGAGATGCAGGGCGCAATGAACGTCCGAGTTGGGCTCCGGACGGGCGGCACTTGGTTTTCGAATCCACGCGCACTGGGACGCGGCAGATCTGGTCCATGCTGGCTGATGGAAGCTTGCCGCGGGAATTGACGTACGAAGGCCAGAACGAATCGCCCAACTGGTCTCCGAAATAATGTAACAACTAGAGATTTTTACCGCCGAACGATGCGGCGAATGCTTCACCGGGCCATGTACACGAAAAAACCGGGCCGAGTGGATCGTGATTTACTACCCGCCGGGGGACTCGTGAAACCAAGAAGGAGGCAATCCATGGAAGTAAGCAGTAGTCGAAAGCTCACGCTCTTGCTGGGAGCGCTGGCGGTGTTTGTGTTTGTGGGTGGATGTAAAAAGCAGGTGGCCACGACTCCGCCAACGAGCGCACCACCTGCGCCATCCGCGGCGCAGCCGACGGTGACGTTGAACGCGGCCCCGAGCACGGTAAAGAGCGGCGACACGGTGACTCTGACGTGGACGTCCACGGATGCGACGGATGCGGATATCGAGCCGGGCGTGGGCAAAGTGGCATTGCAAGGTTCGACGCCCGTGAACCCGACCGAATCTACCACCTACACGATCACGGCAACGGGTCCGGGCGGAAGCGCCACGGCCACGGCGCGGGTGACCATCAGCGCGCCGGAAACAGCGCCCTCGACGGCTCCGAACATGAGCGAATTGTTCGAGCAGAACGTGAAGGATGCGTACTTCGACTTCAACAAGTCTGACATTCGCAGCGACGCGCGGGATGCGTTGACGAAGGATGCGGAATTCTTGCGTTCCTATCCGCAGTTGCGGGTGACGATCGAAGGCCATTGCGACGAGCGCGGCTCGACCGAATACAATATCGGGTTGGGCGAGCGGCGCGCGCAGGCGGCCAAGAATTATCTGATCTCGCTCGGCATCGGCGCGGATCGCATGGATACGGTGAGCTGGGGCAAAGAGCGACCGTTCTGCACGGAGCACACAGAAGAGTGCTGGCAGCAGAACCGGCGCGCGCACTTTGTGGCGGCGCACTAGAACCTGAACCGATTGCACCTACTCGGGGCCGTAGGGGCGGGTCTTAGACCCGCCCCTACAAATACGATGCGCGGCAAGTCAGCGAAATTTGGGTAAACGGCGCCCATCCTTTTTAAATTAAGCTATGCTCATGTTAGGAGGCACTCCTATGCGCACAAGATCAGTTGCGCTGGCTGCGGCGGCAGTGTTGGTGGGCGCGGTCGGCGGATCTATGCTGAGCCCGCGGCCCACGGGCGCCGTTTCCAGAGAGATTATCCAACTGCAGGAGCAGGTTTCCCAATTGCTGCAGGGGCAGCAAGCGATGCGCAGCGCCATTGATGCGAACAACGCTTCGATGCGCACGCTGGTGCAGCAGTCGCTGGATTCGGTGAACGGATTGGGCGCGCAGATGGGCACGCTGCAAAAGAACGTGCAAGAGGCAACGGCCAATAGCAGCTCGAAAATTGACGCCATGACCTCGCAGACCCAGGGAATTTCGGACAATCTGCAAGACGTGCAGGCTCGCGTGGGGAAAATCGCCACGCAGCTGAACGACATTCAGGGTACGCTGCAGAGCATTGACGGTCGACTGGCGGGCGGCATCGGGCCAGCGCCGGGCGGCGCGGCGGCTCCGGGACCCGGGGGCGCGAACGGCGCTCCGGGAGCAGCTTCGAGCGGGAGTGCTCCACCGAGCGGCGCGACTGGAAATCCGCCGGGACAGATGCCGGGGATTTCGTCGGACACTTTGTATCAGAACGCACTGCGCGATTTCACGACCGGGAATTACGATTTGTCGCGGCAGGAGTTCGGCGACTACGTGAAGCAGTTCCCTTCCACCGATCTCGCGTCGAACGCACAATTTTATCTGGGTGAGATTGCTTACCAGCAGGGCGAGTTCAAGGATGCCATCGCGCAGTACAACCTGGTGCTGGAAAATTATCCGCAGAGTTATAAGCAAGGGGCTTCTTTGCTGAAAAAGGGCTTTGCGGAAATTGCGTTGGGAACGAAGGCCAGCGGAGTTCGGGATTTGCGCGAGGTGGCGCGAAGATTTCCAGGGACCGACGATGCGCGGCGGGCTCAGGCGAAGTTGAAAGAGATGGGAGTTTCGACCACGGCGCATCCTGCGACGCGATAACGATTCGGCAGCGCATTCGAACCGATGGCACACGCGCCATTGTGGAGCCTCCCCTCACGGAAGTTTCCTTCCTGCGATTCGTTTCAGGCTTCAATGGCGCAGTGAAGTGCGCCGCTACAAAAGCAAAATCGGTCCGCCAGGGACACTCGCCTAGGCACGGGCAGATGCTTGTGACGCGGGGATCGTGGCTACCTCGTATGATTCGTTCCTCCCGGGTGAATGCTGTATGGAATTATTTGTTGGGCGCGACTAGAGTCGTCGCGTCGGAACGGGTTTGGAAATTCAAGGAGGATGCGATGCCAGCTAGAAAAGGATCCAGGCGGAAGTATGGCGAGGCGGCAGGCAAGAGCGTGGAGCGCGCGATGCACCGGGAGAAGCGCGGCACCTTGCGTTCGGGAAAAGGCGGCAAGGGCGGGAGAGTCACAAGCCGCAAGCAGGCGATTGCGATCGGTCTTTCGGAAGCGCGCAAGAAGGGCGCCAAGGTACCTCAAAAAAAGTTTAATTAGGCCGTCCTCGATAATTGAGTGCCGCGCGATTGCGCGATCAGGCGCGGAGATTGTCAGGTTGCCAATTGCGGATTAATTGCTTGATGTTCTTGCGCGACTGGAGATTCTCGGCGAGGACTTTGCGCGCGAGGTCGGGGAGTTCCGCATCGCTCGCGAAGCGTAGCGCGACCAGTTGCGCAACCTTGAATTCCGGAATGCGCGGGCGGAGATCGGCCGGCAGCAGATTCTGAAGGCGCAACTGCATCTCGAGGCGGATGACGCGGTCTTGCACGGTGAGCGCAAAAATGCGCGCGTAGAAGGCCAGGACAAGGAGGGCTGCGGCCACGAGAGCTGCGATTACCGAGTTCACGGAAAAATGGCGCACGCCATGCACGATAGATGAGACCAGATTGATTACCAGCACCGGCAGGACGAAGTAGTGGAACATGGGCACGAGTTTCGCGTGATTCGCGAAAGTTTGAGTTTGGGGCATGGGTGCCTCCAGAGTTTTGCTGCTCGTGCTCGGGAATTCTAGCAGAGTTTCGTCGTGATCGCTGAGCGTGTGCCGTATTAAAATTCGGCGCTTGTTATGTCGCGTTTGGTTAGTCGTGATGGAAATAGAAAAGGTTCCCGTCCAGATCCGCTACGGTAAATTGCCGCAATCCCCAAGGCTTTTTTGAGGGGATCCACGATATTCGCACCTGACGACTTCAGCTCCTGATACGACGCATCGATATCTTCGGCATACACCCAGTGCACGGCAGGCTCGAAGGGTGGCTTCCTCTTGCGAAAAAATATCGCCAGACCAGGGCGTGACACGGACCCAATTTCTTTGCCTCGGTAAAGCCATGCGATCTCAAAGCCGAGTGCATCTCTGTAATGCTGTTGTGCGCGTTCAACATCAGCGACGGCAACTCCCGCACTGCCTGGCCAGTTGTGCTCAATTTCTCTTTTGCGCTCACAGAGATGTCCGTTATGCATCGAAACTGCCCACACGTCAAATTGGAGCGCCACCGGCGGCGCGGCTTTTTTTCCTTCCGGTGGGCTAGTTCAGATATACTCAGCGGTTCAGGGCAATCTAGCGAAGAGGCAGGAACACATGTCAGTGAACAAGGTGATTTTGGTGGGCCGATTGGGACGCGATCCGGAGACGCGCTTTACCGGAGGCGGGCAGGCGGTGGCGAATTTTTCGGTGGCAACGGACGAGACGTATAAGGATAAGAACGGTGAGCGGCAGAAGCGCACCGAGTGGCACAAGATCGTGGTGTGGGGCAAACAGGCGGAAATCGCGCAGCAATATCTGAAGAAGGGTTCGCTGGTGTTTATCGAGGGCCGGATTCAATCGCGCGAGTGGCAGGACAAGGAAGGCCAGAAGCGGACGAGTTTTGAGATTGTGGCTTCGAATTTCCGGATGTTGGGCGGCCGGGCGGATGGAGCGGCCGCGGGAGCCGGAGCTAGCGCCTCGCATAGCAGTGGCGGAGGCGGCTTCGGTGGAGGACGTCCGGCGGACCCGGATATGGAAGGCGGCCCTATGCATGACGAAGCGAGCGGAGCCGGGCCGGAGATTTCGGACGAGGATATTCCCTTCTAGCAGTTTGCGGGAAAAGTCTAGACATCGCTTTAGGGGCTAAAGCCCGCCGAAAAAACATAGAGCCTTGCGGCGGGCTGGAGCCCGCTTTTTCTTTTCGTCCACCGTTATTTTTTCGGCCGTGAAACGGCATAGGGCGAAATCGAAATGAGGTATTTCGCTTCGTCGGGATTCACCGCCCCAAAATCGGAGTAGCTGGCGCCCCGGTCTGCGCCGTACACTGCGTGGATTCTAAAGTAGTAGGTTTTTCCGACTTCCGCCGTAAATCCGAGCAGCGAAATCGGTTTCGCCGTCACTCCCAGTTGCGACAGCCGGTTTGCGCACAGGTGGTGCTCGCCAGGCTCAACTGAGAAGTAGAAATATGAATCTTCATTGTTCGTTCCTACCCAGGCGCCATCGAGTCCCACTCTTGTGGTCGTATCGCATTTGAAGCAGTCAGGATTGTCTTCATCCTGAATGACGTAGACCAGCGCCTTGCCCGGCTCAAGCAGCGCGGGGTGCTCGGATGAATCCTGCTTGATGTTGAAATGGACGTCGTTCGGACCACAGGCGGCGGCCTGCGGATTGGAGGCCGGAGCCTGATTCTGGGCAAATGCGGACGATGCGAAAAGAAGGACCGCGAACAGAGTCTTCATATGTCGCTCCCTTGCCGCCGCTAAGCGGGTGACAGCCTGCCCACCGGCAGGCAGACGCTACCATCTGAGTGCTTATTTTTTCGGCTGCGAAATGCTGTACGGCGACCTTTCGATGAGGAGTCGCGCTTCGTCCGCATTGGTCTTCAACAAATCGAACGAGAACGCTTCGCGATCTCCCCCGGTGATTTGGATACGAAAGTAATAGGTCTTCCCGGCTTCGGCGTTCAAACTATTAAGTGCGATTACCTGCGCGCGTGCCAATTTGGACTGCCAGCGGGCACACAGATGATGCTCGCCCGGCTCGAGCGTGAGAAAAAAGTAGGAATTTCCTTGATTTGCGCCAACCCAGGCTCCATCCACTGCAACCCGGGCGGTGATCTGGTTGATCACGTTAGCGTTTTGATTCTGCACGAAATACACCAGCGCCTTGCCGGAGTCATACGCGGGCAGGTGCTGCCCTTGGTAATCGAATTTTACGTTGAAGTTGACGCTAGCGGGTCCACAGGCGTCCTCTGGTTGGGAAAGTGGAATGTTGGCTTGCGCCCAAGAGGAAGATGCGAATAAAAGAATTACGAACAGGGCCTTAGTCGCTTGTTTCATCGTTGGCTCCTTTTGCAGCCGCTTTGCGCACACCACCGCCCTTTACATTCCTTCTTGGTGGATTCTGGTGTATGGCGCGAGCTAGTGCTGAGACTGGTGTTGCTCTGCTTCTTTTTTGCGTTGCTCGTCGATGCGAGCCATGAAAGCTTCAAACTTGGGCAGTTGTTCGGGGGTAAGGATGGCGCGAATGCGCGCGCGGCCTTGCTGGCGCAATTGCTCGCGCTGGACGTCTGCGGGAGCGTAGGCAGCGCGAATTTTCGATTTGGTGTCGTCCACAATGGAGCTGAGCTGCTGTTGCTGATCGGGAGTAAGTTGCAGTTCGCGCGTCAATTCACTCACGATTTGGGTGTGCGACGGAGAACCCGGAGGAAAGGCATGGCCCCAGACGCGTTCGCCCCACAGATGGTTGCCGAGGCCGCCGAGCAAAACGCCGAGTATAAAGACCACCAGAACCAGGATGGCCGCTTCGCCGCGCGTTTTGCTATTTTCCATGGTTCGTTTCCGCCATCATCAGCAGGACGTCATCAGCGCTGGCCGGCACGGAGGAGTGTTCGGGGACCAACTCCGGAAGCGTATTGGTGGCCAGCAGAGATTGGTCTCGCTGGGATTGATTGTGGCGAGACACATCGAAGGTGACGAGCAGCACTAGCGCGAAGGCGGCTGTAGCCGCAAACCGCCAAGCTACTGAAACGAACGACTGCCAAACGCTCTTGCCTTCGTCGAGATGAAGTTCGGCGCGAATGCGAGCCATGACTAAGTGGCTGAAGCCGGGACCGGGATCGGCCACTGGCTCGGCGACGCGGAGCAGGCGCGCGCTGAGTACGGCTTCGTCGAGAGCAGAACGGCAGCTGGAGCAGGTCTTCAAATGTTCCGAGAGAGCCGCAGCTTCGGGGCCGCCCAGATCGCCATTCAGATGATCTTCGAGGGCGGCTTCACATTCTTGACATGCCACGGAACGATAGTCTTCATTCATAGCCGTTGGTCCTTTCCTTTCTTACCTTCCGAAGACTGCTCAGGAGTTTCCTTGAGCCTCCGGCGGTAAACGTCCATCAAGCGAGCGCGAGCTCGGAACAGGCGCACTTTCACGGTGTTGACGTTGAGATCGAGAATTTCCGCTAATTCCTGTACCGAGAATCCTTCTACTTCTTTGAGCACGAGCAAGGCGCGATCCTGCTCGGGCAGCTTCTCCATCATGCGTTCGAGGAGGTCGCGGGCCTCGGCGCGATCCATGGGGCTGGCCGGAGGCCGGTCGGCGGAAACCACGCCGTCCAAGCGCGAAACCTGCTCTTCGGAAAGGTCAGCTTCATAAACGAGCGGCCGAACTTTCTTCTTGCGCAAATAATCCCAGCACTCATTAACAGAAATCTTGTACAGCCAGGTGGAGAAAGCCGCGCGCTGGTCAAAGCGCTTCAGCGATACAAACACCTTCAAGAAGACTTGCTGGACAACGTCTTCGACATCTTCACGCCGGCGCAAAATGCCGCTCACCAAGCCAAAAACACGCTGCTGGTGGCGCCGGATCAGCTCCTCAAAAGCGGCCTCTTCGCCGCTTTGGGCCAAGCGGACCAGTTGCCTTTCTTCCTCGCCCTTCTCGCGCCGGGTGACCGGGAGCGAAATGGCGGAAGCGCTGGCTGCCATACCCTTTGGGACGTCAGGCATCGGTTTCCGGTTACAGGGAAGTGTGTAGCCGCTTCCCGAGTTCACAAATCGGTTGTTGCAGCAGTCAGAGTATCATGTGACAATACCGCCCATGATAATCGGAGAACGCATCCGCCTGCTACGTGAAACCAAGAAACTTTCCCAAGGCGACATCGAGAAGCGCACCGGGCTTCTGCGCTGTTACATCTCGCGCGTCGAGAACGGGCACACCGTTCCGGCGATCGAGACCTTAGAAAAGCTGGCACGCGCCATGGAAGTGCCGCTGTACCAACTTTTCTACGACGGCGAAGAACCACCCGTGCTGCCGAACCTTCCCAAGCGGAAGTCGGCCGACGATATCGCGTGGGGAAGCCGTGGAAAAGAAGCGCGAGTCCTGGGCCGTTTCCGCAGATTGTTGGGCCGCATTGACGAAGGCGACCGACGGTTGCTTTTGTACATGGCCCAGAAGATGGCTAACCGCTAAGACGCAGCTGGGAGTTCGTTCGGCGGGTTAGGGTTAGGGCTAGCGCTATTCCCACTCAATGGTGCTTGGGGGTTTCGAGCTGATGTCGTAGACGACCCGGTTGACGCCGGGAACTTCGTTCACGACACGCGTGGAAATCCGTTCGAGCACTTCACGGGGCAGTCGGGTCCAATCGGCGGTCATCGCATCTTGCGAATCGACGACGCGGACCACGATGGTGTATCCGTACGTCCGGCCGTCGCCCATTACCCCCACGCTTTGCACCGGCAATAACACCGCGAAAGCCTGCCACACTTTTTCGTAAAGCCCTGCACGGCGAATTTCCTCTACCACTACGGTATCGGCCCCGCGAAGCGTCTCCAATTTCTCGCGAGTGATTGCGCCCAAGAGTCGGACGGCGAGGCCTGGTCCCGGGAACGGATGTTTAACGAGGATCTCCTCGGGGAGGCCCAATTCACGCGCTATTTGGCGTACTTCGTCTTTAAAAAGGTCGCGCAAGGGCTCGATCAGACCGAACGGCATGTCGGCCGGAAGGCCGCCAACGTTGTGGTGAGATTTGATGACGGCGGACGGACCTTTCACGGAAACGGATTCGATTACGTCAGGATACAGCGTGCCCTGGACGAGGAATTCAACGGGCAGGCCGGCGGAGGCGGCGAGAAGTTTGCGCTGCTCTTCGACGAAGACTGCGATGAATTCGTTGCCGATGATTTTGCGTTTTTGTTCGGGGTCGGTGACGCCGGCGAGTTTGCCGAGAAAACGCTCGGAAGCGTCCACGCCGATTACGTTGAGGCCGAGTCGCTCGCGCAAGAGCTCGAGAGTTTGCTCGTATTCGCGCGCGCGCAGCAGGCCGGTGTCGACGAAGACGTTGGTGAGGCGGTCTCCGATGGCTCGATGGACGAGCGCGGCGGCGACTGCGGAATCCACCCCTCCGCTAAGCGCACAGATTGCGCGGGCGCCTTCCACTTGCTTGCGGATGGAATCAACGGTAGCGGAGATGAATCCGGCCCGGTTCCAGTTTTTCTTCGCGCCACAGATTTCGAAGACGAAATTGTGCAGGATTTCGCTGCCGCGGTCGGTGTGGTTCACTTCGGGGTGAAATTCGACGCCGTAGTATTTTTTTTCGGCGTGTTCGAAGGAGCCGATCGCGTTGTCGGTGCGTCCGGTGATGGCGAAACCGGGCGGAACTTCGAGGACGTGGTCGCCGTGACTGTTCCAGATTTTCAGGCGGTTGGGGATGCCGGCGAAAAGTTTGGAAGCGCAAGCGATGTCCAGATGGGCGGGACCATATTCGCGGCGCTTGGCGAGGCCGACTTTGCCGCCGAGGGAATGCGTGAGCCATTGCATGCCGTAGCAGATGCCTAGAACTGGGACGCCGAGATGGAGAACTTGGGTGTCACAGTGCGGGGCGTCGGCGTCGTAAACCGAGCTGGGACCGCCCGACAGGACGATGCCGACCGGTTCGAGCGAGCGGATTTCATCGAGCTTGGCGGTGCACGGGAGGATGGCGGAGAAGACTTCTTCTTCGCGGATGCGGCGCGCAATGAGCTGGGTGTATTGGCCGCCGAAATCCAGGACTACGATGCCGTGTTTGGTGCTCACGGTGCCTCCGGCGTCTTTTTGTACGGCTGATGCGGTGGTGGTCATTTGTGGCCGTCCGTGTTCTACAGTGTTGCCTTATTCGCGCTGCTGCCGGCTTCGCGATCAGTAGCGAAGAGAGATCCCTCGCTGCGCTCGGGATGACACTCGCTTTTTTTCGCGCCAATTGGGAAGGCGTTCTTGGTTATCTCAAAACGATGTTCACCAGCTTCTTGGGCACGACCACGATCTTAACTATTTGTTTGCCATCCAGCAGGATCGCGATGCGCGGGTCTTTCAGGGCGCGCTCGCGGGTTTCGTCTTCACTTAGGCCGTCGTCTACCAGGATCTTGCCGCGCAGGCGGCCGTTGATCTGGATGATTACTTCGAACTGCTCTTCGCGGGCCAGGTCTTCTCGATAGGTGGGCCATTTTTCGTACGTCAGGCCCTGAGTGTGGCCGAGCAATTGCCAGAGCTCTTCGGAAATGTGCGGAGCCATCGGCGCGAGCATCAGGAGCAGAGATTCGAGGACGCGCTTCAGGATCATGGGGCTGATGTCAGCGTCGAGCGGCTCCTGCGACTGGATTTCGTTAACGAGTTCCATGAGCAGCGCGACGGAGGAATTGAAGTGCCAGCGCACTTCGAAGTCATTGGTAACGCGCTTGAGAGTTTGGTGGACTTTGCGAACCAGCAACTTTTCCTTGGCGGTAGCGGTCGACAGGTCGGTTTTTTGCGTGAGATCGGTCTGGATATCGCGCAGGCGATCGGCGTGTTTCGCGATCAGGCGATAGACTTTGTTCAGAAAACGCGAGGCGCCTTCGATGGCTTCCTCGCTCCACTCGAGATCTTTTTCGGGAGGCGCGGCGAAAAGGATGTAGAGCCGCGCGGTATCGCAGCCGTATTTATCGGCCATGTCAATCGCGCCAACGACGTTGCCGCGCGATTTGGACATGGCCGCACCGCCCTTCTGTACCATGCCTTGCGTGAAGAGGCGCGCGATGGGCTCGCTGTGATTCACCAGACCGAGGTCTCGCATGACTTTGCAGAAAAAGCGGGAGTAGAGCAGATGCAGAATGGCGTGTTCGATGCCGCCGACATATTGGTCAATGGGAAACCAATAGCGGACTTTTTCTTTGTCGAAGGGCGCGTGGTCGTTGTGGGGATCGGTGTAGCGATAGAAATACCAAGACGAGTCCACGAAAGTGTCCATCGTGTCCGTCTCGCGACGCGCCGGGCCGCCGCATTTCGGGCAGGTGGTGTTCACAAATTCAGGTGAACTCGCGAGCGGCGACTGCCCTTCTCCGGTGAGCGTGACGTTTTCCGGGAGGCGCACGGGCAGCTGGTCATCGGGGACCGCGACGATTCCGTCTTTTTCGCAGTACACGATCGGAATCGGAGTGCCCCAGTAACGCTGGCGAGAGACGCCCCAGTCTTTGAGGCGATAGGTGGTTTCGCCGACGCCGAATCCCTTGGCGCTAGCGTCCGCCGTCATTTTTTCTATAGCTTGTTCGGTGGTGAGGCCGGCGTAGGGGCCCGAATCAACCAGCCGCCCGTATTCGGTGTAAGCCTCGGACATACGATCGAGGCGCAGCGGTGCGCCGTTCAGCGGCTGGACGACAATCTTTACGGGCAGATGATATTTTTCCGCGAACTCGTAATCGCGCTGATCATGGGCCGGGACGCACATCACCGCGCCGGTGCCGTATTCGGCGAGAACGAAATTCGCGACCCAGATGGGGATGTGCGCGCCGGAAAAGGGGTTCACGGCGAAGCGTCCGGTGAAGAAGCCTTCTTTCTCGGCGGTGGCGATGTCCGCCGCGCGCATGCTCTTCTGACGCATGGTTTTGAGTTGCGCTTCCATGGCGCCGCGGCCGGGGACACCGGCGAGCAGTTCTTCGACTTTGGGATGGCCCGGGGAAATCACCAGAGCCGAGGCGCCATAGATGGTGTCCACACGAGTGGTGAAGACTTCGAGCGAGACATCTTCCATTTGCGAGACAGCAAATTTCACGCGTGTGCCGCGCGATTTGCCGATCCAATTGCGTTGCATCGCAAGGACGCGCTCGGGCCAGCCGGCGGCGAGCTGCTTCATGTCGTCGAGCAGCTCGTCGGAATATTGCGTGATGCGGAAGAACCACTGCTCGAGCTCTTTCGATTCGACGAGAGTGGTTTCGTGGCGCCAGCAGTAGCCGTCAATCACCTGCTCGTTGGCGAGCACGGTGCCGCACTCCGGGCACCAGTTCACTTTGCTCTTTTTGCGGAAGGCGATGCCCTTCTCGAACATGCGCAGGAAGAACCACTGGTTCCAATGGTAGTAAGACGGATCGCAGGTGGCCAGCTCGCGTCGCCAGTCATGACTGAATCCAAAGCGGCGAAGTACGCGGCGAAATTCCGCGATATTTTCTTCGGTCCAAACGTGCGGAGCCGTGTGATTTTTGATCGCGGCATTTTCGGCGGGCAGGCCGAACGCGTCAAAACCCATCGGATGAAGAACGTTGAAACCGGACATGCGCTTGTGGCGGGCGACGGCGTCGCCAATCGTGTAGTTGCGCATGTGGCCCATGTGCAGGGTGCCAGAAGGGTAAGGCAGCATTTCCAACATGTAATACTTGGGGCGAGAGGCGTCATTGTCCACGGCGTTGAAAGCGCCCTGCTCTTCCCACACTTTTTGCCACTTCGCCTCGATTTGCGCCGGGTCGTAGCTGGGGTGCTTGTGGTCGGAATCGGCCAAGTTCACTTTCCTCGCGAGCGTGATTTCGGTTTCGATTTTCTTTTCCTTTTAGACGCTTTGGGAGTAGCGCGCGATGCTTTCGCACGCTTGGACTTGGCTCGGTGCGGACGTGGCTTCATGCCGTTGCCGGTGGCGATTACTTCGCGGCCAAGAAGCTTCCAGAGAGCGGCGACGTTGCGGCGGTCGTCGCCGGGCTTATCAATGGGCGTTTCGAGAATGAACGCGCGGCCCGCGAGAAGCGTGTGGTTCAGGATGCGGCCGAAAGCTTCGAGGCCGATTTTGCCCTTGCCGATATGTTCGTGGCGATCCACGCGCGAGCCGTGATGAGTTTTCGAATCATTAACGTGAATCACGTAGACGCGATCAAGGCCGACGGTGCGGTCAATCGCTTGCAGCGTGTTGTCGAGGCCCTCGGTGGTGCGCAGGTCCCAGCCCGCGGCGAAGGTGTGCGCTGTGTCAATGCAAATGCCGAGCGGAAGCTCGGGTGTCGCGTCGAGAATGGCGCGAAGTTCTTCGAAGCGCGAGCCGATGGACGTTCCCTGCCCCGCTGTATTTTCCAGCAGGATTTTCAGGTCGCCGAGTTTCAGGCCCCGCGCGGCTTGCTTCAGGCCTTGCGAAATTGCGCTGACGGCGGCTGCAGGAGAGCTTTCGCGGCCGCTGCCGGGATGCGCGACGAGGTAGTCGGCGCCCAGCGCGATCGCGCGCACGAGTTCCTGATGAAAAGCTTGCACGGAGCGCGTCCGCAGAACCGGATTCGGCGACGCGAGGTTGATCAGGTAATTATCGTGGATGACCAGCGGGCCGAGGCCGAGTTCCTTGCGCCGGGCGCGGAAGCGCGTGGCTTCGGCTTCGGCGATGCGGGCGCCGCCGCGTCCCCACATGCGCGGGCTGCAGGAAAAAATCTGTAGAGCGTTGGCGCCGAGGCCGTGAGCAATTTCCAGCGAACCGGAGATGTCCCCGGCGATGGAAGTGTGGATGCCAATGCGGATGCTGCCGTCTTTCCACGCGGGAATTTCAGGGGGAGGAGGAGCTTCCGGGCGGTACTCGTCGGCGGCGTCGAAGGTCAGGATAAATCTGTCGTTTTCTTCCGCCATTCCCTCAGGGTGTCCGGGTGCCGAGCGAGCGCAGGTTGCGAGAGGCGCCGCAAGGCGCTTCGCCGATGAATGCTGAAACACTTATTTTAGCGGAAAGAGCGAATTCGCGCAAACGGTCTTCGAGAGC
The DNA here is from genome assembly GCA_963804625.1 of uncultured Acidobacteriota bacterium. Classification (GTDB taxonomy): domain Bacteria; phylum Acidobacteriota; class Terriglobia; order Acidiferrales; family UBA7541; genus Palsa-295. Next base: position 85,608 of record CAWDRJ010000009.1, on the reverse strand, counting down.
GATGAAAAATAGTGGCACGAAGCAATCCGGTGAATTCTGTAGCGTGCCGAGGAAGCTGAGGGGCATCTTGTTATCAGTAAGAATGCTGAGGGCGGGACGCTGATCGCGCTCTGAAGTGCGCCGCTATAGATGCTGCTAGCGATAGCGATTAGTGCTGCGGGGGTTTAGCAGCGGTCGCGGGTGTGCCGGATGGCGATGGCCCTTGCGTCGCGGAAACGTTTGAAGCGGAGGCGGGTGCGGGATCGGCGGCGGCCGCTGACGTTGTGTTAGCGGGCGCCGGACTGGTGTGCGAGAGCGGTTTGGGCGCGTCCACGCCTGCGGTGCTCGAGCCGAGGCCTAGTTTCTGCAGGCTGGGTGCGTCGAGCTTGCCGCTCGCGTTCATGCCGTTGTCCGATTGAAATTTTTCCAGCGCGGAGACGGTGTTGGAGTCCCACTTGCCGTTAGGGTCACCCTGGTAGTAGCCCCCGCGAGCGAGCGCGGATTGGATTTCGGAGATACGTTCGGGCGTGGGAGCTTTCTGGAAGGACTCGCGTCGGGAGCTGTGATGGCGGCGGGATTTTTTCTTCTTGGTGGTCGAAGAGTGCGCCGTCGTGCTGGATTCTTGCGGACGGGCTGCGGCGGCTAGCGCGCCGGTGGAGACCGAGCATGCCAACGCGAGAAGCGTTGCGATTCTTATGGCTCTTATGGAAATCCGAATCATCGCTCTCCAACTTCGACCACTGCTGCGCGATCTGTTCCCCGTTTAGTTCTTGAAGCCAGCCGCGTCGGGCAGTCCCACTATTATGAGGATTTTGCGGCCTGGCTCAAGCCAGGACATTGCGCGCGGCGCTTATCGGGTAACCCGGACCGTTGTTGGATGCGAGAAAGCCGCCAGACGTTCGCTCCGGGCGGCCGCCTTTTGATTGGCCGCATTATCAAACCCGGAGCAACAGCGGGCGGCTCTGAGAGCCGCCTCTACAGCGCTGCTTGGTATTGACGCGCGAATAACTGCGATTACTGTGCGGCTGGCACCGCGCCGGCCAGGAATAGCGTTAGGACGCGATCGGCGTCGCCGCGGCGGGCGACTTTGAACAAAACGTCATCGCCGGGATGCAACTTCGCCATTTGCGCTTTGTAGTCAGTCATATTGGCGACCGGGACATGATTGATTTCGACGATCACGTCGCCGCGCGCGAAGTCAATATCTTCGGCGAAAGTGGCCGGCTCGACCTCAGTGACGACCACGCCGGTGGTCTTGCCCATGCCGAGCTTGTGGGCAAGGTCAGGAGTCAAATCCTCGACGTGCAGGCCGAACTGGCCGGGGTTGTCTTGCTGGTCGGGCTGATCGTCGGAGATTTGCGCGGTCTGCGGGAAGATTTTGGAGCGATCGGCAACGACCAAAGAAGCGTCCTTGGCTTGCTTGTTGCGGATGTAGCGAACCTTCACGGAGTCGCCGATGGGCGTGTCCGCGATCGGATTCACGAGGTCCGCGCCGGTGTGAACGGGCTGTCCGTTCACGTCGGTGATGACATCGCCAGGCTGCAAGCCGACTTTCTCGGCGGGGCTGCCGGGTTCAATGGCTTCGACGACGATTCCGTAGGGCGCGCCGAGTTCTTTCAGCAGCACTGGATTATTGCTGCGATCCTCCTGGAAGGTGATGCCAATGGAGCCGCGCGTTACTTTGCCCTTGGTGATGAGATCGTTGTAGACACGAATGACAGTGGTGGACGGAAGCGCGAAGCCGACGCCTTCGAATCCTCGGCTGCCGGTATAGATGGCGGTGTTAATGCCGATCACTTCGCCGGCCATGTTCACTAACGGGCCGCCCGAATTGCCGGGATTGATCGCCGCGTCGGTTTGGATGAAGCGCTGAAACTGATGGCCGACGTTGGAGCGGTCTTTCGCGCTGATAATGCCGGCGGTGACAGTGGAGTTCAGGCCGAAGGGGCTGCCGAAGGCGAGGACCCAATCGCCGACTTGCACGCCGTCGGAATTACCGAGCTTGGCGATGGGCAGATCGTGGTCGGCGTCAATCTTGACCACCGCGAGATCGGTTTCCTTGTCGAAGCCGATAACGCGGCCGTTGTATTTCGTGGGATCGCCATCGAGAGCGACCTGGATTTTAGTGGCCTGGTCAATCACGTGGTCGTTAGTGAGGATGAATCCCTTCTTGTCTACAATCACGCCGGAGCCGAGGCTCCGTTCAGCGTCAGGACTATTGTCCGGCGAATCGAAGAAACGGTCGAAGAAGTCCTGAAAGGGATCGCCGAAGTCCTTCGGCTTCTTGCCTTCGCCCTTGGGCTTCTCGATCACCTGGGTGGTAGAGATATTGACGACGGCGGGACCGAGCTTTTTCGAGATGGCAGAAAACGACGTCGAGAGAGTGACCGGATCGGGAACCACAAGCAGCGAGGCGCCGCTTGTGGAAGTCTGTTCGCGGGTGGCCTGCGCGTGGCCAGATATCAAGGTGCCGATCAGGATGCCGATGCCGAGCGTGAAGGCTACGAGGAGGGAGGCGAAAATTTTGCGGCGGCGCATCCAGTTGACTAATTCGATGAATTCAATGCCCATCCTCGTGCTCCTTTACAAAGGGACCGGTGAACCGCGGATTTGGATACCGCGCTGAATGTGCCGAACGGTGAGTATAGCACTCTATGGAACGTGAAGAGAGACTGCTCGGTTGCGGAGATGCCCACATAATTACGATGGGCGCGATGAAAAAAGTCAGAGGAACCGGCGCGGCAGGAGATGCCGCGCGCGGGCCGAGACGTTTCGTATATTGACGCTGGTGAGCTGAATCTTTAGCCCTTGGGCTCCGAGGAGTCTTCGGGACCGTCAAAGAACTCCGGGACGCGCAGGCTGTTGGGAGTGCCGACGCCTTCGTCCCAGGCGATGTTGTCGAGCGAGGTGTCGCCCGGAGTGCCGTCAGTTTTCTTTTGAGCGCGACGTTCTGCTTTGGCGCGCGCTTTATCCTGCCGCTTCATTTCCTTCTGCCGCTTCTTGAATGTGGTCGTCATTTTATCCCCCGGTTAAGTGCCGACGATTTCGCATCCAGAAAAATACGAGGATGCGGATGTTACCAGCGAGGCTCGCGCGGCTGGCGCGCGGTTTCGCGATAATCCTCATGCGAAAACTTTTCCTTGCCACGGCCGCCGCCCCCGCCTCCGCGATTACCGCCACGATCTCCGCCACCACCGCCGCTTCCGCTGCGGGGACCGCGCGGGGCGCCGGATTCGGACTTGGGCCGCGCTTCGTTAACTTTCAAATTGCGTCCGCCGAAATCCTTGCCATCGAGAGCGGCGATGGCTTTGGCGGCTTCGTCGTCATTCTGCATTTCAACGAAACCGAACCCGCGAGCCCGGCCGGTTTCGCGGTCTGTGGCAACGTGGACGCGAGCGAGCTGGCCAAACGGCTCGAAGAGCGCGCGCAGGTCTGCGGCGGTGGTCTGAAAGCTCATGTTGCCTACAAACAAGTTCTTCATACTGGTTCTCTCCTGAGCGACCCACGCGCGCCTCGCAAAAAAGACACGCAAGTACCCGCCGATTTCGCATGCCCCTCGCGTTTGCAGAATGTAATGGGCTTGCCGGGCGCCAAACACGCTCAGGGAGGCAATCAAATGCCAAAGAACTCGAAGAGCGGAAGTCTCATTGTAACACGAATGGATGCGGTTGTCGCGGCGCTCGACCGCGCCGAGTGGGCGACCGCGAGAACCGCCGCCCACTGACCGGTGAGGACGGTCGTTGCGGTGCGAGAATGTGGTAATTTTTCACGGGGCGGTCCAGGAGACTTTCTATGAGTGAGACGGAGGCGTTTCCGTACGAGACTCGTTTGAATGTGTTTTACAAGCCGCTGGAAGTGGTGGACGAGAAGGCGCTTGCGGATGCGTGTGAATTTAAGTGGTACAACCAAACCTTGTGCCAGGTGAATGGGTCGGTGATTCGACTGGGCGTTGTGGAGGGCGAATATCACTGGCACAAACACGACGACGACGATGAATTTTTCTATGTGGTGGAGGGCAAGTTCCTGATTGATCTGGAGGGTCGTACCGTGGAGCTTGCGACTAGGCAAGGGTTCGTGGTGCCGAAGGGCGTGCTGCACCGCACGCGGGCGCAGCAGCGGACTGTGATTCTGATGGTGGAGAATGCGGGGATCGTGCCGACCGGCAGCTAGGCGCGGGTTTCGTTGCTTCTCTTGGCGCATCGGGACTAGAATGCGCGCCATGCCCCACGAGGCGTTCCGCGTTGAGACGCAACCCAGCAAGAATGAAGGGCAAAGCATTCTAGTCTTGGCGGGGCCGTTCACCTCGTCGTCTTCGGGAGCGTTCAATGATGCCGTGGCGGCTACGGCTACCCCGCGCGTGATTGTGGATATGACGGACGTGCCGCTGGTGGACTCGATGGCAGTGGGTTCGCTGGTGCGGGCTTTCGTCTCTTGCCACAAATCGGGACGAAAACTGGCTTTAGTGGGGCTGAATCATCGCGTGCACAACGTGCTGCATTTGACGGGAATGGCGCCGCTTTTCGATACCTATGCGACGGTGTCCGAGGCCGAAGCGGGTCTTTCACAGTAAAGCGGGGATTCGGCGAGTAAAGGGACGTGCGCATGAAAAGTATCGTGTTGATTGGCGCCACCGGTATGATCGGGCAACGAATTTTGCACGAGGCGCTTTCGCGTGGACACAACGTGACGGCCGTTGTGCGCGACACCTCGCGCACCGGCGAGCAGCGAGCAAATCTGGATTACCGCACGGGCGATATTTTTCAACCGGACACCGTTGCGGCGGCGACGGTGGATCACGACGTGGTGGTGAGCGCGTATGGACCGGGACTCAAGAATGATCCGGGACTGGTGGTGAAGGCGGCGCACTCGCTGATCGAGGCGTTGACGCGCGTCGAACCGATCCGATTAATTGTGGTGAGTGGCGCGGGCAGCCTGGAAGTGGGACCGGGGATGCAGCTGATGAATGCTCCGGACTTCCCTCCCGCGTGGAAAGGGCTCGCGCAGGCGCATGCTGAGGCTTTGGATGTGTATCGCAAGGCAGGATTCGCGGAGTTTGATTGGACGGCGATATGCCCTTCGGCCGTAATAGAACCGGGCACGCGGACCGGGCACTATCGCACGGACCTCGATCAATTGATCGTGGACAGCAACGGCAAGAGCTATATTTCTGCGGAGGATTTCGCGGTCGCCGTGGTGGATGAAATCGAGAACCCGAAATTTCGAGGGCAACGGTTCACCGTTGGATATTGATTCCGCTCGCGGCGTATTCTTAACGGCCGAGTGGCGCGATCTGGTGATGTTGAATTATCAGGTGGATCCGGCTCTCCTGCGAGATTACGTTCCGCGCGGAGTGGAGTTGGACGCCTTCGAAGGGCGAACCTACATAAGTCTGGTTGGTTTCCGGTTCCTGCGCACGAAGCTGCTCGGCTTCCTGGCAGTTCCCTTCCATACAAATTTCGACGAAGTGAATCTGCGTTTCTACGTGCGGCGGCGCGAGGGCGCGGAGCTGCGGCGCGGAGTGGTGTTCATACGCGAATTCGTGCCCCGCCTTGCGATCGCGGGCCTCGCGCGACTGGTGTACGGCGAAAAATACGATAGCTGCCCGATGCAGCACGAGAGTGTGCGAACGGACGCCGCAATTTTGGCGGCGTACGAATGGCATTTCGAGGGCGAATCCTTCCGGCTGGATGCTGAAGCTAGCGGGACGCCGCATTACGTCGCGGAGAATAGCGTGGAGAATTTCATCACGGAGCATTATTGGGGATATTCGACGAAGGCGGATGGAGCCAGCATCGAGTATCGTGTGACGCATTCGCGCTGGAGAATTTGGACTGCCACGAAGTCCGGATTCGACGGCGACGCCGATGCTTTGTATGGATTGGGTTTCGCAGAGATTTTGGTGCGCAATCCGGATTCGGCGTTCATCGCAGAGGGATCGCCGGTGGTGGTGCACAAAGGGCGACGAATCGCGTGATGGCTTAGACCGGCGCGCGGCGGACCGGCCCCGGAATTAGTTCATCCGTAATGGCTTGCAGCGTTTATACAGTTTTTGCTGTACTTGAACATAGACGAGAGGTGCGCGTAAACTACGTCATCCAGCCTGTGGATTCCTTTGTGCGACGTGTGCGTTAGAACTTTTTAGGTAGCGGCGGGTTTTGTGGAAAGGGTTCAGTGTTTGCAGACTCTTTCCACACGGTGTCGCGCGGCGCTGACGAACTTGGCGTCATCCCCAGCCAGGACCACGTTGCGGTAGATACGTAAAGATTCCGGCGACGACGGCAAGTGCGCGGCGGCTGCAGCCAGAGCGCGGCGCAACAAAGTTGGAGGGGAAGTTGGAAATCACCAAGCCCCCCGAAGTTCGCGGCGGAGAGCGCAGGCAGCGCGCGCGCCACAGCCCCTCGGCACTCACCTACGTAACCCTCGGCGAAGACAACGGCGGAATCATAGCAAATATTAGCGAGTCGGGGATGTACGTCACCGCCGGACAACCCTTGCGCGAAAGCTTTTTTTCGCGCGTGAGTTTCAAAATACCGCAGACCGACGGCGCCATCGAAACACAAGGCGAGGTCGTGTGGACGTCGGAATCGAACAAGGAAGCGGGCGTGCGTTTTGTGGAATTGGGCGAAGAGAGCCGCGAGCTGATACGGAAGTGGGTAGCCCCGGCACGCAAAAATGGCAGCCGGCTTGCGCGGCCGGCGGAAAATTCGCGCGGAGGCAATAAGCAAGTCAACTTGACGCCGCCACCTACGCCGACGCTACCGCTGAGCGAAAGTGCGAGCGTTGAACCCGCGGCGCAGTCCAATCGAGATCCTGCTGGCGCGGAGCCACGCGAAGTAATCCCGCCAGCAACTTCTGAACCTTATGTTCCTCGCGATCCCGAGCGTGTTCCGGCTGCCGTGGCACGGAGCATCGCGGTTTCTGAAAAGGACGCGGCGCCGCTATTGGCCTTCTCGGGCTTGGGGCCGAGAGCTTGGGAATTGACTGAAACACAGCGAGCGGAGTTCGAGCGATTGTTTCCTTCGGAAAACGCGAGCGCCGCAGCCCACGAAGCCGTTACGCGAGAGACGCAGATTGCTGCGCCCGCGGAATCGCAACCTATCGCCGAGCGCTTCGCTGGCTACGCGGCGAGCACGATTGATGCGCCGCGTGAAGAAACTTCGCACGACAACTTCGTGATAGCGGGGTCGCAGGCCGTGGCGCCGCCGGCGCCGGCGGTGGAATCTGAACCGACGGTTGAGCGCGAGACTTCCGAGGCTCCGTCGGTCGCACACGCCATGCCTCCCGCGGCCAACCCGCGGACGCCGCTGCAATCGTTGCGGGGCGCTCCGCCGCCGATGATGGAATCCGTGCCAGACGTTGCGCGCCCCGTCCCCGCGGAACCGCCGACTTCGCGCGCGACGTTCGCAGGCGCGGTGCCGCGGACGCCCATGCAATCGTTGTGGGATGCTCCGCCGCCGATGATGCAGCCGATTATTGGCGGGAGCTACGGTCGTAGCTATGGATCCACGTATGGAGCGCCGCCAGCGGAACTGCTGGAGGACAGGCGGCCGCGGAGCATGTGGTCCGTCGCGGCTGTGACGATACTGGTCGTGGCGGCCTTTTTCCTGCTGGGATTTTTTGTGGGGCACGGACGGTATGCGTGTGTGGCCGAAAGTGGATGCTGCGCGCGGCGTCGTCGTTGCGGAACTTGGCCACCTCAAGAGCGAAGTGACGAGCAGCGGCGGTGCTGCCGGGCCGAACACAGGAACCGCGCCAGCCGTGAGCTCGAACTCTGCGCCAAGCGGGCCGAATGCTCCAGCATCCGCGCCCGCAACACCAACCGCGCCGGCTGCCGCCGCCACGGGTGCGCCAACTTTGGGTGAGCCTGCGACGGTTGCACCTGCAGCGCCCGCTCCCAGCGCGACGGCACCCGCCGCTGAAAATTCCGCGACGGGTGAGAGTGCGTCGAGCGCGAGCGCGGGGACTGACTCGGATGATACGCGCGATGGCGCGGACACGACCTCTCCCGCTGCCCCGGCTCCCAAGACGAAGGAAAGCACGACAGCGATGGTAAACAAGCGCGACTTGGAAGGGAGCAAGGCGGAGTCGGCTCAAGCCGCCCGAGAAGCAGAAATCGAGAAAGAGCGTGCGGCGGCGGCTGAGGCATACGCCAAGGAGCGCGCCGCCGCGAGCGCAACTCACGAAGCTGCCCAGCCGACAACTCCAGTTATAACGTCCGAGACGTCCAAACCAGCTGCTATCAATCCCCCGCGTGCGGAAGCGTCGAGTGCTGCCGCCACGCATCCGTCCGAAGTTGCTCCACATCCCGCCACGCCGTCCGCTCCGCCGGAATCTTACTTCCCGGTGGTCGCGCCGGGCGCGGGAAACGTGCCGCGCCTGATCGAATTGCCAGAGGAAAGAATTATCGACACGGCGGCGGTGTTGATCCACTCACATCAATACGTATTTGTGCCGGCTGAGCCAGGACCAGAATCGAGTCACGCACTAGAGAAGCTACAGATCGGCGAGCGCATCACGAAAATCGCACCGCTCTACCCAGCCGAGGCCGCGCAAAAAGCCATGGGCGGAACGGTGCATGTCCGCGCTATTATCGGCAAGGACGGCCGCGTCGAAGACGTGCGGCCGATCAACGGACCTCTGATTCTGATTACGGCGGCGGTAGATTCGATTCTGCAGTGGCGCTACCAGCCGACGTTGCTCGAAGGGCAACCGATTGAAGTGCAGGAGGATTTCACTGTTGAGTTTCGGCCGCTCGGCTTGCACTGACGGGGTTGCAGCCGGACGGCGAGTGTGACCTAGAGGAGGACGACATGAGGGCGTATTGGAGAGTGAGCGCGTTGCTGTTGGGAGCGTTGTGCACGGCGGGAATCGGAATGGGCTCGACGACGGGCCATATCGAGGACTCCGCGAAGAAGACTACGCTCACCATTGGCGTTTTGACGTAGCTGCCGGGGACGACTCTGGCGGCAGGCAGCTACGTCTTCCGGCAATCGGGCGAGCAGTCGGGGTGGAACATCGTGCAGGTTTACAACTCGGATCAATCCTCGCTGGTGACGACTTTGCTGGCATATCCGAACCCGAATCTGGTTTCGAACGGTCAGGCGTTTCTCGTGTACCCGCAGAGCACGGACTATCAGACGCAAATAATGGAAGCGTTTTTCTTCGATGGCGATCCGATGGCGCAGCAGCTGGCTTATCCGCAGAAAACCGCGGATGCGATTGGCGCGGCGAATCACGTTCGCGTGCCGACCACTGGGACTTCGGACGCGTACCCGAGCTCCTTGCCTTTGGCTGCTAGCTCCTGGTCTGCGCCCGTAAATCCGGGTGAGGGCACGAGCGCGGCGGCGCAAACGCAAAGTTCTCCGGATGCCGCGGCGCAGGACCCGCAGCCTGAATCGGATCCGCAGGCCGCGAGCAGTGCGAATGCTGCGAGCGCTCCGAGCACAAGCACCGCGAAGAGCGAGCCGCTGCCGCAAACGGCTAGCCCGTTGCCTTTGATTGGGTTGAGTGGATTGCTGGCAGTGGTGGGGATCGTCGTGCTGCGGCGAATCGCGCGGGCGTCCTAATCCGCGCTGCCGCGCGCTCGATGCAGAGCCTGAATGAGTAAACAAGTTCTGTACAAACAGCCCTGGTACACGCGAGACCTTCCGTCGAAGCGGCAGGCAGTGGACGCCTGAAGTGTTTGGCGCACGCGCGCCGAGCGGTGGCTCCGGGAGCCGCTGCGAACGTCGGAACTTCTGCACGAAGCAGAATTGCGTTGGCGCAGGAATCCGCGGAAGTCCGCTCTGCGGGCGGCCGAAGTTTGCTTGTGGGTCGTCGCCGTTGCCAGCCTGGGCTTCTGCTCAATTGCTTACGGTGGCGCGGCAATTCATCAGGCGCGGGAGAAAGCGATTCTCGCGTCGTTACGGGTAAATTCCGCCGCTCATGCGGATGTCCGCTCCGGAATTCGAGCTACGAATTTAAAAGCTCCGGATGAAGTTCTGCTCGGATTGATTGAGATCCCCCGGTTGGACACGTCTGCGATTGTGGAAGAAGGCGTTTCGACCGGGACGCCTTGGAAAGCGGTGGGACACATTCCCGGGACGGCTTTTCCAGGGCAACCCGGCAACGCGGTCTTGGCGGGACATCGCGATACCTATTTCCCCGGGCTGGGCGATTTGAAGGTTGGGGACCAGGTCAGTTTCGAATCGCCGACCGCGACTTACAGTTACCGCGTCGAGTCTACCCGCATTGTTGAGCCGGATGATGTCACGGTGTTGAGTGCCTCGACGGAGACGACCCTGACGCTGATTACTTGCTATCCCTTCCATTACATCGGGAGCGCGCCGCAGAGATATGTCGTCACGGCGCGCGAGGTACCGATGTCCGCTTCCCAATGACCGTACCGTAGTCGATTCAAGTCACGCACTCTCCAGGATTGGCGGATGATTGCGGAATTGTTACAATGAAGGTGGCTGGACGTTCGAGTCCGGCCCTCATCCGACGACCGGGACAACGTTCCCCACAGGCAGGAAACCAAACGAATGGCCGCTCGCACGCTTTACGAGAAAATTTGGGATGCCCACGTGGTACGCGAAGAGCCCGGGCAGCCTTCCCTGATCTACATTGACCGACACTTAATCCACGAAGGCACCTCCCCGCAGGCGTTTGCCGGACTGAAAGCTGCGGGGCGCAAAGTGCGCCGACCGGAACTGACGTTTGCGGTGATGGACCACTCCGTCTCGACCAAGAATCGTTTATTGCCAGTCGTTGACGCCGACGCGCGCGGACAATTCGAAGCGCTGACGCGCAACTGCGAAGAGTCTGGCGTGCATTTGTTCGACATGCATAGCAAGAACCAGGGCATCGTGCACATCATCGGGCCGGAGCTGGGCATCACGCAGCCGGGGCAGACGATTGTTTGCGGTGACAGCCATACTTCGACGCACGGCGCGTTCGGGGCGCTGGCATTTGGCATCGGCACCAGCGAAATCGAGCACGTGCTGGCGACGCAGTGCCTGACGCAATTCAAATCGAAGACGGCGAAGGTGGATATTGAAGGCAAGCGCCCGCGGGGCGTGACGGCGAAGGACATCATTCTGGCAGTGATCGGCAAGATTGGGATTGCCGGCGGGACCGGATACGTTTTCGAATATACGGGCGAGGCGGTGCGCGGTCTTTCGATGGAAGGACGCATGACGATGTGCAATATGTCCATCGAAGGCGGCGCGCGAGCGGGGATGGTAGCGCCGGACGAGACGACGTTTGCTTATCTGGAAGGAAGGCCGTTTGTGCCGCGCGGGAAGGAATTTCAGGAGGCAGTGGATTTTTGGAAGACCTTGCCGACAGACCGCGACGCGAAGTACGACGAGACGATTACTTTGCGGTCGCGCGATTTGGCGCCGATGGTTACCTGGGGCACGAACCCTGGCATGGTGACGCAGGTTTCAGAGCGCGTGCCGGATCCGGCTTCGTTTAACGATCCGGTGGATCGCGAAGCGGCTTCGCGCGCGCTTGTGTACATGGATTTGAAACCGGGGACTGCGATTGAGGATATACCGCTCGACCGCGTGTTTATTGGATCGTGCACGAATTCGCGCCTCGAGGATTTGCGCGCTGCGGCGAAGGTTGTCGCGGGCAAGCACGTGGCGAAATCGCTTAAGCAGGCGCTAGTCGTGCCGGGCTCGCGCGTGGTGAAGGCCGAGGCGGAATCCGAGGGGCTGGATAAAGTTTTCCGCGAGGCCGGCTTTGAATGGCGTGATGCCGGTTGCAGCATGTGCATCGGGATGAATGATGACGTGCTTTTGAGCGGCGAGCGTTCGGCGAGCACTTCCAATCGCAATTTCGAAGGCCGGCAGGGCAAAGGCGGGCGGACGCACCTGGTAAGTCCGGTGATGGCGGCCGCGGCGGCTATTGAAGGCCATTTCGTGGACATCCGCAAATGGAATAACGTGGACGGAGCCGAGTGATGGAACCTTTCATCAAGCATACGGGACTGGTGGCGCCGATGGATCGCGTGAACGTGGATACCGATCAGATGGTGCCGAAGCAATTTTTGAAATTTCTGACGCGGCAGGGTTACGGGCGCGTCCTTTTTTACGATTGGCGATATTTGCCGGGGGAGAGACCGAATCCGGATTTCGTGTTGAATGCGCCGCGGTATAAGGGCGCGTCGGTGATTCTGGCGCGGGCGAATTTTGGATGCGGCTCGAGCCGGGAACATGCGCCTTGGGCGATCCTGGATTATGGATTTCACGCGATTCTGGCACCGAGTTATGCGGACATTTTTTACAATAATTGTTTCAAGAACGGGATTTTGCCGGTGACTTTATCGAACGAGCAGATCGATGAGCTTTTTTCGCGGACGGAACGGCAGGAAGGCTATCGCGTCACGGTCGATCTGGAAAAGCAAGTGGTGACGGATGATGCGGGGTTGCGGTACGAGTTTGAGATTGATCCATTCCGGCGGGATTGTTTGTTGGAGGGCTTGGATGATATTGGGTTGACGTTGGTGCATGAGCCGAAGATTTCAGCGTTTGAGGCGAACAACCTGAAGCATCCGGTGATGTATCAGGCTGTGGATGTGAAGTTCCATCACGACACGCCGCAGGATGCGCGGCATAATTGATGTAGTCCCTCCCAAGAATCAAACCCAAATCAAAATCGGAAAAGCTGGCGGGACGCCGGCGCTACGGGTCTTCGGGCGTAATTTATTATGCTCGGCGGAGTCCGCGAGGCACGCCGCCGCACTCCACATTGATCGTACCCCGTTGGGACCCCGAGAAGTCGGTGGCGATGGGGCTGCGAGTGATCGGCGAATTTGTAGCGGCGGTCTTCAGACCGCCATTGGTTCGCGCCACGACACCGACGGCGCACCAAAGTGCGCCGCTACAAAGACGGCGCGAATGCATGACGTTGGAGCGCGGATTTTATCGCACTCCAACGTCTGAGTTATTCGTATGCTTTGCTTAGCCGGCGGCTTCGGTTGTGGCGGTGGCTTTTTGTTTGTCGCGCAGGACTGCCTTGCGGCTCAGGCGGATTTTATTGCCTTCGATGGCGAGCACCTTGACCAGGATCTGGTCGCCTTCTTTCAGTTCGTCGCGAACCGCGCGGATCCGCGCTTCCGCGATTTCGCTGATGTGCAGCAGGCCGTCGGTGCCGGGGAAAATTTCGACGAAAGCTCCGAAATCCGCGATGCGCACGACTGTGCCGAGATAGGTCTTGCCGATCTCGGCGGTGGCGGTGACGTCGCGAATCATCTTCAGGGCTTCTTCGGCGGATTTGCCGCTGGAAGCGAAGACGTGGACCTTGCCGTCGTCCATCACGTCAATCTTCACGCCGGTGGCTTCGATGATGCCGCGGATTTTCTTGCCACCCGGACCGATCAGGTCGCGGATCTTGTCCGTCGGAATATTCAACATGAACAAATGTGGAGCATAGGTGGAAATTTCGGCGCGGCCCGAGGCCAGCGTCTTGTCCATGATGTCCAGAATTTCCAGGCGCGCCTTGCGGGCCTGAGCCAGAGCTTCGCGCATCATGGCGATGCTGACGCCCGAGACTTTGATGTCCATCTGCAGCGCCGTAATTCCCTGCCGCGTGCCGGCAACCTTGAAGTCCATATCGCCGTAATGATCTTCGGCACCGGCGATGTCCGTGAGGATGGCGTATTTATCGCCTTCGACCACGAGCCCCATCGCGATTCCGGCGCACGCGGCTTTCAGCGGAACGCCCGCGTCCATCAGAGCGAGTGAACCTCCGCAGACAGTGGCCATCGAAGAGGAGCCATTCGATTCGAGAATGTCCGAAACGCAGCGGACCGCGTACGGAAAGTCGGTGTCCGGCGGAAGAAGATTGGCGAGAGCGCGTTCGGCGAGAGCACCGTGGCCGATTTCGCGGCGCCCGGGACCACGCAGGAATTTCACTTCGCCGACGGAGAAAGGTGGGAAATTGTAATGAAGCATGAAGCGCTTGAAGGTGTCTTGCTCGAAGAGCAAGTCCTGGCGCTGCATGTCTTCTTTGGTGCCGAGCGTGCAAGTTGAAAGAGATTGCGTCTCGCCGCGGGTAAAGAGCGCGGAGCCGTGGGCGCGCGGCAGAACGCCTGTCTCGCAGGTGATCTGGCGGACTTGATCAAAGGCGCGAGCATCGGGACGGCGCCGACGGTTGAGCATGTCGTCGCGGAAAATGTGTTCGCGCAGATGCTCAAAGGCGCGGGTAGCGAGTTTGCGCTTTTCGGTGTCTTCTTCGGGAATAGCGGCGATGATTTCGGACTTGATGGCGTCAATGCGGCTGTAGCTTTCGGTCTTGGGATATTTGGCAGTGTCGCTGGCATCGCGAAGTTTCTCGCCATACTTCTGCTCGAGCTGCTTATAAAGAGCTTCGTCGAACGCAGGCGCATTCACCGCGACTTTTACAGGCTTCACTTTGTCGTGCAACTCGCGAATAGCGGCGACAATCCGCTTGATTTCGGCGTGGCCAAACTGCAGAGCGTCGGCAACAGCATCTTCGGAAACTTCGAGCGCGCCGGATTCGACCATGACGATCGCTTCTTCGGAGCCGGCGACGACGATGTTCAGCGTGCTGGTCTTCTGCTCGGCAACCGTGGGGTTGACGACGAGCTTGCCTTCGAGCATGCCGACGCGGACCGCGGCGATAGGCGTAGTAAACGGAATCTTGGAGATAAAGAGCGCCGCGGAAGCGGCGGTGACTCCGATGACGTCCGGATCATTTTCGCTATCGGCGGAAAGCACCATGGAAACGATTTGCGTTTCGTTGGACCAGCCTTCGGGGAACAGTGGGCGCAGCGGGCGATCGGTCAAACGCGAGGTGAGGACTTCTTTCTCCGAAGGGCGTCCTTCACGCTTGAAGAATCCGCCAGGAATTTTCCCCGCGGAGTAGGTGTACTCGCGGTAATCCACTGTGAGCGGCACGAAATCTTTTTCGGCGGCCTTGCTATCCATGCAGGCAGTGGCCAATACCACCGTATCGCCATAACGCGCCACCACGGCGCCGTGCGCTTGACGAGCCATCTTGCCCGTCTCGAAGGTGAGGGTTCTGCCGCCAACTTCCAAACTAACTTGTTCAAACATTACTTCACATCCTTTTGGCCCCGTTCGCGGGGACGTCGATCAGATACGAGAGAAGGCTCTCGCGAAATGCCTCGAAGGAAGCCAGGAGAGAAAAAGTGGAGCGAAATATGCGGGAATGAATGACCCTGCGCGGACAGCGGCGATAGCCACGATCTTTGGCGGCCGCATGTCGCCTGCAAACTTTGTTTTTTACGGAGAAAGCTCGCGCGGCCGGAAAAGAAATTCAGGAAATCCGTGCTACTTGCGCAAGCTGAGTCGTTCCACAATCTCGCGGTACCGATCCGGGTCGCGGCGGTTCAGATAGTCCAGCAGCCGCCGGCGCTTGTTGACCATCATAATCAACCCGCGGCGCGAGGCGTGATCTTTTGCGTGGGACTTAAGGTGAGTGGTCAGGTAGCTGATGCGTTCGCTCAATAAAGCAATCTGCACTTCCGGAGAACCTGTGTCTTTGGTGTGAACCCGGAACTGTTCGATCAGTGCGGCTTTGGCTGCGCTCAACTCGACCCCTCCCTGAAACGTCGTGCCCTGCTCTATGCTCTTGTCTTTTCTTCGACATTGAAATGCTAGCACAGAGCCATACCACCGCAAAGGGATTTTCAACAAGTGGCGGGCTGTAGGGCCCGTCGGTATTTCTGCTGAGGGCGGCGATTTGGAATTTCGGAGACATGGGGCGCAGCTAGCAGCCTCCCTACGACCGGCGGTCGTGGCTAACTCGTTGCCAATTTCGTTTTTAGGGCTTTGGCGAGTTAACGAGGGACAGGAATTCGTCGCGGGTCTGTTTGCTTTCGCGGAAGGCGCCAAGCATGGCGCTGGTGGTCGTGGTGGAATTCTGCTTTTCCACGCCGCGCATCACGATGCAGAGATGGCGCGCTTCGATGATGACGCCGACTCCTTGTGGGCTGAGTTTTTCCTGGATGGCCGTGGCGATTTGGCTGGTGAGCCGCTCCTGAATCTGCAGACGGCGAGCGTACATATTGACGAGCCTCGCCATCTTGCTGAGCCCTACAACCTTCTTGTCGGGAATGTACGCGATGTGGCACTTGCCGAAGAACGGCAGTAAGTGATGTTCGCAGAGGCTGTATAGTTCGATGTCTTTTACTACCACCATTTCGTCGTAACAGACGCTGAACATCGCGCCGTTGAGCAATTTTTCAGGATCTTGACGATAGCCGCTCGTCAGGAAGCGCAGAGCTTTCTCGAAACGTTCGGGCGTGCGCCGCAAGCCTTCGCGATCGGGATTTTCACCGAGTTGCACCAGAATTTCGCGGACGAGTTCGGCGATCTTTCCCTGGCTGGTTTCGGGGACCATTATTTCAGATGTTTCGGGCATATTCGATTTGCTCCTCATAATTGCACTCGTGCCAAAGACGGGCACGGCCTTCCGACGGCGGGCAAGCATGCCGTGCCCCTACGCCACGATATTTGTGGCCTCGCTCGGTTCCGGTTCGCGCGCGATTTCAAAACTGTTCTTGCTGGTTTCTTCGATGCGCACACGTTCCACGCGCGCGAGCTCGAATTCTTCCAGCCGGCGGAAGATTTCTCGGCAGACGTTCTCGGTTGTCGGCACGAGAGATTGGAAAGCCGCGACCTCTTCGTTCAGATATTTGTGGTCGAAAGGTTCGATCACTTCCCTTTCGACGAACCGATCGAGATCGTCGAGATTCGCGATCATGCCCGTCTCGGAATTTACGGGGCCCGTGACGGTGACTTCCAACACGTAATTGTGGCCGTGGCCGTACGGGCTGTTGCATTTGCCGTAGATGCGGCGGTTCTCGGCTGCGCTGAAGCGCGGAGTGTCCAGGCGATGCGAGGCGGAAAAACGATAGCGGCGCGTGAGCGACAGATTCACTTGCGGCTCCCGGAACCGTTGCCGTTCGCCGGTGCGGCAGTGCAATCCACAAAAAGATCCGGCGATTCGTAGAGACGAATGCGATCGAGCCTGCCGCTCGAGATTTTTGGTTCAAGCAGATTCCAGATGACCGCTGCAATATTCTCGCAGGTGGGAATTTGGCCCTTGAGTTCGGGGACTTCGTAATTCAGGTGGCGATGGTCCATGCGGTCCATGATTTCGCGCTGGAGGATATCCTTTAGTTCCTTGAGGTCGAGAACCATTCCGGTGGCGGGGTCGGGTTCGCCGGCGATCGTGACTTCGAGGGCGTAATTGTGGCCGTGTCCATGCGGGTTATTGCACTTGCCGAAGACGCGCCGATTCTCTTCCGCTGAAAAATTCGGGTTATGGTAGAAGTGCGCGGCGGAGAATTCGATTTTGCGGGTGATGCGAATCATCGCGTCCTTTTGCTACAGCAAAATCACCACAGATGAACACTGATTAACACAGTTAAAACCGTTAAGCGCTGAAATCAGAGGCGTGTACCAAAATCTGCTGCAGACCGCCCGCCACTTTCCGGTGTCTGTACCGTTCCGTTGCTTTTGAATTTATCTGTGTTCATCTGCGTCTATCTGTGGTGATTTTGACCGTGCCCCGTCAGGCACCGGGATGAACTCCAGCCGGGTAGCTTCTTCCCTTCCAGACGACCGCGCCGTGGGTGTTTTTCCACCACGAGGCGATCAGGGCCGCGGTATAGAGCCACACACCAGGAACATAGTATCTGATGAGTGAAAACGGGTAGAGATTCTTGTAAAGGTCCGCGCCGTAGCGCAGTGAACGCCCAAGGAACGCGACCAGCAGGGAAAGCGTGATGAACCAGCCGGCATCGATTCGGGCTCGGAGGGCAATAGGCCACATCAAAAGCAGCAGGAAGGCTTCGAGCCAGGGCAGGACTTCGGACAGTTCGATGAACAGAGTGATCGGAGTGCCGCCGACGAGCGGGTAGAGATTCTTCGTCCAGCCTTGCCACATGGCTGCGAAGCTGCGATACATGCGCGTGCGTACGATACCCATCGGAGCGGTGAAATAGATTCCGTAGCCTGACTGCTTTGTGCGGCGTGCGAGCGCGACGTCTTCGAGGATCTCGCCGGCGATGGCCGCGTGGCCGCCGACGTGATCGTACGCGTCTCGCAGAACCATGAGGAATTGTCCATTAGCCGCGGCTTCGGGGCGGGCAGGATCGTTCACTTGCGCATAGGAGAATTTCGCGCTTAGCCGGCAATACACGAACGGGATGAGCGCCCGCTCCCAGAAGGAGTCGAGTTCCTGTTCCGGGGAGTAAGAAACCAGAACGGCGTTGCGATCAACCGCGTCGTTCAGCGCGCGGCGGGTTGCACCAGGCATGTGGTAGGTGTCCGCGTCGGTGAAAAGCAGCCACTCGCTTTGCGCAGTGGCGGCGCCTTGCGCGACGGCATAGTTCTTTCCAAGCCAGCCGGGCGGCAGCGAGTTGATATTGATGAATTTCAGCTTCGGGATGCGCGCTGCAAGTTCAGCAAGAACTTCAGCGGTGCGGTCGGTGGATTGGTCGTTGACGACGATTACTTCCGCGATTTCCGGCTGCGCCGCAACGGATTCAACGGCGCGTGCTATGGACGCTTCTTCGTTACGGGCTGGAATAATGGCGGAGACCATAAGTTTGCCGCTTGAAAGGATGGAGTGACGCCAATCCGCGGAGTAGCTGGCAAACTGCTCGCTTTCGGTTCGCGGATGCCTCTATTATAGAGTGCTTGGACAAAGGATTGATACGGAAACTGAATACCGGCCTGGTGCTCGCGTTCATCGTGGGCCTCCTTTTCCTTTTTGCGCATCCCGACTACCGGCAGGGCGAAGCAAGCATGCGCGGGACTCCAGCCAAAAACTTTGCATTCACTCTGGACGGCAAGCCGGCGCACCTATCCGACCTTCGCGGCAAGGTCGTGCTGTTGAATTTCTGGGCGACGTGGTGCCCACCCTGCGTGGATGAGGCGCCCTCGCTGATTCAACTGCAGCGGGAGATTGCGCCGCGCGGCGGGATGGTGCTGGGCGTGAGCGTAGACGATGATGCCGACGCCTACGATCAATTTCTGAAGGCTTACCGGATCAACTTTCCTACTTACCGCGATCCTTCGAAGCAAATCCCCTTGATGTATGGCACGACGATGTATCCGGATACCTATGTGATTGACCGCAAGGGACGCGTAGACCGGAAGATCGTGGGGCCGCAGGAGTGGACCGCGTCGGAGATGACTGCCTATATTGATTCGCTTTTGGACGCGAAGTAACTCGTGCACGCCTGACGTTCCGCGTCATGCCTGCGAGGCCCGGACAAGCATGGCGCAGTGAAGTGCGCCGCTACAAAATCTTTCCCTCAATGCAATCCTACCGGTTTTGAAGAGCTCGCCATCGCGTCGCGCTGCATCGCCTCCGTTTGATGCCCGGAACTCTTTGACATTCCTTCGTCTTTGCGTGTATTATACCCCCGGGGGGTACATGAACTATGAGGAGTGCTGGGAGCGACGATGCCGGAAGGCCGGCGGGACGCCGGCGTTACCGCGATTTGGCGCGCAAGGCTTCGGGCGTCAGCCCGGACATCAAGTCAGCGAATCTGAAGCGGCTGAAACGGATCGAGGGACAAGTGCGCGGTCTCGCGCGCATGGTGGAAGAAGATCGCTACTGCCCGGACATCATGGTCCAGATTTCCTCGGTACAGGAAGCGCTGCGGGCGGTAGGGCGCGGCCTGATGCGCAATCATCTGCGGCATTGCGCCTCGGAGGCGATACGCAACGGCAATCCGGCGAAGGCCGAGGCGACCTACGACGAGCTGATTAAATTGATTTACACGCACGCGCGGTGAAGCGCGCCGGAGTTGAGAATTAAGGAGAAACGGTGGAACGCGATCCAGTTTGCGGAATGACGGTGGATCCCGAACGCGCTGCGGCGCGCGTGGAGCACTGCGGGAAGACGTTTTATTTTTGCTGCCCGGGCTGCGCGAATAAATTTCGCGCGGAGCCTGAGAAATATCTGAATAGGAACGCGCTTGCGACGATCGCGCGTGCGGCGTCTCTGGTGCAATTGGGCCCGGTAAAAGCCTCGTCACGCATTGCTGCCTTATCAGGCGCCGGTGCTTCTTCTGCGGCGGTTCGCGCGCCAGTTGCCGAGCCGGAAGATTTGCGCGTTTTTGAATCGCCTCGACCAGCACAACCAGCGCTGACCACCGATTACATCTGCCCGATGGATCCGGAAGTGCACCAGGGTCACCCGGGCGCATGCCCGAAATGCGGTATGGCGCTGGAAGCGTCGCTGCCGACGGCCGGCGCGACACTGGTTGAATACACGTGCCCGATGCATCCGGAGATCGTCCGAAGCGAACCGGGGGCGTGCCCGATTTGCGGGATGGCGCTCGAGCCACGGACTGTGGCCGCAGCGGAAGAGGCGAATCCGGAACTCGTGGATATGACGCGGCGATTCTGGATCAGCGTGGTGCTGACAATTCCGGTGATCGCACTGGGAATGTCTGACCTGATTCCCGGCCAGCCCTTGCAACATTATTTGTCCACACGCACCGCCGGCTGGATTGAATTCGTTTTGGCCGCGCCGGTTGTGCTCTGGGCTGGTTGGCCGTTTTTCGAGCGCGGTTGGGCGTCGCTAGTAAATCGCAGCTTGAATATGTTTACGTTGATCGCGCTGGGGACGGGGACAGCATTCCTGTACAGCGTGATAGCAGTTCTCTTCCCGCAGATTTTTCCGGCGACTTTTCGCGCCACGAACGGCGAAGTGCCGGTCTATTTCGAGGCGGCCGCAGCGATTACGACTCTCGTGCTGCTGGGACAAGTGCTCGAATTGCGCGCGCGCAGCCGGACATCCGCGGCGATTCGCTCGCTGCTGCAACTATCCCCGAAAAATGCGCGGCTGGTGCGCGCCGACGGCACGGAAATTGATGTACCGGTCGAGCACATTCAGGCAGGAGATATGCTGCGCGTGCGTCCCGGCGAAAAGGTGCCGGTGGACGGGATCGTGATGGATGGCGAGAGCGCGGTGGACGAGTCGCTTATGACCGGCGAGCCGATTCCGATCGAAAAGAGCGCGGGCACACGAGTGATCGGCGGCACGGTGAACGGCACGGGAACTTTCGTGATGCGCGCTGAGCGTGTAGGCAGCGAAACGTTGCTCGCGCAAATCGTGCAGATGGTGAGCGCGGCGCAGAGGAGCCGGTCGCCGGTG
Source organism: uncultured Acidobacteriota bacterium (assembly GCA_963804625.1). Taxonomy (GTDB): domain Bacteria; phylum Acidobacteriota; class Terriglobia; order Acidiferrales; family UBA7541; genus Palsa-295. The sequence goes on along the minus strand of CAWDRJ010000009.1, from coordinate 64,476 downwards.
CAAAAACTCGCGGACCGCGTAGCTGGATATTTTGTTCCGGCGGTAGTGCTGGTGGCGGCGCTGACGTTCGTAGTGTGGGCGGCGTTCGGGCCACAGCCGAAGATGGCGCACGCGCTACTCAATGCTGTCGCTGTGCTGATCATCGCTTGCCCCTGCGCGCTAGGTTTGGCAACACCGATGGCAATTATGGTGGGCACCGGGCGCGGAGCACTCGCTGGAATTTTGGTGAAGAACGCGGAGGCGCTGGAAACTCTCGAAAAAGTGGACACCGTGGTAGTGGACAAAACCGGAACGCTGACGGAAGGCCGGCCGCGAGTGGTGGCCGTTGTGGCTGTGGATGGCTCGAACGAATCGGAAGTTCTGCGGGTTGCAGCGACGCTGGAACGTGCCAGCGAACACCCTCTCGCAGCCGCGATTCTTGCAGGAGCGAAAGAGCGCAGCATTGCGTTCGGCGAAATCAGCGGATTTCAGTCACGGACGGGAAAAGGCGTCGTGGGCAAAGTGGACGGGCGAGAGGCAGCGCTCGGCAATCGCGCGTTGTTGAAGGAACTGAATATTTCAGTCGCGCAACTGGAAGAAAAAGCCAGCCAGATGGAAGCCGATGGCCAGACTGCGATGTTTGTGACGAGCGGCGGGTACGCAATAGGGTTGATTGGGGTGGCGGACCCGATCAAAACCACGACGAAGGAAGCAATCGAGCGACTGCACCGTGATGGAATCCGCGTAGCGATGCTCACCGGCGACAGCCAGGCGACGGCAGAAGTGGTTGCGCGCAAACTGGGAATTGACAAAGTGTTTGCGGGAGTACTGCCAGGCGAAAAAGCCGAAGTGATCAAGAAGTTGCAAACGGAAGGTCACCTGGTGGCGATGGCAGGCGACGGCGTGAATGATGCTCCGGCGCTTTCGCAAGCGAACGTGGGAATCGCAATGGGAACGGGCACGGACGTGGCAATCGAAAGCGCGGGCATTACATTGCTGAAGGGTGATCTACGTGGCGTGGCGCGCGCGCGCGCGCTGAGTCGCGCGACGATGCGCAACATCCGGCAGAATCTGTTTTTCGCGTTTGCTTACAATTCAGTCGGGGTGCCAATCGCGGCGGGCGTGCTATATCCCGTGTTCGGATTGTTGCTCAGCCCGATTCTGGCGAGCGCAGCGATGACGTTCAGCTCCGTTTCCGTGATCACGAACGCGCTGCGGCTTCGCCATATCAACACATAAACGGCGAGGTGACCGTGCGGCGCGCTACTCCTGATATAATCCCCCGCATGACACAGATGACGGTTACCTACGAACTGCAAGAGCGGCTCAAGCCCGAACAATTTCGCGCCCTGGGAGAATTTGCGAACACCTACGGGCTGCGCGGATTCCACCTCGACGAAAAGAAGAACTACCTGCATATTGATTACGACGCGTCGCGGCTACAGAACTCTACGGTCGAGCACGTGCTGCGCAAGGCGCGCATTCCCGTCCTGCGGAAATTAGAACCGGGAAACAATTAGCAGACCCCCGCCAATCGCAACCAGGTCTTCCAGAACGGCCACTCCATAGTCCCGCACGTGCAGCCTCGTCACCAGTTTGTGGCGCACCTGACACCCGCCGAACGCCCCCGCGATGGCTCCGATCGCTCCGAGGACTGCAGCGAAAGCGACGGATTGACTTCCCGCAATTCCTAGAGCCGCACCAGAAAGCGCCCCTGTTACCAACCGAAAAGTCAAAGGCGCGGAAGTCGTGCGGCTGGGCGTCTACGGGAATTTGTCCGCAGTGAGTTCCGCGGGGGCAAAAATCGTGAAAATTACAACACCGATTATGCTACCCATATAAGCGAGATGCGAACCATGCAGATTGAGCCAGCCGAGGTGCGCGGCCCAGCAGACGACAGCGGGCGCCGTGAACGAGCGCAGCCCCGCAATGATGCCGATGCAAAAAGCGAGAGCCAAGACGAGAGAGTTATTCATGGCGGCGAAAGTATCACGGGACGGGAACACGAACTGATAGTAAAAACGAATGAGGGTGAGCAGAAAAAGGAAGGGCCCCCGCTTGGGATCGGGGGCCCCAAAGGTCGCGTTCCGTTGATTCAGCCTAGGCGAGACCGAATCATGGGGTCATCCATCCAGCTTCCCTCTCAGAGGCAGGTGGGAACGACCCATACCTCGAATATATTTCAGAAAGTGCAAACAGTATGCGAAAACAGCGAGTTTATTGAGGTTTTGAAAATTCCCGTTCTATTATCCGGTCTTTGGGCGGGCGAATTGGGTAACAGTTTGGCAACAGCCGGCTAGGCAGTTGGCGCCGGTCAGAGGGGGTTGTCATTTCTGGCGAGAAATCAGCACGAAAAGCTTCAGGGGTTGTCACGAAAACAGCGAGCCGCCGGAGGAGGCTGGCGGGAAGGCCCATAAAAAGTCTATTCCGGTTCTGATTTTTTATGGGATCCGTTTTCAATGGGCGGTTCAATGTATTCAGCGGGGAAAACTTCCTGTCCATTCACAACAACCCAGCAATCGAAGCCAGCAGATGATTTCTTTTGGGAGATCGGGGCGTTGTATAGAAAGTCGTCCTCGTGCCCATGGGTTGCGCTCATGGATAAATACTACTCCTTTTGTCAACCGCGCGCCGAGATGGCCCACATTTCGGTGGCCTGCGGATGGACCACCGAAAACTAATTCAGACGCTTTGCTGTTCTACGCAAGGCCGCAATGAACGCGTCGTACGGCGTGTTCGCTTTCCACTCGTTGTGCAACCAACAACACGGCAACATATTTCCCCGCACGTATCCTCGATCGTGAACCTTGCAATCGATCCCGTTGAAGCCTCTGGGATCCATCCCGCCGCAATAGTGGCAGGGCATCCTAGCGATTCGCCGCAGCGTTTCATCGGAAACCCGAACAGGGAGCCCGCGGTCTCTGGCAGCGCGCCGAACGGTTTCCGGATAACGTCTCCACATGCAGGCGGTGCAAAGCGCCCTATCCTTCGCTGCGGGCTCACTGCACGACGTACACAAACCGGTAGCCCTGTGTTTCGCGGTGCGCGCGTTCACCCGCGCCCTGGCCGCTGCTGCATGAGCCGCGCACATCGTTTGGCCCTTCAACGCGGGCTCCCCGCAGTCGTGGCAGAGACGATTCCTTTTTCGCTTTGCCCGCCGCTTTCTGCCGTCGGCCTTGGACTCCGCGCGATGCTGCCGGCAAAGTACGCCTTTCGCTGCGCGTCGATGGCATCCACTCCAAGCGCAGAGACCTTTGCGCTTCTTCCCCGCGTACGATTTTTGATACCGTGTCATCCCTGCTCCTGAAGTTTTTTGATCCCACCGCCTACAACAGCAAACCGGGCTGCTTTTGCTACTTCAAATGCTTCCATGTTTTCTGGGCCGTCACGCGCCACACAACCGAGTAGGGCTTACGAATTTGAGCCGCGATCCGTCGAACAGACAGTCCGGCGGCCCGCAATCTACGAATTCGGATAACTTGCCGCGCCATCAGCTTGCCTTTGCCTTGTCGCTCGCCCCACGCCATGCGACCCTTTCGTGCTGCATCAGCCATATTGTCTTCGTGTGTGCCAGCGAAAAGATGGGATTTGCGAACGCACGGCCGGTTGTCGCATTTGTGACAAACAAATTTAGTTATCGTGCCGCCGTGATAAAGCCTGTATGCAAAACAGTGCGCCGGCACCGTTTTCCCGCTGCCGTCTTCGAATCCGCCGTAGCCTCCGCTCGTGCGGCCGCCTGTCCAGATCCAGCATTTACCCAAGTGTGGTTGATGCGCAGGGACAGGGCCGTTTTTATCCACAAAACACCAGAATCTTGCTACAGGATTTTCTTTCCGCGCATGGGGGCCTCTCAACACAACCCCGGCTTTACGCAGCCGATCTCCGATCGCTTGGTACGAACAATGAAACGTTTTACCCAACTCGCGTACAGTTGCGCCTGCGAGATAAAGAGATACGATTTTCTGCACAGGCAAAATAATTATGGGTGCTGCTACTCGCGCGTAATGCAAATGGATGAAACGCAACGGTTGCCCCTTGATGTGTCCGGCTCTGGCGCATGTTTTCTTGGCGATCGGCGCGGGTTGTTCGCAGCCGCACCCGCAGAGTTTTATTTTCGTTTTCATTGGGTCACCTGCGCGCATACTTTTTTGATGGTGCCTCGGACACTTTTTTCTTCCGTCGCGAATGTCATGTCCCCGGACTCCGTGGAAAACAATGCGGCGCCGTTAAGCTTCATATTCGCGCTGAGCGCCAATCCTGTTAGCCCGCCAAACGCGAACATCGAAGATCGCTTTCCGTCTTGCCTTCTAAACACCAAGATGAAATCTGCTTTCCCCGGATCATCCGTTACCACCGCCTTCGCACTGCATTCCTTGTAGATCAGGCTGTAAACTTCTACGGTACGGGGATCATTCCCGTGCTGGGTGAATCCAAATTCTGCCGCCTGCGAATTGCCGGATGCTTGAAAAGATCCGTTCGCACTTCCATTCACACTCCCGCCGTTTCTATCCCAGGATCCATTAAGGCTTGCACTGCTCTGCCCAGATGCGGAAGCGCGGCTTGACTTTCTAGCGACGAAAGTTTGCTCATCGATCATGCTATCCGTCACAAAAATTCTGCGTTTCCTGTCAGCCCGGGGCTCCGGCTTAGGTGGAGCAGGCTGCGGTGGTTGCACTGCTTCCACGCGAGCAGGCGCAGGAGTGGGCGCTGGCTGTGGCGGCAGAATGGATGTCACCGGGGATGTCACCGCGGGCGCAGGAGCCGGAGCCGAGGACTTAGCTTCAACATGGCAGATGCTGTCCCCGACAATGCTCTCATTCGGGGCAATGTAGACTCCGCCATTTTTATAGTAGGCGCTTTGTTTTTCCCACGGACGGCAGACCAACACGGAAGCTTGACCCTGCGGCGGGGTGCTTTGCGCGCGGGTTCCTGCGGGGAAAAATACTGCGAAGAAAATCAGAAATGATGTAAAACGTGTCCCAGCTCGCATACAGGTGCTCCTGTGTGTTGAGTTAGGGCTGCCCGGATGTTTGCGCATCCGAGCGGCCCGCTTTCTTATTACTGCTGTTTCGATCGTGTCTTCCGCAATTCCTTCAGAAACGCGCGAGCCGTTGCTGCGGCCTCCGCAGGCGAAACAAGCTCGCCCGTGGCTCCTGGCTTCACAACTTTGACGGAGCGAGCCGTCTTCAACGCTTTCGAAATCGGTTTCTCGTTCATCATCGGGCTCCCGCCGCATCTTCCTGCCTGAACTGCTGCATCAAGTGGTGGCGATAAATGAAATTTATTGCGCGATCCGCATAGATTCCGAAATACATGTTCCCTGCGCTGTGGTACAAATCATTTCGTTGTTCGTCAACCTGCTCGCAGCTGTACATCTCGTCCATCCGTCCCAGCACTTCATGGAGTGGCATCTTAGCAAGGGCCGTTCGATTGGGTACGTGGTCCCTCGCCCACACGCCCTGAGCATTGTTGTACTCCGCCGACATTTCGGGGTTGTACCAGACGGCGACATCTGCTTGGCACACGTCTTTCGTCGGCGCATGCTGTACTTCCTGGCCAAAAGCCGCCGAACTAAATAATAGCGCCAAGCCCAGGAGTCCCGCGAATATTTGCAAAACGATTTTGAATCGATCCGTTTGCATTATTTTTCTCCCGCTGGCGCGGCAAGCCGGTAGCTCGTGCTGCGTCCGCCTTCTTCATTTTGAACAAGTACGCCGGCGGCAATTAGCTCTTGAATATCGCGAAGGGCGGTGCGAGGCGAACTCTTCGTCATCTTCGCCCACTTTTCTGCCGTCAATTTGCCCTCGATTCCGCTGAACAACTTATCCACGACTTTCTGTTGCCGCTCATTCAGGACGACTGATTGTTTTTTCAAACGATTAAAAAAGGACTCTTTTTCCAAAGCGCCGTCCGTTATCAGATTCGACTTTTCAATCGCGCGATCCAGACACCGCAGAAACCACGTGAGCCATTCCGTGATATCCATGGAACCTTTCTGGCTGCTTTCCAAAATATTGTAGTACTCCGTGCGCTCTTCGAGAATTTGCGAAGACATGCTGTAAAACCGTTGTTGGCTGCCGTCGGATCGAGCAAGACACAAATCCGAGATCGCGCGAGTTATGCGGCCGTTGCCGTCCTCGAAGGGATGAATTGTGACGAACCATAGATGCGCGATCGCAGCTTTCAAAAGAGGATCCGGTTGGCTGTCGCCATTGATCCAATCAAAGAACGCAGCCATTTCGGGTTCAACGCGATCCGCAGAAGGCGCCTCGAAATGAATTTTTTCCTTTCCAACCCGATGTCCGGAGGCGACGTACATTGGGGCATCACGCCACGCGGCAACGCGTATTTTGTGCAAGCCGCTATAGCCGCTCGGGAACAGACAATTGTGCCAACCGAATAGCCGCGCGTCATTCAACGGCGCTTCGTAGTTCTGAGTCGCATCCAACATCAATTCCACAACGCCTTCCACATTGCGATCTTCTTTCCCTTGAATGCCGCCGGCTTCGAGCCCCAGCCGACGTGCGATCGACGAACGAACACTTTCCGGATTCAGGGTGACACCTTCGATTGCGCTCGATTTGATCGTTTCTTCAGTCAAAGCTTTCAAGGTCGCGTCCCAACGCGAGGACATCCCGTATCCGCGCATTTTCCCCAGGAGTTCGCCTTGGCGAAGTCTGACTGCGGACAAAAGTCCGGCGATGGAGTTTGCGTCCCAAGTGAAGCGCGGCCAGTCAGATTGTTCGTGGATGTATATTTTCGCCATAATCTCGTTTCTAATCTCGCCACATTCTAGCCACTAATCTCGCCACAAACCCGTCTCTAATCTCGCCACATTCTAGCCACTAATCTCGCCACTGTCAAGCTATTTTCCTTGTTATCTTTCGGTTGCCGTATGTCCGTCAAGCCATCGACGTGTGACGCATGGGCTGCCGGAATACGGCGCCTGTACAGCGTCCGCGGGGCGCCGGAACGCCCAAAGTCCATATCCCGGCCGCGCGTCCTTCCTGGCCGCTCTCCATCATGTGGACGGGGCTATTCTGACGTGTCCCGGGACCCCGTTAGGCGGAAAAGGTGACAGACTGGTAAAAAGGACGTGTTTTCAGCGGTATGCGGGGGCCAGAATGTACGCACGAATGTGCGCACAAATTGTACGTCGGCTCCGGCCCTCGGGCGCTGTACCTCAATTTGTATCGCAAGGTCCCCGGCCGCAGAAGATGTTTCCCGGTGGCTTCGTTGTAGTTTCGCTTGGGCGAGCGCGCGAACGGACATCTATAAGACTGGGCCTCGGAGGCCAGCGGCCGGAGGGGGCCGGAGCCTTGTGGCCCGCTGTGTGACAGGACAGTCAAGAATTAGGCGGTCTGTAAAAGACTAAATAGAGAGTGACAGGGTTTCTGTGTCCATGGGATACTTCAAGTATGCCAGACGATCCGGAAAACCCGATACCCCAACCGGTGCGTGGACGTCCGCTCAAGCCGGAAGAGGATCAGCTCGTCAAAGTCGTATCCTACATTCCAAAAAAACTTCTACCCCTGCTGGACGCAATGGCCGCGGGAGACGGAAGAACCCGCGCCAGCATGATTAGCCGAATCCTTCAAGCAATGCTGGCGAGAGAGGCGCGCGGAATCAGCCAAGGGATGCAAGACATCGACCAACTAAAACAATCGCTGGAAGAGTTGCGGGAGAGAATGCAAAAAATTCTTTCAGAGGTACAAGAGAAAAAGAAATCGGAATCGCCGGCGGACCAGGAGACGAATAAAGAAAAGTGATCGGGAAGAATTAAAGGCAGGGCGCCCAGCGTGACGGCCGGACGCCCCTAGCCAACACAAGGTTAAAGGAGACCATCGATGTCGGCGTTTCTACGTTTTACCACAAATTCTTCTGTGCAACCAAGCCCCGGTGGAAGTCCCGCGTCCACGATAATTCGCATTCCGAAATATCTGCTGGATGACGTTCGTGAATTGGTCGCGGCGGATCCCGATCTGGAATTGTCGGAAGTTTTTGTGATGGGCCTGGAAAGGTGGCTGCTCGACTACCTGCTAGAACGGAAAAAAGAACACGTCAAAAAACTGTTGGCTCTCGCGCCTCTTCCGGCGGGGCAGCCAGTTCAGTAGTTTCACGACCGCAGCCGGCGCGTCGAAGTCCGGCATTGCAGTGAGGAGATCAAGCATGAGCGTCAATGCGTATTTAGTGGGGAGTCCAGCGGATAAGAAGTTTCAGGAATATTCGAGAGCACTTCACCGTAGGCGGCTGCGCCCAGGACAGAAAAGTTTCACCCAGAAGCAACAGGACAACTTGGTGGAACTGTACAGCGTTTCCGTGGCCGGCGGGGCCAAGGAAGGCTACCTCGACCGCATCAGCGGACTCGAATCATTCACGATGTTGGACGAAGCTTTTGGAAGGAAGACGTATGAACTTTTCTTTCCGAATCCGGAACATTCGAACGATGCGCATACGTGGACGGAAATCGATCCGGCAGCATTTATCGAAACCGGGCGGAAACTCGCGAATGAATGGGATTCCCTTCGGCGAAAAGACGAGGAATCCATCCGCGCGCAGCTTTTCAATAACCAGGTGAGCGGCTATTTAAGCCAGCTAATCGCTTTCGGCTTCCTCGCTCAAAAGCTTAATCGGCGACGTAAAACAGCCCGCGTAGTGCTCTGTTAAGTGCGGCCGGCGCGCGTAATTGCCGGAACAAATGCAACACCGAGTTAGCAATGGAAATGCGCCAGGAGCCTCGCTCCCAAGCAAGCGAGCTAATTGTTTCCGAGCAGAGCGCAAATGATCGGAGTGAATGGAAATCGCAACGCACCCATCGGCTGACGTCGAGGAGGAAAAACGATGTTCAAAGTCATAGTTGTGCTCGGCACGAAAGACGGCGAAGAAGTTGTAGATGTTTCTGAATTTGAATCATACGAAGACGCGCGATGCGCTGCCCAGGCGGCAGTTCACGCTATGGATTCAGTGATTGTACCGTCCGAAGAATAAGGAGGAAACGAATGAGCGTCAAGACTGACAGGCCTATCGTGCGCTGCCATTGTGAATGCCCCTATTGGGGCCAGCATGATGGATCCAATGTCTACATCTGCCGCTGTGTTTGCGGTCGGGAAATCCCGGTATGTGGAGCTTGCTTGGAAGCTGGGCGGCGACTGAGCTGCGGAGAATGTGACGAGGAGGGATGATGGCTCGGAAGGTGATTCGGAGGCAAAAGTGCGAAAAAAGCCAATAAATACGACTATTCCGGCGGCCTCTCCCGAGACCTTGCAAAAAGCCCGCGTGGCTCTCGGAGAGAAGCCTCTCACGCGAATGGAAGAAATCGAGGCGAACAAAAAATTCATCGCGGAAATTCCCAAACAGATCCGATCCAAAACGCAACTGGAAAAATATTTCGAGGACGAAGCGACCAAACTAATAAAAGAGCAGGAGGAAAACGCCCGCCGAAACACGCTCGCGAAAGCCGCAGCCAGCGATGACAGCAAAGAATCCAAGCCGAAGCGCATTTATTACGACTTGGGCAGCATCGATTACCACCTGGGGGACGAGGATCCCATCACGAAGGTTGCCGGTTTCAATGTTCCTGATTCCGCGCTGAGATTTCAGAAATGCCAATTTGATCCGAACTTCAAGCGGAGTGGATCCGGCGGCGTGAAAACCGTGAAGTGGACCGACGAATATGCGCTCGGGACGATACAAGTCGTTCAGTCTTCTTTGAACACGGTCGTACCGTACAGCACGGCGGCGGGATCCATGATCTCAAGTCAGAATGAGAACCAAGTGAAACAAGGGCCAGCCAAAGGGCTGATGATGATGGATGAGTATTTCAATTTCATCGGGGAACCCCGGAAGGCCGATGAGGAATCCGCCTGGATCCGCGATGACCTTCGTTTTCGGGATTTCATCATTCGTCAAGTGGAAGAGGAAGACGTGGACTGGTACGGGGAAAATCCGAAGGCTCCTTTGGAAGACATTGCATGGCGCTTCGGCCGGTCGTTGAAGACCTACTTCGGCCTGTATCACTTTTTCCGGGCCAACATGTCCGACAAGGAAATCTCGGACGCGGAAGGGGTGACAATCCCGGCCGGCCTGTGGCGCAAAGGATCCGACCGCACAGACATCGCAGCCAGGACTAAGGACCGCGCTCGTATGATGGCGGCCGGATTCGAATTGTACGGCTGCGGACCTGTGGGGAAGGCCTTGGATCCCGATACCGTTACCCGATCGCTCTATTTCTGGCCCTTCTTCCAAGAGATCCAGAAGGAGGTTGCACGCTGCCAGGAGTCGGAAGACACGGCCGGCGGGGAGGAAAGCAACGAAGAATCTGAAGAATAATATCTCCTGTGCAATCTGTATGTTGCGGGTGACAAGGCTCTGAAAAGCGTCTCAAAAAGTCAAAAATGTCAGATCCTACCCGCATATATCAAGGGAGGTACCATGAGCAATGATTTCTTAGTCAGTGTCCGTCTCACCCGTTATTTGACACGGCTGGCTGGTACAACGCCGTTCACATCGGCGGTCCCCAGTACCGCGTGGCACATGACCTACGTTGAAGCTGATCGGATGGTGCAACGGCTGCGGGACACGGGATTCGCGGAGGCGCATGCCTGTACTTTGGAAGGCCTCCCAGCCGTGCCACAGGACATTTTTGAATCCAGGCACGCGCGAGACGCGCAGCCCGCGAGGCAATAAAGTAACGGCGAGCAAACAGTTAGGACAATAGCAACACGATTTGCAGACACTTCCGGCCACGAGGCAGCAGCTAATCTCACGAAGCGGAGGAATCTAATCGACGGCCCTCGCGGCCGGATGGTGATTTGACATGAACGCGCAGAAATGTGAAGCGGTCCTTCGGGATCAAGACGAAGTATTCATTTGCACACTTCGCAGCAAGCACAGCGGAAAACACAGGAATGGCGGCGTGATGTGGACGACTGCCGGCGCCGAACGGCTCGCCCAAGAGCAGGCGAAACAAACGCAAGTATCACAATAGGAGGCATCATGGCCACAAAAAAGAATGATCCTTTGGGAAAACTTTACGAAATTTTAAGAAAGATCGAGAGTGAGCTACAAATGCTAGGCGTCCGTAGTGACTTCGGATCTCCCACGGAACCCGGGTTTGCGGCGGAAACACTCACAAGTTGCATCCAGATCATCACCCGGCAACCAGACACACCAGATGGGACGCTTTTGCTAACAGTGAAAGATTTGTTGGATACCGAAATGCGCCGCACAATCCCGCACGCGGACACGCATACACTAGCGCAGTGGAGCCAAGCGGACGAGTTTAACAAGGAGTCCTTTCGGAGATTGGTGGAAGCTTACCGGGCTGAATTCAAAATGCCTGAGGAATTCTAATCATGACAACTTTCAAAGAACAGGAAGAGACGTTGACGGAAGCGGACGAAGTGAAAATGATTCAAGACGACATCATGGAGTTCGTGAGGGAACGCCACGATCAGTGCGGGCGGCCATCGGACAAAGAAATGATTCGCTTCGCTACGCTTCTGATGGCGGAGAACCGAGAGAACCGGGCCATCTTGGGATTGCTCCACAAGGACAAACTCGAAGTACGGCTAATTGAAGGGCGAGAAGGCTCCGACATTGATGATTATCAGATGCGGATACCTAGCGCGGAGGCAGCATGCCACTCATAGAAAACAACAGCGAGAAGCCCGGAGCGCATGAAGCGAAATTGCGGGAAGCAATTCGCCTGGTTACATCCGGCTATTTTGATGAAGTCACTTTTGAATGGTTCCCGGCGCCCCTGAGTGATCTTCGCGTTGCCCAATACCTAGGAGGAATTCGTTTCACTGCTGTGGATGACGAGGAAGCGCGATTTTCAGCATTCTACAAGCACGATGCAATTCCGAGTTTGGAAATCATTCAAAGGGATATCGCTGAAATCTTTCGTGTCTGGGTGGAGAACGAAGTCTATTCTCTCGGATTTGATCTCTCCGTATGCGAAAAGACTACGGAAGAGGACGGCCTGTTAAAAATATCGGTCTGCGAAGTGCCGGAGGAAGCATGAACGCCAAAATCATTCAAGTCCTGGCTCACGAGATAGAAGAACTTCAATATCTCCTGGACCGAATTAAGAATGGCACGATGGAAGCGAAATTGGACGAAGGCAAGGACGAAGACTTCAGCGACAACTATCGCTATCGCGCTGTCGGGGCGGTGAACGCATGACCTACATCATACCGAATGACGCAATGATGTTATTCCGCATGGAACTGCCGGCGGCGAAGCAGAACGCAGACGGACTCAAACGAATGTTCACGGAACACGCTAAGAAAAACGGCGCCGTACGCGCGTACGTGAATGATGTGGATGACTGTTGGGAGATGATAGCGGAATTCGAGAATGCAGAAGTCGCCATAAAATTTGCTTTATATTACGAACAGGAGACAGGCGTGAAAGTCGCAGCAGCACCGAATCAGGGCGGCGTTACTTTCAAAGGGGCGGCGCGATGAGCTTCGCAAAGTGGAAAGAAGAATTGGAGGCGCGATGCAAAGCGTTCCTGGTGGGTATGAAAGAAAAGATTTCACCTGTTGAGCCCGTTGTGCAAATTGACAACGATTGGGTAACGAAAGTGTTTACGGGCAATAAATACAGCGGCGGCCTTCATCTTGTATGTCCTCTTTGTGGGGGCGGCTATACCCATATCCGATCTGCATTTGCACGGAGAGGTACGGACGAATATGAGGGCGGTAAGGGATATCTAGGCGTGCAGACCCAGGGAAAAACAGATTGTAGGCGGGATGCTCTGTGCATTGGTGTTGAGGGCGAGTGTGGACACAACTTCAACATTGTTTTTCAGCAGTGTACAGGTGTCGAAAATATCGATGTCGAAATCCCGAAAAAAGATTGGAGCAGGCTGACGGATATGGAGGCGGAAAAATGCTAATGGAGCAATCACAGGAAGTTCGCGGTGCCCGTACTGTTGATGGGCAGCTTGTACCCACTTTGAAAACGACAATCGGCGGTGGCCACTGCTCATTGGAAGTGGAAGCCGGCACAAACGGCGAAAGCGGGGGTGGCGGCTCAAAATGGGGAAGTCGTACATATATCCGCCTTAAAAATCTGAGCAGCTTCGACATTCTGCCCAGGGCCAACGCGTTCAAACAGGAACTGGAAATAGAAATTGGCGGGGATGCCGAGCTTCAAGATATTCAAGATGCCTTGTTATTTGCGGCGCGCGCAATCAAAACCCTCCGAGTGGAAGCCGCTTTGCGAAAGATTTTTGCGCACAAATTCAATGAGTATTTTCTAGATCAGAATGATGAAAATGCCGTCAAGTTTTGGGCGGCTGAATCCAACATCGATCCGGAGCATTTCTCCCCCTGGATTGACAACGAAGAAGGACTTGGGTGGCGGCAGATTGCTTGCGGCGGCGCCCATTTGTTGTTTGCGTCATACGATGATGAATTCGATATTTTGAAGCCGAAAACTGATCTTTAGATAGTAGTAGAAAAGCATTCGGCGAAACCCAGTCACTTCACTTCATTTTTTGGAGAACAAAATGTCACGACGAACAGCAACAATACGCAGGTGGTACGGCACTTATGGCATCGCGCACGCATTCGTAAGCCCTACAATTCCCCCGCGGAAATATTTCGTTCACAACAACAACAGGAAGGATGCCACTGCTGTTCTAGCGATCGGTGTCCAGATTTCTTTTGTGGAAGGTCCGTCAAGGAATCAAGGCGAACTGCCGCAAGCATTGGATATTGATGTTGTGTCAGTACCGGCGGCGACGGGGGCGCGTTCGTGAGCTACATTCCCCCGGGTATTATGAGAATTTGCGAGAAATGCAACCGCGCGATTGTGCAGTGCGAGTGCATTAAACCTGCACCTGCGATTACACCTGCCCCCGAACCTGAAATCATAAATGATCCATTTGGCTTGTTCGGCGAACCAACGGCAGCGAACTTCGGCGCGCAGTCTTCGTTGCCGGTAGAAGCTTTTACCAGCAATCCGTTCGCGCTGTTTACCGCCGGCGGTAAGAAGTACGAATCTTCACAGATGAGCGATGCATTGCTCCAGCGAACCGAAGCGGTCGAAGTTCCGCACTTTTGCAAAAATTGCAACAAGATTTGGGATTACGGCTGCCGCTTTCATATGAAAGACGTGCTCTATAAGACCGTCACTACGCGCAGAATCAAAGCAGAACAGTCCGCACCTGTTTCCCAGATTGCCGCGTCCTCCCCAGTCACTTTTACAATCCGGGCGGCGACAGTGCTGGGCTTGTCAAGCGGAGTCGCTGTGATCCCGGTTCCCGAGAAATCCAAAGCCACATTTATCGGCACGAAAGCTCGGACCCGGGATGTAATGCAAATCGCAAGATGGAACGACACGAATCCAAATCAAAATTGCGGTGTGTGCGCGTCCTACGATGAAGGTGGCCTGTGGTTTTTGGACGATGATCTGGGAACATTAGCGGAAACTCTGTTGCGGGAAACCGAGAACGATATCAGCCAATATTTTTCCGTCAAAACGGCTGATGGGGCGCACTACTACTTCTTGCATGACGAGTTCTCCCGGGCGCAACGATACGGGGGCAACCCAAACTCCCAAGTCATTGACACCCCAGGCTACAAAGGCGAGGCTCGCTGTGACAATCAGTATGTGATGTCCCCGCTGTCCGTTCACCCGACGGGACACGTCTATCAGATTGTGAACAACGTGCCGATTGTCCCGGCTCCCGCTTGGCTATTAGAATGGCTGAAACAGAAGTACGCGCTTTCGGAATCCTTAAAGCTGGAAAGTAAAAATAAGAAAGCGAAGAAACATCAGAAGACTACTGCCGCAGAGTCCAAAATTTATGGGCCGATATCCAAGTCGGACGGCACCATAGCAATTTATCCGGACGCACCCGTTGCCGGATTCAAAACGCTGGCGATTGCGGCAGGCTGGGGTGCCTTTGTACGTCGAATGCGAGACGAGGGTGTAGAGGTAACAGACGACAATTTCATTCCCGGCGCCGTGTTCCCCTGCCCGATGCCCGGGCATAAGCACAAGGACTACACGCCTTGCTTCGGAATTCAGAAGAGTAATTCCGAATTGGCGAAGTGTCTGGGCAATTGCGGCTTCAACGGTGATTTCATCAAAGCGATTTATGAAATCGACGGCGGGGCAGAAACCTATCCCACTATGTACGATGCCGCACGCGCCATTTGCGAAGAAGAGAACCTGCGGTTTGAGGACTATTTCCCGCCCGCGGAGAAAGAAGAATTGCGAGGCTTAGCCGCCGCCTTTTCCCCAGAAGCAATGAAGAAGGGAAGAGAATTTGTAAAAATCGTGGAAGTGGAGACAGCGGCGGCAGTAGCGAAAGGTTTGGACCCGCTGACAGCCGCAAATCTCGCCGGCGGGAATGCGGCGGCGAAGATTTATAAAACACCGCTACGGACAATGGAACTCATTCCCATGTCCGCGTCCAAGCCGAAGCACTTGAAGTGGCTTTGGCCGAATCGAATTCTGGAGAACAAGGGGAATGTGTTGTTTGGAGAGCCCGGCCTGGGAAAAGGATTCGTTGGAGCCGACTTCGTTGCGCGGATGACAACCGGCCGCGATTTCTATGATTCTCCCAACAACAACGAACTTTACAGTGCGATCGTCTGCTGTGATGAGGATAGCTGGGAGGAAACGATTCAGCCGCGTCTGCTGGTAGCCGGCGCGGATCCGGATCGCGTTTTCAAATTGTTCATAAGCAATACGTCCGCAGAATCCGTGGAAGAAGGGCTGATGAGGCTGGATACCGATTTGCCGCAACTCGCGGAAACCATTGCCAGCAATCCAGACCGCAAATTTATTATCCTGGTGGATCCCCTGGCAACTTACGTGGGCGAGCTGGATCCCAACAAGGACAAGGAAGTGCGGCCGCTTTACACGAAGCTCAAACAGTTCGCGGAGAAATACTGCGTGACGTTCGTTTTCGTCGCACACCCTAACAAGAACGAGGAAGCGTCCGCGATCAATCGATTGTCCGGCGCGAAGGCATTGACATCGGTTTTCCGGAACACCTGGCTGGTGGAAAAGGATCCCGAGGACAAATCCGCAAGACTGCTGGTAAGCACCAAGGGCAACCTGGCCGGCGAGAACAGCAAAAAAGGACTCCGCTTCAAGATCGAAAATGTAGCGGATACCGGGATCATCGCGGACGACGGAGAAACGATCAAGGACATCGGGAAACTGGAGTGGACGGGTGTGACCGACAAGGACGCGGACGAAGTACTCCAGGCAGCGGCCAGCGGGGGCAAGAATTACAAGAAGAAAAAGGACGAGCAGACGGGCGTGGACTTCCTGAAGGACTTCCTGGCAACGGGGGCCCAGTGCGCGGGAGACGGCTACCAGGAGGCCGCCAGATTGGACATTAGCGAATGGTTTGTGAAGAGGGCTAAGGCGGTTTTGAAGGTTCGTTTTCGTAAGATCCAGGGCACTGTGTACTGGGCTCTGGACGACGGCGCCCTGGACGCCAAAAAGGCCGAAATCGAGGAAGCCCAGAAAATCATCATGGGGCCAGCGATTGGCGCCGGTGAAGTCGAGAAGCCACCTGTGGACCTGGATGGGAAGAAGTAGCCCGGGAAACCGGGAAACATTTGTACGGGCTTCGGAGCCGTAAAGCCGAAGGGATTCGGAGGCCAGTCGCCCGCTGGGGGAAGACCCAAAAACAGGCAGGTGCTGGAGGATTTCCATAGTGAGTGGCGGAATTCATTCTCCGCTCACCCCTTAAGTACTTAAATGGTGGGAAAGGGCATTTTCGGGTATCCGGAGGAGTTGGAGGAGCGGTCTCGTCCCCCTTTTTTGAGAACGCCAGTCGAATTGATGTTGTTGATTCTAAAGGAGAACTGCTGGAGGAGTGGATTTTTTGAATTCCTCCGCTCACCCCTTATACCTGTATACAGGTGTATACACCTTGCTGGAGGAGTGGAAAATAGGGGTATACGCGAGACTTGCTTGGACGCTCGACTCACGCCCGGAACCGTCCGGCGCGAAGCGCCCGGGGATCTCAAGGGAGGCCCAATGGCCGACACATCACCAATTCCGCCGGCGCTTCTCAGCCGGCACCGACGATGGCCGGAACCTTCCGGTGCCAGCACCAAAAGAGTCTATGCCATGCGTATTCGCCGCGGCATCGGTCCAGCCGGGCGCGCGGAGCGCAAGCGGCTCAAACGGAAATCGGCGCGTGACAGATTCAAAGCAGCCCATCCGAATCGAAAGCAGGAGTTGGCGGCAGTCCGCGGGGAGCGCAAACGGCTAGCCAATCTACCATCGGCGAAGTTCTGGTGCGGTGCCCAGCTTCCCGACAAGGAAGCCCTGGCATTCATCAAGGAACACGTCTTGCCGGCTCAACCGGAAGCGGCGCGGAAGTATCTCGCACAGGTTGCCGCGGAATGCAGGAAGCACGGCCTGAACGTCAATACCTACACCCTGAAGCGGGGCGGCGTCCAAGCAGCGCAGGATCAACGCCGGTTGTGCTGGAGTGAGCAAGCGACGGTGCACATCTGGAGTTACGCCGCGCAGTTGGCTTCCAGGAAAACGGCGGCGGATATTGTTAGGCATCGAGATCCCAGCATTGAGGCCGTGTTTGAGGAGTATTCAGCCAAGCTGGGAAATGGTGCCACGATCGCGGCCGAACTGGATAAGCCAGCCTTCTAGAACCCTGTTTCCTGGCGTTTCCAGCCTGTTTAGAGCACGTAGAGGGCCATTCTGCGGTTCGGTGCCGTTCTGAAGGCTGAAAACCCGTAAATCGCAGCAAATCAACCAGTTTGTACACGCGGGCCGGGGTGTGAGCCTAGAACTCGCATCCTGGCCCTCTCTTTCTAGGAGAGATCATGCACTACATTTCGGATGAAGCAGCCAGGCGGATCAACCCGACTTTTGGGAAGTATACCGGGGAGTTCGCGAAGAAGTGTGCCCAAGAAACAAAGTCGGCCCGAGAAAGAAAGGAAATCGCCAAGGAAGCTCTGCGTATCCAGCACGAGCAGTGGGCAGAACTGGCCGAGAAGCAAGATGCAACACGAACATCAAAGCAAATACGTCAGGAGCGTTTGTTGGATCGCCGTGCAGCCCTTGCGGCGCTGCGGCTCCGGGTTAAAGCGGAGAAAGAAGCGAAGAGAGCAGAGCGAGCTCGGATTCGGGAAGAAAAGGCCACCGCCAGGGCGGAAAGAATGATTCGCCGGAACGAGAGAGCGGCCGCTCGCGCGGAGCGATTGTCTCTGTGGAATGAGCAGGCAATAAGCAAGGTGGAAGACAAAGAGAAGGCGGTAAAAGCGGCGGAAGAAAAGGTTCTCGCGGCTAAGGAATTTTCAAAGGCGAAAAAGTTGTGTGAACATGGCAAACATCGCAAATATTGCCGAGATTGCGGCGGGCTTAAAGTGTGGGCGCAGAACTTGCTCAGCGCCGCACAGTCCAGAGCTCGGCGGGATGGCTTGCCTTGTGATCTAGACGTAGAGTGGATTGCTGAGCGACTGGAGCAGGGATGTCCAATTTTCAAGTTTCCTTTTTCCGCAACTAATTCGAACAAGGGCGATCGCTCAACGTCGCCATCGATCGATAAGTTCTATCCGCATCTTGGGTACACCAAAGAGAACTCGTTTATGATCTCGTTTTTCGCTAATTCGATCAAAACGAACGCCACGACGGAGCAGGTATTTGCGGTAGCTAATTGGATGCAGTTCGTTGAGGCTAAATTGATTCGTGCTTGAAGTTCGTTACCAGGCAAACCCGTCGGATGGGTACGTCAATTTCACACGATTTTCTGAAAAATCTATTCAAACTTTCGTTAAATTCAACAAAATGACTGACTTAGGCGGCAAATTGGGTGTGTTTAGCTAGCATGGGCAACTGATTCAAAATGACGTACGACCGTTGTACCGGGACAACCACGAATTTGACTACGGAATTGTCCGTTACATCATCAGCGGGCGCTCTGGACGCCGCTTAGGCCCGGTCTTGGAAGCTTGTGTTACGAAACTAGCCAATAATGTAATGCATCATTTTTCAGCCTAAAAATAAATCAGGCTCTTTCATCGGTTTGCGGCCGACAAAAGAGCCTGAATGATACAATACACCTATTTTGAATCAGCCGAAGATCTGAGAGAAGGCTTTCGTGGCGGCAGCCGAGGCGGACGCATCGGTAGGATTTACATACGCGAGGGTTGAATCAAAAGACTTGTGCCCGAGGTGCTGACGGATAAGGAAGGCGTCTACGCCCTTGTTCACCATATTCATGGCCGCCGAGTGCTTCAGGCAATGCGGATGGCGCAATGCTTCCGGCAAGCCGGCCGCAGTCGCAATTTGGCGGAACAGCCGGTAGACCGAGACGCGCGTCAAACGTGTGGACTTCTGCGAGTTGAAGACGAAGTTGTCCGCGTCTGCCGGGCGAGCAGCGATCCATTCTTTCAGTGCCGCGGCCTCATTGAATAATGGATTGCCTTTCACTTTGAGCAAGCCCTGCGTTGAATCCAACGAGCCCTTGACGCGATGAATGCGGATTTGCTCATTCTTGAAATCGATGTCTGTAAGTCGCAGATTGGAAATCTCTTGCGTCCTGGCGCCGTGAGCCAGGGCAAAAAGAAACATCGCATATTCCCGCTTGCCGTGGTCTTTGGTGGCTTGCAGGAAGCGTTCTTGTTGCTCCGCGCTCATATAAGAAATGCGCGTGCGAACTCTTGCAGCTCGTTCCTTCGGCATCCGGATCACATTTTTTACGATCGAGGGTGTCATTAGCCGTCTCCTTGAAAGGGACAGTAGCAAACTAATGTTTCATTGTCAAGAGCCAAATTACAAATCTTTGGGCTATCCGGCAACGCGACAACGCTCGCGATTCCGCGGAGTTGCGTTTCAAAATGTTTGAACCCGGAACGTTGGGAGAGGACCTTTCAGGTAGCTGAGTTGTTTATTTTTATTCGTGGACTTCTTGTGTCTTGTGGACTGGAGTCCCTTTTTGAAATTCAAGCCGGCGGGCCATCGCCCCCGGACGTCTAGCAGGCGCAGAAGAGTTCGTGGCACTCCTACACGGGTACAACAGTTTACCATATAATTAACAGTACGCCTAGGGTACCCATGCCGGGGTCGCCCGCCCGTCGCCACCCATGCCAGGTCGCCCAGTACGGCCGCCAGCCCAGTACACTCGGCGCCGGAAAGGACTTGGGAAAGTTTTCCCGAGTCCTGTATTAAAAATAGGACCTAGGAAAATTTTCCTGAGTCCCGAGTAAAGCGACAGGGCTTCGAACGCTTTACTTGAATCAAGTCAGATCGGATTTGGGACTTGATTCAAACCGCCGTGCTCAACTTGAGCACGCGGCAACGACTTTTGCCCTTGACTTAGTCTCGCGTGTATGCTCAAATTGAGCATGGAGGAACCCATGGACGCAACGAACGTTGTCCTGCATCCCACGAACAGTCCGCTGCTTTCCTTGCTCTACCAACGCGCGGACGAATGCTTCTACATGACGCAGATGATGGGGATGCTCAATATGGGATCCCGCACGATTCAGAAAGGTCTCAAAGACCTCACCCGTGCCGGCCTGATTAAGAAAGTGAAGCGCGAGGGATACACGTTTTATCAAGCGAACAAGGATTACGAGTTTTTTCCCGTGACGCAATCCCTGGTTACGCAGATGGCGGGGAAAACATATCCGGCGGCGATCCGATCCGCTTTGAAGCCTTTGCGTTCTAAGATTCGCACTGCTTTCATCTTTGGCTCCGCTGCCAGGAATGAAATAAAGACAGGGAGCGATATCGACGTGATGATCGTGGGCAACGTGACGCACGATGAAGTATGCCCCCGTGTGAAGAAATACGAGGAAACTTTCCATCGGGAAATCAGCCCGGTGATTTTTTCCCCCGAAGATTTTCGAAAAACATTTCGAAAGGGGAATCATTTCCTGAACACGGTTTTCGCCGGTAACAAAATAATGCTAATCGGGGACAGCGATGATCTCACCAACCTGGGCCGCTGAAAAAGGATTGGTGAAAAGTTCGGCAACATCGCTGGAGATTTCTGATCTCTTGGAGAACGCAGATCAGAAGCTTCACGACTGTGTTCTGATTTCTGATTCCGAGATTTCGACGGATACGTATCAATCTGTTGTGTTCAATGCAGCCATTCTTTTGATGAAGGCGGTTTTGCGAGCGTCCGGGTATCAGACGACAAAGGAAACCAGCCACGGCCACGACCTTTTGGTTAAATGCCTCGGTTTAACCATGGATACAAGGGGCAAATACAGCGGAGTGTTGGACACCGCCCGCCGAATTCGTCAGCGGACAACATATGTCGCCATTGGGGATGCGGCTCGGGAAGAAATAGATGATCTCTTGATTTTGGTGAAAGCGTTGCGCGCAGACGTTGAGAAGTATATCCGCCGGCACTACCCCAGTCTCATCAAATCTTAAACTTCGCATTGTGCTAAGTTGTGAACGAGGCGCCCTCACCGGTGCCTTTTCTTTTCCCGTATAACACCGTGCTATACACCCGCAGTCATATGTCTAGGCACATGACTTCGTGTGGGTACAACAGACATCCGCATGGATGTCTCGCGTAGGACGTTTGTAGGACAACATTTCCCAACACTGGCGCCCTTCGCCCGGGCGCCTTTTTCTTTTTCCGAGTTCGTGCCACAGGTGAGCGTGGGCGCAAGCCCCAGATCATCGCGCGAATTGCGCCGCGGTGCGCAACGCGGTCCCGTATCCGCGGGCTCCAGACAGCCTTCAAAGCGGGACCGCAACTTTTCAGGAGTCTTATGTCAGAGACAATAACGCTGGCGGAAGAAATAAAATTCGAAGAACACAAACTCAACGCCGCAATCATTCACGAATCCCGACTGCCCGAGGGCAAGACATTTGCGATTTTCGATCCGGCCCTATCGGACAAGGCAACATCAGATTTTTCCAGCCTGGGCTTTTTCAAAGCTGCCCCGGATCCGAACGCAAAGGTAGCACCGGGTGCAACGCCCCCGCTGTGCCTTTGGGTGTTGGAAGTGATCCTGGCACG
Organism: uncultured Acidobacteriota bacterium; assembly: GCA_963804625.1. GTDB lineage: Bacteria > Acidobacteriota > Terriglobia > Acidiferrales > UBA7541 > Palsa-295. Next base: position 42,503 of record CAWDRJ010000009.1, on the reverse strand, counting down.
CTGGGATCAGCTGGATATGGCGCCCGAAATCGCTTGGCATTTGCATCAGCATCAGCCTGCTACTACCTTCGCGGAAAAAGCAGGTTTTTGGAAATTATTGGACGCAGCGATTCAGGTGGAAGCGAAAAAGAATAATGACAGCCCGCGCTTGCATTTCTTTCCCGCTAGTAACTGCCGGGGTGCTAAGGCGAATCGCATTCAGGAGTTTCACCGCATGTTGGAAGCAGGCCGTGTTCGCTTTGCGGCAGGCGATTACATCAACGATTTGTTCAGGCAGTTGGAGTCATTCACAACGTCCGTCTCGGGTCGAAAAGATGATTCCGCAGACGTCTGTGGAATGGCCACATTTCATCTTCAAGGCCGGCTAATTACGTGAAAGGAGAAAGAACATGAAATTCAAAATTGGTGACCGTGTTCGAACAAAAGATTCATCCAGTTTAACCGGCACAGTGGAGCTCGCTGATCTCGCCTACGGATTCCGACAAACTCCCGGCGGCTACGCACCAATCGCTGCCGGCATTTCCATTTGTTGGGACAGTTTGGGTGGCCCGTCGTGTTTCCTTCACGAGGATGATGTGGTGGCGATGAGCGCAGAAACATCGGGGGAAAAACTATGAGTCCTTTTTTGATTGGCTTATTTCTTTTGTTGAATGGAGGCGGGATTGCCGCATTTCTCCGTTACCACGCCGGCGTCAAGCAACTGTGCGCCCAGATCAAAACCAACGCGGATGCCCAGGCCACACTTACTGCCGATTCGGAATCCAAGGTTGCCGCGCTCATCGCCGGTTTGGAATCCCGAGTCAATCTCGTTCATGAGTGCACGCTGATTCTCGGCCAGAATCAAAAAACGGATGCGGATGCCGTCCAGGCAGTTCGCGGTGAGCTCGCAGTTCAATCGAATGCGATCGCAGCCCAGACCAAGCAATTCGCCGATCTGTCCTTCGGTATTCGCACAATCAATGCGCGCGTCAAGAAGGAAGAAGCGGCGGCCGCTGTACAAGAAGCCGAGCGTGCCCGCATTGCAGCCCATCGTCTCGCCCAGGCAACACCCGCGCCACCCGTTACGGCTGTACCTCCGATCATCCCGGCTAATCTTGTCCCGGGCGCCGGACCCGCGGTGAATCCGTACAAATCCGGTACGCTGAATCCCAACCTTTCGTTCCAGCAAGACGTTGTGAATGCCGGATCGTATGGGCCCGGTGTTCCGTCAACTCGATTGATGCCGATCGGCGCCGCCGGGAATCCGCAAGTGAATTCGGCCATTAAGTCGATTGCAGAAACTGTTGTCAACGAGACGATTAATAATGCGATCGCGACGATTCCTCCAACAACGCCGGTCACGGATGGACTTATTCACGGCGAGACCCCATGGGAGACGGACCCCGCGGCAATTGTTTTGCAGGATGAGTTTATTTCTGGTACTAACAACGGTATCGGAATGATTGGCTCTTTGGGATGGACTCTCGCGCAAACCGGAGCGTCCACTGGATTTAACTATACCAATGCCGGTGGTCCGTTCCCTTACTATGGCGAATTTGCAATAGGAGCCAGTGCCAGCGGAGCGGCGAATTCAGGATACCTTCTGACCCTGAACACCACCAACAGCAACCAACGGGTGTTCGCATGGCCGTTTGTAGCCAACCCGCCTTGGAAGATGATCTGGGTTTTCCGGTTCATGCCGAATTTGGGATTCTCCCCGACGGCGGGATTCGATTTAACGAATCGTGCCTTTTACATAGGATTGGGTGTAACGATACCCGAGGCCATCACGTTCGCCCAGAGACCGTATAATTTTGTTGGATTGCGTTTTGACCAAGATACGACCGCGCCGTCTATCGGTGATACCACATTCCAGTTTGAAGTCTTGCAGAACGGCTCACAATCCAGCGTCAGTACCCGCACGTCTTCCAACGGTGTGAACAATCAGGGCGGTGCAACATTCAGCGTCACGTCAACGAGTTGCACGAGTGATGTCATCACCGTGACTGCCGCGAATACTTTGCAGTTGAATTCGATGGTGACATTCTCAAATCTGACCACGTCCACATTCTTGAACGGCGTCACCGCCAATGTTGTCAGCGCGAATTCAACATCGTTCACTATCAATTACACGAAGGCGAACTACAGCGCTACAACGGAAACAGGAACCGCCACGCTTGGTGGATCCGTCACGAACACAGGCATTACGCCGGTCATAGGTCAGTACTATCGTTTTGAAATGTCGTGCTCGACCGTCGGCCAAGTAAACATGTCGTTGAGCAACGGGACTACGACCTTTTCTGCAACGAATCTCGCCGTGCCGCAGTACTCATTCAACATGGCGTCAGGATGGACATTCGCGAACGATTTCACGGGAGAATTCAACCTTCAATGCGGCACCGATGGGCCTGTTATTGCGCCTTTCGGCCCCGGTTCGGTCCTTGCGTTCTCGAATTTCACGAGTAGCGCTGCTGTTTATAACGGCTCTCAGACGGTTTTTAACAATATCGGAACAGCTTTGCAGCTTCTTACCGCGACAGCAACAGGACCTATAAGCCTCGTGAGTGGAACCGTAGCGGGTTATCCATCGCACCTCATTCAGGCGTCGTTTGGGACTACGACGAGCGGCAGTGGGACGGCGAACTGCGCCATGCACATTGATTTCTTTGGATTCGCATGGAACCCAGGCGTCAACGGCGGAACTGGAACGCCCATCTTCAATAAAACCTAGGTATTGGTAGAGCGATTGGGGCAGCACCCGACCAAACACGATTGGTGGTATCCTCATACCGATTCTAGCCCTGCCCCCGTGTGACGCCGCCTGTGATTCTGACGGCGTTAGGCTACTGGTAGGCCCAACGTCGTCGCAAAGAGCCGTGCGGTACACACGGGGGAGGGATCCCGTGCAACCCACGGACAAGCAACTTCTGGACGAAGCCCGCCGCATCCTCAAGACAACCGAACGGAAACTTGACGCAGCCCAGTTGATCGCAATGATCGTGACGCAGTTTCGCGCCCCGATCGGCGGGAATGATCCGTATTGCCGGAAGCGCGGCAAGCACAAAGGCTTGTAACTCGGGAAATAAAATCTGGCCGGCTGTCCTCGGGGTGGCCGGCCTTTTTATGTTTACAGCCAAATAGCCTCGGGTTAAATTCGCACGGCGATGTTGCCCTTGCTTACCACGGAAGAAGTCGCCGGGATCCTTCGCGTTAGTCCCCGTACCGTCCAGCGCCTCGTGAGAGCACGACGAATTCCTGTTGTAACTGGCTGCGGCAAGTATTGGAAGTTCCGGCCGGAATCGATCGAACAATTTGTGAAAGATACGGAGACCCTGGCAACGAAGCCGCGGGGACTGAAATGAAAGCTGCTTCCATAGGGAAGCAGGATTAAAAATGAGCAAAAGCTCGGATCCAAAACTTGCTCCATCCTCGATTGCCCCGCGCCTGTTTCGAGTCCTCGACATCGTAAAATATCTGAATTGCACCGTTGGCTTCGCGGACGCCCTCATGCGCGAAGGTACTTTGCCGGTTGTTATTCTGGGGAAACGCCATCTGATCGACAAGAAGGATTTGGATGATTATATCGAGAAGCTTAAGAGCGAAGGCCCTGGCTAAAATAAGTCAGGCTTTCGTCTTTTTGTGTGAGCGCAGGAATCCAATCGCCGCGTCCTTGACGCCCGCGTACGCCTGCGGTTTCTGTTTCTTCGCAGAGCGGCTCATGGCTCTTAATTCCAGAACCTCCGCCGTAGTCAGGTTGTCTAGGATCTCCGCGGGCACAACGTAAGGCCGCATCCATTTCTTGATTTGGTTCGCGAGTATTGTTGCAGCGTGCGATTTGCCCATCGAAGCTAGACCTCCTGATTCCCCGTACGTGACGATCCTGCTCGGCGTTCCCGATGTGTTGAATCCGATTTTGGCAAACCTGCGGCGTAGATTGACCGTACGGCCTCCGCACTCTATCGAGACAAAGCCATTCTTGAGAAGTTCGTGAGTAAATCCCGGTGTGCTCGTAAGCCCATCGAGAATTTCGTCCGCGTCGGCCGCTAACGCACCATGTACGACAACGTGGATCCGTGAATTATCCAGGCCGGACACGCAAAATTGTTCGTCGGAATCGTCTGAATTCCAATCGCGACAAATTTGCTCGCGCGACTGGCTATCTTTCCATCTGGTCACAAGATCGAAGCCGCTGGCCGACACCAGGACGCCAGCTAGTCCGAGAAGTGCTGTAGTTCGTGAGAATCGCATAAATATGCCGATTCTCCACGATCTCAGATAACAAGAGCGCGGTGAAATGGTACAACCGTACCGTTATGCCTAAAGCAGCAATCCTCTCCTCTCAAAGCCTACCTCGCAACGACGAGTTGTCTCTGGAACTTTGATTCATCCAACGTCAAGTCGCCCTGAACAAACGCGCTAATATTTGTTCCCTTCGGAATCGTGACATCTTTGCCGTGCATCAACAGAAACAAAGGTGCCGCAGGCCAAATAACAAGGGACGTTGCGACCATGGCTCCTACCATCGCTCCGGTGTGGCCGCCGCCCTTTGCGTCCTTGACAGCACGGAGCATTGCTTTCTCCCCATCAGCAAGGCGAACCTTGTCAATGTTAAGATCCAGTTTTCCGGCACGTCCCATACGCCTCTTGTGTTCTGCATCCGTCACAGTCGCCCATGCTGTCGCACCGTGCGGAATCACGACGAAGCCGTTGACGATAACGTCGTCCACCACTTCAAATTCAACTGTTTGTCCTGTCACTGCGTCCGCGGAGGAGAGATTTTCCGACAAGACAAGATGCACAGGCGTTCCGTCTTCCAACAGGAATCCCACGGCCGGAGCTGCGGCAGCAGCAGGAGATGGGGCAACAGCCGGTGTCCCTGCTGGCGCGGAAGGGGCGGAAGAGTCTTGCTGAGTAGCTGCGGCAACATTAGTCGCTGCTGGCGCAACCGCCGCAGCCGCCGTCTGTGGAATTGGCCGACATGCCTGGGTCCCGAATATCGTTTCGCCTTGGTATACGAACCCGCCCGAGTCGGCAACATTCCGACACATCCATTTCGATGGGTCCGGACTTTGAGCCGACACCACGCCGGAGAACATCAGTAGGGACAAGATTGCTGTGACTGTTTTCATCTCTTCCTCGTATTCTTAGTTTTGATTCGCAGCGCGAGCCCCTGCGCCGTCATTCCAAAATGACGTGGAACAGAAAGAGCGGCAATGGTACTTTCACGATGAGTTACTGACTGTCTGGGCAAATAAGCTAGGCGAGGGAGCTGATGGCGGCAGGATCTGACGATGCAAGCTCCTTCTGACGCAAAGCATCTCGCAGCGACGAGTTCCGGACAACCTCACCTGTTGGGTGGTGTACCAACCGGTGCAGCTATGAGAGCAGTTGCGGAAGCTCCGGTGCACGGCTGATCTGGTTTTCCCCAAGCGGGTAGCGTCATTTCAGGGAAACTTCTGCAACCCCACTCCCTCATTTTTACGAACAGCGATTCGTAATAGTATTGAGTACTGCGCTTCTTTGCGCTCGGATCGTTTTTGTACTTCTCGATTAGATCTGCAAACGCCTTCTCTACTTCAGCCTCAGACGCAGGAAGTTTGCATCTATCTGCCTCCGGGTTAACCACGCAAAACGCTTTCTCGTAAGCAAGTTCATCGGTGCAAGATCTATCCTTTCCTTCACTGGTCGTTACGCTGCCCGAAGGATTTTGCTTACAGTAGACCATATTGACCTCGGCCTGATTTTCTAGGGCTTGTTTTGCTTCGGCGTCAGCTTGACGGATTCGATTAGCTTCCTGAGCTTGTGCCTGCCGTGCTCGCAAGTCGGCCGTAGTTTTGTGAAGTTGATCTAAAAAGGTAGGCGGAGGAGGGGTTGTCTTCGATGTGCAGTTAATCGAATGATCGCTCACATCGCAATCTGTCTTCGTTGTACTCTGCTGGCCGAACGCCGGGACGGCGCACAGAAATAGAGCCATCATGCTCCGCCGGATGGTGGTGACGCTTCTCATAATCTACCCCAGGCCAGATTAGGAAATAACCCGATTTACGGACGGCCCGTTGTTACTAGGCTCGTGGGAAGGAACGTTTGCGTCAATGGTTCTTGCTCAAAAAGTTATTTGCAGATGGGGACGTTCTCGATCGTCCTACGGTCTAACGTCTTCGATTGGAAGGGCAATTCTTGTTAGGGCAGAGCCACACATTGTCTAGTGTCGTTTGACCGCGGCTCGCTAGGTATAGATTTTGTCCGCATTCCAAACACGGTTTTACATTCGTCGCGCCGTGGCGTTGTGGGACGACCGCCCTCGTCTTGATGAATGTCTGATCGGCGGGACGGTCCTTGATTCGAAACTTCGACCGCACTCCCTGAGCGTCAGGCTCGATCACGACTTCCCAGCCTTCTAGATCGACCCTACGCGCTAGATTTGCATCCGAGCACCATTTGACTGTATACCCCTCGGCTTCTAATCGTTGCTGAAGACCGCAGTCGTGCGGGTATCTAAGGTCCACCCATTTGTCCATGACTGTATCGACTGGCCGTTTCACCGGTTCACCGGGCCGTGCATTGGGGCGCACCGAACATCCCTTCCTCTCTATAAAAGCCTGAACATTCAGCGTGAGAAACCCATACTGAACCCCACTTCGGGATCGTTGTGGATTGGAGGTGAAGTTGTGAATATGGTCGGCCCCCAAAGTAAGTTGGTGCTGCGTGCGGACGTTAAAGATACGCACTCCGGTGGGTGAAACGTCTTCGATGATCCAGTCATCATCCTCCTGGGGTAACTCGCCACCATCATCGTCCAGTCGAGATGCGATTGGAATCAACTGCACCCGCCAGTTCTTATTCTTTTTCAGTTGATCCAAATTCATGTTTCAGGTCTTCGATGAGATTATTTCTCAGAAAAAATTGACCTAGGGCCTCAAACCAACCCCAACTCAGCAAGCTTTTCGTCGGACAAAATTGTGTGGGCGAATTCGGTCTCGCCTTTCTGGTGCAATTCAGGAATTTGTAGTTTTAATTCGTCCGTACCCACCTCGACGCGATGCAAAAAATGCAGCAGCCCTGCTTCGCCGACAATTTCCTTCGGCCTGTGGGCACCGAATGACGCCGGGGGCTGGTAGCAAGCGAATGTGACGACATATCGCGGAGTTGCCACTCTATCTTTTGAATTCGCCCATATGATGCGCAGATCGCCTTCTCGATTCATCGCGACTTCCTCTTTCTCTTCGAAACTACTTTTCTGGAAATGAATTCTGCGACCTGATTAGATTCAAGTTCCCTAACTCGGTCTGCACCCAGAATATGCCCTTTCTGCTTAGTGAGAGTGCGTAGGTAGGGAGGCAACATTCGTAAGATGAGCACTTCAGTATCGTGAATCATCTTCGGCTCATCTAGAACGTACCAGCTAAAATGATCCCAAAATGGCCCCCTGCTCTTACTCCGTCTTGCTTTGCGAATGCGACTCTTGATGTGCCCCTTCCCGACATACACGGGCACGGAACCGTCATAGAGGATGTAAATACCATCACCGCCTTTTGGAGTTTTGCTCCCCGGAATCAGGTTTATGTTCTTAGGATTGCGTGCCCACATTTCCCCAAAGCTATGAATGAGATTCACGGCCTGCTCCTGCGGGTTCGCGCCCGGTAATTTTGTTGGTTTGCGCCCCTGCAACCCAAGAGAACAACACAACAGTCACCAAGGCCGTTGTGATTTTTGTCATGGTTGATTCCCATTTCACGACGCGGATTGTGCCGTGGATGCCTCGATCAAGCGGTTTCTTTCGATTGTCCTTAGCCGTTGTTGCCAACGTTTGCTGACATACGCCACGGTAGACCACACGACAACCATGATGACCGCGTACGTGAAGCCAAACCTGTTTCTCGCGAAGAAAGGCATCATGAGGCCGACGAACACGGCGAACAATGAATACCAGAACACAATTGTCGCCACGGTTTGCCATCCCACTTTGTAGGTGTGGCCCGATAACTTGAGACTCCATCTTGCGCTGTAATAGAGCCCTGCAACCAGTAACAGGACGCCCGTAATTCGGCCCAGAGTTTCACTTACGTTGGCTGCTGGTCCTACTCTTCCGGCGCGGCTGGCCGCACCTACTATCATCACGACGAACAGGGCGACGAGAAAGTTCGCGCAAATTTTCTTCATACTGATTAGCCCGCCTTCGGCGCCGTCTTCTTGGGGGCCGGTACAGCCTTCCTTTTGTGTCCCCCCTCGCCTTCCCCGATTGACTCAGGGGTTTCCGCCTTCTCGGTCTTTTCAGGTAAAGCCAGAATGGGCGGGCCTTCCAATTTCATGTACTGCATATTCGCCGACGCATCTTGGATAGTCTGCACAGCCTTCGCGATTTCCTCGTTTGTGTCGGATTTTCTGGGTGGCTGAATGCGCACCTCGAAGTTGAATCCGCGGTCTATCCTGTTGGCCATCATGTTGAGCGATAGGTTCACGGCAACAGCAAGTTCATTTTTACGGCCGTCACCACCACCCTCGGGATATTGCTTGATGATTTCCGCGGAAAATTTCACAATCTCGGCTTCCATCAGGTTGTTCACGTGTTCTTTTGTCTTTGCAGAAATTTCGTCGGGTAATTGAAGGCGATCGATTTCTAGCTGTAGCTTCTTGATCTCCAATATTTTCTTGTACTGACCTACAACAAAATCAACGGCCTTCGCGACGATCGTTCCGAATAGGGGACTGGCGGCCAAAAACACCAGCAGACCGCTTGACGAAATTGTTCTGATCTCCAGATCGTCCGTGTGTCCGGTGGCCACTTCGGAGAACGTGTTTAGGATAAATTGCATCTCGTCCAGTTCGTCAGCAAAATCTCCCAGTTTGTTATGGACGGCCTCTCGGGGAATGAGCAACGCAATCTCGGCTTCGCCCGGAGCTAGTTCCTCAGAACCGATCTTGAAGAACGCAAATGCTGTGACCAATTGATCCAAGGCACCCTTGAACTTTTGCAACGCGCTGAGAATTTGTTGTATCTCGTTCAGAGCCGGCCCGGGGGTCATTTGGTTGTCGGCTAATATTTGTTGTATCCGGGCCTTCAGTTTTCCTCCAAACAACTCCTCTCCACCCATCTCAACCAGAATTTGCCGCCATGCGGGCGTGAAGGAATCGCTGGGCGTATCGGCCACGGCCGTGTAGAAAGCTTCGCGGCTGTTCACCAAATTTTGCTGTGTGGCTGCGGTGTTCTGCTGGACAAAAGTTTGAAGGGTGGTTGTTAGATTTTGTAGCTTATCCAGAATGCTCCGATCGGCAAGTTCTCCTCGGAGTGATGCGGCAACAGCATGTAATCGTTCGGCGTTCATGGGCTGGGCACTTCCTATTCCGCGAATTTTGTTAGGGTATTACCCCGAGGCTACTCTATCCCAGAGTATATTGACAATTAATGATTGTCTGTCTAAAGTGCGGGCATCCGAAATGACCGACTCTGTTCCCCCTGCGATAGAGTTCAGCGACCTGAGCAAGCGCGTAGAAGCTGTGGAGCGCCGCAGCAAAAGGCGTTTCCGGATTCTTTTGTCGGTGTTCTGCATTCTTTTTATTGTGTTGGGCGCAGCAGCAGGCTTGGGCTTCTGGCAACTTAAACAGATAAAGAGCGGTGTAGAAAATCTCTCTTTTAGCGACGCTGTAAACAGTTATGTTCGTGACGCAGATTTCGTCACTATAGAAATCGGCACAATACAATTTCTTCGTAGAGGTTTTTCCATTGATTTCGATTCTGCCAAATACACGCAGGACGGGCTTGTCCTATCAGGGACAATTGGGAACCCAACGCAACTTTGGCTAAACACTCTTACACTGAACTTCAGCGTTCGGCCCAACGCTTACCAAGTGCGAGAGAAATGGACCAAGGATCCGTTTATCTTCTGGAACACTTCAGATTTTGAAATAGGAAAGGCGCAAGTCACTGTCGGGAGTTTGTTGCCCGGTTCGACCGCTTCATTTTCCGTCACCGTCCCAAACGTAAAGCAAACGAAAGATGAGCCCCAGATTGCCGTTTGGTTCTCGGGTGAGAGATACAGTTATATGAAGTAGATCCCGAACCCCCGCTTTTGGCTCGCTACTCAAGGAGGCAAAATGCAGAATCTTCTCGTCGGAATTTTCATTCTCTCCATGGCCGTCCCGGCATTCGCGCAAAAACTTGCCGTGAAAATAATCAATCGTCAGGATAGCGAAACGGAGTACACCTACGTCGTGCCCGGATACTCTTCCTCAAACTCGAACACGAACGTGAACTGCTCCGACACCGGAAGCGACGTGAACTGCAACGGGTCAACCCACACAAGCGGTTTAAGTACACCCGCCCATGAAGTTTCCTTCACTGTGCGTGGAGCAACGTATTCTCTTCAGTTGCCCGACGGTCGCGTGGCGGTCGTCAACTGTGAGAGCAAGTTTGCGGAGCATATGGCGGGCCGTGCGGGGAATCACCGGAGTTGTCGCATGCCAATAGTGGATGACATCCAGGCGGAGTTTAGCGGCGACAAGGCGAAGCTGATTTGGCCTGTCAGTATCGACGGCAAGAAAATGGCTTCAGAGACGTACAAGATTCTAGGGGTGCTTTCGAAGTGAAGAGTTTGGTTGAACTGAGACCTCTCACTTCAGAATTTCACACTACTTATTCCTACCATTTCGAGCGCTGGTGCTCCCGAACTGCCTCTATAAAACGGATTCACCTTCGTGTGGTGTTTGCGGCCCGTAATCCCGAGGAAGACACGAAAAAATGCCTCACCTCCGCTTCTGCAAAGTTGCTCGTCCAGTTGGCCGCAAATTGCGTTGCATTTATTGCAAACGCGATCGAACAGCGAGACGTAACCTTTGAAAGTACCAAGACAAGCGGGAAGGTGGTGCTCTTCTGTGAGATCTTCCGCGGAACAATAGATGCAGTGCATGGCTGTAATTCTAACCATCAACTCCCGATCTCGGCGTCGTTAACTCTTCTTGAATACAGATGGATAAAGGTCACTCAGAAAGGCGACTACCGCGTCCCTGGGCGCCAGCCTCTCGACGATAAAGGTGTCGATGACGCTCGCGCCTAAACCAACAAGTCCGGCGGTGTGCGGTACGAACGCCAAACCTGTGGAAAGTAAGAAGCGCACGCTCTTTCCAGGTGTGCTGTTGATAGCGTGTCGTATTCGAGCGTTTAAGCTGCGAACGCGATCCTTCACTTCCTTGTCCGACAGCGACCTCGTGTTCGCTAGCCAGTCTCGGAACGCCCGGCAGTCGTCAGACTCTCGAATTTTCAACAGTTTGTCGGCGTCTACCTGTGTCTGATCAAAAACAGGACCCTGCAAACCAACGAGCTTCGCGACGCGTTCAAACTGTTGCTCGCTGTCGTTTGCTTGTATGAGGCTCGCGGTGACTCCGAACTTTGCCTGCAACACAGGCCGGTCTTTCTCCGTGATACCCGACACGGCGTCGCAAGTTCTCATCTGAGCGAACCTCACGATCAAGTCCGCCGAGGCGAGAAGGCTTCGCTCAATGACGCGGTGAGCCATTGGCTCGGAAATTCCATAGTCGCTGACGAGATTGTTCTCAACTCGAAAGTCTTCAGGATCGGTTTCCTCAATCGATAGCTTCAATTTCTTGACCTTGATACCTCTCGTTTTCAAATCGTGTCGCACCGCTGCCTCTAATACCAAGGGGCTGCGCCGAATTTCACTGTAGAAGGAGCCAAATACATCAGCCTTGAACTCGGGGGCGTTAATAATGCGGTTTGCTTTGATCGAATCTCGCAATTTCGGATTAAGAGTCCTATAGGCGGCTTCAAATTGCTGTTCTTGATCGGCGACGCGCAACTCCGAGAACGAGTATGAACACAACGGTAGTCGCTTGTTGTTATCACGGAAGTTCAAATCAGCGCGGAGCTGCCCAGTTTGACCTATCGTGAACGTTTCGAAATATGTCTTGAGAGCACCCGCTTGAAATAGCGTCAGGACGCCGGATTGATCGAACGCCTGGGTCAAAAGGACGAGATCGTTCGCCTGGACAGATTGGAGAACGTAGGTTTCGGACAAGAGAATCCGCGTCACGAAGGTGCTCAGATCAACCGCCACGACGCGGTTTCCTTCGCCATGAACAGCGACGGGGCCGAGAAGTCTGCGCGTCGCTGTCATGTCGCTGCCTCGCCTTCAGACCGGGATTTCGAGTGGCGACGCATCCATTCCCGACGGCACAACTCGTACTTCTGAGCCTGCTCTGATTTTGTCATGGGGTCGGCAATCAACCATTCGGCCGGCCGACACGCCTTGCCCATTTCGATTAACTCTAAGTCGCTGTACTTCATAAGCTGGCGCCGGAAAAGCTCCGGATCGAACCTTTGGAAGCCGATCATAACGGGATTTTAGCGAAGGCGTACAGAAAGCGAAAGTCCAGGAATGCCAGATTTGACTCGTCAGTAATCGCGTTAATTAGCCACCTCGGTAACGGAGCCGAGGCTTGAAGTATTTCATTAACCAAAATCTATCTTCAGTAGTGTCCCAGCGTTACGTGAACAAAATCAATTGGTTATCGGAAACGCGTTGAATTTCGTCAGTCATCGTTTGGGCAAGTAGTTGATCCAATGGGATTTTCTCGAACATGGTCAGGCTGAGGATCTGTAGGATTTCATACAGGCTGGCCGAGAGATGCAGTCGCTTCTTGACGATGGCGACCAGAACGTAGGCGGAAACGGCTATCCAGATTTGTGACCTGACCGCGTTTTCCGAAGTTCCGAAGAATGCTTTGATTCGCAGATGCTGCTTGATCCATTTGAAGAAGAGCTCCACTTGCCAGCGGCAGCGGTATAGTTCGGTGATCGTAAATGCTGGCAAGACAAAATTGTTGGTCAGAAAAATGAGGGTCTTGGCGGTTTCAGGATCCTTGAAGCGGATGCGCCGCAACGGTGCCTCGAAACCTTGATGCGAGTAGAAGCCAGTAAGGACGACACTCTGGTCGCAGATCAGCCCGGTCTCGCGATCGACCGGATGCGAGTAGCGCCGTTGGACTTTGAGGTTCGACTTGCCCCGGGTCACGAAGAAGCTGCCGGCCTCGTGGAAGCGATAGAGGCGCTCGAAGTCGAGGAAGCCACGATCCATGATGTAGAAAGCGCCCGGCTCGGGCAGCAGTTGGTCGAGGATGTTGACCTCGTGCACCTTACCATCACTAATGTGAATGAAAGTGGGGATGTTGCCGCGCAGATCGAGCAGCGTATGCAGCTTGATGGCTGCCTTGGCCGTGCGGAATACCGCCCACGGAAATACCGACAGACACAGATCGATAGTTGTGGTGTCGAGCGCGTAGACGGTTTCTTGCAGATCGACGCCGAAGGACTCCTGCGCATACAACGGCCGGGCGATGCCGATCAGGCTCTGGGCAAAATCGGCATAGATGCGCCAGTCGCGCACCGCGTTGGCATTGGCCAGCGTATTACGAGCCACCGCCGAACGGATCCCGAGATGATAGAGCTTGGAACTTTGCGCGCGCAGGCATACTTCAATGTCCCGAAGACTCTCCCGAAAGGTCAACTGAGCGAAGGCCATGCACAGGAATTGATCCAGACACGAGAAGGACTTCACTTTGAACGTGCCCCGATAGCGGGTGACGCAATGGCGAAAGGTGGTCAACGGAAGATGTTGCATCAGCTGCGCAAACACCAGCTTGCCTCGGTTCATCGATGCCCCCACGAAGTTATGCTTCGCAGGGTGGCAGAATCAGCATTCGCAGTTCAAATCGAGACCAAGAGAATCTGCCGGTTATGCGTTTCTCATCAATAATTTACGGAAGGCAAAGGCCGAAACGTTGGGACACTACTGATCTATCTTATACAGTGAACACCTTATAGACGTGCGGAGGGTCTTGCGTTACGGTCACGTTCCCCTAGATTTTAGCGCCATTTCTTTCCTGAAGATGAGGCGCAGATGGTTGACGGTAAAGTGGGTCCAGCCTCGCCAGATTCGATTCTCTTCACAGAGGAATTGGACCGCCGTCCTTTACGGCCACCTGATTATGAAAAGGAAAGCCGGGCGCTTGGGGCGTTGATGGAGGCGCTTGCCAACTCCCCGCAGACGGTATTGCAGACATTGGCTGACACGATTCTTGACGTATTACAGTGTGGATCGGGTGGAGTCAGCTTGCTTACGACCCACGATGGCGGAAAAGCGTTTTACTGGCCGGCCATCTCCGGTGCCTGGAAGCAACACATCGGCGGTGGTACCCCACGAGATTTCGGTCCATGTGGAATGGTTCTCGATCAAGACAAACCGCTCCTGTTCAAGCATGTGGAAAAGGTCTACACATATTTCGAGCCGGTGAAGCCGCGGGTCGAAGAGGCACTTCTCGTTCCATTTTATTCGGGCGGAAAAGCGGTCGGCACGGTGTGGGCCGTGACGCATGACGTCGGTCACAAGTTCGATTCCGAAGACAGACGGCAGCTCCAGAGTTTGGCGGGATTCGCGTCAGCCGCCTATCAGGCTGTTGAGTTCTTTCAGTCTAGGACGCAGTTCGCGGCCATCGTGGAATCCTCGGACGATGCGATTGTTTCCAAAGACTTGGACGGTGTCATCCTGAGTTGGAACGCAGGGGCGCAGCGCATCTTCGGTTACTCGCCGGTGGAGGCCATCGGCCGGCCCATCACAATAATTATTCCCGCCGAACTGCACCAGGAAGAGCGGGAGATTCTGGACAAACTACGGAAGGGCGAGCGTATCAACCACTTCGAAACGACCCGCCTAAGGAAAGACGGAGAACGCGTGAATGTTTCCTTGACCATTTCTCCCGTCCGTGACAATCAGGGCCGCATTACCGGCGCTTCGAAAATCGCCCGAGACATTAGTGAACGGAAACGGTTTGAAGAGGCGCTAAAAGAGAGTGAGTTTTCAGCCCGGCTCCTCAAGGTCCAGGATGAAGACAGACGGCGCATCGCTCGTGAGCTGCACGATGGAGTTGGTCAGTTGCTGGCAGCCATCAGCATGAATGTCGGAATGGTAGCGAAGGAAAAGCACAAGCTGAGTTCGGATGGCAGCCGTCGCATTGAGGAAAATGGAGCTTTGATACAACAGGCGTCTACCGACATTCGCACGGTATCCTACCTTCTTCATCCGCCTTTGTTGGACGAAATGGGATTAAGTTCTGCCTTGAAGTGGTACATCGAAGGTTTCGCCGAGCGCAGCAAGATGAAGGTCGAACTGGAGATGCCTCCAGATATGGGACGACTGCCCCAGGACTCGGAGTTAGTCCTATTTCGAATCGCGCAGGAGTGCCTCACAAACATTCATCGGCACGCTAAGTGTTCCTCCGCCTTCATCAGACTATCTAAGAACGGGGGCAAACTGGCGATGGAGATCCGCGACGATGGCCAAGGAATCGATAAAGAGCTTCAGAGCCAAATCGCTGCCGGCAAAGCTGGCGGAGTGGGCCTACGAGGAATGCGGGAGCGAGTCTGCGCCATCGGGGGTACATTCGCGATTGAGTCCAACGAAAATGGGACCTCAGTTCTTGTAACCTTACCGCTCCGAAACGAAACCGCTGCAACGGCATAAATCACGGTTCCCCTTCTCGCAACCCAGTCACGCCGGTATCCGTGACCGCCTATGTGCCGATTCGAATGTCGTCCATTAGTTGCGGTGCCGAAATCCGTATGCCTTTCGATCTGCATCCTTGGCAAGTTCGTTGTAAACCGCGAGGCAGGCGGGACACGATCGGATGTGCTCGACGACTTTTTCATCGAACGGCATCCGCCCGTAGTTTTCGCACGAGAGACGTTTAGGCTTCTTTCTCATCGCAGATCCTAATTCTTTCTTTCCTCGATTCAAGACCGTAAAATACGGTAATGAAACGCAAACGTCCAATGTCTCCCGATCTTCCGATGGAAAAAAGCGATCTCGCTGTCTCCTTTTTACGACATGGCCGCGGACTATCCAAAGGAAAGTTTCGAGCAAATCGCGAAAAGGGTTGTGCCGCGGGGATTCGGAAAATCGAAAACGAGCGCAGCTTTCAAGAAAGAAGCGAAGAGGATGTTCAATCTCGCTCATTGATCCGGCGGCTCACTTGCGCTTTCCCCGGCGCCGGGGTAAATAATGGAAACATGCCTCCAAAGTCTAAGCCGACTGTAGTGCCGGACAAACTGGCGTACACCATTCCGGAAGCAGCGGCGAAGATGTCCACGAATGAATGGTTCGTCCGAAAGGTAATCCACGAGAACAAGCTGAAGTTCATCCCAGGCGGGAAGGAATTTTTAATTCCGCACCAGGCGATACTTGATTTCCTGGCAGCGGAATCACGAACTTATACGACCGAGCCTTCGATGAAGGCCGACGGGCAAGTTTCACAGAAGCCCGACGCCACTCAGTAATTTCTCGTCTGCCTGGACTGCGCGCTCCGCTGTAAAAAATGAATAGTGTTTCAGCACCGTTTTCACCGTGTCGCCAAGGTAGGCGGCGACTTGGCCAGCATCACACCCCCGTAAGTAACAATCTAGGACGAAGGATCCCCTGAATCGATGAGGATTCACTCCGGGGACTCCCGCACGGCGCCCGAGGTTTTGGCATCTCTCATACAATCGGGTCCACACGAACGGGTGCCCCGTGTTGGGATTCAGCACAACGAAATCATCGTTCTCGGGATTTCGTTTCTGTCGTTCAGCTTCGATAGCCGCCCGAAGATCCGGCTGCATCGGGATGTTGACGACCGCGCTTGTTCTTCTTGCCGTCTTCTTTGGCATTTTGACTACTCGCCCATTGGCAACTTCCTTCCACCGCAAATCCATCACGTCACTCGCCCGCAATCCGGTTCGCAACAACACAAAAAACAGCAGATCGTCCTCGTTTCCTGCGGCGGTCTTCCGCAATTTTGTGATTTGTTCTGCGGAAAATGGTTTCGAATTCGATCTCGCCTTGGCGGTCTTCGCCTTCTGTTTTTTCACCATCACGGGATTCACGGAGAGCATCTTTCGCTCGATGGCGAATTCAAAGATCACGTGAAGGACACTCGTATCGACCATCCACGTTCTTTTCGCTTTTTGCAGCACACGGTACTCGCGGAAGTCCTGGATGATCTGGGGTGAAATGCTATTCAAATAGACTATTCCCCGTGTCCTCCGATAAGCGTCGAAAGTCCGGAGTGAACGCAGATATCGCTTTTCCGAGGACTCGCTGAAAACGCCTTCGATTTTGTCCGATCGCATGCGTGCCTGGTAAGCGATGAAAAGTTCTTCCCAGGTGGGACCACTTGCCAGGGGAACGTAGGGCACGATCGCGAGAAGCGGATCATTGCTGGGATTTTTGATGCGCTGGGGAACCGGGGCGTCCGGGTCAAGTCCTTGGCGAAGCCGCTCAGCGACGTCTCGATACTTCTTGTAGGCTTCGCTGATATCTTTACCGAGGGGCTTGACGACCTTTCCCCATTCGCCGGTCTTTGGCTTGATCCCCTGAAAAACCGCATAATAGCTGCCAGCGCCCTCGGGCTCGACTGGCGCGTGGCGCCGGATCTTCACGGTCACGCGCTTCTTTCCCTTCACTCTGGCCACGAATTGCATCGTTGCCTCCCATGAGCAAAGGTAGCACTCGGGCAACACTTTGTCAACAGGTGAGAACGCTTTGCGCTTATGCTGTTACAACAGATTACTAACACACGAGTTGCATGCTGACAATTTGTGACAGGTGGTAACACTGTGGAACGACCCATACCATCCTGCAAGTGGGCCCCTTCCTCCCCACGTACCGGACGATGCGGATCGTGTTGGAACGCGACCCACGCCGTATCTAATGCAAGTCGAGTGCCCAAATTTTGTGGTGCGCTCGAAAGGCGCGGAGCGTATTTACAACGACTTACGTTCCTCTATGAATAGAGTGCGTACTGCACCAGACCAATTCGGGAATTGACGTCCCAGTTTTGAATCCTGAGACGCGGCGATATTGCAAATAGAGTGACTTTCTTCGACTGGTGGCGTGTCACTTGTTTCAGGAGTTTTTATGACGTTGCAACGCGAATTAGCGCCCCGTTGTCGGCCAGCTCTTAAACGATCGCTTACCCTGCCCAACACGGCGCATCCGTTGCCGCGCCGCTCACGATTTTGGCGGCACGAGCTTCAAGGAAAGAGAGATGGAATCGGGGCGCTGAGGTCGATTTTGGGTCCGAAGTGGCGAGGCAAGTGTAGGAGGAACAACGGTTTATATCGAGCAGGCGAAAGGCTCAAGAGAGACAGGCGAGGTACGAACTTATGCAAAGTGTTGCATATTGAGAAAGATGGGGAAGCAATACGTGTTTTTACGTACTACAAATAAAGGGCTTATGGGAGAAGAAATTGCTAGACAGTGGAACGGCACGTGCTAGTATACGCGCGTCTGAAATTGCGCGGAGGTGCATTAGTGAAATTCGCAAAGGTTTGTGCGTTGGTGGTTCTACTCGGATGTAGCGCGGTGGTCGCGCATGCGGACGCGGGCAACGACCCGACGGTGAAGGTGAACAAGTTCCCCGATCCGACTTGTCCGCCTACCGACTCGAGCTACTCGTGTTTCTCGGAAAATTCGCAGTCCGATCCTTTGATGATCCCGGTAGGAAGCGACCAGAACTTTGTCTGGGACGGTGCGACGGCATTGACGGCGTTGTTTGTGGAGTTCCCGTTCAACCCTAGCGAGCTTTACACGTGCGAGTCGAATATCTTCGCGGTGTGCGGTACCGTCTACCCTGCCGTGAACCAACCGACAGATGCTGAGTTCGAGTTTGAAGACGGGTCCATCGCGCCGTGCACAGTTGGCGGCGATTGCACGGGAGTCACCGCAGGGGTTCCGGAGCCGAGTTCGGCGTTCCTTCTATTTGCGGGTCTGATTTGTTTGTTTGCGTTCGCCAGGAAACAACTTGCGAAGCGACCTTCCGGATCGCAACGTGTACTTTCCATTTAGTTCTGATGTCGGCGGTAGCAGCATATTAGGAGAATTCAAGAGGCGCTCGGGTCTAGCCGGAGCGCCTTTTTGCGTTATAGTTTCGGTTCTCGTCGGACCCTTCAGAAGGCGCAGCCAGTCTTACGGCTCCGTCGTAGGGTTTTCGTGCGCTCCATCACGCGGCTCGAATGCGGCAAGGCGTTAACCCAGCTTCCGCAGTCTGAGATGATTTGAATATTTTTTAGACACATTTTCGAAGTAATTCCCTCCTGGAGATTCCTTAACCTTCCTGTCCACAGCCTGAGCCCTCCGTGCGTATTGCGTGGCGTGCGGGAATGCCTCTGTAGTGAAGACCAACCCGCTTGAAAGTGAAGTAGCGATGCGTAGGATCGAGGCATGTACTTGCGTCGCTGTTATCGCAATAAGGATGGCAAGCGCCACGGCTACTGGGCGCTGGTCGAGAGTTATCGCTCGTCGCGAGGCCCGCGGCAGCGCGTGGTGGCTTACCTCGGTGAGATGGATGCGGCAGGACGTCTGGGCATTCACCAACAAGCCGCAGGTGCCGCCACGGTTGCTCAGCGCGGATTATTCCTGGACACCGAACCGCAGTGGGTGGAAGTCGATCTGAAGCGCATCGCCATCGAACGGAAGCGGGCGTTCGGCGGTCCTTGGATCGGGCTCGAGCTGTGTCGACAAGTGGGACTGGTCGATTTTCTAGAGCAGACGCTGCCTGCCGGACGAGAAGAGATTCCCTGGCCGGTGATGGCGCAGATTTTGATTCTGGCGCGGCTCTGTGAGCCTTCGAGTGAGTTGCATATTGCAGAGCGATTCTATGAAGCGAGCGCGTTGAGTGATCTGCTGGGCGTGCCTGCCAATAAGGTGAATGAAGACCGGCTGTATCGTTCTCTCGATCAACTGCTGCCGCAGAAGGAAGAGCTGGAAAGACATCTGAAGAATCGACTGGGTGAACTGTTCGATCTGGATTACGACCTGTTGTTGTATGACGTCACCAGCACGTACTTCGAAGGCGATGCGAAGCGGAACGAACTAGCGCAGCGAGGCTATTCGCGCGATCACCGCCCCGACTGCAAGCAGGTGAACATCGCTCTGGTAGTAAGCCGCGAGGGGATGCCCTTGGGCTACCAGCTATTCACCGGGAACCGCAACGACGTGACTACCCTGGAAGAGATCGTGGAACGGATCGAACGACTGTATGGGAGAGCGAACCGCATTTGGGTGCTGGATCGCGGCATGGTGAGCGAAGAAAACATACGGTATTTGAAGCAAGGCAAGCGGCGTTACATCGTGGGAACGCCGAAGGGGGTGCTGAAACGGTTCGAGGGGGAGCTACGAGCCCCAGACTGGCATCGCGTGAGGGAAGGTCTGGAGGTGAGATTCTGTGCGGCCCCTGGTGGCGAGGAAGTATTTCTTCTGTGCCGGAGTGCGCAGAGGAAAGAGAAAGAGCAGGCCATGCATGAGCGGTTCGAGAAACGCATCGAGGAGGGGCTGGAGAAGATCGTGGCCAGCTGCAGAAAGCGCAAGCAGCTGCCGGCTGTCGTGGGACAGCGCGTCGGGCGATTGCTGGGCAAGAACTCACGAGCGGCGGGAGCGTTTGAAGTCAAGATCGATCCCGATGCAGACGGCTTTGCGAAGTGCCACTGGAAAAGAATCGATCGCTGGCGGGAATGGGCACGGCTCAGTGAAGGCTGTTATGTATTGCGCAGCAACGTAACCGACGGGAGCCCGGAAGAACTCTGGCGTGCTTACATGCAGCTGACGGAGGCCGAGGCCGCGTTCCGCATCCAGAAGACAGATCTGCAACTGCGACCGATCTGGCACCAGAAACAAGAGCGGGTCGAGGCGCACATCCTGGTGTGCTTTCTGGCCTTTGTGTTGTGGAAGACACTGGCGCAACTTTGCCAACGCGCCGGGTTGGGCAACGAACCACGAAAAGTATTCCAGGAATTGGCGGACATCACCCTGGTCGACGTTGTGTTACCGACGCGAAACGGAGTAACGATCCGAAAACGCTGCATCAGTCGACCGACCGAGCACCAGGCGATTCTGTTGCAACACCTGAATTTGCACCTTCCTCACTCGCTAGAAATGGCCCAAGTGTAGTGAAGACTAGGGTATGTCCGCATTGAAAACACAGGTATTTATTCTTCAAACTGCGGAACTTGGGTTAACAGCCGTGCAACGCGGCGGCGTTGCCGGACTAAGAGCGATCGTGGGGACTTTAGCTTCCGCCGCGACCGATAGTAGCGTTCATGGGTTCTTGGTTGAGTGCTTCTTGATTAAGGCGATAAATCGCGGATCCTTCTGGAGAGTGCTCAACTCTGGATCTCCAGACGCGAACTCAGCCGGGTAGTGCTTCTCCAGCGCCTGCTGCAATGCCTTCAGAGCTTCGGTCGTCTTGCCAGAGAGCGTCAGAATCTCTGCGGCGTCATAGATGTAATTGACGTTGCTGGGGTCGGCGTCGCGCGCTCGTTCGATGAATTCCTGCGCTTGCGCAGCATTGCCGGTCTTCGCGTAGGAGAGCGCGACCTGCGCCATAATTTCCGCATCTTTCGGGTTTGTCTGCAGGCCCTTAAATCCCACCGAGATCGCCTGCTGATAAGTGGCGCGTGCCTTATCCTGCTGTTTGGAGTAGCGATATGCATCAGCCAGGTTGACGACCATCACCGTGTCATTGGGATTGAGCGCAACTGCTTTTTCGAACATCGCAACGGCATTCGGGTACTGCTTCAAGAAGAAATACGCTGTTCCGAGATTCGAATAGGTCGAAAAGTACGGTTCGATCTGCAGCGCTTTCTGGAAATACGGGATGCTCTCTGCGTACTTGCCTTGCGTCAAGTACACGTTGCCCATGTTCTCGTAACCGGCGTCAATATCGGGCTCCAGCACGGTGATCTGCTTGAATGCCTCGAGGGCCTTGGGATAATCCGCCGTCTGCAGGTACGCATCGCCGAGCAGGTTTTGATTCTGCCAAAAATAGGGATTCAGCTCGACCGCCTTCTCAAATGCCTCGATGCCCTGTTTACCCTGGCCACTGTCCATATAGGCGCTTCCCAGGCGACGGTAGGCCTCGTCTGAGTTTGGCGCGAGCGTAATCGCGCGCCGCAGCTCGGCGATGGCCTCGGCGTACTTACCGGTGACGCTATAAACGCTGCCTAGCGTCGAGTGGACCTCCGGGAGACCGTCGTTGAGCTGCTGAGCTTGCTGCGCCGCGGACAGGGCCTTCTGGGTCCAGAAACTGTCCTTCTTGAGGTCGTACATTCGGAGACTGGCGTCGGCCAGGCCGGTGTACGCCAGCGCGAACCGTGGGTCTTGCTTCAACGCCTGATTGAAATAATCGAGTGCGGTCGAGACGTTCTTTTCTTCGTGGCCGCGCATGGAATTTCTGCCACGCAGGTATAGATCGTAGGCCGCGATATTATCCGTCGGCCGGGCCTCCGCTTTGGCGGTTTCCTCCGAAGTAGGCGTGACGTCCATTGCTGAAACGACGCGGTTATAAATCTGATCCTCCAGCGTGAAGAGGTCAGCTGCCACGCCGTCAAATTGCTGGCTCCAGATGCGTTTTCCGTCGGCGACGTTTTCCAGATTTAAAATGATGCGGATTTTGTCGCCGTTGCCTTGAATCATGCCTTGCACCAACATATTGGCGCCAAGATTCCGAGCGATCTTCTGGAGTGATTGCTTTTGGTCAGCCTTGGCCGCCGCGTCGGAGGATGTGACGTGAACGCCGTTCAATTGGAACAGCTTCGCAGAGAGCGCTTCTTCGATACCTTGGGCTAGAAAGCCAAGTTGGGATTGATCTCCGAGGACCTGGAGAGGCAATACCGCGATATAGCGGCCGCTCGATAGCGGCGGGATTCCGGATGTCGCCGAACCGGTTTCTTCCACGCGAAAGCCCGGAATCAAGTGGCGAATGGGCGGGATCGCGAACAAAATCACGAGCAGTGCAACCACTCCCGCGACAACCCACACCCAGCGGCGGCTGGCGAACTCCGGGATCTGAATAACGACGCTTTGGGAACCGGAACCGATTCGCGACATGCCGACGCGCGAATTGCCGCCTCCAGAAAGCGATCCCTGCAAGTCGGCGAGAATTTCGTAAGCGTTCTGGTAGCGGTCGTCCGGGTTGCGCTCCAGACAACGCATGATGATGCGCACCAGCCAATTCGGAAGATCGGGCTTGATGAGTTTCGGGCTTTTGGGCTTTTCCTGAATCCGCTGGTACATCACTTTCAGCGTGGATTCGCCGGTGAACGGAACGTCTCCGGTCACCAATTCGTAGAGGATCAAACCGTAGGAATACAGGTCGGCGCGATTATCGGCGGGCTTGCCTTCCACCTGCTCCGGCGACATGTAGCGTGGCGTACCGAGGAAGGCGCCGGTGCGCGTCATGCCGATCGCGCCTTCTTCAAAAGACTTCGCCAGGCCGAAATCGCAAACAAAGATCTGGTCGTTTTTATCTACCAGGAGGTTTTGCGGCTTCAGGTCGCGATGGACAACGCCTTCGGCGTGGGCGGCTGCGAGAGCTTCGGCAATCTGCCGCGCGAAGTTCAAGATCCGATCCATCGGCATCTTGGGATTGTCGTGGATGATGTGCTGCAAATCTTGGCCTTCAACGAACGCCATGGAGATGAAGCGGAGGCCGCCGACATCGCCCATGTCGTGGATGCGCAGGATATTTTTGTGCGAGATCTTGCTGGCGAGAACCAATTCCTGCTTGAAGCGTTTCAACGCATCGGCCTGGCCGATTGCGCCCTCGCGCACTACCTTGATCGCGACAGTGCGATCGAGTTCTTTGTCGTAGGCCTTGTAAACGCGGCCCATGCCACCCTGGCCAAGCAGCGCGTCAATGCGATAGCGCGGACCGAAATCGCTCCCCGGAGCGATAACGGTGGCGTCTACCATCTGGATGGTTTCAGACTCCCCCAAGGGCATGGGAGTACCGCAGCGCGAGCAGGACTCTGCGAAGTCGGGATTAACCGTGCTGCAGTGAGGACAATTGATCACGGAAAAGCTGCCAGGACGGCCTTACAACGGAACGACTCAATGCGGAATTATCCGGCATCCCCGCAAACCCTGCAACAGTTAAGTAGGCCGCGGTGCAAAGCTGCTTCGTTCGAGGGGACTAGCCGGTTAGACTGGTTGCCCCGTTCCACGCGGGCTACTAAATGCTGGGAACCCCACTGCACATCTGGGCGGTTTTCGCCTTCGCCATGAGCGCGGCCCTCATCGTTGACCTGGGCGTGTTTCACCGCAAGGCGCACACCATCAGCACCAGGGAAGCTCTCGTCGAAAGCGCCGCGTGGATATCAGTTTCCCTGATTTTTAACCTCTGGGTCCGCTTTGCTCTGGGACCACAGGCGGGTTTGGAATTCCTCACCGGGTATCTGGTTGAAAAATCGCTCAGCGTTGACAATATTTTTGTGTTTTTGGTGATTTTCGAGGCGTTTCGGGTTCCAGCGAAGCTGCAGCACAGGGTTCTGTTTCTCGGTGTGCTCGGCGCTTTGGTGATGCGGGCTGCGTTCGTGCTGGCGGGCGTGGCACTGCTGGAGACATTTCACGCGGTTTTGTACATTTTCGGCGCTCTTTTGCTGCTGACGGGATTGCGGATATTCCTGCCCGTGAAGCGCAAGATGCAGCCGGAAAGGAATTGGCTGGTGCGGGCTGCGCGGAGGATCATGCCGGTGGTTGATAAGTACGATGGCGGGCGTTTTCTGGTGAAGCGCGCCGGGAAATGGAACGCGACGCCCTTGTTTCTGGCGCTCGTGGCCGTGGAGGCCATGGACATAATTTTTGCGGTGGATTCCGTGCCGGCGGTGCTGGCGATCACGCGGAATACTTTCATCGTGTATTCGTCGAATGTGTTCGCGATTCTGGGTTTGCGGGCGCTGTATTTTGCGCTAGCGGGAATTTTGCCGCGCTTCCGATTCCTGCATCAGGGGCTGGCGACGATTCTGGTGTTCGTTGGCGCGAAAATGAGCCTAAGTGAGTGGCTGCCGATTCCATCGCTGGTTTCGCTTTCGGTAATCGCGGGGATTTTGGCGGTCACCGCGGCTGCGTCGCTGCTCTTTCCCAAGGCGGCAAAAAATTAAACCGTACGGCGTGGCCCCTCCGGAGAGTCGCGTCGCGGCTACGCGTGACGCGGTGCGGCTTCGACTTGCGATTCGCTGACGGCCGCGAGCGAAGCTTCCAGCACGTCCAAGCCTTCGTCAAATTGTTCGTCCGTAATGACCAACGGCACGAGCAAGCGCAGCACGTTGCCGTAGCTGCCAGCCGAAAGGAGAATCAAGCCGCGTTCGCGGCAATGGCGAAGAACCTCTTCTGTTTCTTCCTTGGCTGGCTCGCGCGTATCGCGCGAACGAACGAGTTCGAGCGCGCGCATGGCGCCCAAGCCGCGAAGGTCTCCGACGAGCGGCCAGCGTCGCTGCCATTCACAAGCTCGCGATTCAAAGCGTCGTCCGAGTTTTTCCGCCCGGGCAGGAAGATTTTCGGCTTCGAGGGTTTCAATGGCGGCGAGCGCCGCGGCGCACGCGAGTGGGTTCCCGCCATACGTGCCGCCGAGCCCGCCGACTCCGGCCGCGTCCATAACATCCGCACGCCCAGTGACGGCGGCTAGCGGTAGTCCTGCGGCGATCGATTTTGCGCTCACTAAGATGTCCGGAACGATTCCGTACTGCTGTGAAGCAAACATCGTGCCGGTGCGCCCGAAGCCGCTTTGCACTTCGTCCGCGATGAATAGAATGCCGTGGCGTTTGCAGATGTCCTGCAGAATCGCAAAGAATTCGCGCGGCGGCGCAACGAAACCGCCTTCGCCCAGCACGGGCTCTACGACGACAGCCGCGACGGCTTCGGAAGCCACCATGCGCTTGAACGTATCTTCCAGGTGATGCGCACAGAAAACATTGCATGCGGGATACTGCAAAGAATAGGAGCAGCGATAGCAGTAGGCGTAAGGAATGCGGTAAATGTCAGTCGCGAAGGGCTCGAAGCCGGCCTTATACGGATGCGTTTTGCTGGTGAGAGACATGGTCAGCATCGTGCGGCCATGAAAAGCGTCTTCGAAGCAGATGATCGCGGGCCGGCGCGTATAAGCGCGGGCGATTTTCACGGCATTTTCGATGGCTTCCGCGCCGCTATTCACGAGAATGCTCTTTTTCGGGAAGGTGCCGGGCACGAGTGAATTCAGCTTCTCCGCCAAGGCGATATATTTTTCATACGGAGCCACGCTGAAGCAAGTGTGAATGAATGCCTCGAGTTGCTCGCGAATCGCCGCGACCACGCGCGGCGCGCGATGGCCCGCGTTCATGACCCCGATGCCGCCGGCGAAATCGAGGAAACGGTTTCCGTCCACGTCCTCAAGGACGGCTCCTTCGGCGCGGGCCGCAAAAATCGAGGTCGCGTGCCCGACGCCGCGCGCCACAGCCGCCTGACGACGGCGCATCAGTTCCTGGGACTTAGGTCCGGGAATTCCGGTGCGAAGTTGAATTGTGGACATGTCAGTACCACCCAATCGGCTGCTCGTTGAGATTGATATGCACCTGCTTGGTTTCCAGATATTCCTCGATGCCCCACGGACCAAGTTCGCGGCCGAAGCCTGATTGCTTGTAGCCGCCCCACGGAGCTTCGACGTAAGTGGGCTGCATGTGATTCACCCACACGATTCCGGCGCGAAGCGCTTTCACGACGCGAAAGGCTTTGAAAATGTCGCGCGACCAGACGGCCGCGGCGAGTCCGTAAGGCGTATCGTTCGCAATCTGGATTGCGTCGGCTTCATTGGCAAAAGGAATCACGGTGGCGACGGGGCCGAAGATTTCTTCGCGGGCGACGCGGGCGGAATTATCAACGTCATAGAAAATCGTGGGCTCGACGTAGTAGCCGCGCGGCAGGCCCGCAGGACGTCCGCCACCGGTGGCGACCTTGGCTTCCTTCTTGCCGATGGCCTGATAGGCGCTCACGCGCTCGAACTGTTCCTTGCTCACCAGCGGACCCATTTTGGTTTGGCGATCGAGCGGCGGACCCAGGCGAATGGTCTTGGCTTTGGCGCTCATGGCGTCCACAAATTTCGGATAGATGGATTTTTCGACGAGGATGCGGCTGCCTGCGGAACACACCTCTCCCTGATTGATGAAAACGCCGAAGAGCGCGCCGTCAATGGCCGATTCGAAATCTGCGTCCGCGAAAAATATGTTCGGCGACTTGCCGCCGAGTTCCAGCGTGACGCGTTTCAGCGAATCCGCGGCCATTTTCACAATGGCCTTCCCTACCGCTCCGCTGCCGGTGAACGCGACTTTGTTGACGTCAGGATGTTTCACCAGGGGCGCGCCGGCTTTTTCGCCGAAGCCGGTAATGATGTTGACGACTCCCGGCGGCAAGCCCGCGTCCGCAAGATAGCCCGCGAATTCGAGGGCAGTGAGCGGAGTTTGTTCTGCGGGCTTCAAGACGCAGGTGCAGCCTGCGGCAATCGCCGGAGCAAGTTTCCACGCCGCCATCAGCAACGGATAGTTCCAGGGAATAATTTGCGCAGCCACGCCGATAGGTTCACGCAACGAGAGGCTAAGCGCGTTGTCCGGTACGGGATTTACGTGGCCGAGAACTTTGGTGGCCATACCGCCGTAATATTCGAAGCAGGTGGCGGCATCAGCCATGTCGTATTCGGCTTCGACGATGGGCTTGCCGGAATTGCGCGCTTCGAATTCCGCGAGATAGGGAGTTTCGCGCCGGATTCGCTCCGACCAAGCGAAAGAGGATGCGGCCACGGTCCTGTGCTGTGCTTTGCGACCACGGGCCGGATTCAAACGCGGCCTTGGCGGCGGCAACGGCGCGGTCAACGTCTTTTTCGTCCGCCTCAGGAACTTCGGCGATAATCTCTTCGGTTGATGGGTCGTAGACCGGAAAGACGGCGCCGCGATGGCTTTCAACGAACTCGCCATTGATATACATCTTATATTTACGGACGGCTGCTTTTGGCTTCGCGCTTTTCGCTGGAATTGCTTTCGCCTTGCTTGCCACGGAACCTCCTGCTGCAACAGATAATTTAGATGCGGCTCGCAGCGGGCTGGGGCACTTTGCGCCGGCCGTACACATAGAAAAAGAATACCGCGAGTCCGATGAAAAACGCCGTTCCGCCGAACATCCACGTCTCGTAGGACAGCAACGAACTGATTTGCTGCGCCGGAAAAAATGCCAGCGAAATCCCCAGGATGGTGGTAACCAATCCGCTGGCGCCTGCAAGATATAAAGTCTTCTTGCTATAGAGTCCCTTGCCGTCTGCCGGGCTTGCCGCAATTCGCAGCAGCGCGCCGAACATGTAGACGAACGGGATCAGTTGCAGCACGACGGCGAGCGACAGCAATCGCTGGAAAGTCTCCTGCACGCCGGAACCGAAGGAATTGATCAGCACCAGCAAACCGGACACGATTCCCTGGACAATCAGCGCGGCGTACGGTGTGGCATAGCGCGGATGGGTTTTCCCAAGCCAGCTGGGCATGTAGGAATCGAGGCCAGCGACGAACGGAATGCGCGCGGAGCCAGCAAGCCATGCCGACCCGATTCCCGCGATGGAAATGCTTAGCATCAGTGCGAAGGGGGCGACGATCCAAAGAGCGTTCACGCGTGCAGCCATGTGACTGACGGCTTGCACGATTCCCTGCAACACGTTGATTTCATTTTTGCTGACCGCGATCAACAGTGTCAGCGTCGTAGCGATGTACATTACGCCGGATAGCACGCCGCCCCAAGCAACCGCGCCGGGCAAAGTCTTCTGTGGGTCCTTGATTTCGTCGCCCATCACCGACGCCAATTCCAGGCCGACCAATCCGAAGCAGATCACGCCAAAGGAATTCAGGAGGAACCGGGGATTCGCGGGAACGCGAAAATCGGCGGCAGTGACCGTGGTGCCGAAGCGAAAGTACATCATCAAGCCGAGGCCAATCAGAACCGCAGCCGCGACTCCGGTACCAATGCCGCCCAGGTTGTTAATCCACTTCCCCACGCCGAGACCCACGATATTCAAAATCACCAGCAGAGCCATCAATCCGAGCGAAGCGATAACGGTGAAGGCGCGGTTGTCCGCCAGCGCTTGGTGCGCGGGCCCCAGCACGAACACGGAGACGCCGACGAAATAGAGCATCACCGTGGGCACGTACATCATATTGTTGGTCCAATAGCACCAGCCGGAAAGAAACCCGTGAAAGTCGCCGAAAACTTCCTTGGCCCACAAGTAGACGCCGCCCTCACCGGGATAACGATGCGCGAGCTCAATCACGGCGATTCCTTGCGGCCAGAAAAATAAAACCAGTGAAATGAGCCATAGCCAAACAGTGACGCCGCCATTCGCGGCGATGCTGGGAACGACGTTGAGATTGAATACCGCGACGACGAAGAGCGCGACCAAATCCCAGCGGCCCAGGGAACGCTTCAGATGGACTGTTTCGCTGGCGGCCGCGACCGGATCGGGCAAAGAAACTCCTCACAGATAGAAAAACTCGAGCCAAAAACTTCCGAGCCTTTCGCGCGGAAAGGCCCGGAAGATTTCCGCGACAGATGAAACTCAGTGCCCCGCGCTGACGGCGACGTGCGGCTCTTTCTGCGCTTTCGCCAGCGCTGGCGCGATTTCGGCGAACGTCGCGATGTGCCGGTCAATGTCTGCCTCGGTGTGCGCCACGGAGACGGTCCACTGCTCGTCCCACCAATACGGCTGGGCCATCACGCCGCGATTCACCATCGCGAACCAGTAGTGCCGCCAGAGCTCGCTATCCACGTTGAGCCAGTCGCGGTAATTGCGAATCGGTTTTTCGAAGAACATCAACGAGCCGTTCGAGCCTGCGCCGACAACATAGGCGTGCAATCCGTTCTTTGAGATTTCCTTGTTGTAGCCGTCCAGCAATTTTTTGTTCAACCGCGTGACGTGCTGGTAGGCATCTTTGGTCAGAACTTCGCGGAACGTGGCGATGCCGGCAGCCATCGCGACGGGATTCGTGTTGTACGTACCACCGTGGAAAACTTTGTGGTCGGAGATCTGGCTCATTACTTCGCGGCTCGATGCAAACGCCGCGAGCGAAAACCCTCCACCAATAGATTTCGCCAAGCAGACGATGTCCGGCTTGATGGCGAAATATTCGCAGGCGCCCCCGTACGCCAATTTCGCGCCGGTTTTCACTTCGTCGAAGATCAGGAGCGCGCCATTCTTCTTGGTGATCTCACGAAGCGCTTGATGATAGCCCTCGTCGGGCATCAGGATCCCCACGTTCATCATGATCGGCTCAACGATGACCGCGGCAATCTCGCCGGGATATTTCGCGAACAAGCGCTCGACGCCCGAAATATCGTTGAATTGCGCGATCGAAGTGTTTTGCAGCGTGCCTTTGGGGATTCCAGCTCCGCCCGGAACGGGAGTAGGCATGCTGGGATCGCCGATTTCGCTGGCTTTGGGTTTCAACGATACGAGCACTGAATCGTGCAGCCCGTGATAACCGCCTTCCATTTTGATGATGCGGTCGCGGCCGGTGGCGGCACGAGCGAGGCGCACGGCATGCATGGTGCATTCGGTGCCGCTGTTGCTGAAGCGGACCATCTCGACCGGGAAGCGTTTGCAGATTTCTTCGGCCAGTTCCCATTCAAGATCGTGCGGCATGCCAAACATCGTGCCGGTTGCAAGTTTTCCCTGCACCGCTTTGATCACCGCGGGATGGCAGTGCCCCGCCATTAATGCGCCAAAGCACAAATTGAAATCGAGATACTCGTTACCGTCAATATCGTGGATGTGTCCGCCTTTGCCATCACGAACGAAAAGTGGATAAGGATCGTAAGCGCGATAATTGCTGGCGACGCCGAGGGGCAAGCGTCCTTCAGCGCGTTTGTGAGCGTCTTTGGAGCGCGGTGTGCGCTTTTCGTAGGTTTTGAGTTCCTGTTCGAGTCCTGCGTGCATAACATCCTCCAAATGCTGGTACTGTGGCCGACGCACGGCCCTGAGATTTAATGCTCGAAACTTACGGCTGCAAATTCCAGCGTCGGAACGTGAAGCCGCGTTTTTTCAACTCCGTGAAAAACGGCCGCGCTGGTACCACATTCTCCGGCGCTTGCACTCCGACGCCCGGAATTTCACCTCGGCCGTGCATTACCGCGGCAATCGCTGCCGGGAAGCCGGTATCGCGCGCGACGGCAGAAAGCTGCGGCCGAGTGGTGTGGTCCGCCCACATTTCGAGAGCCGACGCGACGCGTTTTTTTCCGGTCCGACCGGCGACCACCACGCGCAAAGCTTCGACGTCAAGCGGCGGCTTGCTCGGAGCCTTCTGCTGCATCAAAGCCAACAGCACAGCGCGCGGTGACACCTCGGAACCATTCACCGGAATCGGGTCGCGCTGCGTGAATCCGGCGTCCATCAGGGTTCTGACCAGGTTCACCAGCTTCGGGTCGTAATTGATCTTAAAGAATACTTCGCGCACGCCTTTCTTGCGGAAGCTTTCGGCGAGCGTGCCAAGTTCGGAATGGATCGAATGGCGCAGCACGATTTTGCCGATGGGCGCGGGGAATGTTCCGGGTTCCGGCTCGCTGAGCATCTCTTTTTTGACGTAGCGGCCATTCACGAAGTGAATCGGAGGCATGGTGAGCTCGTCGAGAATTGTGGCGATCGAAAACGAATACGCGATGGGACTGTCGTAGCGCTGCTCGTCGGCGCCCGCGTTGAATACTTTGATCGAGTCTACGCGATCGAACGAATCGGCCAGATCACGAGCCAGCACATTGGTGATGCCCGGTGCGCCGCCCATCCCTGGGATCGCCAGCTTGCCGATGCGCCGGAAATCACGGTCGAGCGCGAACTGCTTGCGCGTCATGTGATACAGGCCGCCGAGATCGAGATAATGGACGCGAGCGGCGAGCGCCGCACGCATCACGCCCAAATTCCAATTGTATTGCGTGCAATTCACGACCGCGTGGCAGCCGTGCAGCAGTTTCGCAAGATGCTTGGTGTCCCGGACGTCGGCAAACGCGGCGCGCGCGATGCCGTGCCCGAATTTATCAGCGACTTCATGAGCGCGCCCGCGGTCGAAGTCCGCGACGACGATGGACTTCACTTCGCGCGCGATGGCCAGATCGTAAACGACCGCGCGTCCCATCAATCCCGCACCTAGTACGACAATCTTCATCTCGCTCCCAGCCAAGCGTGTGAACTGTGCGGTCCGGTTTGTTTCTACGCAACAAAGCGAGGGGTCCGCCGTGCCGGACACCCTCGCTCGTTGTGGTGGTGTAACGCCTAAAACAGGAACTTTAACGCGAATTGCATCACACGCGGCCCCTCGCGGGTGTTTAAAATCTGGCCAAAGGTGGAATCGCCGTAGTTGCCATCAGGATTGGCATACTGCGTGTGATTCCAGGCGTTGTAAAACTCAGCACGAAATTCCGTGTTCCAGCGTTCATTGATCGCAGTTTTCTTCGAAATAACCATGTCTGTATTGTTCAAAGCCGGGCCGCAACAGAGCGCGTGGGGCATGTTCCCAAACGTGCCGGGATTCGGCTCCGATATGTTGTTCAAGAGGAAATACGTACCGCCGTTTGTCTTGGGATTTACAAATTCGGGCTTACCGGAAATAACCGGCGTGTTGGCGTCCTCGAAGAAGTAACTGCTTTGCAATTCATCATCGTATGGATCGAAAATGCGAATTGGGAATCCGCTCTGCCAAGTGACAATCGCGGAAGCGCCCCAGCCGTTCAGCGCTTTACCTTTGAAACCCTCGTACTTGGGCACGGGGATGTCCCAAACCGGACTAAAAACGAACCGGTGCTTGGCGTCCAGTAACGACACACCGCGCGTCGCGTTGTAATTGAGCGGGTTGAGTTCGTTTTCGAACGAAGCACCCTGGTCAATGGCTTTGCTGAAAGTGTAAGAGAACTGGAAGAGCAGTCCGTGTGAATAGCTCTTCTCCAGCGATACTTGCAGCGCGTTGTAGTTGGAATTGGCGATCGTGTCTTCGGCGAAAATGTTACTGAACACCGGAACGCCGTCAGCAGGACAGCCCACCCCGTTGGTACTCAATGGCTGGCACTGCGGTGAGGAATAAGGACGAAGTCCGACGAGGGTCACGCCGTTCGCGCCGACTACCGAATTCGCAGGAAGACAAGTACCGCCGCTGCCGGCGTTATACGGGAGGACCAAGCCCGTACAAGAGGTGTACTTCACTGGGAAGGGCTGCTGTGGAGGTGCATAGGCCGGAATCACGGTCCCCGGCGCGATGTAGTAACTCGAGTCAGAACTGAAGGTGCCGCACGTCGTCGGCGAACCACCGTTGGCAGAAAGGACGTTGTTTGGATTTGCGGTGGCAATGGCCGCGATTTCCAGACAGGAGTCGGAATTCCCATAGTCCAGGTCGTGAGATGCGAGCAGATGGTGAGATTGCGTTCCCACGTAGCCAACACGGAAAATCATGTCCTTGGTGATCTGACGCTCGATCGTAAGGTTGTATTGTTCGGAATACTGCGATTTCAAATGCGGCTGGAATTCGCCGAACAGCAACGCAGGTCGGAACGACGACCAATCCACGCAGCCTGGCGGCCCGGATGGATCATAGGCGCAAGGAGTCTTGGGCGTCTGATTGATCACACCTTGAAACGGATTTGGCGCGTTTCCGCCGGATTGATACTCGAAGGGCAGGTTGAACAAAGTGTCTGAAAGCGCCGCGCTTCCGCCGAACGGCGGTTCCGCGCTGAACTGTTCCAGAACCAATTGTTCGATCGGATTGTAGAAGATCCCAAAACCCGCTCGGATACTCAGCTTGCCCGGGCCTCCCGCGATCTTGCCCAAAATCCCTTCCGTCCAGGACGGCGCCCAAGCGACGCCGATGCGCGGGGCGAACGCTTTGTAATAGGTAGACGTCAAGCCACGCGGAACACCCTTGTCGCCGGGAAAGACGAGTCCTGTCGGAAAAACAGCGTTGGCCGGGCCCGTGGGGCTGCAATCCGTACTGCCGTACGCGGCAATCAAAACCTGGCTGGAGATGTTGTTCGGATTGAGGTCGCACGGATATTGAGTGGTGTCCTGTCCGGGCCGGAAAGTTTGCAGACGGTTGCCAGTATCGTAGAACGGCGTGTTGAGTTCCCAGCGCAGGCCATAGTTCAGGGTCAAGTTCGGCTTGAGTTTGAAACTGTCCTGGACGAAGAGCGCTACCGATGTGTTGCGATCGTTTTCACCCTGCGCGGCGCCTTGCGAGTAGGTGGTTGGAATACCCAAAAAATAATTCGGATAGGCCGGGAAGCCCGGGTCCGAGGAAACCTCGTTGTCAGGGCCGCTGTTGGCAAAACTGTACAAGCCGTTGATGTTGTAGTACAGAAACTGGTTAAACTGAGAGCGCCGGATTTCGCCGCCAAACTTAAAGGTGTGCCGTCCCGTCGTCTTGGTGTAATTGTCTGTCCACTGGAAAGTGTTGCCCGCTTGCGGAAGCTCGCCTTCAGAGTTGTTGCCGATCGCAAATCCGCCGCTAACGCCGATAAACGGCACGCCCTCGTGACCGGGAAGATCCGTGGTGATTCCGCCAGAAGGATTGGCGGGATCGGCGAAGCAATTCGAGGCAGGAACGGCAGAGCCGCAGGCATCATGGACACTCGACAGAATGTTCACCGGGTGATTCAACTTTTCCTGACCTTCTCTGTAGTAATTGAATCGGAACTCGTTTACCGCGGTGGAACCCAACGTCCAGGTGTGGGACAGATTGATCTGTTGGTTGCGGGTAGCCGTGAGCGCTCCGAAACCCGGAACTGTCGCACCTGCAGCCTGAAAATTCGAATAGGCGTTGGTCAAGCCGTCATCGTTGAAATAGTAGTACGCCGAGAATTGCTGAGTGCTTGTAATTTTGTGGTCGAGACGGATAGTAAATTGGTCGGTGCGTTCGTTGTTGTTTGCAATCGGGAATATCTGTCCCGTTCCATAAGGAGCTACGTAGTTGTTGTATAACGCGACGGCAGTTGGATCGAAGCACTGCGTCGGAATAACGTTGTTCGGAAAGATAGCGCCCCAGGAGGCACCAGGATTTAGCGGTGCACCTCCAGCCGTCGCAATCGCCGCGGAACAGCCGGGACGAGCTTGCAGGACATTGGCAAAGTTTTGATCGGTCAGGAATCCGCCGAACGGAGCGGCGGGATTGGCGCAGGTTGTACCTCCCTGAGGACATTCTAGAAAATTACCTCCGACTTCCGCCGCGGTCGGTAGCGTCACGTTGCCCGAGCTGGAAGTGACACCTTGGACGTTGCGCAAGCCTTCGTAGGATCCAAAAATGAAAGTCTTGTCTTTCTTGATCGGCCCTCCGATGGTGGCGCCGAATTGATTCTGCTTGTAGTCAGGATTAATGCCCTCCGCTCCCGTTGGATTGGGCTGGGCTGTATTGAGAACATTATTGCGGATGAACTCGTAGAAATCTCCGTGGATCTCGTTGGTGCCGGACTTGGTAACCACGTTGACTACCGAGCCGGAATTCCGGCCGTACTCGGCGTCGAAAGTATTCGTAATGACCCGAAATTCCTCGATCGCGTCAGGCGAGGGTTGGACGCCGGGCGAGTTCACGAAGATATCGTTGGAGTCGCCACCGTTGACCATGTAATTGTTGGAACGGCCGCGACCGCCATTGACA
Organism: uncultured Acidobacteriota bacterium; assembly: GCA_963804625.1. Lineage (GTDB taxonomy): Bacteria > Acidobacteriota > Terriglobia > Acidiferrales > UBA7541 > Palsa-295. The sequence continues at coordinate 7,021 of CAWDRJ010000009.1, read as the reverse complement.
GAAACGACTCCAGGATTATCGCTGCCATAGAAAAGGTTCGCGCCCAGCTGTGATTGGACTCCGGGCTGAAGTTGCAGAAGCTGGAACGCGTTGCGCGTGCTGAGCGGCAGTTCACGGATGGATTGATCTGTCATAACGCCGCCGAGCTGGGTGCTGGTGGTTTCTACCTGCACGGCGTTGGCTTCAACGGTGACGGTTTGGTTTCCAGCGCCGAGTTGCAGCGTGACGGTGATGAAATTGACGTGACCGATGGAAACGATGACGTTTTTAGCGACGAACTTCTTGAAGCCTTGGGCGTCGGCGCTGACGTCGTAGCTGCCTACCGCGAGTTCGGGGATGTCGAAGGCGCCGTTCTTGTCCGAGGTGACGGTTCGCGTCGTGTCCGTGCCGGTGAGTGTGACGTTCACGATGGTGCCCGGCACGACTGCGCCGGAGGGATCGTTTACGGCGCCGCGAATTTCGCCGGTGGTTTGTCCCCAGGCCGCAGCGCATCCAAGCAGGCCCACAAACACCAATAGGTACACCCCTAACCGTCCCGTCGCCCTCATCGCCGCTCCTTTCGGAAAAGCTGCAGCCCCCATCCCCCCACGCGCAGCTTAAGTTTTTCGGTTGCAGCCCGCGAAAAAACCTTACTATAATCCGCGAACGTTAGAAGAAGGCCCGAAGGTTGTCAAGGGGAAACTGAATTGCCGAACACGCGGAAGCGCTCCACGAAGAGCGAGCCGTCGCACGGATACTTGCGCATCAGCGACGTGGCGCAAATGGTGGGCGTTTCGGCTTCCATTCTGCGGACGTGGGAGACCTTGGGATTGGTTTCGCCGCACCGGACGCGCAGCAAGTATCGCCTTTACACCCACGGCGACGTGCGCATCCTGAAGCGCGCGCAATTTCTGCGCCGGGCGCGCGGATTGAACGCTCCGGCGATTGTCCATCTTCTGCGAAAAGAGGGCGTGCTTACTTCTGCAAGTCAGCGGCCCAAGGCCAGTCCGGTGGGAGCGCGTTTGCGGCGCATGCGTTTGCGCAAAGGATATTCGCTTTCGCAAGTGGCGCGCGCGGCGGGAGTTTCCGTGGGATTTCTCAGTGCTCTCGAACGCGAACAGATGACGGCTTCCGTCGCAACGTTGCGGAGACTGGCGCGATTTTACCGGATGAATATTCTGGCGCTGTTTAATCCCTCGGACGCGAATCCCGGTCGCGTGAAGCCCGCGGAGCGCAAGGTGCTCGACGCCGGCCCCGGCGTGCGCATGGAATTGCTGGCGTGGGGAAACACGCTGATGGAGCCGCATTTGTTTCGCATCGCGCCGTCGGCGGGCAGCGGCGAGTCGTACGCGCACGACGGCGAGGAGTTTCTCTACATTTTGAAAGGCAGGCTCGAGATTTCCCTGCCCAATGGCGAGATCCAACAGCTTGACGAAGGCGACAGCTTCTACTTCGAGAGCACCAACGAGCATCATTGGAAGAATCCAGGCAAAACGGAAACGTTGGTGCTGTGGATCAACACGCCTCCTACTTTTTAAAGCGCGCACGGGGGTGCGGCTGGTGGCAGCATGTGCGAGAGATGATTGTCGGCAATTTTGGAGTCACACGATGACGGGAGCAAAACGCGCGACGCGGCGATTACTCTGGGTCGCGTTTGCGGCGACTCTGGCGATTCGCGGTTTTGGTTGCGCGAAGAAGACTTCAACATTGAGCCTGCTGGTGTGGGAAGGATACGCTGATCCTTCTTATGTGCAGGCGTTCGAGGAATCGCATCACTGCACGATCACTGCATCTTACATGGGCTCGAGCGACGAACTGGTGGCGAAGCTGCGCGGAGGTAGCGCAAGCAATTACGACGTGATTTCTCCTTCGAGCGATGTCGCGACCATGATCGCCGCTTCGGGCCTCGCCGCGCCCCTCGATCTTTCCAAACTGCCGTCGTATTCGCAATTATCGGAACGGCTACGCTCGATGCCTTTGGTACGCGTAAACGGAAATGTTTACGGCGTGCCGTTCACTTGGGGGCCGAATCCCCTGCTTTACGACACAACTTATTTTGCGACGGCGCCGGATAGCTGGGCGGCGCTTTGGGATCCCAAGTTGAAGGGGAAAATCTCCGCGTGGGACGAGCTTTCGACAATTTACATGACCGCGCAAGTCCTCGGGTACGACAAGCCCGATCCCGACCATATCTACAACTTAAGCGACGAAGAACTGGAAAACGTGCGCAAGAAATTGCTGGAACTGAAACCGAACATCCGGAAATTCTGGTCCACCGGCGGCGAGCTTACTAATCTCTTCGAGAATCACGAGATCGTTGCGGCGATGGGCTGGCCGTTGATGACCAACCAGCTTCGCAAGGCGGGATTTCCGATCGCGGAGATTATCCCGAAGGAAAACACGACCGGGTGGATTGACCATTTGATGATTACGTCGGCCAGCGAGCATAAGGAACTCGCCACGGAATTTCTGGAATACATGATCGAGCCGAAAACGCAGAAGATGGTCACGGACGTGACGGGATACGACCCCGCGAATCCGCGCGCAGCGGACTCAATGACCGACGAACAGAAGAAATCGCTGCATCTGGACGACGTGGACGACTACATGAAGCGCATTTATTTCTGGCAGCAGGTCCCCCGCCGCGAAAAGTACAACGAAATATGGAATGAAGTGAAGGCCGCGCAGTGATCACTTCGCCCGATCCCACCGCCGACGCAGCATCTTCCGCTGCCAACGAATCCCTCCTGTCTATTCGGCAAGCGATCAAGCGGTATGGAAAGCGTCCCGTGCTCCGTGGAATCAGCCTCGAAGTCGCCTCTGGAGAATTTCTGACGATTCTGGGCGAAAGCGGTTCTGGAAAGACGACGCTGCTGCGCCTCATCGCAGGATTTGAACAACTAGACAGCGGCGAGATCTGGATGGGCGGCGAGCGGCTGGATCGAATCTCTGCGCATCGCCGAGAGGTGAACACGGTCTTCCAGAGTTATGCAATCTTTCCGCACCTTTCGGTGTTTGAAAACGTAGCATACGGCTTGCGCGCCAAGAATGCTCCGAAGAGTGCGATTCCCGAGCGCGTCACCCAAGCTCTGGGGATGGTGAAGATGAGCGAATTTGCGCACGCGGCTCCTTCGCGACTAAGCGGCGGGCAGCAACAGCGCGTCGCGCTGGCTCGCGCACTGGTGAACCGTCCGCGCGTGCTGCTCCTGGATGAACCGCTTTCGGCGCTGGACGCGAATCTGCGGCGGCAAATGCAGGTGGAATTGAAATCGCTACAGCGCGAAGTCGGGATCACGTTTATTTTAGTCACGCACGATCAGGAAGAAGCGATGGCGCTTTCGGATCGCGTGGCGCTGCTGCGGGCGGGCTTGCTGGAACAAGTAGCAGCGCCGCGCGCGATTTACGGCGTGCCAGCCACCGCATACGCAGCCGAATTTATCGGCCAAACCAATTTATTGCACGCGGAGGTCCGCGACGGGATCGCCCGGGCAGGTTCGATCACGTGGCGTGCCGGCGGCGGAAATGATAAGGCGACTTATTCGCTGCGGCCTGAATGTATTCGTCTCGTGCGGAGCGGCGCAGCAGGGACCGCGCCGGACGGAAGTGTCGCACGATTTCGCGGCCGCATCTGCAATCAGTCATTCAGCGGCGCGACGGACTTGGTCGAAGTCGAATGCGGGAACTCGAGCAAGATCCGCGTGCGATTGGCAAATCCCGGAGTTCTCTCGGGCGAGCACGAGTTCGAGTTCAATGCGAATGATGCGACGCCCGTGCGCGAAGGAGAAGCCGCCTAGCCGTGTACTCGCGAGCTTACAAAGCGAGCGTCACGATTCCTCCGCTCCTGTGGGTCACGGTTTTTCTTTTGATCCCGTATGCAATTCTTTTTTGCTACAGCTTTTGGTCTGTTTCCTCGATGCAGGTGATCGTCCACACCTGGACTTTTCAGAATTATCTGCAGCTCGTACGCAACCCCATTTACCTCGAGGTGCTTTTTCGTTCGATGCGCATCGCCGGCGCGGTGACGATGTGCGCGCTCCTGTTGGGGTATCCCCTTGCGTACTATTTGTCGTTTCACGGGGCCAAGCGCAAAGATTTGCTGTACCAACTGGTGATTATCCCGTTGTGGGCGAGTTACCTGGTGCGCGGGTATGCCTGGAAGACAATTTTGGGAAGCGACGGCGTGCTGAATGGCCTGCTGCAATATGTGCACATCACACATCGGCCAGTGGAATTCCTCTTGTATAGCCCTTTCGCAGTGATCATCACACTGACGCACATCTACACGCCGTTTACGCTGTTGCCGATTTACGCCTCGCTCGAGCACATTCCGCGCAATCTGGTGGAGGCTTCGCACGATCTAGGAGCTTCCCCGTGGTCCACTTTCCAGCGCGTCATATTGCCGCTCTCGCTGCCCGGGCTTCTTGCAGGGGCAACATTTGCGTTCGTTTTGACACTGGGCGATTTTCTCGCGCCGCTGCTGGTGGGCGGGCCGAGTGGAATCATGATTTCTAATATTGTCGTCAGCCTCTTTGGCGCAGCCTACAACTGGCCGCTGGGCGCGGCCATTTCGTTCTGCATGATGCTGCTGGTCGTTTCGTTGCTGTTTGCTACGGAACGATTGGAAAAGAGGCTGACGATTTCATGAGCGGCGGACTCCAATCGCGGCGTGTTCCGCTGTTAAGCGCGTACGCGTTCCTGGTGTACGCGTTTCTTTATTTTCCGATCATCGTCCTGGTCGTTTACTCCTTCAACGGCTCGGGCGTCGGAGGATTTCCACCGGCCGGCTGGACGCTCGATTGGTACCGCCAGCTATTCGCGGATGGCGCGTTGTGGGACGCGGCACTGAACAGCATGATCGTCGCGGCGATTGCCGTCGGCATCGCTCTGGGCCTGGGCTTGCCTGCCGCGCTGGCGCTCGACCGCACGAATTTTCCCGGAAAAGCACTTTTTCGGCGGCTCGTGCTGCTGCCGCTGATTCTTCCCGGCATAATCACTGGGCTTTCCTTGCTGATGCTGTTTGTAGCTGTGGGCATGAAGCTTAGCCTGGTAACGATCACTCTCGGTCATGGCACTGCGCTGATTTCCGTGGCAACTACTGAGATTTTCGCGGGCTTACAAAAACTAGAGCGCGCGCAGGAAGAAGCGTCGCTCGACCTGGGCGCGAATCAGTGGCAGACGTTCTGGCGGATCACGCTCCCGAACCTGCGCGTCTCGTTGATCGCCGCGGGGCTGCTGATTTTCACTTTGTCGCTCGACGAAATCGCCGTCAGCTTTTTTCTGATCGGGCGCGACAACACCTTGCCGCTGGAGATCTGGTCCCGCCTGCGCCGCGGTATCACTCCGGAGATCAATGCCATCTCAACACTGATCTTATTGTTCTCCATTGGCACGATTCTGCTCTGGTACCGGTTGCGGACCAGAGCGCAGCGTACGGAAGATTCCGGCGCGGCGCTGCATGCGGCTCCCCTCGAAGGAGAGACCCTATGACCGAATCCCGCAGAAATTTTCTGAAATTGATCGTGGCCGGTTCGGTGGCGGCCGGATGCCCGATCAATCTCTCGCTGCTGGGTGCGGAATCGCCGACGCGACCCCGGGTGGACGGCGAGCACTTTGAAATATGTCATCAAGTGCGCGACGGCAAGAGCTTCGCCAAGCCACCGGTATCGAAACGCTACGACGTGGTAATCGTGGGCGGCGGCGTAAGCGGGCTGAGCGCCGCCTATTTCCTGCGCGGGCACGATTTCCTTCTGCTGGAAAAGGAGCCGCAGTGGGGCGGCAACGCCTACCTTGAAGAGTACGAGGGCCAAGCGTTCGCTACCGGCTCCGCGTTCGATGAGAAAGGCACAGCCAGCGAACAACTCGCCCGGGAAATCGGGCTGACGCTGCTGCCGATCAATTCGAAGGATCCCTCGATCATCGCTGGCAAATGGGTTCCGGATACCTGGCGCAGCGGCTTGGACCAACTTCCCTACCCTGCTTCCGTGCGGGAGAGCTTCAAGAAATTTCGTGCGGAAATTCTCGCGCTTGATCCGGACAAGAATGTGCAGCAACTAGACAACGAGCCGCTCTCTAAATACTTGAAGGGTTACGCGCCGGAAATCAAGCAGTGGTGGGACGCCTACGGTCCTTCCAACTGGGGCGCAAACTCGGAGGATACCTCCGCGTATGTCGCCGCCGGCGAATTGCAATACATCACCGCCGAAGAAGACACGCGCGTGACGCTGCCGGGAGGCAACGGCGCGCTCTCGCGGCAACTGGCCAGCACGCTGCAGCCGAAATATGCCGAACGAATGATCAGCGACGCAACGATCGTTGCGGTAGACCAGCAACAGACGGAGGTGCGGGTCACTTACGTGCATGAAGGCGAGCTGCGCACGATCGCCGCGAAATATGTGGTGATGGCCACGCCGAAATTCATTGCCTCGCGGCTCATACCAGCGATTCCGGACGCGCAACGGGAGGCGATGCTGTCGTATCGCTATTGCCCTTATCCCGTCATCAACATGATCTTCGATAAGCCGGTGTACAATCGCGCGTATGACACTTGGTGCCCGGGCAATACGTTCACGGATTTCATTGTCGCCGACTGGGTGTTGCACGCACAGCCGGGATACGTGCAGAAGAACAACATCCTCACCTTCTACACTCCGCTATCGGAAGTCCAGCGCAGAGAACTTCTGCGCGTAGAAAGCTGCCAGAAAATCGCCGAGAATGTCTTAGGGGATTTTCAAAAACTGCAGCCGGAATTCGCCTCCGCGCAGCCAGTCGAAATACGCATGTATCGCCGCGGCCATCCCATGTTCCTGCCGACGCCCGGGACGTTCACCGAAGTTATCCCTGCCGCGACTCAGCCGCTCGAAAGGATCGTTTTTGCGAACACAGATTCGGTAGGGCCGGAGTCGGAAGTGTCCGGTGCAGTGGAAGCCGCGCATCACGCGGCCGAATGGGTGGAAAAGAAGATGGCCGGGACTACTACAGCGTCGGTTGCGCGAACCGCTTCGGCTGTTTCGGCCTAGTTGCAGAGGACCGCCCGACGGACGAT